>NZ_AP023246.1:0-1960000 GCF_016756515.1 Mesorhizobium sp. 113-3-9 | reverse complement strand
CGTCCGACGTCGACTTCCAGTCCCGCCTCAATCCCTCCGACCGCCTCGAAGTGCTGTTCTCGCAGCCCGACGGTGACGACCAGACATCGGACAATTCCGAACTTCTCTACGTCTCGGCGACGTTTGGCGGCACGACGCGCAACTTCTACCGTTTCCAGATGCAGGACGGCAGCACCGACTATTTCGACGAGGACGGCTCGAGCGCCCAGCAGTTCCTGCTGCGCAATCCGCTGCCGGCCGGAAAATTCCGCTCCGGTTTCGGCGCCCGCAAACATCCGATCCTCGGCTATGTCCGCATGCATACCGGCGTCGACTGGGCGGCTCCGATCGGCACGCCGATCATCGCCGCCGGCAATGGCGTCGTCGAGAAGGTCGGCTGGGCCGGCGGCTACGGCAAGCAGATCATCATCCGCCATGCCAATGGCTACGAAACCTCGTACAATCACCAGAGCGCCTTTGCCAAAGGCATCGAGCCGGGAATGCGGGTGCGCCAGGGCCAGACCATCGGTTATCTCGGCCAGACCGGCCTCGCCACCGGCCCGCATCTCCACTACGAACTGATCGTCAACGGCACCAAGGTCGATCCGATGCGGGTCCGCCTGCCGGTCGGCAAGGTGCTGAAAGGCGACGACCTCGTTGCCTTCAAGCGCGAGCGCGAGCGCATCGACGATCTGCTGAAGCAGGAAGATGGCAATTCACTGAAAGTCGCCAGCGCCAAGATCGAAGGCTGAACCTGCGCGTTTCAGTCTTGCCTGGTTTCCGCACGCCGCGACCATGGCAGCAGCTCTCCGGAAATTGTCGTCCACGCGATGACAGCTGAAAGCAGGCAAAGCAGCGCCGTCACCCAAGAGACCACGGAGAAGGCAGCGTCACTGGCGGCCTGCCGTGCCGCATCGAGTGCGGGCGCAAGTCCAGCCGGTGCCGGTTCGCCGAAGCCTGGCACGGCTGAAATCGCACTTCCGTCCAATGCATGGGCATAGACCCAGGCCGCCAGCGATCCCATCGCCGCCACCGCGATCAGGCCGCCAATGCGCGAGACGGCATTGTTGATGCCGGAAGCAGCCCCCGTATCCTTGTCTTCCACCGCTGTCATGATCGCGGTCGACAGTGGCGAGACGACCAGCGCCATACCTAGTCCCATCAGCGCCATCAGCGGGAACGTCCCCGTCCAGAAATTATGGATGCCGGCATGGGTGAGCAAGGCAAGTCCGGCAAAGGCGAAGGCCACGATCAGGCTGCCGCAGGCGATCGGGAAACGCGGCCCGATCCGGTCAGACAATTGACCGACCGGTCCCGACAGAAGTGCGATCGATGCGGACAGAGGCAGGAAGATGAAGCCGACCTCGGCCGTGCTCAGCCCCCAGCCGGCTATCAGCAGCATCGGCAGATAGAAGAGATTGGCCGACAGCGCGAAATAGAGAAAGAAGGTCGCTACATTGGCGCCGGCGAAAGCGCCGATGCGAAACAGGCTGAGATCGATCATCGGCTCGCGCTGTCGCTGCTCGAACAGGATGAAGACCACAAGCAGCACCCCGCCGGCGGCAATGCTCGGCCCTGCCATGTGGCCCTCGCCGCTGGAACTCATTGACGTCAGCCCATATGCAAGCGCGCCGAAGGCCAATGTCGCCAGCGCCCCACCGCCGAGATCCAGGCTGCGTTTCTCCGTCGGCGCATCGGCTGGAATCTTGGCAAGCAGGAGATAGATCGAAATCAGGCCGAGAGGCAGGTTGACGGCGAAGATCGCCCGCCAGATGCCGTCGCCGAAAGCCGACAAAACGAGGCCGCCGAGCACGGGGCCGAGTGCGGTGGTCAGCGCCGAGGCCGCCGCCCAGATGCCGATCGCACGGCCGCGTTCTTTCTTTGGGTAGGCCTTGGCGATGATGGCGAGGCTGCCCGGCACCATGATCGCCGCGCCAATGCCCTGGAGGGCGCGAAACGCGATCAGCACGACAGCATTCGGTGCCAGCGCACAGGCAAGCGAGGCTGCGACAAACAACACGATGCCGGCCACGAAGGCGCGGCGCAGCCCGAACCGGTCGCCGGCGGCCCCGCCGGCGAGGATCAGCGCCGACAGCGTCAACGCATAGCCATTGGAGATCCACTGCGCCTCGGCGAGACTGGCGCCAAGATTGACGCGGATCGCCGGCATGGCGATGGCCAGGATCGAACCGTCGATGAAGCCGAGCGCCGACGCCAGGATCGCCGCGATCAGCACGTATCGGCGCTGCGATTGCGGGCAGAACGTCCCGTTCGTGACCGGTCTGGTCAGCGGAATTGCGGCGGCTTCATCTGGCGAATGCATGGCACTCTGCTTAGACCGCCGCTGGGCTGGCAACAACCGGCCAGCAGCTTGTAGTCCTTGAAACCAGCCATATTGCCAGGAAACATCCCGTCCGGATGCAAATGGCCTCAGTCGTGCTAGATTTTTCCGGGAACCGCAGGCGGAGGAACCGATGAAGCGCCCACTCGAAGCGTCGGCGGAAGGACGCGGCCGCATTGTCGGCATCACCGACGGCGTCTTCGCCATCGCGCTCACGCTGATCGTGCTCGAGATCAGGGTGCCGGCGAATGAGACTGTTCATTCCGAGCACGATCTGCTTGCCGCCATCGCGGCACTGGCGCCGCGCTTCCTGACCTATGCGTTGAGTTTCCTGACCCTGACCATATTCTGGTTCGGCCAGCAGGCCCAGCATGGACTGATCGCCAAGTCCGACAGACGGCTCGCCACGCTGAACCTCTGCTTTCTCGCCTTTATCGCGCTCTTGCCGTTTTCGACCGACCTGCTGGCGGACTTCCTCGAATTCAGGACCGCGGTGCTGGTCTACTGGTTCAACCTGCTGATGCTCGGCGTCACCCTGTTCGCCAGCTGGCACTATGCGGAAAAGAACGGCTTTGTCGCGGAAGATGTCGACGCCGAAACGAGGCGCATGGTCTACATGCGTATCGTCAAGGCGCAGATCCTGTGGGTGATCGGCGCCGCACTCTGCCTGGTCAACCCGTTGCTCAGCGTCGGCTTCATTCTGGTCGTGCAGCTGATCTATGCCGCCGCGCTGCGCGGCTCATTGCTGCGCAACGTCATCGGCTGAAGGTCCGCCGACAAACTCCACGGTAACGCCCGGCGACACCAGCTTGGCGAGTTCGCGCGCGTCCCAGTTGGTGAGGCGCACGCAGCCATGGCTTTCGGTCTTGCCGATCTTCGACGGTTCGGGCGTTCCGTGGATGCCATAGGTCGGCTTGTCCAGGGCAATCCAGACCGACCCGACAGGTCCGTTGGGGCCAGGCGGAATGGTCAGGATCTTGTCGTTCTGGCCCTGCTTGAAATTGATGTTCGGGTTGTAGGTGTAGTTCGGATCGAGCGCGATGCGCGACACGGCGTGGATACCGGTGGGCGACGGCGTATCGGCCGAGCCGATGGTGGCGGGATAGGCCGCGACCAGCTTGCCACCCGCATCGTAGGCGTACACTTCTTTCTTGGTCTTGTCGGCAACGATACGCGCGACGGGCGTTGACACCAGCTTGCCGAAATTGGCGACCTTGATGATCGTGCCGGGGCGGTTGAAGTCGAGGCCCTTGTTGATCGACTTCAGATAGTTCTCGTCCATGTGGAAGCGCTCCGCCAGCGCCTCGGTGACAGAGGTGTAGCACATGCAGTTGAGCTGCGCCTTCTGGCTGTAGTCTTCCGGGACCGAGGCGACATAGGGACCGGCCGCATCCTCCGCGGTGATCGTATAGTTGGCAAACGCGTCGCCACCGGATTGCGCAAGGGCCGTCTGGATACCGACAGCATCGGTCGACTTGAGATTGCTGCCGGTGATCTCATTATACGCGGCGATCGCCTTGTCGACATTCGAGCCGAACCGCCCGTCGATGACGCCAGGCGAAGCGCCACCCCGGTCGAGCAGCACCTGCAGCGCCGCTACATCCTGGCGGGCGCCCAGCGACAGCGATGGGTCAACCGTGGTCTTGCCGTCAATCTTCGGCGGCAATGCCGATTGGTCGGCGGGCGGTGCCTGTTCCGTCGGCTGCACAGGGTCTATCGAGGCCTCGTTCAGCGGCTGGCGCTTGATCGTGCCCGGCTTTGCCGGCTGCGGCGCATCGGGATAGTTGTTGTCGTAATTGCCGTCGTCCTGCGGCGCCGGCGGATAGGCTTCCACCGAATTGTCGCCATAGGGGTCATATTCGTCGGCCGGCGGCGGGATGACCCGGCCTTCCTCTTCCAACTGCTTGCGGCGGAACCGCGCCATGTCTTCCGGATTGTCGAGATAGTAACGGTCGTCATCGGCGGGAGCCCGGCCCAACTCGCGCAGCCTTGTCTCGCGGCGCAGCGCGCGCCGGTCAAGCCGTGTCTGCGGCGGCTGGATGGCGATGACCTTGCCGGTATCGGCATCAACGATGACGCGGTTGCCGCGGGCATCATAGTAGATATCCAGATTCCCATCCTGGGCGACGAGAATGCCGCCGTCATCGGCAGCGCGGACAAGCCGTGGTGCATTGTCCTGTGTCGGCGCAGCAAGCGCACCAAAAGACACAAGCCCGGCGGCAAGCGCCGAAACGGCAAAGATCGTGCGGAACATTGTGGCCAAACTCTCCGGTCCGTAATTGCCGCCGCCCGGCGTTGTTCTTCGGCGAACCCCTTCGCCAGCAAACCAGTTACCCCACCATATGGTTCCAACATGAACCGGGCATGAAGATGGCGGTTTTCCGGCGTATAGACGAATATCAGCTAGCTTGCGGCAAGGCCCAGTTCCTTGCGCGCCTGCTTGGTCAGCTTCAGGGCGACAAGGCGATGGCTTTCGCGCAAATAGTCCTTCAGCGCACCATCATCCATGCTCTGGCTTGTCCGACGCTGGATCCATTTCATGCCGCGTGAAGCAAGATAGGGCGCGGGCAGCAAGCCCGGCTGCTCCTTGAGCACGTCATAGGCGATGTCGGAACATTTGAAGGTGACGAAGAGCTGCTGGCCCTGATCCCAGCCGCCGATCGCAAACACCTTGGTCCCGACCTTCCAGACATGGGCGCCACCCCACTGGACGACATGGTTTGTTGCGGGAAGCGAGGCGCAGAAGCTGTTGTAGTCGTCCAGCGTCATCCACGCCCCATCATCAGTATGAAAACGCCGCGCGCCCAGGGTGGACGCGCGGCGCGGGATCAAGCCGCCGCTTCGGTCGCCACGACCGTCGGCTTGGAACGGAAGTTCAGCCGGTCGGAACCGGCCGTCACCTTGACGGTCGAGCCGTCGAGGATCTCGCCGAGCAGGATCTTCTCCGCCAGCGGGTCCTGCAACTCCTTCTGCATCACCCGCTTCAGCGGCCGCGCGCCATAGGCCGGGTCATAGCCCTTGGCCGCCAGCCACTCGATCGCCTCGTGATCCAGCGACAGCGTGATCTTGCGATCGACAAGCAGGCTTTCCAGCCGCTTGAGCTGGATTTCGACGATGCGGTCCATGTCCTTGCGGCGCAACCGGTGGAACAGGATCACCTCGTCGACGCGGTTGAGGAACTCCGGCCGGAACGATGCCCTCACCACGCCCATCACTTCGTCGCGCACCGCGTCGACATCCTGGTCCTCGCCGAGATTGACCAGATATTCGGCACCGAGGTTCGACGTCATGATGATCAGCGTGTTGCGGAAATCGACCGTGCGGCCCTGCCCGTCGGTGAGCCGGCCGTCATCGAGTACCTGCAAAAGCACGTTGAAGACATCGGGATGCGCCTTCTCGATCTCGTCGAACAGCACGACCTGATAGGGCCGGCGCCGCACCGCTTCGGTGAGCGCGCCGCCTTCCTCATAGCCGACATAGCCGGGAGGCGCGCCGATGAGCCGGGCGACCGAGTGCTTCTCCATGAACTCCGACATGTCGATGCGCACCATGGCGCTGTCGTCGTCGAACAGGAAGCTTGCCAGCGCCTTGGTCAGTTCGGTCTTGCCGACACCCGTCGGCCCGAGGAAGATGAACGAGCCGATCGGCCGGTTCGGATCCTGCAGGCCGGCGCGGGCGCGCCGCACTGCCTTGGAAACGGCTTGCACCGCCTCACCCTGGCCGACGACCCGCTTGCCGATCTCGTCTTCCATGCGCAGCAGCTTGTCGCGTTCGCCCTGCAGCATCTTGTCGACCGGAATGCCGGTCCAGCGCGAGACGATATGGGCGACGTGGTCGGGGGTGACCACCTCCTCGACCATGCCGGCCTTGCCGTCCTGGGCTTCGGCTTCCTTGAGTTTCTTTTCCAGTTCCGGAATCTTGCCATAGGCAAGCTCGCCGGCGCGCTGGAATTCACCCTTGCGCTGGGCAATGGCCAGTTCGTTGCGCGCCTCGTCGAGCTGCTTCTTCAAGTCGGCGGCGAGCCCGAGCTTCTGCTTCTCGGCCTGCCATTTGGCGGTGATCTCGGTGGATTCTTCCTCGAGCCCGACAAGTTCCTTTTCCAGGCGGGCGAGACGGTCTTTCGAGGCGTCATCCGTCTCGACCTTCAGCGCCTCGCGCTCGATCTTGAGCTGCATGATGCGGCGGTCGATCTCGTCCAGCGCCTCGGGCTTTGAATCGACCTGCATGCGAAGCCGCGAGGCGGCCTCGTCGACCAGGTCGATCGCCTTGTCCGGCAGGAAGCGGTCGGCGATATAGCGATTGGACAGCGTCGCCGCCGCCACCAGCGCCGAGTCGGAGATGCGCACCTTGTGGTGCTGTTCGTATTTCTCCTTCAGGCCGCGCAGGATCGAGACCGTGTCCTCCACCGTCGGCTCATCGACGAAGACCGGCTGGAAGCGACGGGCAAGTGCCGGATCCTTCTCGACATGCTTGCGGTATTCATCGAGCGTGGTGGCGCCGACGCAGTGCAATTCGCCGCGCGCGAGCGCCGGCTTCAACAGGTTCGACGCATCCATCGCACCGTCCGCCTTGCCGGCACCGACCAGAGTGTGCATTTCGTCGATGAACAGGATGATGTTGCCATTGGCCGAGGTGACTTCCGAGAGTACGGCCTTCAGCCGCTCCTCGAACTCGCCGCGATACTTGGCACCGGCGATCAGCGCGCCCATGTCGAGCGCCATCAACTGCTTGTCCTTCAGCGATTCCGGCACGTCGCCATTGACGATGCGCAGCGCCAGGCCTTCGGCGATCGCCGTCTTGCCCACGCCCGGCTCGCCGATCAGCACCGGATTGTTCTTGGTGCGCCGCGACAGCACCTGGATGGTGCGGCGGATCTCGTCGTCGCGGCCAATCACGGGGTCCAGCTTGCCGGCGCGGGCATCCGCGGTCAGGTCGCGCGCATATTTCTTCAGCGCGTCATAGCCCTGCTCGGCACTCGCCGAATCGGCGGTGCGGCCCTTGCGGACGTCATTGATGACCTGGTTCAGCGCCTGCGCGGTGACTCCGGCCTTGGCCAGGATATCGGCGGTCTTTGCCGACTTCTCCATGGTGAGCGCCTGCAGCAGCCGCTCGACGGTGACGAAGCTGTCCCCGGCCTTCTTGGCCAGTTCCTCGGCGGTCGAGAACACCTTGGCCAGCGGCTGTGCCAGATAAAGCTGGCCATTGCCGCCTTCCACCTTCGGCATCGCCTCGAGCGCGGTCTCGACGCCGAGCTTGATGTCGCGGACGTTGCCGCCGGCGCGTTCGATCAGCGACGCGGCCAAGCCCTCATCATCGTCGACGAGGACCTTCAAAATGTGTTCGGGAGTGAATTGCTGGTGATTGCGGGAGAGCGCCATGGTCTGCGCGGACTGGATAAAGCCGCGCACGCGCTCGGAGTACTTCTCAAGGTTCATATCTGTCTCCTTCCATCACCGGCCCGCTTCGCGGCACCGGATCAGATTGCGGTGACGGACCCGCCCATTCGAGCCGGATCCTGTTCAGCCGAGATATGGTGCATGGACCATGCCGTCTCAAGACGCCTTGATATCGGTCAATGCATAATATTCCACGTCAGCCCAAACGGAAACGGCGGAGATTTCTCCCCGCCGTTCCACGTCTTCAAATGGTGTTCGATCAGTTGTCGATGTCGGCAATCACCGGCTCGGAACTGCCGTTGTCTGCCGGAGCCGCGGCCACCTCGCCGGCATCCGTATTGCCGCTGCCGGCGTCGACCTGGTCGGCACTGGCGCGCGGACGGCGCGGACGGCGCGGGCGGCGGGCGGCACCGCTCTCGGTGGCCGCCTCGTTGAGCTCGGCCTGAGCGGCAAGAGCCGCTGGCGAAAAACTCTCGAACAGCGGAGCCGGCTCGGCTACCGCAGCGGTCTCGACCGGCGAACCGGGCTCTGCCTGTACTTCCGCCTGCCCCGGGAATTCGTTGCGCTGCTGCTGACCGCCTTGCTCGGCGGACGAAGCATAATCGCGCTGGCCATTCTGGCCAAAGCCGCCATTGGGACGGCGATCGCGGTGGCGCCCGCCATTGTTGTCGCGGTTATTGTTGCGTCCGTTGTTGTCACGTCCGCTATTATCGCGCCCGGCATTGTCCCGATTGTCGCGGCCGTCCCGGTTCAGCGCGACCTCCGCCGGCATGCCTTCGATCACCGGCTGCGGACCGGCGCCATGGTTGATCACAGGTACTTGTGGTTCGGAAACGGTGTTGCCGGCCCCATTGTTCCCGGCATTGTCGAACTCGTCGCGATCCTCATCACCGTCATCGTCGAAATCGTCGCGGTTCTGCTGGACGTTCTGGATCGGCATCTGCGCCTGCGCGGCGGCAATGATGCGATTATAGTGTTCGGCGTGCTGGAGATAGTTCTCCGCCATGACCCTGTCGCCGGAGCTTTGCGCGTCACGGGCCAGGGTGGCGTATTTTTCGGCGATCTGCTGAGCCGATCCACGGATCTTCACGTCCGGGCCGTTGCTCTCGTAGTTGCGCGTCAGGGGATTCGGGCCCTTGCGGTTGTTGTTGTTATTGTTGTTGCCACCGCCGCCGCCATTGTTATTGCGACCGCGCATGCGCCTGTTCTGCTGTTGTGGCCTCATTCGACTCTCTTCATCTTGAAATTTTCGAAAACTCGTCACGAACGGAGGCGCTCATGCAGCCAGCCGTTTCGTTTCTTCACCGGCGTTCGCCCGCATCAATTGCGTTGGCGCCACGTGCCATCCTGTTCCGGTTACATCACTTGCCGGACGATTCCCGCACGAAGCTTGGGCGTCGTTTGCGCAAGAAGGCAGCTATTTCCAAGGAGGACCGAATCGCTAAGAGCACTGCCTGCTTCGTCTCATCCGGTTGAGGCGACCCTAGCCGCATTCCCCGGTATTGCCAAGCGGTTTTTTCGCAGTGCGTCAAGGCTTATCCCCATTGAAAGACAAGAACCCTGTCGTTTCCGCCAAGATCACGAAACAACTCACCCGCAGCGTAGCCGGCTGCACGGAATATGTCGTTGACCTCGTTACGTTGCGTGTGGCCGATCTCGACCGCAATCCTGCTTTCTGCTTCCAGAAATGGTGCCGCTTCGGCGGCGATGATCCTGTAGGGGGTCAGCCCATCCACGCCGCCATCCAGGGCCAGGCGTGGGTCGAAATCGCGGACCTCGTCCTGCAGATTTCCAATGTCTCGTGAAAGTATATAGGGAGGGTTTGCGGCAATTACATGGTATCGGCCGGAAACTTTTTCGAACCAGTCCGATCGAACCGTCGCGAACCGGTCGCCAACCCCGATTTGCCCGGCATTGCGGGCCGCCGTCGCCAGCGCGCCGGCTGCGATGTCGACGCCAGTGGCGGTAGCGGTCGGCACCGCACTCAGCAGTGCCAGGGCGATGGCGCCCGTCCCGGTGCCGAGATCGAGGATGCGGCACGAACCCTCCCGCGCGGCAATTGTCTTGACGAAAGGCAGCACCGCCTCGACCAGAGTTTCGGTATCCGGCCTGGGTTCCAGCGTTTCCGGCGACAGCGCCAGGCGCAAACCGTAGAATTCACGGTAGCCCAGGATGCGGTGCACGGGTTCGCCGGCGGCTCGACGCCCCAGGGCGGCGTCGATCGCGGCGATGGCGTTGCTGTCGATCTCATGTTCAGGGTCGGCAATGGCCTGCGTACGGGTCGTGCCGGAAAAATGTTCGACGATCAGCCGTGCGTCGAGCGGGGGATCATCCACCCCGGCCGCCACAAGCCTGGCCCGCGCTTCCCGCAACAGCGGCCCCAGCGCGTTGGGCAGAGGGTCAGCCATCGAGGCCGATATCGGCCAGCAGCTTCGACTGGTGGTCGGCGATCAGCGCGTCGATGACTTCGTCGAGTTCGCCCATCATCACCCGGTCGAGCTTGTAGAGCGTCAGGTTGATCCGGTGGTCGGTGACTCGGCCTTGCGGGAAATTATAGGTTCGGATGCGTTCCGAGCGATCGCCGGAGCCGACCTGCGATTTGCGCGATTCGGAACGCTCCTCGTCGGCCTTGCCGCGCTCCAGGTCATAGAGCCGGGCGCGCAGGATCTGCATGGCCTTCGCCCGGTTCTGGTGCTGCGACTTCTCCGCCTGCACCACCATGATGCCGGTCGGCAAATGGGTGATGCGGACAGCCGAATCGGTGGTGTTCACATGCTGGCCGCCGGAACCCGAGGCGCGCATCGTATCGATGCGGATGTCTTCGGCACGGATCTCGATGTCGACCTCTTCGGCTTCCGGCAGTACCGCCACCGTCGCCGCCGAGGTATGAATGCGCCCGCTCGCCTCGGTCGCCGGCACGCGCTGCACGCGATGCACGCCGGACTCGAATTTCAGATGGGCGAAAACGCCCTTGCCGGAAACCGTGGCGATGATTTCCTTGAACCCGCCGGCATCGCCGTCGCTGGCCGACACCGTCTCGAACCGCCAGCCACGCTCGGCGGCATAGCGCTCATACATGCGAAACAGGTCACCGGCGAAAAGCGCGGCCTCGTCGCCGCCGGTTCCGGCGCGGATTTCGAGGATGGCGTTCTTGTCGTCGGCGGCATCCTTGGGCAGGAGCAGGATCTGGATATCCTTCTGCAGTGCCTCGATGCGTTCCTCCACCCCCGGCAGATCCGCCTCGGCAAGCGCCCGCATCTCGGCATCGGTGCCCTTGTCGGCGAGCATTGCTTCGAGGTCGGCCTGCTCGTGTTCGGCCGCTCGCAATTCCCTGACCTTGGCCACCATGTCCTGCAGTTCGGCATATTCGGACGCCATCTTCACATAGGCATCCGGCGCCGGGCCGGCCGACATCTGCGCTTCGAGCATCTCGAAACGCTTGACGACTTGATCCATGCGATCGCGGGGCAAATTGACCATGATGGGGGCGCTACAACGGGATCGAGCGGTCGTCGGCGAAGGCCTGCAGCAGCGCCCGCATCGGCAGCCCCTGCGCCGGCGCCATCAGATTGTCGTCGAAGAACGCCGTCAGCTCATCCAGCGGCAATTCCGTCAGCATCGCCTTGACCGGGCCGATCGAGGCCGGTGACATCGAGATCGAGCGGAAGCCGAGACCGATCAGGGCCATCGCCGAAATCGGCTTGCCGGCGAGTTCACCGCACAGCGTCACCGGCGTGTGGTTGCGGATGCCGGCATCGGCGATCTGCTTCAAGACACGCAGGAACGGCGCCGACAGCGTGTCGAAGCGGTTGGCCAGTTGCGTGTTGCCGCGATCGACCGCCATGACGAACTGGAACAGGTCGTTCGAACCGACCGAGACGAAGTCGACCGCCTTCATCAATTCGTCGAGCTGGAACAGAAGCGACGGCACTTCCAGCATCGCGCCCAGCTTGAGGCTGGTCGGCAGATGGTGGGCGAAGCGCGACAGATGCCGCACTTCGCGGTCGATGATCTCGCGCGCCTGGGCAATCTCGCCGAGCTCGGTCACCATCGGCAGCATCAGCTTGAGCTCGCGCCCGCCGCTCGCCTTCAGCAGGGCTCGGATCTGGGTGCGCAGCAGCCCCGGCCGGTCGAGCGTCAGGCGGATCGCCCGCCAGCCGAGCGCCGGGTTCTCTTCCTGGATGGCGCCCTTGAAGTAGGGCAGAACCTTGTCGCCGCCAATGTCGATGGTGCGGAAGGTGACCGGCTTGCCGCGTGCGGCCTCCAGCACGTCGCGATAGAGTTTTTCTTGTGCCTCGGCACGCGGAAAGGTCGAGGCGACCATGAACTGCAGCTCGGTGCGGAACAGGCCGATGCCGGCGGCACCCGCCTCGGCCAGCTGCGGCAGGTCGACGGCAAGCCCGGCATTCATCAAGAGGTCGACCTGGACGCCGTCCCTGGTCATCGACGGCTTCTTGCGCAGTTCGCGGTAGACCTCTTGCCGGCGCGCCCTGAAACGCACTTTTTCGGCATAGGCGGCCTCAAGATCGGACTGCGGCCGCAGATGGATCGTGCCCTCCTCGCCGTCGACGATGATGGCATCGCCGTTTTCCGCCATCGAAACGGCGCCCTTCATCTGGCCGGCGACCGGAATGCCCATGGCGCGGGCGACGATGACGACATGGCTTGTGGCCGCGCCATCCTCCAGCACCAGCCCGCGCAGCTTGTCGCGAGGGTAGTCGAGCAGTTCGGCCGCACCCATCGAGCGGGCGACGATGATGGCGTCCTTCGGCAACGAAGCCGCGACATCTTCCGGCCCGCGTCCCATCAGCTGGCGCAGGAGCCGGTTGGCGAGGTCGTCGAAATCGCTCATCCGCTCGCGCAGATAAGGATCGGTCATGTGCAGCATGCGGGCGCGCATGTCGCTCTGCACCTTTTCCACCGCGGCCTCTGCCGTCAGGCCGTTGCGGATCGCCTCTTCCAGGCGCCGCACCCAGCCGCGGTCATTGGCGAACATGCGATAGGCTTCCAGCACCTGGCGGTGCTCGCCCTCGAAAGCGACATCTCGGCGCTCCAGCATGTCGTCGATGGAGAGCCGCAGCGACCCGAGCGAGCTTTCCAGCCGCCGGACCTCTTCCTCGCTGTCCTCGTTGAACAAATTGGTGACGACGATGCGCGGCTCGTGCAGCACGACATGGCCAAGCCCGACGCCATCATTGAAGGACAGGCCAGTGAAGCTGACAGGCCGGCGCAAGTCGAGTTCGAGGCCGGGGCGGGTCAGCCGCGCCAGGTCGCCGGTGGCGATCATCTCGGCGATGACCATCGCCGTGGTTTCCAGCGCCTCGACCTCGTCGTCGCGATAATGACGCATGGTCTTGTTCTGGACGACGAGGACGCCCAGAGTGCGTCCTGCCCTGAGCACCGGGACGCCAAGGAAGGAATTGTAGATTTCTTCCCCGGTCTCCGGCAGGTAGGCAAAGGCCGGATGTTCCTGGGCATTGGAAAGGTTGAGCGGCCGCGCGCTGGCGGCGATGGTTCCGACCAGGCCTTGTCCCAGCCGCAGTTGCGCCAGGTGCACGGCGTTCGGGTTCAGACCCTCGGTGGCGTAGAGCTCGAGCACCGAATCGGCGCGCAGCACATAGAGCGAGCACACTTCCGCGACCATGTTGGAGGCGATGTCGCGCACGATCCGGTCAAGCCGCTCCTGCGGCTCCAGCGGCTCCTGCATGAGCTCGCGGAGCCGTTTCAGCAAAACGCGCGGGCCACTGGCCTGGTCACGCATCGCGGCTTCTTCTCCAATGAAACACTTGCCGGCGCAGTTTCCGCCGCTGCCGGCACGCGCGCAACAACTGATTCAGTCTTGCTACTGCTTATCCAGACCGTAGACGGAATGCAAAGTGCGAACCGCAAGTTCGGTGTACGGACCGTCGATCAGTATCGAAATCTTGATCTCGGAGGTGGTGATGGCGCGAATGTTGATCGCCTTGTCCGCCAGTGCCTTGAAGGCGGTGGCGGCGACACCGGCGTGGCTCCTCATGCCGATGCCGATGACCGAGACCTTCGACATGCCGGCTTCGGACTGCACGACATCGTAGCCGACCTCGGCTTTCAGCCGCTCAAGCACGGCAAGCGCCTTGTCGACGTCGCCCGATGGCACGGTGAAGGTCATGTCGGTGAATTTGCCGTCCTCGGAGATGTTCTGGACGATCATGTCGACATTGATGTTGGCCTCGGCCAGCGGCCCGAAAATGCCGGCGGCGACGCCTGGGCGGTCGCCGACGCGGCGCAGCGAAATCTGGGCCTCGTCCTTGGCGTAGGCAATTCCGGTGACGACCTGCTGTTCCACGATCTCTTCCTCGTCGCAAATGAGCGTTCCCGGAGGATTGAGCAAATCCCCCATTCCGGGCGCGTCGGGATCGTCGAAGGACGACCGCACGAAGGTACGCACCCTGTGCACCATGGCAAGCTCGACCGAACGCACCTGCAGAACCTTGGCGCCGAGCGAGGCCATTTCAAGCATTTCCTCGAAGGAGATCTTGGCCAGCCGCCGCGCCTTGGGCTCGATGCGCGGATCGGTGGTGTAGACCCCGTCGACGTCGGTATAGATGTCGCAACGGTCCGCCTTGACCGCCGCGGCGATGGCGACGGCACTTGTGTCGGAACCGCCGCGACCGAGCGTTGCGATGCGATTGTCAGGTCCGATGCCCTGGAAGCCGGCGATGACGGCCACCTGCCCCTCGCCGAAGCGCTTGATCAGGAAGGCGCCGTCGATGTCGAGAATGCGCGCCGCGCCATGCGCGTTGTCGGTCTTGATCGGGATCTGCCAGCCCTGCCAGGAGCGCGCATGCACGCCCATGTTCTGCAAGGTGATCGCCAGCAGACCGGCCGTGACCTGCTCGCCGGAGGCGACGACGGCGTCATATTCGCGTGCGTCGTGCATCGGCGAGGCTTCGCGCGTCCAGCCGACCAGCTCGTTGGTCTTGCCGGCCATTGCCGAAACCACCACCGCCACTTCATGGCCGGCGTCGACCTCGCGTTTGACGTGACGCGCCACATTGCGGATGCGGGCGATGTCGGCGACGGAGGTTCCGCCGAATTTCATCACGATACGCGCCATGGAAGCGAAATGCCTTTGACTGAAGCCGGCCCCTTGCCAAAAAACTGGGAGCCGAAAGCGGAGGAAAGCGCCCGGCTGGCGCCGGCCGCTGAATGCGCGGCCTCCTTAGCCAAATGACGAAGGTTTCGCAAGGCTGGCGGCGGAATGCCGACGTCAACAAGACGGCATATTGCCTTCCAGGCCCGTGCCGCTTACCAAATGCTGCCCGCGGGGAATTCCTTTTGGTTCGGCATAACAGATGATTGCTCGTCTTCGACGCGCCACGCGATTGCAATCGCTCCCGCTTGTCGCCGGCTTCGCCGTGCTGGCATTGATCGTCGGCACGCGTGCCCTGCTCGTCGAGGGCCAGAGGGCCAATCGTGCCGCCGCGCGCGAGACGATCGAGTACCAGGATCTGCTTTCCGGGCTCCTTTCAATGGCGCAGGATGCCGAAAGTGGTCAGCGCGGCTACCTGCTGACCGGGGAAAAATCCTATCTCGAACCGTATCGGAAGGCCGTCGAGGCAATCCCCGGACAGCTCTCCCGCATCAATGCCATGACGGCTTCCGACGACCAGCTGGTCCAGCAGATCAATCACATCAAGGACGCGCTGGCGCAGAAACAGGCAGAACTGGCCGTGACGATCGCCCTTTACGACAAGGGCGACGTGGCCGGGGCCTTGCGACTGGTCCGCAGCGGCCAGGGCAAAGCCGCCATGGACGAGGTCCGCGCCAGCATGGACACGATCCGGCGCATGGGAGGCGCCGCGGTTGCCGAGCGCGACGCGCATACCGACCAGGTCGAGACCTGGCTGCGCATCGGCTCGCTGGCCGCCCTCTTCGCGATCTTCCTGCTCGCCACCTATACGATTCGCGAATCCCGCCGCCGCTTCCGCGAGGTCGCCACAGCCCAGGCAGAGCTGATGGGCAAGAACATCGAACTCGGCAACGAGATCGACACCCGCGAGAAGGCCGAATCCCAGATCCGCCAGATGCAGAAGATGGAAGCGGTCGGCCAACTGACCGGCGGCATCGCCCACGATTTCAACAACATGCTGGCGGTGATCCTTAGCGCCATGAACCTTGCCCAGCGCAAGCTGAAGCGCGGCGAGAACGACATCGAGAAATTCATCGAGGCCGCGACGGACGCTGCCAGCCGCGCCGCCAATCTGACCTCGCGGTTGCTTGCCTTCTCCCGTCTGCAGCCGCTGGCGCCGCAGGTCGTCGACACCAACCGGCTGGTCACCGGCATGTCCGACCTTCTGCACCGAGCGCTCGGCGAAGGCATCCGTATCGAAACGGTTTTGGCAGGCGGCCTGTGGAAAACCCACGCCGATCCGAGCCAGATCGAGAACGCGATCCTCAACCTGGCCGTCAATGCCCGTGATGCCATGGACAATGACGGAAAATTGACCATCGAGACCGCCAACAGCTATCTCGACGAAGCCTATGCCTCGATACACGCCGAAGTCACGCCTGGCCAATATGTGATGGTGGCGGTGACCGACACCGGCGCCGGCATGCCACCGGAGGTCATCGCCAAGGCCTTCGAACCCTTCTTCACGACCAAGCCGGTCAACAAGGGCACGGGACTTGGGTTGAGCCAGGTGTTCGGCTTCGTCAAACAGTCGGGCGGCCACGTCAAGATCTACTCCGAACCGGGTGAAGGCACGACGATCAAGATCTATCTGCCGCGGTTTTTCGGCCCAGAGGAGGCAGCAACACCCGCCGAGCGTGGCAAGAGCTCCGTCAAGGTCACCGAGACAATCCTCGTCGTCGAGGACGATGCCCGCGTGCGGGCCGCCACGACCGACGTCATGCGCGAACTCGGCTACACCGTCATCCATGCCGCAAGCGGCCCGGAGGCCCTTGAGAAGCTCGCCGCGACCTCAGGCGTCGCCCTGCTGTTCACGGATATCGTCATGCCGGTGATGAACGGCCGCAAGCTCGCCGAGGAGGCGGTCGCGCGCCAGCCCGGACTGAAAGTCATCTTCACCACCGGCTTCACCAGGAATGCTGTCGTCCATAATGGCGTGCTCGACCATGACGTGCACTTCCTGGCCAAGCCGTTCACCATCGAGCAGCTCGGGGCCAAGCTGCGCGAAGTGCTGGACGCGAAAGGGTAGCCGGCGCTTTCTGCTGGACGTTCCCCGTCCAGGCAGCCAGCTCGCTGGTTCGCCGGCACCATCGCGACCAGCTGGGTCGATGTGGTGCGCTGGCGGAGCCGCGAGCAGGCTCTCGCCGCAGCCGGGAGGATCATGTCCGAGATCGGCAATTGCGAGGCCATGCGCGCCATCGATCCCGCCAGCGTCGACATGCCGAGCTCGTTCTGTCGCGTTAACCCACGCTTTGGTTGGCAGTGGAAAGGTCCCAGTCGGGATCGGCCTTGCCCAATCCGGCAACGACGCGGTCGCGGCCGTCCGCTTTTGCCTGATAGAGCGAACGATCCGCGGCGTTGACGATTTCGACCCATGACGCGCCGAGTTCCGGGAAGGCGGACACGCCGAACGAGGCCGTGATGGTTCCAAGCGTGCGGCCGCGATGCGCCAGATGCAGCTGCTTGATCGCCTTGCGCAGCGCTTCGGCGCGCTCGGCGGCATCGGCGAGCGACGTTCCCGGCATCATCAGGGCGAATTCTTCCCCTCCGTAGCGGGACACCACGTCACTGTCCCTGGCATGGTCGAGCAGCGTGCCGGCAACCTGCTTGAGCACGAGATCGCCCGCTTCGTGGCCGAACGTGTCGTTGAACTGCTTGAAATGATCGACATCGAGCATGATCATCGCCAGCGGCTGCTGGGAACGCTCCATGCGCCTCAGTTCGCGACTGCTTGTTTCCTCGAGATAGCGGCGGTTGTAGAGCCCGGTGTTCGGATCACGGATCGATTGCTGCCGCAATGTTTCGCGCAGGCGCAGATTGGCCAATGCCAGGGCCAGTGTATCGACGACGCCGCGCAGGATCTGTTGCCGCTCGGCCAGCCAGTCCGGCTTGTCGGCGGCGTCCGGTTCGCACAGATGCACGATGCCAAGCGTCTCCCCCTGCGCCGCCAGAGGCATGCAGACATAGCCGCGACCGCCATTCTCGGTGATGTGGTTGCAGCGTGGGGTCAACATGCCGGGGCCGGCAACATGCTCCTGGCCGCGCCGCAGCGCCCAGCAATCTTCCGGCGCAAACTGGCCAACGCTCGAACGCACAGTGCCCCAATGCGCCATTTCCTCGACCAGGTTGCGCGAGGCACTGGTCAGATGCACGGTTCCGCTCAATCCGCCGAAGAAATCCGGCATGGCCGAGCCGACGACGGAAAAAGCCTCCTGGAAGGTGACGCACGCCTGAAGCAGCTCGCCGAGCTTGACCAGGCGGGTCGTTGCCTGGGACGTCTCCTTCAGTTCGCGGTTCAGTGTCGCCAGTTCCTCGGCGCGATCGCTGACCGCCCGCTCGGCGCTGCGCAACTCGCTGATGTCGTTCAACGTCAGCACGATGCCGCCATCGGAGCGATTGAGCGGATTGCAGCTTGCAATCACCGGCAGGTACGATCCATCAGGCTTTGCCAGCCGTACCTCGGCCTGATGCCGGCGACCCGTGGTCAGCGCCAGTTCGATCGGCGATGTTGCCTGCGCCAGCCTGTCTGCCGACGGTCCCCTTATGTCGAGAACCTCAGGCCAATCCTGCCCCTCGATCTTGTCGTTGCGCCGCCCGACGATCTCGGCGGCTGCCGGATTGGCCGAGACGATCTTGCCATTGCCGTCGATGACGACAATGCCCTCGGCGACGGTGCGGACGATATCCTCGATATAGGCTTTCTGCTCGACGAGTTGCCCACGCGAGGATTCGAGCTCGGCTGCCATGCTATCGAAGCCTCGCGCCAATTGGCCGAACTCGTTATTGGAGGCATGGCCGATGCGCGCCCCGGCGTCGCCGCGCGCCAGCGATTCGATGCCGCGGTTGAGGCCTGAAAGACCGGCGCCAAAGCCGCGTAGCAACAGGAAAGCCGAGAAGGCGGAGATCAGCACGGCGGCAGCGGTGCACAGACCGACAAGCCAAAGGATGGTGTTGGTGCGCTTTTGGGCAGCGTGCAGCAGCGGCGTATACTCGAACAGGACAGCGCCGACCGTCTTGCCGGGGGCATCCTTGATTGGCACTGTGACCAGGCTGATCGCTTCCGATATGTCGGCACTGGTTTCGACGAAGTCCCGCGGCATGCCATCCTCGATCGTGCGGCCGACTTCATTGTCGGGATCGTGGCCGTACGGTGTGCCGACATTTTTTTCTTCGCCCGGGACATCGGCAAGGATGACCTTGTCGTGATCGACGACAACGAGATCGCGTTTCGAGTCGCTGTGCTGCGATTTCACGAATTCGCGCAGCGCGTCTGGCCTTTCGAACAAGGAATGCGGTGCATCGGAAGCCCTGAAGGCAATCGTTTCGGCCAATTGCCGTCCGACGCTCGTCGCTTCGGCGAGCGCACCGGATCTTGTAAGCGATATCTGGGAGACGATGGCAATGCCGCCCACCAGGCCGATCAGGGCCGCTGCGCTCAACAAGGTGGCAATAATCTGGGTCTTGATCCGCACCAAGCCATCTCAATCAATGGGAGGGCAATGTATATGCCGAATCCCGGTTGTGCTTCAGGAAACCGCCAACCTCGTAAATTTGATGTTAAGGAAACCCGATCGGCCACCATCTCCAGCAGACACCCGGCGCTGAGGGATTCAAGTGCGGCGCTCATGCCTTGGCAGAACGCTCTGACCTGTCGGCACGGCAAAATTGTTGCCTTGACTTTCCCGCGCCCGCGCCCGACTTCGTAGCGCATGACCCCGAAATCGAAGTCGATTTCGGGGTCATGCGCAGAATCAAAGTGCTACAGCGTCCTTTGCGCGTCCAAGGATGCGCGGCGCTGTAGTCGAGGAGACAACCAATGCCAGAGCCCCGACGATCCACGATCGATGCCGGAGAAGTGGAACGCTTTTCCGCCCTTGCCGCCGAATGGTGGAACCCGAACGGCAAGTTTCGTCCGCTGCATAAATTCAATCCGGTCCGGCTTTCCTATATCCGCGACCAGATAGCGGCGCGCTTCGGCCGCGACCCGCGCGCCGCGCGGCCCTTCGAGGGCCTGCGCATCCTCGATATCGGCTGCGGCGGTGGCCTCTTGTGCGAGCCGATGGCGCGGCTTGGCGCCGAAGTCGTGGGAGCGGATGCCTCCGAAACAAACATCGAAGTGGCGAAACTGCATGCCGCCGAAGGCAATGTGAGCGTCGACTATCGCGCCACGACGGCCGAGGACCTTGCCGACGCCGGCGAGACATTCGACGTCATCCTCAACATGGAAGTGGTCGAGCATGTCGCAGACATCGAGCTGTTCGTCGCCAAATGCGGACAGATGGTCCGGCCCGGCGGCATCATGTTCGTGGCCACCATCAACCGCACGCTGAAGGCGCTGGGCCTGGCCATCATCGGCGCCGAATACGTGCTGCGCTGGCTGCCGCGCGGCACCCACCAGTTCGGCAAGCTGGTGCGCCCCGAAGAGCTGGAAAAGGCGCTTGGCGGCGCCGGCCTGACGATCATCGACCGCACCGGCGTCACCTACAATCCGCTCGCCGACCGCTGGGCGCGATCGAAGGACATGGACGTCAACTACATGGTGCTGGCGGAAAAAGGATCGGTCTGACCGACTAGAGCGGTTCAGCGTTTCACGGAATCTCAGAACCGCTCTAACTCTTTGTTTTAACGCAATTCCGGACGGAAAACCGTTACACACTTTTCCTGGAATTGCTCTAGCGTTCCGGAATCGTACCGCAGGCGGCGCGCGAGCAGCCGGCATCCTGGGCCAGAGCCCGGTGGCGATGCCGGCGACGCCACAAACTGAGACCGTCAGGCTTTCTGGCTTTGCGCCCTGGTGGTGATGAACACGCCGGCGGTGATGATGACGGCGCCGGCCCAGGTCAGCAGCCGATAGTGCTCGCCAAGGAAGATCGTGCCGGCAAACAGGCCGACCGCGGCCGCAACATAACCGATCTGGCTGAGATAGACCGGGCCGCCGACCGCCTGCAGCCGGAAGAAGAAGGCGAACATCGCCGACGCGGACGCGACTTGCGCGACGACGACCAGCGGCACGCCGCCGAGCGGCGCGAAGGCCGTGGTGCCGAACAGGGTGAGAATACCGGCGAGCAGCAGCGCCGCCGACGCCAGATGACTGCCGACAGCAAGTTCGATCGGGCCGGTGCCTTCAGGCCAATCCACCGTGCGGTAGATGTTGCCAACCGCAAGGCTGACCGGGATGAGCAGGCCCATGACCACCCAGAAAAGGTCGGCCGGCTGGCCGGCCTCGCCGCGCGTCACCGCCACCATGACGGCGCCGACGAAGCCGACGGCAATCCCGGCTATGCCCAGCATGTTCGGGCGCCGCACACGCAGCAGGATCGAGAACACCAGCGTGATGACAGGCGACAGCGTGAACATGATGCCGGTGTAGCCGGCGCCAAGGTGTGGAATGGCCGAGAACATCAGGAGATTGGGGACGGCATAGGACACGGCGGCCGTGACGAAGAAATAGCGCAATTTGTGCGCGGTGAGCCGGACACGCTCCCCGCGCAACAAGAGCACGCACGAAAGCACGCCGCCGGCACCGAGCGAGATGACGAAGGCCCAGACCATGGCCGGCACGCCGGCTGCCGTGGCGAGCTTGCCGAAGGGCAGCGTCAGCCCGAGCAGGCCGCCCGTGACGACCAGCAGTCCGAGCGCCGAATCCCAGAGAAATTTCATCGGATGGTCCCGTCACTCAATCGCGAATTCGGCACTTGCGGCTTGGCCGGTTCTGTATCTTGAGGTAAGATAACGCAAAGATTCTTAACGTCAAGATATTTAACGGTGAGACAAATGGATCGCGCGGCAAAGGCGGTCGAGCAGTGGAAACGGGAGCGGCCGGATCTGGACGTCTCGCCGATGGCGGTGCTCGGGCGATTGAACGAAGCCTCGTCGCTGATCGCGCGGGATCGCCTCGCCCCGCTGTTTGCCCGTTTCGGACTGCAGGCTGGTGAATTCGACGTGCTGGCGACGCTGCGCCGCTCCGGAGCCCCGTACGCGCTGACGCCGACCGCTCTCTATGAAGCGACGATGGTGACATCGGGCGCCATGACCAACCGGCTCGACCGGCTGGAGAAAGCCGGATTGATCGTGCGCGGCCCCCACCCCAATGACCGGCGCGGCATTGTCGTGCAGCTTACCGGGAAAGGTCTGTCCTTGATCGACGAGGCCTTGACCGCCCACGTCGCCAACGAGCATGAAATTCTCGCCGGTCTAAGCGACGCCGAACGGGAAATGCTGGCCCGATTGCTTGGCAAATTAATCGCAAGCGTGAGCTAACCGCTCAGTTGCGGTCGTCCGGAAACACCGGGATCGGCATGAACTCGACGCCGTCCTCGGCAAGGCTCTTGGCCTCTTCGAGCGTCGCCTCGCCATAGATGCCGCGCGGATCTGTTTCGCCGAAATGGATTTTTCGCGCTTCCTCGGCGAACTTGTCGCCGACATAGTCGGCATTCTCGCGCACCTTCTCCGCCATCGCCTTGAGTTGCGCCAGCGCCTGTTTCTGCGCCTCGCCCATGGCGAGCGCGATGGTCTCCTGCTTGCGGGCCGTCGAAACGGCGGGCGCCATCAGGGCCTTCTCCACCTTGTGCGAGCCGCAGCTAGGGCAATCGACAAAGCCGCGCTTCTTCTGGGTGTCGAAATCGTCATTGCTGCGAAACCAGCCCTCGAACTCGTGCTCGTTTTCGCAGATCAGGGAAAAGCGGATCAAGAGGCGGCACCCCTGAGACGCGGCGCGTCGACCTCGCCGGCATTGATGTCGAAATCCCGCGCATTCTTCAAATTGGGGATCTTCTTGCGTGCCGCAAGCGACTGCGCCGGGTCGATCTCGGCAACGATCACCGCCGGCTCGTCATGCGCGGCTTCGGCGATGATGCGGCCCCAGGGATCGACGATCAGCGAATGGCCATAGGTCTCGCGGCCATCCTCATGCAGGCCGCCTTGCGCGGCGGCAACCACAAAGGCACCGTTCTCGATGGCGCGCGCCCTCAGCAGCACATGCCAGTGCGCCTCGCCGGTCTGGCGGGTGAAGGCGGCGGGCACAGTCAGAATATCGGCTCCGGCCAGCGCCTCGGCACGGAACAGTTGGGGAAACCGCAGGTCGTAGCAGACCGCAAAGCCCAGCCTGGCGCCGGCAACCCCGGTCACGACGGCCTCGGTGCCTGGTTCATAGGCTGAGGATTCGCGCCAGCTCTCGCCATTGTCGAGGTCGACATCGAACATGTGGATCTTGTCATAGGTGGCGAGCGTGGCGCCATCCGGGCCAAACAGCAGCGCCCGGTTGGCGAGCTTGCCGTCGGCGCGCAGGATGGCTGTCGAGCCGATATGCAGGAAGACTCCGAGTTCGCGCGCCAACCTGCGCGCGGTCGCCACGATGATGTCCCTGTCTTCGGAGGTGAAGGAGGCTGCGCGCGCTTGCTTGTCGCGGATCAGCGCCCCGGTCATTTCCGGGGTCTGGATATAGGTTGCGCCCTGGCCTGCCGCTTCACGCACCAGCCGTTCGAGATCGACCGCATTGAGCTCGGGATTTTCGCCTGAACGCATCTGGACGGCGGCAGCCTTGAAAACACCCATCATCAAATCCTCAAATCGTCGCGCCGTTGGCGAGCAGTTTGTCGAGCCGGCCTTCGGCCTCCAGCTCGTGGAGGTCGTCGCTGCCGCCGACATGCGTCTCGCCGATGAAAATCTGCGGAAATGTCGTGCGGCCGTGAGCGCGCGAGATCATCTCCTGACGCAGCTCCGGCGAAAACGAAGCGTCGCGCTCGGTATAGGCGACGCCCTTGCGCTCCAGCAGCCGTTTGGCCGCCGTGCAGTAGCCGCACATCATGCGCGTATAGATCGTGACATCCACCATGACGAATTTCCACTTTCGTTGCCGACTTATATAGTCGCGGACTCGTCCGCCCGAAAGTCCCCCGGCAACACGCGGGCAAAGGTCAGAACATCGACGGCCCCGGCGCCCCCTTTTTTCAGCGCCTTGGTGGCGGCACGCACGGTGGCGCCGGTCGTGTAGACATCATCGATCAGGAGCACCCTGCGGCCGGCGATCTCGATTTCCGCCTCGACCGGCACGCGAAAGGCGGCCCGCACATTCTCCTCGCGCTCCTGCCGCTCCAGCCCGACCTGCTGGCGGGTGAGTTTCACGCGCCCCATGGCGGCGGGTGCGAAAGGCAGCCCGCTGAGTTCGCAGACCGCACGCGCCAATTCCGCCGACTGGTTGAACCGTCGCCGGAAAAAACGCCGCCAGTGCAGCGGCACCGGTACAACCACATCGGCTTCGGCGATGAGATCTGCGCCCGCCCGCACCATCCAGCGCGCCATCCAGGGCGCTAGATCGGTGCGATCCTGATATTTCAGGCCTTGCACCATCTGGCGGGCAACGCCGGAATAGGCGACGGCTGCCCGCGCCCGTTCGAAGGGCGGCGGATCGGCGATCGCCTCGGCCGACAGAAAGCCCTCGCCCATATGGTGGGTGAACGGCGTGCCCATCACCGGGCACCACGGCCGCTCCAGGAGCCGCAGCTTCGGCCAGCAGGCGCCGCAGAGAACCCCGGGTTGCGAGACATGACGGCGGCAGCCGGCGCAGACCGGGGGAAACAGGATACGCGCCGGCCAGCCGAGGGCCGATCGGGTGAGGTTCCTGATCCCGATGGACTTGATCTCTGGCATCGGATCGGCCACGTGGTTGGTTCTCCGTGCCATCATACCAACTATATCAGGGCGTGGACAAACAAGGATCCGCCCGTTGCAGCCTATTATCGATACCTCACTGTGGCTGGCGCACAAGCGGCGTGCGCTCACCCACCCGGTCGACGGTGCCGATTTCCTCATGAGCCGCGCTGCCGAGGACCTTGCCGACCGGCTGGGCGCCGTCGAGCGCCGGTTCGGCAAGGCCGCGGTGCTGTTTTGCCAGACGCCGGCCGCGGCCGGCGTGCTCGCCGCCAGTGGCAAGGTGGAGGAAATCGCCCGCGTCGAGACGGATACGGTTTTCCTGGATGGTGCGGCCGGCTTGGTCGCGCCGCTGGAGACAGTGCCCTTCGAGCCGCAAAGCCTCGATCTGGCGGTATCGCTTCTGTCGCTGCAGGCGATGAACGACATTCCCGGCATGCTGATCCAGATCCGTCGCGCCTTGCGTCCGGACGGGCTCTTTCTCGGTGCCTTCGCCGGTGCCGGCACGCTCAGCGAGCTGCGCGAAAGCCTGCTTGCGGCCGAGACCGAGCTCTATGGCGGCGTCAGCCCGCGCGTCATCCCCTTCACCGACGTGCGCGACGCCGGTGCGCTGCTGCAGCGCGCCGGCCTCGCTTTGCCGGTTGCCGACGTCGAGACGGTGACGGTGCGCTATGCCAATTTGTTTGCCCTGATGGCCGATCTGCGCGCCATGGGGGAAACCAGCGCCCTCGCGGACCGCAGCCGGCGGCCGGGCTCGCGCCGGCTGTTTGCCCGCGCCGCCGAGATTTACGCCGAGCGGTTTTCCGACCCGGACGGTCGGATCCGAGCGAGCTTCTCGATGGTCTGGATGTCCGGCTGGGCACCCGATGCATCGCAGCAGAAGCCACTGAAGCCTGGCTCAGCCAAGGTCTCGTTGAAGACTGTATTGGAGGGTCCGGAAGGACATTGACCGGCCCGCGGGTGCGGACAGGGTCGCAAGTCAGTGTGCGAAAGCGTTCGCGAGCCTGCTGCCGTTGTCGCTGAACAACCAGGTAATTGAGTTGAAGACCTGGCCGATGCCGCCGATGATCGTCAACGACAGCACCATGATGATCAGGCCGTATTCGACGGCCGTGGCGCCATTGTCGTCCTTCAGAAAACGCAGCAGCACTGTTTTCATCACCTTGATCCCCGTTGCCAGGACCTTACCGCCGATCTGTTAAGAAAGGTTAACGGCAAAGCCTTAACAGGCGGTGAAGCCGCCGCCTTCTCGGAAAATTCTTAACCATGTCAGCAGTCACCGCTGGTCCTGCCATCGGACCCGATTATGCAGACCGAACCGGGCTGTGGCTGCAGCACACTGCGACGCACCGTATAGGTGCCGCGATGGCCGATCGAGCCGGTGGTTGTCATGTCGAGGCCACCGGGAAAGTCGTCACGCACAGATTGCGAGCGCGTCTGGCTGTCGAGGAAAGGGGTCGCGATCAGCGCCAGCGCCACCGCGGCCGACCCGAACAGCAGCGTGACGCGCAGGATGCCCATGCCGGCATCGGCGGCACGAAAGCTCCGGTCAGGCCGGATCGAGTCCCAATCCCTGTCTAGGCTCATGCTGTCGCTCCCGGGCAAATCGGCCGTGCGGCCGCGACGACACGGCCATGCATCAATTTTTCATGATGAGATAAATCTTCCATTAACGCTGGCTGATATGGACCGTGGTCCGATCAGTTGCGATCCTCAGAGCAGATCGATGAGGAACGGAATCAGCGGCGCGTCGGCCGGCGGCATCGGATAGTCGCGCATCTGCTTTGGCCGCACCCATTTCAGCGCCTGCCCTTCCCTGGGCTGCGCAATGCCCCGGAAGCGGCGGCACACAAACAGCGGCATCAGGAGATGGAAGTCGTCATAGGAATGGCTGGCGAAGGTGAGCGGCGCCAGGCACGGGATCTCGGTCTCGATGCCGATCTCCTCATGCAGTTCACGGATGATGCATTGTTCCGGCGTCTCGCCGGGCTCGACCTTGCCCCCCGGAAATTCCCACAGGCCGGCAAGCTGCTTGCCTGGCGGCCGCTGCGCCAGGAGCACGCGGCCGTCGGCGTCGACCAGCGCGCAGGCCGCGACCAGGAGCAGGCGCTTGCCGGTATTCACCAGATCATTCATGCCCAACTTCACTCATGACCGGGCGGCCGGCGGTAGTGGTATCGGTAGACTTCCTCGAAGCCGAGTGAACGGTAGAGCGCAAGCGCCGGCACATTGCCGGCCTCGACCTGCAGCCAGGCTTCGCGTGCGCCGCGCAGCCTCGCCCACTTGAGCGCCGACAGGATCAGGTTGCGGCCGTGACCCTTGTTGCGCGCCGACTTGTCGGTGGCGACCTCGAACAGGCCGGCAAGATCGCCGTCATGCACGCAGATCAGCGTCGCCAGCGCCTCTGCTCCATCCTCGAGCGCGAACAGCCCGGCCTCGGGCTGGATGGCGCCTATGATCTCCGACAGGCCGGGCCGCAGCGAAACGTCCGAGCCGCTGACCTTGAGCGACGCGCCGATGAAGCGGCTGATGTCCTTGAGCGGAATCTGATCCATGGCGGCGTCGAGCTGGGCATCGGCCAGCGGCAGCCGCATGACCAGCGATTCGTCGAACCGGCTCCAACCCTCCTTGTCGAGATGATTGGCCAGATCGGGACCCGAGAGCGGCGACATGCGGAACGTCAGCGGCCTTCCATAGGCATCGAAACGGCGGCTGGCCCGGCCGATGCGGTCGGCGATGTGCTGGATGTCGCCGGGATCGAGCGGGTTGACCGAATTCAGCCGCTTGGCCGGATGGCCGGCTGTCAGCCGCACCACCCAGGTGCCGTCATAATGGACGGCGGCCGCCGGCCAGGCGCGAAAACCGGCCGCCTCGTAGCGACGCACGATCGCGAGCATGCTTGCCGGATGCCTGGAAGCCAAAACCGTCAGCTCCGATAATCGCCATTGATGGCAACGTATTCCTTGGTGAGATCGCAGGTCCACACCGTTGCCTTGCCGCGGCCGATGCCGATATCGGCGCGGATACGAATATCGTCGCGCTTCATGTAGGCGGAGGTCTTTTCTTCCGAATAGGCCGGATCACGCTCGCCCTCATGCGCCAGCCGGTTGTCGCCGAACCAGATCGACAGCCGGTCGCGGTCTGCGGGTTCGCCGGCCTTGCCGACGGCCATGACGACGCGGCCCCAATTGGCGTCCTCGCCGGCGACCGCCGTCTTGACCAGCGGCGAATTGGCGATCGACAGCGCGATGCGCTTGGCCGAGCGGGCCGATTTCGCGCCGGTGACGGTCACTTCGACCTGCTTGCGGGCGCCCTCGCCGTCACGCACCACTTGCAGCGCCAGCGACTTCAGCACCTTGCCGAGCGCCCGGCGGAACTGGCCCAGGCGCGCATCTTTCGGGTCGGTGATCTCAGGCGCGCCGCGCTTCGCGGCCTTGCCGGTGGCGAAGATCAGCAGCGTGTCGCTGGTCGAGGTGTCGCTGTCGACGGTGACCGCGTTGAAGGTCTTGGCCGTGCCGCGCGACAACAGGTCCTGCAGCACCAGGGCCGCGATCGGCGCGTCGGTCGCGATGAAGGAGAGCATCGTCGCCATGTCGGGGGCGATCATGCCGGCGCCCTTGGAGATGCCGTTGATGGTGACTTCGGTGTCACCGAGCTTGATCGTCTGCGTCGCCACCTTCGGATAGGTGTCCGTGGTCATGATGGCCTTTGCCGCCTCGGTCCACAGATCGGGCTTGCCATCGCTGACCAGCCCGGCGAGCAGATGGCTGAACTTGGTCGTGTCGAGCGGCTCGCCGATGACACCGGTCGAGGCCAGGAAAACCTCACCGGCCGTGCAGCCGGCAGCCTTGGCCGCCGCCTCGCCGGTCAGCGCGGTGGAGTCGCGGCCCTTCTTGCCGGTGAAGGCGTTGGCGTTGCCGGAATTGACGACCAGCACCCGCGCCTTGCCGGCGCCAAGGTTCTGGCGGCAGAAATCGACCGGCGCCGAGGGGCATTTCGATTTTGTGAACACGCCGGCGACCGTGGTGCCGGCGTCGAACACCATGGCCAGGAGATCGGTGCGGTTCTTATACTTTATCCCCGCTTCGGCGGTGGCGATGCGCACCCCTTCGATGACCGGCATCTTGGGGTATTTCTTCGGCGCGAGCGGCGAAATCGTCGTGGACATGGGGACCTCGGGCGGGAAAATCGCAAGGGAAGGCCGGTTTGCCCGATACGGCGCGCGGGCGCAAGGGCGTTTTCGCCGCGCCTGCCGGGGCGGCCAACCAGGCCGGATCAAGCCTGCATTTCAAATCTGTTGGCATCGCGGACGCCTGTGGCGCTATGATCGCGCCCCATGGGCAGGCTTGCGATCCTCGCATGGGCATTTCTGAGGTTTTTGCTGCTGAGCGCCGACGCTGAGCCGGCGCGGCGCGTGGCGCTCGTCATCGGCAACGGCACCTATGCAGAGGCCGGGACGCTGGCCAATCCGGTCAACGACGCTCTCGACATCGCCGACAAGCTGCGCTCCATCGGCTTCGAGGTCATCGAAGGCAATGATCTCGGCAAGCGCGAGCTCGAACGCAGCATCGGCGAGTTCTCCGATGCGCTCGAAGGCGCCGGCGTCGGGCTTTTCTACTATGCCGGCCACGGCCTGCAGGTCGACGGGCGCAATTACATCGTGCCGGTCGACGCCAGGCTCGACATGCCGGTGAAACTGCAGCTCGAAGCGGTGCCGATCGACGAAGTCCTCGACATCATGGAACAGCAGACCAAGGTCAGCCTGGTGTTTCTCGATGCCTGCCGCAACAACCCGTTTGCCCGCAGCCTCAGCCGCACCGCCACCACGCGCTCGGCGACGGCGCTCGCCGGGCTGGCGCAGTTCGATTCGACGCGCGGCTCCTTCATCGCCTTCTCGACGGCGCCAGGCGCGGTCGCCATGGACGGCAGCGGGCGCAACTCGCCCTTTGCATCAGCCCTCTTGCGGCACATCGCCGAACCCGGCCAAAGCATCAACGACATGATGATCGCGGTGCGCCGCGACGTGGTTTCGCAAACTCGCGAAGGCCAGCGCCCCTGGGAACAGGGCTCGCTGCTCGAACGCTTCGAATTCGTCCCGGGTGCAGGGCCTGCGCCGGAGCCCAGGCCGGCTGCCGAGCCCGCGCCGGCCTCGCAGGTCGCGGCACTGGAGCGCTCCGTCGGCGACGACAAGGCTTCGATCGAAAAATTCCTGCGCCGGGATTATCTGACGCCCGACACCAGGACGATGGCTGACATGGTCAAGCGGATCTACGGCCCGTCCGCTACCATCTTCGGCACGCGCTACGACAACGATGCCCTCGTCAAGGTGAAGACCGACTGGTTCGCGCAATGGGCCTCGTGGTCGCTCGGGCTGGAACCCGGCAGCCTGGAGATCACCCCGCATGGGCAGGACCGCGCCGATGCAGCCTTTGCCATGCGCTACGACTATGTGCCGAAGGACAAGTCGGCGGCAAGGCTGACCGGCAAGGCGCGCGTCACGCTCGGGCTGGTCAAGGCCGTGGGGGGATGGCGCATCGAATCCGAAACCTCGCAAGCCATGCAATGAGAGGTGATCCGCGGCGCATTCACGCGTTTTCGCGCGATATGAATTCAGTGGCGAAACAGAGCAGTCCGGCAATCGGCAGCGCCAGGCCGATCCAGGACACCAGTGGCCAGCCGCCTTGCGCATACGCCCAGCCGCCGACGCCCGAGCCGATCGCGCCGGCGATGAAGAACGTCGCCATGTAGAGCCCGTTGAGACGGCTGCGATGTGCGGCGCCGAGCGAGAACAGGTCCCGATAGCCTAGGACAAGGTTGGTCTGCACGCCGAAGTCGAGCACGATGGCGGCGACGACCAGCAGCGCCAACGAAAGCGTCGAGCCGGTATGGGCGATGTGGGTTACGAGAAACGCGACGGCAACGCACAGCATGGCAAAGGCGGTTGCCGGCCGGCCCCATCCGCGGTCGGCGGCTCTTCCGGCGAGCGGCGCGGCGATTGCGCCGGCGACGCCGGCCAAGGCGAACAAGCCGATGCCGCGCTGCGTCAAGCTGAACTCTGGACCAGCCAGCAGCAGCGGCGTCGTCGTCCAGAACAGGCTGAACGCCGCGAAAAGGAATGCCTGGTAGAGAGCCCGCCGGCGCAGGACGGGCGTCGTGCGCGCAATATGCACCATGGATGCCAAAAGCGCGCCATAGCTCAGACGCGCCGTCGGCACGCGCCTGGGCAGCGCAAACCGCAGCACCACGGCCAGCAGGATCATGACGGTGCAAGAAGTGAAGTAGACCACATGCCAGGACGACAGCGCGGTGATGAAGCTGGAAAACGGGCGTGACAGCATGATACCCAGCAACAATCCCACCGAGACATTGCCGACCACGCGGCCACGCCTTGCTTCCGGCGCCAGGTGCGCCGCATAGGGGATAAGCATCTGCACCGCGACCGACCCGAGGCCGACAAACAGCATCGCGGCCAGAAAAGCCATTGGCTGCGTCGAAATCGCCGCGCCCAGCAAGGCGAGCGTTGCAACGGCGAGTATGCCAAGCACGAGCCTGCGGTTTTCCACGAGATCGCCTAGCGGCACGATGAACAGCAGGCCCACCCCGTAGCCGATCTGGGCCATCGTAACGATCAGGCCCGCCGCATGGGGCGGCAGGCCAAGTTCGGCGCCGATCGGGCCAATCAGCGGTTGTGCATAATAGATATTGGCAACGATCAGCCCGCAGGCCGCTGCCAGCAGAAAGGTCATCCAACTCGAAATCGTCGTCTCGGCGGGCGCGGAGCCGGATGCGATAATGGTCGTCATGGCGATACCGATCGGAACGGAACGTTCCGTTGAATAGAACGAACCGTTCCGTTTCGTCAAGCGATGATGTATGAATATCTCGAATGTGTGAGCATATCTTGGCATCGGCGCTTTTTGCGGCCAAATGGCTTCATTTGGCGTCCGCACGAATGCTGTCAGGAAAACGAGCGCTTTTGCTCCGGGTGGTTCCTGTCCGAGCAAGAATGTGGTGAGGCAAAGAGTTGCTGGCGGGTTGTTGGTCCAGCAGAGACGAGAACCCGCTTCAGGAGGAACGGCCAATGAACGAAATCGCCGATCCGGCACGCAGATCGATTGGCGCCAGGCGCAACCCCGACAGCGCCGAAGCGATTCTGGAGGCCGCCGAGGCCGTGCTGGTCGAGGCCGGTTATGCCGGGTTCTCGATCGAGGCGGTGGCGCGGCGCGCCCGTGCCGGCAAGCCGACCATCTATCGCTGGTGGCCGAGCAAGGCGGCCCTGCTGCTCGAAGTCTACCAGCGCCAGAAGCGCGTCGACGTCCCCGATACGGGAAGCCTGGAAGAGGATCTCGTCGGCTTCCTGGTCAATCTGTTCGCGCACTGGCGCGAGACATCGTCGGGCAACGTGTTCAGATCGCTGATCGCCGAGGCGCAGTCGGATGAAACCGCGGCCGCGGCCCTTGCCGGTTATGCCGGAGGGCGCCGCACCCACACCGGCCTGATCATCGAGCGCGCCAAGGCAAGGGGCGAGATCACCAGCGACATCGAGCCTGGCGCGGTCGCGGACCTCGTCGCGTCCTATGCCTGGCGGCATCTCTTGACCAACCGGCTCGACGAGCCTGAGGCGGCGATACGCAAGATGGTCCGCTATCTCCTGCAAGGCATAGCGGCGCCCGGTAGATAACGGCATCGGCGACACCAACAAAAAGGGCGCGGCAACCCTTGGCTGCCGCGCCCTTTTTGAAAAAACCGTCCGGGCTTACTTGCCGGCTTCCATCGTATCGACAGCCTGCTTCAGCTTGGCATCGGGGATCTCGACCTTGGCATCGGCGCGCAGCGACTTGACCAGCGCGAAATACTTGTCGCGGATGACCGCCTGCTTGGCCTGGTCCTTCACCTCGTCGAAGGCCGGCGGCTGCTTGGCACGCTTGTCCTCGAGCTTGATGACATGCCAGCCGAACTGCGACTGCACCGGCTGCTCGGTGTATTTGCCGACCTCAAGCGCGAAGGCCGCCTTGTCGAATTCCGGCACCATCTGGCCAGGTCCGAACCAGCCGAGGTCGCCGCCATTGGACTTGCCCGAGGGATCGCTGGTGTGCTCGTTGGCGAGCTTCTGGAAGTCGGCGCCGCCGTCGAGCTGCTTGATGATCGCCTCTGCCTCTTCTTTCGTCTTCACGAGGATGTGACGGGCATGCACCTCGTTGACCGGCGGCGTATTGGCGATCTCCTGGTCGTAGCGGGCGCGAATCTCGGCGTCGGTGACCTTGTCGACGACGCCCTTCTCGACCATCTCGCCATGCAGCGCGCGCTGCTGCAGGAAGGCCATGCGGCGCTGGAAATCGGGATCCTTGTCGAGACCGTCGGTGACGGCCTTGGCAGCCATGACGCGGATCTCGATGGCCGCCGAAAGGGCAGCAGCGCGGCGCTGTTCGGGCGGCAGCTGCGCGAATTGCTGCGACAGCTCGCCTTCGGCAAGCACCAGATCGGCTTCAGTCAGGGGCTGGCCGTTGACCGTGGCGACCACGGCGTTCGGATCGACCGGCGCCGCCGCGGGTGCCGCCGCATCGGCCGGAGCAGCAGGAGCGGTCTCCTGCGCCATCAGCGGCGACAGGCAAAGAGCCGACAGGCCGAAGGCCAAGCCAAGGCTGGCGAGCGACGCACGGCGGAACAACAAGGACATAAGGATGACTCCGGTGAAGGATTGTAAGAGGGATGGCTTCCAGATCAGCCAGATTGTGGCGGAATTTGGCGCGGCCTGCATGGCCAGCGCGGCGTTGACATCAGTTGAGCCCCCTCTTATCTGTCCAACGACTTGGCGTCCAGAACCGTTTTCCGGGCGCTTTTTGTGTTTGCCCGCATTCAGGCGGTGCGTTCACGCGGATTTGATGGGGCCGCCCGGCGCCTGTCTCAAGATTGAGAATTCTATCGAAAGGACCATTGGATGGTCAGTCTCGGCGGTCTCGCCCGTAAGGTTTTCGGTTCCTCCAACGACCGTCGGGTCAAATCAACCCGGCCCCGCGTCGAGGCGATCAACGCCATGGAAAACGAGATGCGGGCTCTCTCCGATGCCGAGCTTGCCGGCCGCACGGAGAAATTCCGCCAGGATATCGCCAATGGCGCCAGTCTTGACGATCTGCTGATCCCGGCCTTCGCAACCGCACGTGAGGCGGCGCGCCGCGTGCTCGGCATGCGCCCCTTCGACGTCCAGCTGATCGGCGGCATGGTGCTGCACAATGGCGGCATTGCCGAGATGCGCACCGGCGAGGGCAAGACCCTGGTCGCGACACTGCCGGTCTATCTCAACGCGCTCGCCGGCAAGGGCGTCCACGTCGTCACCGTCAACGACTATCTCGCCACGCGCGACTCCGAATGGATGGGCCGCGTCTACAAATTCCTCGGCCTCTCGGTCGGCGTCATCGTCCATGGCCTCTCCGACGAGGAACGCAGCACAGCCTACGCTGCCGACGTCACCTACGCCACCAACAACGAACTCGGCTTCGACTATCTGCGCGACAACATGAAGTATGAGCGCGCCCAGATGGTGCAGCGCGGTCACAACTACGCTATCGTCGACGAGGTCGATTCCATCCTGGTCGACGAGGCACGCACGCCGCTGATCATTTCCGGTCCGCTCGAGGACCGTTCGGAAATGTACAACACGATCGACACCTTCATCATCCAGCTGCAGCCGCAGGATTATGAGATCGACGAAAAGCAGAAGACCTCGATCTTCACCGAGGAAGGCACCGAGAAGCTGGAGAACCTGCTGCGCGATGCCGGACTGTTGAAGGGCGAGTCGCTCTACGACGTCGAGAACGTCGCCATCGTCCACCACGTCAACAACGCGCTGAAGGCGCACCGGCTGTTCCAGCGCGACAAGGACTATATCGTGCGCAACGGCGAGATCGTCATCATCGACGAATTCACCGGCCGCATGATGCCGGGCCGCCGCTATTCGGAAGGCCTGCATCAGGCGCTGGAGGCCAAGGAGCATGTGGCGATCCAGCCGGAGAACCAGACGCTCGCCTCCGTCACCTTCCAGAACTACTTCCGCCTCTACAAGAAGCTTTCCGGCATGACCGGCACGGCGCTGACCGAGGCCGAGGAATTCGGCAACATCTACGGTCTCGAAGTCACCGAGATCCCGACCAACCTGCCGGTCATCCGCAAGGACGAGGACGACGAGGTCTACCGGACGGTCGAGGAGAAGTACAAGGCGATCGTCAAGGAGATCCGCGAGGCCAGCGCCAAGGGCCAGCCGACGCTGGTCGGCACGACCTCGATCGAGAAGTCCGAGCAGCTGGCCGACCGCCTGCGCAAGGAAGGCTTCAAGGATTTCGAGGTGCTGAACGCCCGCCATCACGAGCGCGAGGCGGCGATCGTCGCGCAGGCCGGCAAGCCCGGCGCCATCACCATCGCCACCAACATGGCCGGCCGCGGCACCGACATCAAGCTCGGCGGCAACGCCGAGATGCGCATCGAGGACGAACTGGGCGACATGCCTGCAGGTCCCGAGCGCGAGGCGCGGGAAAAGGAAATCCACGCCGACATCGAGCGCCTGAAGGAAAAGGCACTGGCCGCCGGCGGCCTCTATGTGCTCGCCACCGAGCGCCATGAATCGCGCCGCATCGACAACCAGTTGCGCGGCCGCTCCGGCCGCCAGGGCGACCCCGGCCGTTCGAAATTCTTCCTGTCGCTGCAGGACGATCTGATGCGCATCTTCGGTTCCGAGCGCATGGACGGCATGCTGCAGAAGCTCGGCCTCAAGGAAGACGAGGCGATCATCCATCCCTGGATCAACAAGGCGCTGGAAAAGGCGCAGAAGAAGGTCGAGGCTCGCAACTTCGACATCCGCAAGAACCTTTTGAAATATGACGACGTCTCGAACGACCAGCGCAAGGTGGTGTTCGAGCAGCGCATCGAACTGATGGACGGCGAAGGCCTCTCGGAAACCATTGCCGAGATGCGCGAGGGCGTCATCGACGAGATCGTCGCCAAGGCGATTCCCGAAAACGCCTACGCCGAACAGTGGGATGTCGCGGGCCTGAAGGCCGAGGTCGCCGAATTCCTCAATCTCGACCTGCCGATCGAGGAGTGGGCCAAGGAAGAAGGCATCGCCGAGGACGACATCCGCGAGCGCATCACGCAAGCCGCCGACGCCGCCGCCAAGGAGCGCGCCGAGCGTTTCGGCCCCGAGGTGATGACCTATGTCGAGCGCTCGGTGGTGCTGCAGTCACTCGACCATCTGTGGCGCGAGCACATCGTGAATCTCGACCATCTGCGTTCGGTCGTCGGCTTCCGCGGCTACGCCCAGCGCGACCCGCTGCAGGAGTACAAGGGCGAGGCATTCGAGCTGTTCCAGGCAATGCTTGGCAATTTGCGCCAGGCCGTTACCGCGCAGCTGATGCGCGTCGAACTGGTCCGCCAGGCCGCCGAAGCCCCGCCGCCGGAAGCGCCCGACATGTTCGGCTCGCATATCGACGGCACCACCGGCGAGAACGATTTTGGTGACGGCGAGACCGCCCTCCTGGTGCGCCAGGAGCAGAACGCCGTCGTCGCCCCCGAGGATCGCGATCCGAACAACCAGGCGACCTGGGGCAAGGTCGGCCGAAACGAAGCCTGCCCCTGCGGCTCCGGCAAGAAATACAAGCACTGTCATGGTGCGTTCGCGTAAGGACGCGCTCTTCCTTCTCCCCGTTCCACGTGGGTGAGGCGTGGTCCACGTAGCGGACGAAAAGCCAATTGCTTGGCTTTTCGAACAACGAACGCCCGGAGCGATAGCGAAGGGCCCGAAGGGCGGATGAGGGGCTGCGCTGGGGCCCGCGATTGGCGCATGTCTGCGACCAGAAGCGATGATACGCCCGCCTCTACAAAGCCGCTTCATCCATAGATAGCTTTTCTTCCTCTTCCCGTATTGGCGCAAACCGCCAAAAGCCGGCGCTGCCCCTCATCCGCCTGCCGGCACCTTCTCCCCGTAAACGGGGCGAAGGGATAACCCACCCAACCGTTTCTTAATGTGTCTCCGCTACACCAAAGCCTGAAAAAGAGGCGGAAAACGGAGAGAGATCGGGGTGCGCTTTTCCGCGGCCACGACTGCCGGGCGGTTCTTGCCGCAGCGTTTGGCGCTGCGCGTGGAGCCGTTGCTCGGCCGCATCGACGCCGTGCTGTTCACCGCCGATGAACGCGGCGAAGCCGGCCGCATGTCGGTCATCGCCTTCTCCATCCGCATCGTCAGCGCCGTCATCGCCTTCATCAGCCAGGTGCTGATGGCGCGCTGGATGGGCTCGTTCGAATACGGCATCTTCGTGCTTGTCTGGGTGACGATGGTCATCGTCGGCAACCTCGCCTGCCTCGGCTTCCACACCTCGGTCATCCGCTTCATCCCCGAATACCGCGAGCGCGGCATGATGGACGAACTGCGCGGCATCGTCGTGGCCAGCCGTCTGTTCGTGCTGATCGCCTCGACGATCATCGCCGGGCTCGGCGCGCTCGCTGTCTGGCTGGCGGCGCCCTGGATCGAAAACTACTACGTGATACCGTTCATCCTCGGCGCCATCTGCCTGCCGATGATCGCGGTGTCGGATCTGTTGCAGGGCCAGGCCAGGGCGAACAGCTGGGCGCTTTTCGCCCTGTCGCCGACCTATCTGATACGGCCGGTGCTGATCCTGCTGTTCATGGCGCTGATGCTTTTCGCCGGCTACGCCGCCGATGCCAGGACGGCGATTTTCGCCTCGATCGCCGCCACCTACGTCACCACGCTCGCTCAGTTGATCGGCGTCACCCACCGTATGGAAAGGCAGATCCCGGCCGGGCCGATGAAGGTGCATTTCGCGCAGTGGTTCGTCGTCTCGCTGCCGATCTTCCTGGTCGAGAGCTTCTTCTTCCTGCTCACCAATGCCGACGTGCTGATGGTCGGCGCCTATATGAATCCCAACGACGTCGCCGTCTATTTCGCCACGGTCAAGACGCTGGCGCTGGTGCATTTCGTCTATTTCGCCGTCAAGGCCGGCGTTGCCCAGCGCTACGCGCAATTCACCCATGGCGAGCCGGAAAAGCTCGCCGCCTTCGCCCGCGAGACGGTGTCGTGGACCTTCTGGCCCTCGCTGCTGATGGCGCTGCTGGTGCTGGCGCTGGGCAAACCCATGCTGGTGCTGTTCGGCCCCGAATTCACGTCGGGCTATCCGCTTCTGTTCCTGCTCGTCTTCGGCGTCGTGGCGCGCGCCGCCGTCGGCCCCTGCGAGAGCCTGCTCACCATGAGCGGCAACCAGAACATCTGCGCCGCCGTCTATGCCATGACACTGGCCTTCAACATCGGCCTCAACGTGGTGCTGATCCCGCATTTCGGCCTCTGGGGCGCGGCCATGGCCACCGCCTTTGCCATGATCTTCGAAGCCAGCGCGCTGTCCTTCACGGTGTGGCGCAAGCTCGGCATCGTCATGGCGATCTTCGTGCCAGCCAAAGGAGCCGCCTGATGGCCGCCATCCCGTTGCTCGAGGAAACCAGCGGCGGCACTGCCGGCGCCATGGTGTCCGGCCTTGCCGGGCTGGCGCGCGATCCCGACCCCGCCCATATCGAAATCTTCGCCAACAACCGGCCCGAGCGCAAGCTTGCTATCTATCCGGCATCGGCCGGTTTCGACCTGGTCGAGGAGCTGGACTATCTCTGCGCCCGCACGATCGAGCCGAACGTCTTCTTCAACCCGCGCTTCCTGGCGCCCGCCATGCCCCGGCTCGAAGATCGCGAAGTGAGGCTGGCCGTGATCCGCGACGGCGACGAATACCGTAACCGGCTGCGCCTCCTGGTGCCGATCTCGGTGGAGCGCCCGGTTGTCCCGCTCGGCGTTCCGGTGATGCGTACCTGGTCGAGCCCCTTCGGCCCGCTCGGCACGCCGCTGATCGACCGCGACGATCCGGTCGGTGTCGTCGAGGACTTCTTCTCGATGCTGTCGCGCCCGCATCTCAAACTGCCGAAAGTCTTCGTGCTCCCCGACATCAGGCTCGACGGCCCGGTGGCGAGCCTGCTCGGCACGGTGGCCGAAACGCGTGGCCTGACGCTGGTCACCACCGGCCAGACCCTGCGCCCGGTGCTGGAGAGCGAGCTCGACGGCGACGACTATCTGAAGGCATCGCTGCGCTCGCACCATTATCGCGAGTTCCGCCGCCTGAAGCGGCGCCTTGCCGACCTCGGCAGGCTGGAGCATGTGGTGGCGCGCGGCCCCGAGGAAATCCGCCATGCCATAGAGAGCTTCCTGACGCTGGAAGCGTCCGGCTGGAAGGGCCGCGAGCGCACCGCCATGGCGATCGACCGCTTCCGGGCCGCCTTCGCCCGCGAGGCCGTGCACCGGCTCGCCGAACAGGACATGTGCCGCATCCATTCGCTGACGCTCGACGGCCGCACCATCGCCTGCCTGATCGTCTTCGTCGAAGCCGGCGTCGCCTATACCTGGAAGACGGCCTATGACGAGACGCTGGCCGCCTATTCGCCGGGCACGCTGCTTATGATCGAGGTCACCCGGCAGCATCTCGACGATCCCAACATCATGATGACCGATTCCTGCGCGGTGCCCGACCATCCGGTGATGAGCAGGCTGTGGAGCGAGCGCAAGCCGATCGGCACGCTGGTGATCGGGCTGACCACGGACGCCGACCGCCTCGCCCGCCAGGCCGCCTCGCAACTGCATCTCTATCGCGAGACCCGCAACATGGCGCGCCTGCTGCGCAACCGGATGAAGAGCCTGCTGAGACGGCGCTGAATGCCGGCCTCCAGTTTGCGACAACCCGGCCTTTGGATAGCCTTGTTGATCGGCCTCTTGATCCTGTTTAGACATATATTCGGGGACTGGATCCCCTTCTAGCCATCGGCTCGATGGCTAGCCGGCTGCCGCGCAACCGGCTGGTGTGAGCGTGCCTCCGCCGTCTCGCCGGTGTGGCCAATCTGCACCGCCGAGACCCCATCGAGAGCCGTGTGGGCAAAGTCGTCCACACGAATGGCACACCGTCACATAACTGTAATGACGCGCGCCTAGCTAAATCGCCGCCACATCCCAACGCGCCGCTCCATTCCGATGCGCCGCTACATATCGAGGAAAGACCATGCTTTTGCGCACCATCATCGCCCCATTGGGCGTTTGCTTGTCCACGGCCACATCGGCCTTTGCGGCCGATCTGGTCGAAGCCCCGCCACCGGCAGCCCCGACCTGGACGATTGGAATAGAGGGGAGCCCGGAATTCTACGCCATCAACAATGGCAGCAACACCGCCCGGTCGCTTGCCGACACCTATTTCAAGCTCAGCGTTTCGCACAGTTTCGACAACAATTTCGTCGGCGGCATCTTTATCCAGCCCACCTTCAAGACCGGTGGAAAATCCCAGTACTACGCCGAAGCCAGCCTCGGCTACAAAATCAAGGTCACGGATGCCTTCACCCTGACCCCCAGCCTGGGGCTCGGCTACACCTGGCACGATACAGGCATCATCAAGGACGCGGATGCCAATGCGAATGTTCCTTACTACGCCCTGTATATCGCGGGCGATTGGAAGGTCTCCAAGCAATGGACCTGGAACGTCTTCAACTTCCGCTACCGCAATGCCTTCAACACCACCTGGGAAACGCCCAAGCTGGCCACCGGTTTGACCTACAGCATCGACTCCACCAACGCGGTCTATGCCAGCGTTGGCTATTCCTGGAAGAAGACCGATACCACCTCGGCCCCCTACAACGATCTCGCGGGTGACAAATGGAATATCGCGATCGGCTATAAGCATTCGCTCTGAGCGGATTGACGAGGGCGCAGGCTGGCGCTGTAGCCGGCCTGCGCCTCGATCCTGTCAGCGGGTTTTGCCCTGCATCATGCGCAGGCGAGCAATACGGATCAGTTCCTGAACATGGAATGGTGCCCCTAGCCGGGATCGAACCAGCACTCCTTGCGGAACTCGATTTTGAGTCGAGCGCGTCTACCAATTCCGCCATAGGGGCTCAGGCCGGACAGCCTGGATGGGCGCGGACTATACGGTCGGAGGCCTGTTCGTCAACTGGCCAATTCTCAGCAATCCCCGGATGCGACCAACTGCGCCTTTCGATTTCGTGGCGGCGCTGCCATTGTGCGGCGCGGAAAATCTTTCTAGACAGGCGGCGCATGATGCGTGGCGGGTCTGAAGGCACCGACGCGCAAGCCTGGGCTCCTGTTTTCATCCCTGCCATTGTCCCCGGGCGGCTGCGCATTTTGGACCACATGCATTAGGAGAGCCGATGCTTCGCGGACTGTACGACTGGACCTTGTCGCTGGCGGCCCGCAAATCCGCGGAATGGTGGCTGGCCTTCATCGCTTTCGTCGAAAGCTCTGTGTTCCTCGTGCCGGCCGATGTGCTCTATCTGCCGATGGCGCTGTCGCGGCCGGATCGTGCCTATCGCTATGCGCTGATCGCCACCGCCGCCTCGGTGCTGGGCGGCATTGCCGGCTGGTTCATCGGCCACTACGCTTATGAGGCGGTGGCACGGCCGATCCTCGAATTCTACGGCAAGTATGATGAGTTCGAGCAACTGCGCACCTCGTCGGGCGTCGGCTTCATCATCCTGATGCTGATCACCTCGGGTGCGGCGCACCTGCCGCCGATCAAGGTGGTGACGATCCTGTCCGGCGTCATCGGCGTCAATCTGGCGCTGTTCATCGTGCTGGCCATCGTGGCGCGCGGCGCCCGGTTCCTGCTCTTGGCCTGGCTGTTGCGCCGCTATGGCGAGTCGATCCGCGAGTTCATCGAAAAGCGCCTTGGCCTGATCGTCGGCGCCGCCGCGGCTGCCCTGATTTTGCTCTATATCCTGATCAAATACGCCCTCTGAGGCCCAGGTCTCAAAACCGGGTGACGGTTTTGAGGGGCAAGCGGACCCGGCGGGCGGCGAACACAACGGACGAAAGACCCATGACAGCGACCATGAATGTCGATACCGGACGCCAGCGGACGCGGACTGCCCTGTTTCTCGCCGTCGCCATGGCCGCGACCGTCGGCTCGGCGCTCGGCTTCCAGTACATTGGCGGCTACATCCCCTGCCATCTCTGCCTGGAACAGCGCACCCCCTACTATATCGGCATACCGCTGATGGTGCTGGCGGTGATCGCATCGATGCTGCGCGCGCCCGCATGGCTGACGCGCGGCCTGCTGGGCATTGGCGGCCTCTTGATGCTCTACGGCCTCTATCTCGGCGTCTACCATTCCGGCGTCGAATGGCAGTGGTGGGCCGGCCCGACCGACTGCACCGCGGGCGCAGGCCCGGTGGACACCGGCGGCAAGGGCGTGCTCGACGCGCTCGACAAATTCGTGCCGCCCTCCTGCGACAAGGCGGCGCTGCGCATCCTGGGCCTATCGCTGGCCGGCTGGAACGCCATCGCCAGCCTCATCCTGGCCGCCGTCGCCTTCCGGGGTGCGCTGGCCCGCGACTAGTTAAACCAGCGCGGCACAGAGTTCGTCCAGAAATTCGGCAGGCTGAGTCGAATGGCGAAGCTTTCGAGAACCGGAGCGGAGCGTACTTAAGTACGTGAGCACCGGAAGCGCAGAAAGCTGCGTCAGGCGGCCAGTATGGCGGATTTCTGCCGAACTCTATGGTTCGAGTTCGACATCCCAGTAAAGATAATCCATCCAGCTTTCATGCAGATGGTTCGGCGGGAACAGGCGGCCGTTGTTGTGCAGATCATGCACCGTCGGCTGATAAGGCTTCTGCAGCGGCCACATCTTGGCGTGCGCCGGCATCATGCCGCCCTTCCTGAGGTTGCAGGGCGAACAGGCGGCGACGACATTCTCCCAGGTCGTCGCGCCGCCGCGATGGCGCGGGATGACATGGTCGAACGTCAGATCCTCGGGCGTGCCGCAATACTGGCATTGGAAGCGATCGCGCAGGAACACATTGAAGCGGGTGAAGGCCGGATGCCGGGACGGCTTCACATAGGCTTTCAGGCTGACCACGCTCGGCAGCTTCATGGAGAAGGTCGGCGAGGACACCGCATGCTCGTATTCGGCGACGATGTTCACCCGGTCGAGGAACACCGCCTTGATGGCATCCTGCCAGGACCAGAGCGACAGGGGGTAATAGCTGAGCGGACGGTAATCCGCATTCAGCACCAGTGCTGGAAGCCCATCCGGAGATACGGCAACCGTCACGTGTTTACCTCCTTGGTTCTAGACCCGAACGGCGCGGATACTGTAAGCCCGACATGACAGGGATGTGAAGCGGATTGTCGCTTGCCCAAGGCGTCAAAAACCCTCGATTTTTATACTTTTTTGCGGATTCAGGACGGCGGCGCGGCGTCCCTGCCTCTGGTTTCGCGATAATAGGACCAGAAAAGCCGCGATGCGACACCTCGCCACGGGCTCCATGATTCGGCCAATGCGATCAGCGTTTTCTCCGGCGGACGCGGGTCGATGCCGAGCGCATGGCCGACCGCCGTTTGCAGCGCGACATCGCGCGCGGGAAAGATGTCGGGGTGCCCGGCGGCAAACAGAAGGTACACTTCCGCCGTCCAGGGACCGATGCCGGGCACCGCGGTCATCGCCGTGATCGCATCGGTCGCGTCGAGCGAACAGAGGTGATTGAGGTCGAGCCCGCCGGCCACGGCCTGGGCAACCGCGATCAATCCGCGCTGCTTGGGCCGCGACAGGCCGGCCTCGCGAAACATGTCCTCGCCGGCGGCCAGGATCGCCTGCGGCGTCAGCGGATCGACCAGCCTGGTCAGCCGGCCGAAGATCGCATCGGCGCTCGCCCGGGAGACCTGTTGCGAGACGATGATCGAGGCCAGGCTCCTGAAGCCCGGCTCGGACAGCCTGAGCGGCACCTCGCCGGCCATGCCGCGCACCTTTTCCAGGCGCGGGTCGATGATGCAGAGCGCATCCAGGCCGCGGGCAATGTCGTCCAGTGTCGCGATACGTTGCATGGTTTCCTTGTCCTGGAATGTGCCGCAAGGTAGCAACCGCCGAAACAGCAGCACAACCCGATTGCCGCCAAAGATATGACGCTCCTGACATTCCGCTTCGCACCCAGCCCCAACGGCGAACTGCATCTCGGCCACGCCTATTCGGCGCTGCTCAACCAGAAGCTGGCAAAGGTCACTGGCGGCCGCCTGCTGCTGCGCATCGAGGATATCGACACCACGCGCTGCACGCCGCAATTCGAGGCGGGCGTGCTTGCCGATCTGGAAAGGCTGGGGCTTGGCTGGGAAGAGCCAGTGCGCCGCCAGTCCGAGCATTTCGCGGAGTATCAGGCGGTGCTTGACCGGCTGATCCGCGAAGAACTCGTCTATCCCGCCTTCATGAGCCGAGGCGACATCAGGGCCTTCATCGCCGACAGCGAAAAGCGCGGACGTGACTGGCCGCACGATCCCGACGGCGTGCCGCTCTATCCCCCCGCCGACAAGGCGCTACCGGTGAAAGAACGCAAACGGCGCATCGCCGACAACGAGCCTTTTGCCTGGCGGCTGGATGTCGGCGCCGCCATGGCGCGTGTCGGCAAGGACCTCGCCTGGACCGAATTCACCGATGAGACACTATCCGCGACGCGCCCGGTCGAGGCCCGTCCACAGGATTGGGGCGACGTGATCGTGGCACGCCGCGACATCCCGACCAGCTACCACCTCGCCGTCATTGTCGATGACGCCCTGCAAGGCGTCAGCCATGTCGTGCGCGGCCAGGACCTGTTTTCCGCCACCGGTGTGCAGCGGCTGCTGCAGGAATTGCTTGGGCTGCCGCAACCCGCCTACTTCCACCATCGGCTCATCCTCGGGCCGGACGGGCGAAAACTGTCGAAGAGCCTTGGCGACACCGGCCTTGCCAAGCTGCGCGGGGCCGGCGCGACACCTGACGACATCAGGCGGATGATTGGACTTTGACCTCTGCGAGGTCGGGAGAACCGGACGCCGGACCCACCGCTCCGTTGAATTCCCGTGATGCATGGATCAATCGTTTCGTTTTGCGCGCCGGGTTGAACGGGACTAGAGCATCGCCACGGTCAACTCTCCCCAACGCGGCGGTCTCCGGGAATGCACAGCATCAAGCGTTTCATCCCCGCCACCTTCGTCGTCCTGTGGGCGACCGGCTTCATCGGCGCGCGCTACGCCATGCCATGGGCGGAGCCATTCACCTTCCTCGCCGCGCGTTTCGTCATCGCCGCCATCCTGCTGGCTGTCCTGATGCCGGTGCTGGGCTCGAAGCGAGCCACCCGCAAGGAGGCGCTGCACGCCACCGGCGCCGGCGTGCTCATGCATGGCGTCTATCTCGGCGCCGTCTTCTGGGCCATCCACCGGGGCATGCCGGCCGGGTTTTCGGCCCTGATCGTCGGCCTGCAACCGCTGATCACGGCGGTGCTTGCCGGCAAGTTCCTCGGCGAGGCAATCCTGCCGCGCCACTGGCTTGGCCTTGGCATCGGCCTGATCGGCATCGTCATCGTGCTGTGGCCAAAACTCGGGGCGCTGGGTGGCGGCGTGACCGCCGCGACCCTGGCCGCCTCGCTGGTCTCGGTGCTCGGCATGAGCGCCGGCACCATCTGGCAGAAGCGTTTCGCTTCCGGCGGCGACCTCGTGGCGGCCACCATGTGGCAATATGTCGGCGGCGGCTCGCTGATGATCCTTGCCGCGCTTGCCTTCGAGACACACACCGTCGTCATCAATGGCGAACTGATCTTCGCCATGGCCTGGCTCGTACTGGTGCTGTCGCTCGGCGCCATCTTCCTGTTGATGGTGATGATCCGCGACGGCGAGATGTCAAAGGTCGCCTCGCTGTTCTACCTCGTCCCGGCGGTAACGGCGGTCATCGCCTGGGCGTTGTTCGACGAGCAGCTCAACGCGCTGCAGATCGTCGGCATGGCCATCACGACTTTCGGCGTTGGCCTGGCAACGGCGCGGCAGACCAGGGGAAGAATTGCAGGTAAGGGAAGGATTGAGGAACTGAGGAACTGAGGAACTGAGGAACTGAGGAACTGAGGAACTGAGGAAGCAGCCTGCGTACTGCTTCTTCAATTCTTCAATTCTTCAATTCCCCAGTTCTTCAGTTCCCCTTATCCCGCTACCGACTCATCCGACCCGGGCCCGCGCCTCCAGATAGCGGCTGATCGCGGCATTGAGCTCGCCGCCAAGGATGAAGATCGCCGAGACGATGTAGAGGAAGACCACCGCGATCATGATCGAGGCCAGCCCGGCATAGGTCGTCACATAGGACGAGAAATGGTCGAGATAAGTGGCGAACATGGTCGAGCCGATAAGCCACGCCGCCAGCGTGAAGACGATGCCCGGCACCAGCGACACGAAGCGGCGCTTGCCGGCCGGCAGCCAGTAATGCACGGCAAACAGCCCGCCGATGATGACGGCTGAGGCAATGACGTAACGCCACAGCGTGATCGTGCCGGTATAGGGCTTGATCCACTGGAAATGAGCTTCCGCCAGCCGCGCCAGCAGCGGCGCGAACACCAGCAGCACGCTGATCGCCAGGAACCCTGCGGTGGCGATCAGCACGAAGAAGATGCTCTGCACACGACGGTAGATGATGCCGCGCGTCTCCGTGACGCGATAGGCCCGGTTGAGCGACGTGCGCAGCGCCTCGATGCCGTTCGAGGCAAAGTAGGCGGCGAGCAGCACGCCATAGGTCAACAGGTCGCTGCGCCGGACGGTCAGCACGTTCAGCACCTCATGCGCGATCGGCTTGGCGATCTGATCGGGCCAGGTGTCGAAGACCAGGTGCACGGCCGTGTCGGCAAAGGCCTCGGCGCCAAGGAAGCTGCCCAGCGTCGTGGCGAAGATCAGGAACGGAAACAGCGCCATCAGCGAGGTGATCGCCAGATGGCTGGCCATGGCCCAGCCGTCATCGGTGTTGAAATGGCCGAGAGCGTCGTAGAGCACGCGGCGCAGGGCGACAATATTCCGCAGCAAAAACGCGCGCTCCCCTTCGATTGTCTAGACGCCGCGAATATGGGAAGTGAATGCGGCAAATGGCAACCCTTCGTCAAACCACGAATTCTCCAGCGGCGGAGTTGCGCACCGTCATCGTCACTGGCGCGTCTTCAGGGATAGGCGCCTATTGCGCCCGAGCGTTGAAGGCCGAGGGCTGGCGGGTGTTCGCGACGGCGCGCAAGCACCAAGACATCGCCGCCCTCGAAGCGGACGGCATCGAGGCTTTTTACCTCGACTACGGCGAACCGGATTCTATCGCCGTCCTGGTAACTTCAGTGCTCGAACGCACCGGCGGCCGGCTCGACGCCTTGTTCAACAATGGCGCCTACGCGCAGGCCGGTGCGGTCGAGGACCTGTCGGTGGCCGCGCTCAAGGAGCAGTTCGAGGTCAATTTCTTCGGCTGGCACGATCTGACCCGCCGTCTGGTCCCGGTGATGCGCCGCCAGGGTCACGGCCGCATTGTCCATTGCTCGTCGATACTCGGCCTCGTGCCGGTGCGCTTTCGCGGCGCCTATTCGGCGTCGAAACATGCGCTCGAGGCGCTGATGCTCTGCCAGCGCCAGGAACTGGAAGGCAGCGGCATCCATGTTTCGCTCATCGAACCGGGGCCGGTGAAATCGAAGATCGCCAGCAACGGCCTGCCCTGGTTCCTGAAAAACATCGACATCGAGAATTCCGTGCACAGTGCGGACTATGCCGCGCAGCTGGAACGGCTGCGGGCCGGCGGCAGCCAATCGGCGCTGAAGCCTGGGCCGGAAGTGGTCCACAAGGTTCTGCGCCATGCACTTCTGTCGCGGCGCCCGCGCCCGCACTATGTGGTAACAGTGCCGGCCAGGATTGGCGCTGCATTCAAGCGCATCCTGCCGGCATCGATGCTCTACCGCCTGATGGCCAAGCGCGCCTGAACGCGAAAACAACTGGAAACGCAACAATGGCAACCGTCTTCAATATCCTCGCCATTCTGGTCATGGCCGCCGTGGTGATCGTGCTGATCCGGGGCCTCATCAACATGATGCGCGGCGGTTCCGGCGTTACCTCGAACAAGCTGATGCAGGCACGCGTGATGCTGCAGGCCGTGGCGCTGGTGCTGATCCTGCTGGCGGTGTATTTCACCCGCAAATGAGGACCGTTCGGGAGGCGATGTGGTCAAGCTCAACAAGATCTACACCCGCACCGGTGATGACGGCACGACAGGACTCGGTACTGGCGAGCGGCGGCTGAAATCCGACCTGCGGGTGGATGCCTACGGCACGGTTGACGAGGCCAATGCCTGCATCGGCATTGCCCGTGTCCACACGGCAGCCAGCCACCCGGCGATCGATGCCATGCTTTCGCGCATCCAGAACGATCTGTTCGACCTCGGTGCCGACCTTGCCGTACCCGACGACGGCAAGCCGCTGGGCTATGAGCCTTTGCGGATCACGCCCGTGCAGACCGACCGGGTCGAGAAGGACATCGACCTCCTCAACAAGGATCTGCAGCCGCTCAAATCCTTCGTGCTCAACGGCGGCACGCCGGCCGCCGCTGCCCTGCATCTTGCCCGCACCGTGGCACGGCGGGCCGAACGGCTGATGGTGGCGCTGGCTCAGGATCCGGTCGAGCATGTCAACCGCGACGGGCTGAAATACATCAACCGCGTCTCGGACTTCCTGTTTGTCGCCGCCCGGGCGGTCAATGACAATGGAAATGCCGACGTGCTATGGGTTCCCGGCAAGAACCGCTGAACGGACCGAAAGCGGGAGGGGCCAGACACGCATGTTCATCCCGCTTTACGACACCAACAGGCTGCGCCACATCCGCCTGCAATATGTGACGATCGGCCTGATCGTGGTCAACGCGCTGGTCTATTGCGCCACCGCGCTCGGCGGGGAGAACTTCACCAACGCCGCCGTGCTTGGCCTCGGCTTCATCCCGTCCGTCGTCCATGACACGGCCGAGCTCGACCCTCGCTTTGTGATCATCCCCGAAAGCCTGAGTTACCTCACCTATTCCTTCCTGCATGCCGACATCTTCCACCTTGGCGGCAACATGCTGTTCCTGTGGGTGTTCGGCGACAATGTCGAGGATGCCCTCGGCCACATCCGCTACCTCATCTTCTATCTCCTGTGCGCCGTCGCCGGCGCCGCCTTCCAGAGCTTCGTCGCCTGGGACTCGCAGGTGCCGCTGATCGGCGCCTCCGGCGCCATTGCCGGCGTGGTCGTCGCCTACCTGATCCTCTATCCCCGGGTGAAGGTCTGGGTGCTTGCCTTTGCCCGCATACCGCTGCGCATTCCGGCCTTCATCCCGCTGATCCTGTGGGTGCTGTTCCAGGTCTTCATGTTTGCCGCTGGTGGCGAGGATCAGATTTCCTGGGCCTGCCACATCGGCGGCATCATTGCAGGCGCGGTGCTGGTGCTTGTCCTGCGCAGCCGCGGCGTGCCGCTTTTTGCCGGCGCGGACGAGGACACCGTGGCTCCCACTCCCGACCAGCCGCCGGTCGCGGCTCAGCCAGCGGCGCCCGAACCGCCCGCCACCACGGCGCGCTGGGGCCGGGGAAACCCTTCTGGCCCGAACTGAACCGATTTGAGCCGCTTTCAGCGTATTGACGTCAAGGGTTGCCCCAACTACGGAAACGTCTCCGTCCGAGCCCAAGGCTGTTAAGGAGCAGTCAAAGACGGGCAAAGACCAGAATTTCCATCCGGCCGGAATTCCGTCTGGCCGGAATTCAGTCAGGAATGTCGGCTTTCGACAACTCAGAAAGGGCGCAGGCTGTTATAGCGCGCCCAACTAGCGTGAAGAGGTGACAGGCAAATGAAGATCCTTGTGCCCGTGAAGCGGGTTGTGGATGCGAACGTCAAGGTTCGCGTGAAGGCTGATGGTTCGGCGGTTGAACTCGCCAACGTCAAGATGGCGATGAACCCGTTCGACGAGATCGCGGTGGAAGAGGCGATCCGGCTGAAGGAAGCCGGCAAGGCCGAGGAGATCATCGTCGTCTCGATCGGCCCGCAGCAGGCGCAGGAAACGCTCCGCACCGCGCTCGCCATGGGCGCCGACCGCGCCATCCTGGTCAAGACCGACGAGCAGACCGAGCCGCTCGGCGTCGCCAAGGTGCTGAAGGGCGTCGTCGAGGCCGAACAGCCCGGCCTCGTCATCCTCGGCAAGCAGGCGATCGACGACGATTCCAACCAGACCGGCCAGATGCTGGCGGCACTGCTCGGCTGGGCGCAAGGCACCTTCGCCTCCAAGCTCGTGCTCGACGGCGACAAGGCCAAGGTGACGCGCGAAGTCGATGGCGGCCTGCAGACGGTGGAACTGAAGATGCCGGCGATCGTCACCGCCGACCTTCGCCTCAACCAGCCGCGCTACGCCTCGCTGCCCAACATCATGAAGGCCAAGAAGAAGCAGCTCGACGAGAAATCGCCGGCCGACTACGGCGCCGACGTCAAGCCGCGCCTCAAGGTCATCAAGACCGAGGAGCCGGGCGGCCGCAAGGCAGGCGTCAAGGTCAAGAGCGTCGCCGAACTGGTCGACAAGCTGAAGAACGAAGCCGGCGTGCTCTGAGATCGGAAGGAACAGATAAAATGGCAATTCTCCTCATCGCGGAACACGACAACGCCACCCTTTCCGACCAGACCGCCAAGGCGCTGTCGGCGGCCCTGCAGATCGGTTCGGACGTGCATGTGCTGGTGGCCGGCAAGGGCGCCAAGGGCGCTGCCGACGCTGCCGCCAAATTGAAGGGCGTGAGCAAGGTGCTGCTCGCCGAAGCCGACGAACTCGCCGAGCGCCTCGCCGAACCGACGGCGGCCCTCGTCGTGTCGCTGGCTGGCGGCTACGACACCATCATCGCGCCGGCGACCTCGTCGGGCAAGAACGTCGCGCCGCGCGTCGCGGCGCTGCTCGACGTCGCGCAGGTGTCCGAGATCATCGAAGTGGTCTCGCCCGACACCTTCAAGCGTCCGATCTACGCCGGCAACGCCATCCAGACGGTGCAGTCGACCGACGCCAAGAAGGTCATCACCGTGCGCACCGCCTCCTTCCAGGCGGCGCCCGAGGGCGGCTCCGCCGCTGTCGAGACCGTCAAGGCGGCCGCCAATCCAGGCCTATCCTCCTTCGTCGAGAACAAGCTGTCGGAGACCGATCGTCCGGAACTGACCTCTGCCAAGATCATCATTTCGGGCGGCCGTGCTCTCGGCTCGTCGGAGAAGTTCCAGGAGGTCATCCTGCCGGTCGCCGACAAGCTCGGGGCCGCGGTCGGCGCGTCCCGCGCCGCCGTCGATGCCGGCTATGCGCCGAACGACTGGCAGGTCGGCCAGACCGGCAAGGTCGTCGCTCCCGATCTCTACATCGCGGTCGGCATCTCCGGCGCCATCCAGCACCTCGCCGGCATGAAGGATTCCAAGGTCATCGTCGCCATCAACAAGGACGAGGAGGCCCCGATCTTCCAGGTTGCCGACTATGGCCTCGTCGGCGACCTCTTCGTCATTCTGCCGGAGTTGCAGAAGGCGCTTTGACGCTCTCTGGCAAAGCGTATTAAATGCTTGGGGTGGGGTAGACGAAGTCGCCCCGCCCTTTTAGTTTGCACCGCACAAAAAGCAGGCTGCAAAGGCCTTTTGACGGGATCGGTGTAATGAGCAAGATCGAGACGATCGGCATCATCGGCGCGGGCCAGATGGGTGGGGGTATCGCCCATGTCTCCGCGCTTTCGGGCTACAAGGTGCTGATCTACGATATATCGCCCGACCGCATCGAGAAGGGCATCGCCACCATCAGCGGCAACATGGCCCGCCAGGTGGGCTCCGGCAAGCTCGACGAGAAGCTGCGCAACCAGGCAATGGCGCGCATTGCCTCGGCACCGGCGATGGCGGATCTCGCCGGCGCCGATCTGGTGATCGAGGCGGCAACCGAGGACGAGACTGTCAAGCGCAAGATCTACGCGCAGCTCTGTCCGCAGCTCAATCCCGAAGCCATACTGGCGACCAACACCTCGTCGATCTCGATCACCCGGCTTGCCGCGCAGACCGACCGGCCGGAGCGTTTCATCGGCATACATTTCATGAACCCGGTGCCGCTGATGAAGCTGGTCGAGCTGGTGCGCGGCATCGCCACCGAGGACCAGACCTTCGAGGCGGCTAAGACCTATGTGAAGCAGCTCGACAAGACGATCACGGTCTCGGAGGACTTCCCGGCCTTCATCGTCAACCGCATCCTGCTGCCGATGATCAACGAGGCGATCTACACGCTCTATGAGGGTGTCGGCTCGGTCGACGCCATCGACACCGCAATGCGGCTCGGCGCCAACCATCCGATGGGACCGCTGCAGCTGGCCGATTTCATCGGCCTCGACACCTGCCTGTCGATCATGCAGGTGCTGCATGACGGCCTGTCGGATTCGAAGTACCGCCCCTGCCCGCTGCTGGTCAAATATGTCGAGGCGGGCTGGCTCGGCCGCAAGACCGGGCGTGGCTTCTACGACTATCGCGGCGAGCATCCCGTTCCGACGCGCTAGAGCAATTCCAGGAAAAGTGTGAGCGGTTTTCCCGGGAAAGGCGCGTAGCGCTTTCCCTAGGGAATTGTGTCAAAACAAGGAGTTGGAGTGGTTCGCCGTTTCCTTGAAACGGTGAAGCGTTCTAACGTTTCCGCCGCCACCGCTCACGACGCCGCGGCGAGAGGCTTGGGCTCTTCTGACCCGTGGTCGGTGATACTGCCATCCGGCGCCACGCAGACGCATCCGCGGCCGGCGGCCTTGGCCGCATAGCAGGCGGCGTCGGCCCTTGCGATGATCTCATCGGCTTCGCCGCAATCGGGATTGATCGCCGCCAGCCCGATACTGGCGCCGATCGCGTGCGACCGGCCATCCCAGGTGAAGTTCAGGTCGGCTATCGCATCGATGATGGAGCGCGCCGCGATCCTGGCACCGGCGGTCGAACCCGATTTCAGGATGACGGCGAATTCGTCGCCGCCCAGGCGCGCGACGATGTCCTCGGGACCAAGCACGCCGCGCACGGCCTCGGCGACCCGCTTCAGCAAGGCGTCTCCGGCGGCGTGACCGCCCGTGTCGTTGACCAGCTTGAAATGGTCGAGGTCGATGAACATGAACTGATGGCCGCCCCCAGCCGTCGTGCCGTCCTTGCGTGACTGCTCGACCAGTTCCTCCATCGTCCGGATGAAGCTCGAGCGATTGGCAAGGCCGGTCAATGCGTCATGTGCCGCGGCGTGGGCAAGCTGACGCTGCAGCGCGCGCGCATCGGTGAAGTCCTGGAAGACGATGACCAGCCCGCAGAATTCGTTGCGCTCGTTCATGATTGGCGACACGACCTGGCGGATGCTGCAGCGTGTGTTGTCGCGGCGGACCAACACGGCGCGGCTGTTCTGGTCGGAGGGAGCCTCCCCGCCGATCGCCGGCCGCGTCACGCCGATCCTGTGACCCGTCTCCTCGTCGACCGCCCAATAGACATGGCCGAGCGTCTTGCCGAGAGCCGCCTCGCCGGAAACGCCGGTCAGCTTCTCGGCAACCGGGTTCATGAAGGTGACGCGGTTCGCCGCATCGGTGCAGATGACGGCATCGCCGATCGACTGCAGCGTCACCCGCAGCCGCTCCTTCTCATCGGCCAGCATTGCCGCCGACACGGTCAGGCGCTCCTCGATCTCCTTGCGCCGGGTGATGTCGGTCAAGCTGCCGATGGCCCTGATCAGACGCCCTTCCTCGTCGCGCTCGATGGCCTTGCCGCGGTCGAGTATCCAGATCCAGCGGCCGTCCTTGTGGCGCATCCTGAACTCGGCTTCGAAGAATGGCGTCTTGCCGTCAAGGTGGGCACGATCCGCTTCGGCGACGGTCTCGCGGTCGTCGGGATGGATCATGGTCAGCCAGCGGTCGGGATCGCCATCAAGCTCGCCCTCATCGAACCCCAGCATCTTGACCCAGGTCGAGGAATAGGTTGCGCCGCCCTTGCGCATGTCGAGGTCCCACACGCCCTGACCGGCGCCGGCGAGCGCGAAATTCCAGCGCGTCTCAGCCTCGGCGATGCGCGCCTCGGCCTGCTTGCGCGCATCGATGTCCTCGATCTGCGAGACGAGATAGAGCGGGCGACCGCTTTTCTCGTCACGAATGACGGAGCCGGCAAGATGCGCCCAGACCGGCGTGCCGTCCTTGCGCAGATAGCGCTTCTCGAAGTGAAACGCATGGGCGGTCCCTGCTTTCAGACGGTCCATCGTTTCGCGTCCGATCTGCAGATCGTCGGGATGCGTGATCTGGAAAAAGGTCAGCGCCTCGATCTCGTCGCGGCTGTAGCCAAGCATGGTGGCGAAGGCCGGATTGGTTTCGAGAATGCGCCCGTCAAGCCCGACAATGGCGATGCCGATCACCGAATCCTGCATGGCCCGGCGAAAGCGCTGCTCTCCCTCCGCCATCTGTCGTCGATCTTCCGAGATGCGACCGATGAAAAGGTAGGCGAAGAAAAGCGCGCAGACTGTCACAGCTACCGATACTTGAAGACAAAGTCTGAGCGCTTCCGCGCCAAGGTCCAGCCTGGACAGCACAAGCGAGACCGACACCACGCCAAAACCGGCCACAAGCAGCGCCAGCGCTGGATACTTGCAGGGTCCCGGCCCGATCATTCCTCGCAAAGTCACGATCCGTACCACCCCCGTGGGCAATCGCTTTTTTCCGTTAAAACCCTGAAGGATCGATTTTAAGGAAAGGTTGCCCCGGGGCACTGGCGACATGGACAACCGGCAAACAATTGCCGGCATGATTAAGGATCGGTATGCGCGAGGGAGGTCGCAGGTATCCTGCTACCAGCGCACGAAGAACCGCCCGCCAAGCGCGCCAAGCAAGGCGAGCACAGCGATCGCGATCGTGTACCAGGTGGCGACGAAAAGCGGCGAATCGTCGAAACAGTGCGCTGCGTAGAAGGTCGCCGCCAGTCCGCCGGCAAGCAGCCCCGCGACAGCGCCGGCAAGCACCGGCCGCGTCGGCGCGCCGTAGCGCAGCATCCATAGGAAGATCGCCAGCGGGCCAATGCCGATCAGCGGAATGAAGCTCATGCAGATCATCATGTTGGAACCGACCATGCGCGTGCCCCACAACGCCTCCGGCACCATGAAGAGCTCCAGAACCACCGCCACGACCACCAGCAGCGGCGCGGCCAACATCCCTGCCATCGCCCGACCTGTCGAGGCACCCGGCGTCGACAAAGCGCGGATCAGGGCGAAAGCGCTGACGGCCAGCACGATGGTGAAAACGAATTTCGACAGGAAGCGCATCGTATGTGCGGCCACCATGAAGTCGGGGCGCGGGCCGATCGTCAGCAGGAAAACGACGGCCGCGATGACAATGGCCGCACCGGCAGCCAGCCACCAGGCCGAGCGCAATGGCATCGCCTTGCTGCTTGCGTCGGCGTCGAGCGCCTTGATGAGATCCTCGGTCCTCATGTCATTCCCGCCCAAATCGCCCTTGCCCAAATCGCTTGGCTATGGCGGCAAGCCCGCGATGCAGCGACACACGCACCGCTGTCTCGCTGATGCCGAATTTCGTAGCCGTCTCGCCGATCGAGCGGCCCTCCACCGATACGGCCGAGACCACGGAACGCTGTGCCGGGGGCAACCCATCCAGGGCCCGGTTGATGTCGCGCTCACTGACGGTTTCGGTTTCCGGCTCGGCGAAGGTCTCGGCGATATCGTCGACATCGATCTCGATGCGCCGACCGCGCCGCCGGAACGCGTCGATCAGCTTGAAGCGGGCGATCGCATAGACCCAGGGCAGGACCGGTGCGTCCTGTCGCCAGGTATGCCGTTTCACATGAATGGCCAGCAAGGTTTCCTGCACGACATCCTCGGGATCGACCCCGCCCTGCACGATCTTGCGCCTCACAAAACCGCGGACCAGCGCGGCAATCCGGTGGAGAAAGTCGGCATAGGCCTTTTCATCTCCCGCGATCGCGGCCCGCAACAGCCGGGAAAGCTCGGCCTCGTCCTTGCCGCTCACAAGAGTTCACTCCCCGATTTTCGCGCCTCGGCGCAGATTTGTTACGTGGCCGGCGAAATAATGTCCAAGCCAAACTACGGGCAAGTCACGAAAGTTTGCTCGGCAGCCCACGAAATTCCATGCGGCATTCCCAGGCTCCCGGCCGCCTTGGGTGAGAAACAGTGCGGTCAAACCCTTCGTTGACGCAACGTAAGCTCTACTATAGCGTGAAAAGATCGGAGGGAGGCCAAGATGGATTTCATAGAACGCATTTTTGGATTTTCTCCCGACAATGGCTCGGGAACTTTCGAAGGCAGCATTGTCATTGCGGTCATAGTCCTTATCGCCGCGATCTACTTCTATAGAAGACAGAGATCACCGAAAAAGTAGCATTTTAGACAGCTGACGGAGATGCCTCCGCCAGAAGAGCATCGCCTTTGCGTCCTCTCAGCGCGGGAAGCACGATATGGCAGGATCTCTGGTCAACCACGTTCGAATTGCAGTCCTTTTGTTGTTCGCCGCCGATTTCTGGAAGCGTCTCGCGGCCGGACTTAAGGTGCTGTTTGCTACGATACGCATGCTGCTTTGCCGCCTGGTCAAGGGTCAGCCGCTGCCGAAGCCGGCACAGAACGATTGCTGTATCCAGCTGCCGCCCGATATTTACAAACGCGCCGATCCGCTTCTCTACGCCCAATACTACCTTATGGCGCAGGGGCTCGCCGTTACCTGGGACAATCCCGATATCGACATTTTCGACGGCGCCGCACTGGTCACCGGGCCGCTTCAGCCCGCCCATCGATATCGCGTCCGCGTTCGTGTCTGGAACGGGTCCTATGATGCCCCGGCGGTCGGAGTGGGGGTGGCGCTGTCCTATCTCTCCTTCGGCGCACAAACGGTTTCTCATCCGATCGCCAGCACTGCCGTCAATCTCGGCGCCAAGGGCACGATCGACTGCCCTGCCTATGCGGAGTTCAGTTGGACCACGCCGGCCATTGGCGGCCATTACTGCCTCCAGGCACAGCTCTCCTGGGGCGATGACGCCAACCCCAACAACAATCTTGGCCAGAAGAACGTCAACATCGCCCAGATGCAGTCTCCGGCAAAGTTCGCCTTCACCGTCCGCAACGAAGCTTCGGTCGCCCGCCGCTTCCAGATCGAGGCGGACTGCTACGGACTGCCGAAACTGCGGCCATGTGTCCCGGAAGCGCCACACGGCCAAGGCCGGGGCGACACGCCGTTGCCACGCCTGGCCGAGAGCAAGGCGCGCTGGGCGAGAGCCTTGGAAGAACAGGCCTATGGCCGGTTTCCAGTCCCGGATGACTGGTCGGTCAGGATCGTTCCGGACTCGCTTTCTCTGCAGCCGCGCCAGGAGGTCGAGGTTGCTGTCGAGATCGAACCAAAGGACGCCGCCTTCCGCGGCACGAAGACCTTCAACGTCCACGTCTTCACGATCGGCGAGAGCGGGTCGCGCACCATGACCGGCGGCGTCACGCTGACGGCGACGAAAGGCTGAGGTGCTCCGATGGCCTACAAGCACTATACGAGCTGCTTTCTCTATCCCGCCGGCGGCAAGCCCTACAATGAGGACGACCGGCTGGCCTTCCTCGCCGGCCAGGCGCTGCAGATCATCGTCATCACCGGGCTGGCGGCCGCCTTCGGCTTGCTGCTCGGGCCGGTCGGCGCGGTCCTTGCCGCAGCCATCGCGTTCCTCTCTTCGGCCACGGCAACGATCGACAAGGCCGCCGGGGAATGGCTCAACCATCGCCTGGTCTGCCTCGACAAGGACAATCCGAAATGCGCCGTCGGCATCGTGTCCTACAATCCGTTCCGCAGCGATCTCGGCGCCTTCGACAATGACCAGTATTTCGACGTCATCCTCATGCCGCATCCGACGGCCGAGATCCTCAACGCCGAAACCAACCAGGCGGCTCTTGCCGCCGCCAATCGCTACGATGCCAATGGCAATGTCGTGCCGGAATTTGCCGCCAAGGTCACGGCCCATCCAGCGAACGACATTCTCAATGACGGCTTCCAGGGCCATGAATTGCTGTTCCCACGCGATGACCTGAAGACGGATCTGGGCTATGCGCCCGCCGACGACCATGCACGCTGGGGCCTGCACTGCGAGGCCGAGGGCGACTTCTGGATCAAGATGCGCCAATGGGCGCCGGCCATCGTTATCCTGCTGACGGCGGCCCTGGTCGTGACCGCGGCCGCGGCCGCCGCCGGCGCAAGTGTCGGCGCGGCTGTCGGTTGCGCCATAGGATCGTTCTTCCTGGGTGCGCTGGGATGCGCCATCGGCTCGTTCCTCGGAGGATTGCTCGGAGGGGCCATTGGTGGCGCCATCGGCGGAGCGGCATCCTACTTCGGTGCAGTCAAACCGGTCCTGGAAGGGCTGTTCAACTGGAACCCCGGCAATGTCGAGGACGCCAATGTCGGCGACAAGGCGCTCGGGCCCATCAGGATGGGCGATCATGTCGCCGTCCTTGGCGAGCATGTCTATGACGGCTATCACAAGGGGTGGCATGAATTCCATCCCCTGATGGCGGTAGTCAAGTTCGATGCCGCGGCCGGTGTCGACGCAACGCACTATCTTCAATGGAATCCGGACTTTCCCGACACGGGCGCGATCCCGCCCAAGCCTCCGGGCGAGGCCACGGACCTCACCGCTCAGGATATGCGCGACGGACTCGGCAGCGCGGCGTTCAAGACACGCTGTGAGAATTTGCGCAGAACCTGGTGCGCCATGCTGAATGACGCGTTCGATCCCGAGACCAGGCGGACACAGCAGGGACTGGACCAGCGCTGGACGATTCATCCCATGATCGACGGCTGTATCCCGGAGCCACGGCCACCCGGGCCACATATCGGGTGAGATGTCGTCATCGATGCCGCGAAGCGCAAAACGGTGATGAACGGAATTCAATCTTGACTAGTGCATTCATGAATTGATACTCGGTCGCATCCGCAGCGCGGACAACCCGAGGAGTACCTTATGAAATCCCCCCTTCTTGCCCTTGCCGGTGTCGCCGCATTTGCAATCAGCCTGGCTGCCGGTCCGGCGATGGCCGAGGATACAGGCATCATCGTCTATAACGCCCAGCATGAAAGCCTGGCCAAGGAATGGGCCGAAGGTTTCACCAAGGAAACCGGCATCAAGGTCACGCTGCGCAATGGCGGCGACAGCGACTTCTCCAACCAGATCGTCGCCGAGGGTGCCGCCTCGCCCGCCGACGTGTTCCTCACCGAAAACTCGCCAGCCATGGCGCTGGTGGAGAGCGCCGGCCTGTTCGCGCCGGTCGACGCCGACACGCTGGCTCAGGTGCCGCAGGACTATCAGGCGAGCAGCGGCAAATGGGTGGGCGTGGCCGCGCGCAGCACCGTCTTTGCCTACAACACCACCAAGCTCAAGGCCGACCAGTTGCCCAAGTCGCTGCTCGATCTTGCCGACCCGAGCTGGAAGGGCCGCTGGGCGGCCTCGCCCTCGGGCGCCGATTTCCAGGCCATCGTCAGTGCGCTGCTGCAGCTCAAGGGTGAGGCCGCCACGGCGGACTGGCTGAAGGCGATGAAGGAGAACTTCACTGCCTACAAGGGTAACAGCACCGTGATGAAGGCGGTCAACGCCGGCGAGATCGAAGGCGGCGTGATCTACCACTATTACTACTTTGGCGATCAGGCCAAGACCGGCGAGAACAGCAAGAACGTCGCGCTGCACTATTTCAAGAACCAGGATCCGGGCGCTTTCGTCTCGGTCTCCGGTGGCGGCGTGCTCGCCTCGAGCAAGCATCCGAAGGAAGCCCAGGCTTTCCTGAAGTGGGTGACGGCCAAGGGCGGCCAGGATGTGCTGAAGAACGGAACCTCCTTCGAATACGCGGTCGGCAAGGGCGCCGAATCCAATCCGAAGCTGGTGCCGCTGGCCGATCTGCAGGCGCCGAAGGTCGACGCCGCGACGCTGAACTCCAAGAAGGTCACCGACCTGATGACGGCAGCCGGCTTGCTTTAGTTGCTGTTCGTCCTAATAAGGACAAACCGACCGAGCTCCCGCGGGACTTCGCCTTCCGCGGGAGCGTTTTGTTTTCGAGATGGCATTCGTCGATGACGACACGCTGCGTTCCTGACCGCGATCATAGCCCCTTTATTGCCGCCACCGCGCCGCAACCGTGGGGTGTCTGAGCTGATGCAGCCCGCGGTCGATCTCGCGCGCGCTGGCTTGCCGCCGACGATGCGCCGAAAGGCGCGAAGGCGGGTGGCACCCTGGCTTGTCACCGCCGCTGTTTTCGTCTCGCTGCTCTCCCTTCTGCCGCTCGCCTTCATCATCTGGACCGCGGTGCAGACGGGCTGGGAAACCGTTTCGGCGCTGGTCTTCCGGCCGCGCGTCGGCGAACTGTTGGTCAACACCACCCTGCTGGTCCTGCTGGCCGTGCCGATCGCCATCGTGCTGTCCGTCGCGCTGGCCTGGCTGACCGAGCGCAGCGACCTGCCTGGCGCCAGGCTTTGGGCCTGGCTGTGCGTGGCGCCGCTCGCCATTCCGGCTTTCGTGCACTCCTATGCCTGGATCACCATGGTGCCCGGTCTGCACGGCCTGTGGGCGGGCGTGCTGGTGTCCGTGATCGCCTATTTCCCCTTCCTGTATCTGCCCGTATCGGCGGCGCTGCGCCGCCTCGACCCTGCCCTGGAGGACGCGGCCTCGGCCCTTGGCCTTGGGCCCTGGCGCGTGTTCTGGCGTGTCGTGGTGCCGCAACTCAGGCTGGCCATCTGCGGCGGCTCGCTGCTGGTCGGACTGCATCTGCTGGCCGAATATGGCCTCTACGTCTTCATCCGCTTCGATACCTTCACCACGGCGATCGTCGACCAGTTCCAGTCGACCTTCAACGGACCGGCCGCCAACATGCTGGCCGGCGTCCTGGTGACCTGCTGCTTCGTGCTTCTGGGCCTCGAAGTGCTGGTGCGCGGAGAAGAGCGCTACGCCCGCGTCGGCTCCGGCGCGGCGCGCTACCAGCAACGCACGAGCCTCGGCCGCGCCACCATCCCGAGCCTGGCCTTGCTTGCCGTCACCACGCTGCTGGCGCTTGGCGTGCCCTTCGTGACCATCGGCCGCTGGCTCATCGCCGGCGGCGCCGAGGTCTGGCGTCTCGATGAGATCGGCCTGGCGCTCGGCCAGACGCTGTTCCTGTCGATTGCCGGGGCCTTGCTTGCCACCGTCGCCGCCATGCCGATGGCCTGGATCTCGATCCGCGCGCCGGGACCGTTGCAGCGCCTGCTGGAGGGTTGCAACTACATCGTCGGCTCGCTACCGGGTGTCGTCATCGCGCTGGCGCTGGTCACCATCACCGTGCGTATCGCCCTGCCGCTCTATCAGACGCTGTTCACCATCCTGGTCGCCTATGCCCTCATGTTCCTGCCGCGTGCCCTGGTCAGTCTGCGCGCCTCGATCGCCCAGGCCCCGGTCGAGCTCGAGCGCGCCGCGTCCAGCCTCGGCAGGCCGCCGCTCAACGCGCTGTGGTCGACGACCATCCGCCTGTCGGCGCCCGGTGCCGCGGCCGGCATGGCGCTGGTGGCGCTTGGCATCATGAACGAACTGACCGCGACCCAGATGCTCGCGCCAAACGGCACCCGCACGCTGGCAATGGCGTTCTGGTCCTACAGCGGCGAGATCGATTACGCCTCGGCGGCACCTTACGCCTTCATCATGGTGGCGATGTCTCTGCCGCTGACATGGCTGCTCTATGTCCAGTCGAAACGGATGGCGGGACGATGAGCTTTCTCGAAATCAGCGGCCTGAAAAAACATTACGGCCCGGTCGCGGCCCTTGCCGGCATAGACCTCAATGTCGTCAGCGGCAGCCGGACCGCGATCGTCGGCCCGTCCGGCTGCGGCAAGACGACCTTGCTGCGGCTGATCGCGGGCTTCGAGGCACCGGATCAGGGCCGTATCATGCTCGACGGCAAGATGCTGGCCAATGGCGGCGCCGCGGTCCCGGCACATCGCCGCGGCATCGGCGTGGTGGCGCAGGACGGCGCCCTGTTCCCGCACCTGACCATATCGGACAATATCGGTTTCGGCATGGACCGGGGCGAGGACAAGCGCGCCGAACGCATCGTCGAGCTCGCTTATATCGTGGGGCTGGACAAGGCGATCCTCAAGCGCCGCCCGCACGAACTCTCAGGTGGCCAGCAGCAGCGCGTGGCGTTGGCCCGCGCCATGGCGATGAAGCCGCGGCTGATGCTGCTCGACGAGCCGTTCTCGGCACTCGACACCGGCCTGCGCGCCTCGATGCGCAAGGCGGTGGCCGAGCTTCTGGAGGCGGCCGGCATCACCACCATCCTGGTGACGCACGACCAGGCCGAGGCGCTGTCCTTCGCCAGCCAGGTGGCGGTGATGCGCGACGGCATATTCTCGCAGGTCGGCACGCCGCGCGATCTCTACCTCAAGCCGAAGGACCGGATGATCGCGGAATTCCTCGGCGATGCCATCATCCTGCCGGCGAGCATCTCGGGCGGCTTCGCCAACTCGCCGCTGGGCCGCATCGCCGTCGACACGTCGGACAGCCGCGATGTCGCCCGCATCATGCTGCGGCCGGAGCAGATCGGGCTGAAACGGACATCGCGCGAAGGCATGTCAGGCACGCCGGACATGTTGTTCGGCGAGGTGACGGACTCGGAATTCGCCGGCGCGACATGCACGATCGCGGTGCGCCTCCTGAACAACGCCGATCCGCCGGACGCCGCCGCGATAGGCAACACGCCGCTGATCCTGCGCAAATCCGGCATGGACGCGCCGGCGGTCGGTGAGATCGTGCGGCTCACCGTGTCGGGAAAGGCGCATGTGTTCGCTTGAACGACGACGGCACCGCCGGCGCGCAATGGACAGTTCAGGCGGCGATGCGGCCGCCGGTATCGGCTGACCAGATCGGCCACTGCTCAAGGAAGCCTGAAAATCAGAGCGCCGGCTCGGGCACGGACGCCTTGAAGACATCGAGGCGGCTTCCCGTCTCCGACGAGAAGAAATGCATGTCCACGGGCAAGATCTTCAAGCCGACGGCACTGCCGGGCTCGGGGTGGACCGCCTCCGACGTCATCACCGAAAACGGCGCGCCGTCGAGATCGACATAGATCACCCGCCCCGCGCCCAGTTCCTCGACCAGGTCGACGGTGGCGTTGAGCGCGCCGGCCGTGCCCGGTGCAACCAGCCGGACGGCTTCCGGCCGGATGCCCATCGCCACCTTCGTGCCGACCGGCAGGCCGGCGCGGGCGATGGCCAGGCGCCGGCCGCCGAGCAGTGACAGCCCGTCGAGTTCGACCGTGCCTTCCAGAATGTTCATCGCCGGCGCGCCGACAAAGGTGGCGACGAAGCGGCTGGCCGGGCGGGTGTAGATTTCACCGGGTGTGCCGACCTGTTCGACGCGTCCGCCATTCATCACCACCAGCCGGTCGGCGAGCGTCATCGCCTCGACCTGGTCGTGGGTGACGAAGACGGAAGTGGCATTCAGGCGGCGATGCAGCTTGCGGATTTCCGAACGCATCTGCACGCGCAGCTTGGCGTCGAGATTGGACAGCGGTTCGTCGAACAGGAACACCTTCGGTTCGCGGATCATCGCGCGGCCCATGGCGACGCGCTGACGCTGGCCGCCGGAAAGCGCCATCGGCTTGCGGTCGAGCAGATGTTCAAGCTCCAAAGTGCGGGCGACCGCCTGGATCCGCTGCGTGCGCTCGGCCGAGGGCACGCCGGCGACCTTGAGCGAATAGCCGATGTTCTGGGCGACACTCATATGCGGATAGAGCGCGTAGTTCTGGAACACCATGGCGCAGCCGCGCTCGCGTGGCTCCAGCTTGTTGACGACAGTGCCGTCGATCGCGATCTCGCCATCGGAAATCTCTTCCAGGCCGGCGATCATGCGCAGCAGCGTGGACTTGCCGCAGCCGGACGGTCCGAGAATGACGACGAATTCGCCCGAGGCGAAGTCGAGGTCGACACCGTGCACGACCTGCGTCTTGGCGTAGTTCTTCTTGACGCCGCGTATTGCGATGGAGGCCATTCTTGTCTCCTCTTATTTCTCGGTGGCGATCAGACCGCGCACGAACCAGCGCTGCATCAGCACCACGACGATCAGCGGCGGCAGCATGACGATCAGCGTCCCTGCCATGGCGATGTTCCATTCCGGAATGCCGCCGACATTGGGGATCAGTTGCTTGAGCTCGGTGACCGCCGTCGCGTGCGACTGGTCGGTGGTGATCAGCAGCGGCCACAGATACTGGTTCCAGGCCCACAGGAACATGATGGTGCCAAGTGCCGCCATGTTGTTGCGCGACAGCGGCAGCAGGATGTCGATGAAGAACCGCAGCGCCCCGGCGCCGTCCATGCGCGCCGCCTCTGTCAGCTCATCCGGCACCGTCAGGAAGAACTGCCGGTAGAGAAACGTGCCGGTGGCCGTGGCGATCAGCGGCATGATCAGCCCGGTATAGGAATTGAGCAGCCCGAGGCTGAGCGAGACCTGCACGCCCGACACCTTCTCGATCAGCCAGCTTAGACCGGTCACGTCCAGAATGGCCTGATAGGGCGACAGCACATTGGCAACAACCGCATAGGTCGGCACGATGCGCACCTCCAGCGGCAGCATCAACGTCACGAAGATCAGCCAGAAGATGAAGGTGCGCCCGGGATAGCGGAAGTAGACGATCGAGAAGGCGGTGAGCGCCGAGATGATCACTTTGCCGGCGGCGACACCCGCCGCCATGATGAAGCTGTTGAGCAGCTTGGGGCCGAGGTCCGCCGTCGTCCAGGCGGTCTTGATATTGACCCAGAAGTCGCTGCCCGGCAGCAGCGACATCGGCACATCGTTGACATCCCTGAGATTGTGCGACGCGGCGATCGCAACGACCACGAACGGCGCGATGCAGAAGACGAAGCCGATGAACAGGATCAGGTGCGTGAAGAAATTGAGGAACGGAGTGCGCTCGACCATGGCGATCTCACCTGTAATGCACGCGCCGCTCGATGAAGCGGAACTGGAAGATGGTGAGCACGATGATGAGCAGCATCAGGATGATGCTCTGCGCGGCGGCGCCCGAATAATCGAGGCCTTTGAAGCCGTCTGAATAGATCTTGTAGACCATCAGATTGGTGGCGTTCGCCGGGCCGCCTGCTGTCATGATGTCGACGATGCCGAACGAATCCTGGAAGCTCTCGGTGATGTTGATGACCAGCAGGAAGAAGATCGTTGGCGTGATCAGCGGGAACTGGATGTCCCGGAAACGCCTGATGACACCGGAACCGTCCATCGCGGCGGCCTCGATCAGCGAGCGTGGGATGGCCTGGAACGCGGCCAGGAAGAAGATGAAATTGTAGCCGACATATTTCCACGAGAAGGCGACGATGATCGAAGCCATGGCGTCGGCGCCGTCGAGGCCGGGATCCCAGAAGCCGGGCCAGACCCGGTTGACCACGGCCATGAAGCCGGCTTCCGGCGCCAGGATGAAGCGGAACGCCATCGCCAGCGCCGGCGCGGCGATGCCATAGGGCCAGATCAGCACCACGCGATAGAGACGCGAGCCGGCGAGTTGCCGATCGGTCAGGGCCGCGAGCACCAGCGCGATGAACATCGCAAGCCCGGTGCTGATCCCGGCAAAAACCAGGCTGGCGGTGATGGAGTTCCAGTAATCGGCGTTGGACAGGATCGAACGGAAATTGTCGAGCCCGACCCAGATGTTGCCGCCGCCCCAGGGTTGCTGCAGCGTCAGCGACCAGTAAACGGCCTGGCCGGCGGGCCAATAAAAGAACGTGAAGATCAGGAGGAGCTGCGGCACCGCGAAAAGGATGCCGATCGTCCATTTGCCGAAAGTGACGCGTTTTTCCATCGATCCGCCGATGCCGTTGAACCGCCAGTCCGCTTTCTCGGCGGAAGACTACAGCATGTCTCCCGAAAGTGGGCACCCCGTTTCAGGACAAGGACATGCGTAAATCAAAACCTGTACGAAATGGCCGCCCGCCGGGTCTCGACGGACGGCCGTTCCGCTACCCGGGCTCAGGGCAGGGTCTTGCCCGGATAGGTCTGCTGGAAGCGGTCGAGGATGGCATCGCCATTCTTGACCAACGTATCGAGGCCTTCCTGGACGCTGACCTTGTTGGCGAAGATCGCCTGCATCTGCGTACCGAACTCGGCGCGGATCTGGGTGAAATTGCCCAGGCGCACACCGCGGGTGATTTCTGTCGGCTCGGAAGCGGTCAGGCTGGCGATCGCGGTTTCACGGCCCTTGTAGGGCGCCTTGTCGTAGAAGCCTTCGCCCTTCATGTAGTCGAAGCCCGACTTTGTCACAGGTATGTAGCCGGTGTTGGTCGACCAGAACAAAGCCGTCTTCGGATCGTGGATGAAGTTGAGGAACGCGGCAGCGCCCTTGTATTCCGCATCCGACTTGCCCGAGAGGACCCACAGCGAAGCGCCGCCCACGAGCGAGTTCTTGCGCTCCGTACCCGCATAGACCGGCAATTCGGCGACATCCCAGTTCATGCCTTCCTTCTGCGTACGGGTGACCGTGCCATGGTCGCCGACCGAGGTCAGGATGACCTGGCAGGTGCCGGTGGCGAAGGCCTGAACCATGTCCTGGCCGAGATCCTTGGACTTGATCTTGATCAGGCCGGCGTCATACCACTTCTTCAGGTCGGTGACGTACTGGACGAACTTCGTCTTGTTGACTTCGAGACGGGCGTCGAGACCGTCATAGCCATTGTTCTTGGTGGCGATCGGCTGGTTGTGGATGGCCGAGAACTGCTCCATCAGCTGCCAGCTTTCGTTGGCCGAGATGTTGATCGCCATCGGGCACTCGTAGCCCGCGTCCTTCATCGCCTTGAGGTCGGCGCCGACATCTTCCCAGGTCTTCGGCGCCTCGGTCTTGCCGATCTTGGCGAAGGCGTCCTTGTTCCAGTACATCAGCGCGGTCGAGGAATTGAACGGGAAGGACAGCATCTCGCCCTTCGACGTCGCGTAATAGCGCGCGATGCCGGGGAAATAGTCCGCGTAGTCGATCTTGTAGCCGTTTTCTTCCATCAGCTTGTCGGCGGGCTTGTAGGCGCCCGACAGCATCATGGTGGCGGTGCCGACGTCATAGACCTGGACGACGGCCGGCTGCTTGCCGGCGCGGAAGGCGGCAATGGTGTTCTGCAGCGTGGCGTCATAGTTGCCCTGACTGGTGCAGACGACTTCATAATCCTTCTGCGACTCGTTGAAGTTCTTGCACAGCGTGTCGACGACGCGGGCGAGGTCGCCCGAAAGGCCGAACCAGAAATCAAATTTTACCGGCTCCGCAAAGGCAGGCATCGCCAGCGCGGTGCCGAGCGCACCTGCGGCAAGGGCAGCAAGGCCCCGCTTGATCATGGTCATGGTTTTTCCCTCTTGAGTGGCTGGGTGACAAGGGTCTTGCGCAAGTCCTTGCCCGCTCTCTTAGAGAAGGTATGTGACAGTTCTGCTGTGGCGCTCAGGCCTTTGCACAGCTGCTCGCTCCTCTCCCTCGGCGGCTTGGCCGGCATCAAAACGTCACACCGGCGCCTTGGATAGCTAGGGCGACCGCGGAGGACGTAAAGACTGCGAAGGCCACCATGGTTACCCGGCTAAAGGGATGATGAAATGCCGTGCGGCAACCCACACAACGCCCACGGGCACGCTATGCCCAATGGCTTTGGCGACAGCGCTATCCATTGCGGGATGCCGCCATCATTCCGATCGAAATCAACGGCACGGCGTCGCCGGAATTTGAACCATGAAGCCCTGGCGGTGGCCGCTCACTGGTTTTCGCCGGAAGAGATCCTGTCATGCCGCGGCCTTTCCACGCCGCAAAGGCACGCTACGGTTGCAGGCGACTTCATCGATCCTTCAACAGCCAAGCCCTAATCAGTCATATTTCGTTTTTTATTTCCGATGGGCTTGGGGAAATAAGATGTTGACGGTCTATAATTGTATCGTGAACCAGCACGATCTGAGACTGGTCGCACTCGCTGCGCTGATCTGCGGAATTTCCTGTTTCTCTGCTGTCAATCTGCTTCACCATATCAGTCGCTCGACGGACAGGAACCGGCTTGCCTGGCTGATGATCGCGGCCACCTCAACCGGCTTTGGCATCTGGGCAACGCATTTCATCGCCATGCTTGCGTTCACGCCGGGCATACCCAGCGCCTACGATCCGGGACTTTCCGTGCTCTCTCTCGCCGCCTCGGTCACACTGACGGCGGCAGGTATGTGGATCGCCACCTTGCGGGACGAACTTGACTATCATCTCGTCGGCGGCGCCGTTCTGGGTGGTGGCATCGCGGCCATGCACTACATCGGCATGGCGGCATTCGAGGTTCAGAGCCGGATCGAATGGAACCTGTTGCTTGTCGCCGTTTCCCTGCTGGCGGGCGTAACGCTTGCGGCGTTGGCGCTGCGGGTCGTGCTACGCCGCCCCTCCTTGCCGGCGACGTCCGTCGGCGCGGCGCTGCTGACGCTGGCGATCTGCACCTTGCACTTCATCGGCATGGGTGCCGTCTCGATCTTTCCCGATTCCTCGATCACCATCTCCGAATATACGATCGCGCCGACCTCGCAGGCCTTCGCGGCCGCCGCCGCCACGCTGGTCATCCTGGTGCTGTCGGCATCGGCGCTGTGGATCGATCTGCGCTTCCGTCGCCAGAAGCTCGAGGTCGACCGCATGCACGGCCTGGCCAACGCCGCCGTTGAAGGACTGATCGTCTGCGACGGCAACCGCATCGTCAGCGCCAATGACAGCATGGGCAAGCTGACCGGCACGCCAGCCGCGGCGCTGAACGGCAAGGAACTGGGCGAGCTCTTCGACGAACGCACCGCAACCGACGCGGCCAGCCTGGAAGGCCAGCCGCGAGAGGCCGAGTTGAGGAACCGCGACGGCACGCAAATTCCCGTCGAGCTGATCGCCCGAAGCATCGACTATTGCGGCAAACCCCACAATGTCATCGCCGTCCGCGATATCCGCGAACGCAAGAAGGCTGAGGAGGAAATCCTTCGCCTCGCCCATTTCGACCCGCTGACCGGGCTTGCCAATCGCCGCAGTTTCTCGAGCCGCCTCGACGCGGAAATCGCATCCATGAACCGGACAACCAATGCCGGGACGGCTGTCAAAGGCCGCCATCTCGCGCTTCTGCTGTTCGACCTCGACCGTTTCAAGGAAGTGAACGACCTCTACGGACACGGCGCCGGCGATGCGATGCTGCAGAAGGTGGCGAGCTGCGCGGCGGGCGTTCTGCGCCATGGGCAACTGCTTGCACGCCTTGGCGGCGACGAATTCGCCATCATCGCCCCCAACCTGCCCGACCCGCAGGCGGCGGGCCGCATCGCAGGCTCGGTTCTGGCCGCCATGCGTGAGGAAAACCGGTCAGCGGCCGGTGGCGGGCTGGTCTCGGCCAGCATCGGCATCGCGATCTATCCGCTCGATGCCGAGGACCAGACCAGCCTGATCAGCCATGCCGATACGGCACTCTACCGGGCCAAGACCGAAGGCAGGGACACTTATCGCTATTTCGAGGCGTCGATGGGCACCGAGGCCCGCGACAGGCGCGTGATGGAGCACGAATTGCGCCAGGCCGTCGCGCGTGGCGAATTCTATCTCGTCTACCAGCCGCAGAAGGAGATCAGCAGCGGCAGGATGGTCGGTTTCGAAGCTCTGATCCGCTGGCGCCATCCTGAACGCGGCGACGTTTCCCCGGCCATATTCATCCCGGTCGCCGAGGACAGCGGCGCCATCGGGCAGATCGGCGACTGGGTGCTCGACGCGGCCTGCGAGGAAGCCGCCCGCTGGGAAAATCCGCTGACGGTCGCCGTCAACGTCTCCGCGGTACAGCTTCACAATCCCAATTTCAGCCGCAAGGTCCACGAGACCCTGCTAAAGACAGGCCTGGCCCCGGCACGACTGGAACTCGAGATCACCGAAACCGCGCTGGTGAAGGACATGCCGCGCGCGCTGGCAACCCTGCGGCAGGTCAAGGCGCTTGGCGTGCGCGTGGCCATGGACGATTTCGGAACCGGCTATTCCTCTCTCTCCAACCTGCGCGCCTTCCCATTCGACAAGATCAAGATCGACGCCTCCTTCATCAAGGCGGTCGACACGAACGGACAGGTCGCCGCGATCGTGCGCGCCGTGCTGGGGCTGGGGCGTGGCCTCGGCCTGCCGGTCCTTGCCGAAGGCGTCGAGACGCTTGGCGAGCTCAAGTTCCTCGACGCGGAAGCCTGCGAGATCGGCCAGGGCTACTATCTCGGCAAGCCGGCGCCGATCGAGGCGTTTGACGATCTGACCGGCCATGGCAAGCGCGCTCCGGTGCGCGTCGACCGCCAGGACGGCAATCTCGTCTTGCTCAAACCAAACGTGCGCTCGGCCTGAGCAATTCCAGGAAAAGGGTAAAACGGCTTTCCCCGGGGAATTGCGTCAAGACACTCTGGTGTTCATGATCCGAGCGCGGTCTCGACCAGCCGCTTGGCGTCAGGCCCCGACCATTCGGCCGGACCGTTCATGTGGGCGATCAGGCAGCCTTCGCCATCGATCAGCAGGGTGACGGGAAGGCCGAGTGCCAGGCCGCGTGCCTTGAGGTCGTTGAACAGCGCCACCGTCGAATCCCGGTAGTAGCCGAGCGCCTCGACGCCGGTATCCCTGAGGAACTTCTTCGGCTTCACATCGTCGCCGGCGTCGACATTGACGGCGACGACCTGGAAGGCGGCGCTGCCTTTCTCTTTCTGAAGCGCATCGAGCGCCGGCATTTCGGCGCGGCACGGTGCGCACCATGTGGCCCAGAGGTTGAGCAGCACCGTCTTGCCCGCATGGTCGGCGATCGTCATCGGCTTGCCGTCCGGGCCATTGAAGGCGAGGCTCTTCATGGATTGCGGCGGATCGGCGGGCAAAAGCGCGGCGACCTCGCCGGTGGCCGAGGCCGCTACCTTCTTGGCGCGGTCGCTCTTGGCGGCGCAGGCGATTTCGTCCTTGCTCTCGCCGACCGCCACTTGGGGCGCGGCGTTGTTGCCAGACCGGCTCTCGCTGACATATACCGCGACCGCGCCGGCCAGCGCTCCCGCCACCAGGGCGGCGAGGATCAGGCGCGGGGCCGGGAAAAATCTGTTTCCGTCTGCCATTTTCTCAAAACTGCTCCGAAGCACGGATTTTATAGCGATGAGCGACAAGAAGACCAGCAACCAGATGTGGGGCGGACGATTTGCCTCGGGTCCGGCCGCGATCATGGAAGCGATCAACGCGTCGATCTCGTTCGACCGCAAACTCTACGCGCAAGACATACGCGGCTCGATCGCCCATAGCGAGATGCTGGCGCAAACGGGCATTATTTCGGCGGCCGATCAAGAAAGAATCGCTCACGGCCTGAACACGATCCTGAAAGAGATCGAGGCCGGCAGCTTCGAGTTTTCGACCAAGCTTGAAGACATCCACATGAATGTCGAGGCTCGCCTCGCCGACCTGATCGGCCCCGCCGCCGGACGCCTGCACACCGCCCGCTCGCGCAACGACCAGGTGGCGGTGGATCTGAGACTGTGGGTCAAGGACGAGTGCTTTCGCGTCGCCGAGGCGCTGAAAGGGCTGATCACCGCGCTGCTGGAGCGGGCCGAGGAGCACGCGGCGACCGTCATGCCGGGCTTCACCCACATGCAGGCAGCGCAGCCCGTGACCTTCGGCCATCACTGCATGGCCTATGTCGAGATGTTTTCGCGCGACCTGTCGCGCGTGCGCGATGCTATCGAGCGCATGGACGAGAGCCCGCTTGGCGCCGCCGCCCTGGCCGGCACCAGCTTCCCCATCGACCGCAACAGAACGGCCAAGGCGCTCGGCTTCCGCGAGCCGATGCGCAATTCGCTGGACAGCGTTTCCGATCGCGATTTCGCGCTGGAATTCCTCGCCATGGCGGCGATCTGCGCCACGCATCTGTCGCGGCTGGCTGAAGAGATCATCATCTGGTCGACGCCGCAATTCGGCTTCATCAGGTTGTCGGACAGTTTCTCCACCGGCTCCTCGATCATGCCGCAGAAGAAAAACCCCGACGCCGCCGAACTGGTGCGTGGCAAGACCGGCCGCGTCAATGGCCATCTGGTCGGCCTGCTGACGGTGATGAAGGGCATGCCTTTGACCTATGGCAAGGACATGCAGGAAGACAAAGAATCGGTCTTCGATGCCGCCGAGACGCTCGACCTGATGCTGGCGGCGATGACCGGCATGGTCTCGGACATGACGGTCAACGCCGCCGCGATGAAGAAGGCCGCCGGCTCCGGCCACGCGACCGCGACCGACCTCGCCGACTGGCTGGTGCGCACGTTGGGCCTGCCGTTCCGCGAGGCGCATCATGTCACCGGCCGTGCGGTGGCGCTTGCCGAGGACAAGAAGGTGGGGCTGGAGAAGCTTTCGCTGGAGGACCTGCAGTCGATCAATCCAGGCATCACATCCGATATTTTCTCGGTGCTGGCGGTGCAGAATTCGGTCAAGAGCCGCACCAGCTTCGGCGGCACGGCGCCGTCTGAAGTGAGGAAGCAGATCCGCTATTGGAAAAAGCGGCTGGCGAAGGCGTGATGCCCAATATTGCGATCGCAATATCCGGGGTGCAATGCGCCGAGAACTCGGCTAAAAGCGGCGGCTGACAGAACGTTTCGGACGGATGGATCGATGACCGGAAGCAGGATTTTGGTGACGCTGACGCTGCTGGCGGCGATGGCCGTCGTGACCGCCTGCGGCCGCAGGGCCGGTCTCGACACGCCCTACGAGGCGGCCGTCCAGGCGCGCAAGGATGCCGAGAGGGCCAAGCAGCCCCTGCCGCCGGAGCCGGAAAAACCGGTCAAGGACAAGAAATTCATCCTCGACCCGCTGATCTAGAACCGATCGGACCGGGTTTGGTCTTCTGAGCCCGATCTCATCGTGCTCCAACTTTCCGGAACCACTCTCGTGAACCATTTCGACTACCGCGACGGCGTGCTGCATGCCGAGGACGTGGCAATCCCCGATATCGCCGCTCAGGTCGGCACGCCGTTCTACTGCTATTCTACCGCCACCTTGACCAGGCACTACCGGGTGTTCGCCCAGGCCTTTGCCGGCCTCGACGCGCTGGTCTGTTACGCCATGAAGGCCAACTCCAACCAGGCCGTGCTGCGGACCCTGGCCAAGCTCGGCGCCGGCGCCGATGTGGTCTCGCAAGGCGAATTGCGCCGGGCGCTGGCCGCCGGCATTCCGGCGAGCAAGATCCTGTTCTCCGGCGTCGGCAAGACCGCGCGCGAAATGGACTTCGCGCTCGAAGCCGGCATCCTTTGCTTCAACGTCGAATCCGAACCGGAGCTTGACCTCCTCTCGGCCCGCGCCACGGCACTCGGCAAGGTGGCGCCGATCTCGCTGCGCATCAATCCCGATGTCGATGCCAGGACCCACAAGAAGATCTCCACCGGCAAGGCCGAGAACAAGTTCGGCATTCCGTGGCAGCGCGCACGGCAGGTCTATGCCCGCGCCGCAACGCTTCCGGGCATCAAGATCACCGGCATCGACACCCATATCGGCAGCCAGATCACCGAACTGAAGCCTTTCGATGACGCCTTCGCCCTGCTTGTCGACCTGGTCGGCGCGCTGCGCGCCGATGGCCATTCGATCGAGCACGTCGATCTCGGCGGTGGGCTGGGCATCCCCTACCGCGTCGACAACAACCCGCCGCCCCTTCCCGACGCCTATGCCCAGATCGTCAGGAAGCATGTCACAAAGCTCGGTTTGAAGGTGATGTTCGAGCCGGGCCGGTTGATCGTTGGCAATGCCGGCATCCTCGTCTCGGAAGTGATCTTCGTGAAGGAAGGGGACGCGAAGAATTTCCTCGTCGTCGACGCCGCCATGAACGATTTGATACGGCCGACGCTCTACGATGCCTTCCACGACATCAGGCCGGTCGTGCAGCCGCCGGCCGATACGCCGCGCATGATGGTCGATGTTGTCGGCCAGGTCTGCGAGACCGGTGACTATCTCGGGCTCGATCGCGACCTGCCCAGGCTGAAGGCCGGCGATCTCATCGCTGTTTCCACGGCCGGCGCCTATGGCGCCGTGCAGGCCGGCACCTACAACACCCGCCTGCTGGTGCCCGAGGTGCTGGTCGATGGCGACCGCTTCCACGTCGTGCGTCCGCGCCTGACCTATGACGACCTGATCGGGCTGGATTCGGTCCCCGATTGGCTCGCATAAGGCGGAATCTCACAACGAGGAGCAAGTCATGGCGCAAGGCAATACCGTCACCCGCGAACGCATTGCCGCGATGGAACCGCGCATCCGCCCCTATGTGCGCCACACGCCGGTGCTGCGCGTCGACATGGCCGACTTCGACCGGCCGCCGCAGGCCATCGACCTCAAGCTCGAATGCCTGCAGCATTCCGGCTCGTTCAAGGCGCGCGGCGCTTTCACCAATCTGCTTGAGCGGCGGGTGCCGGCGGCCGGTGTCGTCGCGGCATCGGGCGGCAATCATGGTGCCGCCGTCGCCTATGCCGCCATGCGGCTCGGCCACAAGGCGACAATCTTCGTTCCCGAAGTGAGTCCGCAAGCCAAGCTCGACCGCATTCGCGCCTATGGCGCCGACCTTGTCGTCGGCGGCGCACGCTATGCGGAAGCGCTGGCCGCCAGCGAACGTTTCGCCGAGGAAACCGGCGCCTTGCAGATCCATGCCTTCAACCAGGAGGAAACGCTCGTCGGCCAGGGCACGCTCGGTCTCGAAATCGAGGCGGACCTGCCTGAGATCGACACGTTGCTGGTCGCCGTCGGCGGCGGCGGCCTGATCGGAGGCATCGCCGCCTGGTATGCAGGCCGCATCCGCATCGTCGCCGTCGAGCCCGAGGGTGCGCCGACGCTTCATCGCGCCTTCGAGGCCGGCCATCCAGTCGATGCGCCGGCCGAAGGCATCGCCGCCGATTCGCTGGCGCCGAAGCGCGTCGGCGAAATGATGTTCCCGATCGCCGAAGCCTTCGTCGAACGTTCCATCCTGGTCAGCGACGACGATATCATTGCTGCCCAAAAGGCACTGTGGAACAGCGTGCGCATCATTTCCGAGCCGGGCGGGGCGGCAGCCTTCGCCGCGGTGTTGTCCGGCCGCTATGCGCCGGCGCCGGGCGAACGGGTCGCCGTGCTGGTCTGCGGCGCCAACGCAAACCCCGCCAATTTCTGATTGCAGCCGTTTCGGCCGGGTTCACGTTTTTTCGAACTGCCTCGCCTTTGCCGTGTTTGCTGGTATTCTTCGAGTCGTGGGGCTTGGGCTATCCTGCCCCGCCCCACGACATGATCCCGAAAACGGATCATGCTCAAAGAGATGAGCCCCGCCCCGTTTCTTTCGGGATGGAACAGGCTCCAGGAAGGGCCGATGACCGAACGACCCACCTTCAGCAACGACCGCGGCCTGGCCGGGCGCCTGGCCTTGAGCCGGCTGGCGACACGGGTCTCGATGATGGTCGAGCGCGGCTGGCCGCTGCTGCTTCCGCTGCTTGTTGTCGCCAGCCTGTTCCTGAGCATGTCCTGGTTCGGCATCTTCTCCCGGCTGCCGGATATCGCGCGCATCGGCCTCGTCGCGGCATTCGGCCTGGCAGGGCTGGCTGCGCTCTATCCGCTGCGCTTCTTCCGCATGCCCTCGGCCGCCGAGGTCGATCGCCGCATCGAGGCTGCAAACAGGCTGCTGCACAGCCCCGTGCTGGTGCAGACCGACCGGCCGAGCGGCCGGGAGAGCAGCTTCTCGCAGGCGCTGTGGCGCGAACATCAGAAGCGCATGGCAGCAAGGCTCGACAGCCTCGGCGCCGACCTGCCCCGCACGCGCGTGCCGGAGCGCGACCCCTGGGGGCTGCGCGCCGTGGCGGCACTGCTGCTCGTCACCGCCTTTGCCTTCTCCTTCGGGCCGACCGGCGGCAGGATAGCCGACGGCTTCAGCGCCCATGGTGCGCATGATGCCGTGCCGCCGCGCATCGATGCATGGGTGACGCCGCCGGCCTACACTGGCAAGCCGCCGGTCTTCCTGACCGCCGACGCCAACCAGGCGACACCGACGTTTCATGTGCCCGAAGGTAGCGACGTCTCCTTGCGCGTCACCGGCGGCTCGGGCGAAGAAACACTTGCCTATGCCGACAAGGACGGCAATTCGCGCGCCATCGACCCGGCCGCCGCGACGGCCAAGCCTGCCGCAACCCCGGCGGCGCCGTCGCCCAGCTCAACTTCAAGAGTGCGCCAGTTCACCAACAAGCTGACCGGCGACGGCACGCTGACGCTGAAATCGGGCGAGGATCAGCTTGGCCGCTGGGCCTTCGCGGTGATCCCGGACAAGCCGCCGCAGATCCGCTTCGTCGGCGAGCCAAAGCGCGCCGCCAATGGCGCCTTCGAACTCAACTATCAGATCGACGACGACTATGGCGCCGCCACCGCCAAGGCGGTGTTCGCGCTGGCCGACCCGCAGGCGCCGGATGCGCATGCCCTCTACGGCCCGCCGGAAATGCCGCTGACGCTGCCGCGCCGCGGCGGCAAGTCGAATGCCGCCAAGACAACGAAAGACCTGACCGAACATGTCTGGGCCGGCAGCAGCATCAAGCTGACGCTGGTCGCCACCGACGATGCCGGACACACCGCGTCCAGCGAGACCAAGACGCTTGTTATGCCCGAGCGCCCGTTCGCCAACCCGCTGGCGCGTGCGGTGATCGAACAGCGGCGCCTGCTGGCGCTCGACGCCAATGCCAAGCCGCGCGTGCTCGACCTGATCGACGCCATCACGCTGCGGCCGGAAGACACGTTCGACAACATGTCCCACTACCTCGCCATCATGAGCGCGCGCAGCCGGCTGAAGCTGGCCGGGAACGACGACCAGCTGCGCGGCGAGGTCGGCTATCTCTGGGAAATCGCGCTTGGCATCGAGGAGGGCAATCTCTCGGCGGCCGAGAAGCGGCTGCGCCAGGCGCAGCAGGCGCTGCAGGACGCCATCAAGAACGGTGCCAGCGACCAGGAAATCGAAAAGGCGATGAAGGAACTGCGCGAGGCGATGAACCAGTTCCTGCAGGAATTCGCCGAACGCGCCAAGCAGAACCCGAACGCGCCGCAGATGCAGCAGAACGGCCAGGAACTGCGCCAGAGCGACATCGACCGCATGATGGACCAGATCGAGAACCTGGCGAAGTCGGGCGACCGCGACAAGGCACAGCAATTGCTGTCGCAACTGCAGGACATGATGAACAATCTCCAGGCCGGCCGTCAGCAGCAGGGCGGCGAGCAGGACAGCCAGATGCGCCAGCAGATGGACAAGCTCGGCGATATCCTGCGGCGCCAGCAGGAGATGATGAACGACACCTTCCGCATGGACCAGATGCAGCGCGGTGAACGCCAGCGCGGGCAGAACCGCGACGAACAGCTTGGTCAGAACAGTGAGCAAGGTCAAAACGACAAGCCCGGCGAGAATGGCCAGCAAAAACCGATGACCCCGCAGGAATTCGCCGATGCGCTCAAGCAGTTGCAGGAAGGCCAGGGCCAGCTGAAAAGCGATCTCGACAAGTTGAAGAAGGGGCTCGAAGGCATGGGCATGGAGCCCAATGAAGGATTTGGCGAGGCAGGCAAGTCCATGGGCAGCGCCGAGCAGGCGCTTGGCGAGGGCCAGGGCGACGAAGCGGTCGGTCACCAGGGCCGGGCACTCGAGGCGCTGCGCAAGGGCGCCAAGGACATGATGAAGCAGATGCAAGCCATGCAGGGCGACCAGGGCGGCAGCCAGGAAGGCGGCCGCCAGCAGAACGCCGACCGCGACCCGCTCGGCCGGCCGCGCGCCAGCCAGGGTCCCGATTTCGGCGATTCGGTGAAGGTGCCCGACGAGATCGACGTCCAGCGCGCCCGCCAGATCCTGGAAGCGATCCGCAAGCGGCTCGGCAACGCGCTCAGCCCCGATATCGAGCGCAGCTATCTGGAACGGCTGCTCGAGCTGAAATAGGAACCGCCGCCCCCAAATCCCGCCCGAACGGTCGCAACACCATGCCGAAGCTCGGTACTGTCACGCCCATCCTGCGCATCTTCGATGTGGCCAAGGCGCATGAATTCTACGTCGGTTTTCTTGGTTTCGAAGTGCAGTTCGAAAACCGCTTCGAAGACAACACGCCGCTTTACACAGGCGTTTACCGCGACGGCTGTGTCTTGCATCTGAGCGAACATCATGGCGACGGCGCGCCGGGCTCTCACATCCGGATCGAGACAGCCGACATCGCCGGGCTCCACCGCGAGTTGACCGAAAGAAAATACCGCTTTGCCAGGCCGGGGTTGGAGGAGACCCCTTGGAAGACGAAGGAGGTCACCGTCAACGATCCGTTCGGCAACCGCCTGACCTTCTATGAGGATGTAAGAGACTGACCTTGCCGGTTGACGAACGCTTCGCGGATCGCCTCCTGCATGCCGTCGATGGCCTCGCCCGATGCATTCGAGTTGCGATGCATCACCACATTGGAGGAATCGATGTCGCCGAATCCATCGGCTGACGTCAGTTCGCGGCAGCCGTCGGGAATGTTGCTGCGCGATATCGGCGCGATCGCCAGTCCCGAGGTGACGGCAAGCTTCAGGCCGCCTGTTGTGTCGCTGGTATAGGCGACACGATAGGCAAGCCCGCGCTGCTCCAGCGACTTGATGGCGAAGTCCTTGCACCAGCTGACCCGGTTGTAGAGCGCGATCGGCACCGGCCTTTCCTCGTGCATGTGATGCACGGCCGACGTCACCCAGACGGTCGGGTCGTGCATCAGCACTTCACCGCCGGCCGGGTCCTGCCATTCGAACACCACGCACAGATCGAGTTCGCCGGCGGCGAGCGCCGCCAGCTGCGCCTCCGAATGCGCGTAGCGCACGGTGACCTCGACCTTGGTGTGGCGTTTCGAAAATGCGCCGAGCGCGCGCGACAGGATGGCGTGGCCATATTCCTCCGGAATGCCGATGCGCACCGGTCCGCCGAGCGGCGCGGCCGCCATCGACGCCGCCGTTTCGTCGAGCAGCGAGACGATGCGGCGGGCGTTGACGATGAGTTCGCCGCCGCGCCGCGTCAGCGCGACGCCGCGCGAGCCGCGCTCGAACAGGCTGTCGCCGATCAGTTCTTCGAGCTTCTTCATCTGCATCGACACGGCCGACTGGGTGCGGCCGGCCTGCTCGGCCGCCCTGGTGAAATTGCCGGCCTCGGCGATGGCGACAAAGGTGCGCAGGAGATCGCTGTCGAGGGTCGGGCGCATGATTTCCATCATAAGAAAATTTGATTGCTGATATCATTCCAATTCGTTTGCAACATGTCAAACGCCGGATGATAGTCGCCATACCCATTGGATAAGCGGTCGCGAAATCGGCCGCGGACCAATCAAAGAGTCCTCACTCGTGCCCGCTACCCGAAACGGTGGCGGGTTCTTTTTACTCCGCAGGCGACAGCTTCGGACCATACGCGCAGGAGCCGGAAACCAGATGCAGAATAGGATGGTGCGCGGCATCCTGAGCCTGTGCCTGGGCGTGCTGGTTTTTTCGCTGCAGGACCCGCTCGTCAAAGCCGTGTCGAGCTCCTATCCGGTGACCGAAGTGATGGCGATCCGCTCGATCGTCGCCTTGCCCATCCTGATCATCCTCGTCCACGCCGATGTCGGGCTGCCGGCAATCCTGTCGAAGCGGTTCGGCCTGCTGACGATCCGCGCCTTCATCCAGTTCACCTCCTACACGGTGTATTATCTGGCTATCGCCGCGCTGCCGCTGGCTGACGCCGTGGCGCTTTATTTCATGGCGCCGCTGTTCATCATGGCGCTGGCCGGACCTTACCTTGGCGAACGCGTGTCCTGGCGGACGCTGGCGACGGTGCTGATCGGACTGCTTGGCGTCATCGTGATGGTGCGCCCAGGCGCGGGACTGTTCGACTGGGCGGCGCTGCTGTCGCTGGGTTCGGCGGCGCTCTATGGGTTCTCGCAGTTGATGGCGCGCAAGATCGGCGATACCGAATCGTCCACGGTCATGGCCTTCTACCAGAATGGCGCCTATCTCGTCGGTGCGGCCGTGGTTGCCGGCACATTCCACCTGGCCGGCATAACCCACGCCGTCCACCCGAGCCTTGAGTTCCTGGTGCGGCCGTGGATATGGCCGACGCTACCGGATTTCCTCAAGATGGCCGCCTGCGGCTTCGTCGCCTCCGCCGGCATGATCCTTCTATCGCAAGGCTACAGGCTGGCACCGGCCAATCGGGTCGCCACCTTCGAATACACCGGCATTCTATGGTCGCCGCTCTGGGGCTTTCTGTTCTTCGCCGAGGTGCCCAGGTCGACGACCGTGATCGGTGCGGCCCTCATCATCGGCGCCGGCCTGCTGGCGCTCAAGACAGAGCGGCGCAAGAGCCAAGCACCCGGGCTGGCAACCGCCGATCCGGTCTGATCAGGCGAAGCAGATCAGCGCCCGTTCGACGCGCGAGCGGATTTCGGCCAGAGTGAAGGGCTTTTGCACGACGTCGAGGATGATGCCGTTCAACTCCTCGGCGCGCTCGCGCTGGTCGGCGTAGCCGGTCATCAGCATGATCTTCATCGCCGGGAAGAGGGCAGCCGCCGCGATCGCCATCTCGATGCCGTCCATCTCCGGCATGCGGATGTCGGAGACGACGAGATCGTAGCCACCATGCGCGGCGCGTATCAGCGCCAGGCCTTGAGCGCCGTCCGCCGCGATATCGATTGCGTGGCCGGCGCGTTCGAGTGCGCGGGCTGCGAGGGTGCGGACGGATTCATCGTCCTCGACGATCAGAAGCTTTGCCATGGCCGGCATATTTGGCGGGCAAAAGTTGACTTTTCCTGAAAGCCCCGGCGCTCGACAGGGGCTAATTTTCCTGACGCCGTTAAGGTCTTTTTCAGAATTCTCCGCCGCGAGGCGCTCGCCTCACGCATCGCCTTTCACAACACCGACAAACGGCAATTCACGGAAGGCGTGCGCGACATCCATGCCGTAGCCGACGACGAAGTAGTCGGGGCAGTCGAAGCCGACATAGTCGGCGGTGAGCGCGGTCTGGCGGCGCATGCGCTTGTCGAGCAGCACGGCGATGGCACAGCTCTTGGCCCCACGCGACAGCATCAGGTCGCGGGTGAAGGTCAGCGTCTTGCCCGATTCGAGAATATCGTCGATCAGCAGCACGTCGCGGCCGGCGACTTCATTGTCGATGTCGCGCAGCACCCTCACCTCGCCGCTGGTGGTGCCGGCGCCATAGCTGGAAATGAAGATGAACTCGACCTCTGGCGACAGGCCGACATCATGCATGGCGCGGATCAGGTCGGCGGCGAAGATGAACGACCCCTTCAGCACCGAAATCACCAGCAGATCGTGATAGTCGTGCCCGGCGATCTCCTTGGCGAGTTCCAGATTGCGCCGCGCGATCGCCGACGCCGAAAACAGGACTTCGATGTCCTTGTCGCGTACGATGGGCATTGGTGGTCTTCCCCGGTGATCGCCTATTCTGCGAAAGTAACCAAAACGGTTCTTACGCCGTTCTTAGGCACGTCGAGCCGGCTGGCAAAGCCGAATCTTTCGCCCGATGCCAGCGAATGGCCGGATGTCCCCAACGTATAGCGGGTTGTGCGCCCATCATTGCCCGTCACGCGGATTTCAAGCGGCGGCATTGTCGCCGGCCCCTCTCCGTCATTGGCGGCCTCGCCATCGACGAACAGCACCGGATTGGCTCCCGAGGCATCGACGCGTGAGGTGACGCCTGAAATGGTCAGCGCCGACGCCGGCGCGCCAGACGGGAATGGTGCCTGGCGTACCAGCGCGTGTCCGCCGGAGACCCAGAAGGCGGCAAGGGCGGCACCGATGCCGGCGATCCAGAAGACCGGCCCGCCGCGGGCGGCCGGCGGCCGTTCCGCCGGCGCTTCCGGCTTGCGCAGCATGTCCATGCCCTCGATGGACGGCGTGACGATCAGGCGCGGCGGCGCTGAAACGCTTTCCACGGTGGGGACAAAGCGCGGCATCACCTCATAGTCCGCATCGACGATATCAGCCGCCGGATCGCGCACGATCCGGTCCGCCACGGCAATTGCCGGGGCATCGGTCATGATTTCGCCGGAAACCGGGCGCGCGGTTCGTTCGTCAGCCATCATGGCCCCGTTATTGCGCGTGTTCGCTTTTCGTTTCTTTTGCGTAAACATAAATGGTTAACGCTTCCCCACCGGAGCCCTCGTGAAGCGCCGAAACAGCACAGGAATTAACCGCCGGTTAACCATGCCGGCCGATGGTCTTTTCCCAGAACGGGATGGCTCGCCGCAACCCGGAACTTCAGGTCGTCGAAATTGATTCGCTTCGAAAATGTCGGCCTCCGCTATGGCATGGGTCCGGAAATCCTCCGTGACATTTCCTTGCATATACCGGAGCGCTCCTTCCAGTTCCTGAGCGGGCCTTCGGGCGCCGGCAAGACGACCTTGCTGCGCCTTCTGTTCATGTCGCTGAAGCCGACACGCGGCCTGATCACCATCTTCGGCAAGGACCGCTCGCGCATCTCGCGCACCGAACTGCCGCACCTGCGACGCCGCATCGGCGTGGTGTTCCAGGATTTTCGCCTGCTCGACCACATGACCACTTATGAGAACGTCGCACTGCCGTTGCGCGTGCGCGGGCGCGAGGAGGCGAGCTACCGCACCGATGTCACCGAGCTGTTGAAATGGGTGGGGCTGGGCGAGCGCATGCATGTGCTGCCACCGGTCCTGTCGGGCGGCGAGAAGCAGCGCGCCGCGATCGCGCGGGCACTGATCGAGCAGCCCGAGATCCTGCTGGCCGACGAGCCGACCGGCAATGTCGATCCCCCGCTGGCGCGGCGGCTGCTGCGGCTGTTCATCGAGCTCAATCGTCTCGGCACCGCCGTGGTGATCGCCACCCATGACCTTGGCCTGATGGAGCAGGTCGACGCGCGCCGCATGATCCTGGCCGGCGGAAGGCTGGATATCTATGACTGACCTGTCCGCTGAACATTTCGAAGAGCAGGAGCAGGACGCCGAGGCAACCGCGGTGCGGCCGCGTGCCCAGCGCCGGATGGCGCCGATCGTGCCGGCGCAGAACATAGCCGGCCGGGCACTGGTCCTGGTCATCGCCATCATGACCTTCCTGTCCTGCCTGACCTTCGGCGCGGTGACGCTGGTGCGCGACACCGCCTCGGTCTGGGAAAACCAGATCTCTCGCGAGGCGACGATCCAGATCAAGCCGGTCGACGGCCTCGACATGGAGGCCGCCCTCACCCAGGCTTCGCAGATCGCCAGCGAATTCCCCGGCGTGAAGTCGACAAGAATCATCGATCGCGAGGCGACCGCCAGGCTGCTGGAGCCGTGGCTGGGTTCGGGCCTCAACATCGACGACCTGCCAGTGCCGCGCCTGATCATCGTCACAATCGACGAGAACAGCCCACCCGACTTCGCCGCCATGCGCGCCGCGATCACGCCGAAGCTGCCAAGCGCTTCGCTCGACGATCACCGAACCTGGGTCGACCGGCTGGTGGCGATGGCGCGCACCACGGTGACCATCGGCATCGCCGTGCTGGCGCTGATGCTGTCGGCGACCGTGCTGACGGTGGTGTTTGCCACGCGCGGCGCCATGGCCGGCAACGGCCACATCATCGAGGTGCTGCATTTCGTCGGCGCAGAGGCGCGCTTCATCGCGCGCGAATTCCGCCGGCATTTCCTGGTCACCGGCATGAAGGGCGCGGCCGCCGGCGGCGCGGCGGCGGTGCTTGTCTTCATCGTCTTTTCCTGGTGGTCGTCGCGCAACATGGCTACGCCGCAGGCCGACCAGGCAACCGCCTTGTTCGGCAATTTCGCCATCGGCTCCGCGGGTTATCTCGGCGTCGTCCTCATGGTGCTGGTGATCGGCGCGCTGACGGCGGCAACCTCGCATGCCACCGTCGTCGCCTATCTCAGCGATATCGACGTTCGCCAACCCGACGCGTGAGAAGCAAGCATGCTTTGGCGAGGTCGAAAGCAAGGTGATCACGGATGGAGAAACGGCGTAACGCAAAGTGCGTCTTTTACCTACCAAAGGCCGCATTTCAGGATTAACCATATGGCCATGGACGTGCGGGATTCGACCGGGACGGCTGGACAGATGCCAGTGGTGGTTGCTCGTTTGCGAGACCACGGCCGGATTAGCCGTTTAAAGACCGCGTTTCGGATATCCGCGCTCTCTCTTCTCGTCCTCGCATTGTTGTTTGCCGGCGGCTTCGGCTGGTTCGCCAACAAGGTCAGCCATCTGACCACGCCAGCCAATCCGGCCAAGGCCGACGCCATCATCGTGCTCACCGGCGGCCAGTCCCGTCTCGATGCCGCGATGGAGCTGCTGGCCTCCGGCAAAGGCGAGCGCCTGTTGATCAGTGGCGTGCATCCTTCGGCCAGCCGGCGCCAACTCCAGGTAGCGACCGGCGGCGACAAGAAGCTGTTTTCCTGCTGCGTCGACATCGACCGCGCCGCGCTCGACACGATCGGCAATGCCGAGGAAAGCGCAAAATGGGTGGAAAGCCACGCCTACAACACGGTGATCCTCGTCACCAACAACTACCACATGCCGCGCAGCCTGCTTGAAATGAGCCGGCTTCTGCATGGCGCCAAGCTGGAACCCTATCCGGTGGTCAATTCCAACCTCGACAATGGTGGCTGGCTGACCAAGCCGCAGGCCTTGCGCGTGCTGTTCACCGAGTACAACAAATATCTGCTGGCGCTGGCGCGTGGCATCGTACCGGTGAAACCGACCCCGGACGGCATCGCACTGGCCGAGACCGCCGCCGGCGGCTGACCCTTCGGCCGTACCATCATTCCTTGTCTATCCCCGTCGAAGCCTGCTTCAGGCGCGCGATCTCCTGCTCGAGGTGCTGGATACGCCTGTCGCGTTCACCAAGCGCCGCCGCGACATCGGCGGCCTCGAAACGCTGCGGAATATGTTGCGGGCAGTTGGCATCCCAGGCCGAGACGGTGAACAGGATGACCTGCTCGGGACGCGCCTTGTAATCCTGCGGCATCAGCTTGGCCATCAACTCGGCGTCGTCTTCCATGACGCGCGCCGTACCCCAGATCTTGATGCGCTGGCGCAGCATATAGTCGATCAGGAACAGGAAGGCGCGCGGGTTGTCGGCCAGGTTGCCCTGCGTGATGAACTGCCTGTTGCCGGAAAAATCCGCGAAGCCGATTGTCTTTTCGTCGAGCACCTTGAGAAAGCCGGCCGGCCCGCCGCGATGCTGGATATAGGGCTGGCCATCGCCATTGGCCGTCGACAGGAAGACGCTCGTCTGCATCTCGATGAAGGCGGCCAGGTCCGGCGTGATCACCGATTTCCAGCCACCGCGCTCCTCGACGCGGGAATAGGACTGGCGCGAGCCCTTGCGCGTCTGGATCGCCTTGACGGTCGGCGTGAAGGCGACGTCGCTGGCAAAAGCATGTGCGTTCATCGAAAGCCTCCTTGCGTATGGCGGGGCTTGCGGCAATTGGCGCAATTCCTGGTGGGAAACCGTTTCGCACTTTTCCCGGAATTGCTCTAAAGCCCGAGCTCCGACAATGTTGGGTGGTCATCCGGGCGGCGCCCGAGCGGCCAGTGATATTTACGGTCGGCTTCCGCGATCGGCAGATCGTTGATGCTCGCGATGCGCAGGCGCATCAGCCCGTGCTCGTCGAACTCCCAGTTCTCGTTGCCGTAGCTGCGGAACCATGAACCGCTGTCGTCGTGCCATTCATAGGCGAAGCGCACGGCGATGCGGTTGCCGTGGAAAGCCCAGACTTCCTTGATCAGTCGATAGTCGAGCTCGCGGCTCCATTTGCGCGTCAGGAAAGCCTGGATGGCATCGCGGCCTTGCAGGAACTCAGAGCGGTTGCGCCAGCGGCTGTCGGTCGTATAGGCAAGCGCGACCCTTGCCGGATCGCGCGAGTTCCACGCATCCTCGGCCATGCGTGCCTTCTGCGCGGCTGTTTCGGCGGTGAAGGGCGGAAGCGGCGGGCGGCTTTCAGACATGGGAATCCTCTGCGGCATGAAGGGTGGGGACCGGCGGACACCGCCAGCCCTTTCCGGATTCAGGCAGCATCGCGGACAGAAACAACCGGAAAATCGATCTCGGTCTGGGCAACTTCATTGATATAGTTGGTCCAGACGTTCAGGGCGACATGCTGGACGATCTCGATGATCTCTCCATCGTCGTAGCCTGCCAGCCTGACGGCGGAGAGATCCTCGTCGCCGACATGGCCGCGACTAAGCGCAACCCTGGCGGCAAAACGCACCGCCGCGGCCGCCTTGGGGTCCGTGGAGCCACCGTGGCGGTTGGCGAGCATCTCGGCATCGTCGAGCCGGGCGAGGTTCTTGCCAAGGTAGGTGTGTGCGGACAGGCAGTAGCTGCAGCCATTGATCTCGGCGACCGCCAGCGCAATGCGCTCACGTGTCGGCGCGGACAACCGGCCCTTGGCCAACGCCCCCGACATGCCGAGATAGCCTTCGAGCGCGGCTGGACTGTTGGCGATCATGCGAAACAGGTTCGGCACGACGCCGAGCTGCTTCTCGACGGCCTGCAGCACGGGTTGCGTTGTTGCGGGCGCAGCGGCGATGGACGATGGCGTGGTGATGCGCGGCATTGCGATTTCCCTATTGGTCACACCGCTTATTTGCACTCTTCCACTTGCCGGATGTAGATGGCATATTTGCAATCAATCCTTCCAATTTCTGGAAGAAATGATGGATCGCCTCGAGGCCATGTCCCTTTTCGTCGCGACGGTGGAGGCCGGTAGCCTTTCCGCCGCCGCACGCCGTTCGGGCGTTCCGCTTGCGACCGTCAGCCGCAAGGTCTCGGATCTGGAACGGCATCTCCAGACACGTCTGCTGAACCGCTCGACACGCCGGCTGACACTGACCGACGCGGGCGACGCCTACCTTGCCGCCTGCCGCCGCATTCTCGACGACGTCGGCGAGGCCGAACGCGTCGCCGGCGGCGAATACAGCGCCCCGACCGGCGAACTGATCATCACCGCGCCGATCGTCTTCGGCCGACATCACGTGCTGCCGATCGTCACCGCGTTCCTCGCCGCCTACCCGCAAGTGGACATCCGCCTGACGCTTGGCGACAGGATAGCCCAGTTGGCCGAGGACCATATCGACCTCGCCATCCGCATAGGCCGGCTGCCGGACTCGCGCATGGTCGCCATCGGTCTCGGTTCTATCCGTCATGTTGTCTGCGCGAGCCCCGCCTATCTGGCCGAGCATGGCACGCCGAAGACCCCAGGCGATCTCGAGACGCACAGCTGCATCACCTTCGAGGGCCTCGGCTCACTCGCCACTTGGACCTTCGCGGTGGAAAAAGCTGACGTTCCTGTCCCGGTCGGCTCAAGGCTCCGGGTCAACACCGCGGAGGCGGCGATCGATGCCGCTATTGCCGGTGTCGGGATGACGCGCGTGCTTTCCTACCAGATCGTTGCCGCTGTACGCTCAGGAACGTTGCGGCCTGTGCTCAGGGATTTCGAGCCAGAGCCATGGCCGGTAAACCTGGTGCATGCCGGCCAGGGCCGGCTGCCGGTGAAACTGCGCGCCTTCCTCGACTTTGCCGCCCCACGCCTCAGGGAACGTCTGGCGCAGGCGACCTGGTAGTAATGAGCCGCATCGCCCTGTTTCCTTTTTGCCGCTGCTTGGTGTAACCAACGCACACCTCCTCACCGGACCTCCCCCATGCTCTATGTCAGATCGCTGGCGTTCAACTTCGTCTTCTACGTCAATCTGATCGTCCAGATGATCCTCTGGACCCCATACTATTTCCTGTCGCCCCGCCACCGCGCCTGGTTCGTGCCGAAATTCTGGTCGCGCAGCTGCATGTGGCTCTATGACAAGATCGCCGGAACGAAGAACGACATCACCGGGCAGGAACACCTGCCCGAGGGCTCCTTCATCCTGGCGCCCAAGCACCAGTCGTTCTGGGACGCCATCGCCTTCTTTCCTTTCCTCCGGGACCCGCTCTACATCCTCAAGCGCGAGTTGACCTGGATCCCGTTCTTCGGCTGGTACATCATGAAGATGCGCATGATCCCGGTCGATCGCGGCAGCCGCTCCAAGGCCCTGAAGGCGGTGGTCGCGGCGACCAAGGAAGAGATGGCACGTAATCCGCGCCAGCTGATCATCTATCCCGAGGGCACGCGCCGGGCGCCGGGCGACGAGCCGGCCTACAAATACGGCATCGTCGAAATCTACGCGCAGCTTGGCGTTCCGGTGGTGCCGGTCGCCCATGTCGCCGGCCTCTATTGGCCGCGCCGCAAGTTCCTGCGCTATCCCGGCACCATCAAGGCGCGTTTCCTGCCGCCGATTCCGCCGGGCCTCGGCAAGGACGAGTTCATGGCGCGGCTGATCGGCGAGACGGAAGCCGCCTGCGATCAGCTTCTCGTCGAGGCATCGCGCGCACCCAACCCGCCGGCCCTGCCGCCAACGGCGGTGAAGCGGCTGCGGGAGCTCGGCGCGAAGCCGTGAAGGCCGTCCGGCCGGGCAATCAGCCGTAAACAGCCAGCACCGTGGTCAGCACCAGCGTGGCGGCAAAAACCAGGTTGATGATCCGGGAAGTAACGGGCTTGCGCAGGAAGCGCGCGAACGCCGCACCGGCGAGAAGCCACACTGCGTGGATGACAACGATCATCCCTGCCAGAACCGCCAGCTTCAGCCATGGACCAAGCTCTGCCGCACCCTGCTTCGACGAGGCGCCGGCAAAGACAGCGGCGATCGCCACGTAGGCTTTGGGGTTGGCGACAGCCAGCAGAAAACCGGCCAGCCATGTCGGGCGTGAAGCCTCGGCCGCGCGTGCCGCCAGCGGCGGTGCGGTGGCAATCTTGAAGGCGAGATAGAGGATGTAGGCGGCGGACGCGACAACCAGCACCGGCGCCAGCCTCGGCATCGAGGATAGCGCCGCCGTGACCCCTGTCGCCACGACCAGCAGCACGGCGACCGTGCCCAGCACGATCCCGCAGGCATAGCGCAGCGAATCGCGCAGGCCGAAGGCCGCGCCAACAGCGGTAACGCTTATCGTTGCCGGCCCCGGGCTGCCCATGACGACGGTCGCTGCAAGCACCAGAGCGAGCAGCGGTCGCCAAAACTCCGGTTGCGAAAGAAGCGGCTCCGTCATTGCGCTCTCTGTCTTGCCACGAGCACAGGACGCTATGGCAGGACAGGAGCGTGGTCTTGGACGTTCGTGCGTGGAGAGCGGCTGGAAGCTTCAGCCACTCGCCTTGTCGAGCTCGGCCATGTCACCGGCGGTCAATTTCAGCGACGCAGCCTTGATCAAACTGTCCATCTGGCTCGGCTTGGTGGCGCTGGCGATCGGTGCGGTAACGCCTGGCCGCGCGATAACCCAGGCAAGGGCGACTTCCGCCTGCTTCGCGGAATGCCTGGCCGATACCGCGTCCAGGGCGGCAAGAATGCGCATGCCCCTCGGGTTTAGATAACTGCCGACATCTTCGCCGCGCTCGCTTTGGCCAAGATCGGCTTCGCTGCGGTATTTGCCGCTTAGGAATCCCTTGGCCAGGCTGAAATAGGTGATGACGCCGATATCCTCGGCCACGCACAGATCGCGCAACGGCCCGTCGAAGGAGGACCGATCGTAGAGATTGTATTCCGGCTGCAGCACTTCGTAGCGCGGCAGGCTGCGCAGGCTCGCCACATCGAGTGCGGCGCGCAACTGGCCGGCGTCGAGGTTCGAGCAGCCGACATGGCGGACCTTGCCCTTGGCAAGCAGCTTCTCGTAGGCGCCAAGGGTTTCCTCGTAGGGCGTGGCCGGATCCGGCCAATGTGACAGATAGAGGTCGATGACATCGGTTTGCAGCCGCTTCAGCGAGGCTTCGACAGCCTTCTCGATATAGGCGGCGGACAGATCCTTGTGGCCCTGCCCCATATCCGAGCCGACCTTGGTGATCACCACGACCTTGTCGCGGTTGCCACGATCCTTCATCCATTTGCCGATGATGGTTTCCGATTCACCGCCCTGGTTGCCCGGCACCCAGCGCGAATAGGCGTCCGCGGTATCGATCGCGTTGAGTCCGCCGCCGACGAAGCGATCAAGCAGGTCGAACGAGGTCTTCTCGTCGGCGGTCCAGCCGAAGACGTTGCCGCCCAGAACCAGCGGCGCGATGGACAGGTCGGTGCGACCGAGACGGCGTTTCTGCAAGACGAATCTCCGTGATGATTAAGACCGGGCGGACGCCGCCCGCTGGCTGGGTTCGGAACCTAACCTAGGTCTTGCCTCGCCGAGATCAAAGGCCTGGTCGCTTTTTCCGCAGAGCCAGCGCTTCACAAAGGCGCTATCCCCCGCGCCACCTCCTCCAGCCAATGGTCGCGGATGCCAAGTGCTTCAAGATGCTTCAGTGTGCTGAGAACATAATCCTCATTGTTACCGGATTGGCCGACCGCGCCGCGCACCACCGCCGCCGCGTCCGCCGTGTCCAGCGCGCCGGCATATTGCTCATGTTTGCGGTCGACGATGTAGGCCACGGCTTCGACCGTACCGCCGCCGTCGAGCCGGACCTTGAGGGTGCGTTCGAGATAGACTGATGTGACGAGTTCACGCTCGCGCAGATAGGCGATGACCTCGTCGCGCAATTCCCCGGGCACACGGAAAGCCAGGCCGACGCAGGAGCCGCCATGGTCGAGGCCGAGCACCAATCCGGGCCGCTGGCGCGTGCCGCGGTGCACGAAGGAATAGACGCAGAGCGAGCGGCGGTAGCCGTGCAGCTGGGCGCGGCGTGTCTCGATATGCGCGAAACCCGGCCGCCAGATCAGCGAACCGTAGCCAAACACCCAAAAATCGCCCATATCGCCGCGCCTGATTGCAAAAAGAATGGCAACACCGCACCGGAAACCGGTGTTTTTTCCAACCGTCCCCGGCTACCTATTCGTCTCTGTCTGCCCACTGTTGTCGGAATCGAAGGTCCGTCCGCCAATACCCATGCGTTAATGAGAGCCAAAGCATGACGTCAAGTGACGAACGCCAACCAAAGTCCCGTCGCGGCCTCTTCTGGCTTGTGACGTTCGTCATTGTGCTGTTTGCCATCTACAGCGGCGGCTGGTTCTACCTGGCCAGCAGGGTCAGGGCTGAAGCCGACAAGGCGGTTGCCACGCTCAACAAGAGCGGCATCCAAGCCGGCTGCGCCAATCTCCAGGTCAGCGGCTATCCCCTGAGCTTTGCCGTTTCTTGCGACAATCTGGCGTATGAGGACGATGCCAAGAACATCGCGGCCTCGGCCGGCTCCTTCAATGCCGTCGCCCAGATCATCCAGCCTTTGTCGCCGGTCGCCGATCTGCGCGGCCCGCTCAGGACCTCAGTCCCCGGCATGGTGCCGCTGTGGATCGACTGGGACAATCTGCAGGCCAACGTGAAACTGTCATGGCCGCTGCCGCGGCGCATTGCGCTGCAGGCGGAGGGCCTGTCCGGCCAGACCGATCCGGCCGACGACACCGATCCGGTGGAATTGTTCAGCGCCGGCAGGGCAGCCGGCCAGTTGCAGCCGAACGGCGTGGATCTCGACTATGTCGGCAGCTTCACCGATCTGGAGATCGACCCGGATGCGATCGGCGGGCGCGTGCTGCCGGCGCTCGATGCCAGCGGCGATGCCACGCTGAAGAACGGCGTCGCATTGATCGGAACGCAGGTGAAGAGCCTGCGCGGCCAGAGGGTCGATATTCGCAACCTCAATTTGTCGTCGGGCACGGCGAGGGTTACCGTTTCCGGGCTGTTGTCGGTCGATGCCGAAGGCCTTGTCGACGCCGACCTGATGATCAGGATCAAGGATCCGAAGGCTGTCGCATCTATCCTTGCCGGCGCCATACCCGAGCAGAAGAACGCGGTCGAACAGGGTTTTGCCGCTTTGGAGCTGCTTGGCAGCGAACCATCGATGCCGCTGAAGGTGGTCAAGGGCAAGGCCTCGCTCGGCTTCATCCCGCTCGGCAAGATCAAGCCGGTTCAATAGCGCTGCCATGGCAAGACCAGCCAGGCTCCTGAGTGTCGGCGCGCTGACGCTGGATACGATCCTGCGTGTCGAGACACTGCCCGCGCATCAGGGAAAATTCATCGCCTCCGACGGCGTCCAGATCGCTTCTGGCATGGCCACCAGCGCTGCCTGCGCCGCGCATCGCCTGGGCGCCGACGTGTCGCTGTGGGCAAGTGCCGGCGATGATCCGGTCGGCGATCAACTGATTGCCGGGATCGAGGCCGAAGGCGTCGACTGCAGCTACGTGCGCCGCGTCAGCGGCGCCCGCTCGGCGCTGGCATCGATCCTGGTCGACGCCCATGGCGAACGCATCATCGTGCCTTTCTATGACAGCTTGGCGCAGACCGATCCCGATTCTTTGCCTTTCGCCGACATCGCGGCATTCGATGCCGTGCTGGCCGACGTGCGCTGGCCGGGTGCGGCGGCCCTTGCCCTGAAGACGGCACGCGCCGCCGGCCGGCCTGCGATTCTCGACGCCGATACCGCGCCGCTGGCGGTGCTGGAGCGGCTGTTGCCGCTGGCTTCTCACATCGTTGCCTCGGAGCCGGCAGTCCGCATCATATGCGGCCAGGCGCTGGACCTGGGGCGCGCCTGCACTGACCTCGCCTCCCGCACCGATGCCCTCGTCGCGGTCACCGGCGGCGCGGCGGGCACGTGGTGGTTCGATCGCGCGGCGGGATCATCCCGCCATGTCGCGGCGCCTAGGTTCAAGGCGGTCGACACGCTCGCCGCCGGCGATGTCTTTCACGGCGCCTTTGCCGTCGGGCTGGCGGAAGCCATGCCGGTCGAACAGGCCATGCGTTTTGCGAGTGCCGCCGCCGCGCTCAAGTGCCTGCGCTTCGGCGGCAGGCTCGGTGCGCCGGACCGGGCCGAGACACTGGCCATGGTCGCGGCGACATGGCCTGAAACAGCCTAATTCTTCGACGGGTGCTCGATCGCCTGACGGCCGAAATCGGGCACATCAATGTCCTGGCCCGCCTCGATGATCGAGCGGCGCACCGCGCGGGTGCGGGTGAATAGGTCGAACAGCTTGTCGCCGTCGCCCCAGCGGATCGCCCGCTGCAGGAATGCCAGGTCTTCCGAGAACCGCGCCAGCATTTCGAGGATGGCGTCCTTGTTGTGCAGGCACACGTCCCGCCACATGGTCGGGTCGGAGGCGGCCAGGCGCGTGAAGTCGCGAAAGCCGGAGGCGGAATATTTGATCACTTCCGTCTTGGTCACCGATTCCAGATCGTCGGCGGTGCCGACGATGTTGTAGGCAATGATGTGCGGCAAATGCGAAACGATGGCGAGCGTCATGTCGTGATGCTGCGGGTCCATCGTGTCGATGTTGGCGCCGCAGCGGCGCCAGAATTCCGACAGCCTTTCCAGAGCGCCCGGATCGGTGCCTGGCAGCGGCGTGAAGATACACCAGCGATTGTCGAACAGGTCGGCGAAACCGGCATCCGGTCCGGATTTCTCGGTACCCGCCAGCGGATGGCCGGGAATGAAATACACGCCGTCAGGCACATGCGGCTGCATCTGCGCGATGACCGAGGCCTTGGTCGAGCCGACATCGGTGAGGATCGCGCCCTTCTTCAGCGCCGGCGCGATCTCCTGCGCCACCGCGCCGGACGAACCGACCGGCACCGAGACGATGATCAGATCGGCGTCGCGGACCGCTTCCTTGGCGTCGGTCGTATAGGAATCACCCAGCCCAAGCTCCTGCGCCCGCGCCAGCGTCGCCGCGCTGCGGGTCGAGATGGCAACGTGGCCGGCAAGGCCCTCGCGGCGGATGACGCGGGCCAGCGACGAGCCGATCAGGCCGATGCCGACCAGCGCGATCTTCTCAAACATCGGTGATGTCATGGCGTTAGAGCTTTCGGGCGTTCTAGCTTTTCAGGAATGTCGTGAGCGCGGCGACGACGCCGCGATTGGCCTCTTCGGTGCCAACGGTCATGCGCAGCGCGTTGGGAAAGCCGTAGCCGGAAACGCGCCGCAATATGTAGCCGCGCGCTGTCAGGTAATCGTCCGCCGCCGCCGCCGAATGCTTCTGGTCGTCTGGAAAATGAATGAGGAGGAAATTGCCGACGCTGGGCGTCACCCGCAGCCCAAGCCCGGTCATCTCCGCGCTCAGCCAGGTGAGCCAGGTCTCGTTATGCGACACGCTGCGCTCGACATGGGCGCGGTCGCGGATCGCGGCGATGCCGGCCTCGATCGCCGTCGCATTGACGTTGAAGGGACCACGCACGCGATTGATGGCGTCGACGATGTGCATCGGCCCGTACATCCAGCCGATCCGCGCTCCGCCAAGGCCGATCTTGGAGAAGGTGCGCGTCATCACCACGTTCTCCGCGCTGCCGACCAGCTCGATGCCGGCTTCGTAATCGTTGCGGCGGACATATTCGGCATAGGCCGCGTCGAGCACCAGCAGCACATGTTTGGGCAGGCCGGCATGCAGGCGACGCACCTCCTGGAACGACACATAGGTGCCGGTTGGATTGTTGGGATTGGCGAGGAACACGATCTTGGTTCTCGGCGTGACGGCGGCCAGCATCGCATCGATGTCGGCGCGCTCGTCGGTCTCCTTGACCGCGATCGGCGCGGCACCCGCCGACTGGATGTAGATCTTGTAGACCATGAAGGCGTGTTCGGTGAATATGGCCTCATCGCCTGGCGCCAGATAGGTCTGCGCCAACAGGCCGAGGATTTCGTCGGAGCCGTTGGAACAGATGATGTTCTGCGCGTTGAGGCCATGCACCTCGGCGATCGCCTCGCGTAGCCGCCTGGCGGTGCCGTCGGGATAGATGTCGAGTTTGGCGGCGACGTCGCGGGCGGCTTCGATGGCCTTCGGTGACGGACCGAGCGGGTTCTCGTTCGACGACAGCTTGTAGACCTTGGCGACACCGGCCGGCGCCGTGCTCTTGCCGGGCACATAGGCGTCTATGTCCATGATGCCCGCGCGCGGGGTTGGACGTGCCTGATCCGGTGTCTGGTTCATTTTTTGCAAAATCCGTCGAAAATGCCTCCATCCGGAGGCTGCAGCGGAAATACAAGCCATGGCCGGCAATGTCGAGAGGCGGCGGTGGGGCCAGCAGCCGGCCCAGCCTCCGGCCCAGCCTTCCGGCATTGACGGCGAGGCGGGCGAGTTCTAGAAGGACGGTGACAGTTCCGTGGTGATTTGGCCGGTCGGCTTGCAGCCACGTTAAACAATTCGCTAAAGGGCCGTTTGCGTGACGTAACCGGCTTTGCGAATGGCAATGCCGGTTTTTTATTGTCCGCGGCCGGCCGGACAAAACGCATCGGCAGCGATTTTTCGTTGGGCACGATGCAGCAAGTGAGTACGTGAATGGCCGCTCTGCGTGCAGGAAAGACCAACAACGAGGCCGACCAACCGTCGAGCCCGGTGTTGCGCTTCGGGCCCGACCAGCCACTCAAGCTCGACGCCGGCACGCTTTTGTCGCCGTTCCAGATCGCCTACCAGACCTATGGCACGTTGAACGATGCCCGCTCCAATGCCATTCTCGTCTGCCATGCGCTGACCGGCGACCAGCATGTCGCCAACACCAACCCGGTGACCGGCAAGCCGGGCTGGTGGGAAGTGCTGATCGGCCCCGGCAGGATCATCGACACCAACCGTTTCTTCGTCATCTGCTCCAACGTCATCGGCGGTTGCCTGGGCTCCACCGGTCCGGCCTCGACCAATCCCGTCACCGGCAAGCCCTATGGGCTCGACCTGCCTGTCATCACCATTCGCGACATGGTGCGCGCGCAGAAGATGCTGATCGACCATTTCGGCATCGATAAACTGTTCTGCGTGCTCGGCGGCTCGATGGGCGGCATGCAGGTGCTGGAATGGGCGTCGAGCTATCCCGAGCGCGTCTTTTCGGCGCTGCCGATCGCCACGGGTGCCCGCCATTCCTCGCAGAACATCGCCTTCCACGAGGTCGGCCGGCAAGCCGTCATGGCCGATCCAGACTGGCATGGTGGCAAATATTTCGAGCATGGCAAGCGCCCGGAAAAGGGCCTGGCGGTGGCGCGCATGGCGGCCCACATCACCTATCTCTCGGAAGCCGCCCTGCACCGTAAATTCGGCCGCAATCTGCAGGATCGCGACCACCTGACTTTCGGCTTCGACGCCGACTTCCAGATCGAAAGCTATCTGCGCCACCAGGGCATGACCTTCGTCGACCGATTCGACGCCAACTCCTATCTCTACATGACGCGGTCGATGGACTATTTCGACCTCGCCGCCGATCATGGCGGCAGGCTGGCGGATGCCTTTGCCGGCACCAAGACCCGTTTCTGCCTTGTGTCGTTCACGTCGGACTGGCTGTTTCCGACCGAGGAGAGCCGCTCCATCGTGCACGCGCTCAACGCCGCCGGCGCCTCGGTATCCTTCGTCGAGATCGAGACCGATCGCGGCCACGACGCCTTCCTGCTCGACGAGCCGGAACTGTTCGCCGCCATCAACGGCTTCATCGGCTCCGCGGCCCGCGCCAGAGGGCTAAGCGCATGACCCCGCAAAGTTGCAGACTTTCAGGATCGGGATCATGCGCCACACAGGAGGTGGCGTCATGAGCGTCAACGGCAGCCAGCGCGTCGACCTCGAGGTCGTCGCCAACCTCATTCCACCACAGTCGCGCGTCCTCGACGTCGGTTCGGGCGACGGCTCCTTGCTTGAATTGCTGCAGGAAACCAAACAGGTCGACGGGCGCGGGCTTGAACTGTCGCAGCGCGGCGTCAACGAATGCGTGGCGCGCGGCCTCTCTGTCATCCAGGGCGATGCCGACAAGGATCTCGAATTCTATCCCGACAAGGGTTTTGACTTCGTCGTCCTGTCGCAGACCTTGCAGGCGACCCGCAACCCGAAACTGGTGCTCGACGAACTGCTCAGGATCGGCAACAGGGCGATCGTCTCTTTCCCCAATTTCGGCCATTGGCGCGTGCGCCTGTCGTTGTTCGTCAAGGGCCGCATGCCGGTGACCCAGGACCTGCCCTATTCCTGGTACGACACGCCCAACATCCATTTCTGCACCATCCGCGACTTCGTCAACCTGTGCGATGAGCTTGGCGCGACGGTGGAAAAGGCGACCGCGCTCGACGCAGCCGGCCAGAAGATCGGCCTGTCGATGCCCTGGTGGTTCTGGAATTTCTTCGGCCAGCAAGCGGTGTTCTTGCTGAAGCGGTAAGGCACGGAACGTCTAGCCCAGGACATCCGTGGCCTTGTGCGGGTGCTCGACACCGTCGGCGAACACCACATCGGATTGGGAATTGTCCGTGCGCAGGGCCAATATTGCCTGATAGGCGGGCGAATCATACCACCGGTGCATCTGCCGCCGGTCGGGAAATTCGATGATGATGAGGTTGCCCGGCCAATCGTTCTCGATCACCTCGACATCACCACCATGGACCAGGAAGCGGCCGCCGAAAGGTTCCAGCGTGGCATCGATCCTGTGCAGATATTCGACGATCTGCGGGCCCATCCTGACTTGGCGCATATGGGCAACGGCGTAAGCGGTCATGACGTAACTCCCTTGTCGAGCGGCCGATTTGCCGGTCTCATGGCTGCAAATTGCCAAGGGAGGTGACGAGACTCGATTACGCCTGAGGTAATAGGCCAACATCGATGCTGTGCACGAATCAGCGCTTGAGCGCGAGCGGAACCGCATCCCCTCAGACTTGCCAGGGTGTTGCTATTGGGGCGCGGAGGCCCAAAATCGGCGTCTCAGACCAGCCGGATTTCGCGTCTTTGGATGACATGTGAAGATGGTCTTTGTAGCGTCGCGCCGAACGTAATGCTTGGGCGGGGCATGGAACGCAAATCCCAGACCTATTCAATCGTAGTCGAAATGGAAAATGCCCAATCCATCAATGAAGATGAGATCGGCGCTTCATTCCGCGCCTTGGCGCGGGAAATAGAGGCCGCAACGACTGACGATCAGCACCCCAAGCCGGAGGTTATTGTCGTTCACAGCGGAGAGAATACCGAGACGCCGCTCCTCCAGCAGCGTGTCGCCAAGCTTGTCCCGCGGCTTGGCGCTGTCGCCAATCTGGTCTTCAGCGCCAGCACCGGCAGCCGATACTATGAGATCAAGAACGCGGGCGTTGGATTGGCCACGGGCGACATCGTGGTTTTCTGCGATTCCGACACGGTTATGGAGAGCGGCTGGCTGTCGGCGCTCCTTGAACCGCTACAGGACCCGAAGACGATGGCCGTGAGCGGCTACACCTATCTCGGCCATGACGATTTCGCCTCGCGCACCTTTGCACTGCTGTGGTTCTTCCCGCTGCGCGACGGGGATCAGCGTTTCGCCTCCAGACGTGCAATGAACGCCAACAATTGTGCCTTTCGCAGAAGTTGGTTGGCCAGCCATCCCTATCCGGCCAGCAATGGTTTCAAGGTTTCCTGCACGTTGCTTACCAGCCAGTTGCAGGAAAGCGGACATGACTTCGTCAGGGTCGATGCCCGGGCCAGCCATTATCCTCCGCGCGGCTGGCGTTTTTTCTTCTGGCGCGCGCTCGTCACCGGTCGCGATGCGGACCGCAAATATGTGGCGCTGGAATCGCCGTCGCGAACCGCACGGGTGGTCAAGGCGGCAAGGCGCTGGTTTTCGACATCGCGCCGGGTGGGCGGCCGCATCCTTGCGCATGCGGCACGACTCGGCATGCCAATCTGGCAGATTCCGTTTGCCCTGATCGTCGGCATGGCCTTTTGCACGCTGGTGTTCGTCGCCCAGATGGCCATGGCGCTTGGTCTGGTCCGGGACGAGCCGGAATACATCCCTTTTTACGTCGGGCATAGCTGAGTGGCCAAAGCCTTGGATGCGGCTCCCCTCATCACGGTGATCACACCGACCCACAACAGGCGCGACAAGGTGTTGCGCGCTGTCGAAAGCGTGCTGTCCCAAAGCATGTCGAGGCTTGAGCACATTGTGGTCGACGATGGCTCGACGGACGGAACCGAAGCCGCGCTCGACCGCGTTCACGACCCGCGTCTGATCTATGTCGGTGCGAAATGGCGCGGGGCCAACGCCGCGAGGAATGCCGGCATCGAGCGGGCGCGAACGCCCCTGGTGACGTTTCTCGATTCGGACGATGTCTACATGCCGCATCGGCTTGAACGGACTTTGGCCTGGTTCGAAGACAACCCTGGCCTTCAGGTGCTGCTTAGTTCTTTTGTGTCCTTGAAGAACGGCCGCAGCACCAACTGCACCAACCCCGAGGCCTTCATCAATCCGGCGATGCTGGAGCGGACACTCGTCGCCCAGACGATCTTTATCGCCGGCTCGGCGATCACCGCGCGTCGCGAGGCCTTGCTGGCCATTGGCGGCTATGACAGCGATATAACCCGGATGCAGGATCGGGAATTGCTGCTGCGCCTTGCCCGGCGCTTCGGCGCACAACTGTCCGGCGATCTCGACTGGACGAAACACAATTCGGAGAATTCGATTTCGGGACGGCGCGATGGCTATGTCGAAGCCTATGCGAATTTGATGGGCAAGCATCCGTATATTGCCCACGCCTATCCGCACATTCCTCCTTACATGATCTCACGCCAGCTTATAGCCGATATTCTCAGGGGCCGTTTGCCCGAGGCGTTTGCCGGATACATGGCCAACCGGTCTTCCAAGGAACTTGGTTACTCGTTGCCGGAGTTGGTCAACGGTTACGTCTATGGCCGGCGTTGGCGCCGCAATCTCTACAATGAATTTCGCAACCGGTTCGATGCCCGGCCGGCCTAGTTGGCGCCAGGCCTACCGGTCGAGTTCCGGGAAATAGGGATCCGACAGGAACCGCCTGTCCCGTTCGCCCTTCAGGCAGTCGATCGGCGCGTCCGCGTCGACGGGGATGATGCTGGCCTTATCCTGAACGCCGCTCACTTCAAGGATCAGCTTGCGCCGGATGGCGGTGGAAAATTCGGCGGCCGCATGGATCGGCAGCACGAAGGAGCCAGGCCCGCCGGTCACGCACTGCGCATAATACTGGTCGAGATGGCTGAAGGTCGGCGACGGGTTGATCAGGATCGGCAGGCCGTTGATGACGATGCCTTTGGCGATGGCCGCATCGCGCGTCGCGGTGACCGGCGGCCCGATATTGTTGGGACCATCGCCCGATATGTCGATGACGCTGCGTTCGCCGGCGAAGTTCGTCCTGTCGAAAAGCCCCGCACCGAAGGCAAGCGCGGTGGAAATCGAGGTGCCGCGAAAACTCCGGAACGGGCGCGCCGCCACCTTGTCGGCAAAGCTGTTGGCGCTTTGCGCGCTGTCGATGATCTGCCAGCCGATGATCGCGTCATCGCGCACGGTGCCCGCCCATTCGAAATAGGCGAGCGCGATGCGACCCGTATTGCCGGAACGGACGGCCCGGATGAAGTCGGGATGCCGTAGCGCTTCGACATAGCCGGCGCGTTGCAACGCGAACTCCTTCTCATCCATCGACAACGAGATGTCGACCGCCAGGACCAGCTCGACATCGACGGCCAGCGCCGGTGGCGAGGCAATGGGAGTAGCCTGCGCGCAGGTGAGACAGGCAATCAGAAAGGCATCAAACATGGCGGCGCCAGGGTCGTTTCCCCGGCAAATCTTCCATCGCGATCACGGCAAAATGAGGTTTTGCGCAGGCAGCCGGAGACACAGCCTACTTCTTGCGGCGGACGGCGGGGGGCGGATCGATGGCCCCGGCCCTGACACGGGCGGGCTTCAGCGCCGGCGCACCGGAATCCTTCACGATCGTCAAACCACGCGGAAAGAACTGATTGTTGTGCTGGCCGCGCCCGATATTGATGATCGTGGCTCCCGTCAGGTGCTTTTCCAGCATCGCCAGCACGCGGCGCAGCGCGGGTCCATCGAACGCATCCATCGCTTCGTCGATGATCACCCATTTCGGCCGCCGCAGGGCGAGCCTGGCCACGCCCAGCAAGCGCTGTTCGTCATCACCCAATTCATGGTCCCACCGCCCGACACGGTCGAGCGACGACGACAGCCGTTCAAGGCCAACCTCGGCCAGCACCGCCGAAATGTCGGCATCGCTCGCGGGCGCATGACCGTTCGCGTGATTGAGCACCTCGCGCAGGGTGCCTGCGGGCAAATACGGGACACGTGGCACGAAGATGAGGGTTTCTCCCGCCGGCAGGCCGATCTTTCCGCCGCCCCAGGGCCAAAGCCCGGCGATGGCGCGGAAGAACAGCGTCTTGCCGGCGCCCGGCTCGCCGGTGATCATGACGCGCTCGCCGGCGCGGATTTCGACATGTTCGTCGGAGAGTTTTGTGCAGCCCTCCGGCGAGGCCACTTCGAGCTTCTCGAAGGTCAGGCTGCCATTGGCATTTTGGTCGAAGGTGATGCGCTTTTCGGTGTCGTGCAGCACATCGGTTTCATTGAGCGCGATGCGGAAATCGGCGACGCGCATGAGCGTGGCGCGCCAGTCGGCGATGCTGCCGATATTGTTGATGAACCAGCGCAACGAAGAATGGACCTGGTTGAAGGCGCCGACCGCCATCATCAGCCCGCCAAAGCTGATATCGCCCGAGAAATAGACAGGCGAGGCGACCAGGATCGGCGCCACGACGGTGATCCAGCCATAGGTATCGGTCACCCAGGACAGGTTGATCTGGGCGGTATAGATGCGCCGCATGGCGCCCAGCACCGTGCCGAGGTCGAGTTCGAGCCGCCGCCTGGCATCGTCCTCGCCATGGTAGAGCGCGATGGCATCGACGTTCTCGTTGACGCGCACCATCGAGGAGCGCAGTTCCGCTTCGCGCGTGTAGCGGTCGCTGTTCAGGCTGATGAGCGGGCGCCCGACCAGCCAGCTCAGCCAGGAGGCGGTGCCGGCGTAGAGGAACGCGGCCCAGACCATGTAGCCCGGTATGGCCAGCGACCAGCCGTTGACGTGGAAGACGAAGCCCGAAGACAGTTCCCACAGCACGCCGACGAAGGACACAAGCAGGATGAGCGACTGCAGGAGCCCGACGCCGAGGTCCGTCGACAGGTCCGACAGATGCGCCGCATCCTGCTGCATGCGCTGATCCGGATTGACGCCGATGGCGCCGGCATTGGCCAGCCGGAAGGCGCGCGCCGGCCGCATCCACTGGTCGATCAGATCCAGCGTCAGCGCCTCGCGCAGCTTCAGCCGGATCATCTGGTTGAGCCAGGTCTGGCCGATATTGAGCACCAGCAGCCCGCCGGCGATCATGGCAAAGACAAGGAGCTGGTGCAGGAAGGCCGCCATGTCGCGGCGCGCCAGCGCATCGTAGAAGGGCTGGTTCCAGCGATTGAGCAGGACCTGGCCGATCGATGTCGCGACGATGACGGCCATGATGCCGACCGACGTCCACAGCAACCACTTGCGAACCGGCGATACCACCAGCGCTTGCTTTATCGTCGTGACCTGATCACGCAGGCTGCTGGCCACGGCGACCGGCTGAACGGTGGCCTGATTGTCCAGTTGATCAGCCATATCAGAAGTCCTTGCGCTCAGGTGCGATGCTGAAACCGGATGAAGAGAGCCGACGGCCGCCGCCCGTGCACGACAGATAGGTCGGAAAAATGCCGCGCGAGGAAAGTTTCCGCGCTGATCACGAAGGTTTCACCTGGCGAGCCGACGTTGCCGCGCCTCCGGCCTCTGCCCGGCGGCCGAGCCGTGTCGCGCCATGCGGCGACAGCACCGGCACGAAGACGCGGCGAGACGCGCGCTGGACCACCGGGACACCCTGGTAGAGCCGCTTCTGCGCCTCGACGACGATGACACCGGAAAAGATCGGCCACAGCCGCCGGCCGAAGCGCTCCAGCACATTGTGGAAGCGCATCATGAAGCGTCGCCGTGATGGCGGGAAGAACAGCGCATCCGACCACGCCGCCGGCGTGAAATTCGCCTCGCGCAACAGTTCCGTCAATTGCCCGCGCGAGAAAGGCCGGCCATTGCCGAACGGCGTGTGCTCGAAGCGCGCCCAGACCCCGCGCCGGTTCGGCACGACGATGACGACGCGCCCGGCGGGCGAAAGCACCCGCCAGATCTCGTTCAGCGTCTCGCGCGGGTTTTCGACATGTTCGAGCGAATGGACGAGCAACATGCGGTCGATGCAGGAATCGACCAGCGGCAGTTCCTCGTCGAAGACCAGGGCGGTCGCCGTCGGCCCTGTTGCCGGCCAGACCACGGCGCCCTGCGTCGCCGGCATGAAGGCGAAGACCCGCTCGGCGTCGGAGCCGAAACGCTCCAGCCAGGGCAATGTATAGCCGAGACCGACCAGGCGTTCGTTTGGCACGGCGGCCCATATCGAGGACAGCGCCATGGTGATCGAGCGTTCGGCGAACCGGCCGAGCGTTGTCGAGTAGAACGAGCGAAGGTCGACGATGTCGGAATGCATGTCAGGGATGTAGCCGTGATATCGGCCGGATTCAACAAAGGGCCCTGAGGCGCCCGACATACTCGGATGAGATTCATCATCCCCGGGAATGACATTCGTCATCCCGTGGATGACATCCGTCCTCTGGCGCCCTATGTCTGCGGCGACAAAAGGAGAGATGCGAATGGCGGTCGAAATCGAGCAGTTCATGTGCCGCGCGGACAATTTCGGCGTGCTGGTGCATGACCCCAGGAGCGGGCAGACCGCGATCATCGACGCGCCCGAGGAGGCGCCGATCCTGGCCGCGATCAAGCGCACCGGCTGGACGCCGACGATGATCCTGACCACGCATCATCATATGGATCACGTCGAGGCGAATCTGGCGCTGAAGGAGCGCTTCAAGCTGCGCATCGTCGGCCCGGAGGCGGAAAAGGCCAAGATCCCCGGCATTGACGAAACCGTTGAAGAAGGCTCCGTCCTTCATCTCGGCGATGAGCGCATCGAGGTGATCGCCACCCCCGGCCATACAGCCGGGCACGTCTCCTATCATCTGCCGGCATCGCAGGTGGCGTTCACCGCCGATACGCTGTTCGCGCTCGGCTGCGGGCGGCTGTTCGAATGCAAACCGCCGGTGATGTATGATTCTCTGAAGAAACTGGCCGCGCTTCCCGCCGCGACGACAATCTATTGCGGCCACGAATATACGCTCGCCAACGCCCGTTTCGCGCTGACCGTCGACCCGACCAATTCGGCATTGAGGGAGCGCGCCGCCAGGATCGAGGCACTGCGGGTCGACAACAAGCCGACACTGCCGACGACGATCGGCGAGGAACTGTCGACCAATCCCTTCCTGCGCTGGCACGATCCGGCGATCCGCAAGCATCTCGGCATGGAAAAGGCCGGGAATGCCGAGGTGTTCGCCGAAATCCGCAAACGCAAGGACAATTTCTGAGCCTGGTGGTATCGTCGACCCCATGACGAGTTCCGCGGAAATCATCGCTTTGCTTGGTCTGAAACCGCATCCGGAAGGCGGCTGGTACGCGGAGACATTTCGCGACGAAGCCGGCGGTGCGCGCGGCCATTCGACCGCGATCTACTTCCTGCTGGAACAGCATCAGCTTTCGGCATGGCACCGGGTCAGGGACGCCGCCGAGGTCTGGCACTTCCACGCCGGCGCGCCGCTGGCGCTGTCGATGTGGGAAGAAGGCGCAGCCGTGATCGAGCAGGTGCTGGGCATCGAACTCGCGGCGGGCGAACGACCGCAGATCGTCGTACCGGCAGGCTGGTGGCAATCGGCGCGCAGCCTGGGCGACTGGACGCTGGTCGGCTGCACCGTCGCGCCGGGGTTTGATTTCGCCGCCTTCGAACTGGCCGCGCCGGGCTGGCAGCCTAACCCAGCAGGAAACCCAGCGTAATCGAGAGCTGGGCGGCATAGTACAAGACCCAGACGGCCAAACGCATCCAGCCGCGATGTGGCGAGATGGCCGCGACCAGGAATTTCTCCGTGGCCAGCAGCCCGTCCGATGCCATGAACAGCACTGCGCCGCCGATGACCCAGGCATTGCTCGTCGTCAGTGCCGCCATGCCCATCGCCAGGATCGCCAGGACATAACAGGCGATCGGAACACGCAGGCTGGGGCCGACGCGGCGCCAGAGCGCAGCCAGCATGACGATCACGAACACCGCCAATGCCAAGGCAATCGCCCCGCGCCAGGCTTCCGCGCCAAGCAGTGCCAACCCGCCACCGCTGCGCAGGAACAGCGCGATATAGACGATATGGGCGACGAGAAAGCTGGCCAAGCCGCCGAGAAACGCCTTTTCGCCGTCGCGCGACAGGAACGCGTCGCCAATGGCGCTGAGCGCAAGAGCGGCGACCAGCAGCAGCGGGCCACCTTGCAGCGCCGCCAGCACGGCAAGCATCGCGACCGCGAGCGTCTTTGCCGCCGAGCGGGCGAGCGTCGGCGCCATGCCTGAGGAGAAGGCGTAGATCACCGCCGCCACCAACGAAAAGATCAGCGTTGCATTGGCGTTGGCATCGATGCCGCCGGCAAACGGCATCGTCATGCCCCGGCTCCGCTTTCGGATGCCCCGGCCTCGCCCCCAGCCGCGACCGGCTTGCGCAGGAACAGGGATTTGGCCGCCAGGGCCGCGCCGCCGGTGATCAGCACGCAGGCGGTCAGGATGCGCAGTGACGGCTCGGCGACGCCGGCCGCAATCAGCACCAGTGTCGACAGCAGCGGCGCCGCATAGCTCGCCGCCCCCAGCACCTGGATGTTGCCGCGCTTGACGCCGATGTCCCAGGCATAGAAGGCAGCCCCCACCGGCATCAGGCCAAGGCCAAGCACCGCCAGCCACTGGCCGGCGCCGTCCGGCAGGACCGTTTGCTCCAGCGCCAGATGGCAAACGAGCGACAACACGGCGGTCGCCGCGCAGAACCAGGTGACGATGCTGGTCGGTACCGACGGAAAGCGCCGCGACAACAGCGAATAGGACGACCACAACAGGGCGCAGATGGCGGCCATCGCATAGCCGAAGGTGTAGCGTGCATCGAAGGCCAGCCCGCCACCCTTGGTCACGATCAGAACCGTGCCGGCCAGGCCGAGCAGCGCGCCGACGACATGGTTCCACGCCAGTTTTTCATCCGGCATCAGCGCGGAGCCCAGCACGATCAGCAGCGGCCACAGATAGGCGATCAGGCTCGCCTCCACCGCTGGCGCGTTGCGCAAGGCGGTGAAATAGAAAAAGTGGTAGCCGAACAGGCCGGCAATGCCAATCACCCAGACCTGGGGTGGTATTTTCTGGCTCCTGTCGGCCGCCGGCATGAACAGCCGTGCGACCAGCCCGACGCCAGTGCCGATCGAGAAGGTGATTGCCGACAAAAGGAACGGCGGCACTTTGCCGGATGCGTCGGTGAGCAGCGCCAAAAGCGCCCACATGGCGACCGCCGAAAAGCCGATCAGTGTTGCGCGCCCCATTTTTTCTCCCGTGGCGCGCCCTCTTCTGTTTCCGGTGGCGTGCCTATTGTACCGCTTCGAAACGCCCGGCGCTGATGGTCAAGGTGCCGATCTGCGTTCCGACCGTGGCGTGGATCGGCGCATATACTCCGGTTTGGCCGAGCGGCGCAAACGTCACCATCATGCGGCTTTTGTTCTTGAGATAGTTGAGTGCCTTGCGGCCCTTGCGATAGCCGGCCACCGGCTCGAAACCCATCCGGCAGGTTATGGTATCGCCCTTGTAGCCCGGCACCGAGATCGTGCCTTTCGAGGCGTAGGTCAGCGTCAGATCGGCGCGCATCTCGCCGTCATAGAACTTGACCTTGCGGCCGCAGACCTGATCGAGACTGTCGGCATGGATGACGGTCGCCGCCATTGGATCGAGCACCGCGGCGAGGTCGCCGGCACCGATCGGCACCCAGGCATTGGGGTCACGCTTGCCGGGCGCCGGGATGACCTGCGTCGAGGTCACGTTGCCATTGGCAAAGCGGATGTCGATCGCGGACGCCTTCTTGCCGGAGGTGTAATCGGCACGAAATGCCTGCGGCACCATCTTCTGGCCCGAAATCGTGCCCTTGGACGAGATCGTACCCCGCGTGTCGTCGAACAGCTTGGCGAGACCGGCCGCCGTCACGGTGCCGTCGATCGCGTAGGCGCCGTTCTCATAGTGGCTTGAGAAGGTCGATCTTGCGATCGAGAGGCCAAGAAACGAGACCGTGTATTCTCCTTTGAAGGACTGCGGCGAGGCAGCGGAGGCGGCCGACGGCAAGGCGATGGCAAGCACGGCAACAAGTGCGTGAGACAAACGAGGCATGGCGGGATCGGATCCTTGATTTTCGGCCGGAGGCGGGCAACTCCGGTCTGGCATGTCCCTATAAGACCGCTTATAGGGTGAAATCCGGCCTTAATATGAAATGCCGGGCGCTTCCGTGGGGAAGCCGGAGCTTGACGCCCCTGTGAAATGCAACTATGGAACGCCAACTTTTTCCATAAGGCCGCCTGACCAGAACCGCGCGCCACCCGGCGTGGGCACAAGGGTTTGGCAGGTCCCGAGAGAACTGAAGGTTAGAATTATGTCCCGCACCTGCGAACTCACTGCCAAGGCAGTCCAGACCGGCAACAATGTGAGCCACGCCAACAACAAGACCAAGCGTCGCTTCCTGCCGAACCTCGTCAATGTGACGCTGATTTCGGAAGCGCTGAACCAGAATGTGCGCCTGCGCATCTCGGCCAACGCGCTGCGTTCGGTCGAGCATCGCGGCGGCCTCGACGCCTTCCTGGCCAAGGCCGACGTCAAGGAACTGTCGCAGCGCGCGCGCCTGCTGAAGAAGCAGATCGCCAAGAAGCTGGCCGAACAGGTCGCTGCCTAACATCGGATAAAGGCGGGGGACCGCCCGGGCCAACCTCTTGTTGGCTTGGAGCATCGGATGGATCCGCAAGGTTCGACAATCCGATGCTCGACTACGAAGCGAGCACCGCCCGATGGGCAGATGCTCCGCTGGTTCCATTACCCAGGATAAAAAAATGACTTCCTTCTCGCGATATTTGCCCTTCGTGGCCGCCATGGCGCTTGTCGTCGTGGCGTCGAACATCCTCGTGCAGTTCCCGATGCAGGGCCAGATCGGCGGCCTGTCGCTGGCGGACCTGCTTACCTGGGGCGCTTTCACCTATCCCTTCTCGTTCCTCGTCACCGACCTCGCCAACCGCCGCTACGGGCCTGCCGTGGCGCGCCGGATCGTCTTTGTCGGCTTCATGACGGCGGTGGTTTGCTCGATCCTCGTCCCGCCCTTCCTGTTCCGCCATGGCCTGATCGAATTCGAGACCGCCGCTGACCGGCTGGCGCGCATCGCCGCCGCTTCAGGCGCGGCGTTCCTCTCCGCGCAATTGCTTGACGTGACCGTGTTCAACCGGCTGCGCCGGCAGAGCTGGTGGCGGGCGCCAATCGTCGGCACGCTGGTCGGATCGGTGTTCGACACCATGGTCTTCTTCACCGTCGCTTTCTCGGCCGCTTTCGCCTTTGCCGGCCCGAATGATAGCTTTGCGCTCGAAACGGCGCCGCTGATGGGCGTCTTCCATATCGAGGCCATGCGCTGGGTTTCCTGGGCGTTGGGCGATCTCTCGGTGAAATTGATCATTGCCGTGGTCGCGCTTATCCCCTACCGGCTGCTCGCCACCCGCTGGAGCCAGCCGGCAGTGGCCGCCTAGACCATGATCCCGAAAAGTGGCTCCCGGTTTTCGGAAAAGATCATGGTCAGACAAAGCCCATGATCCCCTGGGTCCAGCTCGATTCGGCAAAGACCGGGGATGGTGCCCAAGAGCTTCGTCTCAAGCGGCGCGGCAGCGAATTCTCGATCATGCTCGGCACCAACGAGCTGATGAACAGCCGCCTCAGCGGCTCCGAGGAAGCGCTGGCGAGACTGTCATGCCAGAGGATTTCGGGCCAGAGGGTTTCGGGCCAGAGGATTTCGGGCCATCGGCAGCCGAGGATCCTCATCGGCGGCCTTGGCATGGGTTTCACGCTGCGCGCTGCTCTTGCCGAACTCGGCAAGGATGCCAGCGTCACTGTCGCCGAACTGGTGCCGGCCGTGGTCGCCTGGGCGCGCGGCCCGATGGCGGAAGTGTTTGGCGGTTGTCTCGACGATCCCCGCGTCACCATCCAGGAGACCGATGTCGGGCAATCGATACGGTCGGGGCCTGCGGCCTGGGACGCGATCCTGCTCGATGTCGACAATGGCCCCGAGGGTATCGTCCACAAGGGCAATGACGCCCTCTACAGCCTGGCGGGCCTTGGCGCCGCGCGCAGTGCCCTCAAACCCGGCGGCGTGTTGGCAGTGTGGTCGCAGGGGCCGGATACAGGCTTCACGCGGCGGCTCAAGCAGGCGGGTTTCGCTGTCGAGGAGGTCAACACGCGCGCCAACGGCAAGCGCGGCGCGCGCCATGTCATCTGGATCGCCACCAACAGCCCACGGTCCTGACCAAGCCGTCGCTGGCGGCGTCGGGCTTACCTTGACCTCTGAAGTTCCGCGGCGAGGCTCTCCAGCAGCCCGCGCGTCCCCTCCTCCCGTCCCTTGGCGGAATCGACGCCATCGAAGAAAGCGCCTTGCTCGGTATAGGTCAGCCTTGTGCCATCGCCTACGGGCGTCAGTTCGACGGTGGTCAGCGACACCGACATAGGGTGCGGCCCGATCGCCATCCGGTAGGAAAACACGATGCGCTGGTCCGGAACGATGTCCTGGAACTGGGCGTCGAGCCTGACCTCCGGGCCGCCGCCATAACTGAAGCGCGACACCTCGCCACCGCCGACACGGAAGTCGAAGCTGAATTCGGCGATGGTAAAACCGTCGCCTCCGACCCGCCAGCGCCGCACCGTCGCCTTGTCGGCAAAAGCACGGAAGACTTTGGCCGGCGATTGCGGGTAGGTCCGCTCGATGGTGAATGTGGAGTGGATGACGGAATGCTCGTCCTTCACGGGGGCGATCTGGTTCATTGCTTTTCGTCCTTTTCCTGTTTCTTCCTGGGGGATTGGCCTTCTGGGGATGGATTTGACTCGGCCAGGATTTCACCGAGCCGGTCGAGATGGCGTTCCGCCGGTATGCGGCGTTCGGCAATCCAGTCTGCGAGCGGGGCAAGCCCGCCCGGTTCGATCCGGCAGGTGCGCACCCGCCCGATCTTTTCGCTGCGGATCAGCCCGCAGGCCTCCAGCGCCTGCAGATGCTGCAGCACGGCGGCAAACGTCATGCCGAACGGCTCCGCCAGCTGACTGACGGTGGCCGGTCCGCGGCTTAGCCTTTCCAGGATCTGGCGACGGGTTGGCTCGACAAGAGCGCGAAGGATGCAGTCGATCTCGGAATAGTTAAGCATGGACTTGAGTATTGCGGCAGGAGCGCCAATTGTCAAGTCTTGACTAAAGTATTTGTAAATCGAGTGACGGGCAGTCGACCCCAACCAGATCGAACCCGCCCCAAATCGAATCCGCCGTTGAAAACCCTCAACTTCAGCTTCGCGGTTGGAGCGGCTTCTCAATCCTGGTGGAGAATGAATTCCAGATAGAGGTTGCGTTGCAGGATCGAGTGGTTGTCATCGGAGATCAGCGACACCATCAGCGCGCCGTCATCGCGGGTCCAGACGTCAAGACCTTCCATATTGTCGATCTGGTAGCCCATGTCGGCTTCCAGCAGCACCGGCCCGTCGGCGACGGCGCCCTTCTCGACGCTCTCGCCATGGATGCGCCGCAGCCGCATCTTGAGCCCGCCCGCCATGGTGAAACTGCGCTCCAGCAGCAAAAGATCGCCATCCGGCAGGAAGGCGCCATCGGTGATGTCGAAATCGTCATTGCGCTTGACGGTGAAGACGCCCTTGTGCGGCCCTTCGATGATGGCGGCATAGATGTTGCCGGCCTTGTCGAGGCTCTTTTCCGAGACCACGACCAGACCGCCCTCGTGCTGGCCATTGACATTGGCGTGGGTGACCGTCTCGAAGCCGCGGTTCTGGCGCAGCTCCCGCGCCGGCACCAGGAAATCCAGCTGCCGGTATGGCGCCTTCATATTGGCCGGGTCGATCCTGAACTGGGAGACGCGGTGGTTGCGCTCGAAACCGACCGTGGCGATGCCATCCTTGACCGCAAGGCCCTCGGCGTCGACTTCCCATTTCTCGTCGATCGGCTGCCCGCTCTGGTCGACCATCTGCTGCATGCGGAAGTTCTGGATGGCTACGGGTCGCCTGTCGGCATCACGGGCCACCGTGCCGAAGAACCAGTAGCCGGTGTCGGCCACGCCGATGAAATCGCTGCCCGCTTTCAGAAAGCGGAAGGCCGACAGCGCGCCGAAATCGCGCGATTTCGAGGTCATTTCCAGGCCGCCGACGAATTCGAGCGGACCGAACTGTTTCTCGTCATGTCCGATCTTGAATTGGCTTATCGCTCTCGCCGAAACCTCGACCGGCTCGACTGAAGCCGGCCCGGCCGCAATCGCCGGTGAAAGGACCATGCCGGCGAATGCGCAAGCGGCAAGAACCGTCTGCCGAAACCCGCCCCGCGAAAGGATCATCCGGCGCGCCGCATGCCGCCGCGCCGCGTGTCGCGTACGCTTTCTTCGGCAAACAGCGAGGCCAGTTGCTCGGTCATGGCACCGGCCAGTTCCTCCGCATCGACGATGGTGACGGCGCGGCGGTAATAGCGCGTGACGTCATGGCCGATGCCGATGGCGAGCAATTCCACCGGCGAGCGCGTCTCGATCAGCTCGATGACGGCGCGCAAATGCCGCTCAAGGTAATTGCCCGGATTGACCGACAGCGTCGAATCGTCGACCGGCGCGCCGTCCGAGATCATCATCAGGATCTTGCGCTGTTCGGGCCGGGCGATCAGCCGGTTGTGCGCCCACAGCAGCGCCTCGCCGTCGATATTTTCCTTGAGCAGGCCTTCGCGCATCATCAGGCCGAGATTGCGCCGTGCCCGACGCCACGGATGGTCGGCGGATTTGTAGATGATGTGGCGCAGATCGTTGAGGCGGCCGGGGTTCGGCGGCTTGCCGTCCTTCAGCCATTTTTCACGCGCTTGCCCACCTTTCCAGGCCCGGGTGGTGAAGCCGAGGATCTCGACCGAGACACCGCAGCGTTCCAGCGTGCGCGCCAATATGTCGGCGCAGGTGGCGGCGACCGTGATCGGCCGTCCGCGCATCGAACCCGAATTGTCGAGCACCAGCGTCACCACCGTGTCGCGGAATTTTGTGTCGCGTTCCTGCTTGAAGGACAGCGGCTGCATCGGGTCGATGACGACGCGCACCAGCCGCGCCGGATCGAGATAGCCCTCTTCGAGGTCGAAATCCCAGGACCGGTTCTGCTGTGCCATCAGCCGGCGCTGCAGACGGTTGGCCAACCGCCCGACCACGCCCGACAGATTGGCAAGCTGCTTGTCGAGAAAGGCGCGCAGCCGGTCGAGCTCTTCCTCTTCGCAAAGCTCCTCGGCGCCGACCGTCTCGTCGAAAGCGGTGGTGAAGACCTTGTAGTCGATTTCCTTCGGCAGATTGGTGAAGGGATTGTCGTTGCGGCGCGCCTCGCCGGGCGTCTCGGCATCGGCATCGTCATCGTCGGACAGGTCGTCGGCGGTGGCGTCGGACGCCTCCGTCTCGGACGACTGCTCGTCATCGGCCGAAGCCTCGGCATCCTCGGACTGCGACTGCTCGGAGCCGGAATCCTCTTCACCGCCCTCCTCGCTCTGCTCCTCGCCTTGCGGCTGGTTGTCGTCATTGTCCTCGGAGTCTTCCGTCTCCTGGTCGTCGCCGAGTTCCTCGGCCATTTCCATGGAGGCGAGCATCTCGCGCACGACGCGGGCAAAGGCCTGCTGGTCGTCGAGCTTGGCCGACAGCCCGTCGAGGTCGGCCTTGGCCTTCTCCTCGACCCAGGGCCGCCAGAGTTCGACCAGCCGCTCGCCGCTCTTCGGGACCGGCCGGCCGGTCAGCTTCTCGCGCACCATCAGCGCCAGCGCTTCCTCGATCGGCGCGTCGGCCTTGTCCTTGACGTCGACAAGGTTGGCCTTGGTGTATTTATCCTCCAGCATCGAGCCGATATTGTCGGCGACGCCTTGCATGGCGCGGCTGCCGATCGCCTCGACGCGGGCCTGCTCGACCGCGTCATAGATGGCGCGGGCCGCCTTGCCTTCCGGTGCCAGCTTGGTGTGGATGCGCGCATCGTGGCAGGCGCGCTTCAGCGCCATGGAATCGCCGAGCCCACGGGTGATCGCGATGTCGGTCTTCGAGGCCTTTTTCGGCAGTTCGGGCAAGCGCGCACGGCTGCCGGCGAGCGCCGGCCGATCCTTGGCGAAGCCGACTTCCATGTCCTTGTCGCCGGCAATGGCGCGCATGCAGACGGTGACGGCGCGCTTGAAGCTGTCGGCTTCAGACCCCGTCTTGGACTTGTTGCGCGTGTTGTCGCCCGGACCCGCCATCGAGGCTCTGCTTAGCCCAGCACCACGTTGGCGGCGCTCTCGGGCAGATCCTCGCCGAAAGCGCGCTGGTAGAACTCGGCCACCACCGAGCGCTCGAGCTCATCGCACTTGTTGAGGAAGGTCAGCCGGAACGCCATGCCGATATTGCCGAAGATCTCGGCGTTCTCGGCCCAGGTGATGACCGTACGCGGGCTCATCACGGTCGACAGATCGCCATTGATGAAGGCCGAGCGCGTCATGTCGGCGACGCGCACCATCTTGTTGACGATGTCCTTGCCCTTCCCATCGCGATAGTGCTTGGCCTTGGCCAGCACGATGTTCACTTCATTGTCGTGCGGCAGGTAGTTCAGCGTGGTGACGATCGACCAGCGGTCCATCTGCGCCTGGTTGATCTGCTGCGTGCCGTGATAGAGGCCGGTGGTGTCGCCGAGGCCGACCGTGTTGGCGGTCGAGAACAGGCGGAACGCCGGATGCGGGCGGATGACCCGGCTCTGGTCGAGCAGCGTCAGCCGGCCCGAGGATTCCAGCACGCGCTGGATGACGAACATCACGTCCGGGCGGCCGGCGTCATATTCGTCGAAGCAGAGCGCGACATTGTGCTGGTAGGCCCAGGGCAGGATGCCGTCGCGGAATTCGGTGACCTGCAGCCCGTCCTTGACGACGATCGCGTCCTTGCCGACGAGATCGATACGGCTGACATGGCTGTCGAGGTTGACGCGCACGCAGGGCCAGTTGAGGCGGGCCGCGACCTGTTCGATATGGGTCGACTTGCCGGTGCCGTGATAGCCCGAGACCATGACGCGGCGGTTGTAGGCAAAGCCGGCGAGGATCGCCAGCGTCGTCGCCTTGTCGAACAGATAATCCGGATCGACATCAGGCACATGTTCTGATGTCACCGAGTAGGCCGGCACCACCATCTTGGAGTCGAAGCCGAATTTCTCCTTAACCGACACCGTCGTGTCGGGCAGGTTGGCGATGTCGCGATCGACCTTGTTCATATCTCTCAACGTCTCCACGGGCGAAACGTCCCGTTTCGCCGGCAATCGATTTTGTTCGGGGGCGGTCTTAAAGCCTTTTCCAACCTTATGAAAGTTGGAAAACGACACAAACCATAGGGTCGCTCAGCACAGGCCCGCCTGTTTGAGCACGCGATAGGCCTGCAGCACATCGCGGAACCGGTCTTCCGAACCTCTGTCGCCACCATTCGCATCCGGATGGTGACGCTTCACCAGTTCCTTATAGCGCGCCTTGATATCCTTGCCAGTCGCCTTTGTATCAAGGCCAAGCGTTTCCAGCGCCTTGGCCTCAAGCGGCTTGGCCTTGCGCTCGCGCGCCTCGCGCGGATCCTTCGGTCCCTTGAACAGGTCGAACGGGTCGCGCATGCGGTTGTAGTAGCCGGCGCGGCCGGAGCGCATCTGCGCCATATCAGGCGATGAACGCGTCGAGGCGCCGTTGACGCCCATCTTCCAGGTCGGCCGGTGGCCGGTCATCGCTTCCTTCTGGAAGCGCGCCACCTCGGTATCCGGCACGCCGGAGAAATAGTTGAAGCCCTTGTTGTACTCGCGCACATGGTCGAAGCAGAAGCGGAAATACTCGCCCTCCTTCATCCGCCCGACCGGCGCGCGATGGGTGCCGGCCTCCTTGCAGCCGTCCCACTGGCAAATCGGCGAGTGCGACTTCAGCTCCGCGTCCTTGTCAGGGCGGACGCGAATCTTCTCGAAATATTTGGGATACGGCTTCATCTCACCCATTTATGGGGCGTTCGCAGATGCGAAACAAGAATTGACATTTTCGCGATCATCGCCCTAACCGCTGAATCGCGGCTTAAAGCAGGCGAATGGCGGATTTAGTTGCGAAACAGCGGCCCCCAGGGCTGTTACGCCAGCCATATGTGGTGAAGGGAGAAGGCAATGTCCATACAGGCGACCATGGAAGACAAGCTCAACAGGGCATTTTCGCCGGATCGGCTGGTCATCATCAACGAAAGTCATCTCCACGCCGGCCATCACCACCACGGCTCCGACCATCACGGCGCCTATGACGGCACCGGCGAGACGCATTTTCGCGTCCGCGTCGTCGCGTCCGCTTTTGCCGGCATGAGCCGCATCGACCGCCACCGCGCCGTCAACGAACTGCTGGCCGACGAACTGAAGGCCGGCGTGCACGCGCTGGCGATCGAACCGGCGGCGCCCGGTGAGAAGACGCGCTGGTAGGTCGGACCCGCCCGCCTGTCAGTTGGACGGTCAGATCAGCGCTTCGATCAGGAATGGGCCGCGCCGCGACAGGGCGCTGTCCAGAAGCGCGTCGAATCGCTCGCAGGTGTCGGCGCGCGCCGCCTCCACCCCCATGCCCTTGGCCAGCGACACCCAGTCCAGCGCGGGATGGTCGAGGTCGAGCATGCGCCTGGCGTTCTCGCCGATCGCATTGACGCCGACATTCTTCATCTCGCCATGCAGGATCGCGTAGGTGCGGTTGGAAAAGACGATCGTCACCACGTCGAGATTTTCCCGCGCCTGCGTCCACAGGCCCTGCACCGTGTACATGCCGCTGCCATCGGCCTCCAGATTGATCACTTTGCGGTCGGGACAGGCGATCGCCGCCCCCGTCGCCATCGGAATACCGCCGCCGATCGATCCGCCGGTGCCCATCATGTAGTCATGCGGCGCGGCGAAGGCCGACAGCGCGAAGAAACGCCTGGCCGAAGTGACCGCCTCGTCGCAGACGATCGCATTGGCCGGCAGCTTGCGCGCTACAGACAGCGCGATGGCGTCTTCCGTGAGCTGGCCGCGCGGCGCTGCCTCGTCGGGAAAGGTGGTCGCGAACACCGTCTGCTGCGACGGCTTGACGCCGAGCTCATCACGAAGCGCTCCGAGCGCCGCCCGCAGATCATCTCCATGGGCGGCCAACGTCAGCACCTGGCAGTCGTCGCGCACAAGCCGCCCCGGTTTTCCCGGATAGGCGAAGAAGGCGACCGGCTCGCTGCCGCCGACCAGCACCAGGACATCGATATCCCCCAGCAACGCCGTCGCCGCATCGATCGGATAGGGAATGCGGGTCGGCGCCACGCGCCCGCGTCCGCGCTGCATGCGCGCGATCAGGACCTCACTGAACAGACGGACATCGCAGGCTGTCGAGATCTGGCCGGCGATCTCGAGCGCATCGGCACGCGCCGCCCGCCCGCGGACTATCATGCCGACGCGCCCTGGCGCGTCACGGATCGCGGCGGCAGCCTCGCGCACGGCATCCATGTCGACCGCCGGCGGCGGAGAAAGCACGACCTTGCCCGGCGAGGCAGGGTTGGCGTCGCCCCAGGCGGCATCGGCCGGCAGGATCAGCGTGGTGACGCCCGGCGGCGTCAGCGAGGCGCGGAAGGCGGCTTCGGTGGCCGGCTGTACATCTGCGGGTCCTTCGATCCGGCGCACCCAGTTGGACATCGGCGCCGCAAGGCCTTCGATGTCACTGGTGAGCGGCGCGTCGAGGGCCAGGTGATAGGAAGCATGGTCGCCGACGATGTTGATCATTGGCGTCCTGGCACGGCGCGCATTGTGCATGTTGGCCAGCCCATTGGTCAGGCCCGGACCTGTGTGCAGCAAAGTCGCGGCCGGACGGTCGGTCATGCGCGCATAGCCGTCGGCCGCCCCCGTCACGACGCCCTCGAACAGGCCAAGCACGCAACGCATCTCCGGCTTGCGGTCGAGCGCGGCAACGAAATGCATCTCGGAGGTGCCGGGATTGGCGAAGCAGACCGTCACATCATTGGCCAGCAGCACGTCGCACAGCACATCGGCACCATTCATGCAATTTTCTCCCCATTCGCGGTCAGCAGCAAATCCGGGACAGGCGCGTAGCGCCTTCCCTTACGGATTTGCGTCAAGCAGATGGAGCAATTGCACCCGCGGATGTCCGCGCGGCAATATCCCGCCGCTGCTTTTGGCATGATCCAGTCGCAGGAATGGACGAGCGGAAAGTCTTCGGCGATCAGCCGGCCGCGGATTTCAGGAATGCCAGGGCGGCAGCGGTCAGCGCGTCACCATCCCTGCCGAAATCGCGGTCGATAGACATGTGCGTATAGGCACTGCCGTCGAACAGTGTCACCTCGGTACCCGTGGCGCGCAGGCGCTCGGCAAAGGCCTTGGACTCCTCGCCACGGCCCTCGGCGCGCGAATAGGCGATGAAGGTCGGCGGATGCTTGCGGCCGTCGACATGGCTGGCCGGCGACAGTGCCGCCCATTGCGAGCGATCGGAAAAGACCCGCGCATAGGCCCGCACCATGCCGCCATTTTTCTCGAGCGCCGCAAGGTCATAGGCCCTGGTGTCGTCGAGGAGCAGCCCGGCGACGCCGGGCAGCCCGCCGCGCATGCCGGTCAAGGCAATCAGATGGCAACCTGCCGAATGGCCCATGCCAACAATGCGCTTGGGATCGCCGCCATGCCCGGCGATGTTGGCCCTGACAAAGGCATAGGCCTTTTCCACATCGGCGGCCTGGGTGGCGACATCGGCCTCAGGCAGCATGCGGTAGTCGATCGAAACGAAGCAGAAGCCGTTGGCGAGCAGGAATGCCGGCTTGGCGCCCACCTGGCTGCGTTTGCCGAACTCCCAGGCGCCGCCATGGACGAAAAAGACGACAGGCAGTCCGTTCGCGCCGTCGGGCGCGTAGATGTCGAGCTTGGCCGGCCCGTAATCGAAGGTTTTGGGAGAGGGCGAGGATTGCCGCGCGAAAGTCGTGGCCGGCAGAAAAGCCGCCATCGAAACTAAAAGCAGGGTTCGCCGATCGATCATCATCTTCTCCTGACCGCCCGGCGCAAAATGCACCGGGGCGACGCGAAGTTCCAATGAAGGATCGGTGACGTGGCCTGCCGCCAAGCTAAGCGACCGGCCTGATCCTGATCCTGGCGATCCGGTTCTTGTCGCGCTTCATGACGATGAAGCGCTTGCCGTGGAAGGTGAAGGCCTGCTTCTCCTCTGGTATCGACTGTGTCTCATGGATGACAAGGCCGGCGATGGTGGTCGCCTCCTCGTCCGGCAGGTTCCAGTCGAGCGCCCGGTTCAGGTCGCGGATCGGCACCGTGCCGTCGACGACAACGGAGCCGTCCGCCTCCTGCTTGACGCCCTGTATGTCGACATCGTGTTCGTCGGCGATTTCACCGACAATCTCCTCGATGATGTCCTCCAGCGTCACCAGCCCCTCGACCTCGCCATATTCGTCGACGACGATGGCGAAATGCGCCTTGCGGCGCAGGAAGGCGTTGAGCTGTTCCTGCAAGGTCGTGGTGTCGGGCACGAACCAGGGTTTCGAGGCGATCTTCATCACGTCGATCCTGGAAAAATCATTGCCGACTTCGTTCAGCGCACGCAGCAGGTCCTTGGCGTGCAGCACGCCGACGATATTGTCGAGCGAGCCCTTCCACAACGGCATGCGCGTGTGCGGGCTCTGCAGGATCTCGCGCACCACCGCTTCCGGCGCATTGTCGGCGTTTACCGATCGCATGTTGGTGCGGTGCACCATGATATCGGAGACTTCGAGCTCTTCGAGATCGAACAGGCCGCCGACGCGGTCGCGGTCCTCGCGCACCACCTGGCCGTCGCGGCGGAAATCGTCGACCGCGCCACGCAATTCGTCCTGGCTCGACCGCTGCGGCTCGATTCGCGACAGCTCATAGCCGAACATGGCGAGAAGACGCGTGCGCACGGCAACGACCAGCAGGATGACGATGGCAAGGACGGCGACGACGATCCAGCCCGTCTCGTTGTCCATCTCAGCCGGCTTTCCGGCTGGTGGGATGGTTTTCCCTCAGGAAGGACAGCACTTCCGAAGCGGGCACATCCTTGGCAATGAAGGCCTGGCCGACGCCGCGCGTCAGGATGAAGGTCAGCGCGCCGCGCGATACCTTCTTGTCCTGGCCGATGAAGGAAAGCAGCGCCTCGGCATCGGGCAAGTCACCTGGAATATCGGACATCCGCCACGGCAGACCGACGGCGCGCAGATGCGTCTCGACGCGCGCCGCGTCGTCGGGGCTCGCCAGATTGAGCCGCGAGGAGAACCGATGCGCCAGCGCCATGCCGATGGCGACCCCCTCGCCATGGACGAGGCGGGCTCCGTCATACTGCGTGGCGGCTTCGAGCGCGTGGCCGAACGTGTGCCCGAGATTGAGCAGCGCGCGGTCGCCGGTCTCGAACTCGTCGCGCGCGACGACATCGGCCTTGGCCCGGCAGGCCTCGGCGATCGCCTGTGCTCTCTGCGGCCCGCCGGCGAAAACCTGTCTCCAGTTCGCTTCCAGCCAGGCGAAGAATTCCGGCCGATCGATCAGCCCGTATTTGGCGAGCTCGGCATAGCCGGCGCGGAATTCGCGGATCGGCAGCGTGTCGAGCACTTCGGTGTCGGCCAGCACCAGCTTGGGCTGCAGGAAGACGCCGACAAGGTTCTTGCCGCGCGGGCTGTTGATGCCGGTCTTGCCGCCGACGGAGGAATCGACCTGCGCCAGCAGCGAGGTCGGGATCTGCACGAAATTCATGCCGCGCCGCACGATGCCGGCGGCAAAACCGGTGAGATCGCCGATCACACCGCCGCCAAGCGCGATGACGACGTCGCCGCGCTCCAGCCGGGCTGCCAGAACGCCATCGACCACCTCTTCGAGATGGGCAAAGCTCTTGGTTTTCTCGCCGGGTGGCATTGTGATGACGGTGGGCTGGATGCCGCCCTTCTCAAGCCCGGCCTTCAGCGTATCGAGATGCGCGGCGGCGACATTCTCGTCGGTGACGACAGCCGCGCGCGTGCCCGGCAGCCGGCGGGAGACCTCCTCACCGGCGCGCGACAGAAGGCCGGAACCGATCAATATGTCGTAGGCCCGGTCACCAAGCCCGACTTCGACGGTGACGGGCTGATCCGCGCTCACGATTCGACCTCGCCCGTCGCTGCGATCTCATCGATGCCGAAATGCCGGCACAGTGCGTCCAGCACCTCGGCGGCGATGATCTCCTTGCGGTCGTCGCGGGTCGGCACGGTGACATCGGCGGTCGCATAGACCGGATAGCGCTCCCCCATCAGCCGCTCCAGCACGGCGCGGGGGTCGGCGCTCTTCAGCAGCGGCCGGTTCTGCTTCTTGGAGACCCGTTCCATCAGAAGGTCGAGTTCGGCCTTCAGCCACACCGACACGCCATGGGCCGCGATGGCCTCGCGCGTCTGCGCGTTCATGAAGGCGCCACCGCCGGTCGACAGAACCTGCGGGCCATTTTCCAGCACGCGCAGGATGACACGCTGCTCCAGCGCCCTGAACTCGGTCTCGCCATAGCGCTCGAACAGCTCCGGCACCGTCATGCGCGAAACGCTTTCAATTTCCTGGTCGCTATCGATGAAGGGCAGCGAAAGCATGGTCGACACCTTGCGGCCGATCGCCGTCTTGCCGGCGCCCATCAGGCCGACAAAGACAATGGACCTGCCGCCCAGCCGGCCAAGCAGCGCGGCGTGGGTCTCGCCTGGAGGATTTGCCTGGTGCGCGTTCATCAGCTGTTTCTTGGGCCCTCTTTGCCGGCGTATCGACATGAAAAGCCGGTTTGCGTCAAGCGTGCCGAGCGCCCGGAGCCCGATATGGGCGGATGGGCGCCTGCATCAGAAGTTGCCAACAGGCCTCCGCTTCTTCCTTGAATTGGCCGGATTGGCGTCCCATAAGGGCACAGGGTTTGGAAACGCAGAACAAGAAGACGAGCGAAAATTGATGCCGACACTGTTTCGCTTTGTCGTGACCCTCGCGATTCTGGCCGGCATTGCCTATGGTACGATGTTCGCACTGGTGATGTTCGTCGAGCCGAAAAAAGCGGAGATGAGCGTGCGCATCCCCCCGGACAAGCTGAATCCCAAGAGAAATTGACCCGAAGAAACTGATCGCTAGGATGAACAGCGCCGCCCGCATCGAGGCCTTCCTGGAAATGATGAGCGCCGAGCGGGGCGCTGCAGAAAACACGCTTTCCTCCTACCGGCGCGACCTCGAAGACGCTTCGGGCCAGATCGATGGCGGGCTTGCCGGTGCGGCCGCCGCCGATATCCGCGCCTATCTCGACGACATCGCCGCGCGCGGCTTCGCGCCGACCTCGCAAGCGCGCAAACTGTCGGCGATCCGCCAATTCTTCAAATTCCTCTATGCCGAGGGTCTGCGCGGCGACGACCCGACCGGCACGCTGGACAGCCCGAAAAAGGGTCGGCCGCTGCCCAAGACGATGAGCGAGGCCGAGACCGGCCGGCTGATCGACCGCGCCGCGACCGAAGCCGGCGATGCCGGGCTGGGCTATAGCGACAGGCTGGCGGCGCTCCGCCTGCATGCGCTGGTCGAGGTGCTCTATGCCACGGGCTTGCGCGTTTCCGAGCTGGTCGGCCTGCCGGTTACGGTGGCGCGGCGCGACGACCGTTTCTTCATGGTGCGCGGCAAGGGCGACAAGGAGCGCATGGTGCCGCTGTCGGCCAAGGCGCGCGCGGCGATGCGGACCTGGCTGGCTGCCCGGGCCGGGGTGCCTGTCTTCGCCGACAGCCCGTTCCTGTTTCCGGCCGCATCGGACAGCGGCTACCTCTCGCGCCAGGTCTTTGCCCGCGACCTGAAAGGACTGGCAGCGCGGGCCGGCATCGCTTCGGGCAAGATATCGCCGCATGTGCTGCGCCATGCTTTCGCCAGCCATCTCCTGCAGAATGGCGCCGATCTCAGGGCCGTGCAGCAGCTGCTCGGTCATGCCGACATATCGACGACACAGATTTACACCCATGTGCTGGAGGAGCGGCTGGTGCGGCTGGTCAACGATCATCATCCGCTTGCCGACTAGGCCTCATATCGCTATGTGAGGACGACATTTCACCGCCCGGAACCTTGGTTTCAAGGGTTCCGCGGTCCTTGCCTTCCGACGTATCGGTCCGCTCAAGCATGTACAATTACCTCGATTTCGAAAAGCCGGTGCAGGATCTTGAACTCAAGATCCTCGAGCTCAAGAAGCTTGCCGAGAACGGCGAGGCGGTCGATGTCGCCGATGAGATCGCCAGGCTCGAGAAGCGTTCCCACGACGCGCTGCGCGAACTCTACAAGGCGCTGACGCCGTGGCAGAAGGTGCAGGTGGCGCGCCATTCCGACAGGCCGCACTGCGTCGACTACATCAAGGGCCTGTTCAGCGATTTCACGCCGCTCGCCGGCGACCGCAATTTCGGCGAGGACCAGGCGATCGTCGGCGGCTTTGCCCGCTTTCGCGGCGAGCCTGTCGCGATCATCGGCCAGGAAAAGGGTTCCGACACGACAAGCCGCCTGAAGCACAATTTCGGCTCGGTGCGTCCCGAGGGCTATCGCAAGGCCGTGCGTTTGATGGAGCTTGCCGACCGTTTCAAGATCCCGCTTCTGACCTTGGTCGACACCGCTGGCGCCTATCCTGGCGTTAGCGCGGAGGAACGTGGCCAGGCCGAAGCCATCGCGCGCTCGACCTCGGCCTGCCTTGGCCTGAAAGTGCCGTCGATCTCGGTGGTCATCGGCGAAGGCGGTTCGGGCGGCGCCATAGCGATCGCCACCGCCAACCGCGTCTACATGCTCGAACATGCCATCTATTCGGTGATTTCGCCGGAGGGGGCGGCCTCGATCCTGTGGCGCGACACCACCCGCTTGAAGGATGCGGCGACCAATATGAAGATCACCGCGCAGGACCTTCTGCAAATGAAGGTTATCGACGCCATCATCCCCGAGCCGATGGGCGGCGCCCAGCGCGCGCCCGAAACGGTGATTGCCGCGACGGGCGACCTCATCGCCAGGACGATGAAGGAATTCGCCGGCGCCAACACCGATTTTCGCGAGCAGCGCCGCGAGAAATACCTGGCGATGGGCAGAAGCCTGTAGAGCAATTCCAGGAAAAGTGTGTAACGGTTTTCCGTCCGGAATTGCGTAAAAACAAATAGTTAGAGCGGTTCTGCGATTCCGTCAAACGCTGAACCGCTCTAGGGACTGGGTCACGATGGACACCCTGCTTTAACGGCTGCTAATTAAGCTTGTCGTTTTACGGGGGATCCGAGATGAAAGAATACGAGAGACCTGCGCTGGTCAAAGCGGCCCGCCTGCAAGCACTGACTGCCCAACAGGCGAGTTCCCAGCCGCCAGTGGACAATGGCAATAACGAAGGCGGCAATAACGAAGCTGGCACCATTAGCTAGTCCCCGGCAAATCCGGATCTGTCAAAACGTGTGATCGCCTTGGGATTGCCCCGGCCACCACACGGCAAAGTGGCGGGAAGGCACGATTCCGCCACAAAAATGCCGTCGCATTCGGTTCAATGAAATTGCCGCGAGGCGTTGGCCGAGGCTTGCGGTAAGGAATTTTCAAGGTTAACGGGCTTACGGTCCGTGGGTGTTCAGCATGCGGGCCGGCATTTTGAAGCCATTGGCCCGAGGGAAAAGACATAGCCGTATCCATGTTTGCCAAGCTCGCCCGCACCGGAGTCCTCATCACCTCGATAGCCGTCGCCGGCTGCAATGATTCGTCGATGAAGGACTTTGCCCCGGAAGCCAACAAGCCGCTGCCGGACAAGATCCTGGCCGACATGAGGGCCAAGGGCATGGTGCGTACCTCCTCGGTGATGGCGCGCATCTTCAAGGAAGAGGGCAAGCTGGAGATCTGGAAGGCCAAGACCGACGGCCGCTACGGTCTCGTCGCCTCCTATGACATCTGCAAATGGTCGGGCAAGCTCGGGCCCAAATACACCGAGGGCGACCGCCAGGCGCCGGAGGGCTTCTACACGGTGCGTCCGTCGCAGATGAATCCCAGGTCGAACTATCACCTGTCCTTCAACATAGGCTTTCCCAACGCCTATGACCGTGCCAACGGTCGCACGGGTCAGAACCTGATGGTGCACGGCGCCTGCTCGTCGTCGGGCTGCTACTCGATGACCGACGCGCAGATCGAGCAGATCTATGCCTTCGGCCGCGACGCCTTCCAGGGCGGCCAGACCGAATTCCAGATCCAGGCCTTCCCGTTCCGCATGACCGCCGCCAACATGGCGCGTTATCGCAACGACCCGAACTATGAATTCTGGAAGATGCTGAAGGTCGGCTACGACAATTTCGAGATCACCAAGGTGCCGCCGAAGGTCGACGTCTGCGAAAAGCGCTACGTCTTCAACCAGGTCGCCGCCGACGGCCAGACATTCGATCCGACCGGACAGTGCCCGGCCACCACCCAGCCAGATTCGCTGAAGAGCGCCTACAACGCCTACCAGAGCACCTACGACGCTGCCTTCAACGGCGCGCTCAAGGCAAGCGTGCCGCCGCCCAAGCCGACCATTGCCGGCATCAAGGAAGCCAGTATCGTTTCGGATTGGTCGAAGCGCCGGGCGCGCGGCGAGCGCGTGCCGATCGATCCGCCGTCGCTCAACAACGACGGCACGGTGACCGAGACGGCGCGCATGGGCCGCATCGATTCGCCCGCCGGCCGCAAGATGGCGGCACTCGACGCCGAAAAAGCAGCCAAGCAGAAGGCCGAGGAGCAGCGGCTGGCCGCCATAGAGGCCGCCAAGCAGGCCAAGGAAGCTGCCAAGGCGCAGGCGTTGGCCGAAAAGGAAGCGGCCAAGGCGCAAGCCGTTGCTGCAAAGGAAGCGGCCAAGGCCGCGAAGGAAGCCCCTGTCGCCACCGCCACCATCGCTGCTCCCACGGATGTCGCGCCGGTCGCCGAAACGCAGGCCGCAAGCGCTGATGAAAGCCGAGTGACAAAGCTGAAAAACAAGCTACTCGGCATGTTCGGCGGCTGAGCTTGGCCGGGGATACCGCTATCTACGACCTGAAAGGGCTGAACTGCCCTTTGCCGGTACTGAAGGCAAAGAAGCGCCTGGCCGGAATGCAGCCGGGCAGCCGGCTCTGGCTCGAGACCACCGACCCGCTCGCCGTCATCGATATTCCCGCCTTTTGCTCGGACGCCGGCCACCAGCTGATTGAAACAGCGGCGATGTCAGGCGGCCATCGATTCCTGGTCGTGCGCGGCGAGACCGTCTGAATTTCGGCGTGGAACGCTATCTTCCGGCGATCGCCAGCGGATTGTTTTCCAGCGCCGCCCGGTCGGGCGTGTCGATCGACGGCCGGTTGGTGAAGGCGGCGAACAGCCGGCGCACATAGTCTTCCGGCATATCGAGCGTGATCAGCACCAGCCGTGTGCCGCGCTGGCCGTCGGGCCAGGCCGGCAGCCGCGCGGGCGGATGCAGGATCTTCTGCACGCCGTGGATGACCAGCGGGCGTGACGGATCTTCCCTGAGCTCGATCACGCCCTTCATGCGCAGCAGCTTTTCGCCATGCGTCGAACGCAACAGGTCGAGGAACATTTCTATCGCCGAAAACGGCACCGGACCGTCATGGACCAGCGAATAGGAGCGCACGCGCTGATCGTGGCGATGGCCATGATCATGACTGTGATCGTGGTCATGACCGTGATGATGGTGCTCATGCGCCGCTTCCTCGCCGAGCCAGCGCCGCACGTCGGCGGATTTGGTGGCGGGATTATAGAGGCCGCAATCAAACAGCGCCGCCACACCTGTTGCTGAATTGCCGGCATCAAGCAGCTCGGCACCCAGATTGATTTGCCGCAGGCGCGTCCGCAGCGTGTCGAGGTCGCCGGCATCGGTCGCCAGATCGACCTTGCTGAGCACGATGCGGTCGGCGACGGCGACCTGCTTGACCGCCTCGACGTGGGTATCGAGCGTGGCATTGCCGTTGACCGCATCGACCAGCGTGATGACGCCGTCGAGCCGAAAAGCCTGGACGAGCGCCGGATGCGCCATGATCGACTGCAGCACCGGCGCCGGGTCGGCAAGCCCCGTGGTCTCGACGATGACGCGGGCAAGCCGGGCGATACGGCCGGTCTGCAGCCGGTCGACGAGGTCGGCCAGCGTGTCGACCAGTTCGCCACGCACGGTGCAGCACAAGCAGCCGTCCGAAAGCTGGATGATGCCGTCGGAAGCCTGCTCGACCAGCAGATGGTCGATCGCCACCTCGCCATACTCGTTGATGATGACCGCCGTGTCGGCCAGCGCCGGGTCCTTCAGGAGCCGGTTGAGCAGCGTCGTCTTGCCCGCTCCAAGGAAGCCGGTCAGCACCGAGACAGGGATCGGGAATCCGCTCATCAGGTTAGTTCGCGACCTTGGCCGGCTGATCGCCTTGCGCGGCGGAACCGGCAACGGCCGGACCGGCGCCGGTCGGCGCCGGCCGATCCGGCCGCCAACTCGGGATCGGCACGTCGGCATATTCCTGGCCGCCCTGGTCGAGCATCGCCTTCGGCGCCGGACCCGTGGCGCCGCCGAGGCCTACGGCGACCAGCGTCGGCACATGGTCGAGCTTTTCCTGGTAGGGCGATTTCGGCACGTCCTTGGCGGCGGCGGCCGGCGGCGCCTCGGACTGCTCCTCCGGCGTCTTTTTCTTGCAGACCTCGTCATGCATGTCGTTGGGCGAGACCGTGTCACCGTAGGGCGCCAGGGTGGCGACAGTGGCCGAACCGGCGGCTTGCGTGTCAAATCCCTGGTCGAGCAGCCTCGCCGCGGTCTCGGCGCGGCTGACCGCCGATTTCTCGCCAAGCACAACCGCGACCAGCGTACGGCCATTGCGCGTCGCCGAGCCGATCATGTTGAAGCCGGAAGGGCAGACAAAGCCCGTCTTCATGCCATCGGCGCCGGGATAGCGGCCGATCAGGAGGTTGTAGTTCGGGATCGCCTTCTTGCCGACCGCAAGCCCTTCGATGGAGAACCACGGCGCATATTGCGGAAACTCGCGGCGGATCGCCATCACCAGCACCGAAAGGTCGCGCGCCGTGGTGTACTGGTCGGGCGAGTAGAGGCCGTTCGGATTGACGAAATGGGTGCCGTTCATGCCGAGCCGGGTCGCCTCGGCATTCATCCTCTCGGCGAAGGCGGCCTGCGAGCCGCCGACATTCTCGCCGACCGCCATGGCGATGTCGTTGGCCGATTTGACCAGCATCATCTTCAGCGCGTTGTCGAGCCGCATCACCGAGCCCGGCTTGAAGCCCATCTTGCTCGGCGGCTCGCCGGCGGAGTGCTTGGTCACCTTGATCGGCGAATCAAGCTGGACTTCGCCGGCCGCGATCGCCCGGAAGGTCACATAGGCGGTCATCAGCTTGCTGAGCGAGGCCGGATACCAGCGCTTGAACGCATCCTGATGCTGCAGGATCTGGCCGTTCTTCAGGTCGAAGACAACCACCGGATTGGCCAGCGCCGGCCCGGCCAGGACCGACAGCACGATTGCGCCGGCCGAGAATAGTTTGAGGAAATGCCTGTGCCGCATGATCGAATCCGAAATCGCCTCTTGCCCTGATCGCCCCTGGCTCCGTAAGATTTCGTTACGTGACCGCCAGCATAATGGGTCCGTCCCTCAAAAACGGACCGCATCGTTGCGGTGCTATTTACCCTATGTGACGCCAACATGGCAAAGCACCTGACAATCACAATTGCAAAACACCCGGCACAATTGCAAAACGGGCACAATTGCAGAACACTGGGCTCAGTTGCGAAACACCAGGCTGAAGCCGGCTGCTCCAACCACGAAATGGAACCATCATGCCAATCCTGAACCGCGCCGCTGAAATGCAGGACGAAGTTGCCGGCTGGCGTCGGCATCTGCACCAGACGCCGGAGCTCAACTTCGACGTCTTCAAGACGGCCGCCTTCGTCACTGAAAAGCTGAAGGAGTTCGGTTGCGACGATGTGGTCACCGGCCTCGGCAAGACCGGCGTCGTCGGCATCATCCGCGGCCGCCAGGGCGAAGGCGCCACCATCGGCCTGCGCGCCGACATGGACGCGCTGCCGCTCAATGAGATCACCGGCAAGGCCTATGCGTCCACCGTTCCCGGCAAGATGCACGCCTGCGGCCATGACGGCCACACGGCGATGCTGCTGGGCGCCGCCAAATATCTCGCGGAGACCCGCAATTTCGCCGGCTCCGTGGCGGTGATCTTCCAGCCGGCGGAGGAAGGCGGCGGCGGCGGCAACGAGATGGTCAAGGACGGCATGATGGAGCGCTTCGGCATCGCAAAAGTGTTCGGCATGCACAACATGCCGGGCCTGCCTGTCGGCCAGTTCGCCATCCGGCCGGGCCCGATCATGGCGGCGACGGCCGAATTCACCATCACCGTGAAAGGCCGCGGCGGCCACGCCGCTATGCCGCACGGCACGATCGACCCGATCGTCATCGCCAGCCAGCTGGTCGGCGCGCTGCAGACGATCGCCTCGCGCAGCACCGATCCGGTCGAGGCCGTGGTGGTGTCGGTGACCAAATTCCATGCCGGCGACGCCTACAACATCATTCCCGAATCGGCCGAGATCGCCGGCACCGTGCGCACCTTGCGCAAGGAGATCGCCAAGAAATCCGAAGAGCGCATCCGCGCGATCTGCGACGGACTGGCGACCGCGTTCGGCGCCAGGATCGAAGTGGATTACCAGGCAAATTATCCAGTCACCTTCAACCATGCCGAAGAGACGGTGTTTGCCAGCGACGTGGCGGCCGATGTCGCGGGCGACAGCCATGTCCACCGCGGCATCCAGCCGGTGATGGGCGGCGAGGATTTCTCCTACATGCTGGAAGCCCGCCCCGGCGCCTTCATCTTCATCGGCAATGGCGACACCGCCGGTCTCCACAACCCAGCCTACGATTTCAACGACGAAGCCATCCCGCACGGCATGAGCTACTGGGTGAAACTGGCGGAAACCGCTCTGGCCGCTTGAGGCCCGCCGCGCAAGGAGCCGGCCGAATTGCATGCGGCCGGCCCCTTGGCGAAACGATCCGAAGCGGCTATGTGTCTGGCCGCGTGGTCCCGTAGCTCAGTAGGATAGAGCGGCAGATTCCTAATCTGTAGGTCACAGGTTCGATTCCTGTCGGGATCACCAATTAAATCAAATAGTTGGAAGGTCGGCGTGCCACTCAAGAGGCCGCAGCCGGACCCCGGCTATGGCCGATTTCAGCCTCGATAGAAAAAATGGTTCCTCCCCCGGTTCGCTACGGAGCTCAAAAGGCCTGTTCATTTGCCGATTCATTTTAGGCCGCTTGTTAGACAGCTTGACCAAAATTGCTCGCTTGTAACCGCCAAATGACGATGCCGACTTCCCAGATTCAGTCAAAATCAGCCAATAATGATAGGAATTCGCCCATCAGGGTGACAAATCATTGGGCTAGCCCGAGGGATTCGTGATATTCGCGACACAGAGCGCGCTGTGAATCAGGTGAGCGCGTCGCGACCATGCGGAGATACGAACGTGGCAAGGAATGTCCGAAAATCAACAGCCGAGGACATGGCGCCTGTCGTGTCCGCCGGGGCATGGGAAGATGATGGCGGGCGCGGGCGGGTCGATCTGATTCCGGCCAAGCGCCACGCCTTCATCCTCGAATGCCTTAAACGAGAAGGAGCCGTCGGCGTTCAGGAACTCATTGATCTCATCGGCGCGTCGCCTTCGACGATTCGGCGCGATCTCGAGACGCTCGAACGGCAAGGAGCATTGGAGCGGACGCATGGCGGCGCAATGCTTCAACGCACGGAACTGGCCACGTTCGAGCCGGATCTCGCCACTGCAGCGCAATTCGCCAGAGCCGAGAAAGAGGCCATAGGCGCCGCCATGATGTCGGAACTTCGAGCCGGGCAAAGCGTCATTTTCGACGCAAGCACGACCGTTCTGGAAGTCGCCCGCGCCATAGCCGCGGCGCCGATCCCGCTTACGGCCGTCACCAACAGCCTTGCGATCGCTCAGATACTTGCACCTGTGCCGGGAGTGCGTCTCGTGATGCCGGGAGGCACCTGCAAGCCTGGTTCGCTTACACTGATCGGCCAGCCTGGCGAGAATTTCCTGCGAACCATTCACGCCGATGTGGCCATTCTGGGCACCCATGCCATCACCGGAGACATGCTCACGGAGACCTCGCTGGAGGTTGCGGCAATGAAGCAGGCGATGATTGCCGCGGCGCGTCGTGTGGTCGTGCTTGCCGACCATTCGAAGTTCACCGTCCCCAATTTTTGCACGATCTGCCGCCTGACCGAGATCCACCAGATCATTACCGACGAGGGCATCGATCCGGCTCATCTCACCAATCTTCGGACGCTCGATGTAGACGTCAAGGTCGTGCGCGTCAGCCGTTCGGGTTGTTGAGTTGAGCACTCCTGAGGTTAAGGATATCCGGGTCGTCGCAGACGACTTGACCGGCGCCCTGGATAGCGCGGTTTCCTTTGCATCGCCCGGGAATGGCATTGGGGTAAGCTGGCAACTGGACCGTATTTTTGCGGGACGTATGGCTATCGACGCCGCCACCCGGGAGGGGCCTGTGGCGACGGCGGTCGAGAGACACCGGGCGCTTGCGCCATGGCTCGCCGGCGGACAGTTGAGTTTCAAGAAGATCGACAGCCTTTTGCGCGGCCACGTCATCGCTGAAATTGAGGCCTGCATCGTCAACGGAACGTACCAGCGTGCTGTTATCGCACCTGCGTTCCCATTTCAGCGACGCGCCACGCGCCTTGGGCGGCAATGGCGGCTCGATCAAACCGAAATGGTAGGTCCCGACCTGGTCGCCGGTCTAGGCCAGCGCTTTACGGCTGGGCGTTCTTCACCAGGGTCACAACCAGTTGATTTCATCACACTCTACGACGCCGAAACGGATGCCGACCTGGACAGGATCGTCGCGACCGTACCGAAACAAGCGACGTTGTGGGTCGGCACTGGCGGCTTGGCGGCCGCACTCGCACGGCACATGAATGTGCCGCACAAGCCTGTTCCTGCGTTTTCCGATCCATTTCTGGCCCTTGTCGGCACAAATCATGAGGTCACGGCGGGACAGGTAGCCCTCTTTGCAGCCAGGCATGCGGATGCGCATGTGGTCGTGGAGCACGACATCGACAAAGCGAGAAGGCGTTTGGCGGAAAGGATGATGCGCGGGGAGCCGTCGGTCGTCAGTGTCGCTGCATCGGGCGATCGCCACGCCGTGGCAGCCCATATCGGCAAGGTGTTTGCCTCGCTTCTCGCAGGCTTGCCAAAGCCCGGCACGTTGCTCGTCACCGGCGGTGAAACATTGCGATCGGTGTGCGACAGCCTGGGCGTCATCGAACTCACCGTCGAATGCGAGATCGAGCCAGGGCTTCCGGTTTCCAGGGTCAAGGGTGGTGTTTTCGAGGGGCTGGCCACCATTTCGAAATCCGGCGCATTCGGCGACAGTGCCCTGCTCTGCAGGCTCGCGGCCCTCGCGCACCGCTGATCAAGACGATCTCCGGCCAAAAGCACCGGCGGGTCCGTCTCCGCCGGTCAAATGGCGTCAAACGATATTTCAACAGCCTGACACCTCGGATCGCACGCCACGGAGAGGCAGGCGAAGAGGCGATTCTCACGTTCGTATGATTACGGATGACCGAAAAAGAAAACTATTGCACGTCGATGGTTGAAAGGATTACAAGATGACCACAATTGACCAATTAGGGGCGTTTATGTCTGGTCCAAGACTCGGCATCACAATGGGTGATCCCGCGGGCATCGGCCCTGAGATCATTGCAAAAGCATGCGCAAGGCTGAAACCGCGGCTTGCCGATGGATCTTTGTCGCTTCTCATTATCGGCAGCGTCACCGCGATGCGCGCAATGGAGCCCATCTCAGGACGCATCGAGCTGGAAGAACCGTCAGCTTCGGCGGGGGGGACCGTTCCGCCCGTGGCCATTCTTGAGGCTGGACCGGAGCGGACCCCCATTGAGACAGGCGTCATGTCGGCTGAAGGCGGGCGCCTCGCCTATCTGGCGATCGAAAAAGCCGTGCGCCTGGCGCAGGCCGGTTCAATCGCGGGTATCGTCACGGCTCCTCTCAACAAGGAAGCGCTCAACCTGGCCGGCTATCATTATGCCGGTCACACCGACATGCTGGCGGAACTGACAGGCGCCCGCGATTCCGTGATGATGCTTGCCCATGGCGATTTTCGCGTCAGCCATGTCTCGACCCACGTAGCGCTGGCTCAGGTTCCGTCGAAACTGACCGAACCTCGGTTGCGGCGGGTCATCCAGTTGACGGTCGAGGCGTTGCGCGGCCTCGGCATTGCCCATCCCCGCATTGCGATTGCCGCGCTCAACCCGCACGCCGGTGAGGGCGGCATTTTCGGCCGTGAGGATATCGACATCACGACCCCGATCGTCGCCTCCTACACGTCCGCCGATTTTACGGTGGTCGGGCCCGTCCCGGGCGACACGGTTTTCGTCAAGCTGCGCGCCCGCCAGTATGACGCGGTGGTCGCGATGTATCACGATCAGGGCCATGTCCCGGTGAAGCTGCTCGGCTTCAACGTCGATCCCGTGACCGGTGAGTGGAAAGCGCTCTCCGGGGTCAATGTCACGCTCGGCCTTCCGATCATCCGCACCTCCGTCGACCACGGCACGGCCTTCGACATTGCCGGCAAGGGCATCGCCAATGAGGACAGTCTGATCGAGGCGATCGAATTCGCGGTCCAGATGGCTGCGGCGAAATCCAACCCTTAGGCGTCGGCACGCCTGCAACGCACGCAAAAGCGGATCGAACCATGGCAGCAGAAGACAAGAAATCCTATCCCATGTTGATCGACGGGAAGTTTGTCACTGGCGAAGCCGGTATGCGCCCGGTGATCAATCCAGCCAATGGCGCCCTGGTCAGCCGCAAGGTGGCGCCCGCCATGATCGCCGGCGACACCATCGTCCTCAAACCGCATGAAGACACGCCACTTTCGGCACTCGAAATGGCTCGCATCTTTGTCGAAGCGGGCGTGCCGGGCGGCGTGGTGAACATCATAACGGGACGAGGCGAAATCGTAGGCGAAGTGCTCTGCACGGAACCCGGCGTCGACCTCATCACCATGACCGGGAGCGTACCGACCGGCAAGCGCATCATGGCCAATGCGTCGCGCAATCTGGCTCCTGTTTCGCTGGAGCTTGGCGGCAAGGCGCCATTCATCGTCCTGGCCGATGCATCAAGGGGGCCATCATCATCATTGCCGTCTCGTTGAACCGGCGTTGATGGCAGCAGGACCCATGATCCGACCATATGCCTCCATCTCGGGAATTCGGCCTCCACAGCGGCAAGTGCGGCGGAGGAAAGCTCACATCAATTTGAAAACCGGCGGTGGTCGCCGGACAACGGGAGGAAAGTGAAATGAAAAGACGTATGACGCTTCTGATGATGGGCGCCCTTGCGGCATCTGCCGCAACGCTCCCAGGCGCCCGGGCGCAGGACACCTACAAGCCCGACTGCTACGCTTCTGCACCGGACAGTGCTTCGGTGATCTCCTATCCGAAGAAGGCCGGGCCTTATAAGATTGCCCTGGTCAACGGCTATGTCGGCAATGACTGGCGTGCCAACTCCATCCAGACCGCGAAGGCCTGGGGCGCGCGTCCCGAGAATAAGTCCAAGCTGTCCGACCTGAAGATCATATCGGTGGGCAATGATTCCACGGCGCAGATCTCCGCGATCGACAACTTCATCGCCGCCGGCTACGACGCCGTGATCATCAATGCCGTCAATCCCACCGCCTTCGACGCGGTCGTGAGGCGTGCCAAGCAAGCCGGCGTGGTGCTGGTTACCTATGACAACGTCCTCGACTCCAACCAGGTCGTGCAGATCAATGAAGATCAGGTCGAGCTGGGCCGGATCAAGGCGCAGGCCGTGGTCGATGGCATCAAGGCCAAGAAGGGCAATGTTTCGGGTCAGGTTCTGGAAATCGATGGCGTCCCCGGCAACAGCGTCGACCGCGACAACCAGGCGGGCTTCAGCGAGGTCTTCTCCAAGTACCCCGATCTAAAGACGGTCAAGGTCGAAGGCGACTGGGACGTGGGCAAGGCGTCGAAGGTAACGTCCGACGCCATCGCCACCAACGGCAATTTTGACGGCATCGTTGTCCAGGAGGGCTCCGTTGGCGCGCTTGAGGCGATGGCCGCGGCCAAGCACCCCGTGGTCCCGGTCGGCTTCGATGCCGGCAACGGCACGCGGATGCTGGTCAGCAAGGGCAAGTATCCGGGGATTACCGCCGCTCAGGCGCCGGCGCTGGCCGCCATGGCGCTGGAGGCCTCGGTCGTGCTGCTGGAGGGTAATGCGCTGCCGCAGAAGGTTTTCCTGCCAATCCCGCACAAGGACAACGCGAACCTGACAGAGGGCAAGGATTTCTTTCCCGACCTGCCCAAGACCTTCTACACGGCCACCGGTTTTCCCCAGTGCTTCCCCGTGTTCACGCCCGATGAGCTGAACGGCCAGACGGCCGATAACTCCAACTAGCCAATGACACATGACCCTGGCCGGCGTCTGCGCCGGCCAGGTCGACGGCAGGGAGCGCGCATGGCCGACCGCTATGTTGAACTGAAATCGGTGTCGAAATCCTATGGTGGCGTTCCAGCGTTGACCATGGTGGATTTCCGCTGCGAGCCAGGACGCGTGCACGCCATTCTCGGCGAAAATGGCGCCGGCAAATCAACGCTGATGAAATTGTTGGCCGGTGTCATCCAGCCGGATACGGGAACGATCTCCATTGGCGGGCAGACGGTGCACTTTTCCTCGCCGCGCGAGGCGGCAGAACAGGGCACGGTCTGCATGTTCCAGGAACTGTCGCTGATGCCGCACCTTTCGGTCGGCGACAATATCGTGCTCGCCGCGCCCCGCACCCGGATGGGATTGATGCAGCGCGGTGTTTATCGTGAGGCGCGCGCGGCGCTGGATCTGGTAGGGGCCAAGTCGATCCCGCTCGGCGCCCGGGTCTCTGGCCTGTCGCTGTCCGAACGCCAGCTTGTGGAAATCGCCAAGGCCGTGTTCCGCAAGCCCAAGCTTCTTATCCTTGACGAGGCGACCTCGGCGTTGACCAGCGAGCTCGTCGAGACGGTGTTCGGTGTCCTCAGAATGCTGAAGGAGCAGGGCGTCGCTATCCTTTTCATCTCGCATCGCATGCACGAGGTCGACGCCATCGCCGACCGCATATCCGTCTTCCGCAACGGCAAGCATATCGAGACATTCGACGTTGGCGCGCGCACGACCGATGAGATCGTGGGCCTGATGATCGGCCGCTCGCTGGAGGAGCTGTTTCCGCCGCGCCGCCCGCCCGTGCCCGACGCGGCGCCGACCGTTCTGGATGTGTCCAACGTCAGTTGGCAAAACCAGCTTGTCGACGTATCGATCGCCGCTCGCGCCGGCGAGATCGTCGGGCTCGGCGGTTTGGATGCCCAGGGCCAGCAGCAGATCATGCATGCGGTCTTCGGCGTGCTGCGCGGAGTGACGGGCCGCATCACGCTGAATGGCAAGCGACTGAACGGTTTGCAGCCGCCGAGGGTGAAACAATCCGATGTCGGTCTGGCGCTCGTGCCCGAGGATCGCAAGACCGAGGGGCTGATCCCCGGCATGTCGGTAGCGCAAAACCTGCGCTTGGCAGTTCTTGGGCGCGCGCCCTTCGGCCTGCTCGACCTGAACGGCGGCAACGAGGCCCGGCTTCAAGGCCTGATCGAACGGCTGGCATTGACCTACGGTTCGCTCGATGATCCCGTCTCGACGCTTTCAGGCGGCAACCAGCAGAAGGTGGTGCTGGCCAAATGGCTGGTTCTGTCGCCCAAATGTCTGCTGCTGATGGACCCGACGCGCGGCATCGACCTGCCGACCAAGGCGCAGATCTACAGGCTGCTCACTGACCTGGCGGCCGAGGGAATGGCCGTGATCCTGCAATCGACCGACTATGAGGAACTTATCCACTTGTGCGATCGGGTCTATGTCTTCTACCGGGGCAGTGTGGCCAGGGAACTAAAGGGCGATACCCTGTCCGCCGATGCACTCATCGCCGCCTCGATGAACGTGCACCTTCACGCTGAGGCCCGAGCATGATGTCCTGGCTTCGCCAAAATGCCAAGGAAGCGATTGCCGCGCTCGCGCTGGTCGTGCTTTTCGCCGGCTACATGGCCGTCCATCCGCGCGGCTTTTCAACCTATGTTGTTACAATCTGGTCGAACCAGGGGGCACTGCTTGGTCTTGCCGCGATCGCTCAGTTCTTTGTGGTTCTGGTCAAGGGAATCGACCTGTCGGTAGGATCTATTATCGCACTGACCAACGTGGTGGCGTCGTTCCTTCTAAACGGATCTCCGACCTCGATCGCCCTTGGGATGGTTGCAGTGTTGGCCGTCGGGGTGGCCTGCGGGTTGGTGAACGGGATCGCGGTTGTCTATGGCCGGGTGCAGCCAATCGTCGCCACCCTTGCGACGGGTGGCATCTTCGGCGGCATCGCTCTGCTTTTGCGGCCTACGCCCGGAGGCAGCATCGATGAGACGATGTCGGACGCGCTCACCTATGCAGTGGCGGACGTTCCGGTCTCGGCGATGATTCTTGTCGTCGTTCTTGTCGCACTGATGGTCTTTCTGCGCCGGTCGGCCCTCGGCCTCGGCCTCTATGCTGTCGGATCGTCTGAACAGTCGGCTTACATGACCGGCCTTCGCGTAAACCGGCTCAAGCTCATCGCCTACGGGAGCAGCGGCTTCATCGCGGCTCTTGCCGGCATCTATGTCAGCATGGTCACGCTTACTGGCGATCCCAATATCGCGCCGTCCTACACGCTGAATTCGATCGGCGCCATCGTGCTGGGCGGAGTGGCGCTGAGCGGTGGCGTCGGCAACCCCATCGGCGCCGTTATCGGCGCTTTGATCCTCAAGACAATCTCGTCGTTGATGTTCTTCTCCGGGCTGCCACCATTGGCGCAGCCCTTCTTCGAGGGATTGATCCTCGCAACTGCAATTGCACTGGGCGCGCTCGGCGTCTTCCGGGTGCGCAGCCGGCTTGAGTTGTACCGCTGATGACTGATGCAACCGCACGACGCGCTGCGCCCCACAAATCTCGCCGCTGGTTAAGCCGGGACCATGTGTCCGTCCTGCTGATTGGGCTGGGCTGCGTCGCCCTGCTCTTGGGTGGTTCGCTATTGTATCCCGGCTTCCTGAAGCCCAGCTACATTCTGCAACAGCTTCAGATCGCCGCCTTTCTTGGTATCATCGCCACCGGTGCCATGCTGGTGATCCTGCTTGGCGAGATCGACCTTTCGGTGCCCTGGACGATCACAGGCACGGCGATTGTTGTCATCTCGGCCACTGGCAGTTCCAATCCCGTGATCGCCAGCCTGGCAATTCCACTAGGCCTCTGCTTTGGCATGGTTATTGGGCTCTTGAACGCCATCGGTGTCGCGATCTTTCGCGTACCCGCGATGGTCTGGACGCTGGCGGTGAACGCCATGCTGCTTGGCGCCACGGTTTTCTATACCGGCAACAGCCGTCCCAACGGTGAGGTCCCCTGGCTGGCGACACAGGCGGCGATCGGACGGACCTTCGGCATCCCCAACGCCTTTCTCGTATGGCTGGGAGTGGCCGTGATCACGGTCTGGGTGCTCCGGCGTACCGTCTATGGCAACTACCTCTATGCACTGGGCAATTCGCGACGTGCGGTGTTCCTTGCCGGGGCGCGGGTCCGCCTGGTGACAGTAGCAACCTTTGTTCTTGCCGGAGCGTTTTCCAGTTTCGGCGCTATCCTGCTGCTGGGCTACACCAACCAGGCCTATCAGGGCATGGGAGACCCCTATCTCATGCCGGTCATCTCGGCTGTGGTGGTCGGGGGAACCTCCATTCAAGGCGGTCGGGGGAACTATGTCGGCACCTTCGCCGGCGCGATCTTCATCACGCTTCTGTCGTCGATCCTTTCGGTGATGCAGATGCCCGCTGCCGCGCGCGAGATGATCTTCGGCGCGATCATCCTGGTCATGCTGCTGATTCACGGTCTCACTGGCAAGAACAAGGACATCTGAGCTGTTGGCGGACCTGTCAATGAGGCGTCATGCATCTCTCCAGCACCCCGAGGCGCTCAGCGCTGCGAGGGGATGCGCCGGTCGCGGCTATCAGGCCTTCATTGCCCATAATGCCGACGGGGCCGAGCGCGAGCTGCGCAGGCGTTTGCGCGACGTTGAAACGCTCTGTCGGGCCATGTGCAAGCCCGAAGGAACCGGCTGATCGGCAAGGCAACCCAGCAAGCAAGGCACCTGAAGATGACATACTACGAGGTTCTTGATCGTCGCTTCCACGATTTCATCATCCCGTTGTGCAAACTCGAAAAACTTCACGCCGGAACGCGCTGGGCCGAAGGGCCCGTGTATTTCGCCGATGGGCGCTTTCTGCTCTTCAGCGACATTCCCAACAACAGGATGCTGAAGTGGGATGAAGTAACGGGTGATGTTTCCACTTTCCGCTATCCGTCGAATTTTTCCAACGGCAATACGCGCGATCGGCAGGGACGCCTCGTCAGCTGCGAACATGGGGAACGGCGCGTCACGCGTACCGAATATGATGGCAGCATCACCGTCCTGGCCGATCGGTTCGAGGGAAAGCGTCTCAATTCGCCCAACGATGTGGTGGTCAGATCTGACGATACTGTCTGGTTTACCGATCCGCCCTACGGCATCCTGAGCAATTATGAGGGCTACAAGGCACCCAGCGAGATCGGAGCCTGGAACGTCTACCGCCTTGACCCCAAGTCAGGTGCGCTATCGGTGGTTGCCGGCGACTTCGACAAGCCGAACGGCCTTGCCTTTTCCCCGGACGAGACACATCTCTACGTCGCCGACAGCGGCCGTTCCCATGGCTGGGACAAGCCGCACCATATCCGCCGCTTCGATGTGAACGAAAACGGCCGCCTTTCAGGTGGCAGCGTCTTTGCCGAGATCGATCCCGGCATCCCTGACGGGTTTCGTATCGATGTTGACGGCAATTTATGGGTGTCGGCTGGCGATGGCGTTCATTGCTTTGCGTCGGACGGTACGCTTCTTGGCAAGATTCTTGTCCCGGAGACTGTCGCCAACGTGTGCTTTGGCGGACCTCATCGAAATCGCCTGTTCATCACTGCCGACAGCTCGCTTTATGCCGTTTATCTCAATACGGCCGGGTTGCATTTCTGCTGAGCAAGGAAATCTGCATGCTGCCCGAATGCATCGCCGATGACGTGACCAAGATCGTAGTGTGAAAGTCCCATGATGTTTCTCCGTCGGCCACAACGGCCGGCAAGGAAACGGTGGATTGTGCAATTGGCTATCCGGTCCACCATCGCCTGCCGATAGATGACATCCTGCAGAACTTCTAGGCCTTCAAAGCAAGCTGCGATCGTGCTGACGCCGGGCTGGCAATCGTGGCGCCGAGCCCTTCCAGGAGCCATTTCGCTTTCTCGACGAGCTCGGCATTGCTCTTCACCAGTTCAGTCCGCGACATCCGGATCGTGTCCTCCATGCCTATCCGCACATGCCCGCCGAGCAGGTGGGATTGCATGAGCATCGGGTAAGCGGCGCGGCCAATGCCGAAGCCTGTCCAGATGGCATCCCGTGGCAACATGTTGCGGGCGAACATCATTGTCTCCGGCGTCGTCGCGAAGCCGTATTTCACACCAAGCACAAGGCTTACGAGCGGCGGGCCGCGAAACACGCCGCTTGCGAGAAAGTCGTTGAGGAGATTGATATCTCCGCTGTCGAAAAGCTCGAACTCCGGCCGGACCCCACAGTCGTAGATGATCTCAGCCATCTTCTTGACGTTGGGCGGGGTGTTAATGACGACCTCGCTGCCGAACGTCATCGTGTTGAGGTCCAGGGTGCAGATGTCGGGCCGCAGATCGCGTATGTGCTCGACGCGGCGTTCGGCTGTGACGAAATTCGTCCGGGGTCCGGCGATCTTGGGATCTTCCTCGCCGGGCTGGAACCGGCCGCCAGGTCCAGTGGTGATGTTCAGGATCACCTCCGTGTTCTTGGCGCGGATCAGGCGAACGAGTTCGCGATAGTGATCAAGCTCCATCGACGGTCGACCGTCGGGATGGCGGACATGAAGATGCAGGATTGCCGCGCCCGCATCGACCGCCTCGAGTGCCGAGTCCGCGATCTGTTCCGGCGTGACCGGCAAATTTTCATTGTCTTCCAGTCGCGTGAGGCTGCCGGTCACGGCGCAGGTAATGATGGTGTCCCTGGACATATGATTTCTTTCAGCTTGCAAGGATAGCCGTGGCGGCGATCTCGACGAGCAGGCCGTCGTCGATGAGCGCCCCCGCCTGAACCATCGTCGTTGCCGGTCGAATGTCACCAAACACGGCGCCATGGGCCCTGCCGACGGCTTCCCAATCCTTCATATCGCGCAGGAAGATACGCGTCTCGACGACATCCTCGATCGAGGCGTCGAGTTGGCGTAGCGCCGCGCCGATGCGGTCCAGCACCTCGATGGTTTGCCTTTCCGCATCACCGGGGTGAAGTATGCCGTTGGGTCCAGAGGCAGAGGTGCCCGATACGACAATGGTGTTTCCGGCGCGGACGGCCCGGGAATAGCCGATAGCCGCTCCCCAGTTGTTGGTCACGTCGACCCTTTGTCTTTTCATACGCTGCTCCTTGGCTGTCCGGAGGTTTCCTTGCCGCTGATCGTCATGCGAATGCCGGCAACGCTCGGTCGAAGGCCCGCACTATTTCGTCGATATCCGCGTCTTCCATGACGGTGGAGAACGCCATCAGCCCATTGCCTGCAATGATCACGCCCTGGTCGAACAATGCCTTGGCGAGAGCCGCAACCCGCGCGCCGCCATCGGCCGCGGCGAACGTGGAGCGATAGTCGCTCAACGGCGCGTCCGTCAGGTGGACACGGCGCAGCGAGCCCAGTCCTGTCACCTGTCCCCTGATCCCGTGCCGGGTGAAACAGGCGCGAACACCCTGATCGAAGCGATCGCCGAGCGCCTCGAGCTTCTCGAACACAGGGGGCGTCAATTCTTCAAGAGCGGCTATCCCGGCCGACATCGACATGGGATTGGCACTGAAGGTGCCGCCATGCGGCACCGCGGGCTGGCCCTTGCTCGGATCGAACACCGACATCACCTCCGCACGGCCGCCGATGGCGCCGATCGCAAAGCCGCCGCCGATAATCTTGCCGAGCGTGGTAAGGTCCGGGTCGATGTCGAAACGGCCTTGTGCGCCATTGTAGCCAAGGCGAAACGTGATGACCTCGTCGAGGATCAGCAAGGCTCCGAGTTCGCGCGTGACGCGGCGCAGCATCGCCAGGTATTCGGGCTTTGCCGGGACAAGACCGGCGCGGTTGGGCATGACATCAACGAGCACGGCGGCAAGGCTGTTGCCGCTGGCGCGCAGAATGGCCTCGGCGACCGGGGTGTTGTTGAAGGGAATGACGATGACATCGTCGAGCACCCCCTGGGGTGTCCCTTTGGCGGTCGGCACGGATCCCGGCCTGTCGATATCGCCCCAGGTAGCGGGACTGGCGTCCTGACTTGTCTCGGCCGGGTCATAGGTCCCGTGGTAGGCGCCCTCGCATTTTGCAATCTTCGGCCTGCCGGTATAGGCGCGCGCGGCCTTGATCGCATTCATCACCGCTTCCGTGCCGGAATTTGTGTAGCGAAGCCGCTCGACGGACGACAGACGGTCGCACAGTATTTCCGACAGCCGGATCTCGCTCTCGGTGGGCATGCCGAAACACGTGCCGGCTTCAAGCTGCCGTGTGGCCGCCTCGAGTATCTGGCGGTTGCCATAGCCATGGATCAGAGAGGTGAAGTTTCCCAAGGCGTCGATCCGGACATGGCAATCGACATCGGTGATCCGGCACCCATCGCCGCGCCAGGCATAGATCTGATGTGGTTTTCGATAGACAGTCGTACGGGTGTTTCCGCCAGGCATGACCTCGCGGGCGCGGGCATAGAGCTTTTCGGAATTCGGTGTCGCTGGTGCTGACATGAGAACACTCATCGCTTGGTTCTAGGTGGCAAGGTTGATCCGCTCGCGACGCAACGTCGGGTTGCCGCTCTCGAATTCTCGAGCAAAACGGTGGCCTGAGTATACGGCGGCATAAATCGCGGCGGGCGCTTCGCAATCCCCGATGCGCGAGACGCGGCGCAGGCGGCCTGCATTGCCCTGATCAAGACGCGCGGTCAGTGCTTCAAACAGCTCGTTGCGCGGCAGCCGAGCCGTGACGAGGACAAGGGCGTCGGCCTCCTTGTGCGCCGTGGCCCCGGTTCGCGCATCGACGAAGAGGGCCAGGTTGTCTCGGGTGCCGGCCAGCGCCATATGCGTAACCATCCCGACGCCGCGCTCATGGAGCCGCTTGGCCGTGCGGATGTTTTCAAGCGTGTTGATGGTGAAGGAGGAGATGTCGGCCGCCGGCGTGAGCAATGTAACGTCGTTGCCGGCAAGCGCCAGCTTTTCGGCGATCACGGCGCCCATGTAGTAGTGGTCGTCGTCATAGACGATGACGCGGCCCGACGGGAGATCGCCGCGCATGATGTCGTCGGGTGTGAACACGGGCAGGCTGGCCGACAGCGCAATCGGCTTGAAGGCCGCGCGTCCGACGCCATCGGCACGCCATTGCGACCCCGTCGCCAGCACGACCTCGTCGGCATCGAATTCGAGAATTTCGGCCAATCCGAGATCGCTTTCGAGATAGACCCCGACATTCGGGAGCTTGTCGATCTGCGTGATGCGCCAGTCTCGAACCCTCAGCCATTCACGCAGGCCCGGCAGTTCGCCTTCAAGGGTCACGCGGCCACCGAGACGGCTCCGCCTCTCGGCCAGGGTTACCTGGTAGCCGCGCTGCCCGAGGGCCCGGGCGCATTCGAGGCCCGCCGGTCCGCCGCCGACCACGAGCACGGTCGCATCGCTTGATTTGGCGGAAATTCGTTCGGGGTGCCAGCCGCGCCGCCATTCCTCGCCCATCGTCGGATTCTGCGTGCAGCGCAGGTTCGTCATGGCAAAGTGGCTCGACACGCAGATATTGCAGCCGATGCACTCGCGGATGTCCTCGTAGCGACCCTCCTCGATCTTCTTCGGCAGGAAGGGATCCGCGATCGACGGGCGCGCGGCGCCAATCATGTCAAGCACGCCGCGACGGATCAGGCTCGCCATCGTGTCAGGCGAAGTGAAGCGCCCTACACCCACGACCGGCCTGGTGGTGACGCCCTTGATCCCGGCCATGAACGGCTCATGGTCGTTCTCCGATGCGAAGCGCGAGGTCGGTGAATCGTCCGCCCAGGTTCCCACCACGAGATCCCACAGGTCCGGCAGTTCGGCGAGCAGGCTGATCGCCTCGATCCCTTCCTCCGCGACACGAAGTCCCTCGGGGCCAAACAGCTCATCAATGATCAGGCGTACGCTGACAGCGCAGGCATCGCCGCCGCCCTCTCGCGTCGCCTCGATCAACTCCTTCAGCAGGCGGACCCGGTTCTTCAGCGAGCCGCCATATTCGTCGGTTCGTTGATTGCGGGGCGAGATGAATTGGAAGGCGATGGTGGAAAAATTGCCGTCGACATTGAGGATGTCGAAGCCGGCCTTGCGCGCACGCTGCGCCGCGGCCTTCCACCAACCCAGCAGCGCCTTGATGTCGGACTTGTCCATGGCGCGAACCTGGACCGGATGGTGTCCGCTGACGGGTCGGTCCATCGGGCCGAGCGGCACCTCGCGGGTCATGCGATTGGCGTTGTAGTAGGCGGGATAGGCAAGTTGGACGCCGGCGAGCGAGCCGTGCTCGTGGACCGCTTCGACCATCAAGGCGAGCGGTGGAATGTCGCCATCATCCCACAGCATCTGCAGAACCTCCGGCATTAGGTCGCCAGAGGGATGAACCGAGCAATGCTCGGTGTTGACCACCGCCCATCCGCCTTCCGCCTTGATGCCGCGCATCGCGGCATGGGCTTGCGGTCGCAAATTGCCCATGCCGTTGCAGTGAGGTGTCTGGTAGAATCGGTTGCGGGCGACAACAGGTCCGATCTGTACCGGCTCGAACAGGATATCGAAGCGTGGATCCCGCATGCGTGGCTCTTTCTGTACCTCGCATCATAGGGCGAGGAGACGTGCTTGGTCAGGGGGGGATGATCCGGCTCTAGGCGCGGATCTTGATCCAGGTTGCCTTGAGCTCGGTGTATTTGTCGATCGCATGCAGCGATTTGTCCCGTCCGAAGCCCGACTGCTTGTAGCCGCCGAAGGGCATCGTGATGTTGCTCTCGTCGAAATTGTTGACCCAGACCGAACCCGCTCTTAGCCGGCGGGCGGTGGACAGCGCGACGTCGATGTTGTCGGTCCACACCGCGGCGGCAAGGCCGTAGATCGTGTCGTTGGCGAGCGCGACTGCTTCTTCAGCTCCGGAGAAGGAGATTGTGGCAAGGACGGGACCGAAGATCTCCTCCTGCGCAATCCTCATCTTGTTGCTGACATTGTCGAAGACGGTCGGTTCGATGTAGTAGCCACCGGTCTCGCCGAGGACACGCTTGCCGCCGGACTTGAGCTCGGCGCCTTCCCTGGCACCGATGTCGATGTAGTCGAGCACACGGTCCATCTGGTCCTGGCTGACCATGGCGCCAAGCTTCGTGGCGGCATCAAGCGGATCGCCAACGGTAAGCGTTTTCCCGACGGCGATAACCTTCTCCAGGAACACATCCTTGATCTTGGCGTCGACCAGCAGGCGCGAGCCGGCGTTGCAGACTTCACCCTGGTTGAAAAAGATGCCATAGGCCGCCGCCGTCGCGGCTTCATCGAGGTTGCCACAATCGGCCATGACGATATGCGGGGTCTTGCCGCCGCATTCGAGCGCGATGCGCTTCATGTTCGACTGGGCAGAATAGCTCATGAAGAGCTTGCCGACTTCAGTCGAGCCGGTGAACGTCACCGCATCGACATCCATGTGCAAGCCAAGCGCCTTGCCCGCGGTCTCGCCAAGGCCGGTAACCACGTTGAAAACGCCATCCGGAATGCCGGCTTCCGCCGCGAGCTCCGCGAGCCGAATGGCGGAAAGCGGCGACTGCTCGGCTGGCTTGAGGATGACTGAATTGCCCGCCGCAAGTGCCGGTCCAAGTTTCCAGCATGCCATCAGCAATGGAAAATTCCATGGAACGACCGCTGCCACAACGCCTACGGGCTCGCGCGTGATCATGCCCAGTGCGCCGCTGCCGGTCGGCGCGATCTCGTCGTAGATCTTGTCGATCGCCTCGGCGTACCAAGCGATGGTATTGGCCGATCCCGGGACGTCGATGGACCGTGCATCGGAGATCGGCTTGCCCATGTTCAGGGTCTCAAGCAAGGCCAGTTCATCACCGTGTTGATGCATCAGCTCGGCGAACCGCTGCAGCACTTTCTTGCGCTCGCTCGGCGAACGCCGCGACCAGGAACCAGAGTCGAAAGCCCTCCGCGCGGAACGTACCGCCAAGTCGACATCCGCCGCGTCGCAGGACGCGACCTGGGTCAGCGTTGTCCCGTTGGCGGGGTTGATGGCGCCGAACACGCCACCGGACACAGCGTCGACGAACCTGCCGTCTATGAATGATTGTCCGCGCAGGGCGAGGTTGGAGGCGGCCAGCCGCCAGTCGATCGCAGTCATTGAATTGCCTTTCTCGATAATCGATACAATAAATCAATTTACGAGAAAGTAAGCCGAGCGCGCGTTTCGTGTCAATATAAAATCGACATAGACGCCGATTTCGCGCTGAAAAGATTACGCTAGAACAGTCCTGTTTAGAAAAATACCAGGGCGGAACCGAAAGCCTCGAATCAACGAGCGTCTATCGGTAATATAAATACTGAGTCGAACGCCATGGGTATTTCCATGCGCTTTCGAAATGGAGATATTACTTTCCGTTCAAGTGCTGGATTTCACGGTAAGCTGGAATTGCTTTTCAAGTATCTTGGAAAGTTTCTCCGCGAGTCGCTTGATGAGCGAGACGTTAAGGTCTCGATTGGCTTCCAGGATTCCATGGATCGTTCCCGTCACGCAGAGGCTGTGCAGCGTACGCTGGCCCTCGATCCTGATCGGGGCGGCGATCCCGGCAAATCCATCCACATCCTCCCCGATGCAATATGCCACGCCGGTTTTGCGAACGGTTTCCAACTCGTCCAGAAGCTGGGCGAAGTCGATTTTTGTGGCTGCGGTGAACCGCTTCAATGGCCTGTCAAGCACGGAAGCGATAAAGTCGGGATCCTGAAAGGCGAGGATCGCTTTGGCGGAGGCGCCGGCATGGGCCGGGATCTCAAGCCCTGGAACGATGTAGGCCCTGACCAGATTTCCAGGCGAGACCATGTCCACGCTGCGGACGGTATTGCCGGAAAGTCGCGCGATGAAACAGGCTTGCCCCGTCTGCTCGGACAGGTCCTGGAGGGTGGGCCGCGCGACGACCTTGAGCCATTCGTCGCTGACGCCAGAAAAGAGCAGCCTTTCCAGCCGTCGTCCGAGCTTGAAGGTGGCCGTCTTTGGGCCGCTTTGCTCGATCAACTCAACATCGGCCAGACTCTTCATCAGCCTGTAGGCCGAGGCTTTCGGCAAATCGAGCATTTCGCCGACGGTCGTTCCCGAAATGCCGTCTGGAAAGCCGGCTACGATCTCGAGAATACGGACATAGCGTTCCAACGGCTTTTCCGTCGCCGTCTTGCTCGATGTGCTCTTGTCCATGATGTCCGCGCTCTAGCCCTTTGCGATTCGATCATCATGCCAGTCGAAATAGCGCATAGCCAAGGGCACGAACCACGGAGAGCCGCCATAGAACGGGGCCGTGGGGAATTTTTCGACGTCGAAGACGGACGACGGGTCTCCTCGTTCAAGAATTCTGGTTGCAAGTTTCTCCCCGAAATGTGTTCCCAGGGGGATGCCGGCGAAGTTGTAACCGAGCGCGAAATGGACACCGTTGTTCACGCCGATATGGGGCATGAAGTCGAAAGTTCCAGCGCAGTGCCCGGTCCAGGCCCGACTGAGCCGGACACCCTTGAGATCAGGCAGAATTCTCACCAGGCGATCGCGGAGCGCTCCGGCGAGAGGCGTCGCCGTCGGGCTCGCCGTACCGGTCATGCCGCCGAAGAGAAGGCGGCTCGAATCGGGTGCCGGGCGCAGGAAATCGATGTTCATCTTGGTATCGAGATAGGTACGGCGATGCGGTATGACCCTGTCGATCGTTTCCGGCGGCAGCAGCTCGGTTGCAATCAGAAAGCCGCGGAACGGAATGACCCGCCTTGCAAGCCATTTGAGGTCGCGGCTGGTATAGCCATTGGTGGCGATAATGACATGGCGGGCGGCGATGTCGCCTCTCGACGTTCGAACGGTCTTGCCACGCGCATCATGATCGATGCCCACGACATTCGTGAGGGGGTACAGCCTGACGCCGGCATCGAGCGCCTTGCGGACAAGGCCGGCGTGATAAAGCCCGGGATGAATCGAACCGAGATCTGGAATGACCGCGCCGCCATGGTAGCCGTCGGAGGCGATCTCCGTTCGAACTTCATGTTTCTCGACCACGGAATAGTCAAAGCCGACGGCCTGTCGGGTCTGTTCGAGATCTGCGACCAACGCTCGAAAATGGGCGTTCGAATTGGCGGCAATGAAGCGGCCGCAGGTTTGGTAGTGGCATTCGATCCGTTCGCGGTCGACGAAGGCCTGGACGCCACGGAGAGCGGCATCAAGCTCGCGATAGACCCGCACCGCGTGGTCGCGCCCGGACTTTGCCGTCAGCCATTCAACGGACCGCTTGAGCGTGCGGCCAACGAAACCGGCATTGCGGCGTGCGGCGCCCTCGCCGATCCTCTGCGCATCGAGAACGGCAACGTCACGACCCTCGCGCGCCAGATGCAGCGCGGCGACCAGGCCCGTGATGCCGCCGCCAACAACGACGACGTCCGCCCTGCCGTCAAGCCTGGCCGGTTCCATGTTCTCGCTGACGGAGGGCAGCGGCGCCGCCGACCACCAATAAGGCTCCTCAAGATAATCGTCGGCGAACAATCCGGCTTGCGACCCGATCGTCCCGGTCTCTTGCGACATGATGTGCAGCATCACGTTACCTATTCTTGTTGGCGTTGTAGGTTACGGCCATCAGGCAACTCGTCAGTATGATCATCACCGCGGCCGCGGCGAGGATCGTGGGATCGAGTTGCTCACGCAGTCCCGTGAACATCTGCTTTGGAAGCGTGCGCTGCTGAGGTCCGGCAATGAACAGGACCATCACCACTTCGTCGAATGACGAGGCAAAGGCGAAGACCGCCCCCGCGGCCACGCCTGGCGCGATGATTGGAAGCATCACCGTTCGAAATGCCGTCACGCGGCCGGCGCCCAGACCCGCCGCGGCCCGCATCAGGTTGAAGTCGAAGCGCGTCAGTGTCGCCGTGACCGTGATGACGACGAAGGGCGATGCAAGAATGGTGTGGGCAATGACGACGCCAGCGTAGGAATAGTTGAGGCCGAGCGGCGAAAAGAAAATGAACAGGCCGAGACCCAGCACGACGACGGGAACGATCATGGGCGAGATGGCAAGCGCCATCACGGCCGTCCGGAAAGGAAACCGTGGATTGACGAGGCCGATTGCAGCGAGCGTGCCCAGCGTCGTGGCAACGACGGTGGTCGAAATCGCAATCACCAGGCTGTTGATCATTGCCCCGGTCCACAGGGGCGAGGAAAACAGCTGTTCGAACCAGCGAAGAGACACCGCACGGAATGGGTAGGTGAACCACGGATCGGCATTGAACGAAATCGGGAGGGCGACTGCCAGCGGCAGCACCAGCAGGAGAAGAGCGATCCCAACAAATCCGTAAAGCGGTATGCGAATGTAGGCGGGAAACTCGGTGTAGACGCGGCGGCCCATGGTCAGATCCGATCCGATGAGTGACGTGCGATCTGGCGCGCGAGGGGGAGCGCCACAATGCCCGCTCCAAGGATGAGTACGACACTAAGTGCCGAAGCGAGCCCCCAATTCAGATCCTCATTGGTAAACCTTGCAATGAAGAAGCTCACCATCTGATCTGACGGTCCCCCCACCAATGCCGGTGTCAGATAGAAGCCGAGGCACAGCACGAAGGTGAGAAGTCCGCCGGCGGCAATACCCGGAACCGCCTGCGGCAGAAAAATCGTCGCATGTGCCAGAAGAGGACCTGCACCGAGGCTGCGGGCGGCCTTTACATGGTTCGCTGGAATCGCGCGCATCACGCTGATCATGGGCAGGACCGTAAACGGCAACTGGATCTGGATCATCGCGATGATTGTCGCCATGCGCGTATAAAGAAGGGGCAGCGGCTCGGATGTCAGTCCCGTTCCGGCCAGCGCATTGTTGAGAACGCCATTGGTCTGGAGGAAGACTATCCACGACATTGTCCGCACGAGGAGCGAGGTCCAGAACGGGAGGAGAATGAAGAACAGGAGGATCGCCGCGGTTCGCCCGCTGGCATTGGCGATGACATACGCAACCGGGTATCCGATCACGATCGTGAGGCCCGTGACGACAAGGCTGATCAGGATCGTCCTCAGATAGATCGACCGGAAGTCATAGCTCGTTTCCTGAGACAGGCTGCCATCGGCTTCGATCTTCACGGCAAAGCCGGTCGCCCAGCGTAAATAGAAAGCGCTGTAGTGACTGTCATGTTGCTTGATGATGCTCCAGAGGCCACTTTGTCCCCACGCCGCGTCTGCCCTGATCAATTGGGCTTTCCAGGCCTTCGGATCGGCGCGATCGAAATCCTCGGAAAGCGCCCGCTGAGCACTGAGGATGGCACTCGTCCCACCAGTCAATTCGTACCCCAGCCGACGGGCTAGCGGGCGCACGGATCCGACATGTCCCGCGGCTTCCAGTTCCTGTCCGAGCGTCATGAAGATGGCAGCGGCTGGAAGCTCATCTCCTTCCCAGGACTGAAGTGTCTGCGTTGTCAGTGGCAGTGCCTTGGCGATTTCTCCGTCCGATATCGCCGTATGAACGACCGACCCTATGGGGATCACCAGGAACAGAAGCAGGAAGATCAGGAGCGGCGCCGCCGGAAGGGCAGCCCGAGCCGCCCTCCTGTTGTTGTCGCTCCTGATCGAGGACCGAACGACGACACCAGCCGTCGATGACGCGATGTTTCCCGTCGGGGCATCATGCTGCGTCATTACCAAGCCCACGTCGCCGTATGGCAGTGTCATCCAACAACTCCCGCCCGGTCTACTGGGAAATCCAACTGGAGAAGCGCGCGTTCAGCGCGTCCCCGTTCTTGGCCCAGAATGCTCCGTCCTGGGCCAGTGCGCCCTCGCTGTTCTGAGGGGCGGACGGCAGGTTCGGCAGCACGTCCTTTGCTATGAGATCGCTGGCTGCCTTTACCGTTGGTCCGTAGGCGATGTAGTTGCTCAGTGCGGCGTTGACGTCCGGCTTGACGCTGAAGGCCACGAACTCCTTGGCGGCTGCGAGATTCTTCGAACCGGAGGGGATGACCCACATGTCGAAGCCGCGGATCTGATTGGTCCAGGCGACCCCAAGATCGGCGTTTTCCTTGGCGTTGGCATCGGCAATGCGGCCGTTCCAGGCCAGCGCCATCTTCACTTCGCCGGATTTGAGAAGTTGCGGCGGCTGCGCGCCGGCCTCCCACCAGACGATGTCCTTCTTGATTGTGTCGAGCTTCTTGAAGGCTCGATCAACGCCGGCGGGCGTCGCCAGGGTCGCATAGATGTCAGACTCCGCCACACCATCCGCGAGCAAGGCGAGTTCGAGCGTGTCCACCGGGCTCTTGCGGAAGCCGCGTTTGCCCGGGAAAGTCGTCGTGTCGAAAATGTCGGTCAATTTGGTGGGCGCATTCGGGAATGCCTGTTTCTGGAACGCCAGGATCGTGGCGTAGACGCTCGTTCCCACCGCGCAGTCGGTGAGGGCGCCCTCCACGAGGCCCGCGGACTTGAAGGCCGCGTCGTCACCAATCTTCTCAAGCAGTCCCTGGTCGCAAGCGGTCGCCCCCGTTTGCGGATCGACGTCGATGACGTCCCAGGCGACATTGCCGCTATCGACCATGGCACGCAGCTTGGCCAGTTCGCCGCTCCAGGTATCCTGGGTCACGGTGATGTTCTTGGCCTTCGCGTAGGGATCGAGGAAAGCCTTTGTCTGTGCCTCCTGCAGGGCCCCACCCCAGGAAACGACGGTCAGGCCGTCTGCCAGGGCTGGAAAACTCGCCGCGGTCAGGACAAGCCCGACAAGGCATGACTGTTTGAACGAACGCACTCCCAACATGTGATGTCCTCTCTGGATTTTCAGTTGTGTTATCTGCCGTCAAGCGCCCAGGCATCGTGCGGCTCCCAGTCGAGACGGACAGGGCTGCCCATCTCCATCTGGATTCCGGCCGATGATGAGCTCTTCGCAATCAACCGTTCCCCGCCCGGCAGTTCGACGTGGATCCGGAACTGGTCGCCGCAATAGATGATGTCGCTGACCTGCCCGCTGAGCGTTCCGCCGCGGTCCTGCCCGGAGATGCGGACGCTCTCGGGCCTGATGGCGATCGTTGCCCCTTGATCAACCTTTGCGTGCGCGCTGCTGCGTGCCCAGATTTCTTGACCGCCGGCCAGCCTTGCGCGTGCCAAATCGCCTTCGATCGAGACGATTTTCGCATCGAGGCAGTTATTGTCGCCAACGAACTCGGCTACGAAGCGGTTGGCGGGACGGCCATAGATATCCTGCGCTGAACCGATTTGCTGGATGCGGCCGTCGTTGAAAATGGCGATCCTGTCGGACATCGTCAGCGCTTCGTGCTGATCGTGCGTCACATAGACGACTGTCAGGTCAAGCCGGTCGGCGATCCGACGGATTTCGAGCTGCAGGTCCTCGCGCAGCTTCTTGTCCAGGGCGCCGAGCGGCTCATCCATCAGCACCAGGCTGGGTTCGAAGACAAGCGCTCGAGCAAGCGCGACCCGTTGTTGCTGGCCACCCGACAAGGCCGTGGGCTTGCGTTGTGCAAGGTTCGAAAGTTGGACCATCGCCAACGCTCCGCCGACGCGCGCGGCGATCTGCTCCTTGGAAAAGCCCCGCACCCTCAATGAATAACCAACGTTCTCAGCGACCGTCATATGCGGGAAGAGGGCGTAGTTCTGAAACACCATGCCGATGTTCCGCCTTTCCGGCGGCATGTCCTGGATCGGCCGCCCGTCGAGCGTGATTTGCCCGCCTGACGGGTATTCGAAACCGGCGAGCATCATGAGTGTCGTCGTCTTGCCCGAGCCCGAAGGTCCAAGAAGCGTCAGAAACTCACCTTTCGCGATGTCGAGGTCGAGATCGCGCACGACGAAACTGTGGCCGTCGTAGGTCTTGGATATGCCGGTCATGCCGACATGCATCGGAGGCTGAACCATCGTAAAAGCGCTTATCCCATTTTTCTCGTTTATCGAGACTTATTATTGAATATCGAGAATAAGAGCATTCAGACTGACCCGCGTCAATCCCCAGGGCGCAGATTTTGAATCGGGAGTGTTGCCCTATGGAAGAAGCCCATAACCGAGCACGCCGAGCAGAAAGCCAGTGACAGGAACGAGGCGGGCGCGTTCATGCTCCGCTTCCAATAGTCGGCAAAAAGGGTTTGGGGCGAGCGCCGCGATTGGGAAGTCGGCTAAACTGATCCCGCCGACTTCACCGGCCGGCACGGCTAGAAAGCACTGTCGCCGGCCACAGCCGCCATTTCAGCGCGATGGGAATGCGAGACGGGCGCGTACGCGGAGGCGATGCCCCAGCCCGGGATCAAACATCTAGAGCAATTCCAGGAAAAGTGTGAAACGGTTTTCCGTCCGGAATTGCGTAAAAACAAATAGTTAGAGCGGTTCTGCGATTCCGTGAAACGCTGAACCGCTCTAACGCTCGAACTCTCCGCCTGCTGAGCTATCCTCGATGGCAAAGGTGCCGCCTGCTGGGTCCTGGTAGGGCGCCAGCGGGATCAGGACGGGTAGACGAGATCGATCATGTCGCGCACGGTGATGCGGTCGCCGACGCCAAGCGCCTGAACCGCCGCCGTGTACATGACCGTGTCCTTCGGGCAGGCCACGACAAACTGTCTGGCATCGCCCAGAGCCAGCGCCTCCTTGATGCGGCTCTCGCTCGGCCGTTCAACCGATTTGCTGTCGTCCATCCAGATACGCCCGCCGCCGGCGCCACAGCAGAAACTGTTCTCCCGGCAGCGGCCCATTTCATGCAGGTCGTAGCCCGCTTTGCGGATGATTTCGCGCGGAGCGTCGAAGCCGCCATTGTAGCGGCCGAGGTAGCAGGGATCGTGATAGGTGACGACCCCTCCCTCGTTGGCCAAAGGCTTTAGCCGGCCCGCCTCCAGAAGCTCCAGCAGCAACTGCGTATAGTGGATCACCTCGTAGTTGCGGTCGAAGAAGCGGTATTCCTGCCGAAGCGCGTTCAGGCTGTGCGGATCGGTCGTCATGATCCGGTTGAATTGGCAAGCGTCGAGCACTTCGATGTTCTGGCGGGCCAGCACTTCGAAGACGCCTTCCTCACCGGCGCGGCGGACATCGTTGCCGCTGTTCTGTTCGGCGTCATAGAGGATACCGAAGTCCACTCCGGCCTCGTGCAGCACGCGCGCCACCTTCAGCGTGATGCGCTGGACCCGGGCATCGAAGGACGCGTAATCGCCAACGAACCAGAGGATGTCGACAGGCTCCTCGCGCGCGTCCTTGATCTTGAAGTCCAGGTCCCGGGTCCATTTGGCGCGCTGGCGCGCCGGCTTGCCCAGGGAGTTGCCGTTGCGCTGCAGGCTCGCCAGCGAATCCTGCAGCATCGGCTCGACATCGCCTTCCTCAATCAGGCTGCGACGCATTTCGATGATCTTGGTCATCGGCTCGATATGGACGGGACAAACGTCCATGCAGGCGCGACAGGTGGTGCACGCCCAAAGCGTCTCTTCCTTGATCACCCCGCCGATCAGCGGCACGTCCCGGCAATTGCCACGCTCGCGGTCCATCATATGATCGCGCAGATCCATGATCAGCTTCTTCGGGCTGAGCGGAAGGCCAGCGGCGCTGGCCGGGCACGCCTCCTGGCACCGGCCGCATTCGGTGCACGAAACCAGGTCGAGCTTGTGCTTCCAGTGAAACTGATCGATGTCGGTAATACCCGCAGCCTCGGAGCCGGCGGGCGTGAGCAGGCCCTTTGGCCCGATGTTGCGGAAATAGATGTTGGGAATGGCCAGGAACATATGGCGATGCTTGGAACCTGGAATGTAGATCAGGAAGGCAAGCACGGCGCATATATGCGCCCAATAGAAGAGCTCGGCCCCTCCAACCGCAACGGTCGGGCTTGTGCCCAGGACGACAAGAAACGAAGCTATGGCGCCGGAGACCGGGCGCCAGGATGTCGCCGTTGCGGCGTCCACGATATGGAACGCGTTCTCCAGCAGCATCGTGCCGACCACGCAGCCGACCAGCCCGTAGATCACCCAGGCATCGATGGCATTCGAGCCCTTGAAGCGAGCCGGCCGCAGAAAGCCGCGCTGGAACGCCGCCAGCGCCAGCGCCGCGATGATCAGCACGGCGAAGATGTCCTGCGCCAGCGCGATCCAGGTGTTGCCGCCGATCGCTGCCAGCGAGAAACCAGGGAAGAATCCGGAACCGAAGCTCTGGATGATCGCGGTGAAGAGCACGATGAAGCCGGAAAACAGCATCGCATGGAGCAGCCCGGAATAGCGTTTCCGGAACAGCCGTCTGTGCAGGCCAACATCGGCCGCGGCTCCAGCGGCACGCTGCTCGGGATGGTCGAGCCTGTATACGGGCGCCCCCCGGAACACGGGCGCCAGGATCCTGTAGAACCGATATCCGGATATGGCGACGGTGGCGGCGACCAGGGCGGTCAGAACTAGCTGCGTCTGAAGCACGTCAGCCGGCCTTCCTGGCCAGAGCCTCCTTGAAGGCAGGCAGGAAATCGGCGACGTCGACAGCCGCACCGAAATGCGCATGATCGAAGATCGGCGCGCTGGCGTCGGTGTTGATCGCCACGATCGTGCCCGCACCCCCCATGCCTTCGATATGTTCAGGCGCCCCCGAAACGCCCAGTGCGAGGTACAGCTGCGGCTTGACTTTGCGGCCCGATTTGCCGACCTGGCGCTCCTTCGGCAGCCAGCCGGCGTCGATGATCGGCCTGCTGCCGACGATTTCGCCCCCCATCAAATCGGCGACTTCGCGCGCCTCCTCGATAGCGTCCTGCTCGCCAATCCCGCGGCCCACGCAGAGCAGCCGGCTGGCCTTGGTGATATCGACCGCATTCGGATCCGGCCGATTGGCGGACACCAGCCGCACCGAGGACTGAGCCCTGTCGGGAAGCTGAATGATCTCGGCATTTCCGGCCTGGTTGCCGTTGTCCTCGCTGAAGGTGCCGGCATTCACGAGGAGCACGGCAGGCATGGAAGCCTCGGCGGTGGAGACAAGCTTGCCCCCATAGATCTGGCTGTCCGCCTCCACCGTGCCGCCGGAAATCCGCACCGCCGTGCAGTAGCTGAGAAGCGGCAGGTCGTTGCGGAACGCAAGGACAGGCGCAAGGTCGAGACCCGAGGTGGTGCAACCGAAGACGATGAGGTCGAACCCGTTGTCGGCCACGATGCCCTGGAGATAGGCGCCATGCGCCACGGGATCATAGGGCGAAGGGGTCGATGTGAAGACGCGGGAGGCACCCAGCTTCCTGGCCGCGTCGGCGTCGCCGCCGATCAGCGCCAACTCGATGCTGCCGCCCTGCCCGGCGAGCCGGCGCGCGCCGGCCACAAGTTCACGCGACAGCGCGGTGGGAACGCCGTCCTGAAGATCGATATAGACGAGTATCTTCATCGTTCAGGCTCCCACCAGTCCGCGTTCGGCGAGCATATCCACGAGCTTGGCGGCAATCTGCTCGGCGCTTCCGGTGATCATGTCGGCCTTGGTGCCGGATTGAGACGCGCCAAGGCGCGTCGAGACCTGAGCTCGGAAGCCGTCCGGGACTGTCGACACCACCGAGGCGATCGTGGCTGTGCTTGCCTGGCGCAGCTTGCTGCCCGAGACGTAACGCGGCGGCTTCGACGCCGCCTGGATTCCAAGGACCGCCGGCAGTTTCACGGCGAAGCGGGAGGAATAGCCGCCGCTGTATTCCTGCGTCACCTCGAGCCCGCCCTCCGCAGCGGACACGCCGTTGATCGCGTTCAGCACCGGCCATTGCAGGTCCGCCGCCAGGAACGGCGCCAACTGCCCGAAGACATCCTCGGGCGTCTGCACGCCGGTCAGCACCAGATCGGCACCAAGATTTTTCAGGACCGAACCCAGCAGATGCGCGGCGGCGCGTGCGCCTACCGCGCTTTCCTGGTCATGATTGACCACCACGGCGTCATCTGCGCCACGCGCGATCGCGGTCTGCAACTGACGTTCCGCGCCGTCACCGGCAAGCGCAACCGCCGTCACGCGCGCGCCGGTCGACTCCTTGAGGAGCACCGCTTCTTCCAGCGCATGATCGTCGAACTCGTTGAGCTTGAGCCCGATCCATTCGCGATCGATCTCGATGCCGTTGCCGGCAATCTCGATCTCTTCCGTCACGTCTGGCACGATGCGCAGAACAACCGCAATATGCATTGATCCTCCCCTTAAAGCCGCGCCGTCAGCGCGCCTCCGATGGTGCCGTGAGCCCCGGATTGATGCCGCCTCCCGCAGCCGTCTGGCGACCATACAGCGCGCGCCACCAAAAATGTCAACTATAATGTCGACAATGTTGTCAGAACGTTTTTGGTGTGCAAAGGTGATGATATGGCAGTCCTCTCTGGGCCGCCCGTCATGATGTTTGGGAGGAGGAACCGCATGGCACCCCAGGGTAGACCACCCCAGGTCGCGGATGTTTTGATCATTGGCGCCGGCGCATCCGGTTCGGTTGCGGCGAAGCACCTCGCCGCCAACGGCTTCAGCGTCGTCTGCCTCGAGCAGGGCGGGCGTGTCGACAATGCCGAATTCTGGGGCAACAAGCCGGAATGGGAGTTGATGTCGCAGAAGCGCTGGCATCCCAACCCCAACGTTCGCGATCTCGAGCAGGACTATCCCGTGGACACGTCTGAATCAGACGTGAACCCATTGATGTACAGCGCCGTCGGCGGCAGCACGATTCTCTATGCGGCGCATTGGCAGCGCTTCATGCCGTCGGATTTCCGCGTCAAGACGCTGGATGGCGTCGCCGACGACTGGCCTTTCACCTACGAGGATCTCGAGCCGTTCTACGATCAGATGGACATTGAGATGGGCGTGTCGGCGCTGAACGGCGATCCAGCCTATCCGCCGGGGAAAGCATCGCCGTTGCCGCCACTGCCGATCGGCAAGATCGGCATGAAGGCCGCCGAGGGCATGAACAGGCTCGGTTGGCATTGGTGGCCGGCACCCAATTCCATTCCCTCCAAGCCTTATGGCGGACGCAACCAATGTGTCCGCTGGGGCACATGCCTGACCGGCTGCCCCGAACGCGCGAAAGCCTCCTTCGATCATACCCATTGGCCCGACGCGCTTCGCGACGGGGCCGTTCTCATCACCGGCGCGCGTGTTCGCGAAATCACGCTCGATGCCCAGAACCGTGCCAGTGGTGCCACCTATATCGATCGCCAGGGCCGTGAGCGGCACCAAAAGGCGCAGACCGTCATTGTCTGCGCCAACGGTGTCGGCACACCGCGCCTGCTGCAATTGTCGACCTCCGGCAGTTTCCCCAACGGGCTCGCCAACTCCTCCGGACTGGTCGGCAAGAACCTGATGATGCACCCCTATGCCGCCGTAACGGGCTATTTCGACGAACCGCTGGAGAGCTGGCTCGGACCGGCCGGCCAGACGATCCAGTCGATGCAGTTTTACGAAACCGACAAGTCGCGCGGCTTCGTGCGTGGCGCCAAATGGCAGGTCATGCCCTCGGGTGGCCCGCTCGGCATGCGAGCCGCCTATGGTGGCAAGCCGCTGGACGAGGCCTGGGGCGCCAATCTGCACCGCAACACCCGCAAGGTCTTTGGCCGCGCCTTCGAATGGGGCATCATCGCCGAGGATCTGCCTGACGAGACGAACGCGGTTGTGCTCGATCCGGTGTTGAAGGACAGCGACGGCATTGCCGCGCCGAAAATCATCTACAAGAACTCCGACAACACCAAGAAGATGATCGACTTCCATCTCGAACGGGCCAAGGAAGCCATGCTCGCCGCTGGCGCGGTGGACATTTCCACCACGCCTCTGATGCGTGACTGCGGCTGGCACCTCATGGGCACCTGCCGCATGGGCAACGATCCCGAGCGCTCGGTCGTCGACCAGCACGGCCGCTCGCACGACGTGCCGAACCTGTTCGTCTATGACGGCAGCGTCTTTGTCACCTCCTCCGGCTTCAATCCGACAGGCACGATCGCGGCCGTGGCGCTGCGTTCGGTCAAGCACCTCATCGCCAACCGTCGTGATCAGCAGGTGGCGGCATGAGCCGGTTGGACGACACCATTCGCGAGACATTCGCGGCCATTGCCGATGTACTCATTCCCAATGCCGAAGGCATGCCCGCGGCCAGCGAGATGAACGTGCAAGGCGACATGCTTGACCGCATTCTGGAGCTGCGGCCCGACCTGCGCGAGAATTTCCTGCGCGGCCTTTCGAAGGCTGGCGGACGCGACGCATCGGAACTCGCCAACGAGCTGAACCGCACCGATGCCGATGCGCTCTCCGCGATCGGCCTGGTGGCTTCCGCCGGCTACTATATGACCCCGCATGTGCGGGACCTGATCGGCTATCCCGGACAGCAGAGTCGCCCGGAAGCAAACCCGGATGCCGTTCCGGAATATGTCGCCAACGGCATGCTGCAGCAGGTGATCGACCGGGGTCCGATCTTCCGGTCGACACCGAAATAATAGTGCTTGTCTCAAGGAGGAGATCATGGCTGCGATCGCAGCGTCCGGCTCTCGCGCCGGGCGGGAGGATATTGCCGACGTTTTGATCATTGGCGCGGGGCCGTCCGGTTCCGTTGCGGCAAAACATCTGGCGCAGGCCGGCTTCAAGGTGGTCGCGCTGGAGCAAGGCCACATGCCGGATGCCGGTCGCTATCCCGGCCGGCGCCCCGAATGGGAGTTGGTCACCCAGAAGCAGTGGCATCCCAACCCCAATTTTCGCGACATGCCTCGCGATTATCCCATCAACACTACGGAATCGGACGTCAATCCACTGATGTTCTGTGGTGTCGGCGGCAGCGCCACGCTCTATGCCGGCCACTGGACGCCGTTCATGCCGTCGGACTTCAAGGTGCGTACGCTTGACGGTATCGCCGACGATTGGCCTTTCACCTACGAGGAACTGGCGCCGCACCTTGAGGTCATCGAACGCGAAGTCGGCGTTTCCGGATTGGGCGGCAATCCCGCCTATCCGCCCAAAATGGCCTATCCGACGCCTGCTCTGCCGATCGGCAAGGTCGGCCATAAGGCTGCGGAATGCCTGGACAGAATGGGCTGGCATTGGTGGCCGGGGACCAACGCGATACCGTCTGTGCCCTATAATGGCCTGAATGCCTGCGTGCGGCGCGGCACCTGCATGAGCGGCTGTCCCGAAGGCGCCAAATCGACCACCGATCTCACCCATTGGCCACACGCGATCAAGGCTGGCGCCCGCCTCGTCACCGGTGCCCGGGTGCGGGAAATCACCGTCGACGAACGCGGCCTCGCCACGGGTGCCATCTACATGGACGAAAATGGCCGCGAGCGGCGTCAGCGGGCGGCCACGGTGATCCTGTGCGCAAACGGTATCGGCACGCCGAGACTGCTCCTGCTGTCGAAGTCGGCACGCTTTCGCGACGGTCTCGCCAATTCGAGCGGACTGGTCGGCAAGCGCCTGATGATGCATCCCTTCTCGGCCGTGCAGGCCACGTTCGAGGAGGATCTCGAATCGTGGCGCGGGCCATTTGGCCAGAATGTCTCCTCTTACGAATTCTACGAGACGGACGAGAAGCGTGGTTTCTTGCGCGGCGCCAAATGGGGCGCCATGCCGGGTGGCGGACCGCTTGGCGCGACAAGCTTCGTCGGTTCCAAGGTCTTTGCCGACCCCAACGCCAGGGTCGAGGACATGTGGGGAACGAACCTCCATGACCTCGTTTCCCGTCGCTTCGGCCGCACCATGGTCTGGGGAATCATTGGCGAGGATCTCCCGGAGGAATCCAATCAGGTCCTTCTTGATCCCGAACTGACCGATACCGATGGCATCCCCGCTCCCAAGTTGATCTACAAGGTCTCCGAGAACTCCGAACGCATGCTCAAATTCCACGAAGAGCGCTGCACGGAGGCCTGTCAGGCCGGTGGCGCCGTGGAGATCTCGGTCGTTCATCAGATGCCGGATACAGGATGGCATCTGCTGGGCACCTGCGTCATGGGAACCGACCGCGAAACCTCGGTCGTCAACGAATGGGGCCAGACCCACGACGTCCCCAATCTCTTCATCTTCGACGGCAGCACATTCCCGACCTCGGCCGGCCTCAACCCCACGGCCACCATCATGTCTGTCGCCTTGCGGCAGACCCGTCGCATGATTTCCGAACGCCGCAACCTGGAGGCCGCGTGATGTCCAGCGCCAACCAGATCACTGCCGACATGCGCAAGCTTTTCGGCCGGATCGCCGACATGCTGATCCCCGCCTACAAACAATTCCCCTCGGCCACCGCGGTCGGCGTGCATGAAAAGTTGCTTGACGATGTGCTGGCGTTCAGGCCCGACATCGTGGAGAGCTTTCGGCGCGGCCTGGCTGGTATCGACGCGGATGCCTTGTCAAAGAGCATCAACGATCTTTCGCGCGACGATCCGGAGGCCTTCAATGCGCTGACACTGGCCGCTTCCGGCGGCTACTACATGGCGCCCGAAGTGCACACGGTGCTTGGCTATCCCGGGCAGGAGTCCGTATCCTACAACCCCCATGAGGTGGCCGATTATCTGACGAACCATATGCTTGAACGCACCATGCGCCGCGGCCCGATCTATCGCCCGACACCACAGTCCTGACCGGCCACTCAGGTGCCGGACTTGGACATCCCAATCTGCGAGCCAGCAGATCTTGCGCCGCGAGCGCCTCGGAGCGGTCTCCCGGCCAATGCCATCGATACGCATTTCCATGTCTTCGGCCCCCGGCCGGACTATCCCTTCGCATCCGGCCGAAGCTACACCGCCCCTGACGCCAGCCTTGCTGACTACGAGCATCTGGCGCGCAAGATCGGTTTTTCCCGGGCCGTGGTGGTGCAACCCAGCGTCTACGGTACCGACAACAGGCGTACACTCGACGTGTTGCGCGAGGCGCGCATTCCCATGCGGGCCGTCATCGTTGCCGATGAGACCCTGCCGGAGCGCGAATGGCTCGCCTTGCATAAACTCGGCGTGCGCGGCGTCAGGATCAATCTCGTCTTCAAGGCCGGCAACGGCCTTGCGACGGCCCGCGCCTTGGCCAGTCGCATCCGCGAGCTCGGCTGGCACCTGCAGTTCCTCGTCGACGTGTCGACGATAGCCGATCTGGCGGATTGGGTACGGGCGTTGCGCGTGCCGGCGGTTTTCGATCATTTCGGCCACGTGCCGACGGCAAGGGGCCTGGCAGACCCCGGCTTCCAGGCGCTTTTGGATCTGGTTCGCGAAGGCAGTGCCTGGGTCAAGCTCTCCGGCGCCTATCGCATCACCGGCATACCGCGTCCGCCCTATGACGACGTCAGGCCTTTCGCGGAGGCACTGCTGGCGGCCAACCCAGAAAGGGTCTTGTGGGCGACGGACTGGCCACACCCGGCCATATCGGTGCCAATGCCGAATGACGGCGACCTGGTCGATATGGCACTGGACTGGACCACGGATCCCGGCCTTCGCCGCAAGCTGTTCGTAACCAACGCGGAGCGGCTCTACGGCTTTGACACGGCAATATCCCGCGCTGAGGAGGATGCATGCTGAAGGCTGTTCTGATCGCCCTGGTTGCCGGCTCCGTCCTGCCGATCCAGGCGCTCGTCAACGGACGGCTGGCGGCAGGTCTTGGTAGTCCATTGACAGCAGCCGGCATCTCCTTCCTTGTCGCGACGCTTGCGCTCATGGCCGCGCAGCTGCTTCTGAGAACACCACTCCCCCCGATGGAACAGGCCGCATCCATACCGGGCTGGGTCTGGCTTGGTGGATTGCTCGGCGCAATCTATGTCACCGGGGCGATCGTCAGTGTCGGTGCGCTCGGCACGACGACCGCGATCTGCCTTGTCATCGCCGGACAGATAGGGGCCGCGCTGCTCGTGGATCGCTTCGGAGTCCTCGGCGCCTCAGGCCATCCGCTTGGCCTGTCGAGGTTGTTCGGCGCCGGCCTCGTTCTGGCGGGCGCCATCATCGCCGTGAGGGGCTAACTTCCTGTCTGGCCAACGACAACGTCCCCCACCTCATTGCTGAAGTGAGGGACGCGGTAAGCCGCATCGTGTCTTTGGATAGCTCAGCCTGCCATCGCGGCGGCGGCGGCGGAAGCGATCGCCTCGTCATCCGGCGGCATGCCACCGGCCACGCCGACGGCGCCGATGACCTGATCACCGCGTGAAACCGGAACGCCGCCGGCAAACACCACCAGCGGCAAGCGGTGTGAATTCTCCATTCCGTAGAGCGGCCCACCGGGCTGCACCAACGGCATCACGTCGCCAGTCTTCATGTTGAGCGAGCGCGAGGTGTAGGCCTTGGCTTGCGAGATCTCGACACTGGCGAGCAGTGCGCCTTCCATGCGCACGAAACCCAGCAGGTTTCGCCCGTCGTCCACGATGGCGATGCTGGACGGCGAGTTCAGTTCGCGCGCCTTCTTCAGACCCGCCTGCAGTCCGGCCTGTATCTTTTCGGCAGTGATCGTCACGTCCTCTTCTCCTTGATGTTACGCTGCGATTTCTGTTGTGCTGCCGCCCATGGAAAGAGCGAGAAGCTGGTCGTAGTTGCAGTCCGTCTTCCTGGCCTCGTGGACGATCGCGCCCTTGCGGACCACCACCACCGTCTCAGCCAGCGAAAGGATCTCCTTGATCGACGAGGAGATGATGATCACCGCCGCACCGCTTTCGGCCAGCCGCAGAATGATGTCGTAGATCTCCTTGATCGCGCCGACGTCGACGCCGGAGGTCGGCTCGACGAATACGTAGACACGTGCCTCGGCCTTCAGCCATTTGCCGATCACGGCCTTCTGCTGGTTGCCGCCGGAGAAGAACTTGACGATGGTGTCTGGCTGCCGTGGCATGACATTGAGTTGGCCCATTACCGCCTGCGCATAGCCATCCTTGAGGCGTCCGTTGACCAGGCCCAATCGGGACAGTTTTGACAGCACGGGCAGGCAGATATTTTCGGCCATCGTCAGATTGGGGAACAGCGCCTGCTTGCGCCGGTCCTCGGGGATGACTGCGATGCCCGCCCGCCGGGAGGCGGGCGGATCCGGAATCTGCCGCGCCGTCCCATCGACGCGCACCGTGCCCGAGGCCGCGGCTATCCCGCCGAGTGCAAGCTCCAGCTGCTCCATGCCGCCGCCGACCGGACCGGTGATGCCGAGAACTTCGCCGGCATGAACCTTGAGCGACAGCGGTTCGAGCTTGGCCGTTCCGACGGCTTCCAGCTCGAGCACCACCTGCGCCGTCGAATGGCCGGTGTTGTAGGTTTCCAGATCGCTGCGGCTGCGATCGACCATCAGCTCCGTCACCCGATCCTCGGTGATCTCGTCACGGTCGAGCGTTGCCGAAACCGTGCCGCCGCGCAGGACAGTCACGCGGTCGCAGATGCGTTTGATCTCCTCCAGCCGGTGCGAGATGTAGATGATGGTGATGCCTTGCGACAGGAAGTTCTGGATGATCCGGAACAACAGCTCCACCTCGCTCGCCGACAGTCGCGCCGTCGGCTCGTCGAGAACGATCACCTTGTAATTGCGGTGAAACAGCGTGCCCAAGGTGACGAGCTGCATTTCGGCTGCGGAAAGCGTCCTGGCCAGGCGCGTGACGTCGATCTCGATGCCGATGCGGTCGAGGATTGCCTGCGCCTGAGTATGGATATTCCTGTTGCTGATCAGCGCTTTTCCCGGCTCGTTGCCGAGCAGCAGATTCTGCCCGACGGTGAATCCCCCGATCAGTTCGGCATCCTGATAGACGGCGCCAAGCCCGAGCCTATGGGCGTCGAGCGGGCTGCCGATCCGCACCGGCCTGTCCTCCAGCAAGATTTCACCGCCGCTGGCGCCATAGACCCCGGTCAGGATCTTGATCAACGTGCTCTTGCCGGCTCCATTTTCACCGAGCAGCCCGTGGACCTCGCCGCGCCGGAAGCCGAGGTCGATGCCTTTCAGCACCTTGGTCCCGCTAAAATCCTTGGTGAGGTTGCGAACCTCGAGAAGCCATTGCGACATGATGGTGTCCTCCGGCTCAGATGAATTTGAGGTGGATTTCCTCGCGGTTCAGCATCGCATTGGCGCCGACGGCGAGGATCAGGATAAGGCCCGAGAACAGCTGACGCGCGGCGAACGGGAAGCCGACCATGCTCATTCCGGAATTGACCATGTAGATGAAGAAGACGCCGAGCAGCGTGCCGAACACATGCGGCTTGCCCTTGCCGAGCACGGTCGCGCCCAGGAACACCGCGGCGAACGCCTCCAGCAGATATCCTTCGCCACCCACCGGCTGCGCCGAGGAGGAGACGGAGGTCAGGATGATCCCGCCGATCGATGACATGACGCCAGCCAGTATGAAGGCCAGGATCAACCAGTGATAAACTTTCACGCCCGAATAGTAGGCAGCCATGGGATTGTCGCCGACGGCGGCGATGTAGTGCCCGGGCTTGGTGCGTGTCGAGACGACATGCATCAGCGCCACCACTGCCAGCAGGATCAGGACCGGAAAGGCGACGAAGCCGATCTTGCCCTGGCCGATGAAGGCGAACGCCGTTTCCTTGTAGTCGACGGCGATCTGGTAGCCATCGGTAAGGAAGATGTTGATGCCGCCGAGCACGAACATCATGCCGAGCGTGACGACGATGCCGGACAGCCGCCCGTAGGTGACCAGGAAGCCGTTGAGCAGACCGATGAAGGCGCCGACGAACAAGGCGCCGACGATTGCCAGCCACGGCCCGACGATCGGGATAAGAAAGGCGGTTACGATCGACGTCGTGGTTACCGTCAGACCGACGGAGAGGTCGAAACTGCCACCGACCACCACGAAGGTGAGCCCGACGGAAACCAGGCAGCTGACGATCATCGAGAACAGGATGTTGTTGAAGTTCGACAGCGTCAGGAACCAGGGCGAGGCAAGCGCGAAGCCGATGCCGGTAGCGACGATGACGACGATCGTACCCCAGCGGCGCAGAAAATTGACCAGAGGCGATCCTCGATCCTGCTTCGGTTTGCCTTGCATCGCGACTGTCCCCGAACCGATTTCAGCTGTTGACTGTGCCATCTCATTCTCCTCCCAGGCCGATCCGAGCTTCTCAGCGAGAGGACTCAGGAATTGTAGACGCCGCCATCGATCGTGATCGCCTGTGCGGTCATGTAAGAGGACTCGTCCGAGGCGAGATAGACGAACATCGGCGCGATCTCGCTGCTCAGGGCCTGCCGGCCCATGGGCACCACCGAGGACACGGCTTTCGCCTGGGCGTCGAGGCCACCCATGAAATTGATCGCCGGCTGGTTGAAGGTGGTATCGACCCAACCCGGACAAATCGCGTTGACACGGATATTGTCGGCCGCCAACTCCATCGCGAGCGCTGTGGTGAAGGCTATCACCGCGCCTTTCGAGGCCGAATAGGCGGTCATCCCCGGCCCGCCGCGCTTGCCGGCCAGCGAGGAGGTGTTGATGATCGACCCCTTCCCGTTCTTGCGCAGCATCGGAACCGCGTACTTCGCGCCAAAGAAATGGGCTCGCGCATTGACCGCGAAGAGCGCATCCCATTTCGCGGCATCGAAGTCGGTCACGGCGCCTGAATGCTGGAGACCGGCGTTCTGGCAGAGGACATCGAGCCCTCCGAGCCATGCGGCACCCTCTTCGATCAGCGACCGCACGCTGCCTTCCTCAGTGACATCGACCTTTATGAAATGCACCGCGCCGCCAAACTCATGCGCGGTGGCCGCACCTCTTTCATCCCTGTCGCCGATGACGACTCTTGCACCCTCGGCCACGAAGCCACGAACGGCTTCCTTGCCGATGTTATCGACGGCGCCCGTGATGATGATGCGCTTTCCGCTCAGACGTCCACTCATTTTCGTTCCTTTTCCTGAACGGCTATTGCGGCGATGTCGGACAGCAGTTGCCCCCCGCGACCCCAGCTCTCTTCCGCAACTTCGTTGATGATGACGTGGACACGGTCCCTGGCCGCGCCGCAGACGTCGACCAGCGCATCCGTGATGCGCGAAACCAGTTCGCGCTTCTGGTCGAGCGTCCGCCCATCCTTGATATTCACCTGAACGACAGGCATCGCCTACTCCACAAAGACCTGGCCAACACGATCATGAGGGGCCGGGTCCAGCCCGGCCCCATTTCGGCTTGGTTCAGCCGCCGTAATCCTTCAGGAAGGCGATCGCTTCCTCGTCCATCTTCTGCACCTCGGCCAGCGCCTGACCCGCCTGGTCCTTGGTGATCGCCGTCACCGGAACCCGGCTCTGATAGGGCGGCACCGTCTCGCCCTGTCCGAGCTTGATAGCGATCTCGGCGACCTGCTCACCCATCAGATGCCAGGGCACATCGGTCGAGAATTCGACCGGCGAGTTCGGCTTGACCATCTCTTCCAGCAACTGGTTCGAGAAGTAGTGGTTGAAGATGCGGACATCGGTGCGGCCCATCTGCTGCATCGCTTGCGCGGCGCCGATCGTCAGCGGCCACCACCAGGAGATGATACCGGTCAACGAGCCAGGTTCCGGATTGGCCTGGAGCAGCGCCAAAGCGTTCTCGCGGCCCTTTGATATCTGGTCCTGGGTCGAGACCGAACCGGAGACGAATGGCAGCACCTTCATGCGTGGTTCGTAGCTGGCCATGAGGCTGAACTGGTCTGCCTCCTGATCGAACGGCGTATAGAACCCTTTGCTTTCAGCGGTCTGGACGAATGTACCCTGCCGGCCGGTTACGTTCAGCACGTGATAGGACAGCGTGGCCCCTGTGCCGTAGGTGTCTTCCGTGACAAATGGCGAATCCTTGACCGGCACCGCGAAGCCAACTGTCTTGATGTTGCGCTTCTTCGCCTCGTCCACGAGGTAGGCGGTTTCCGATTCCAGCGAATAGATGCCAAGCACCAGGACATCGATGTCGCGATCCAACAGCGAACGCGCCGAATCCTGTTCACTCTGCTTGCTGGGTGTGCCGCGCACGGTTACGGCCTCGCCGCCCAGCTCCACGACCTTCTTCAGCAGCGTGTAGCAGCCGCGCCGCCAAGGCTGATTGAAAGGCCCGTAATTCAACCCCAGGCCTACCCTTACCTTCTTGGCCTGGGCAATGGCCGGCGTGGCCAGTCCAGCGCTCAAAAGGCCCGCGGCGGCCATCGTGCCGCCGGCTGCTGTCAGGAATGTGCGGCGGCTCAGGCCGGGCACGGCAGGTGATTTGATCTCCTCGGTCATTTGTTCTCCTCCGGTTTGTCACCCCAAGCGGGTCTGTGTGGCGGACGCATCCGATCCGCCTGTCTGCGGGTCGAGTTCGGCCGTAACTTCGGCAAGGAACTCGGCAATGACGCGGGTCACGCGATCGGGCTGCTCGATCGTGAACAGGTGGGCCGCGTCCTCCAGAACGATGAAACGGGCGCCTTCGATACGTTCGTGAAGCCGCGCCATCGTCTCAGGCGGCGCCGAAGGATCGTCGGCCGCGGCGACCAAAAGCGTCGGCAGCGAGATATGCTGGGCGGCACCGGAAATATCCATGTCGCGGATTGCGGCGGCACATCCGGCATATCCTTCCGCCGAAGTCTTGCCGATCATGTCGCGCACCGCGTCCACGACATCGGGACGCGCCGCCCGAAATCCAGGCGTCAGCCAGCGCGTGAGGGTCGGTTCGATCAGGGGTTCGACGCCCTCTTTGCGCGCAAGCCTGACGCGCTCGTCCCACATCTCGATCGAGGCCGAGGCAAACGTCGCACACAGGACCAGACTGGACAGCCGATGGGGCGCGCGCACGGCGAGAAGCTGTCCGATCATTCCGCCCAGCGAAAGTCCGACGAAATGCACTTTCTCGATGTCCATCGCATCCAGAAGCGAGAGGACGTCATCGACCAGAAGGTCGAGAGAATAGTCGTCCGCCGTCGCCTCCGTCCGCCCGTGGCCCCGGGCGTCGAAGCGGATGACACGGTAGTTCTGCGCCAACTGCTGAGCTTGCGCGGCCCACATCGAGGTGTCCGCCGCAAGGCTATTGCTCATCAGCACCGCCGGCGCACCGGCAGGTCCGATTTCCTCGACGTGAACGGAAATCCCGTTGACGAGCAGCCGCTCCAAAACGCCCTCCCCACTCTTGCGCAAACGCATTCCTCGCCATCATGAGATTGCACGGCGACAATTTTGTCAACAATCTTGTTGCAGATTTTGCCGACATATGGCCAATTGCGGAAAAGAGGTGTTGGATTGGATATCGAAACGATCGTCGTCGGAGCTGGCGTCATCGGCCTCGCGGTCGCGCGGCAACTGGCGCTGCATGGCCAGGAAGTCCTTGTGCTCGAAGAGGAAAATGCCATCGGCACACACACCTCGTCGCGCAATTCGGAGGTTGTCCACGCCGGGATCTACTATCCGCCCGGAAGCCTGAAGGCGCGGCTATGCGTCGCCGGACGGCGGATGCTCTACGACTTTTGCGAGCGCCGCGGTGTTCCGGCGAGCCGGCTCGGCAAGCTGATCGTCGCCACCACCCCCGCGCAGATAAAAACACTCGAAGCCCTGGCGAAGCGGGCAGCCGAAAACGGCGTCCTTGATCTCATCGCTATAGATGGTGTTGAAGCCCGGCGCATGGAGCCGGAACTCGAATGTATGGCCGCGCTTCACTCGCCCTCGACCGGTATCATCGACAGCCATGCATTCATGCTCGCCTTGCAAGGCGACGCCGAGGCCCATGGCGCCCAATGTGTCCTGCGCACGCGGGTGAATGCCGCGAGACAGCGAGCCGATGGATTCGACGTTCAGGCAACTGGCGAAAACGGTGCCAATGCCATATCGATAAGCTGTCGGAATCTGATCAATTGCGCGGGGCTTGGAGCCCAGGCGGTCGCTAGCAGCATCGAGAACCATCCACCGGATCGAATCCCTCGCCGCTTCCTGGCGAGAGGAAATTACGTTTCGGTTTCGGGAGCGACACCCTTTTCTCGCCTCATCTACCCCGTGCCGGTGGAGGGCGGTCTCGGCATTCATCTGACTCTGGATCTCTCCGGCCGGATGCGCCTCGGTCCCGATCTTCATTGGATTGATGAAATCGACTATACACCTGATGCACGGGTTGCAGAGGAGTTCTACACCCTCGTGCGATCTTACTGGCCTGGGGTCATGAACAGGGAACTCAATTGCACGCACTGCGGTGTCAGGCCCAAGATCAGCGGCCCTGGCGCGCCGAGCGCGGATTTTCTGGTCGAAGGACCACTTGACCATGGAATCCCGGGTCTAGTGAATTTTTTCGGGATAGAATCACCCGGTCTGACATCCGCGCTCGCGCTTGCCGAATATGCTGTCGGAAAACTATTGGAACGGAGTTGAGATTTTGGCCCAGAACAAGAACAGCCAGCATGTGGCTCAGATCGTCGATTTCATCAAGCAGAAGATCATCTTCGGCCGCCTCAGGCCACGTGAACGCCTGATCGAGGAAGACATCACCGCCCAGTTCGATGTCTCCCGGCACATCGTGCGTGCCGCCATGGCTGATCTTGAGCAGATGGGGCTTGTCTCGCGCCGCCCCAACAAGGGCGTGACGGTACGCGATTTTTCCGTCGAAGAGGTCGAGCAGATCTACGAGACCCGGGCGCTGCTGCAGACCGAAGCCGCACGGCGCATTCCCCTGCCCGCCAGCCGGGAGTTGATCGCCGACCTCGAGGCCATCCATCGCGACTATTGCGCCGCGCATGAGAGTGGCGAACTTCAGAAGGTCTGCACGCTCAACAACAAGTTCCATCGCCGCATCTGGGCGGCATGCGGCAATGTGTGTCTGGCCGGCCTGATCGACCGCGTCTGGGTGGAAACCCTCGGCATCCGTTGCTATGGCATCGGCGACCCGGTTCTCCTGAAGCTTGCGCGCGAAGAGCATGGCCGCATGATCGACATGTTGCGCACCGGTGACCGGGAGGGCTTCATCAGCCTGTCGGTCGATCACATGCAGCCCGCGCTCGAAGCCTACAAGCGGGCGCATGGCGGCTGGAACACCTTGCCCGAGACATTGCGCTGGGTAGAGGAAAGGCAAGCCTCTTGAACCCGTCCTACGAGATCGTCGTTGCCGGGAACAATCTGCGCCTGAAGGACGATTTCCTGGGGATGTCGAATGTCACGCTGATCCATGGCGGGCGCGGTCCGATCCTCTTCGATACAGGCGGCTACATTTCCCGGCTCGGCCTGTTGAAGAAGTTGCGCGAACGTGGCCTCGAGCCGTCCGATATAAAGACCGTCTTCCTGTCGCATCTGCATTTCGATCACGCGCACAACATCGATCTGTTTCGCAACGCGCGGATCGTCGTCAGCCGGACCGAGTGGAACTACGCAGCCAACCCGCATCCCGATGATCTGCTGGTTCCCTGGGGCATTCTCGACCAGTTGTCGCGCGGCCAGGTCGACCTGATCGACGGCGAGGGCGAACTGGAACCCGGCATCTCCTATTTCCCCGCGCCCGGCCACACTCCTGGCAGCTATGCGCTGCGCTTCGAGAGTGCGGAAAAGGGCCGCGTCATCATCGCCGGCGACGCCATCAAATACATCAAGGAGGCGATCCTGGCGCGATGCGACATGGCCTTCGACACGCTGGAAGCAGGCACAGCCACCATAAAGCACATTCTTGCAACGGCCGACCGCATCGTGCCCGGCCATTTTCCCGAGCTCATCAGGCAGCCCGAAGGTTCCTTTTCATGGGAGAGCGACGCGCCCTTCAACCTTCTTGTGAGATAGTCAATCACGCGCTCAGCCGGACGCCCTCCGCGAGGCGATGCTCCCCGAGCAGGAAACTGGGACTTGGCACGAATCCCCTGACCGCCTGGCGCGGCCCTTGAACATTGCGCGCACCTCCAATGCCGAGGAGCGTTCCATGCCACGGTCCACTTGCTGAAAGCGACAGAACCCTCTCCCGGCTGCCACCCGGCGACGCGCGTCAGTTGCCGAGGCAACATCCAGTCTCAGGATCGCCGCTTCCGTCGCGTGGACGGATCCTCTCGCGCTGTATCTTCAACGCCAGACGTGGACGTGGCGATTGCGCAAACCGCGTCGGACCGTCAGTGGTAGTAGATGCCGCCGTCGACGTTGAGCGACTGGCCGGTCACGAAGGCCGACAAATCCGAGGCGAAGAACAGCACCGGCCCGACGACGTCCTCAGGTGCGCCGAGGCGCTTCAGCGCCGCGACATCTTCCCAATGGCGGATCGCCGCCTCGCTGCCGAGGTTGTTCTTGCCCATCTCGGTCAGGATGATGCCGGGGCAGATGGCATTGACAGTGACGCCGTCCATGCCGACTTCCTGCGCCAGCACGCGGGTGAGCGTGATCACCACCGATTTGGTCGCCGCGTAGTGACCTTGCGTCGGCACGCCCTGGCGGCCGGCGATCGATGCGATGTTGATCACCCTGCCCGATCTCCTGGCGCGCATATGCGGCAGCACGGCCTGGCACATCATCAGCACGCCCTTGGCATTGACGTCGAAATGCGCGTCCCAGCTGGCCTCGTCGAGGTCCTGGAGCAGGCTGGGCTTCAGGATGCCGGCATTGTTGACCAGCACGTCGATGCTGCCAGCCGCCTCAAGCAGCGCCTGCGCGGTCGCCTCGATCTCGTGTTTCTTGCTGACATCCATCGTGTAGACATAGGCCTTGCGGCCGGCCGCCTCGATCTCGGCCTTGGTTACGGCAAGCTCCGCGGCCTGCGACGGCAGGTCGGTGACGGCGACGTCGAAGCCCGCCTCGGCGAGCCCCTTGGCGAGCGCCCTGCCGATACCGCGGCTGGCGCCGGTGACGAGAGCCGTCTTGCCCTTGGCCTCAGGAAGAATGGTCATGCTGCTTGCACCTTTGATGTCTTGACCGGGAGCGAATTCATCGCCGCGACCGTGTCGTCGAATGAAACGAGTTTGCCGTCGGAGCCGAGACCCATCGCCACCTTGGCGGCGACGGCGGTTGCAAAGCGCGCCGACTGTTTGAGGTCCCAGCCCTTGACGATACCGACGATGATGCCGGCGGTGAAGGAATCGCCGCAGCCGGTGGTGTCGAAGACCTCGACGTCGAAGGCCGGCAGGTGGAAATCCTCGCCATGCTGCGGCGAGACATGCACGCCATCGGCGCCGAGGGTCAGGATGCAGTTCTTCACGCCCCTCGCCTTGAAGAAGGCGGCAACGCGGGCCGGATCCCGGTCGTGCGCCATCTCGCCCGCCTCGTCGATGCTCGGCACGAAATAGTCGATATAGGGCAGGCACGGCTCAACCAGCTTCCAGGTTTCCGGCGTCGCCTGGATCAGATCGAAGGTTGTGACGCGGCCAAGTTCCTTGGCGCGCTTCAACAGCTTGACCGTCGGCGCGCCATCAAAACGCTTCAACAGCCCTGTACCGCCGACATGGACGACCGTGGCGTCGAGCGCGGCGTCGAGATCGGCATCCGCGACCTCGAACACGGCGGCCGTCCCCGGCACATGCAATGCCGGACGCTCGCCATTTGGCCGCACCGGCAGAATGGTGGAAGAGGTCTGGACGCTGCCGTCGCGGCGCACCAGGCCGCACTCCAGGCCATATTTCTTCAGCTTGGCCAGGAACCAGTCGCCCATGTCGTCGGTCCCAAGCGTGGTGACGGCCCGCGTCTTCAACCCGAGGATGGCGCAGTCCATGCCGGTCGCGCCGGCCGTGCCGGCGACCGTCATGCGGATCTCCTCGATATAGTCGGCCCGGCCGCCTTCGGGGATGCGCGACACCGGCCGCCCCAGGATATCAAGGACGTAGAAGCCGATCGAGCTGACGTCGAATTGTGGCATGGTTGGCTGACCTTTCGAACTCAATGGGTGGTCGAACTCAATGGGTGGCGCGGCGCAGGCCGAAGCTCACGGCCAGCACCAGGAAGACCAGCACGCCGATGCCGACCTGCTGCCAGTAGAAATTCCAGCCAACGAGCAGCAGCCCGTTCTTGACGATGGCAAGCAGCAGGACACCGAGCAGCGTGCCGATCACCGAAGGCTTGCGCTCGCGGCTGAGCGTCGTGCCGATGAAGGTGGCACCGATCGCATCGAGCAGGAAGGCGTTGCCGGACAGCGGTACGTAGGACTTGACCGTTGCCGACAGAAGGATGCCGGTGACCCCTGCCAGCAGCGCGCACAGCACATGCACCATCGACAATTCGCGCGGCACGCGGATGCCGGAATACCAGGCGACGCCGGGCTGCGCGCCCATCGCCTGCACATAGCGGCCGAAGACAGAACGGTGCAGCAGGACGTGGACCGCGATGGCCGAGACGATCAGCACGATCACCGGTGTCGGCACGCCGAACAGAGCGGTGCGGGCAATGGCGTTGAACTGGTCGCCGGCATAGCCGCTGGTGAGGTAGATCGGCTGGCCGCCGCTGGTGGCGAGCTGCTGTGTGCTCTGGCCGATGAACAGCACGCCGAGCGTTGCCAGGAACGGGCTGATGTTGAGCCTAGTGATGAGGATGGCGTTGAGGATGCCGACGACCAGGGCGGCACCCAGGCCGCCACCGACGCCGACCACGCCACTATAGCCGGCGGCGAGCAGCATGACGAAGACCATGCTGGCCATGTCGACGGACACGCCGACGGAAAGATCGATGCCGCCGGACGAGATGACGATGGTGAGCCCGAGCGCCACGATCGCCAGCATGACGACATTGTTGACCAGCACGTTGAAGAGGTTGGCCGGCGTCAAGAAGGTCGGGCTCGCCACCGCGAAGAAGATGACGATCGCCGCGAAGGCGATGAGCACGCTGTATTTGGCGAGGAAAGCGCGCAGGCCCATCTTGGGACTGCCATTGGCCGAGACGCTCATCGTGAACCCTCCGAGCCGCGGGCAAAGGATGTGATGGCCACCACCAGCAGGATCAGCGCGCCCTGCACGCCGTTGACCCAGTAACTCGAGACGTTGAGCAACTGGAAGCCGTTGGCGAGCAGGCCGATGAACAGCACGCTGAGCAGCGTGCCGCCCATGGTCGGCACGAAGCGGCGGGAAAAGACGGTGCCGAGGAGCGCCGCCGCCAGCACCGACAAAAGCAGTTCGCCGGAACCGGGCGTGCTGGCCGAGAGCCGCGAAACGGTGAGGACGCTTGCCACCGCCGCGCAGAAGCCGCTCAGCACATAGGTGAACGACACGTAAAAGGGCACGCTGAGACCGGCCGCGCGCGCTGCTTCCGGATGGCCGCCGACCGCGTAGAGCCTGAGCCCAAACGAGGTGTAGTGAAAGATGGCGATGACGAGGGCGGAGAACAGGATCAGCGCCCAGGCCAGCGCCGAGATGCCAAGAAAGGCCCCGGAAACCAGGAAGCCGAGCAGCGGGGAGGATGCGCCGACGACCGTGTTCTGGGTAAGCGTGAGTTCCATGCCGGCGGCGACGTTGAGCACGGCAAGCGTCGCCAGCAGCGGCAGGATGCCGAGGCCGACCACGGCAAGGGCGTTCAGCGCGCCGACCGCCATGCCGACGGCGATGGCCGCCAGCACCGAAACGAAGTCGCCATGGCCCATGGACAGCAGCGTGGCGTAGACGGCGGCGCACAGCCCCATATTGGCGGCGATCGACAGGTCGATGCCGCCTTCGGTGACATCGGAGCCGCCGCCGATGATGACGGAAGTCATGCCATAGGCGAGCACGCCCAGGATCGCCGACTGCTCGACGACGTTGATCAGGTTGAAGGTCGAGGTGAAGCCCGGCGCGAAGACGACGAAATAGGCCATGATCGCGGCGAAGGCGGCAATCGCGCCGAGCCGCACGACGAGGGTGGCGAAGCGCCGGCCAGCACTTTTGCCTGTGGCGCTGGTTTGGTCGGACACGCCGGCTTGGGCGTGGACAGTTGTCGCGCTCATGCCGCCACTCCGTCAGCGTTGGAGCGCGCGCCTGATGACGCCGCGAGCAACGCATCGCTGTTCATCGTCGCACCGGAGAAGGTACCGGCCAGCCGGCCGCGATAGACGACCAGCACCCGATCGCACACGCCGACCAGTTCGAGCAGGTCTGACGACAGAAGCAGGATCGCCGCGCCCTCGCCCGCCAGCCGGTTCAACAGATTGTAGATTTCGACCTTGGCGCCGACATCGACCGCCACCGTGGGCTCGTCCAGCACGTAGACGCGCGACTGGCAGCTCAGCCATTTGGCGATCGCCACCTTCTGCTGGTTGCCGCCGGAGAGTTCGCGCACCAGCGCGTCGCGATGCGGCGTCTTGATCGACAATTCCTTGATCAGTCCGTCGACCGCCTGGTTCTCGCTGTTGCGGCTGACCAGCCCGCTTCTGGAATAGCGGCGCAGGCTGGCCAGCGAAATATTTTCGCGCACCGACAGGCCGAGCGCCACGCCGTGCGCGCGACGATCCTCCGGCAGCATGGCGATGCCGTCACGCACTGCCTTGACCGGCGTCGACAGCGACAGCTGCTTGCCCTCGAGCTTGATCTGGCCGCCATCGGCGGTCTTGAGGCCGAACAGACACTGCACGATTTCCTTGGCGCCGGAGCCGAGCAGGCCGGTGAGGCCGACGATCTCGCCGGCGCGAACGTTGAAGCCGATGTTTTCGAAGCTGCCGCCGAGCCGCAGATTGGCGACTTCGAGCACCGGCGCGCCAAGCGTGACCGAACGCTTGGGAAACATCTCGCCGACATCGCGGGCGATCATCATCGATATGATTTCGTCGATCGATGTCTCACGCGGGTCGACCGTGCCGACATCGGTGCCGTTGCGCATCACGGTGACGCGGTCGCAGAGCTTTTCGATTTCCTGCATGTAATGGGAAATGAAGACCACGGCGATGCCGTCGTCGCGCAGCCGGCGCAGCACGTCGAACAGGCTGTCCACCTCGCGTTTGACCAGCGCCGCCGTCGGCTCGTCGAGCACCAGCACGGACGCCTTCTGCGCCAGCGCCCGCGTGATCTGCACCACCTTCTGCTGCGCCGTGGTCAGGTCCTTGACCAGGGTTCCCGCCGGCAATTCCATGCCGAAGAACCGCTTCAACAGATCGGCCGCCTTGCGCTCCATGGCGCGGCGGCTGACGAACGGACCGAGGCCGATTTCATGGCCGAGGAACACCGCCTCGCCGACCGTCGCGGTCGGCACCAGCAGCCTGTCCTGATGGATAAAATGCACGCCGAGCTTTTCCACCGATGCCGGCGACAGCGAGGTCACGGTCTCGCCATTGATGACGATAGTGCCGCTATCCGGTCGGATGATGCCGGCCAGCACCTTGATGATCGTCGACTTGCCGGCGCCGTTCTGGCCGACGAGGCCGAGGATCGAGCCGCGCGCGATCTGGAGGTTCGCGTTCTCCAGCGCCCGCACCGGACCGAACCGCTTCGATATGTCCGTCATCGATACAGCAATTTCACGCTTTGCTGTCTGCATGGCCGTCAATCCTGGTTGATGGTGGCGGGCGGCCATTTCCCTGGGGATGGCTGCCCGCCGTTTCGTTCCGCCTATTTAACGCCTGCCTTCTCGGCGGCGTCGAGGAACGGCTTTCCTTTTTCGGCGGCATTTTCCTTGTTGATCAGCACCGCCGGTACGAAGGTGAAGGGCGCAACCTTCTGGCCGGCAAGATATCTGGCGGCATTGTCAACCGATGTCTTGCCGATCTCATAGGGCTGCTGCGCGGCCACCGCGCCTGCCGACGACTTCGGATCCATCACCATCTTGATGACTTCCGGGCTGCCGTCGATGCCGTAGGTCTTGACCTCGTTGCGGCCGGCGGCCTCGACCGCCTGCGTGGCGCCGATCTGCGGCACGTCCCAGCAGGCCCACACCGCGCCGATCGAGCCCTTCTCGGGCGACTTGGTCAGCATGTCGGTGACGTTGGAATAGGCGCTCTGCACGGTGTTCGGGATGACGTCGCGCAATTCCGGCTCGACGATCTTCACATCCGGGAACGAGGTCAGCACATATTTCAGCTGGTCGTAGCGGATCTTGCAGACCGGCACGCTGTAGAAGCCGTTGAAGACCAGCACATTGCCCTTGCCGCCCATGTCGGCGACCATCTGCAGCGCGATCTCGGCGCCGATATTGTAGTTGTTGGACGTGGTGTTGTTGATGGCGTGCGGCGTCGCGGTGTCGACCGTGAACAGCGGGATGCCGGCATCGCGGATCTTCTGCAGCCACGGGTTCAGCACTTCGAGATTGCCGAGCTGCTCGATGATGGCGTCGGGCTTCTGCGCGATCAGCGTCTGCAGCTGCGCGATCTGCTGCTGGTCCTTGCGGCCGGCGTCGAGTGCGATCACTTCGCCGCCGAGCTCCTTCACACGATCCTGGATGCCGCGGAACGCCATCAGGTCCCAATAGTGATCCGTGCCGATGGCGGAGACGCCGATGCGCTTGCCCTTGAGCGACAGTTCCTCGGCACTCGCGCCCGAGATGGCGGCCAGGCTGCAAGCCGCCGCCAACCCCAAAGCGAGCGCCTTGACGAGGCCTTTCATTGATCCGGTCATTTCATTTCCTCCCTTGTTGATCGCTCCGGGCCTTCCCGGAGGATTGTGCCAGATGGCCGCCGCTCAGGCAGCAGCCTCCTTGTCGCGCAGGCCGTAGCTGGCCATGCGCTTGATGACGTTCTCGATCTCCTCCTCGGACAGGATCGGCGGCTCGCCGATCTGCAGGGCGCCGTGATACTGCCGCGCCAGCGTTTCAACCTCGACCGCCAGCCACATCGCCTGGCTGAGGCTGGAACCGACCGCGATCATGCCGTGCTGTGCGAGCAGGCAGGCCTTGCGGTCGCGCAGCGCCTCCACCGCATGCGCCGAAAGCTCCGCCGTGCCGAAGGTGGCGTAAGGGGCGCAGCGAATGTCGCTGCCGCCGGCGACCGCCACCATGTAGTGGATCGCCGGTATCTTCCTGCCCATGATGGCGATGGTCGTGCAATAGGTCGGATGCGCGTGGACGACCGCGTTGACCTCGGGCCGCGCCTTCATGATGTCGAGATGGAAACGCCATTCGCTCGACGGCGGCAGGCGCCCGTCGACCTCGCCGTCCCAGGCCATGAAGACGATGTCCTCGGGCACCAGCGTGTCGTAAGGCGTGCTGGTCGGTGAGATCAGCATGCCCTCGCCATGGCGCCGGCTGACATTGCCCGAGGTGCCCTGGTTGATGCCCAGCGCGTTCATCTTGAGGCAGGCATCGATGATTGCCTGGCGTGCCTCTAGGTCCGAAACGGTCATGCGATATTCCAATCCTTGCTCGGCCCGTCACCAGGCCGTGTAGCCGCCATCGATCGACAGGATCGCGCCGGTGACGTAGCTCGACGCCGGCGAGGCGAGAAACAGGATCGCCGAAGCGATCTCGTGCGGCTCGCCGAGCCGGCCCATCGGCGTCATGTCGATCCAGGTGTTGAAGAGTTCCGGACGCTCGCGCATTTTCAGCGTCATCTCAGTGCCGACATAGCCCGGCGCCAGGGCGTTGACGCGAACGCCCGATTTCGCCCACTCGACGGCGAGCGCCTTGGTCATCATGTGCACGGCGCCCTTGCTCACCATGTAGGAGGGCGCGGTCTGCGGACGATTGATGACAAGGCCCGACATCGAACCGAGATTGACGATCGAGCCCTTGTTGCGGGCGACCATCGAGCGGCCGAAAGCGCGCGAGGCCCAGTAGACGCCGTTGACGTTGACATCCATCACCAGGCGCCATTCCTCGTCCGATGTGTCGAGCGCGGTGTTGAGGCGGGCGATGCCGGCGCTGTTGACCAGTATGTCGACCTGGCCGAAATCGCTGACGATCCGGGCGGCCATCGCTTCGACGGCTTGCGGATCGGTGACGTCCAACACGCGGCCGTCGACGCTTGCGACACCGGCCGCGGTGAGCTCGTCGGCGGCGGCTTTCAGCCCTTGCGCATTCATGTCGAGAAGGACGATGCGCGCGCCGCAAGTGCCAAGCGCCTTGGCGGCCTCCAAGCCGATGCCGCTGGCGCCGCCGGTGACGACGGCAACCTCGCCCGTCAGGTCGAATTGCGACCGGTAATCCACGCAGATCCTCCATCGGACCAGGCTTGCACGCGGGCAAAATCTTTCCCTCGCCGCCAAGGCGGCGTCGCAAGCCGATCGATCCTGATAATGCCTCCGGGGTCAGGCTCCTCCCGACCCCATGACAAGGACGTTACAGAAGCTTCCCGGGTCCGTCAATCTGGTTATAACCAGAAAACGGATTCTTTTTCACGGATGTGATTCAGGTGCGATCGACACCGTTCACCGTCGCCGACGGCTGCTCGACCGCCATGTGGATGCGGGCGACGGAGGAGTTGTAGAAGGCCTCGTAATATTCGAGCGCCGCGCCGTCCGCGTCATAGGCGATCGACTCGATCTCGATCAGCGGCGTGTTGGCGGCAACGCCCATCTGCTCGGCCTCTTCCTTGGTGGGCAATGCCGCGCGCAGCCAGCGGTCGGCGCGCTTCACCGTCAGGCCGAACACCGCGCGGATGGTGCCGAAAATCGACTGGTTTTCCGACAGGATGTTTTCGAGACCGGGCACCCGGTGCCCCGGCAGGCTGATGCGCGTCATGGTGATCGGCGCGCCGTCGGTCATGTAGACGCGGCTGATGCGGACCACGCTGCCATTGGCGGGAATGCCGAAGACGCTGGATTCCTTCTCGTTCGGCGGGCAGCGGTAGATTTCGAGCGTGCGCGTCGAGACCTTGTGGCCCTTCGCCGTCAGGTCGTCGAACACGCCGAGATTGGCGGTCATGAAGTCGACATGCTCGCGCGGTGCGGCGACGAACATGCCCTTGCGCGGCATCTTGATGATGCGGCCTTCGCTGGACAGCGAGCCGATGGCGGCACGCACGACCGGACGCGAGACGCCGAAGAAGTCGCACAGCGCCTGCTCGGAAGGGATGCGCGAATTGGCCGCCAGCAGGCCGGTGTTGATGGCTTCCTCGACCTGGTTGCGCAATTGCACCCACAGCGGTGCCGCCTCGTCGCGGTTGAGCTCGACCTTGGAACCGATCGAGCGGAACGCCTCGGCGGCTCCGGCATCTTCCTGGTCGTAGCGAGGACGCCCACGCATTCTGGTCGTTTGTTCCATTCGGTCCCGCCGCAAAATCATTTGCCGCGACTCAAGGAGCGGCAGCGTCCTCCCTAACGGAGGCCGCCAGCCATATTCACGCTCTCCGGCAAGTTTCGCAACCACAGCATGGCCACGGCTCCGAGAAGCGGGCCGGGAACCAGCAGCAGGAAGGCCCAGCGCCAGCCGCCGATGAGGTCGGCAAAGTGCGGTGTCAGCCAGATGGCGAGCACCGTCAGCGCGAAACCGGCGCCAAGTTGAACCGAGAGCGCCGTGCCGACAAAGCGGCGGTCGGCAAGCTCGGTGATGGCGGCGGAGAACTGCGCGGAATCGCCGATAACCGAAATGCCCCAGACGACGGCCACCAGCATGAACAGCCAGAGCGGCCCGGTGAACAGAAAGCCCATCAGCAGGGCGCAGCTTCCGGAGACGATCATCATGCCGGCTGTGGTCGCCGTTCGGCCGATGCGGTCCGACAGATAGCCTCCGAGCAGGCAGCCGAGGATGCCGGAGGCGACGACGAAGAAGGTCGACAGCGAAGCGGCGGCGGCTGTTCCGATCGCTTGCGTTTCGAAAGCCGCGCGCGTGTAGGCAAGCAGCCACGCCCACATGGCGTAGAGTTCCCACATATGGCCGAGATAGCCGAGATTGACCAGCAGCAGCGGCTTTTCACGAAACACCTGGCCGATGCGCGCCGGCTCGAACACCGCCTTGCCGAAGGGATAGGGGCCCTCCTTGGCAAACAGCAGGAACAACAGCGCGCCGACGGCCGTCGCCAAGCTGGCGGCGGCGACCACCGGCCGCCAGTCGAGCGCGCTGGAGGCGGCGCGGAAGAGATGCGGCAGCGCCGAGCCGATGGTCAGCGCGCCAATGACCGCGCCGAGCGCCAGCCCCCTGTCGCGAGTGAACCAGGTTGCGACCAGCTTCAGGGCCGGGGGATAGACGCCGGCGAGTGCCGCGCCAGTGACGATGCGCGCGGCAATGGCGCCGGCCGGATCGGGGTGGAACAGCAGGCTGGCATTGGCGAGCGCGGCAACCATTGCCGCCGCCGCCATGAGACGGCTGAGCCGCACCAGGTCGGGAAGGTTGACCAGGCTCGCCGCCAGCGCGCCGATCACGAAGCCGACCTGAACGCCATTGGTCAGCCAGGCCTCGGCGCCAGGGCCGAGCGCAAGCTCCTGCTTCAGCTCGGGCAGGATGGCGGTCGCCGAAAACCAGGTGGTCAGCGACAGGACGACCGCCAGGCAAAGCAGGGACAGAACGCGCCAGCGTTCGCGGTCGGCCGCCACGCCAAGCCGGCTGTCGCCCGCCGTGTTCATACGCCTTGCAGCGGAACGGTGAACACCGTCGCCGTGCCGGTGAGACAAAGCTCGCCCTGGCCGTTGCGCACGCTGGTCTCGATCTTGCAGATCGGCTTGTCGGGGCGCACCTCCTTGACCTCGACGCGTCCGGTGATCTCCTCGTCGACGCCAACCGCCTTGACGAACTTCCAGGCGACCTCGAGGAAGACGGTGCCGGGTCCCGGCAGATCCTCGGCGACCAGCGCATTGAGGATGCCTGAGGTGACGCCGCCCTGGACGATCAGCTTGCCGAACACCGATTTCTCGGCCAGCGCGCGGTCATAGTGCAGCGGATTGCGGTCGCCGGTGATGTCGGTGAAGGCTTCGATGTCGCTGATGCGCGTGCGGCGCGTGCGTTCGGCAAAGGCGCCGACCTGCGGGCGGCCCTTCACAACGCCTGCCCAGCCGTCTTTCGTCTCGGTGCTCATTTCGGCCTCTCCTCTGTTGCGGTTTCGACGGGTTTGAAGGCCGGCAGGACACGGCCGCCTATGGCTGTCGGCGCGAGCAACAGCGCGTCCCCTACCCCAGGCGATCGCGTGCCCGGCAAGATGAAGCTCAGCATGGTCGGCCCTTCGGCCAGTTCGACCAGCCCAACCACGTAAGGTGCCGCCGGCAGCCAGCCGGGATGGCCCGGCTTGTGCACGTGTGAAAAGGATTTCAGCTGGCCCCTGCCCGACGCCTCCTTCCACACGAGGCGCTTGCTCCAGCAATGCGGGCACATGGGGCGCGGGTAGAATACGGCCTTCCCGCAGTCCTCGCAGTGCTGGATTTTCAACCGCCCTTGCGCCGCCGCGTCCCAGAATGGCTGGGTCAACGCGGTGATCGTCGGAGCGGGGGTTTTCAATGTGTTGAGATCGACGGACATCAGGCGGCTCCCAGCACGAGCGCGGTCGCCTCGCTCATCGTCGCGCCATTGCCGGTGACCAGCGCCAGCTCGGCCTTGCCGATCTGGCGTTCGGCCGTCTCGCCTCGGAGTTGACGCACCGCCTCCACGACATGCGTCATGCCGCCGGCAAGATCCGGCTGGCCGAAGCCGAGCTGGCCGCCATGTGTGTTGAGCGGCTTGTCGCCCCGGTGAGAGAGATCGTGGTCGCGCAGCCACGCGCCGAACTGACCGGGCGCGCACAGACCGGCATCCTCGATCGTCGTGGCGACCATGATCGTGTAGCAGTCGTAGAGCGACAGGAGATCCATCTCCTTGGCGTCGGTTCCGGACTGCGCGAAGGCCCGGGCCATGGCGCTCTTCAGCGGACCCGAGGTGAGGCTGGGCGCCTGGCTGACCGCGCGATGCGTGACCTTCTCGCCGGCGCCGAGCAGATGCACGGGTCTTCTGGGCAGCGAGCGTGCACGTTCGGCCGAGGTGACGATCACCGCCTCGCCGCCGGCGACCGGCATGACGATTTCGTAGAGATGCAATGGCGATGCGATCATCGGCGAAGCCAGCACAGCGTCCACATCCGCCGGCTTGCCGAAAAAGATGGCGTCGGGGTTGAGCTGCGCATTGGCGCGCGCCGCGGCGGCGATCAGCGCGAAATCCCTGGCGGTCGAGCCATGCTGTGCCATATGCGCCTGCATCAGCAGCGCGTAGGAGATGTTGGCGCCCGAGGCGCCGAACGGCACGTCGAACTCGCGGATCGGATTGCGGTTGGGCGAGCGGGGTGCCGCCGCCTCGCGGTTGTTGGCGAGCACGCACAGCACTGTCTCGCACATGCCGGCCTCGATCGCCGCCGCCGCGCGCCAGACCATCCCTGCCCCCGAGGCGCCACCGAGGTCGACGACATTGGCCATGGTCGGCGCCAGACCGAGATATTCGGCGATCGTTGCCGGAACATGCTGCGGCGTCTCGCCGACCTGCGGCCCGACAAGCAGCCCGTCGATATCAGCTGGCTCCAGCCCGGCATCAAGCACCGCCAGGCGCGAGACCTCGGCGATCATCTCTAGCGTCGTCACGCCGCTGGTCAGGCGTTGCGGCTTCAACTCGCCGATACCGACGATCGCTCCCTTGGCCCGGCTCATGCCGCCTTGCTCCTGTCGAGCGCACGGTATTCCTCGAGGCATGCGGGATTGGCGAGCGAAGCCATGTTTTTCACCGGCTTGCCCTCGAGTGTCGTTCGCGCCGCACCTTCCACCCGTTTGCCGTTGAGCGTGTAAGGCACGGCCTGCACCGCATGGATGCGATGCGGCACGTGACGCGGCGATGCGCCCTCGCGGATGGCGCGGCGGATCCGCGCGGCAAGCTCTGATGTGAGGCCAAAACCAGCGTTCAGCTTGACGCAAAGCACGATCTCCTCGTCGCCCTCGACCGGCGCGCCGAAGACCAGGCAATCCTCGATCTCGGCGAAGGTCTCGCAGGCCGCGTAGATTTCGGCTGTGCCGATGCGCACGCCGCCGGGCTTCAGTGTCGTGTCCGAACGACCATGGATGATCCCCGAGCCGTACGCCGTCATCTCCGCGACATCGCCATGCGTCCAGATTTCCCGGCGTGCGGCGAAATAGGTGGCGTGGTAACGCGCGTCGCCGTCCTTGCCCCAGAAGGTCAGCGGCATGGATGGGAACGGTTCGGTGCAGACTAGGTCACCTTGCCGGCCGATGACCGGCGCGTTGCGCTCGTCCATGACAGCCACCGCGAGGCCCAGCCCTTTGACGGTCAGTTCGCCACGGCGAACGGCGTGGATCGGCGACCCGAGCAGGAAACAGCCGATGATCTCGGTGCCGCCCGAGATCGAGGCGAAAATCATGTCCGGCTTCACCTGCGCGTAGACCCAGTCGAACTGGCTGGGAGAGACCGGCGCGCCGGCCGAGAGCAGGGAGCGCAGCGAGGACAGGTCGTGCAACCGCCCCGGCGCGTAACCTTCGGCGGCCAGCGTCGCCAGATATTTCGGGCTGGTGCCGAAATGGGTGACGCGTGCACGCTCCGCCATTGTCCACAGCGGACTGGGGTCGAGGCCATCAGCGGTCTTCAGGATCGGCGCGCCGTCATAGAGCACCACGGTCGCGCCGCAGGCGAGGCCCGAGATCAGCCAATGATACATCATCCAGGCTGTGTTGGTGTACCAGCTCATCACGTCGCCGGGGCGAACGTCGCCATGCAGCAGATGCTCCTTCAGATGCTGGAGCAGCACGCCGCCGGTGCGGTGGACGATCGCCTTCGGCGCGCCTGTGGTGCCGGAGGTGTAGAGCACATAGGCCGGATGATCGAAGGGCACGCGTTCGAAGGCGAGCGTGCCGTCGCTGCCGAAATCGTCGAAGGCGATACAGGCCGCCGCGCAGTCCGGCTTTGCGCCCGGCTCGCCGGTCAACACGAGCGTGGTCACCGTCGGCATCGCGGCGGCGATCTCGGCCAACCGCTCGGAGATGTCGTGTTCCTTGCCCGCGTAATGATAGCGCGGCGCGGCAAACAGCACCTTGACCCCGATCTGGCCGAGGCGGTCGACGATCGCCGCGGCGCCGAAATCCGGAGAGCAGGACGACCAGACGGCGCCGATCGACAGCGTCGCCAGCAGCGCCACGAGACCTTCGACACGGTTGGGCAGGATGCCGCCGACGCTGTCGCCGCTGGCCACACCGGCCGCGCGCAGGCCTTGTGCCGTCCTGGCGACGCGCCGTCGCAACTCGCCAAGGGTGAAGGTGCGGAAATGGCCACTCTCGTCGGTCTCGATGACCGCGGTCCGATCGTCGTCGCCCCGCAGCAGGTTTTCCGCGACATTGAGTGATGCGTCGGGGAAGAACCGGCTCCGCGTCATCGGCGCCTGATCGTCGCGCAGGAAAGATCGCGCGCCGGGATCGCCGATCACGCGGCCAAAGTCCCACACCGCCCGCCAGAACGCGCCGAGGTCACTGACCGACCAGCGATGCAGCGTTTCGTAGTCGCGCGGGTCGAAGCCGTTGGCCCGGCAAAAGCGCGCAAGATTGGACGATTCGAACGCGGCTGGCGCCGGCGCCCAAAGCACGGATGACATGAATTTCCTCCCGGAATGCAGGCCGGCACGAAGCCGTCATCTTGTCTGCATGTTGCTTTCAGATTATTGGTTATAACCAGAATGTCAAGCGGCGAACACAGCCTGTGTGCCGCGAAGGTGGAGGACGGGAAATTGCAGGATGCGGTCTATTTCGTCGCGGCCAAACGCACGCCGATCGGCAAGCTGAATGGCGCGCTCGCCGGCCTTTCGGCGGCGGAACTGGGCGGGCAGCTCATTCAGGCGATGCTGGCCGGAACCGGGCTCGCGCCAGGATCCGTCAGCGAAGTGATCATGGGCCAGGTGCTGACCGGCGGCGCCGGGCAGAACCCGGCAAGACAGGCATCGCTCAAGGCCGGCCTGCCGGTCAGCGTCCCCGCCATGACGGTCAACAAGGTGTGCGGCGCCGGCCAGAAGTCGATCCATCTTGCCGCGCAGGCCATTCGCTGCGGCGACGCCGATTGCGTGATTGCCGGCGGACAGGATTCGATGACATCGGCGCCGCACTTCATTCCAGGCGTTCGCGGCGGCTTGCGCATGGGCGAGCAGGTCGTCAAGGATTCGATGATCACCGACGGGCTGTGGGACGCATTCCATCAGGTCCATATGGGCGTCACGGTCGAGTCGCTGGCGCGGCGCTACCAGATCACGCGCGATGAGCAGGACCGCTTCGCGCTGCGCTCGCAGGAGAAAGCCGACGCCGCCATCCGCTCGGCAAGGTTCGACGATGAGATTGTGCCTGTCTGCGTAAAGACCAGGCAAGGCGATGTCGTTGTCGACCGTGACGAGCACCCAAACCCCTCGACCAGCCTCGCAGGGCTTGGCCGGCTGAAGCCGGTCTTCGAACGAGAGGGGACAATCACGGCCGGCAACTCCTCCGGCCTCAACGATGGGGCCGCCGCCGTGCTGGTGATGTCGGAGACACGGATGAACGAACTCGGGCTAAAGCCCCTCGCCCGCATCGCATCCTACGCCTCGGCGGGTGTCGAGCCGATGGATATGGGGCTGGGCCCTGTCGCGGCGTCGCGCCTTGCGCTGGAGAAGGCCGGCTGGCGGCCGTCCGAGCTCGACGTCATGGAGATCAACGAAGCCTTCGCCGCGCAGGCGATCGCGGTCAACCGCGAGATGGGCTGGAACGAGGAGATCATCAACATGAGTGGCGGCGCCATCGCGCTCGGCCACCCGTTGGCCGGATCCGGCTGCCGCATCGTGGTGACGCTGCTTCACGAGATGACGAGGCGCAAGGCCCGCAAGGGCTTGGCCTCGCTCTGCATAGGCGGCGGCCAGGGTGTGGCGATCTGCCTGGAACGGTGAACGGAGGCTTTGATCGGTTGGCGTCCGAAGGCTTTGCACAACGGCCTTGGCCAAGCCACCTCTGGAATTTCGTCACCGCGAATGACTCCAGCGGCCCGGGAGGATGTGAGGGCCGGCCTTTGGCCGGTCCACATGCGCCTAGATCACTGGCACCATGACATCACGAAGCGGATGCGGCGGCCTGAGGGCGGACTCCACGTCCGAACTCGACATCCCAGCTACGCTCCGCCTGCGCGGCCTCACCGCTTAGTCCGAGTTTGGGGAAAAGCAGTTCAGCAACGTTGAACGCCTCTTCCAGATGCGGGTAGCCCGATGCGATGATCGTCTCGATGCCGATGTCCTGATACTCACGAATCCGCGCCGCGACATTGTCGGGATTGCCGACCAGCGCCGTTCCCGCACCGCCGCGCACCAGCCCGGGTCCCGCCCATAAATTCGGACCGACGACCAGCCGGTCGCGCCGGCCCTGATGAAGCGCCGACATGCGCTTTTGGCCGACGGATTCCGAGATATTGGTGAACCCGTTCTGGGCTTCGGCGATCAGGTCGTCGGTGACATGGCTGATCAGCCGGTCGGCCGCCGCCCAGGCCTCATCTTCCGTTTCGCGCACGATCAGATGAATGCGAAGGCCGAAGCGCATCGTCCGGCCTTGCGCCGCGGCGGCCTTCCTCACGCGATCGATCTTTTCGGCAAGCTGGTCCACCGGCTCGCCCCAGCTCAGATAGGCGTCGACATGCTTGGCGGCGATCGCGATGCCGGCGTCGGATGAGCCTCCGAACCACAGTGGCGGGTGGGGCTGCTGAACTGGCGGGAAGGAAATGTCCGTGCCATGGGCGGACAGATACTTGCCCTCGAAATCAACCGGCTCGCCCGAAAGTATCCGCCGCCAGATGGTGAGGAACTCGTCGGTCTGCGCATAGCGCTCGTCATGACCGAGCTTGTTGCCGTCGCCGGCAAGGTCGGCCGGGTCGGCTCCGGTGACGACATTGAGCAGGACCCGACCACCGGAAATGCGGTCCAGGGTGGCCGCATGGCGCGCGAACAGGGCCGGTGTTCCGCTGCCCGGCCGCAGCGCCACGAGAAACTTGAGCCGTTCGGTGAGCGGGATCAGCCCCGCCGCCACGATCCAGGCATCCTCGCACCGCGTCCCGGTAGGCAGGAGCACGCCCTTGAAGCCAAGCCGGTCGGCGGCCTGGGCAATCTCCCTGAGATATCCGAACGTCGCCGGACGGTGCCGTTCGTCCGTGCCGAGATACGGCCCATCGCCATGGGTCGGCAGGTACCAGTAGAGGTCGACCGGACGGGTGTTGCTGGACATCGGATTGTTCCTTCAGGGGCTGTGGAATGTGGGGCAGGCGTCAGATCTTGCCCTTCCAGGGGATGAGGCGATGCTCCAGCCAGCGCATGCCGCTGGTGAAGGCGAAAGCAAGGATGGCGATGACGATGAGGCCGACGAATACGACATCGGTGGCGAGGAAATTGGCCGCCGACATGATCATGTAGCCAAGGCCCGACTGGGCCGCGATCAACTCGGCCGCGACCAGCGTCGACAGGCCAGCGCCAATGGCAATCTTCAGGCCGGTCATGATTTCCGGCAATGCGGACGGCAGGATGATGCTGGTGAACAGCTGCAAGCGGCTGGCGCCAAGCGACAGCGCGGCATTGATCCGTTCGATGGGTACGGACCTGACACCGGCCTGTGCGGCAAAGCAGATCGGAGCAAAGGTCGACAGCGACAGAAGCACGATCTTGGAAGTCTCGCCGATGCCCAGCCAGATGATCAGCAGCGGCAGGTAGGCCAAAGGCGGCAGGCCCCAATAGAGGTCGATCGGAACGCTGAAGATGCCCTTGACCCAGCGATTGAGCCCCATCAGCAAACCAAGCGGAATGCCAAGGAAAATACCAACGCCGAGCGCCGCGGCGATGCGGCCAAGGCTTGCCAACGTGTGGTCAAGGAGCGTGCCGTTGGCATAACCGTCGGCCCAGACGGCGCTGAACTGGGTCAGTACCTCGGCGGGCGAAGGCAGGAACAGCGGCGAGGCCCAGCCGAAATGCGCGGCGAGGAACCACAATGCGATCAGCGCAGCCAGCGTGACCAGGCTGATGCCGAGCGTGCTTGTCGATGTGGACCGGCGCGGCCGAGCGGACCGCGCACGCTGAGTTGTCGAAGCTGGAAATGAAGTTCCCGAATTGGCGGCAAGCGTCATTGCAAGGTTCCTTTGCGGGCGCCTTCCGGCAGGTGGATGAGCGAGCGGATTTCTTGACGCAGTTCGATGAAACGTGGGTGGGACTGGATTGGCCCGATGTCGCCGGTCTCGGCGAACTCGCGCACGAAATCGGCGTCGAACCGAGCAACGATACGGCCAGGCCGAGGCGACATCACAACGATGGTCGTGCCGAGCGTAAGGGCTTCCTCGATGGAATGGGTGATGAACAGGATCTGCTTGCCGGTCTTGGCCCAGACCGAGGCCAGAAGCTGCTGCATCGTTTCGCGCGTCAGGCTGTCGAGGGCGCCGAAAGGCTCGTCCATCAACAGTATCTTCGGATCTGTGGCCAGCGCACGCGCGATGCCGACGCGCTGGCGCATGCCGCCGGACAGTTCGTAGGGCGGCTTTTCGGCGAAATCGGCGAGCCCGACCAGTTCCAGCAGGCGTCGTGATTGCTCACGTCGGTCGCCGCGCCGCACGCCTCGGTATTTCAGGCCGAGAGCAACATTGTCCAACACGCTGGCCCAGGGCAGCAACGTATCCTTCTGGAACACGACGCCCCGATCGCCGCCGGGCGCGACAATCTCCTTTCCGTCCAGCGTGATCGAGCCTTCGGTTAGCGGCAGGAAGCCGGCGATCGCGTTGAGCAATGTCGACTTGCCGCATCCGGAAGCTCCGACCGCGACGACGATGGAATCCGGGGCGATGTCGAGCGAGACGTGATCGAGCGCGTGTACCTCCTGGCCGTCCGAGGCTGGAAAGGTGACGCTGGCGTCGCGAATTCGAAGCATGGTGGCCTCCAGGCAGTCTGGCTGGCGGGATTTCCGCCAGCCAGAACCGAATGTCGTTCGGGGATTTCTAGTTGGAGGCCTTGGCGGCCTCCGCATATTGCGGATCGGCGGCCGCGGCGTAGCTGTCCTTGATGGTGGTGATCTTCTTCTGGTCCTTCAGGAAGCCCGCGGTGTCCTTGAGGATCTTCGCAACGGCGCTCTTGTCGCCACCACCCAGCCATTTATCCGACACCTGCTCGTCAAGCGGCGGAACGACAGTCGTCTTCAATTGCTCGGAATTCTCGGCCGCCGTGCCGCCCTGCAATTTGGCGATCGCCTTGGCGTTCTCGGAGTTCGGTCCCCAGGCGGCCGGATTGCCGAGATAGGACGTGGTGTAGCCGTCGATCAGCCGGACATACTGGCCAAGGAAGTCGGGATTGGCCTTGGCGAAATCGCCAGTCACGACCAGCGCGCTGAAGGTCGGCGCGCCACGATCGGCAACCTGGCCGGCCGTGAGCAGGACCTTGCCGTTCTTCTTGAGTTCGGAGAGTGCGGGATCCCAGACGAAGGCACCGTCGATGTCGCCGCGCTTCCAGGCCGCGACAATCTCGGGCTGTGGAATGGCGATGACCTGGGTTTCCTTCTCGGAAATGCCTTCCTGCTTGAGCACGGCGAGAAGCTGGTAGTGGTCGGTGGAGACCGGCGCGGCGGCGAGCTTCTTGCCCCGCAGGTCGGCCGGGGTCTTGATCTCGGGCCGGACAACCAGGGCTTCGCCGTCACGAGAGACCGACGAGATGTAGAACGCCTTCACGTCGATGCCCTTGCTGACGGCAGCGGCGAACGGGCTCGATCCGACATCCCCGATCTGGACGTCGCCGGACGCGATGGCGGCAAAGATGTCGGCGCCCGAGTTGAAGCGGCGGAACTCAATGTCCCAACCGGTCTTCTTGGCAAGATCACCATTGGCGATGCCGAGATTGTAGGGATTGGCACCGGTCTGGTAGGCGATGACGACTTTCTTGTCGGCGGCGTGCGCTGCAGCGGAAATGGCTGCCAGGGCAAACCCGACAAGGGTGGCGGAAATCAGCTTTCGCATGGCATTCAGTCCTTTTGAACAGAGGGCAAACCCCTCGATTGCCCGCCCTGGCCAAGAGCGTCGGACTAAATTCCACTTAACTTATAGACTTAGATAGAAATGAAATTCTGAAATGCGGCTCGCCTTTGAAAAAGAAGCAGGCCCCAACATCGGGTTTGTCGCGCGTGGCGACTGTCGAGCCAAATCTGGTGCCTGGACCGCACAATTGGCGTCGGCCGGTATCCGCGTCCATTTCGTCACGAACCCGAAGCCGGGACCACGCGGATGGTACATTCTCGACGGAAGGCGATGATTGGCTCCTTCAGCGCGCCAATGGACAGCTGTCGCTTCAAGTCACCGCGCCACAACCTTTTTCGACCGGGGACCGGAAACCTACTGCGGCTTGTCGCTCGGCGCCCATTTGAAGTGATCGCCGTCTTTCTCGATATAGCCGACACCGGGGAAGGGGAAATGTGGCGCAAAGATCATTTCGTGGTCCTTGGCCAGTGTCGCCAAAGTCTTGGCCCGGTTGTGCTCCGCCTCCGGCTTGTCGCCGTCGAACGCCACCGCCCAGTCGGGCTTGGCAAGCGAGAGGATCGAACTGTGCACGGTATCGCCGATATCGAAAAGCCGTTCTTTTCCGGATTTGATCTGATAGCCGACATGGCCTGGCGTATGGCCCTTGAGCGCTACCGAGGTGATGCCTGGGGCCACCTGGGCGCCGGCCTTGAACGGTTTCACGTGATCGGCGATCACCTTGACGATATCGGCCACTGCCTTGTTGGACTTGGCAAAATTCCACTCCACGTCCGACATCCGTATCGTGGCGTTGGGGAAAGCGAGTTGCCCGTCCTTGACCAGCCCTCCGATATGATCGGGGTGAGAATGGGTGATCAATATTTCACTGACGTCACCTGCTTTCACGCCGGCCCTGGACAGGCTGTCCTGCAGCGCGCCGCCGACCCCTGTGTCGATCAGCACAGAGCTGTTCTTCGATTTCACCAGCAAGGCATCGACGCTCAGCGTGATGGTATCGGTCGGAGCCCCCGCGGCCTTGAGCAATTCGCCGACCTCCGCGGGGCTGTGATCGAGGCCGAAGGTCGTGCCATCGTTTGGCTTCACGAACTGGGCGTCATGCAAGGCGATAATGTCAAACTCGCCAAGCTTGAACGACTTGGCGTCCGGCTGCTGCGCAGGCATCTGCGCCATTGCAAACCCCTGATGCAGAACCACCAAGGCCGTCACGGCCATCAGCCTGACCGTGGAATTGAACCTTGTCATATGGGTATCCTCTCGCTGCGGGCGGCGCGACCGTAACGGATTACCTCCACCGCGACAGGCAGTTTGGGGCTCCGTTCGATCACAAATGCGCTAGCGGATATAGGTCTCAAGCATGCTCCGGCAACGCTAGTCCGTGGCCGATCCCCGTTTTCCTGGGACGAGTTCACGAAGCTGGCGCACAAGCCTTCCCCAACGCCGCCCTTGGCGATGGCGTAGTCGAGGTAGGCATCGTCCTCTTCCGTACGGATCATGCGACGGCGAGGCATCCGCATTTCCAAGCGAGGCGAGCCGGCAAGCCGGCAAGGAAAAGCCCGCCATGGTTCGCCATGGCGGGCCTCACATGCTGCAACTTCGGTCAGGCTGGCTCAGCCAACCCTGACCACGAAATGCTTGGTCACCGGCTCGATGATCTTCCAGGTTCCCTTGAAATCGGCTTCCACGACGAAAGCGTCGCCGGGGCCCACTTCGACAGGCGTGCCGCCGTCCGGCGTGATGATGATGCGGCCGGCGATCATGTGCACGAACTCGTAGTCGGTGTAGGTCGCGTGATAGGTGCCGGGCGACGCCCGCCAGGTTCCCGATATGACCTTGCCGTCCGCGGTCGTGTGCTGGACCGCGGTTTGCATGGTCGGGTGGCCCTCGACCACGATCCAGCCAGGCAGGTCGCCGGCTTCCGCGTGTTCGACGGGGCCGAATTTGAGGATCGTCTTGTTCGTCATGCCGGGCTCCTTTTGCTTCATCTGTCCGAGAGGTCGGATAGCCGATGCGCATGACGGGAGCAATGCAAATACCAGGAGAACCAGCGGCGCTTCCGCATCAGGCAACCCAGCTAGGGACGTCCCGCTGCCCGCTCCCGCGCTACGGCTTGTGCCGGGCCAAGACGAGTTCGGCCTTGCGGCGCGCCGTTTCCAGCCCGAGACCGATGAAGGCGCGCGCATGCTTTGCGAGCGCCATATTGTCGGTCCACAGATTGCGCCAGATCGCGGTTTTCTTCGACAGGTTCTCATCCACGATCTCCGAGGAGAAGGATTCGAAGCTGAGATCGTCGGCGTAGCCGATTGCCGTCAGCGCATCGAAAATCCCTGCGAAGTCGATGTTGCCGGTGCCCAGGAAGCCGCGATGGCTTTCGCCGATATGGACATAACCGATCTTGCCCGCGGCGTGGCGGATGGCCAGCCCGACATCGGCCTCCTCGATGTTCATGTGGAACGTGTCGAGATGCAGGAAGATGTTGTCCGACCCGGTGTCCTCGATGAAGGCCAAACCTTGCGCGGCGGTGTTGAGCAGATTGCTTTCGAAGCGGTTGACGATCTCGAGATTGAGCGTGACGCCGGCCGCCTTCGCCGTCTCGGCGACCTTGGCCAGCGTTGTCGCACTGCGGTTCCATTGGTCGCGCGTCGGCGCTTCAGCCTGCAAGCCGTGGCTGGCTGACAGAATGCCGGCGACCTTGCTGCCGCCAAGGTCGCGCGTCAGCGCGATGGTCTCGTTGAGGATTTCGACGCCACGCGCGGCGACCGCCTTGTCGGCGCTCGATATGTCGCCGTCGCCGGGCAATCCGATGCTGATCGCCACGCCGAGGCCGAGATCGGCGATACGTTTGGCAAGCCCGCCAATGTCGACATCGGCGGGATCGAGATAGGAGAATTCGATCAGGTCGAAGCCCGCCTCCCTGGTGTTGGCCAGCGTGCGCTCGAGCTCGCTCTGCGCCGAGCTTGCCGACCAGACGAAAGAATGGATTCCGATGCGCGACATGATCGTCTCCGGGTTAGAGCAATTCCAGGAAAAGTGTGAGCGATTTTCCCACAGGAATTGCGTTAAAACAAAGAGATAGAGCGGTTCGCCGTTTCCGTGAAACGGTGAAACGCTCTAGCGGCGATGAGGAAGGCGCGGCCGGATCAACCCGGCCGCGCTTGTGTCGGACGGATCAGCGGGCCGCGGTCCAGCCCTTGTAGTCCTTCAGGTTCTCGGCGGTGATCAGCTTGGGATCGAGCAGCACGGTTGCCTCCGCCGGCTTCTTGCCGGCGAGCAGCTCCGCCGCCATCGTCAGCGACTGGCCGGCCATCACATAGGGGTCCTGCGAGGCCGAGGCCTTGATCATCGAGGTGCCGGAAGAGAGCTCCTTTTCGATATCGGGCGCGCCGTCGACCGCGGTGATGATGAACTCGGAGCGGTTGAGCTGCTTGGCGGCGAGTTGCGCGCCGATCGCGGTCGGATCGTTGATGGCGAACACCGCGTCGATCTTGTCGAAACGGGTGAGCAGCGACTGGAACACCTTCAGGCCGCCGTCGCGCGAACCTTCGGCGTTCTGGTCGTCCGAGAGGATCTTGATGTCGGGATGCTGCGAAAGCACGTTCTTGCAGCCCTTGACCCGCTCCAGGATCGACGACGACGCCGGGCCGTTGAGGATGACGTAGTCACCCTTGCCGCCGGTGTGGTCGACCAGGTACTGGCAGGCTTCCTCGCCGGCCTTGACGTTGTTGGTCATCACGGTGACGTCGGCGCCCGGCGCCGAAACGTCGAAGGCGGCAACGATGATGCCGGCGGCCTGTGCCTTCTTCACCGCCGGTGCGATCGCCTTGGCGTCGACAGCGTTGAGCATGATCACGTCGACGCCGGCGGCGATGAAGGAATCGACCTGCGAGACCTGCTTGTTGAGGTCATAGTCGGCCGAAACCGACGTCACCTCGACCTTCGGGTTGATCTTCTTGGCCGCGTCCTCGATGCCCTTGATGGTGGCGACGAAGAAGGGGTTGCCGAGCAGGCCGACCGAGATGCCGACCTTGTTGAGGTCCTTGGCCGATGCCGGCGCGATGGCGACAGCCGCGAATGCGGCGCCGCAGAGCAGTTTGGCGATGGTCTTCATTACGCTTACTTCCTCCAATTGCCCCGCGCCTCTCACGGTGCGTTACACAAGCCGGCCTTTGATGCCGGCGACCAGGTCACTCACGTTCTCGCCCCTGCCTGGAGCCGGTAGCGGTCGAGGGCGACCGCCACGATGATGACCAATCCCTTGATGATGTACTGCCAGATGTCCGAAACGCCGGCCAAGATGAGCCCGTTGGAGAGCACCGCGATGATCAGGCCGCCGATCAGCGTGCCCCAGATCGAGCCGACGCCGCCGACGAAGCTGGTGCCGCCCAGGATGACCGCGGCGATGGCGTCGAGTTCGTAGGACTGGCCGAGCTGCAGGCCGTTGGCGGCGTAGAGCCTTGCCGCCGACATGGCGCCGCCGAGCCCGGCGAGCAGGCCCGAAACGCCATAGACGAACAGCAGCACCAGCGGCACCTTGATGCCGGTCAGCCGCGCCGCCTCGGCATTGCCGCCGACGGCATAGATCCAGGTGCCGAGCACCGTGCGCTTGAGCACCAGCCAGGACAGCACGACGACCGACAATGCGATGACGACCAGCCAGGGAATGCCGAACAGCGAGCCGTTGCCGATGAAGTCGAACGGCAGGTCGGAGTTGAACACGGTCGTATCCTGCCCGAGCAGGCGGGCAATGCCGCGCACGGCCGTCAGCGAACCCAGCGTGACGATAAAGGGGGGTAGCCTGATATAGGCGACGAGCAGTCCGTTGATGAGGCCAAAGCCGAGGCCGGCCAGGATGGCCGCCGGCACGCCGAGCAGACCCCAGTCAGGCACCAATGACACCAGCACCGCCACCATCGCCGCGGCGGCGAGGATGGAGCCGACCGACAGGTCGATGCCGCCTGTCAGGATGACGAAGGTCATTCCGGCCGCCAGCACGATGTTGATCGACGATTGCTGCGTGACGATGAGCAGGTTGGTTTCGGTGAGGAAGCGGGGATTGATGAACTGGAAGCCGGCCGCCAGCAGCACCAGCACCGGCAGCATGCCAAGTGCGGCGAAGGCGGTGCGCAGCCGGCGGCTCCTGACCGCAGCCTGATCCACGCTCGTCGTCGTTCTGTCGGTCATTCCTGGGCCGCTCCCGTCGCAAGTTCCATGATCGCTTCCTGACGAAGCGGCTCGCCCCCGGATGCAGTCACCTCGCCCGCTATGGTGCCGTCGCGCATCACCAGCACGCGGTCGGCGACGCCGATCACCTCGGGCAATTCGCTGGAGATCATCAGGATGGCGATGCCTTTGTTGGCGAGATTGTCGATCAGCCGGTAGATTTCCGACTTGGCGCCGACATCGACGCCCCGGGTCGGCTCGTCGAGGATGACGACCTTCGGCTCGGTCTCCAGCAGCCGGGCGAGCAGCACCTTCTGCTGGTTGCCGCCCGACAGCGAGCCCGCATTGGCCTGCGCCGAACGGGTACGGATCGACAGGTCGGTAATCGCTTTTGCCGCACGCCTATCGGCGGCGCTGAAATCGCGGAATCCGGCGGCCCGCGCGTCCCTGGCCAGCACGCCCATGTTGATGTTGTCGGAAATCGACATGTCGAGGAACAGGCCGAGTTCCTTGCGGTCCTCGGTGAGGTAGGCGATGCCGGCATCGAGCGCCTCGCGCGGCGAGCCGATGGAGATCGGTTTGCCCTCGAGCTCCACCGTACCCGATATGCGTTTGTCGGCGCCGAAGATCAGCCGGGCGAGTTCGGTGCGGCCGGAACCGACAAGACCCGCCAGGGCCAGCACCTCGCCCTTGTGCAGGTCGAACGAACAGTTCTTCAACAGCCGCCCGTCGGACATGCCGTGCACCGAGAGAGCGACGGCGCGCTTCTCGTCCGGTGGGCGATGATCCTTCTTGTAGAAGGCGGAGAGATCGCGTCCGACCATCATCGACACAAGTCGCGAAGCGTTGAGGTCGGCGCGCTCCAGCGTGCCGACATAGCCGCTGTCGCGCAGCACGCTGACGCGATCGGCGAGCTGGTAGACCTCTTCCATGCGGTGGCTGATGTAGATGATGGCGATGCCTTGCGATTTCAGCGTCGCGATCACCTCGAACAGGCTGTCGGTCTCGCGCGAGGTCAGCGACGTGGTCGGCTCGTCCATGACGATGATGCGCGCATTGGTCGATAGCGCACGCGCAATCTCGACCAGTTGGCGCTCGCCGAGCGACAGGCTGGAGACCAGGGCGCGCGCCGAGAAGGAGACGCCGAGCCGCGCGATGATTTCGTTCGCGCGCCGGCTGCACTGGTCACGGTCGACGATGCCGAAGCGCCGCGGTTCGTTGCCGAGGAAGATGTTCTGCGCCACCGTCAGGTTGGGCGCCAGCGACAGCTCCTGATAGATCACCGCGATACCCGCGGCGCGCGCCTTGATCGGATCGCCGGTCGCGGCTGGCGCGCCATCGATCAGGATCTCGCCGCCGGGATCCGGCCGATAGGCGCCCGACAGCACTTTCATCAGCGTCGACTTGCCGGCGCCGTTTTCGCCCATCAGCGCGTGCAGCTCGCCGGCGTGGACGGTGAGCGAGACATCGTGCAGGGCGCGGATCGCACCGAAAGTCTTGGAGATGTGGCGCATCTCCAGCACTGGGTGACTGCTTGCGTGTTTCTGCGCCGGCACGCTCATCGTGCACCACCCGCAGCCTTGACGGCGGCGCCCTGCGCGGCAATGCGATCGCGCCAGGCGTCGCGATAGCCGGCGAGACCGCCGAAGCGCACCGCATGCACCGGCTCTGGCGCCTCGGCGGCGAATTCGCGCCCAACGCTCTCGAAGGCGAGCGCCGCAGCCCCCGTGGCACTGCCTTCCAGCGAGGCGCCCTGCAGGAAGGCCTGGCCGGGACGCAATTGCGCAATGAGCCCGGCAAGCAGGCCGCCGGCGTTCAGCCCGCCATCGACGATGACGGTGTTTTGCGAATGGATGAGGTCAAGGCAGAGATCGACCATCAGCGCCACATAGAGCAGAGCCGCCGCGGCGCGTTCTCCGGCATCGGGCATGCGCCCGACCAGCCGGCCTGCACTGCCCGGCATCGGCCCGCCCGGCGCGAAGCTCGGCAGCGCCATGATGCCGGCGTCGATCGCTTGTTGGATCGAGCCATGCGGGATCGCGCCTTGCCAGCCGTCGCTGATGAAGGCGAATTCGCGGCCGCCCATGAAGCGGATGGTCGGCACCGGACCGCCGTCGACATCGACATTGACCAGCATGTCGCGCTCGCGGTCGAGCGCATCCAGCGGACAGTCGGGATTGAGCACGATGACCCAGGTGCCGGTCGACACGACGGTCAGCGGGCCAAGGTCCTGCCGGCGATAGGCATGCAGCGCCGCATTCGAGTCGTGAACGCCATTGTGGATGGCGATCGGCCGCGCCGCGCCCGCAAGGCGCCGCTCGCCGATGACCGTGCCGGCGCGCTCGAAGGCCGGCATCCGGCCGCGCCACCCCTGGGCATCGACCAATGAGGAGAAATCGCGCTTGCGCGGCGCCCACAAATGCGAATGGCAACCGAGATAGGACACTTCGCAGGCTGCCCGGCCGCCCAGGCGCCAGCTCCAGTATTGCGGATAGCCGAGGATCGATTTCGCCGCCGCGAACGCATCGGGATCGACCTCCTGCAGCCACAGCATGTGACGACCATAGTTGAAGCCGAGCGGCAGGCGGGGCGAGAACGTCTCGGAGAAGTCCGGGATGCTGCGATCGATCCGCGCGGCGATTTCGGCCGGCGGTTCCTGCTCGTAGTCGAGGATTGGATGCGTCAGCGCCGCGTCATCTACGAGAGCAAAGGTGCAGCCATGGCCGGACACCATCACCCCTTCCACGCCATGGTTTTCGACCGCGTCCGCGACGGCACCGAGTGCCCAATCATGGAGCTCGGCCTCGGCGAGCACGCTGAATCCGTCCTTGCGCGTCCATTTCGGCTGGGTCCGGCGCTCGTCGAGAATGCGTCCGTCCTGGCTGAAGACGAACAGCTTCGAATTGGTCTTGCCGAAATCGAGCACCGCCAGCCTCATGGGATCGCCCCCGAAGTGGAGGCAATCCGCACCATGACCCCGGCATCGTCCAGCATGCGCGCATCGGCATCGGAGAGCCCGTCATCGGTCACCAGCGTGCCGATGCGCGACAGGGGCAGCGCGACATTGCGCGCATGGATCGACAGTTTGCGGCTGTCGGCCAGCACCACGATCTGGTCGGAGCAGAGGCTGAGGTCGACGATGGAGCGCACCAGCAGCGGGTGCGATTCCAGCACCCCTTCCTGGTTGAGACCTTGCGCGCCGAGAAAGAATTTCGATGCGTAGAATGGCGTTGCCTGGGTCAGGGAATGGATGATGCCGGGCTCGCGATGCAGGTCACCACCTGCAACAGTCAGGCTGCAATGGCCGTGGTCGCTGAGATAGGCCGCCAGCGGCATCGAATTGGTGTAGAGGCGGATGTTGCGGTCGGCGAGCTTGACCCCGAGGTGGAAGCAGGTGGAGCCGCCATGGACGATGACGGCGTCGCCATCGCGCACCATGGTCGCCGCTACGGCCGCGATCTGCCGCTTGGCCTCGACGGCAAGGTCACGGTTTTCGTCATAGGGCCTGGCATAGGCAATGCCCGCCTGCGAGGCGCCATCGAGCGCCGAGATGCCGCCATAGACCTTGCGCGCCTCACCGGCCTCGTCGATCCGGTCGATGTCGCGCCTGACCGTTGCAGCCGAAACGCCAAGCCGCTCCTGCAACTCGCGCACCGAGGCAAACGGGCGATCCCGCAGCAGTTCGACGATCTGACGCTGGCGGCCGGAGTCGCTCAACTTTTTCCTCCCAATGCCATTTTCCCATGGCAATTGGCGCAACTTACTCAACATTAGTGAGATTGCAAGCCAGTTTTGATGATAGTAGATCACTATTGACGTAAGTCACTCGCATCTGCGATATCAGCGCCAACAGCGGCCCGGGCGACGGGATTTCGTGCAGCGTGGAAGGAATGGCGCCATGGCAACCCAAGCTGACGCGCAGGAGCTGGCGGCCTTGCGGGCACTTTCAGCCGGCATTGGGCTGGACGCGCATATGACCCAGGCGGCGGGCGGCAACACCTCGCTCAAGGCCGGCGACACGCTTTGGATCAAGGCGTCCGGCACCTGGCTGAAGGATGCACTCACCGACGATATCATGGTGCCGGTGGCGATGGCGCCGCTGCTCAAGGCGGTCGAAGAGCGTAACCCGGCCGCCGACAAGCCGCAGGGCTTCGCCATTGCGGCGCTCAATCCGCGCGGCCTGCGCCCATCGATCGAGACCACGGTGCACGCTTTGATGCCGCAGCGCGTGGTTTTGCATGTCCACTGCGTCGACACGATCTCGCTTGCCGTGCAAGCCGATGGCGAAGCCCAGGTCGCCAAGCGGCTGGGCGGCATCGAATGGGCCTACGTGCCCTATTTCCGGCCTGGCCTGCCGCTTGCCCGCGGCATTGCCGAGAAGCTGCGGCCTGGCGTCGACGTACTGATCCTCGGCAATCACGGGCTGGTCGTCGCCGCAGAAACCATCGCCGAGGCGGATCGTCTGCTCCACCGCGTCCGGTCGCTGCTGGCGCGCCCGGCGCGCGCGACCATCGCACCCGACATCGCGGCCCTGACGGCGCTTGCCGGCGAAGGCGTCTACCGATTGCCGGCGGATGTCGAAGCCCATGCCGTCGCGCTCGATCCGGAAAGCCGCCGCATGGCCGGGGCCGGCAGCCTCTATCCCGACCACGTCATCTTCCTCGGCCAGGGCTCGGTCGTGGCGAGGCCCGGCGAAGACGCCGCGGGTGTCACCGCGCGGCTTGGCGCGGCACCAGTTGCGATCCTGTTCCCCGATGCCGGCGTGCTGATGCGCGGCGATGCCAGCGCCGGCGCGGACGCCATGCAGCGCTGCCTGGCCGACGTGACGGCACGCGTCGATGTCGCGGCCCGATTGAGCTATCTCACCGCCGCCGAGAATGACGAACTGGTCAATTGGGACGCTGAGCAGTATCGCCAGAAGCTGAATGCCGCCGGCTAGCAAAGGACTGAAGACATGATGCCACTTGTCATCGGCATCGATATCGGCACGTCGGGCGCGCGCGCTGTCGCGATGTGCCCGGACTTTTCGATTGCCGGCCAGTCCGCCGTCCGGCTCGACAGATTCGGCCAGGATCCCCGCGCCCCCTCGGCATGGTGGCAAGCGGTCCAGGCGGCTCTGGCGGAACTGCTTTCGGGCATCGACCGCGCCGCGGTCCGTGCCATCGCCGTCGATGGCACGTCGGGTACACTGCTGCCGGTCGACGCCGCGGGGCAGCCGCTGGCCGAGCCGCTGATGTACAACGACAAGGTCGCCGAGGGGGATATACTGGCCGCGATCGCCCGCGAGGCGCCGGACGCAAGCGCCGCCCACGGCGCGACCTCCGGCCTCGCCAAGGCGTTGCGGTTCCAGCATCTGCCCGGTATCGCGGCCGTGCTGCACCAGGCCGACTGGATTGCCGGAAATCTCTCTGGCCGCTTCGATGTCAGCGATGAGAACAATGCCCTGAAGACAGGCTATGACGTCGAGGCCCGCCGCTGGCCGGACTGGATCGCGGCCACCGGCATGCGCATGGACTTGCTGCCTGATGTCATCGAGCCGGGCGACATCACCGGCTCGCTCACCGCGGCCGCCGCGGAACTGTTCGGTTTGTCGCGCAATGTGGTCGTGGTCGCCGGCACCACCGATGGCTGCGCCTCGTTCCTGGCGACGGGCGCCACGGCGGCCGGCGACGGCGTCACGGCGCTGGGATCCTCGCTGACCATCAAGATCCTGTCCGACCGGCCGATCTCGGCGCCACGCTTCGGCATCTACAGCCATCGCCTCGGCGATACCTGGCTGGCCGGCGGTGCATCGAATTCCGGCGGCAAGGTATTGGCTCAGCATTTTCCACTGGCGCGGATCATCGAGCTCAGCGCGGCAATCGATCCCGCAACCGAGACCGGCCTCGACTATTACCCGCTCAGCGTACCAGGCGAGCGGTTCCCGATCGCCGATCCGACCCTGCCGCCACGCCTTGACCCAAGGCCGGCTGACGACACCGACTATCTCAAGGCGATGTTGGAAGGCATGGCCGCGATCGAAGCACTCGGCTATCGCAGATTGGCCGAACTTGGCGCGCCGGCGCTGACATCGGTCAGGAGCGTGGGAGGCGGCGCCGCAAATCCGGCCTGGACCGATATCCGGCGGCGCAAGCTCGGCGTCGACTTCCTGCCCGCACTTTCCGACGAGGCCGCCGCCGGCACCGCGCGGCTGGCGCTGAGGGGTGCAAGCAAGGCAGGACTCCTATGAGCGCGAAAACAATCGAACGACTTGACGGCATCGGACCGCTGGCTGGCCGCTACCAGGTTTTCCTGCTCGACCAGTTCGGCGTGCTGCATGACGGCCAGGCCCCCTATCCAGGCGCTGTAGAGGCATTGTCGGCGCTGAAGCGTGCCGGCAAGACGGTGGTGCTGATTTCCAACTCCGGCAAGCGCGCCAGGCCCAATGAGGATCGCCTGCTGAAGCTCGGCTTCGCCGCCGGAAGCTGGGACCATTTCGTGTCTTCCGGCGAGGTGGCGTGGCGGTCCTTCAATGACATGGCGGCATCGGGAAGGTTGCGCCCGGGCACAAAGTGCCTGCTGATCAGCCGCGACGACGACCGCACTGCGGTCGAAGGCCTGCCCTTTGTGCTGACGCAGGCAGGCGAAGACGCCGAACTGGTGCTGATCTCGGCCAGCGAGGGCGACCGCCATGACCTCGACCATTATCGCCGGCTGCTTGCCCCGGCGGCGGCGCGTCAGGTGCCGTGCTTCTGCACCAATCCCGACAGGATCATGCTGACGGCGGTCGGACCCCGTTTCGGCGCGGGCGAGATCGCCGATCTCTACGAAGAGCTCGGCGGCAGCGTCACCCGCATCGGCAAGCCCTATCCGGCGATTTTCGACGCGGCCCTGGCACTGGCCGGCGAGCCCGATCGCGCCAGCGTGGTCTGTGTTGGCGACAGCGTCGAGCATGATATTGCGGGCGGAAACGGTTCCGGCATCGCCACGGCATTGGTTCTGAGCGGGATACTGGCGGACACACCGGATCTTGCCGCCGTTTTCGACGAGCAGCAGGCCTGGCCAGATTACATTACCGGGTCCTTCAGCCTGCGCTGACCGCCTCGAGCATGCGCCTTGCGCTTTCCTCGTCGGTGATCAGGATCGTCGGCGCGATCAGGTTCATGGCGCCGAGCAGGGCCTCGATCTTCTCCTCGCCGCCAGAGGTCAGGATGCGGATCGGCGCCTTGCGCAGGCGGTCGACATCCACCGACATCACCAGGCTGTTGATCGGATGGTCGACCAGATCGCCATTGCGGTCGAAGAAATGGAACAGAAGGTCGCCGACCGCGCCGCGCGAGACCAGCGCCTCGCGCTCCGCCTCCTTGAGGAAGCCGCCCCGATAGAAGGTCGTCGCCGAGGCAATGCCGCCGATCGACAGCAGCACGGCGTCAAGCGTGTCGGCCATCTCGAAGATTTCCTGCAGGCCGCAGCGCTCCACCAGTGCGATCTTGGTCTCGACGCTGTCGACAACGGCCGGTGTCGGAATGAGATAGCCGTCACCCTGGAAGACTTGGGCGAACCGCCAGGCGAACTCCGCCGGATTGTAGCGACGCGCGACGCCAACGCCGCCCAGCAGCGAGATCACCTTGAAGTCCGAGAGCGACCTGGCGCTGATGAACGGCAGGCTCGAGAACAACGTCCGGCCCCAGCCGACGCCGACGCGCATGCCGGATTTCATCGTATCGGACAGGAAGATCCCGGTCTTGGCGCTGATCGCGGGGATCGGGTCGGCATTGGGCGCGGTGAGCGGCGCCACCAGCGCCTGCTGCAGGCCGAACGTCCGCTCCAGCGCGCGCTCCAGCCGCACGATCTCCGACAATTCGCTCTCGATGGTGATCTTGACCTCGTTGCGCGAACGCGCCTCCGCCAGCATGCGCACGATGGTGACGCGGCCGACGCCAAGCACGTCGGCGATCTCGTTCTGCGTCATCTGCTCGACGAAATACATCCAGGCGGCCCGAATCCTCAGACGATCCGTCCGGCTTTCGCTGACGACCTGTTCGGTCGCTTCGGCTCCCGCCCGACCTTCGTCGATTTGTCGTCGCCTGGCCAAATCATCCCTCCCCCGCGGTGACGGATGCGCGCGCCGTCACCGATTCTGCATGCTGGTCTAGTATCGCCTATTGATCTACCAATCGATAGGAACAATGTAGAGTTGATGGCCGCCCCTTGCTGGCGGCAATCCACGGCACTTTCGAGGCGAACCGCGATGCTCCGACAAATCTCCGAAGACGTCCGCGTCAACCTGAAGGACCGGTTGCGGGAAGTCCGAGACATCATCAGGCAGAGCCGCCATGATGGCAGCGGCGACGCCAGCGTCCTGCGCGAGGCGACCAGTCATCTGCCGCCATTTCCGGGCAAGGGCATCGAAGGCCTGCTCAGCCACGCCGCCAGCGCCGTCGACGAAGCGCTGTCGATCGCCGAATCCTTTGTCCCGCATGAGCGTCCGATCAAGGTGGACGGCACGACCGTAAAGGGCCTCGGCACCTATTTCCCGGCCGGAAACGAAGAGCGGCAGTTGAGTGCCGAGCGCCTGTTCCGGCGCGACATGTACTATCTGGCCAAGGCGGTGCTTGCCGGGCTCAAGGTCGAAAACGCCCGCATCCACGAAGCCGATTTCGCAGCCGCCCACGCCGCCATGCGCAAGCGCCACGCTGATCTGTTGGCGGCCTTGGCCGCGCCGGGTGCCGGGCTGCCCGCAATCGCGGCCACCTGCGCGGCGTTGCTGGTCGAGTTGCTCGGCCAGCGTCCGGTCCGCTTTGGCGACGCCGCACCGGAAATGGCGGGGGAGCGGGCCCTCGACATAAGCTGCCTGGCGCCGGTCGTTCTGGCCTGCGGCCTGGCGACCACCGGCCGCGACGGCGCGCCGGAGCCGGACATGCTGGAGATAGCGATCCTGGCGGTCGATATCCGTCATGACCGCATCCTGCAGGCCTGCGCCAAGGCAAGCCCGGTCGATGAGCTGACGCCTGTCTTCGCCACCTTGCTTGCGCATTTGCCGTAGGCCCCAGCAGCGCTTTAGGAAACCTATTCCCCGGCTATCATCGCCGTGATCGTTTTCTTGGCGCGCTGGATCGAGGCCGGGCTCATCGAAAGCTCGGTCAGCCCCATCTTCACGAAGGCCGGGATCAGGTCCGGTCGCCCGGCCGCCTCGCCGCACATGCCGACCATGATGCCGGCGGCGACGCCGGCTTTTGCCGTCAGCTCGATCGCCGACATGACCGCCGGATTGGTGACGTCGTTGAGCTTGGCCACGGTCGGGTTCAGCCGGTCGGCGGCCATGATGTACTGGGTCAGGTCGTTGGTGCCGATCGAGAAGAAGGCCACTTCCTTGGCCAGAGCCGGGGCGATCAGCACGGCGGCCGGGGTCTCGATCATCACGCCGAGATCGAACGTCGCATGCGGCACGCCTTCGGCCTTGAGTTCGGCGGCGCATTCATCGACCAGTGCGCGGGTGCGAGTGACTTCGGAAATATCGGACACCATCGGCAACATCACCTTGATGTTGCCATGCACGGCCGCTCTGAGCAGCGCCCTGAGCTGACGCTTGAAGATGTCGGGCCGGTCGAGGCACATGCGGATGCCGCGCCAGCCGAGAAAGGGATTTTCCTCGTCGGGAAACTCGATGCCGGCGATCGGCTTGTCGCCGCCGATGTCGAGCGTGCGCACGATGACCGGATAGGGCTCGAAGGCCTTGGCCAGCGCCGTATAGGTCTCGGCCTGCATGTCCTCGGAGGGCAGGTGCATGTGGCGCATGAACAGAAGCTCGGTGCGGAACAGGCCGACGCCCATGGCTCCGGCCTCCTGCGCTGCTTCGATTTCCTCGAGCGAACCGATATTGGCCGCGACCTCGATGACCCTGCCGTCGGCGCGCTTCGGCGTCACCGTCTTGAAGGCGGTCAGGCCGGCACGCTCGTTCGCCGCCGCTTCGACACGGCCGGCGAAATCGGCACGCGTCGCCTCGTCGGGGTCGATGATCACATGGCCGGTGTTGCCGTCGAGCGCCACGTCGTGCGCCGTGCGCAAGGCATTGATCTGGTCGCCGAGACCCAGCACCGCCGGAATGCCGTGCGAGCGGGCAATGATGGCGATGTGCGAGGTGGCGCCGCCATGGCCGCAAATCACCCCGCCTATGCGTTTCAGCGGCGCGCGCGCCAGGTCCCAGGCGCCGATGTCGTCGGCGATCAGGATGGCGCCTTGGGGAATGTTTTCGAGGCTGACGTCATCCTGCCCAAGCAGGACGAGGCAGATCTGCCGCCCTACGGCATGGACGTCGTCAGCGCGCGCATTCAGATAGTGATCGTCGACTGCACTGAAATCGGCGGCGATGGCGGACGCGGCGGTGATGACGGCCGAGACCGCGTCGTTGCCGCCCTTGATCGCCTTCTCGGCCTCCCCGGTCAGGCTGTCATCGGCGGCGATATCCCTGAGTGCCGCGACGATGCCTCGGTCTCCGGCCGACAGGCTGTCCTGCGCCAAGGCCCGGTCCATGCGCGCCTGGACGGCGGCGACAGCAGCGCGGAACCTGTCGATCTCGCCGGCGATCTCTTCAGCCTGCAGCGTGCGGCCCTGCCCGGTGATATCAGGCGGGAAATGCGCGAAAGCCGGCCCGATCGCGACACCCTCGCTTGCCGCGACACCGCGCAATCCATTCGCTTCGCCGGATGCAGCGGGCGCAGATTCGGCCGCTGGTGCGACTGCCGCTTCCGGCCCGGCATCATTGGCCGGGCTCTGCGGCCCCGCTTCATCGTCGAGACCAGCCTTGGGGTTTTCGAGATAGCCGATCAGCGCTTCGATGGCCTCGATGGCATCCGCGCCGTTCGCCCGAACGGTGACTTCCTGGTTTTCCTTGACCGCCAGCAGCATCAGTTTGACCGAGCTCTTGGCGCTGACCGCCTTGCCGTCCTTGACCAGTTCGACATCGGATTCGAAACCCTTGGCGAGTTTGACGAACCGCGTGGCGGGACGGGCGTGCAAACCTTCGTGCACTCTGACGATGGTCGAGCGTTCCATGGCAAATACTCTGCTTTCCTAGAGCTATTTCGCCATTTCATCGAAACGGCGAAGTCGCTCTAACTCCTTGTTTTTACGCAATTCCGGACGGAAACCGTTTCACATTTTTCCTGGAATTGCTCTTGGCGCCAAGACCGGACGGTCCCGGCGCGAGTGTGTTCAGGCGGCGATGGTGATGATCGCGCCTGTCTCCAGGGCGGCCACGAGCGCCTGGGTATCGACCTGCGATGCGCAGATCTCGCCCGGCCTCTCGGCCTCGGTGGCGCCGTTGAACGAGATGACGACATGGCCCATCTCGAGCACCTTGCTCCATGCGCTGGAGCCAACCGCCGTTATGACGGCTGAAACCGAACCGACGGTGATCGAAGCGCCCTTGGCGGGCGCTCCGTCACTTGGTCCCTGCTCCGTCTTGTGCAGGACGGAGACTTCGGCAAGCTCCGGCGGCGAGCCATCCGCGAACAGGATGAGCACGCCCCCTTCGGCAAGATCCGCCACTTCGGGTCCGATGGCAGTGACCCGTGTTCTCAACAGAACCGTCATATGGCGAACCTCATTTCCTTACTCTCTTTAAAACACGATCAGTGAGACGACCCAGGCGATCAACACCGAGACCGGACCCATGATCTGGCGGCTGATGAGCACCGCCGGCACGCCGATTTCGATGGTTTTCGGCTTGGCTTCACCAAGCGCCAGGCCGACAGGCACGAAGTCGCAGCCAACCTGGGTGTTGTAGGCAAACAACGCCGGCAGGGCCATCGCCGGCGAAATCGTGCCGTTGGCGATCTGCGGGCCGATGATGGCGACGCCGATGACCTGCGCGATAACAGCGCCTGGCCCCAGGATGGGCGACAGGAACGGCAGGCCGCAAATGGCCGAGATGATCAGCAGGCCGACGATGTTGTTGGCCAGCGGACCCATCGGCTGGGCGAGCACATCGCCTATGCCGGTGTAGAGGATCAGGCCGATAAGCATGGTCACGAAGGCCATGAACGGCAGCACGTTGCGCACCACCTGGTCGATGGTACGGCGGCCGGCATTAAAGAAAATGCCGACCACTCGGCCCATGACGCGGCCGATCGAGCTGATCAGGCCGATCAGCCCGCCTTCGCTCGGCAGCGGCTGTGGAGCCGCGGCTGCAGTGTTGTTGCCTGAACTCATCGATGCTGCTCCCCCCGCAGTGGTGACCGCCTCGGACCCGTCCGCCATTGTGACGTTGGCCGGCTTCACGCCCGAAACGTAGATGTCCTCCGTGATGAACTGGGCGAGCGGCCCAGCCTGGCCGACCGGCGTCAGATTGACGGTCGGGATGCGCTTGCGCGGATAGACGCCGCAGCGTGCGGTGCCGCCGCAATCGACGACGACAACCGCCATCTCGCCTTCAACCGGCGGCGCCTTGAAGCCGTCGACGGCCGTGGCACCGGTCATGTCGGCGATAAGCTGGGCCACGGGATGGATGCCGCCGCCGGTGACGGAGACGACCTTGTCGCGCTGTGCGGTCGGCTCGATGACGAGCGGGCCGCCCCAGCCGGTGTTGCCCCGGGAGATCTTTACGGCTTTGTATGTCTTGACCATGATTGTCCTCCCCGCCCTTACAGCTCGACGCCCTGGCGGCGTGCCATGATGGTGGTGATGCGCTCGGTCAGCATGCCCTTGAGCAGGATGACGACGAGGCCGACAATGGCGTACCAGATCGCCACCTTGACGTGGTAACCGGCGACGACGACGCCCTTCTTCTCAAGCTCGAGCAGAGCCACGAGAATACCGCCCCAGACGAAATATTCGCCGGGATTGATGTGCGGGAACAGGCCAAGCGGCGGATGCACGTAGGACACGGCCGCGTCATAGAAGGCCGGCTTGTGCTTTTCTTCCAGGAACGATCCGAACGTATAGGCCATCGGATTGGTGAGGAAGAACACCGCCAGCAGCGGCAGCAGCGTATAGCGGGTCAAGGCAATCCTGCCGGCGCCGCGCGCCAGGCCATGCACGCGCTCCTCGCCGACCAGTTCGGTGACGGCGTAGAAAGCAGTCATCAGCACCACCAGCGTCGGGATGATACCGGTGACGAAGCCGGCGAACACTTCGCCGCCCTTCTGGAAGATGCCGATGAAGTACTTGCCGATAGCGGTCAGCCAGCCGAGCTGCTCTTCCTGCTGGACGTCCTTCAGCTTCTCCTTGAACTGGTCGACGGTAATCGGCCCGCTGTCTGCTTGCGCAAGGACAACGAGATGATCGGAAGCATGCTCGACGGCGAGCTTGCCATGCAATGCAGCATCCGAGACCATCGCACCTGCGACATGCAGATTGTGCACGGCCATGTCGGCATGCTGCGCCAACAACGAAAATACAGACATTTCTCCTCCTTATGCCGCCCGCCGGTTATCCCAGTCGGTGCGCGGCGTCCTCAGAACATGATGCCGAAAAGCGTGAAACGGTTTTCGGACGACATCATGCTCTATCCCTTTGATTTAGAGGCGGATTCAGATTTCAGGTCGAACAGACCTGGAATCATCCGACTCTAGGCCCTTGCTACATTCAAGCCGGCCAGGCCCGGCTTCTTCCCCGGCTCCGACCGTGCTTTGTCGATCTGTTCGATCGCCCGCTTCACGGCCTCGGCCACACCGGGTTCCCCCTCCCCCATGATCGCAGGGTTGGACCGGAGTCGATCGAGGGGAACACCCTCGAATTCTTCATGTCTTTTGAACTTGGTGAAAACGGAACGGCCGCTCATCACCATCATGCGGCGCACGATCAGGTCGGGCGTCACCACGACAAGCGCGATGGTGCCCTTGGCCAACCGGCCGCGAAAATTGCCGGCTCCGACGAAGCCATCCTTGTACTGGTCGGTGACGCCCCGGAAGACATCCGAATAGTGCCGCATCTGCAGCCAGACGCCGAGCGACTGCAGCGCCCAGACAATAACCAGCAGAAGCAGTCCCCACTGCCAAATCGCCATTCGGTTCTCCTCCCGAAGCCTCAGTTGAACCGCACCTTGGACCGGCGCGCGACAACAGCAAAGTGAGAACATTTGTTTCCGTGAATGTCAATATGTATGATATTAGCCTTGGTCTCGGTCATCCACAGGACCGTCGGCCGATTTCGGCGGCGGCACGGCTGTGCTAACCTGCCACCAAACGGGATGCATGCAATGGAACTGCCCTTCAGGGATGAACTGGCCCTTATGCCCGACCTGCGCCACCGGTTGCGGCAGCTGCGCTGGTTCCGCGCCACCTTCCGCGGCAGCGCCAAGGTGGTTTCGGACACGTTCGGCGTGCGCTACGAGATCGACGAGGCGAAGCTCACCCGAGCTTTTCTCGACTGGGTCGAGATCATGGAGGCGCAGAAGCGCTTTGCCGCGATAGACCGCGCCGACTTCATCGTCTTTGCCGCGGGCCTCGTGCTGCGCGAACTGATCAAACAGGCGCCGGCCAGGGAGATCTCCGGCCTCGCGCAACTCATCGAGACGGATCAGAATGCCGGCACGCTTGAAATCATCCGCTTCTGGCCGGAAGGCTTCCTCTATACCAACTACTGCGTCTCGGTAATCTCGGCCATCTACGAACAGGAGTTCGGCAAGGCGCCCAGTATCGACAAATGCGCCGACGACCTGCGCACCTGGTGGTCCTATCGCGAGAATGTCACCGAGATGCCGGCCTACGCGGTGGCTTTCCTCGACCGCTTCCTCGGTGCCGAGCCGAACTGGATCACGCCCGACCGCGCACAGTCGCGGCAAGCCATGCAGCGGGCGCTCGGATCCTCCCGCGCAAGCGACGCGCTGCGCCAGCTTTGACTGCTACCCGGTTTCGAGCCCAAGCGTCTTCAATCCATCGCGCTATTGAACATTTGACTTTTTGCCGATAGCGATGTGCGGAAATTGACTTCAGGAGACAAGTGCGTGGCGCGACCAAGGCCTATCATTTTCGATTGCGACGGCGTGCTCGTCGACAGCGAGCCGCTGGCAGCCAGGGCCTATGAACGCGTCTATGAAAAGCACGGCATGCCAGGCGTCCATGGCGGCATCATCGCCCAGTGCGTCGGCATGAAGCAGTCCGACATCATCGTGCGGATCAGGGAATTGACCGGCCACCAGTTTCCGGCTTCGGCCGACGGCGACATCTGGGCCGAGACCAAGGTCCTGTTCACCGAGGAATTGAAGCCGACCCCTGGCATAGCCGCGTTTCTGGAAACGCTCGAGGGCGACCGCTGCGTTGCCTCGTCATCCTCGGTCGAGCGGATAAACCACAGCCTTGCCGTCACCGGGCTGGCGCATTTCTTCGGCGATGCGATCTACAGCTCCTCGATGGTCAAGAACGGCAAGCCGGCGCCGGACATCTTCCTGTTCGCCGCCGCCAGGTTGGGCGCCAATCCGGCCGACTGCATCGTCATCGAGGATTCGCCCTTCGGCATCCAGGGCGCGGTCGCCGCCGGCATGACGGCGATCGGCTACACTGGCGGCGGCCACACCTATGCCGAGCATGCCGCGCGGCTGACGGCGGCTGGTGCCGATTTCGTCTGTGCCGACTGGCATGAAGTTAGCCGGCAATTGTCCAAGTTCGGAGTGCCGGCCTAGGTTGCCAGAGACTAGAGAGGCCGCGGCCATTCGTTGCGTGGAATCTCAGCGCCGACACGGAAGTCGAACGACAAGACCCTCGTCGCATCGGTATCAACCTCGCACCGGAAGCTCAGATGGTACCATGTGGTTGTGGTGCTGAAAGCGACATCCGAGCCGTCAACAATATTGCCCGCTTTCAGCGGAACAGATGGCACCCATTTAGGAAAATAAGAGGCATCCAGCAACTGCTGCTGTAACGCGTTGGCGCAAAGTATGGCAGCACGCTGACCGCGACGCACCCCGTCCATCGCGGTCGTGGCAAGTGCATCTCTGGTAGCGCCTTGCGAGTAGAGCTTACGAACACCCGGAAGGCCAGAATCGTTCCGAGATGCGGATTTCGAGGCCTTTGAGGGGCTGGGCTTCGCATTCGCGGGTTTGGGCTTCGGCGCTTCGGCTGATGCGGGAAGCTCGATCTCGCCGTCGGCAGCCAAAGGCGCTGGTGCCGGGCCCTCTTGCTTGGCGGGGTCGAGCGCCGCCTGCTTGTCTGCCTCCTGTTTGGCTGCCTCGGAGTCTGTCGGCGTGACAGGTTGGCTGTCTGCGGGCTTCGGCTCGACCGGCGGCTTCGAAGCATCATCCTTGGCCGGCACCGGCGAACTGTCCTGAGCACTGGCCCCATCCAGGGATTTCCTCGGACCGGTATCCTTGTCGCCGAACTGAAAAACGGGCTTCAGGACATCGACTGGCGGTGGCTTATTAGGCTGCTTTTCCGGCGGAGGTGGCTTTTCAACCTTCTGCTCAGGCGGTTTTTCTACTTTCGGTTCCGGTGGCTTGGGCGGCGGCACGGGAGCAGGTTTCGGTTTCGGCTGATCGGGCGGAGGCACGAGCGCGACACTGACCGGCTGCTCCTCCTGCGGCTTTTGGGGAGGAATTGGCAGGCCATATATCAGGAGCGCCGCGACGAGCACGTGCAGGATCAGCGATGCGGGGATGCCCCACAACAGATACCGACGCCGTTCCAGTGCCTCGTCCTTCATCCTGACCGATGTGGAATGAAACGGCGGCGGCTTCAAGCATAGGCATTGGATTTGCGCGTGTAGCTTGTCGATTCACCACACCCGGGCCAGCCCGGCCAAGGCGCAGCGGCGGCTCAACGAGCGGCTGCCACACGATCCGACCCATCAAGACAAGGGACCGGCCAGTTCGCTGCCGCCATGCCGCCCAAATGACGGAGACTGGTGCCGATTCGTCTGCGCCGACTGGCAAGAAAATAGCCAGCAATTGTCCGGCTCGGCATGCCAAATCTAATTCAGCGGATACTTCGTGAATCCGCGACTGGCCCATTCGCCGGGCGGGATCAATGACCCGACACGGAAGTTGAAGGACAGGACCCTCGTCGCATCGGCGTCGACTTCGCACCGGAAGCTCAGATTGTACCACGTGTTTCTCGTGCTGAAGGCGGCCTGCGGAGGATTAAGGACATTGCCTGTTTTCAGCGGAATGGTAGGCACCCATTTGGGCGTATAATCGGCGCTCTGCAATTCCTGGTCCAGAACGTTGCCGCAAAGGTTGGCAACGCGCTGATCGCGCGGAACGTTGTCCATGGAGCTTGTGGCCAACGCATCGCCGGTTGCGCCCTGCGAGTAAAGCTTTCGGACGCCCGGAAGGCCGGAATAGATAGGCGATCCCGCAGCCTCGGTATTGGCAGGATTTGACCTTCCCGGCTTTCCGCTTGGAGCTTTGAAGGCTGTTGCGGGTTTGAACCTCATCGGCTTTGCGGGTTTAGTCTTTGCCTTTTCGGCAGAGGGTGGCGGCGCAGGCTTGCCGCCAGCCTCGGCAGCCAATGGCTTTGGCTCCGCGACCGCTGGTTTCTCAGTGATTTGCGGCGTCGCCTCCTGTTTGTCAGGCTGCTGTTTGTCAGCATCCTCAGTCACCCGCTTTTCCTCACTTTGCGCGGGTTTTTCGTCCTGTGCGGCGGTTGCCGGCTTTTCGTCAGTTTTGACGGGCTCTGTCTGCTGCTGTTGCGTTGCAGCCGGAGCGGCCTGGGTCGGCGCGGGATTCGGTTCGACTGGCGGCTTCGCGGCCTCATCCTTGGCTGGCGACGGCGTATGGGCTTGAGCGCTGCCTCCGTCCAGGGATTTCTCAGGCCCGGTATCCTTTTTGCCATATTGAAAAACGCGCTTCAGAACCGGAATGTCCACCGGCTTGGGCGGCTGCTCGGGCGGTTTTTCAACCTTGGGTTCCGGCGGCTTTTCGACTTTGGGTTCCGCTTTGGCTTCCTTTGGCGGCGGCGGAACAGGTTTCGGCTTTGGCTGCTCGGGCGGCGGAGGCACCAGCGCGACATTGATCGGCCGCTCCTCCTGTGGCTGTTGGGAGGGCGTGCGTACGCCGTATACCAGGGCCACCACGAAAAGCGCATGCAGGATCAGCGATGCGGGGATGCCCCACAACAGATTCCGACGCCGTTCTCTTGCCTCATCCTTCACGCTGATCGATTTGGAATGAAATAGCGGCGGCTTCAAGCGTTAGCATCGGATTAGCGCAATTTGGCCGCTGACAGCTTGGTGATCTGGATGATCACACGCAGAAGATCAGCCCGGAATCCCATCCAGAAACCCCTCGTCCAGCCGCGTTTCGCCAAACCAGTTCAGCCGGTTGATGCTGACGAAGCCGGCATCGATCGCCTCGTTCTCGTCGCCCGGCTCACTGGCATAGGCACGCCCGCGCGGAACCGTGATGACCGTGCGGTCGCCGTCGCTTTCCACGATCTCGGCGGTGCGGCCGATCTTGTCGCGACCAATGCGCGGCTGGCGGATTTCAGCCGGCAAGGCGGTCGGCAGGTTGACGCTGAGCCAATGGCCCTCTGTCGCCCAATCGGCACGCGACCGCCACAATGAGGCGATCAGCGCGCCAAGCCACCGGTCGTCGCCGTCAATGAAATCGGGATTTTTCACCCGCGAGAAGCCGATCGCCGGCACACCCCAGAAGGTTGCCTCCCGGGCAATGCCAAGCGTGCCGGAATAGGCGAGGTCCTCGGCGACGTTGCGGCCGTCATTGACGCCCGACAGCACCAGATCCGGCTTCCTGGCGTCCGCGAACAGCCACGTCATCGCGCTCACCACGCAGTCTGCCGGCGTGCCGGAGCAGGAGTACCAGTTCGGCTTGACGTGCCGCATCGTCAACGGCCTCGCGATCGTCAGCGACGAACCGGCGGCGGTGCGCTTGCCGTCGGGCGCGACCACCCACACATCGTCGCTCAACCCGCCGGCGGCGTTGGCGAGGCGGGCAAGGCCCGGCGCCTCGATGCCGTCGTCGTTGCAGATCAGGATTCTCATTGTTTGCTTCCTTGCGGCACCATGATGCGCTGGCCTGTGCGGCATTGCGCGCGCAGTGACGGGATGTGGCTCTTCAGATCAGAGAGAAGATCGGTGGCGCAGGAATGACCGAGCGCTTCAGGCCGTCCTGCCTTCTCCCAGATCGCGACATTGCCCGACAGCGTCGGATGGGTCGGCATGCGCACCCAGTCCGCCCTGCCAGCCCTGTGCAGGAGATCGCCTGGAGAACCGGCCGGCAGATGCCCGGTGAGCAGCACAGGGAACCCGGCCTGATCGGCGCGCGGCAACAGGCGTGACGACGGCCCGGCCTCGCCCATGCCGTCATCGGCCAGCAACGGCAGTGGCGGCAACGGATCGGCATCGGTCCAGTCGGCCGCGCTCGCCAAGCGGACAAGCAGAAGCTCGGAAACCCCAGGCAACAAGGCCGCCGTGGCGCCAATCTGCGCCTCCAGGGAGGAACGCATGCCGGCATGGATGGCAAACGGGCCCGGCAGAGCCGCGATCAATTCCAGCGACCGCCCCGACAGCGGCGTCGGCAGGAGGCACCCCTGCGGATGCCTTGCCACCCATTCGGAAATTTCCCGCGCCCGCGCCGCGCCCGATACGGGATCGGCGCCGTAGGAGGCATCGAAGACCAGAAGATCGCAATGCGGGATCGTGTCCATCACGAACACATGGCTATCCGGCACGACATCGGCCGAATAGGCGATGCGGCTTTTCCCGTTGTCGACGGCGAACCAGACGCCGCCCACGACATGTCCCGACCGCCCGGTACGGACCGTGAGATTGCCAGTCTTCAACGTATCGCCGGGTTCGAAGATTTCGACCCGATCGTGCGGAACCGGAAAGCGCCTGAAATCCTCCGGCTCGGCATAGGCGGCGAGCGTGGCAGGCGCCTCGTCGCGCGTTTCGGCCGTCATGAAGATCGGGCCGGCATAGCCGCGCGACAGCAGCCAGCTCAGCGCGCCGACATGATCCTCGTGGGCGTGCGAGACAAAAAGCGCATCGATGTCGCCGACCGATCCGTTGAGCGCCGGATAATACTCCGCCCCGGAAGCGCCGACCTTGATGCCGACATCGAGCAGGATGCGGTCTTCGCCGCTGGTGACAGCGAGGCTGGTGCGGCCCTTTTCCCCAAAGCCGCCGAGCAGGTCCAGCATCATCACGATGCCGCCTCCGCCGGAATGAGCCATCCTGATCTTATCCGCAGCCGCGCCTGGGCCCCGCTCTCAAGCGTGACCGGATCGGGTTGCTCGAAATGCAAGGTAAGCCCGGGACCGGCGGCGGGCGTGAATTCGACGCGCGCCGCCCCGCCCTGATAGATCACCCGCTTGACGAGGCCGTCGAAGCCCGGACCATCCGGTGATGCGTCGAGATCCGCGGACCGACAGCAGATCTTCGCGCCGGCACGCGGCCGCTCGCCGAGGCGGCAGCGGACCACCAGCTCGGCTCCGAGAACCCTGACCTTGCAATGGCCGCCGTCTTCGCCCGTCAGGACATCCGCCGGCAGCAATATGCCTTGCGAGATGAAGGACGCCACCATTTCATTTGCCGGCTCATGATAGAGCTCGCGCGGCGTGGCCAGCTGCACCAGGCTGCCGCGATCCATCACCGCGATGCGATCAGCCAGCGCCATTGCCTCGGCCTGATCATGGGTGATGTAGACGATGGTCGTGCCGGTGCGCTTGTGGAAGGCTGCGAACTCGTCCTCCATCGAGGCTCTGAGATGAACGTCGAGATTGGCGAGCGGCTCGTCGAACAGCACCAGCGAGGGCGCGGCGACAAGGCATCGCGCCAATGCCACGCGCTGGCGCTGGCCGCCGGAGAGATTGGCGGGTCGGCGCTCGCCCAGCCCCTGCAGATTGACCAAGGCGAGCGCGTCCTCGACCTTCTGGCGCGCAACCGACTTGTCGAGCTTCGCCACCTTCAGCGAATAGCCGATGTTTTCGGCAACCGTCATGTGCGGCCACAGCGCATAATTCTGGAAAACAATGCCGACGCGCCGCTTTTCCGGCGCGACGCTGCCATCCTTGGCCGACACGACCTCGCCGCCGATGCGGATTTCGCCCGATGTCACTTTCTCGAAGCCGGCGACGAGCCGCAGCAATGTCGTCTTGCCGCAGCCGGAAGGCCCGAGCACGGCGAGAAACTCGCCGTCGGCAACGTCGATCGAGACATCCTTCACCGCGTCGAAATCGGCGAAGCTCTTGGTCACATGGTCCAGGATCAATCGCGCCATGGCAGAACTCCGCTCGGAAGATGAGGGGCAAGCAGGTTAGTCACCAGCATGAGCGCGAAGGTGACCGCGACCGTGATGACCGACATCGCCGCCGCATAGTTGGAATCGCCGCCTTGCTCGAAGGAAAACATCACCACGCCGATCGTCTCGGAGCCCGAGGACCACAGCAGCGCCGAGACGGTAAGTTCGCTGAGCGCCGTCATGAAGATCAACAGGCCGCCTGCGATCGCCGCCGGAGCGACCAGCGGAAAGACAATGCTGCGCATGCGCGTGAACAGGCCGGCGCCGGCCACCTGCGCGGCCTCTTCCAGCGCCCGGTCGATCTGGTGATAGCCGCTGATGGTCGGCCGCAGCGCCAACACCAGGAAGCGGGCGAGATAAGCGTAGAGGATGATCCAGACCGTGTTGTAGAGCTGGATGCCGGTGAACGGGATCGGCCGCAGGAACAAGAGCAGCGAGGCGATCGCCAGCACCACGCCGGGCAAGGCATAGGGCAGTTCGACAGACAGGTTGAGCAGCCGCACCCAGCGTTGCTTGCCCCAGGCGATGAGATAGCCGACAGGCACGGCCACGATGACCGCGAAGAAAGCTGCCGCTATCGATAGCCAGAAACTGTTGAAGAAGGCGCGCTTTGCGGCATCATGCTCAAACAGCACGAAACGGTAGTTGTCGAGCGTCGCCGTCTTGGCGGTCAATGCGATGCCATAGCCGGGCACCAGCGAGGTCAGCACCAGCCCGAACAGCGGCAGGAACAGCACCAGCACGATGAGCAGCCACATGCCGGCCTGGACGGCGGGCCGCCAGCGGCCGAGCTCGTAGGGTTCAGCCGGCAGCGATGTCGAGGAAATACGGTAGTCGCGGCGGCGGCTCATCACCTCCTGGGCAAGGATGCCGGCCATGGCGATGACCCCGATCAGCACCGAGAGGAACGCGGTTTCGCCGAGCACCGCCGGACCGCCGCCGGCCAGCTTCTGATAGATGAGCGTCGGCAGCACCAGATAATTAGCGGGAATGCCGAGAAAGGCCGGAATGCCGAAATTACCGACACAGGAGACGAAGGCCAGCGCCGCGGCCGCCATGATCGACGGCGTCATCAAGGGCAGCACGATGGTAATAAGCACGGTGAACCAGCCGGCGCCACCGGCGCGTGCGGCCTCGACCAGTTCACGCGGCAGCTTGCGCAGGCCGGCCCGCACCAGCAGGAAGACCAGCGGGCCGTATTGCACGCCGAGCAGGAGGATGATGCCCGAGGTCGAATAGAGCGGGTTCTTGGTGCCGAGTGGCGGTGCGGCGCCGAACAGCTTGAGGAACGGGCTTGCCGGACCGAACAGTTGCAGCCAGGCCAGCGCCGTCACCTGCGGCGCGATCATCAGCGGCATGACATAGCACAGCACCAGGGCGCCGCGGCCACGTATGTTGGTCAGCGAGACCAGGACCGCCACCAGTGTTCCCGACAGCACGGCAAGCAATGTCCCACCGATGCCGACGACCAGTGTGTGCCATGTCGCGATCCAGGTCGCCGGGCTTCTCAGTCCGGCCTGCACGGCCACGGTCGACAGGGTTCCGCCGGGTGCCACGATCTCCTCGACGAGGCGCAGCATGGGCAGCAGCGAAAGCAGCACGATGACGACGGCCACCGCCGCCGTCAGGGCCATTTCCTGACCCCGGCTTTCCCTGATGCGTGTTGACATGATTGTGTTTCCTGGGATCGATCCGTCGAAGGGGGATGCCGTCTGACCGGCATCCCCCTCGTGTGCCGGGCTCAGCCGCCGAACAGTTCCTGGAACTTCGCCTTGTCGGCGTCGGTCTTGGCGACGATTGCCTTGGTGTCGAACGGCATCACCTTGACCTTGACGCCTTCCGGCAGCCAGTCGGGGCGGCCGACCGAGGCCCGTGCCGGCAGATAGCCCATGGACAGCGCCAGCTTCTGGCCTTCATCCGACAGAATGAAGTCGACGAACTTCTTGGCGCCATCGACGTTCTTCGCGGTCTTCATGATGGCCACCGGCTCGGTCACCGCCGGTACGCCTTCCGCAGGGAACACGAACTCGACCGGCGACCCCTTCTTCTTGGCGTTCATCGCCATGAAGTCGACGAGGATGCCGTAGGGCTTCTCGCCTGATGCCACGGACTTCAGCACCGCGCCGTTGCCGCGCACGCTGACGGTGTTGTTGGTCTTGAGCTTCTGGAAGAAGTCCCAGCCATAGTTCGTATCGCCGGCGAAGCCCGAGAGCAGATAGGCGGCCGCACCCGAATAGAGCGGGCTCGGCATGACCAACCCATCGGCGTAGGCCGGCTTGGCTAGGTCGGCCCAATGCTCCGGCTTCTCGGCCGCGGCGGTGTTGTAGACGATCCCGGTGGTGATCAGCTTGCTGCCGAAATAGGTCTTGTCGGCGTCATAGGCGTCGGCCTCGATGCCGTCGAGCTTGGCCTCGGGATAGGCCATCAGCCTGTCATCTTTCTTCAGCAGCTCCATCGAGACCGCGTCGGCGATCAACAGCACGTCGGCCTGCGGGCTTCCGGCAGCGAACTCGGCCGCCATCTTGGTCAGGATGTCGCTGGTTCCGGAACGATAGATGGTCACGTCGATGCCGGGCTGAGCCTTCTTGAAAGCGTCCACTGTCTTGGCCGCGTCGGCCTCCGGCTGCGATGTGTAGAGCGTGAGTGTTTCGGCATTTGCCACGCCGGCAAACAAAGTTGCGGCGAGCGCCAGCTGGCTGGCCAGCAGCTTGATGAATAGCGTCTTCATGAGACCTCCTGTCTTGTCTGTGCATGACCGGTCCGGCCCCTGGCCGGCTCCCCGTCTCTTCCTCCCTGCACGGCGCATATGACTGGTGGATGACACAGCGCGTGGAACTCACAAAATATGTTCATATGTACAATGTCAATTACAAATGAACAGAGATGTGCGACAATCGGCATGCCGCAAGCCGGCATCCAGTTGACATCCGGTCGGTGTTGCTCCGATGAGGGCAACGCCGCCAGACCATGGCTCATGAGGGACCAGAACCGATGCCCGCCGAAAAACCCGGACCGGCCCGTCTGCCGATGGTCTCGTCGGACCTCAACGTCAAGACGGCCTGGCTCTACTATGTCGAGGGCTTCACGCAGGAGCAGATCGCCGAGAAGCTCGATGTCTCCCGGGTGAAGGTCATGCGCACGCTAGCCGCCTGCACCGCGGAAGGCATCGTCGTCACCATGATCAACGCGCCGACCGCCGAGCAGGTGGCGCTCGAGCGGCAGCTGGAAAAGCGCTGGGGCCTCAACGCCGCCGTCGTCATCCCGACACCCTCGGCGCACGAGCATCTGGAGAAGGCGATCGGCCATGCCGTCGCGGCCTATCTCGGCGAGCAGATGCGGGACGGCATGACGCTGGCGATCGGCGGCGGCGCGACGCTGCATGCCAGCCTGGGTTTCCTCGCCCGCCGGCAGCTGAAGCGCGCTTCGGTGGTGGCACTTGTCGGCAGCCTGCCGCATTCGCAATGGATCAACCCGTCGATCGTCGCGGCCAAGGTCGCCGATGTCTTCGAGGTCGACAGCTACCAGATCACCGCGCCGGTGATGGTGGACAATCCTTCGCTTCGCGATCTCCTGTGGGCACAACCGACCCTGCAAGACGTGCGCCGCCGCGCCGCGGCCGCCGATATTGCCCTGCTCACCGTCGGCGACATGTCGCCGGACGCCACCATCTTCCGCCATGGCATCGTGCCGTCATCGCTGATCGCGCCATTGAAGGCGAAAGGCGCGGTCGCCAATATGTTGTGCTACTTCGTCGATGCCGCCGGCAGGCTGGTCGATCACGAAGTCAACGGGCGCGTCATGGCCATCGATCTCGAAATGGTCGGCCAGGTGCCGAATGTCGTGCTGGCCGCTGGCGGAAGACGCAAGGTGGCGGCGATCCTGGCCGCGCTGAAAGCCGTCAGCACCAATGTGCTGATCACCGACAGCGACACGGCCACCGCGCTGCTGGCCAAGGGCGGCTAAGACAGCTTTCGCTCCGGCCATCGGTTCGAGCTAGATAAGTCCGCGCTCGCGCAAAAAATCCTCGACGCCGACATGCGTCATGGATTCGAATTCGGCGATCGCCTCGGCAACCCGCCTGCGCTGGGCCGCGAGCAACGTGAACACCTGCTTCATCTCGCCGGAAACGCCGAAACGGCTCCAGCGCTCGGCAATATGCGCGGGCAGGCCGATATCGGCGCAGAACGCGTCCAGGCTGTCATAACCAAGGCCGGCGACAAGCTGCTTCGTCTCGTCCGCCGACATGCGCGGCTCGAAAGCGTGATCGTGCAGGCGCTGCGCCACAAGCTTGATATCGGACGGCGAGGCACCCATGACCTTACCGAACAAGGTTTTGACGTCAGATGGGTCGAATGCAGGCATGCTGGCCTCCCTTGAACGCAATCCACTGGAGAACATGGGTCAAGGGTCGACGCCTGACAAGTCGTTTCTGAATGTGAGCCGGCTTCGCAGGCCGGCCTCACCCAACTGTCAACACGGCCTAGACCATCATGCCCATCGGGTTTTCGATCAACCGCTTGAAGGCGACCAGCAGTTCGGCGCCAAGTGCCCCGTCGACGGCACGATGGTCCGTCGACAGCGTCACCGACATCACGGTGGCTATTCTGATCTCGCCGTTCTTGACCACGGCCCGCTCCTCGCCGGCGCCCACCGCCAGGATCGTCGCATGCGGCGGGTTGATCACGGCGGCGAAGTCCTTGATGCCGAACATGCCGAGGTTCGACACCGCCGTGGTGCCGCCCTGATACTCTTCCGGCTTCAGCTTGCGGCCGCGCGCACGGCTCGCCAGATCTTTCATCTCGTTGGAGATGGTGGACAGCGACTTCTCGTCGGCATGCCGAATGATCGGCGTGATCAGGCCGCCGGGGATCGAGACGGCGACGCCGACATCGGCATGCTTGTGCTTGACCATGGCGGTTTCGGTCCATGACGCATTGGCATCCGGCACCCCCTTCAGCGCCATCGCCATCGCCTTGATCACCATGTCGTTGACCGACAGCTTGTAGGCGGGAGCCTCGCCCTTGTCGGTCTTCTTCATTGGCGCCGCCGCATTGATCTGCGTGCGCAGCGCCAGCAGCGCATCGAGCTCGCAGTCGAGCGTCAGGTAGAAATGCGGGATGGTGGTCTTGGCCTCGACCAGGCGCCGCGCGATGGTCTTGCGCATATTGTCGTGCGGGACGAGGTCGTAGGAACCCTCCTCGAACAGCTTCAGCACCTGGTCGTCCGACATCGCCTTCACGGCGGGAGCGGAAGCAGCAGCGGCGGGAGCTTCAGGAGCCGCCGGGGCCTCTTTGGCACCGCCCTTGGCAATCGCCGCGTCGATATCCGCCTTGACCACGCGACCGTAAGGACCGGTGCCGGTGACGCTGGCAAGGGCAAGGCCCGCCTCACGCGCCAGACGACGAGCCAAAGGTGTCGCGCGTGCGCCCGACGGAGATTGGACGATCTCCCCGCTTGTGGGGCCCGGCAGGGCAGAGGGGGGCGTGACAGAATGCGACGTTGGCGGGACAGCGCCCCCCTCTGTCGACTCCACAGGGAGGGAGATTGGCGCCGCGTCTTGCTTGGCCCCATAAGCCTCGCCATCGGCATAGATCCAGGCGACGGGCGCGCCGACCGGAATGTCGATGCCTTCCTTGCCGGTCACGTCGCGCAGCACGCCGCTGGCCGGCGCGTCGATCTCCATCGCCGCCTTGTCGGTCTCGATCTCGAACAGCACGTCGCCCTTCTTGACCTGCTGGCCTTCGGTGGCGAACCAGCGCGAAATCTGTCCGGTCGCCATGTCCATGTCGACCTTGGGAAGAATGACTTCTGTCGGCATGTCTCAGCGAACCCCTTTCACGAGGTCGCGCGCGGCGGTGATGATGTCGGGAACCTGCGGCACGGTGGCCTTTTCGAGTTCCGGATTGTAGGGGATCGGCGTCTCGGCGCCGCCCAGCCGCACGATCGGTGCGTCGAGATAGTCGAACGCCTCGCTCTCGGCGATCATGGCGCTGACTTCGGCGCCGATGCCCAATGTCTTGACCGCTTCGTAGACGCACATCAGCCGCGACGTCTTCTTAACGCTGTCGATGACGGTCTGCTTGTCCATCGGCCGGATGGTCCGGAGATCGACGACTTCGACGTCGATGCCCTCGGCTTCCAGTGTTGCGGCGGCTTCGAGTGCCTTCTGCACCATGATCGAGGTGGCGACGATGGTGAGATCCCGGCCTTCGCGGCGGATATCGGCCTTGCCGATCGGCACCGTGTAGTAGCCTTCAGGCACCGGGCCCTTCACCTTGTAGAGCAGCTTGTGCTCGAAGATCATCACCGGATCGGGATCGGCGACGGCGGCCAAAAGCATGCCCTTGGCATCGTAGGGCGTCGCCGGCTGGATGACCTTCAGACCCGGCACATGGCCGAGCCAGGCCTCCAGGCTCTGGCTGTGCTGCGCGGCGGCACCCGTGCCGGAGCCGGCCGGAAAGCGCATCACCACGGGAACGGAAACCTCGCCGCCCAGCATGAAACGCATCTTGGCCGCCTGGTTGACGATCTGCTCCATGGCGAGCGTGGCGAAGTCGGAGAACTGGAATTCGAAGATCGGTCGCATGCCGGTGACGGCGGCGCCGACAGCGACGCCCGCGCCGCCCAGTTCCGAGATCGGCGTGTCCATCACCCGGTCGGCGCCGTAACGGTCGACCAGGTCGCCGGTCACCTGGAAGGCGCCGCCATAGACGCCGATATCCTCGCCCATCAGGAAGACGCGCTCGTCCATGTCCATGGCGATCGCCATGGCTTCCTGGATCGCCTGGGCGTAGCTCAGTTCACGCACCATCGCGTCCATCACGCCTGCTCCGTATACACATAGTTTCCAGTCTCGCTCACATCGGGCGAAGGGCTCGCCTTGGCGAACTCGATGCCGTCGGCAATCTCCTGCGCCACGGCGTCGCGAATGGTCTCGATGCCCTTGTCGTCGATGAAGCCGAATTCCCGCAATTCGTTCTCGAACAGCGTGATCGGGTCGCGGTTCGACATCCAGTCCTCGATCTCTTCCTTGGTGCGATAGCGATTGCGGTCGCTCTTGGAATGGCCGCGATGGCGGTAGGTCTTGGATTCGATGAGCGTCGGCCCCTCGCCCGCGCGCGCCCGCTCGACGGCCTTGTACGAAGCCTCGGCGACTTCGGAGAAGATGTTGCCGTTGACGATGACGCCGGGCATCGAATAGGCGGCGGCACGATCGGCGATGTTCTTCACCGCGGTCGAACGGGCCGTCGATGTCGACATGCCGTAGCCGTTGTTCTCGCAGACGAAGATGACAGGCAGCTTCCAGACCGCCGCCATGTTCAGCGCTTCGTGGAAGGCCCCCTCATTGTTGGCGCCGTCGCCGAAGAAGGAGACGACGACCTTGCCGGTCTTCATCATCTTGGAGGAGAGCGCAGCACCGACGGCGATCGGAATGCCGCCGCCGACAATGCCGTTGGCACCGAGATTGCCCTTGGCGACATCGGCGATGTGCATCGAACCGCCACGGCCCTTGCAGTAGCCGGTGGTCTTGCCGAAGAACTCGGCGAACATGCGCTTCACCTCCGCACCCTTGGCGATGCAGTGGCCATGGCCGCGATGCGTCGAGGTGATCTGGTCATCCTCGCCAAGCGGCATGCAGATGCCCATGGCGCTGGCTTCCTGGCCGATCGACAGGTGCATGGTGCCGTGGATCAGGCCGCGCGTGTAGCTTTCCTCCGCGCCCTCTTCGAAGCGGCGGATGAGGTACATCTTGTAGAGCACCTGCTTGAGCTGCTCGGCGCTGTACTGGCGATAGACGAAAGGCAGGTTGGCGCGGCTGTCCGCGACGGCTTTGCTGGCTGTGGCCATGATCAGGCTCCCACGGTTCCGTAGACGAGTTTGTCCTGGCGAGCGCGCAGCTCCGCGATCTTGGAGCCCGGCGCAGGGGCCGCATTGGCATAGGTGATGAGCTCGCCCTTCTTGATCGGCGCCGTCACGGAACCGCCCTGCAGCAGGCCGCAAGGAATGGCCCGCGCCGCATGCGCTTCCGGCGCCGTCATGATCCAGGCCCGGTAGCAATATTCGCCGATCGCATCGAGCTTCTCGCCCGGCTGCATGTCCTTCTTTGCGACCGCGGCAACTTCAGCCACCGGCCTTGCCAGCGGCACCATGTCGGCCTTGCCGTAAAGGACGACGCGGGCGCAGGTCAGCGGCACTTCGAGCGAGGTCAGGTGATAGGGGCGATGGAAGGTGAAATACGGGCCCTTGCCCATCTTCAGGTCTTCCATGCGCTCCGAAATGCGCGGATGCGACATGTCGGCGACGACGAAGACACCGGGCGCCACGCCCTTGCCGATCGAGTAGTCGACGACGCCGACCCTGGACAGCACGCCGCCATCCTTTTCAGGCACCAGGACTTTCGAGAGTTCGCCGAGTGTCGCCGCGGGGCCGTGCATGCCGGCCTTGTCCGGCACCAGGCCGGTGGCATTGGCGATCGCCGCCATTTCGACCATGGTCTTGGAGCCATCGACGAATTCGACCAGCATGCGCACATTCATGTGCCGGCGCTTGGCCTCTTCCTCGTAGGCGGGCGGCGTGGCGTCGATGTTGAGCGGGTTGTTCTTGCCCTTGCCGGCGGCGACGATCGGATGGCCCATGGCCGAAACGAACTCGATCAGTTCCATGCAGGAGGAGGGCTCGTCGCCGGCGCCCAGCGAATAGGTGACGCCGAGCCGGTCTGCCTCGCTCTTCAGATAGGCGCCGATGGTGACGTCGGCCTCGACATTCATCATCACCAGATGCTTGCCGTGCTCCATGGCGCGCAAGCCGATCTCGGCACCGACGGCGGGAACGCCGGTCGCGTCGATGACCACATCGATGAGATCATTGTTGATGACCAGGTTGGCGTCGTTGGTGACCGCCACCTTGCCGGCTTCCATGGCCGCCGTCATCGCCGAAGCGCTCGACACTTCGCGCGCATGGCCGGTTTCCTGGAAGGCGATATCCACCGCCTTGCTGGCGGCCGGCAGGTTCAGCTCCGAGATCGCGCCGATCTCGATGCCGGACATATGGGCGACGCGGGTGACGATGTCGGTTCCCATCTCGCCGGAGCCGATCAGGCCGATGCGGATGGGCTTGCCCGACTTGCCACGCTCATCGAGATCGCGGGCAAGGCCCGTCAACGAAATATTGGAAGCCATACCGCTTATTCCTCCCACATTGCAGGCTTGTTCAAGTGCTTGACGGGTATTGAACATCTGTATTTCTGTCAAGACTAATGTCCAAAATTACCGCACTTTCGTGCCCTTTCCGGAGGCTTCCGGGAGGCGCGGAATGGCCACCGGCAAAAGCCGGAAGCCACGCGTTGCGGCAGGCTGTCCGGGATGCCGAACAGCCGTCGAGCCGCGAAGCCGCGCGGCGGACGCCGCGATGTTCCGGTAAAGGCGGCTACTTGATGCCGGCCCGCATGAAACTCTGCACGAACTGGCGCTGGAACAGCAGGAAGCCGATCAGCAGCGGCGCCGAGGTCATCAAGGCGGCTGCCGAGATGATGCTCCACTGTACGCCCTGGTCGGGCGAGGCGAAGACCTGCAGGCCGACCGTCAGCGGCCGGGTCGAGACCGAGTTGGTGATCACCAGCGGCCACAGGAGATTGTTCCAGTGGTAGCTGACCGAGACCAGCCCATAGGCGACATAGATCGGGCGCGACAGCGGGACGTAGACCTTGAGCAGGATGCCAAGCGGCCCGGCCCCTTCGACGCGTGCGGCGTCGTCAAGTTCCTTGGGCACGGTCAGGAAGGCTTGACGCAGAAGGAAGATGCCGAAGGCCGAGGCCATGTAGGGCAGGCCCATCGCCAGCACTGTATCGACGAGGCCTAGCTTGACCATGGTGCGGTAATTCTCGACCAGCAGCACCTCGGGCATGATCATCAGCTGGATCAGCACCAGCATGAAAACCAGCGTCTTGCCGCGGAAATCGTAGCGGGCGAAGGCATAGGCGGCGAGCGTGCAGATGACGAATTGCGAGGCCAGGATGACCGTGATCAGCACGAAGGTGTTGAGGAAATAGCGCGCGAACGGAGCCGCGTTCCAGGCCTGGATGAAATTGCCGAATGTCAGGGGCGCCGTCAGGTCGAAGCGCACTTCGTATTCGGCGGGATGGAACGCCATCCACACCGCATAGAGCAGCGGCAGGATCCACAGCGCGCCGAGCAGATAGCAGCCGATCACCTCGATGGCGTGCCAGAAGCCTTGTTCGCGCGACTGGACCGGCTGGGGGAGAGCGGTGACGGTCATTTGTAGTGGACCCTCCGGTCGAGAATGCCGAACTGCACGAAGGCGAGCGCAGCGAGCAGTGCCAAGAGCACCATGGTCAGCGCGGCGGCATAGCCGGTATCCCAGAAGCGGAACGCCGTCTGGTAGATGTAGTAGAGGAGCAGCGTGCTGGCATTGTCGGGGCCGCCACGGGTCATGACGATGACGTGGTCGATCAGCCGGAACGAATTGATGATGGCGTTGATCAGCACGAACAAAGTTGTCGGCATCAGCAGCGGGAAGGTGACGCGGCGAAAGAAGTACCAGCGCCCGGCGCCCTCGAGAGCCGCGGCCTCCGACAGCGACGGGCTGATCTGCTGCAGCGCGGCCAGGTAGAAGATCATGAAGAAGCCGGCTTCCTTCCAGACCGCCAGCACCATGAGGCTGCCCAGCGCCGTCGAGCCATCACCCAGCCAGTTGCGCTCGGCAAAGCCGAACAGGCCAAGGAAGCGGTCGATGAGACCGTAGCCGGGCGTGTAGAAGAACAGCCAGATGTTGGCCACCGCGATCATCGGCAGGATGGTGGGCAGGAAGAACGACATGCGCAGCAGGGCCTTGCCGCGGATGGACGAGTTGACGATCAGCGCCATCAGCATGGCGAGGCCGATCGCCACCGGCACCGTGCCGATGGCATAGATGGCATTGTTTTTCAGCGCGGCCAGCAACACCGGGTCGCTCAGCATGTCGCTGTAGTGGCCGAGCCCGACGAACTTTGCCGGACGTACGCCGCGCGGCGTGTTGTAGAAGCTGTTGACCAGCGTCATCACCGCCGGAATGTGAGTGAACGCCGCCAGCAGCACGACGGCCGGCAACAGCAGCAGCCATGCGGTGATCTGATTTCGTCCCTGTGTCACGAGACACCCTTTCCTGTCGCTGTGGCGGAAAGGGCGGCGGATCGGCTTCGATCCACCGCCCTTCGTATCGGTCAGCGATACTGCTTCAGGATGCGGTCGGCTTCCTGCTGCGCATCGCCCATCGCCTGCGCCGGCGTCTTGGTGCCGGTCAGCGCGGCCTCGATGCCGTCATCGATGACGCGGGCGACACGCTGGTTCTCATGCGTCGAAAGCTCCGGCACCATGTAGGGGATCTGGTCGTGCGGGACGGCGGCACCCGGGAATTCCTTGACATAGGCCTGCATCGCCGGCGTGTTCCAGGCATCGTCGCGCGGCGCGATATAGCCGGTCTTGATGCTCCATTCGGCGGCCTGGTCGGCCGAGGTCAGCCATTTCGCGAACTGGAAGGCCGCCTGCTGCTTCTCGGGCGCCGTGCCGTTGAAGATGAAGATGTTGCCGCCGCTGGTCGGCGCGCCGCGCTTCTTGTGCTCCGGCAGCATCTGCACGCCGAACGGGAACGGCGCGTTGGTCTTGACATTGGTCAAATTGCCGCTGGTCGTGGTGATCATGGCGGCACGGCCCTCGAAGAAGTCCTTCGGGTTGGTCGCCCACTCGATCACGCCGGGCTTCATCACCTTGTGCTTGAGCGCCAGGTCCGTCCAGTACTGCAGTCCTTCGACGACCTCGGGGGAATCGAAATAGGTCTTGTCCCCCGAAACATCGGCGATCGTGCCGCCATTCTGGGCGACATAGCCCTGCAGCAACCAGTAGGAGGTCAGCGACGACGGCACCTGCATGCCCCATTGCGTGACGTTGCCGCTGGCGTCGCGTTTGGTCAGCTTGGTGGCGAAATCGACGACTTCTTCCCAGTTTTGCGGGCCGACATCCGGGTTGAGGCCGGCCGCCTTGAAGGCATCCTTGTTCCAGAAGAACACGGTCGTACCGCGCTGGAAGGGGATGCCCCAGGTCTTGTCCTCGCTCTTGCTGTTGGTCATGAACACCGGCGAAAATCCGGCGAGCCAGGCCTTGTCGTCGTCGGTCTTGACCAAGTCGTCGATCGGCGCGATCGCGCCTTCGTCGATCAGCGTGAAGAGATCGGCCGACAGCATGACCGCCAGTTCCGGCGGCTGGCCGGCCTTGAACGCGGTCAGCGACTTGCTGATCGTCTCGGAATAGGTGCCTGAGTAGATCGCCTTGACCTTGATGTCGGGATTGGCCGCCTCGAACCGAGTGATCAGGTCATCGACGATCTTGGTCACCGGACCGCCGATGGCCACGGGATAATAGAAACTGACTTCGACCGGCTCGGCCTGCGCCGCGCCAAGGCTCAGGCCTGCTCCCAACAGCGCGGCGCCAAGCCACTTGCCACTTCTTGCAAACATCGTTTCCTCCGGTTTGTGATGTTTTCTCGTTGTCGTCGCCAATCGGCCTGCTTCGAGACCGCGGGCCGTTCCCGGCAGGTCAGGGCACCGCGCGCAGCACGCGCTCGCCGACCGCCTGACCGACCAATACCTTGCGCTCGGCCCTGTTGCCGTCCGCCTCGTCGAAGACGTGCATGGCGTCGGGCAGCCAGCCCAGCCGCACCTGGTCGCCAACGGACTGCCGACGGATGCCGTCCACGCGCACCTGCAGAAGCTGGTCGCCGACGACGCACTCCAGAATGCTGTCGGCGCCGTGATATTCGATGCCGCGGATGATGGCGGGAACGACGCCATCCGGCTCGATCCGGATCTCCTCCGGCCGCAGCCCGAGCGACAGCCCATCGCCCTTGCCTTCGACCAGTGCCGGCCCCGCCGATCCCTTGATTACGGCGCCGGCCGGCCCATCGGCCAGCGAGACGAGGTTCATCGGCGGCGTGCCGATGAACCTTGCCGCGAACGACGTCGCCGGCCTGAGATAAAGCCCTGCCGGCTCCGCCTTCTGCTCGATGCGGCCGCCGCGCATGAGGATGACCTGATCGGCAAGGCTCATCGCCTCGATCTGATCATGCGTGACATAGACCATGGTCATGCCCAGCGCCTGCTGGATGGTGCGTATTTCCTTGCGCATCTCGTGACGAAGCTGCGCGTCGAGGTTGGACAGCGGCTCGTCCATCAGGCACACCGACGCCTCCGCGACGATCGCCCGGCCGAGGGCGACGCGCTGCTGCTGACCGCCCGAAAGCTGGGAAGGCTTGCGGTCAAGAAGCGCCCCCAGCCCGAGAATGTCGGCTGCCTTCTTGAGGCGGCGCGTCCGCTCCCCGGCCGGCACCCGCCGTACCTTGAGACCGAATATGATGTTTTCCGCAACGCTGAGGTGCGGGAAGAGCGCATAGGACTGGAACACCATGGCCAGGCCGCGCTTGGCCGGCGGCTGCACGGTGACGTCCTTGCCGCCGATGAAGATCTGGCCGGAAGTGACCGAATCGAGGCCGGCAATCAACCGCAGCGTCGTCGACTTGCCGCAGCCTGACGGTCCAAGCAGCACCGTCAGGGTGCCGGGCTTCACCTCGAAGCTGACATCCTTCACGGCGTCAAAGGTCGCCCACCTCTTGTTGAGGTTCCTGATCTCGATGCCGGACATGGTGCCTCCCTGTTCCGGTAACCTCCCGCCCGATCCCTCCGGAATCCGCGCAGCGAAGACGCGCTCGGGCTGGCGATCCGTTGATCGCTAAAATCGAATATTGAACTATCTTTCTCAAGTCAATACAATTGTACAATTCTGAAGCAGCGACGCGTCAGACCACGCCCACCGGCAAAGAGAGATCCATGGCCTCGATTCGAATTATGCAGATATCCGACACCCACCTGTCGCCGCGAACCCACCGGTTTCACGAGAACAATGAACTCATGATCGACGTGCTGAAGACCGCCGATCACGACCTGATCGTCCATACCGGCGACATCACGCTCGACGGCATCCGCTTCGAGGAAGACTATCCCTTCTGCCGCTCGTTCCTGGAGCGCGCCGGCAAGGACATCCGCTATATCCCCGGCAATCACGATGTCGGCGACAATCCACGCCTGTCGCAGCCCGAAACCGCCATGGGCAGCGCCATCAGCCCGACCAGGCTTGACCGTTACGAGCGCTATTATGGCGCCGACAGATGGTCGATCGACCGCGGCAACTGGCGGCTGCTCGGCATCAATTCGCTGCGTGTCGGTTCGGGACTGGACGGCGAGCAGCAGCAATATGACTGGATCGGCGAACAGCTGGCGACGCTTGGCGAGCGGCACCTGGCGCTGTTCTCGCATCAGCCGCTCTATGTCGACACGCCGGAAAGCACCGAGCTGACCTACTGGACAGTCGATCCGATCGGTCGTGAGAACCTGCACGAATTGATGGCGCACAAGCAGCTGAAGATGATCGCCAGCGGGCATCTGCACCAGCAGCGCTCGCGCGGCCACGATGGCGTGAGGCTCGAATGGTGCTCGTCGATCGCCTTCACCACCCGCGAGGAGCTGGTGCCCGAAATGGGCGGCAACCGCGAGGTCGGCTATCTCGAGCACGTGCTGCATGATGACGGCGGCATCGAAACCCGCGCGGTGACGATCCCGGGCTTCGTCAACAGCTATCTCGACGACTGCCTGCTCGAGGTCTACCCGAAATACTGATCGCCCCATGCTCGAGAACGCAAGAAGGGCGCGCCGGTGATCCGGGCGCCCTTTTTTAACTTCGAATCCGGTTCGTCCGATCCTTTCGGGATCAAGTCTCAGGCGACCGCCTGTTCAAGAGCCCCGTCGAGTTCCGACAAGGCGCCCGCCGGCACGAGGGCATGGCCCATCCAGTTCAGGCAGGTGACCGAGGCAATGCCGGAATCGATCAGGCTGTTTTCGTCACCCGGCGTCGTGGCGTAGTTGCGGTCGGCCAGCGGCTCGATGCGGGCGCTGCGCCCATCCTCGGCATGAATGATCACCCGCGTCGCGCATTTGTCACGGCCGATGCGCGCCGAACGCATGGGCGCCGGCACAGTGCGCGGCAGGTTGACACTCAGCCAATGTCCCTCCTGGGCCCATTCCTGGCGGGTGTTCCAAAAACCCTCGATGCGCGCCGCCAGCCATGCGACCTCGTCATCGCCATAGGCCTGGCTGTCGCGCGGCATGGAGAAGGCCACGCCGGCAATGCCGCACAGCGCCGCCTCGCGCGCCACCGCCATGGTGCCGGAGTAGGAGACATCCTCGGCGACGTTGCGCCCCTCATTGATGCCCGACAGCACCAGATCGGGTTTCGCACCGTCGCGGAACACCCAGTGCATCGCCCCGATGACGCAGTCGGCCGGGGTGCCGGTGCACGAATAGCGCCGGGGCGCTACCTGCTCAACGGCAAAGGCCTGCCGCAGCGTGATCGAATGACCAAAGCCACTGCGGTTGCCGCTCGGCGCCACGGTCCAGATGTCGTCGCTCAGCAGCGCCGCTGCCCTTTCCAGGATCGCCAGACCGGGCGCGTCGATTCCGTCGTCATTGGAGAGCAGTATTCGCATGTCATATCCTTCTGGCTGCGCCCGAGCGTCTTCATAATTCGTACATTTATGCCATATTGAGAATTATTGTACAATTCCGTAAGATGAACTCGGGCAGGCTTTTCGGTTTGCTGGATTTCCACGGGCGGCCGGCGCGCGAGCGGCCGCGTGATTTCCCTCCGTCGGCAAATCGTCTAATGGGGGTACGTCTTGAGGGAAGTGGGCATGGCAGGTTCGGAAAAGCGACCGAGGCGGACGAAATTCCAGTCCGACCAGGACGAACTCAAGCTGAGAGCCGCCTATCTCTATTATGTCGAGGGCCTGACCCAGGAACAGGTTGCCCAGCATCTCGACATCAGCCGCATCAAGGCCCTGCGCCTGCTTGCGGCGACGCGTGAGGACGGTACGGTCCAGATCACCATCAATTCGCAGGCCGAATCGCTGATCCGCCTGCAGCGGAACCTGGAAAAGCACCTCGGCTTGACCGAGGCGATCGTCGTGCCCGCGTCGAGCCAGGACGAGGAGAGCGTCGCGGCCGTCGTCGGCCACGCCACCGGACGCTACATTTCCGAACAGGTCACCAACGGACTGTCGATCGGTGTCGGCTGGGGCGCCACGCTGCAGGTCTGCATGCGGTCGCTGATCTGGCGCGAGGTCAACGACATGACCGTCATTTCACTGCTCGGCGGCCTGACTCATGCGACAGCGCACAATCCTTCGGCCGTCGCCTGGCGCTTCGCCGAATTCTACCGCACGGAACTCTATCAGATCACCGCGCCTGTCTTTGTGCCCGACCGCGAACTGGCCGACGCACTGTGGAAACAGGATGATCTCAAACAGCTCTACGAGCGGGCACGTGCCGTTGACATCGCTCTGCTCAGCGTCGGCGATGTCGGCACCCAGGCCTCGATCTTCCGCCGCGGCATTCTCAACTGGTCGGACGCCAAGAGCCTCAAGGATGCCGGTGCCGTCGGCGATGTGCTCTGCCATTTCGTCGATGCCGACGGCAATGTGCTTGACCATCCCGTCAACCATCGCGCCATGGCCATCAATCCCGCCGACATCAGCAGGGTGCCGAAGGTGATCATCTCGTCGGGGGGCCTGCGCAAGATCCACGCCATCCGCGCCGGCATCGCGGCGACCAACGCCAAGCTTCTCATCACCGACGTCGCCGCCGCCCAGGCGCTACTCGAGCTTCCTCCGCTCGAACAGGCCTCCTGACACGACAGCGGCAGCGCACCCGTCACTTAGGCGGATCATGGGCTTGTCCCTGGACACAGCTGTGCGTAAAAGGCAGGAATATGCATCGGTAGGGGCTTTCCGATGAACGTCCAACAAAGGCTGCGGCCTGCATCACCGGGCGACGGACCGGCACATGCGATCGGCGGCATCTTCGCTGCGGAATTGCAGATTCCCTCGGTCGGTCTCGACGACAATTTCTTCGATCTCGGCGGCGACTCGCTGATGGCCGAGACCCTGGTGCTTGCCGTGCAGAAACGATTCGGCGTCAAGCTCCAGACCTCCATTCTGCTCGAAGCGCAGACACCGCGCGAATTCGGCAGGCTGATCGCGTCGCTGGTGCCGGTCCATCCGGCGCGCGAGCTGATCGTGCCGGTGGCGGGCAGCATCGGCCATGAGCCGATTGCCATGATCCATGGCATTACCGGCTCGGCCTTGTTCGCCAATCGCTTCGGCAAGCGGCTGAAAGAGAAATACGCCATCATGGCCGTGCGCGGCATGGGCACCGAGCCCGGCGAGACGCCTTATTCCAGCATGGCCGAAATCTGCTCCAGCTATTTCGAGGCCCTCACTTCGGTGACCGGCCAGCATCCCGACGTGATTGGTGGCATTTGCGTGGGTGGCCTCCTGGCGATCGAGGTCGGCCGGCTGAGCCATGAGGCGACCGGCAAGCGGCCCGCCATCGTGCTCATCGATCCGCCCTCGCCCGGCTCCGCCTGGCTGAAACCGATGCCCAACGACCGCCTGACGGACAGCCGGCGCCGCCAGATCACCCGCAAGGTGATCTATTGGCGCTTGCTGCGCGATGCGATGAGCGCGGTGGGGCTGGGACAGACACGCCTGGGGCGGCATCTGCGCAAGAAAGCCTACAAGAGCGCGTTGTTGCAGGCCGCGGCCGGTTTCGTGCCTTCCTCCTATCCCTGCGACGTTCTCATCCTCGCCAGTTCCGAATGGGGCGCCACGACGGTGAAGGATTACAAGGGCTGGGCATCCGACAAGGCCAGCGTGAAGACGGTCGTCATGCCGGGCACGCACAACAAATTCCGCAAGGCCAACATGGACGCGATCGACGCGGAGATCCTCACTTTCCTCTCCGAAAGACCCGGGGCGACACGCGTCCAGCACCAGCGATGAGTTTTGGCCGGCAGATACTGAAAGCCTTCGCGGCCCATGGCGACAAGGTCGCGATGGTCAATGACCGTTCGCAGATCACCTACGCGCAAGCGCTGACGCAGATCGGACATCTGACGGCAAACTTCAACGCATCGGGCATCAGGCCCGGCGACCGCGTCGGCCTTGCCATGGTCGACAACATCGACGTGGTGCTGTCCATCCTCGCCTGTTGGAAAAACAGCGCAACCCCCGTGGTTATCGATTTTCGAACGCCCAGAAGCCAGCGTGCAAGACAGGCGCGCGACTTCGGCTTGAAGATGGTTTTCGAAAGCCGTGCCATGCCCGGCGACGAAATCTATCCGAACGCCCTCTTTGATACCGGCTGGAAATCGGCCTCGGCGCCGGGATTCGAGGCCAGCGCCCCGATGGATGATGCCAATCCGGCCTTCCTGATCTTCTCGTCCGGCACCACGGGCGACCCAAAGGCCTATACACAGTCGCACGAAGCGCTTGCCCGGCGTATCGCGGCGCGCCGGAGCGTTGTGGAGGGAACCGCCAAGCGATTTCTGACGCCGATGGCGCTGTCCTACTCGGCAATGCGCCACCAGACTTTCGGGTATCTGCTTTACGGCGGCGTCGTCCGGTTCTTCCCGCCGCTGTTCACGCCCTCCGAACTCATCGAGGCACTGCTGTCGTTCCAGGCAAGCGGTACGGCGCTGGCACCGTCGGTGATAGCCCGAATGGTCAAGGAAACCGGTGAGCGCGCCACCCATCTGCTCCCAAAACTCTCCGTCCTCTACAGCATAGGCGGACCGGCCAGGGGCGAAGACAAGATCGCCGCCTGGCGCTACATCTCGCCGGGTTACCGGATAAGCTACTCATCGAGCCTCACCGGCATAATATCCTCGCTGTCGGGTTCAGATATCCTGGCCAAGCCCGAAAGCGCGGGCCGCCCAGTGGCGGGTGTTCAAATCGAGATTGTCGGTCCCGACGGCCACGTGCTGCAACAAGGGGACAGGGGGCTGATCAAGGCCCGGACCCCGACCATGGCATCGGCCGTCCTGATGCCCGGCAACCGCCTCTTCGTCGATCCACAGATCATGGGCTCGGACTGGGGCATTCCCGGCGACATCGGTTTCCTGGATGCCGACGGCTTCGTGACGATCGTCGACCGCGAGGCCGATATGATCGTTCGCGGCGGCGTCAGCGTCGCGCCCCAGGAGCTTGAAAAACTGATCCGCGCCCATTCCAAGGTGCAGGACGTCGCCGTGGCCGGTTTCGCGGACGAGACCATGGGGCAGGAAATCGCGGTATTCATTGTTTCCGAACAGGGAACGATTGAGGAATTCCAGGCATTCCTGCGCGCCAACATCGCACCCGACCGACGGCCGCGCGAGATACGGATCGTGCCATCATTGCCCTACAGCAGCAACGGCAAGTTGCTGCGCCGCCAGTTGATCGAAACGCTGGCGCGCGAATAAACTAAAAGATCCCCCAGATACCGGCGAGCCAGGGCGTCGGCCATGGCTGGGACGCCAGCATATCGAAAACCGAATAGACAAAAACCGTCGTGGCGGCGGCGATCGTCAGCGGCGACCGCCATGACTTCGAGCCAAGCACCGCGATGCTGCCGGCCACGAAAATGAAAGTCGCCGCCAGGTGTCCGACCAACAGGATGAGGACTGCCAGGGCAAGGCAGAGGCCCAGCACCGCAAGATTGCCCTTCATGGTTGGTTCCGTGGCCGGCGACCATTCGCCGGGAGCCCCGGCAGGCGCGGACGGGACGGGCGTGGAGGGCGTCCACCATCGCAGTGTCGTCCGCACTGTCGTCGTGAGCGAAAACACCATCAGCAATCCAGCCGTGATGATCGGGAAGATGGCGGCCTCGAAGGGAAAACCGGTCGCGGCGGTCACCAATGCCGCCAGCGCCAGCAATGTCATGGCGGCGCCGGCGATGATATCGGGCAGCGCGGGCGGCAGCGGGCCACCTGGGTTTCTGGCCCTGATCCACGACAGCGTCTGCCTGATGACGCCGACCACGGCCAGTCCAAGCAGCAGCAGCACCAAGGGCTGGGCGAGCCACGACCAGCCGGAAATCTGGTAGGCGAGAAAGAAGTAATTCTCGAGGCTCGGCCCAAGAACGAAACCCAAGGAGAAGGCCGAGCGCGGCCAGTTGAGTTCCTTCATCGCCATGCCGATGGCGCCGACGCCGATGACCAGCGCAAAATCGAAAGCGCTCATGTTGGTCTGGTAAGCGCCAACCACGATGAAGGTCACCACCAGCGGCACCAATATCGCGGCCGAGACCTGCGCCACGCGCGCCAGCGGCCGGGTCAGCACGAGGCAGGTCACCGCGCCGACTATGTTGGCCACGGCAATGCTGAACACCATCGACATGGTGAGCGCGGCATTCTTGCCGAGCATGTCCGGTCCGGGAACGAGCCCGTGCACGACAAAGGCGCCAAGCAGAATGCTCATCGAGGCCGAACCCGGCACGCCGAAGGCGATCGTCGGAATGAGCGAGCCGCCTTCCTTGGCATTGTTGGCGCTTTCAGGAGCGATGACGCCCCTGACGTTGCCCTCGCCGAACTTCGGTCCGGAGCCTGGCCGGCGTGACGCATAGCCATAGGCGATCCAGTCCAGCACCGCGATGCCGACACCGGGAACGGCACCAAGCAAGGAACCTATGGTGCTGCATCGCAGGACCAGCGGCCATTCCCGCAGCGTGTCCATGATGCCTTGCCACATGCCGGCATAGGTCGGCCTCTCCGCATTGCCCTGGATGGAGCCGCGCAACAGAAGCGACGCCAGTTCCGGCAGACCGAACAGGCCGAGAAACACCAGGGCAACCGGCAGACCGTCCCAGAGATAGATTTCGCCGAAGGTCCATCGGTCGATGCCGGCGATCTTGTCGATGCCGACGAACGAGGCCAGCATGCCGAACATGGCCGCCGCCAGCCCCTTGAGCGGCTGGCTCCCCGCCAGCATGGCGACGATGGAGAGGCCAAAGGCGCATATCGCGAAGAAGTCCGGCGTCTTCAGGTAGAGGACAAGCGGCCGCATGACCGGGATCGCCGCCGCAAGCACCAGCGCGCCGAACACGCCGCCGATCATCGACGCGGAATAGGAGGCGCCGAAGGCACGCGCGGCTTCGCCCTTCTTGGCCATCGCATGGCCATCAAGCACCGTTGCCGCGGCGCCCACCGAACCCGGAACGCCGAACAGGATCGCGGGTATGGTGTCGGAGGTGGTGTTGACCGATCCCATGCCAAGCAGCAGCGCGAAGGCGGCATAGGCGTCCATGTTGTAGGTCATGGGGATGAGCAGCGCCATCGCGAACAGCCCGCCAATGCCGGGGACGACGCCGACAATCAGGCCGGCGAAAACACCGGTCACCAGCATCAGCATACGGAATGGCTGGGCCATCTCGAAAATGGCGGTGAGGATCAGATCCACCGTTGAGCCTCGCCGGAAATCTACTTCACCAGATTTCTGGCGGTTTCGAATACGTCCGGATCCACCTTCAATTGCTGCGCCACGAGCCGGCTTATGTCTTCGCCGCTGGTGGCGTTGACGGTCATTTCGCTGAGCTTGCCGATATCGGCCAGAAACGCCGGATCCTTGACCATCTCCATATAGCCCTTGCGAAGCGCTTCGACGGTGTCCTTGGGTGTTCCCGGCGGAACAACGAGCGGGTGATGGAACTGCAAGGTCGTCTCTATGAGCGCGGCCGCCTCCCGAACCTCAGGGTCTTCGATCCTGGCCGTGAACTTCTCCTGGCCTGCAACCGTGCCCGGGCCAAACGTTCCGACGAGGTTGAGCGTGTCGCGGTTTCCGGAGATGTTGTAGCTGGAAACACCGCACATTCCGGCGATTTCGCCGCGTTGCATTGCCAGTTCGATATCGGCGGTGCCTTCAAAACCCGTGACGATCTTGAATTTCGCCTTCAGCCCGTTCTTGACCAGCGCCGCGAAAATATAGGTCACGCTGCTCTTGCCGGTCGCTCCAATCAGGAAATCGGACTGCAGGAACTTGTCCATCGTGTCGATGCCGGAGCTTTTGGCGGTCAGGCAATAGGCCGGTTCGTTGACGAGCGAGCCGATCCATTGCAGGGCCAGCGGGTCGAAATTCGCGTTCTGGGGATCGAGCACCGGAGCATAGGACATCGCCTCGCTGACCGAAGCGATGACGCTTCCATCGGCCGGCTCGCTGCCCAGCACCATCTTGGTGAGCTTGAGGCTGCCGCCGCCCGGCACATTCTGAACGACGATATCAGGGTTGCCGGGCAGGAACCGGGCAAAATGACGAGCGATCAGCCGCGATGTCTGGTCGTAGCCGCCGCCGGGGCCATAGCCGACCTTGATCGTGATGGTCTTGAATTCGACCGCCTGTGCCTGCGCGCACATTGCAAGGACTAGGCCAGCCACAAGAAAGGAGAGAACGCGCAAAGCGCGGAAAATCACAGTCAACGTATCAACCCCGCATCAAACCCAAAGCGGTTCTAACCCATGACTTTACAAATCGGTAATAATTTTCACGGGGGGTGATACGGGATCGGATCACAGTTACGACAGCCAATCCGTGACGTGCAGCGAGCGTCAGCGTCCTGATCCTGTCGGCGGCATATGCATTATCCGGCGACTGGAAAATCGTGGAAATGCACGACCACCCCATCCCCGTCGATGAAGATCACGGCATAGGCGGGCGGCTCGTGGCCCAGGCCCCAGCTCTGCGAAAAATCGAGCGCGGTCTGGTGGTTCGTGCTGCGCAGCGTGCTGACCGGTATGCCGCGCCAGCTGCCGGCGATCAGCCGATGGACGTGGCCCGCGAAGATGTGGCGGACATTGCCGTGGCGCGACAGCACCGCGTGGAAGCTATCGGCGTCGGCGAGCCCGACCTCGTCGAGCACCGGTATGTGTATCCGAAACGGCGGGTGGTGCATGAAGACGAAGGCCGGCCTGTCGCGCGCCTCTTGCAGCCGTTCGTCGAGCCAGTCGAGACGCTCCGCGCACAGCCTGCCCTCGACATGGCCGCTGTCCAGTGTGTCGAGCAGGATCAGCCGGCCCTCGCTGCCATCGAAAACGCTCTGCGCGAACCCTTGCTCGGCAGCGGCGTCGGGAAACATTTCAAGGAAAAGCGCGCGATCGTCATGGTTGCCGAGCATCAACCGGCAAGGCGGAGAAAATTGCGCCAGCCTCTCCCGCAATGCCGCGTAGGCGGCACGCTCGCCATCATTGGTGAGGTCGCCGGATATCACCACCAGTTCGGCATCGGCATGGTTCTTGCCGATGTCCGCCAAGCAGGCGTCCAGCCTGGCGAGCGGATCGGAGCCATAGAGAAGGCCACCCGGCGTCATCAGATGCGGATCGGAGAGCTGGATGATTTTCATGGGCGTCGACCTGTGGCTGAGGATTCAGGAGGAACTGTCTGGAAGTCGCTCCGCGTCATGCGGAACAAAACTGCCGCGCACGACAAGCGGCACGTTGAAGCGCTCGCGGATGGGCGCAAGATCCGGCTGCCGCTGGCGCATATCGAGCAATGCCACGGCACGGGCGGCCATCATCTCCGGATCCTGGCGGAAGGTGGTCAGCCGGTAGGCAAGCCAGCCGGCTTCGGGAACATCGTCGAAGCCGATCACCGAGAGATCGCCGGGGATGTCGAGCCCGGCCTGCCGGGCGTGGTCCATGACGCCGAAGGCGATGAGGTCGTTGACGCAGAAGATCGCCTGCGGCCGATCCTGGCTATCAATGAGAGCATTGCCCGCCTGCAGCCCGCCCGCATAGTCCGTGTCTCGGCCCCGCGCGATCACAACCTCGGCGCCAAGACGCGCTGCCTCGGCGCAGAATGCATCCTCGCGTTCGGTGATGGTGGGTGTACCCGACAGCGATCCCGCCAGACCAAGCTTCGTCATGCCGCGTGCGACGAACAATGCCGCCGCGAGCTTGGCGGCCGCGCTGCCGTCGGTCTGGATATGATCGGCTTCCGGTTCGGAGCGGCCGATGACGACCAGCGGCTGGCCGTTGCGCCGCGCCAGCTCGAAGAAGGACGAGGGCGGCGAGCCCGACAGGATGATCGTCGCCTCGGCGCGATGGCCAAGCAGCGTCTTCTGGGCCGATATCAGCTCCTGCTCGGTCTGGCCGGTGTTGATCATGACCGGAACATTGCCGCGATGGATCAGCGCCTTGGTGAGCGCAGCGGTGAGATGGGCACGAAAGCCGACTTCCGGCTTGGTCACCACCAGCCCCACCAGCCGGCTCTGGTTGGCGAGCAGGCCGCGCGCCAGATCGTTGACCTGATAGCCGAGTTCCTCGGCGGCGCGCATGATCTTTTCGCGCGTTTCGGTGGCGACGCTGGCGCCCGGCGTGAAGGCGCGCGACACCGCCGAGCGCGACACGCCCGCCTGGCGCGCGACATGCAGGGCGCTGACCGAGCGAAGCTTGTCCGAGGTCTTGTCGCCCGTGGTCGAATTCTCGTCTGCCGTCATTGGTCGACGCTCACGCTTTTCAATGGCCAACCCGCGACAGCACATCGGCCTTCAGGAACCGCTCGACGATCAGCATGAAGCCGATCGATGGGATGAGCAGCAGAAGTGCCGTGATCGAGGCGATCTGATAATTGCCGCCGGCGCCCGCCGAATAAAGCAGCAGCGGCAACATATTCACATCCGGCGCGCCGACGAAATAGCTGCCGGTGAATTCGTCGAGCGATTCCAGGAAGACGAAGATGGCGCTGGCCATCAGGCCGGGCATGGCGAGCGGCAAGGTCACATCACGGAAGGCGCGGAACGCTCCGGCGCCAATTGATCGGGCGGCCTGCTCGAGTTCGGCATCGACGGCCGAAAAAGCCGCCGTTGCGATCCACACGGCATAGACCAGGCCATGCACGGCATGCACCAGAACCACGCCGGTGATCGTGCCGTTGAGGCCGATCTGGTAGAAGACGCGCGCGATGTTGACATAGACCGGCAGGTTCGGAAACGCCTGCGGAATGAGGAAGGCGAGCAGGATCAGGCTGCGCAGCGGCAGTTTCAACCGCGCCAGCGCGTAGCCGGCGGGTATGGCCAGCGCCAGCGAGACGATGACCGTCAGCACCGCCACCAGGATGCTGTTCTGCAGCGAATCCATCGCACCGCCGCGTGGCGAGAAGACACGCTTCCAGACGCTGAAACCGTAGTCGAGCGGCAGGACATGCGGAAAATACCAGCGCTCCGCCACGGTCCACAGCAACAGATTGAGCAACGGACCGAAAATGATGAAGGCGAGCAGGCCGAGGATCACTGCCCTGGGCAGCCACCACAGGTCGATCCGCACTTTATGTCCCATGACGGATGATGGTGCGAGGCTCATGCGCGCTCCTTCATCGTGTGGCGCAGATAGATCCATGCAACGCCCGAGGTGATGACCAGCGAGATCAGGCCGAGCGCGTTGGCAACGCCGTAGTCGCCATAGGCATTGATGCGGAAGGCGATGTCTGCGGTGAGCATGGTCGGCGACTGTGCATTGACCATCAGCGGCACCGACAGCACCGACATCATCGTGACGAAGGACAGGATGAGCCCGACCAGCAGCGTCGTGGCGACCTGTGGCACGACGATCTCGATCAGGATGCGCAGCCGCGAGGCGCCGAGATTGCGCGCGGCCTCGATCGTGCCGCGATCGATCGACGCCATGGCGCCGGCGACCAGCAAGGCAACGAAAGGAACCTGCTTCCAGACGAAGGCGATGACGATGCCGCGCCAGTCGAGAAAAGCGGTGGCCTGCAGCGGCGTGATGACGCCGGCGCTGATCAGAAGATTGTTCATCAGGCCGTTCTTGGCGAGGAAGGTACGCAGGATCTGACCGACGACGATGAAGGGAATGAACATCGGCCAGCGATAGAGCCAACGCAGGATCGCCACCGCGCGCGGATTTTCGCCCAGCGTCAGATAGCCGCCGATAGCGATGGAAAACAGGCCGATCAGCAGCGTCGACAGGCTGACGATCAGAACGGTGAAGATCGTATCGCTGCGGTAGAGCTCGAACGACTTGACGAAATTTCCCATTCCGTAGCCGCCGTCCACTTCGAACGCGCCGATGACCGAAGCGGCAAGCGGGACGATGAACAACAGCACGATCACCGCCAGCGCGGGCAGGACGAGCAGCAGGCCGAAAAGTCGTTTCGACATCGTAGGTCTTTCACCGGATAGCGGACAGGCCCGCACCGCCCGGCAATGCCGGGCGGTGCGGGGTTCGAAGGTCAGTCAGCCCGCTCAATTCGCGGTCTGGCGCTCATAGGCTTCGAGGATCGCGTTGTTATAGGGAGCGATCGGGAACGGCTTGCCGTATTTCGCCAGGTCCGCCGGCGAGATGTCGACGAACAGCTTGTTCCAGGTTGCCTCGTCGAGCTTTGGCTTGACGAAATCGGCGTCGATGCCCGGATACCAGTTGAACTTCTTGACGATGCCGTCGGCCTGCACTTCCGGGCTGGTGGCCAGCGCCACGAACTTCTCGGCCAGTGCCTCGTTCGGGCTCTTGGCGGGGATGACGTAGTGCATCGGCTGGCCGGGCATGCCGGGCGCCGGCAGCACCAGTTTCAGCTCCGGCGGCAGCCGGCCGTCGGCCTGCCAGGAGTAGAACATGTCGACCCAGACCGGGCCCATGGCGATCTCGCCGCGGGACAGCATGTCGAGCGTGCCGGCATTGCCGGGCGTCAGCGTCGCATTGGCGGTGAACTCCTTCAGGCTGGCGAAGGCCTTGTCCCACTTCTTAGTCTCGGCCTCGTCGAAGGGGCCGTTCATCAGCTTGTTGGCGTCGCCCTCACCGAAGGCATAGATCCAGCCCATGACGAAGCTGACACCGGAGGCGCCGCCCTTGATGCCGTTATAACCGAACTGCTTGGGATGCTCCTTGGCCCATGCGACCAGTTCCTCGTAGCTCTTCGGCGGATTGGGCACCATCGCCGGATTGTAGGCAATCGCGGTCTGGCTGTTGAACATCGGCATGACATAGCCGCTGACATTGGAGCCCAGCGCCATGTCGGCATTGGAACGCGTCACCATCTTGCCGGTGTCGATTTTCGGGCGATAGGCTTCGAGATAGCCGGCTGTCACCATCGGGCCGGCGAACTTTTCGTGCACGACGGCGACGTCCGTGTCCCACTTCTGCGAACCCGCATCGGCCTGCGCCTTGAAGCGTTCGGTGATCTTCTGCGATCCGGCATCGCCCGGGCCGGTACCGACGACGCGCACGGTGTTGCCCGGATTCTGCTTCTCGAACAGCGGCCCGAGATAGTCGTTGATGTAGTCGACCATGTTCTGGTCGCCGGCGGTGAGAACGGTGAGTTCGGCGGCGGTGGCGGGTGATGCCATCAGGCCGAGAGCCAGTGCGGCTTGCAGGATTGTCTTCACGGAAAGGTCTCCAGTTGGATGAAGAGATTCAAGCTTCGGATGCTTCCAGGGAGCGGCTTTTGGCGCCGCCCGACCGGGAACGGGTTGGCGCCAACGGCGAAACCGCCGGCGCGTTGAACAGGAAAAGCACATCGGACGGGATGCGGACCTTGACCGCCTCGCCGACAGCGAACGCCTTGTGGGCATCGACCAGGACCATGTCGTCGCCGACCCTGACCGCATGGCGCCAGAGGCCACCGGGATAGCTGACGGTCTCGACATGGCCCGACAGTTCGAGCGTTCCGGCGGGAACGGCGTCCGTGGCGGTGCCCGCGAAAAGCTGTGCCGCCTCGGCCCGGAATCGCGCCTCGACGAAGCCGCGCGCCAGCGGGCGCCCCTCCAGCGGCACCGCGCAGGCGGCGTTCGCCGGCCCGGCTTCGATCTCGAAACGGGCCCGCAACGGCTGGCCCCAAAGTTCCACCCGGTTCTCCGCGCCCATGAAGGCGGCGACGAAGGCGGAAGCCGGGCGGTTGTAGACGGCTTCGGGCGTGCCCTGCTGCGCGATGCGCCCGGCATCGAGGATGACGATGCGGTCGGCCATCACCATGGCTTCCTCGCGATCATGCGTGACATGCACGGCGGTGATGCCGAGCCGCTTCTGCAGGGCGCGGATTTCGTGGCGCACGGTCAGCCTGATGCGCGCGTCGAGATTGGACAGCGGTTCGTCGAGAAGCAGGATTTCCGGATCGATGGCCAGCGCCCGGCCAAGCGCCACGCGCTGGCGCTGGCCGCCCGAAAGCTGCGCCGGCTTACGATCGCCAAGCCCATCGAGCCCCAGCAGTTTTTCCATCTCGCCGACGCGCCGCGCGATCTCGGTGCGCGCATGCCGCTTGAGCTTCAGCCCGTAGCCGATGTTCTGCGCCACCGTCATGTGCGGCCACAGCGCATAGGACTGGAACACCAGCGCCATGCCGCGCTTGTCCGGGGGCAGGCGGGTGACATCGCGGCCGGCTACCTTGATCGAACCCGCGCTTGGCGAAACAAAGCCGGCGATGGCTCGCAGCAGCGTGGTCTTGCCGCAGCCGGAAGCGCCCAGAAGGGCCACGAACTCGCCCTTCGCTATGCCCAGCTCTATGCCGTCCAGAACCCGCGAGGCGCCGTATCCGGCGCTGACACGCCCAAGTTCGAGGAAGTTTGCTTTGGTCATTTATCACCTTTGCACAGCTGTGCATTGCTATGTGCAAGCTGCCCGTTCTCGGGTCCCGAATAGGAGGTCTAGGTAACGGCTTGATGACGGTTTGAAGGGAAAGCCTCGCCTCTTTCCCTTCGTCAGCCGGTCAGTCGACCCGGCTCATGGCTGCGGAAAACCTCCCAATCCTTCCGCAGCCTCCATCAGGATACAATCATCCCGCAGCGATAGGGAACCGCCTTTTTCGGTACTGGTCGGTAAAAGCGGAAATGTTGCGACCCATGCGTTACTGCGCCGTCCAGCCGCCATCCATCGGCAAGGTCGTGCCGGTGATCTGCCTGGCTGAATCCGAGCACAGGAACAGCGCCAACGCGGCAAGCTCTTCGACGGTGACGAATTCCTTCGTCGGCTGTGCAGCGAGCAGCACATCATGCTTGACCTGTTCCTCGGTCATGCCGCGCGCCTTCATCGTGTCGGGAATCTGCTTCTCGACCAGCGGCGTCCAGACATAGCCCGGCGCGATGGCGTTGACGGTTATGCCGTCCTGCGCGACTTCCAGGGCGACCGTCTTGGTGAGGCCCGCAATGCCATGCTTGGCCGAGACATAGGCCGACTTGAACGGCGAGGCGACCAGCGCATGCGCGGAAGCCGTGTTGATGATGCGGCCCCATTTGCGTGCCTTCATGCCCGGCACCACCGCCTTGATGGCATAGAAGGCCGCCAGGAGATTGATGCGGATGATCGCTTCCCACTTGTCGTCGGGGAACTCCTCGATCGGCGCGACATGCTGGATACCGGCATTGTTGACGAGGATGTCGAGGCTGCCAAACGCCGCCTCGGCGTCGCGAACCATCGCCGTGACGGCAGCGCCGTCCATCATGTTGGCATCGGAATAGCGGCACTTGACGCCGAAATCCTTCTCGATGCCGGCGCGCTCCTGCTCTATTGCCGCGGCGTCGCCAAGGCCGTTGATGGTGACGTTGGCGCCCTCGGCGGCAAAGGCGCGGGCGATGGCCAGGCCTATGCCGCTGGTCGAGCCGGTAACGAGGGCATTCTTCGAAGACAGGGAACCCATGGTGATCTCGCGAGAGGTGGGAGGGAATAGGAGGATATAATTGTGCGTCGCAGCATGACAATGACAGAGCCATGTGTCGATGCGATTACAGCCAGACGACAGCCTCGGCGTGGCTCTCAACCGGCTCCAGACCATGGTCGTCTGGCTGACACGGCACTGTCATGGTGCCGTGCAACATAATCGGCAGCGCATTCGCGCGGTTATTCCTGAACGAAATTCGCCGACAGAACCCTGGGGTGCAGCTTGGAAATCGCCGATGTCGTGAAGCGCGCCTATGCGATGCCGCTGACCAATCCGTCTTTCCCGCCCGGGCCCTACCGTTTCTTCGACCGCGAATACATCATCATAACCTATCGCACGACACGCGAGGCGCTTGAGGCCGTCGTGCCGGCGCCGCTGGAAATCGACGAGCCGCTGGTCAAATACGAATTCATCCGCATGCCTGATTCCACGGGCTTCGGCGACTACACCGAGACCGGCCAGGTCATTCCGGTGAAATACAAGGGCCAGCATGGCGGCTATGTCCATTCGATGTATCTCGACGACGACGCGCCGATCGCCGGCGGCCGTGAGCTCTGGGGTTTTCCGAAGAAGCTGGCCAACCCGAAGATCGTCCATGAGGGCGAGGTGATCGTCGGCACGCTGCACTATGGCAGCGTTCTGTGCGCCACCGGCACGATGGGCTACAAGCACCGGGAAGCCGATCACGATTCCGTGCTCGCCGCGCTCGCCGCGCCCAACTTCCTGATCAAGATCATTCCGCATGTCGACGGCACGCCCCGCATTTGCGAGCTGGTGCGCTACTACCTCACGGACATCACCCTGAAGGAGGCCTGGACGGCGCCCGCGGCACTCGACCTGCGGCCCCATGTCATGGCCGACGTGGCGAAGCTGCCGGTGCTCGACATCGTCTCCGCCGTTCACTTCAAGGCCGATCTTACCCTTGGGCTGGGCGAGGTCGTCCACGACTATCTTGCCGATCACGACCGGCTCGCAACCAGCACAGCCCAGCCGGAGAAAATTCGTGCTTGAACGCAACCGAAACAAGGAAGCCGCCGCCACCATCGAGGAAATCTCGGCCCAATATGACCGCATCGCCCTGGTGTTCCAGGGCGGCGGCGCGCTCGGTGCCTACCAGGCCGGGGTGTACCAGGCGCTGGCCGATGCCGGTTGCGAGCCGACTTGGCTGTCCGGCGTCTCGATCGGCGCCATCAATGCCTCGATCATCGCCGGCAACGAGCCGAGCCGCCGCCTGCAGCGGCTCGAACAGTTCTGGCAGACGATCTCCGGCCGCAAGATCTGGGCCTATACGCCGGAAGGCGACATCTACCGCGACATCCGCAACCGCACGTCCTCATGGATGACCATGACCATGGGTCAGCCCGGCTTCTTCAAGCCTCGCAATCCCAATCCCTGGTTCGAGCATCCGGGCGCCGAGGGTGCCACCAGCTTCTACGACACCGCCGAATTGAAGGACACGCTGGAGAGCCTGATCGACTTCGATATCCTCAACGACGGCAAGAAGCGGCTGAGCGTCGGCGCGGTCAATGTCCGCACCGGCAATTTCGTCTATTTCGACACCGAGAAGGTGCGCATCGGTCCCGAGCACATCATGGCCAGCGGCGCGCTGCCGCCTGCCTTTCCGTCGGTCCGCATCGAAGGCGAATATTACTGGGACGGCGGCATCGTTTCCAACACGCCGCTGCAATATCTGCTCGATCAGGAAGAGGACCGGTCTTCCCTGGTGTTTCAGGTCGACCTGTTCAGTGCCCGCGGCGTGCTGCCGCGCAGCATGCCGGACGTGCTGTCCCGCCATAAGGACATCATGTATTCCAGCCGCACGCGCCAGAATACCGACAATGCCAAGCGCATCCATGGCCTGAAGATGCGCCTGCTCGATGCGTTGAAGCGCGTGCCCAAGGAGCAGCTGACGCCGGCCGAGGAAGCGCTGATCGCGGACTATTCGGACGCCGGCATCGTCAACATCGTGCACCTGATCTACCAGCACAAAGGCTATGAGGGGCACGCCAAGGATTATGAATTCTCCGGCACCTCGATGCGTGAGCACTGGGAGACAGGCCTGGAAGACACCCAGCGCACCTTGCGTCATCGAAAGTGGCTGACCTTGCCCACCAATGTCGATGGCGTCGCCATCCACGACCTGCATCGCGAAGACCCGACCTGAGACTTCGCGGGCCGAAGGCTCTCGAAGGTTTCCTTCCTGACCGGGATTGCGCTGCTCGTGTCGAGCGGCCGTAGCCAACGTTCGAGATTGGCTGAAGCCTCCAAACTTCGTCATCCCAGAGCGAAGCTCCGTTGCGGAGACCCTGGGATCCATTCCGTGACCTATGCCACGGAGTGCAGCGGAGCAGAATTCTGCACCGTTGCGGCGCTCAGGAGTCCCGGCATGGATCCCTTGGGCTGCGGAGCAGCTCCAGGGGTCTGCGCCGCGTCGCTGCGCTCCTTGCTCCGCCCGTGGATGACGAAGCGTTGGGCGTTTCGCGCCAGTCTCGCAGGCATATTCCACGTCAATACAAACGCGAATGCCTCTTCGAAATTCGCTCAAAGAAAAAGGCAGCGCCGTCGCCGGCGCTGCCTTTTGTTTGGATGCTTATACGCTCCGCTCAGAACACGTGGCGGAAGACGATGAACAGCACGAAGGCCAGCGCGATCGAGCAAGGCAGGGTCAGCACCCAGGCCAGCAGCAGGTTGCGCACAGTCGCCCATTGCAGGCCCGAACCGTTGGCGGCCATCGTTCCGGCGACGCCCGACGACAGGACATGGGTTGTCGACACCGGCAGGCCGAGCCGATCGGCCATGCCGATGGTCACCATGGCGACGAGTTCGGCCGCCGCACCTTGGCCATAGGTCAGATGGCTCTTGCCGATCTTCTCGCCGACCGTGACGACGATGCGCTTCCAGCCGACCATGGTGCCGAGGCCCAGCGCCAGCGCCACCGCGACCTTCACCCAGAGCGGGATGAACTTCGTCGCGTTGTCGACGGCCTTGTGGTAGTCGGTGACCGCCTTGAGATCGGCGGTCTGCATCGGCAGCAATTGCTTCTTGTCGATCAGCTTGAGCGCCTCGCCGATCAGGTAGATGTCATTGCGGGCGTTGCTGACCAGGTCGGTCGGAACATTATCCACCGAGGCATAGGGCTGCAGCGAAGCCGTGGTGTTGTGGATGTAGGTCTGCAGCGCGACCGTCGTCTGGTCGCTCCAGGTCCGGGTGCGCACGGCATCCTGGACGGCGGCCTTGGCATCGGCGACAGTGATGCCGGGCTTCACATATTTGCCCAGCGCCTGCTCAACGCCGGCAGAAGCCGACTTGTAGGCCTCGAGATAGTTGATGTCGGGCGTGCGGTTCAGCGCAAAGGCCGTCGGCACGACGCCGATCAGGATCAGCATGATCAGGCCCATGCCCTTCTGCCCATCATTGGAGCCATGCGCGAAGCTGACGCCGGTGCAGGTGAAGATCAGCAGGCCGCGGATCCACCACGGCGGCGGCGTGTTGCCTTTCGGCGCCTCGTAGAGTGCCGGATTGCGCACCAGCAGCTTCATTGCATAGAGCAGGATCGCGGCGGCGAAGAAGCCAACGATCGGCGACACCAGCAAGGTTAGGCCAACATTGGTTGCTTGCGACCAGTCGACGCCGCTTGTGGCGCTGCCTGCCGGTGCCGTGAACTGGTTGGCAAGGCCGACGCCGATGATCGAGCCGACCATCGTGTGCGAACTGGAGGCAGGCAGGCCGAGGAACCAAGTGCCGAGATTCCACACGATCGCCGCGACCAGCAACGCGTACACCATGGCAAAACCGGAGGAGGAGCCGACCTGCAGGATGAGCTCGACCGGCAGCAGCGACAGGATGCCGAAGGCGACCGCGCCGCTGGAGGTGAGAACGCCGAGGAAATTGAAGACGCCCGACCACATGACGGCGAACTCGGCCGGCAGGGAGCGTGTGTAGATGACCGTCGCCACCGCATTGGCGGTGTCGTGGAAGCCATTGACGAACTCGAAGCCCAACGCGATCAGCAAGGCGATGCCCAGCAGGATCCACGGCACGGTCTTGGCTTCGGCCAGGTCCTGGCTCAGCGCGTATCCGACATAGACGACGCCGACCAGCACCAGCACGCCGAAAGCCGGCAGGAACCACTTCGCGCTACCCGAACTATCCAGCGGATGATCCGGCCTCGGAATGCCCGCCTCACTAGAAACTATGTCCACCATGTCCCACTCCTATTGCATCGCAGCAAAGAACCGGGATGGACGCTATGTCCGGACGATGAACCCTGTGTGACGCCAAAGGGGCGTTTGCCCCCCGGTGTCCGCTCCTTCACGCAAGTCCGGGGCTTGTCTTCAGGATCGCCGAGAACAAGGGATCGAAGGCGCGGCTGATGGGCGCCGCGGCCGCGCCAAGCGCGATCGACCAGGGGTCCGTGGTGCCGAGCTGCAGGCGCGGCAAAGTCCTGCTTGGCCGGTCGGCGATCGACGGCAACAGCGGATGCATCGCCTCGACAAGGCGGCGCGCCAGCGCTTCCGGCGCGCCGCTGGTCAAGATGACGGTTTGCGGATCGAAGATCGTTTCGATGAGATGCACGCTCCAGCGCAGATCGTGCGCCGCGCCATCGATCCAGTCCATCATCTTCGCATCCTCGGCCAGCGCCAGGGCGTTCATCTGTTCGTAGATATCACTGTCGGCCGGATTGAGGTCGAGGTGCTGATAGAGCGAGGCCAGCGAGGCGCGGTGTTCAAGCGGCGTCGACCCCGGACCGGCGGGCGCCAGCAGCGCCATGCCGATTTCGCCGGCATTGCCATGGCCGCCGCTGTAGAGTTCGCCATTGAGGATCAGTCCGGTGCCGATGCCATAGCCGACATAGAGGCAGACCGCGTGATCGACGCCATGCGCCGCGCCGACGATGCGCTCGGCCGTGGCGCAGGCGGCGGAATCGTTCTGCAGGCCGACATTCAGTCCTGTCCTGGCAGCCAGCGTTTCCAGCAGCGGAAACTTCTGCCAGGCCGGCATCATCCATTTGTCGTCTGAGTTCTTCAGGCCGAAAGGGCCAGGCATGGCAACGCCGAGACCGACAAGCCGCTTCTCCGACTGCGAGGAGATGCCGGCAAGGTCGCGGCGCACGCCATCGATCAGGCCGAGAATGACCTCGACGCCCTTCGACGGTTCATCGAAGGGCAGGTTCGCCTCGGCGCGCGCCAGCACGCTGCCCATCAAATTGACCGCGACCGCCCGCGTCAGGTGGCGGTCGATCTGCAGGCCGATGGCGAAGGCGCCTTCGGGCACCAGCCTGTAGGGGGTCGAGGGTTGTCCCCTGCCCTTGCGCACCGCATCGAGCGCGGCGACCAGGCCGTCGCTTTCGAGATCCTCGATGATGTTGGACACCGCCTGTTTGGTGAGCTGCGTCGCCCGCGCCAGGTCGGCCCGCGACAGGGCGCCATTGAGGCGCAGCGCCTCGATCATGACGCGGCGGTTGTGCGCGCTGGTGCCTTCCTGATTGGTGCCGCTTTTGGCGCGGATCGGGCTGATGTCGTCCATCGGCGTTTCCCCTCTTGACACCATTAGAATATTGATCGACTAATTAAGTCAAGCGAGTTGACTTAATGCGAACCGAACGCCCCAAAACAAGATGGCCAGGGCCTCCGCCTGCCGCCACTGGTGAGCCGGGTAACCATCAGGTCACGCGACATGGATCCGGGAAGACGATGCGAAATGCCCGCATTGCCGGCCCGTCAACGCCGGAAATGGGAGAAGAAAATGCTTAGGACAATCACCAAGACACTGGTCGGCGCGGTCTTCGCCGGAGGACTGCTTGTCCCCCACGCTTTCGCCGAAACGACGCTCAATGCGCTGTTCATGGCGCAGGCCGCCTACAGCGAGGCCGACGTGCGCGCCATGACGGACGCCTTCACCAAGGCCAACCCGGACGTCAAGGTCAATCTCGAATTCGTTCCCTATGAAGGCCTGCACGACAAGACCGTGCTCGCGCAGGGCTCGGGCGGCGGCTACGACGTCGTGCTGTTCGACGTCATCTGGCCGGCCGAATACGCCACCAACAAGGTGCTGGTCGACGTGACGCCGAAGATCACCGACGACATGAAGAAGGGCGTGCTGCCCGGCGCCTGGACCACCGTCCAGTATGACGGCAAATATTACGGCATGCCGTGGATCCTCGACACCAAATACCTGTTCTACAACAAGGACATCCTGGAAAAGGCCGGCATCAAGACGCCCCCGAAGACCTGGGAAGAGCTCGGCGCACAGGCCAAGATGATCCAGGACAAGGGCCTGCTGAAGACGCCGATCGCCTGGAGCTGGTCGCAGGCTGAAGCCGCGATCTGCGACTACACCACGTTGGTCAGTGCCTATGGCGGCGACTTCCTCAAGGACGGCAAGCCCGACTTCCAGAATGGCGGCGGCCTCTCGGCACTGAAATACATGGTCGACAGCTACAAGTCCGGCCTCACCAACCCGAATTCCAAGGAATTCCTGGAAGAGGACGTGCGCAAGGTCTTCGAAAACGGTGATGCCGCCTTCGCGCTGAACTGGACCTACATGTACAACATGGCCAACGACCCGAAGGACTCGAAGGTGGCGGGCAAGGTCGGCGTCGTGCCGGCGCCCGGCGTCACCGGCATCAGCGAGGTGTCGGCCGTCAACGGCTCGATGGGCCTTGGCGTCACCGCGGTCTCCAAGCATCCGGACGAGGCCTGGAAGTACATCACCTTCATGACCTCGCAGGCGACACAGAACCAGTATGCCAAGCTCTCGCTGCCGATCTGGGCCTCGTCCTATGACGACCCGGCCGTCACCAAGGGCCAGGAAGAACTGATCGCCGCCGCCAAGCTCGGCCTGGCCGCCATGTATCCGCGCCCGACCACGCCGAAGTATCAGGAGCTGTCGACCGCGCTGCAGCAGGCCATCCAGGAATCGCTGCTCGGCCAGTCCTCGCCCGAGGATGCGCTGAAGACCGCCGCGCAGAACAGCGGCCTCTGAGCATCGTTGTCCTTCATGGGCGGCCGGGGCATGACCCAAAAATCGGAATCGATTTTTTGGAACGGATCATGCCCCAAAACCAAAACGCTACAGCGTCCTTGGCGCGTCCAATAGGACGCGCGGCGCTGTAGTGCCGCCCATGCTATGTCTGAAATCCTGTTGAGTGAAGAGAGGCTGCTCTGATGTCGGGCACCTGGATGACGACCCGTGCATGGCTCTTGATGCTGCCGCTGCTCGTGGTCATGGTCGCGGTCATCGGCTGGCCGCTGGTCGATACGGTCAGCCTCTCCTTCACCGACGCCAAGCTGGTCGGCACGGGCGGCAATTACGTCGGCTTCGAAAATTACACCAACATGCTGTCGAGCTCGAATTTTTCGCGCACGCTGGTCACCACGACGTTGTTCGCGGTCATCTCCGTTGCCGCCGAAATGGTGATCGGCGTTCTTGCCGCTCTCCTGCTCAATCAGCGGTTCCACGGCCGCGCCGTCCTGCGCGCCCTGATGATCCTGCCCTGGGCGCTGCCGACAGTGGTCAACGCCACCCTGTGGCGGCTGATCTACAATCCCGAATATGGCGCGCTGAACGCCGCCTTGACGCAATTGCATCTCATCGACGCCTACCGCTCCTGGCTGGGTGAGCCGGGAACGGCACTGGCGGCCCTGATCGTCGCCGACTGCTGGAAGAACTTTCCGCTGGTGGCGCTGATCGCGCTCGCCGCCCTGCAGGCGGTGCCGCGCGACATCACCGCCGCCTCGCTCGTCGATGGCGCGGGCCCTTTCAACCGCTTCCGCTTCGTCATCCTGCCCTATCTCGCCGGCCCGCTGATGGTCGCGCTGGTGCTGCGCACCATCGAGGCTTTCAAGGTCTTCGACATCATCTGGGTGATGACCCGTGGCGGCCCGGCCAACAGCACGCGCACGCTGTCGATCCTTGTCTACCAGGAAGCCTTCTCCTTCCAGCGCGCCGGCTCCGGTGCGTCGCTGGCACTGATCGTCACCTTGCTCGTCACCGTGCTCGCCGCCGCCTATGCGGCATTGGTCAGGAAGACCGCAGGGAGTGCCGCCTGATGGAACGCAGGAGCCCCGCCTTCACCGTCTTCATCCATGCCTGCGCGCTGCTGCTTGCCGCCATCATCCTGGCGCCCATCGCCTGGCTGTTCATCATGAGCATTTCGCCGGCCGCCGACCTCGCCGCCAAGCCGCTGCGCTGGTGGCCGCAGGCCGTCGATTTCTCGCGCTACCAGCAATTGCTGTCGACAGCGGAAAACAGTGCCGGCGCGGCCTTCACCTCGTCACTGCGCAACAGCCTGGAGATCGCGGGCATGGCAACCCTGGCGGCACTCGCCTTGGCCATCCCCGCCGGCTGGGCGGTCTCGCGCACGCCAACGATCGGCTGGTCGCTGTCGATGGTCATCGCCACCTACATGCTGCCGCCCGTGGCGCTGGCCGTGCCGCTCTATATGGGCCTGTCGCATCTTGGCCTGCTCAACAATGTCTTCGGCTTGGCGCTTGTCTACCTGACCATCCTGGCGCCTTTCACCACCTGGCTGATGAAGTCGGGCTTCGATTCCATCCCGCGCGAGATCGAAGCGGCGGCGATGATCGACGGCGCCGGCCTGTTCCAGACCTTGCGCATCATCACGCTGCCGCTTGCAGCGCCGGTGATGGCAACCTCGGCATTGTTCGCCTTGCTGCTGGCCTGGGATGAATTCTTCTATGCGCTGCTGTTCACCTCCGACCAGCGGGCCAAGACCTTGACCGTCGCCATCGCCGATCTGGCCGGCGGCCGTGTCTCCGACTACGGATTGATCGCGACGGCCGGCGTGCTGGCCGCGCTGCCGCCGGTGCTGATCGGCCTGGTCATGCAGCGCGCGCTGATCTCCGGCCTGACCAGTGGTGGTGTGAAAGGATGACGATGACCGCAACCAGAATTCGGCCGGCCGGACTGGCCGCCATCGACCGCGAAATGGCACGCCAGAACGCGGATGCGCGCGCTTCATTCGAGCACAACACCGCGATGGCGCTGGAACTCGCCGCCTCGATCAGGAAGACCGGTCGTCTCCTCCTGCTTGGCATGGGCGGCTCGCATGCCGTCGGACGTGCCGTTGAACCGCTCTATCGCGCGCTCGGCATCGATGCGCTGGCCTTGCCGCTGTCCGAACAGCTCGGCCAGCCGCTGCCGCTGAAGGGCCGGACGGTGCTCGTCACCTCGCAATCCGGCGAGAGCGCCGAGGTCGTCAGGTGGTTCGCGGAGGCCGGGAACCCTGCCGATGTTTTCGGCCTGACGCTCGAAGGCGGCTCTTTCCTCGCCCGCACCGCGCCTTGCCTGGTCGGCGCCGGCGGGACGGAACTGGCCTTCGCCGCGACGCGCAGCCTGACCGTGACCTTCGCCTTGCATCTGGCCATTCTTGCCGCACTTGGCGAGGATCCGGCTGCAGCACTCGGCGCACTGGATCAGCCGCAGGACACGGACATTGCACAGGCGCTGGCAGCCCTCGGCAAGGTGACCACCATCGTCACCTCGGGACGCCGGCTGCAAGGCGTTGCCGAGGCGCTGGCGCTCGGCCTCACCGAGCTGTCGCGCCTGCCCTGCTTTTCGCTCGAAGGCGGCCAGTTGCGGCATGGACCGATGGAGATGCTTGGCCCGCGGGTCGGCGTCATCCTGTTTCGCGGCAACGACCCAACCGCGGAACTGGTGACCGCCATGGCCACCTCCGTGGTCGAGGCCGGCGCCCCGCTGATCATCTTCGACGCATCAGGACAATCGCCCGTGGCGGGTGCCGTCACGTTTTCCTTCAAGCCGGCTTCGGGTCTCGCCGCGGTCTTCGCCATGCTGCCGGTGGCCCAGCGCCTGATGATCGCCTTCGCCGATAGCCGTGTCGACAATGCCGGCACGCCCGTGCGCTCCACCAAGATCACCAGGAGCGAATGATGCGTCCGCTCGCGGTGATCGGCAACGTCAATGTCGACCTGATCGTCGGCCCGGTCGCGCCGTGGCCGAAGGCAGGAACGGAAACCGTGGTCGACCATGACGAATTGCGCGTCGGTGGCCAGGCCGGCAACAGCGCGCTCGCCTGGGAAGCGCTGGGCGTCGACTTCACCATTGCCGCCAATGTCGGCGACGACCAGTTCGGCCGCTGGCTCCGCGAGGCTTTTGGCCATCGCTCCGAGACCTGGCCGGTCCGTCCCGAAGGCACGACGCTGTCCGTCGGCATGACCCACCCGGACGGCGAACGCACCTTCTTCACCACGCGTGGACACCTGCCGCGTTTCAGCCTTGCCGACGTACTGTCTGTTCTCGACGGCAGCGCGCTCTCTGGCGGGTACGCGCTGTTGTGCGGCTCTTTCCTGACCGACGACCTTACCCGCGAATACGATGCGTTCTTCGACTGGGCCGACAGCTACGGCATTGCCGTCGCGCTCGACACCGGCTGGCCGATGGATGGCTGGACCGAGGCCAATTGCGCCGCGACACGCGCATGGCTCTCGCGCTGCGCGCTGGCGCTGTTCAATGAGGTCGAGACGGTGACCCTGGCGGGAATGTCGAGCCCCACGGACGCCGCGCGCCAAATCCGCTCCAGCATGCGGCACGGCGCGACCTTTGTCGTCAAGCGCGGACCGCGAGGCGCCATCGCCATCGGTCCCGACGGCACGCTTGTGGAAGCCGCGGCGCCTGATGTCCGCGTCGTCGACACGATCGGCGCCGGCGATGTCTTCAACGCCGCTTTCCTCGCCGCCCTCGCCCAGGAGCAGCCACTGTCCGCATGCCTTTCCGCCGCGACGCATGTCGCCTCGCGCGCCATCTCCACCTTGCCCCGCAACTATGGCGGGCCGATGCACCTCGAGGACGCCACGCATGAGCGCGCTTGAAATCCGTAACGTTCGCAAGAACTACGGCAATGTCGAAACGCTCAAGGGCATCGACATTGCGCTGCAGAGCGGGGAATTCCTGGTGCTGCTCGGCTCCTCGGGCTGTGGAAAATCGACGCTCCTCAACATCATCGCGGGCCTCGCCGAAGCGACGAGCGGCGATGTGCTGATCGGCGGCCGCTCGATCCTTGGCGTTCACCCCAAGAACCGCGACATCGCCATGGTCTTCCAGTCCTACGCGCTCTATCCGAACCTGACTGTCCGCCGCAACATCGGCTTTGGCCTGGAGATGCGCGGGGTCGCCGCCGATGAGCGCGAAAAGGCGGTGAGCGAGGCGGCAAGGCTGCTGCAGATCGAGGCCCTGCTCGACCGCAAGCCGAGCCAGCTTTCCGGGGGCCAGCGCCAGCGCGTCGCCATCGGCAGGGCGCTGGTGCGCAAGCCCCAGGTCTTCCTCTTCGACGAGCCGTTGTCCAACCTCGATGCCAAGCTGCGGCTGGAGATGCGTACCGAGTTGAAGCGCCTGCATCAGATGCTGCAGACCACCGTCGTCTACGTTACCCATGACCAGATCGAGGCGATGACGCTGGCGAGCCGCATCGCTGTCATGCGCGACGGCAGGATCGAGCAGCTCGGCACACCCGAGGAGATCTACAACGAGCCGGCCACGCTCTATGTCGCCGGCTTCGTCGGCGCGCCGTCGATGAACATGCTGCAGGCGACCGTCACCGCCGGCAAGCTGGCCGTCGCCGGGTCCGATGTGCGGATCCCCTTGCCGGCATGCTATGCCAGCGCGGCTGGTGAAGGTGTGCAAGTGGTCGTCGGTATCAGGCCCGAAGCGCTTCGCCTGGCGACCGTTCCGACGGACTTTTCATTGCCCGTGGAGATCGAAGTCGTCGAGCTGACCGGCCCCGAACTGGTCACCACGGCTCGGATCGGCACGCAGCGGCTGACGGCCTGTCTGCCGCCAAGGGCCCGCGTCGCCAAGGGCGAGAAGTGCAGCCTTACCTTCGATGAGACAGCGCTTCGCTTGTTCGACCCCTCGACGGGTAAGGCCCTGGCAACGGTTTGAGAGAGGCCGCGCAGGCCTCAACGACATGCGCGGCCCAGGGCAATTCCAGGAAAAGCGGCAACCGGTTTTCCACCCGGAATTTGCGTCAAACAAATCCGGGCATCAGCGCGCCGGCGGCGCGTACATCAGGCCGCCGGCGTTCCAGAGCGCATTGATGCCGCGCGCGATCTTCAGCTGGCTGGACTGGCCGAGATTGCGTTCGAACATCTCGCCATAATTGCCGACCTTGGTGACGATGTTGTAGGCGAAGGCTGGATCGAGCCCGATCTGCTTGCCATTGTCGCCCTCGACACCGAGGAACCGTCGGATCGTCGGGTTCTGCGACTTCAGCGAAGCTTCCGCATTGGCCTGTGTGATGCCGTCTTCTTCCGCCTCGATCAGCGAGAACAGCGTCCAGCGCACGACATCGAACCATTTGTCGTCACCCTTGCGAACGGCAGGCCCAAGCGGTTCCTTCGAGATTATCTCGGGCAGCACGGTGAAGGCGGCGGGATCGGTCAGCTTCAGGCGCTGCGCATAGAGCGCCGAGGCATCCGTGGTGTAGACATCGCAGCGGCCGCTGTCGAACGCCTTGATGATGCTGTCGGCGGAATCGATGACGACCGCCTCGTATTTCATCTGATGGGCGGTGAAATAGTCGGCGACGTTCTGCTCGGTGGTCGTGCCCTGCTCCGCACAGACAGTGGCGCCAGAGAGCTTGAGCGCGCTGTCGACGCCAAGGTTCTTGCGCACCATGAAGCCCTGGCCGTCATAATATGCGGCGCCGACGAAGTGGATGCCCATGCCGGTGTCTCGAGACAGGGTCCAGGTCGACTGGCGTGACAGCATATCGACGGTGCCGGCTTGCAGTGCCGTGAAGCGTTCCTTCGTCGACAGCGGCACATAGCTCACCTTGTCCGGATCGCCGAAGACGGCGGCCGAAACCGCGCGGCAGAAATCGATGTCGAAGCCGCTCCATTTGCCCTGGTCGTCGGGCGCTGAGAAACCCGCCACGCCCTGGCTGACGCCGCAGATGATCGAGCCCCTCTGCTTGACGATGTCGAATGTGTCCGCCTTGGCCGGCGCGGCCAGCGTGGCCGATGCGAGCAAGAGCGCGGTGATCAATGCATGTTTCATGGTTTCCTCCCTTGATGAGGCAAAGCCTCGCCTGCCGCCGGCGCTTGAAGCGCCGGACGTTCGTGAAAATCGCTGTTGTCCTGTCTGCTCACGCACCGCCTGGGCGGTGCGTTGATCTGTCCTAAGCCCCTTCCGCCAGAACCGCCGCCATCGCCTCGTCGAGAACGCCGACCAGATGATCGGCATTGGCCCGGCTGAAGATCATCGGCGGACGCATCTTCAGGACATTGTCATGCGGCCCCTCGGTGCCGATCAGCACGCCACGTGCCCTCACCCCATCATTGATGCGGCGGGCAAGGCGTGTGGCCGGCGCCTTGCTCTTGCGATCCTCGACCAGTTCGATGCCGAGGAAGAGGCCCTGGCCGCGCACATCGCCGATGATGTCGTAGCGGTCCTGCAAGGCCTTGAAGCGGGCCATGAGGTAATCACCGATCTCCAGCGCATTGCGCCTGAGGCCATCGCGCTCGATGACGTCGAGCACCGCGAGCCCGGCAGCGCAGGAAACCGGGTTGCCGCCAAAGGTGTTGAAATACTCCATGCCGTTGTTGAACGAGGCGGCGATCTCTGACGTCGTCACCAGCGCCGCCATCGGATGGCCGTTGCCGATCGGCTTGCCCATGGTGACGATGTCGGGCGTCACGCCTTGCGTCTCGAAAGCCCACCAATGGCTGCCGACGCGGCCGAAACCGACCTGCACCTCGTCGGCCGCGCAAATGCCGCCGGCGGCGCGCACCATCGCATAGATCTCCGCGAGATAACCGTCCGGCAAGAACACCTGGCCGGCGACGCTGGGGATCGATTCCGCCAGGAACAGGCCCGGCGCGCGGCCTTGTCTCGCCATATCGGCGATCTGCTCGGCGACGCTCCCGGCGAAACGCTTTGCATGTTCGTCCACCGGCCATTCGGCCGGGGCGCGATAGCTGTCGGGTATGGTTGCCTCGAACACATGCGCCGGGCGCCCCTTGCCGCCCTTGCGCTTGTATTTGTAGGGGCTGAGTTCGATCAGTTCCTGCGTCGTGCCGTGATAAGCCCAGTCGAGCACGATCGTCTCGCCGCGGCCGGTATGGGTCCGCGCCATGCGCAGCATCAGGCTGTTGGCCTCGCTTCCCGAGCAGGCGAAGGACGCCACCGACAGGCCGGCGGGCAGCGTCGCCGTCAGCCGTTCCGCATAGGTGACGATGGCATCGTGCAGATAGCGCGTGTTGGTGTTGAGCTTCGCGGCCTGTCCGGCGATCGCCTCGACCACGTCGGGATGGGCATGGCCGAGATGGCAGACATTGTTGAAACAGTCGAGATAGGCGCGGCCGCGATCGTCGATCAGCCAGACGCCCTCGCCGCGCACGAACTTGATCGGCTCGGAATAGGAAATGGAGAGATTGGGCAGCAGCGACGCCTTGCGCGCGGCAACGATCTGCGGCCGCGACCTGCCGCTCTGCCGGAAGGTTTCCGGCGGAATGCCGGCGAGATCGGCCGCATCGGGAAAAAGCTCCTTCCAGACGTCAAGATAGCGCCCCTCGCCGACCCCGAGAATGTCGCGTGCGGCGAGGCTGGCATCCGTCGATATCTGGAAATGCAGATGCGGCGCCCAACCGCCGTTTTCGGCTGGCGTGCCCATCTCGCCGACAAGCGCGCCCGCTTCCAGACGATCACCTGCCTTAAGCCTCCGTCCCGCCTCATGCGCCATATGCCCCCACAGCGTCACGAAGGGCGGGCAGCCCGGCGGCGTGTGCTCCAGCGCCACCAGGCAGCCATAGCCGAGTGGATCTTCCTCGACCTCGACGCTTCTGACGATGGCGGCGAGCGGCGTATAAAGCCGCGTCCCCGCCGCCATGAAAAGGTCGAGGCCGAGATGGTTGGCACGGCGAGCGCCTTCCACGAAACGCGACTGGAAGATGTCGCTGGTGTAGACGGTGCGTGCCTCACCCCATGGGCCGATCCCGAGCGCAATGCCGTGCTCGGCGCAATAGGCATCCCACCACGCCGTGGCCTTGTCGGGCTGCTGTGCGGCCGATGTCACCGTCATCGGATTTTGCGGATCGCCATAAGGCACCAGCGCCTTGGCAAGCGTCGCCGGATGGCGGTCGAGGATTGGCGCGAGCCGCGCCCGGTTTGCCGCGATCCAGCCTGTCACGGCGCGGGCGCCGGAGGCGGCTTCGAAGCCGCAGGCATGGCGCAGGATCGCCGTCGCGAAGCGCCGGTTCATCCTGTCCAGACGACGCAGCAATCGCCAGGCCGGCGCTTCCGAGATCGACAGATAGGGATTGTCGGCGGTGCGGTCCCTGCGCGCGGCCGACAGTGTCACCGAGGTGACGAGACGCATGGCGATGAGGTCGAACAGCAGGTCGAGTTCCTCTTCGCGCAGCGGATACTCGGCATGGAAGCCGGCGGCGAGGCGGGCAGCGGCACCGATCGGATCCTCGGCATCCAGGATCGCATAGGCGCAAGCGACCGCGACTTCGGCGATCAGCACGCTGTGCAACGCATCGCCGAAATCGATCAGCCCGGCGACACGCTCGGGCCTTTCGGGATCGACGAGCACATTCCAGTCATTGGCGTCGTTGTGGATGACCTGTGCCCGCAATGCCGGCAGGTTGGGTGCCACCTCGGCATCGAAATGATCGAGGAACCGTTCCAGCAGGGCGCGGTCCTGATCGTCGTCGATATGGTGCAGGCGTTGCCGTGCTGCACCTGCCCGGCGAATGTCCCAATCGAATGAGCGCAATGCGCCGGGGTGAATGAAGCCTTGCAGGGCGCGGTCCAGCCTGCCGAGCGCGCCGCCCAGGCTTTCCAGCAGCGCCGGCGTGGTCTGGCTCTCGGCCAGCGGCCGGCCGGGAAGCCACGACACCAGGCGCACGGCATGATCCTCGCCGGCCGGCACCTTGGCATGGGCGAGCGAAGCACCCTGCAGCGTCTTCCTCAGACGTGGCACGGCCAGATCCGGGCTGTTGTGCTCGAGGTGATCGAACAATGCCGTCTGGAATTCGCTCTCGACGATGGGCTCGCTGGCGTTGACGATCTTCAGGATCCACAGCGAATGGTCTGGAGCGGTCAGCTTGAAATTTCGGTCGCGCTCGCTGTCGAGCGGCGCGATGCTGCCGGAGATACCGAAGTACCGCGTCGCGATATCGACGGCCTCGTTCTGCGAGACTTGAGGGGCTGGGTGTGAAACGTTGGTCATCGGGATTCCGGATTTGCCTTGTCAAAGCTTGGCATGGGCCTGGAAATCGGGCATCCGGCAAAGCGTCGGTTGCGCCGGCACAATGACTGCATCGGCCGGCACATTAACGGAACCGCGGGGGGAGCGTGACGTCATGAAGGAACTGGACGCCAAGGACCGGGACATTCTTGCCATTCTGTCCAAGGAAGCCCGCATCCCCCTGAAGACGCTCGCGGGGCGCATCGGCCTGTCGCGCAGCGCCACGAGCGAGCGGGTGGCTTCGCTGGAAAAGCGTGGTGTCATCAGAGGCTACCGGGCCGATATCGGCCAGATGGACAAAGGACTGGTTTGCGCCTTCCTGCTGGTCACGCTGGTCCGCACGCCGTCAATCGGCATTCTCGACCAGCTGGCACGCTATCCGGAGGTCCGGCGCGTGTCGTCGGTAAGTGGCCAGCTGGATCTCGTGGTCGAGGTCGAAGTGCCGTCGATCGACAGGCTGAACACAGTGCGCGACCTCGTTGCCACGCTCGGCGGCGTCGAGGACCTGACGACCGCGATCGTCTTGCGCCGGGACATTGAACGCGCCGTCGATTGAGAGCTCCGCGACAACGGCGTCCTTCGCGCACGGCCACGTCCGCACAGCCATACCTATTTGGCGATCTCCAGCAACGACGCCACCAGCAGATCGCGCTCGTCCTTCGACAGCACGTCGAAATCGAAGAGGTTCAAGCTGCGCAGCCCCTCGATGGCGAGATAACAGATCAGCAGCGATTTGAGGTCTGATGTCTCGCCCTTCAGCCGCTCGAAAAGCTGCTGCTTGAATGTCTTTATCGGCGTCATGAAATCGGGATCCTCGGCGATCGCCGAAAATATCCAAGAGGCCGAGGGCTGCTTTTCCTCGCAATCACTGGCCGACAGCCTGATATAGGCGGCGAGCGGGTTTTCGCCATCGTCGCCGCTGCTGGCGGCTTCCAGCGCTTGCTCGAAATCGCGCAGATAACCCTCGACCAGCCCCTGCATCAGTTTTGCCTTGGTCGGGAAATTGTAGAGCAGCCCGCCTTTCGATACGCCGGCGCGGCTGGCGACGGCATCCAGCGATAGGCTGCCGGGCCCGGATTCCCGGGCAACATCAGCCGCCGCTGCGAGAATCTTCTCGCGCGAGTTCGGTCGTCGGGCTCTCATGGCGCCTCCCATCGCAAGCTTAGGCCCAATTGACAAGACCGTCCAGACGGTACAGTAAGACCGCCACTATTTGAAATCGGGACCCGCAGTCGGTATGTGTCCCGATGTCCGAGCTTCGCGCCGGATTTCGACTGAGGGGACTTCCTTGTTCAAGCGCATACTTCGTATCTTTCTCATCATTGTCGTCCTGGCTGTGCTCGTCATTGTGGTCGGCGGAATCGTCGGCTTCAACTTCCTGCGCGACAACGGCATCAAGCAGTATTTCGCCACGATGAAGCCGCCGGCGGCGACCGTTTCGACGACCATCGCCAAACCGTCGAACTGGACGCCGGGCGTCGAGGCGATCGGTACGGTGCGCGCCGTGCGCGGTGTCGACCTGACGGTCGAGACCGCCGGCATCGTCAAGGAGATCCCCTTCCATGCCAACGAGAAGGTGGCGGCCAACGCGGTGCTGCTGCAACTCGACGACGCCGTCGAACGCGCCGATCTGGACGCACAGAAGGCGCAGGCCGCGCTCGATCAGGTATCGCTGACCCGCGCCATCGAACTGACCAGGCGTGGCGTCGGCTCCGACTCGACGCTGGACAGCGCGCGAGCGGCGGCGTCCGCTTCGGCATCCCAGGTCACCAGGTTGCAGGCGGTGCTCGACCAGAAGCAACTGACGGCGCCCTTCGGCGGCACGGTCGGCATTCCGAGGATCGACCTGGGCCAGTACATCGCACCCGGCACCTCGGTGGTGACGCTGCAGGATCTCGACACGATGCGGGTCGACTTCTCGGTTCCCGAACAGCAATTGCCGTTGCTCAAGATCGGTCAGACGGTTCGGCTGGGCCTGAGCGGCGCGGACATGCCGTTCGCCGGCGCCATTCGCGGCATCGACCCCAAGATCGACTCGTCCAGCCGGCTGGTGAACATCAGGGCGGAAGTCGCCAATCCGGAAGGCAAGCTCACTCCTGGCCAGTTCGTGCAGGTGCGTGTCGAATTGCCCGAGGAGCAGAACGTGCTGGCGCTGCCGCAAACGGCGCTGACCACCAGCCTTTATGGCGACTACGTCTTCGTGGTGCAGCAGGCGAAGCCCGCCGGGGCGGCCCCGGCCCAGACCGCCAAACCGGAGGAGAAGCCCGCGGCGGCGGCCACCGACAAGCCGGCGGACGCCAAGCCGGCCAACGCGATGAAACCGGCGGCTGATGCCATGAAGCCTGCCGCCGATGCCGCCAAGCCAGCGGACAAGGCCGCTTCCGATGCCGCCAAACCGGCGGTTGCCGACCCTGCCAAACCGGCGGCGGAAGGCGACAAGCCCGCGCTTGTCCTGTCACAGGTTTTCGTCAAGCCCGGCCGCCGCAATCAAGGCATGGTCGAGATCGTCGAAGGTCTGAATGCCGGCGACGAGGTCGTCACCGCGGGTCAGAACCGCCTCTTCAACGGCATGTCCGTCAACGTCGACAACACGATCGACCCGACCAAATCGGCGAACAAGCAGGCCGACGACCAATGAGCTTTTCCGATCTCTTCATTCGCCGGCCCGTCCTGTCGACGGTTCTTGCCTGCATGATCCTGCTGCTCGGTTTCCAGGGCATCTTCAACCTGTCGATCCGGCAGTATCCGAAGGTTGACGAGACCGCGATCACGATCACGACGGCCTATCCGGGCGCCAGCGCCGACCTGATCCAGGGCTTCATTTCAGCCCCGATCGCGCGCGCCGTCGCCTCGACCGAGAACATCGACTACGTCACCTCGTCCAGCCGTCCGTCCTCCAGCACCGTGACGGTGCAGATGAAGCTCGGCTCCGACCCGGACGTCGCGCTCACCGAAGTGCTGTCCAAGGTCCAGGGCGTGCGCGGCACCTTGCCGGACGCGTCCAAGGATCCGGTCATCGTCAAGGGCACCGGCCAGCAGTTCGCGATGATGTACATCTCGATGCAGAATCCGAACATGACGAAGGAGCAGCTGACGGAGTATATCGAGCGCGTCATCAGGCCTCGCATGTCGACGGTCGAAGGCGTCGCCGACGTGCAGATCTTCGGCGCCCAGGAATACTCGATGCGCGTCTGGATCGATCCGATCAGGCTCGCGGCGCGTGGCGTGACGGCGGCGGAAGTGCTGGCGGCGATCAACAACTCGAACTTCCTGTCGGCGCCCGGTAACACCCAGAACGAGTACGTCGTTTCGTCGATCACCGTGCGCTCGACGCTGCAGACGCCGGAAGCCTTCGCCGAGCTGCCGCTGCGCTCGATCGACGGCAATGTCGTGCGGCTGCGCGACGTGGCCCGTGTCGAACTCGCTGCCGCGAACACCGATACAAGAGTGAGCTTCAACGGCAAGCCCGGCACCTTCCTCGCCATCTTCCCGACCCCGGCGGCCAATCCGCTGACCACCGCGGCAGCGCTCACCAAGCTCGTACCGCAGATCCAGGAGACGCTGCCGAAAGGCATGACGATCGAGGTCGTCTACGACGCGACCGGACAGATCAGCGCCTCGATCGACGAAGTGTTCAAGACCATCGCCGAGGCGGTCGCCATCGTCGTCGTGGTCATCCTCTTGTTCCTTGGCTCCTTCCGTTCGGTGATGATGCCGATCATCACCATCCCGCTGTCGCTGATCGGCGTCTGTTTCCTTTTGTTCGCGGTCGGCTACTCGATCAATCTTCTGTCGCTGCTGGCCATGGTGCTGGCGATCGGCCTTGTCGTCGACGACGCCATCGTGGTGGTGGAGAACATCCACCGCCACATGGAAGAAGACCACATGTCGCCCATGCAGGCCGCCTTCAACGGCATGCGCGAAATCGCCAGTGCCATCGTCGCCATGACCATGACGCTGGCTGCCGTGTTCGCACCGCTGGCCTTCACGGGTGGCCTGACCGGCGCGCTGTTCCGTGAATTCGCGGTGACGCTCGCCGGCTCGGTGGTGCTGTCGGGCATCATCGCCATCACCATCACCCCGATGATGTCGGCACGCCTCCTGAAGCCCGGCAACCCAGGCCGTTTCCAGCGCATTGTCGACGGCACGTTCGCGCGGGTGGAGCACGTCTATGAGCGAGCCGTCACCGGTTCGTTGAACTACCGCCCGCTGACGCTGCTGATCGTGCTGGCGCTTGTCGGTGTGACCGGCTTCATGTTCACCAAGACCTCGAGCGAGCTGGCACCGGAAGAGGATCAGGGCTTCCTGCTCTCGCTGGTGACCGCGCCGCGTTATGCGACATCCGATTACACCGAGACCTACGTCAACCAGATTCTCGGTCTGGTGAGGGATATTCCGGAGACACGAGCGCAGTTCTCCGCCGTTGCCTTCGGCGGTACGACGAACAGTGCCTTCGTCGGTTTTGCTTTCAAGGATTGGGCGGATCGCAAGCGCAATTCGAAAGAGCTGCAGGCCGACATTACCGCTCGTATCGCCAAAGTGGCGGGCGTCCAGGCCTTCGTCTTCGCTCCGCCGACGCTGCCGGGGTCCGGCGGCGGCTTGCCCATCTCCCTGGTGGTACGCTCGACCGGCGATTCCGCCGAAGTGTACGAGGCGGCCGAGCAGATCAAGAACAAGGCGCAGGCCTCCGGCCGCTTCATCGTCGTGCAGAATTCGATGGCCTATGACGCACCGCAGGTGACGGTGACCATCGACCGAGACCGCGCCGCGGCGCTTAACCTGCCGATCGCCGATATCGGCCGCACGCTCACCTTGCTGGTCGGCGGCGCCGAGGTGGCGCAGTTCGACCGCGACTCCAACAGTTACGACATCATCCCCCAGGTGCCGCAGGAATTCCGCGACAACCCCGAAAGGCTCGGCGAGTATTTCGTGCGCAGCGTGACGGGCGAGATGGTGCCGCTGTCGGCCGTGGTAAAGATTTCGAACAATGCCTCGCCGGCGGCAATCGAGCAGTTCAACCAGCTGAATTCGTCGACGATTTCCGCGCTGCCGCTGCCCGGCGTCACCACCGGCGACGGTTTGAAGGTCCTCGAGGACATTGCCAAGGAGAGCCTGCCCGATACCTTCTTCATCGACTATTCCGGCCAGTCCCGGCAGGAGAAGGAACAGGGCAACACGATCCTGATCGCTTTCGGAGCGGCAGTCATCGTCATCTACCTGGTGCTGGCGGCGCAGTTTGAGAGCTTCCGCGACCCGCTGATCATCATGATGGCGGTGCCGCTGTCGATTTTCGGCGCTATCGTGCCGCTCAATCTGGGCCTTGGCACGCTCAACATCTACACGCAGGTCGGCCTGATCACGCTGATCGGCCTGATCACCAAGCACGGCATCCTGCTGGTCGAGTTTGCCAACCAGCAGCGCGAGGCCCATGGCATGCGGCGGCGCGACGCCATCATCGCCTCGGCCAAGGTGCGCCTGCGGCCGATCCTGATGACGACGGCGGCAATGGCGCTTGGCGTTGTGCCGCTGATCACGTCGAGCGGCGCGGGTGCCGCGGCCCGCTATTCGATGGGCCTGGTGATCTTCACCGGCATCCTGGTCGGCACCATGTTCACGCTCTTCGTCGTGCCCATGTTCTACACCTTCATCGCCAGCAAGGACTTGCCGCATCACGCGGAAAAGCCGGATCCGAAATTGATGCCGGCGCTGCCGGATTGATGGAAAGACGAAGAACAAAAAAGAGGCCGGGAATTTCCCGGCCTCTTTTTTTGGCTGCGCTCAACCGCGTGAAGGATCCTGCGGGAGTCCTGAACAGGCACGGCGGTCCGCCGGCCCGCTCACAGCCTGCTACTTGACGATGACGATGCTGGTGTTGGCCGGCCCGAAGGTCTCGACAAGCTGGTAGAAATCGGCGGCATTGTCGGGATGCAGCCGCACGCAGCCATGCGAGGCCGGCTGGCCGAGGCGCTTGATCGCATAGGTGGCGTGCACCGCGTAGCCGCCGCTGAAGAACACCGAGTGCGGCATCGGCGCGTTGTCGTACTTCCTCGAATACCACATCTCATGCATGCGCGTCGGCTTGAACGAGCCCGTCGGCGTCACATGCGCCCGGTCGCCGGTGGAAACCTTCCAGGCGAAGGTCGGCCGGCCGTCGACCGAGACTTCCATGATCTGCTGTGAAAGCGAGACCCGCGCCACGATCTTGTTGGCGGCGTGCGCTGCGTCGGCGCCGAACAGAAGCGCGGCACCCGTGAGCGCGGCGGCGGTGATGTTGATGAGCTTGGCGGAAATGGTGGTGTGCATGATATCCCCTCTCTCTGCCGGTCCGGCCGGCTCCAATTCGATGAGCGGCTTATCGCTGCGGCATGTTTCGGACAGATTTCGCGAAATGCTCGTTTGTGTTTCGAATCTGTTTCCTCCGGTTAACAAATTAAGCGGTCGCATCGCCTGCGTTCGCTCGCGTAAACCGGAGCGGGATGCGGCACATAGGTATTTTCCTCGAAACGAAAGTTCGTATTCCGTTATATGAAAGGTCTGTGGCCTATCTCGAAACCAATCTGCAACAAAACGTCGGGTCTGGCGGCATGATCCGGATACGGGCCGGAAGCAAAGTTGACGTAACGAAAGCAGACGGCAACGACCATGGGAACGAAAACGAACACGCGGTCCTGGCTTTTCAGGATCAGCATCGCGGCGGCGGTCATCGGCGGTGTCGGCACGGTTGCCGGCGGTTCCGTGGCAAGGTTGGCGGCGATGAGTTCGAACGAGATCTCTACACTGCACGCCGCCCTGTTTTCCGCCACGGTCTGGATTGTGTCCAGCCTGCGCATCGCCCGGCTCAAGGCCCTCTGGCGGGTTGGCCTTCGGTTGCTGGCATTGCGCGGCCCCTCCGGCATCTTGCTGCCGAGAGGACCGAAGGCCCGCGCCGCGACGGGGGGCTCCGTGGGCGGCGCGGGCACTTCGGGAGTTTCCTGAAGCGACCCGCGACACATTGATTTTGAAGAATTGGCATTTCTGGGGAGTTGGAACGATGAAAACGAAATTCGCGGCCTCGGTGCTTTCCGCATTGCTTTATGCGCAGGGCCTGCTCGGCTTTGCCGCCCTTGCCACCGTGCTCCTGAGGGATCGTGCCCAGGCCAATGAACTCGTCATGAGCAACGACATGCCATCAGGGCCGTCGCTGCTGGTGGTACGCTGAGCTTCGGGAGCATCGGTGCGAGGGAGAAAATCCGATGCTCAGCCAGAAAGATCTTCCGGGCACCCTGCCATCAGTCAGCGAATTGCTGCGGCGGATCGAACCGGTAACCGGCGCCGCGTATGGTGGTGATGGTCTCGGTGTCGAGCTTGCGGCGCAGCCGCACGATCCGCGAATCGATCGAGCGATCGAAGGCATCGGCGTTCTCGGCCGGTGCCGCGGCGATGATGTCGTCACGCGTCAGCACCTTGCGGGGGCTGGCCAGGAACAGCCTGAGCAGCGCCACCTGGCCGGGCGAAAGCTGTTCCTCGGTGCCGGAGCGGTGCATGACGATGGCCGACCTCAAATCGACGGTCGCATTCTCCAGCACGATCAGTTCCTGGGTGCCCCTGCCGCGCCGCGACAGCAGGCCGCCGACACGGGCGGCGAGTTCCCTGACATTGAGCGGGCTTTCGACAACGTCGGCCGCACCCAGTTCGAGCGCCAGCACCTTGTCGACCAGATCGCTAGGCCGGCAGATCAGGATGAAGTCGGGTCCATCCCCGCCGCCCTCGCCTTGGCCGCCATAACGCCTGAGCAGATCCCGCCCTTCCGCCTGGCTGAGACTGTCACCGACGACAACGACATCGATGCCCCTGCCCGCCAGCAGCGATTCCGCCTCCCAGGGCTGTCGCGCCTGGCGCACGTCATGGCCACGCCGCTCGAGATGGTCTGCAAGTTCGGTCGCGACCACCTCGGCGACGGAAACAAGCGCGATGACGGCTCGTGCGGCCATGTTTTCCAACCATTCCCTTGCAACCGGATATGAGTGCTGGACATGATGTTTATACCCAATCTACTTTCCACTGAAAGTGGGAGCGAGTGCATCGTGCGGGCAAGAATTGTTATCGTCGAGGACGAGCCCGACCTGAGGGACGCGGTTGCCGAATATCTCGGCGCTGCCGGCTATGACGTGGCGACCGCGGAAACCGCGGCCGCCGCACGCAGCCTGATCGAGACGCAACCCTTCCATCTGGCCATCCTCGACATTGCCATGCCGGGCGAGGACGGGCTGTCGCTTGGCCGCTGGCTGCGCTCGAAAATGCCGATCGGCATCATCTACGCGACCGCCGCCGGCACCGCGCTCGACCGCATCGTCGGGCTGGAACTCGGCGCCGACGACTACATCGTCAAGCCATACGAATTGCGCGAAGTGCTGGCGAGGGTCCGCAGCGTGCTGCGCCGCGTTCCGCAGCCGACGGAGCTGCTCGACAGGAAAGCCAAGGCAGATCGCCGCTCGGTCGCCTTCGGCCCGTTCCAGGCCGATCTCGACGGCAGGCTGGTCACCGGTGCCAATGGCGCCGTGATCGACATGGCCAAGAGCGAATTCGACGTGCTGGAGGTCTTCCTGACCCGCGCCAACCGGCTGCTGACACGAGCCGCGATCTCGGAGGCCATCGGCTTCACCGAGGATCCGGAATCGTCGCGCGCCGTCGACATCCGCATCATGCGCCTGAGGAAGAAGATCGAGATGGACCCGGCCAACCCGAAATTCCTCCGCACGGTGCGCGGCGAAGGCTATATCTTCTCGCTGCCGACCGGCGACGGCAACTGAGCGCCAGGCCCACAGGGTTCAGGTTCGCAGCCGTTGCTCGCCGATCGAATTTGGGCCGATCGAATTGGCAATGACCTTGGAATAACGGCTGACAATGACGGGCGAAGCAACAAGCACGGATATGCAGGGTTTCAGGCAGGGCGCGGCGATGGCGGCCGTGCGCGTCGTTCGGCGGCTGCGCGAGGCCGGCGACTGGCAGCGCGAAATGGACGGGATATTGGAGACGCTGTGCCGGGCCATCGAGTGCCAGCGCGGCATCCTGTTCCGCTTGCGTGAGCTGCCTGGCCAGGGCTTTGCCCAGTCGGTGTCCGCCTACTGGATCGACCCCGACTTCGGTGGAGAACTGGCCTCGCCGACCGTCATCATGCAGTCGATCGTCAACTCCGATCCGCTGTTGGAGCGCGTGGCCGAGGACGAACGGCAAGGCAAGATCTTCGCCGGGCACACGCGCAATCTCGAAGGCTTCCTGAGAACCGATTTCGAGAAGCAGAGCATCAAGTCGTTCCTGTCGGTGTCGGTCTTCGCGCATGGCCATCTGTGGGGCACGCTGGCCGTCAATGACTGCGTCGGCGAGCGCGAGTGGACCGATGAGGAAGAGGCGACGCTGCACATCATCGCGCTCGCCATCGGCGACGCCATCGAACACTCGCCCTCCGACGCCCATGCCAGCGAAGTCATCCGGCGAACCATGCTGCAGGCCTCGCTCGACGCCATCATCGTCATCGACGAGGCCGGATCGATCATCGAATTCAATCCTGCGGCCGAAAAGATGTTCGGCTTCCGGCGCAGCGACATCCTCGGCAAGGACCTGCTCGACACCGTCGTGCCCGTATACTACCGCAAGGGGTATTCCTCGGGCGCCGACTACATGTCGGGCCGCGGCGCGCCCATGGTCGGCCAGCGGCTCGAGACCGTGACGCAGAATGCCGCTGGCGAAGTTTTTCCGATCGAACTGACGGCGACCGAGATGCGGGTGGCCGACCGCCGCCTGATTTTCGGCTCGATCCGCGATTTGCGCGACAGGCTACGCGCCGAGGAAGAGATCAACCGGCAGCGCGAGAAACTGCATCAGAACGAGAAGATGGCGGCGATGGGCTCGCTGCTCGCGGGTGTTTCGCACGAGCTCAACAACCCGTTGGCGGTGGTGGTCGCGCAATCGACGCTGCTGCATGAATTCGCCACCGATCCGCAGACCAAGGTCCGTGCCGAGAAGGTCCGCGCCGCCGCCGAGCGCTGCGGCCGCATCGTCAAGAGCTTCCTCTCCATGGTGCGCCTGCATCCCGCGGCGCAGGCCGAGACCGATCTCAACCAGGTGATCCGCGCCGCCCTCGAGGTGACAGCCTACGGCGCCCGCTCGAGCGGCATCATCATCGATACCGATTTCGCGCCCGGTCCGCTGCTGGCCATGGCGGACGCCGATCACGTGACGCAGGTGGCCGCCAACTTTTTGATCAACAGCCAGCATGCGCTTGCCGGCATTGCCGGCGACCGGCTGATCAAGGTGCGGACGTTCCGTACCGATCGCGGCAATCCCGGCTTTTCGGTCGAGGACAACGGGCCCGGCATTCCGGAAGCGATCCGCAACCGCATCTTCGAATCCTATTTCACCACCAAGCCCGTTGGCGTGGGCACCGGCATTGGCCTGTCGATCTCGAAATCGATCATCGAACGGCACAATGGCAATGTCTGGTTCGAGGAAGTTGTGCCCAGAGGCGCGCGTTTCGTCGTCCATCTGCCGGCCATCTCGGCGGGCATCGCCACCGCCGGCGAGACGCAGCCACGCTCGAGCGGCCTGCGTCATGCCTTGATCATTGACGACGAACCTGACGTCGCCGGCTCGCTGTCGGACATTCTCGAACTGATGGGCATCAAGTCGCGGATCGCGCCCGTCTGGGTATCGGGCACCGCCACCTTGAGCGGCCACATGCCACCGGACATCGTCTTTTCGGACCTGCGCATGCCCGGCACATCGGGCATAGCGATCTACCGCGAACTGCTTGCCGAGAGGCCCGACCTCGCACGACGTTTCGTGCTGGTCACCGGCGATCTGATCGGCGCCAAGGCGGAAATCGAGGCCTTGCCGGCGCAGCAGCGGCCGCAAATCCTGGAAAAGCCGTTCAGCACGCTGGACGTGCGCAGCGTGCTTTCAACGATTGCCGAGCAGGCGGCGTTGAAAGGGTAAAAAAGAGGCTCCCGGCCGACTGAGCGGCGGGAGCCGAAGAGAGCGCTGGAGGAGCGCTCGGGGAGGTCAGAGCATGATCCCGAATGGGAACGGGTTTCGGGACCACACTTCGACGGAAATCAGAAAATGTTTGGCGTGTTGGTCAGTGGTGCGGCATTGGCGATCATGCGGATCGCGCGGGCCTTGTGCGTGCCGGACTGCTCGGCGATAGCGCGCAGGCAATCCACGCTCTCGGCGCCCCAGGCCTGTCCCTTGCAGGCGAAATCGAGCGTCGGCATCGGCAGCCGCGCGGTCTTGATTGTCGTCGGCGCGCCGTCAACGACGTTGGCCGGCGGGTTCAACGAAGCGAAGGCCGGCCCGACTGTCGGCGTAAGCGCCATGCCGACGAAGGCGCAAGCAGCCAGTCCCATGAACATAGCCATCGGGTGGTCGCTGGCGCGTTGGCGCAGCGCCAGTTTCGGGCGGCGGTCAGCGCGCTCTGGAGCCTGGAGGCGGTGCTCGCCGCTGATGATCTTGACTTTCGCATGCATTGCCTTCCCCTTCGCTGCGTTTCTTTTTGCTGATGAAACGAACTTACTCGCGCTTTGTAACAGCACGAACGTGGTGTAGATCTGGCAATGTAACCAGGTTGAAACAGAAGTTTCGGGCAAAATCGGGCAGAATCGGTCATTCCGGATCGCATGTGGCCGAGGCAAGCGAACCTCAGGCCAAGTCCCACGGGCGATCCCGGCCCCAAGCGCCTGCCGAACAGCAGATCGGCCGAGGCGCGGCGAGCGCTTTTTGCCTCCGGCCAGGCGTCTTGTCCTTCGGTTTCCGCGCTTCGGGATATCGTGTCGAAACGGCGCCTCGGAACCGAGGCTAACACCCGGATTCTCCGCGATTTTCCTGGGCAGCAGCCGTATCGAATTCAGCCAAGGGCAATGCCAGGGCCTCGCCTTGAAACCATTCGTATTTTCACAAGCCATTGCATTTCAATGAAAAATATGCTTTTATTGAATGATTATTCAACAAAAAGAAGAGACGTTTTATGAACCCGCACCTCCGTGACGTGGCGATCCCCAACGATTGGGACCGGCGGGGACTACCGGGCTGGAGTTACCATTCCGATGCCCTTCTCGAGCTTGAGAAGGAGCACGTCTTCCGCAACCACTGGCAGATCGTCGGCCATGTCAGCGACGTGCCCAACCCTGGCGATTACCTGACCATGGACGTGGTCGGCGAACGCGCCCTCATCGTGCGCGGCAAGGATGGCGTCGTGCGCGGCTTCAACAACATGTGCCGCCATCGCGGCAGCCGCGTCGTCGCCGACAGCCAGGGCAATTGCAAGAACGCGCTGGTGTGCCCGTTCCATGGCTGGGTCTACAATCTCGACGGCACGCTGCGCGGCGCCGCGCGCCCGCGCTCCTTCCCCGACCTCGACAAGACCGAGTTCGGCCTGATGCAGCTCGATCTCGAAATCTGGATGGGCTTCATTTTCATCCGCTTCCGCAATGGCGGCCCGCAGCCTTCAGTCGCCGAACTGATGAAGCCGATCGAACCCGAATTCGCGCACTACAATGCCGCCGACATGGTGCCGTCCTGGGGCATCTGGACCCAGAAGACCCCGGTCAACTGGAAGTCGGTGCGCGATGTCGACAATGAGGGCTATCACGTCGCCATGGCGCATCCCGCCTTGCAGGATCTCTATGGCGCGACCTATTTCGATGAGCCCTTCATAAACGGCGTGTCGCGATCCTTCGCCACCTACAACCCGCATGCCGGCCGCCGCTGGAGCGTCAGGAACTACGTCAAGATCGCGCCCGAGCCGACGCATCTGCCGGACTATCTGAAGAAGGCATGGGTTTACTATGGCATTTTCCCCAATGCGGTCATTTCGGTGATGCCGGAATCCGTGCAGTTCTATCAGGAGTTTCCGCTGTCGACGGGTCAGACCCTGCTGCGCGGCGCCATCTACCGTTACCGCGACGAAAGCCGCGAGCAGGCCGCCGCCAGATACCTGTCCTTCCGCATCGACCGCGACACCATGTCGGAAGATGTGCAGTTGTCCGTGTGGTCGAACGAATCCATGCTGTCCGAGGCCTTTGAGGGCTTCTATCTCTCAGACCTCGAATACGGAGTGCGCACCCACCACGACCATCTGCGCAAGATGCTGCCGGTGCTGGGCCTCGAGACCGCGCCCGAGGAGAAGGACATGTGGAATCTGAACGACGCGCTCAGGTCGCGGTCCTAGAGCAGTGCAGGTCTGGCCCGCTACGACGATTTCGCGCCGTGGCGCAGCCCATCGACGAGGAGAGCGACCATGCGCTCCGCGCGGCCGCTTCCGGCATTGTGGGCCGACATGCACAGGCTCGCCACCGCGCCAAGAAGCTCGTCGGCATCGACATCGGCGCGGATTTCTCTGACGGCGATCGCCTCATCGAGAAGCCTGCGCAGCGCAGGCCGCAGCCTCTGGTCGAAGTAACCCGGCAGACTGTCGAACGCCGGATCTCCTGAGTGCAGGGCCTTGGCGAGCCCACGCTTGGCCGCGACGAAGGCCGCGTATCGCTGCATCCAGTTCGCCAGCGCGTCGAAGGGTCGATGCCCAGCCGACAGGACGGAAGCTGCGTCCGCGCAGGCGTCAATCTCACGGCGGAAGACGGCGGCGATCAGGTCGGAGCGCTGCGGAAAGTGCCGATAGACGGTGCCGATGCCGACGCCCGCCCTTTCCGCGATCTCGCGCACCGGCGCATCCACGCCGGAACTCGCAAACACCGCCATGGCCGTCTGGAGCAGCGTGTCGAGATTGCGCCGCGCATCGGCGCGCACGCGCCGGTCGGCACGAGCCCGAGGCTCCAGGCCACCATCTGAATCGTCTGTCTGGTCGTTCACGACACACCCGCTTGCAAAACGGAACATTGTTCCGTATAAAAACGGAATACTGTTCCGCTTAGACCGAATAGCACAGCAAGGCAGTGCTGGCCACAACCCTGCACCAAGGAGAACGTTATGCACTACCGCACACTGGGACGAACCGGCATCAAGGTCAGCCCTTACTGCCTGGGCTCGATGATGTTCGGCGGACTGGGCAATCCCGACCACGACGATTGCATCCGCATAATCCACAGAGCCCTGGATCACGGCATCAACTTCATCGACACCGCCGACCGGTATAGCCGCGGTGAGTCGGAGGAGATCGTCGGCAAGGCGCTGAAGGGCCGGCGCGACAACATCGTGCTGACCACCAAGGTGAATGGGCCAATGGGGGAAGACGCGAACAGTCAGGGCAATTCACGACGCTGGATCATGCAGGCTGTGGAGGCGTCGCTGCGCCGCCTGCAAACCGACCATATCGATCTCTACCTCATTCATCGGCCGGCGCCGGACACAGACATCGAGGAAACGCTTTCCGCGCTCACCGATCTGATGCGCGCCGGCAAGGTGCGGGCGATCGGATCGTCGACCTTCCCGGCCTCCGAGATCGTCGAGGCCCAATGGGTCGCCGAGCGGCACGGGCTGGCCCGTTTCCGCACGGAACAGCCGCCATATTCGATCCTCGATCGCGGCATCGAGCGCGACGTGCTTCCCACCTGCGAGCGACATGGAATGGGAGCGATGGTCTGGAGCCCATTGTCGAAAGGCATGCTCACCGGGCGTTACCGCAAGGGGCAGAAGATGCCCGACAGCCTGCGGGTGAAATACATGCCCAGGCAAATGTCGGATGAGCGCAGCCTGGATGCGGTCGAGCAACTCATCCCGTTGGCGAACGAGGCCGGGCTGTCGCTCACCCACATGGCGATGGCTTTCGTGATGGCTCATCGGGGCGTGACATCGGCCATTCTTGGACCGCGCACGATGCAGCATCTCGACGATCTGCTCGCCGGCGCCGAGGTCCGCCTCGGCGACGACATTCTGGATCGGATCGATCAGATCGTCCCGCCGGGAACCGATGTCGGACTGAATGAGGCCAACTACAACCCGCCGGCGATCCTGCAAGCCGATCAGCGCCGCCGGCCTGCGGGCGAACGCGCCGCTGCATAGATCCGCAAGGTCGGAGGAGATCACCTGCCCAACAGGCACCTTCTCCCCGTGAAACGGGGAGAAGGGAGAGCTTTACCCCTGCCACACGCCTTCCCGACGCAGGTCATCCATCGTGCGTGAAATGCCTTCGCGCAGGATTGCGACCATGTCGTCGATCTGCTCGCGCGTGATGATCAGCGGCGGCGACATCACGCACATGTTGATCAGCGGACGAACCAGCAGGCCAAGCTCATGGCAATGGGCGTCGATGCGTTTGCCGACATCCTTGTCGAGTTGCAGCGGGTCCTTGCTTTCGCGGTCGGCGACGCACTCCACGCAGCCCATCAGCCCCACGCCGCGCACCTCGCCAACCAACGGCAATTCTTCCAGCGTCTTCAGCTGCGCCTGGAAATAGGGGGCGACCGCCTGCGTGTGCGCAAGCACGCTTTCTTCCAGCAGGTCGAGGTTCTTCAGCGCCACGGCGCAACCGACGGGGTGGCTGGTGTAGGTCAGGCCGTGGCCGAACATCGCATCGGGATGGTTCGAGCGGCGCAGTTCTTCCAGCAGCCGTTCCGAGATGATGACGCCACCGAGCGGAAAATAACCCGAGGTGACGCCCTTGGCGAAGGTGATCATGTCGGGATCGATGCCGAACACGTCGCCCGAGGCGAAGACATGGCCAAGCCGGCCAAAGCCCGTCACCACCTCGTCGGAGACATAGAGGATGTCGTTGTCGCGGCAGATCTCGCGGATGCGCCCGAGATAGCCATCGGGCGGCACGACGACGCCGCCGGAGGCCTGCACCGGCTCGCCGACGAAGGCGCCTATCCTGTCGGCGCCGACACGGGCGACCGTGTCGCGGAACTGCTCGACGAGGAAATCGGTGAAGGCGGCAAGGCTCATGCCTTGCGGACGGCGGAACGGATCGGGCGAGGACAGCTTGATCACCAGCTCGTCGGCACCATCCATCCAGTCGCGGTCGCGTGGGCGGCCGTTGAGTGAGGCCGACAGGTAGGTCGAGCCGTGATAGGCGCCGCCGCGCGACAGGATCAGCTTCTTTTCCGGGCGGCCGCGCACATTGTTGTAGAACTGCATGAAGCGCAGCGCCGTCTCCACGGCCGAAGAGCCGCCGGTGGTGTAGAAGACATGGCTGAGATCGCCCGGCGCATGGCCGGCGATGCGCATGGCAAGCTCCGCCGATGGCGCGTTCATCGTGTACCAGGGCGTGTTGTAGGACAACGCCATCGCCTGGTCGTACATCACCTTGGCCAGCTCCTCGCGGCGGTGGCCGACATTGACGCACCACATGCCGGCCGGCCCGTCGATCAGCCGCTTGCCGGTGTTGTCGGTGATGTAGATGCCGTCGCCCTCACCGATCAGCGCGCGTGCTTCCGCACCGACGGAACCGGCATAAGGCCAGGGCTGGATGAGATGGCGCTTGGCCAGTTCGATGGCATCGCCGCCGCCGGGCTCGGTCGTCTCGGTCGCTCTTAGATCTCTCGCAGCCGCCATGATCGCCTCCACATCATCTCATCGATTTCTTCTCGGGCATCCAATTCAGCGTCAAATGCCGAAAATCCGGGCTTTCTTCACTTCATTTTGAATGTCCGTTCAATCAATATTGCAGAAATAGCGCTTGATTTCAATCCGCGGATACGGGCATGATGAAAGAAAGCCGGCAAGGGGAACAACAAGTCGGCGCCAGCACAATGGGATGCCGCATGGCGGAACAGTCCAGGCCAGCAACCGAAATCACGCCCGGAGCCCTGCCCCCCGGAGTCTGGCAATGACGGCGGCGGCGGAAGGGTCGCCCCCGCTGCGCATGACGCGGGCCAGACGAAATGCCCTTCTGCAGTCCGAGCCCGTACAGGGCTTTGCCCTGATCAGCCCGACCTTTCTCTACGCGCTCATCCTGCTGGTCCTGCCGATCCTGGTGGTCATCGCCCATTCCTTCTGGACACAGCATTACCTGACCATCGACCGCACCTTCACGCTGGAAAACTACCGCGTCGCGCTGACCGAACCGATCTACCGGGATCTGTTGTGGCGCTCGCTCTACATCTCGCTGACGGTGAGCCTGCTCACCGTCATCCTCGCCTACCCGATCGCCTACTTCATTTCTTTCCATGGCGGCCGTCACAAGAGCCTGTGGCTGTTCCTCATCACCATCCCGTTCTGGACCAGCTATCTCCTGCGCGTCATGTCCTGGAAGGTCATCCTTGGCTACAACGGGGTCCTGAATTCCGGCCTGATGGGCCTCGGCATCATCCACGAGCCGTCGACGGCCCTGCTCTACAATTCGAGCGCCGTCATCATCACGCTTACCCACGCCTGGGCGGCCTTCGCCATCCTGCCGATCTTCGTCTCGCTGGAGAAGGTCGACCGCACGCTGGTCGAAGCGGCCACCGACCTTGGCGACGGCCCCTTGCGCTCGTTCCTGCGCGTGACCTTGCCGCTGTCGGCACCAGGCGTCATCTCGGCGGCGCTGATCGTCATGATCCCGACCGTCGGCGACTACGTCACGCCGAAGCTCGTCGGCGGCAAGGACGGCGTCATGATCGCCAATGCCATCCAGGCGCAGTTCGGCAAGGCCGCCAACTGGCCGCTGGGTGCCGCCCTTTCCGTCACCACCATGCTGATCGTCACCTTGATGGCCGGCGCCACGGTGCTGATCATCCGCGCCTTGCAGAGGCTGGCACGATGAGGGCGCGGCGTTTCCTTTCGGGCGGCTGGCTGTCCGTCTATGCGTTCCTCTACATCGTCTTCCTCTATCTGCCCGTCATCTTCCTGCCGATCTTCTCGATCAACACCGCGCCAACGCCGAAATTCCCGCTCACCGGCTTCACCCTGCAATGGTATGCGGACCTGCCGCACACGCCGGCCCTGCTCGACGCCGCCTGGAACAGCCTCAAAGTCGGTGTCTGCGCCTCGGTTCTCGCCACCGTGCTCGGCATCCTCGCCGCCCGCTCGATCACCCGCTACCGCTATCCCGGCCGCCGCACCATCAACGGCCTGATCATGGCGCCGCTGGTGCTACCCGAGGTGATCGTCGCCATCTCCATGCTGCTGGTGATGCTGCAGCTGGGCTTGAGCCTGTCGCTATTCACCGTCGTGCTCGGCCATGTGCTGGTCTGCATTCCGTATTCGATGACGGTGCTGACCTCCGGTTTCGAAGGCTTCGACCGCAGCCTGGAGGAAGCCTCCGCCGACCTCGGCGAAAGCGCCTTCGGGACCTTCCGGCGGGTGACGCTGCCGATGGTGGCGCCGGCCATCATCTCGAGCCTGCTCGTCTGTTTCACCATCTCGCTCGACGAATTCATCATCGCCTTCTTCCTGACCGGCACCGAAGCGACGCTGCCGATCTACATCTGGGGCCAGTTGCGCTTCGCCTCGAAACTGCCAGGCGTGCTGGCGCTGGGCACGCTGCTGCTCGTTGCCTCTTTCCTGTTGATGACGATTGCCGAAATCCTGCGTCGCCGCGCGGCCAGACGCACCCAGAACGAGGGAGGCCTCTATGCCTGAACAGCCGCAGATCGAGCGCCCTCAATCCGATCGAGCCCAGTCCGATCGAGCGATGATCGAGATCCGCAACGTCACCCGCAGCTATGGATCGTTCAAGGCGCTGGACGATGCGTCCCTGACCATAAGGGAGGGCGAATTCTTCTCGCTGCTCGGGCCGTCCGGCTGCGGCAAGACCACGCTTTTGCGCATGATCGCCGGCTTCGACAACCCGACCAGCGGATCGATCGCGGTCGGCGGCCAGCCTATGGAAGGCATCCCGGCCAACCGACGGCCGACCAACATGGTGTTCCAGAGCTATGCGATCTTCCCGCATCTCAATGTCGAGCAGAATGTCGCCTATGGGCTGAAGCGGCTGAAATTACAGGGCGGCGAAGAGAAGCGCCGCGTCGAGGAGGCATTGGCGCAGGTTTCGCTGACCGGCCTTGGCAAGCGGCTGGCCACCGAACTGTCGGGCGGCCAGCGCCAGCGCGTCGCGCTGGCCCGCGCATTGGTGATGCGGCCCAAGGTGCTGCTGCTCGACGAGCCTCTGTCGGCGCTCGACAAGAAGCTGCGCGAGCAGATGCAGGTCGAACTGCGCCGCCTGCAGCAGGCCGTCGGCATCACCTTCGTGCTGGTCACCCACGACCAATACGAGGCGCTCGCCATGTCGGACCGCATCGCCGTGATGTTCGGCGGCAGGATCGCCCAGGTCGCCTCGCCCAAGGAAATCTACCAGCGGCCAGTCAATCGCCAGGTCGCCGACTTCCTCGGCGGCATGAACTTCGTGAAGGCGGAGATCGTCGAGGAGAACGGCGCCTCATTGATCGTCGACACGCTGGGCTTCGGCCGCGTCAAGACCGACAAGCCGAAGGCCTTCGTGCGCAATGGCGGCGCCGCAACGCTCGGCATTAGGCCCGAGCGCCTGCGTGTTTTGTGGGACAATGCGACGGCAAAATTCGAGGTTGCCGGCAAGGTGGTCGAACGCCACTATTTCGGTGAGATCACCCATCTGATCGTCGAGATACCGGGTCTGGAAAAGCCGCTATCGGTGACCGAAACCAACGATTTCGGCGCCGACGACATTCCCGTCGGCACCCCGATCCGCCTTGCCTACGATCCCGAGGCGCTGGTGGCGATGGGGGATTGAAGCAGCGCCAAGATCTTGCGCGCCGCGATGCGCCCGGCGACGATCGCGCCTTCGACATAGCCGGGGAATGACGGCGAAAGTTCCGAAGCGGCGAAATGCACCGGCGGCGCACCCGCCAGAATCGTCCGCTCGGCATCCCTGGCCGTCACGTCGACAATGAGGTCGCTGTAGGCGCCGCCGCTCCAGCGATCCTGTATCCAATCGCGCGAACTGAAATCAAGGATATCGCCGGCATGCGGACCGAGCGCGTCCTGCAATCGTGCCGTCACTTCCGCACGAAGTGCCGTTTCGCCCAGCCCCCGCCAGCGCAGCGCGAGCGGTCCGCCGATGAAGACGACGAGCGCGGCATGCTGCGCATCCTTGCTGGCATCGCAGGCAAAGAGGCCCGGCAGGTCGCGCCACATCACCATGCCGCTCAAACCCTGCTCGCGCCAGAATGTCCTGGAATAGCGCACCAGGATCTTGATCACCGCGCCGCTTTCCCAGGTGCCAAGCGCCGTCGCGAGTCTCGTCGGCAAGGCCGGTGCGAAATCGAGCTTCGCGGTCGTCGCCGGCGGGAGCGCCATCAGCACGTGTCGCGCTTCGATCACGCCATTGCCCGTGACGATGCGAACGCCTTGCAGACCATGCTCGATGCGCGTGACCGGTTCGTTCAGCAACACCCGATTGCCAAGATCGCCAGAAAGATCTTCGGCCAGCGACTGCATGGTCTCGCGCAGGGAATATTGCAGTTCCGGCACTTCGTTGGTGATGCGGCGGTCATTATCGATCAGGTACCAGAGCGGCACCTTGTCCATCGGCAGGCACCACAGGCCTTCGATCATCGAGCGGAAGGCCGTCTTGGCATCGATGGGATCATGCTGCTGTTCCAGCCAGGCCGCGACACTCATGCCTTCTATGGAGGTGTCGTCCGGCTCGATGCCGTTCATGCGTTCGCGGATCGCCATCGCGCCGTGATAGGTCTGCTTGGCGTCCTTGGCCGGCATTGATGGATGGGTGATGAAATCTCCCTCGACATAGGTGGTGACGAATGTCTTGCCGCGTGCCTTCGCCAGCGCCATCACTTCCGGCATGTCCTCGCACAGGAACTGGCCGCCGCTGTCGATGCGCTCGCCAAGTCCGTTGCGGACCGCCTCGACCCGGCCACCGGCACGGTCGCGCGCTTCGAGCAGCAGGAAGCCTATGCCGGCCTGCTTCAACTCAAGCGCAGCCGACAGGCCGGTGAAGCCGGCACCGACGATGACGACTTCGGTTCTTTCCAGTTCGCTCGTCAATAGCCGGCCTTGATCTTCTCGAATTCGTCGACCATGCGCTTCTTCAGTTCCGGCGCGACCGGCTGCTGGAACAGCGTCTTGTCGAGGAACTTGTCGATGTCGTCGAAGCCGCGCTCGGCCAGCACCTTGTGGTCGATCGCGGCCATGCCGGCGCTGTTGCCATGGCCGTAGCCGAATGTCGTGACCATGTATTTCGAAATGTCGGGCGCGTTGACCGCGTTTAGGAAATCATAGGCCTGGTCGAGCTTGCCCGGCGCGTCCTTCATCAGCACGTAGCCGCACACCCAGGTCGACATGCCTTCCTTGGTATCGCGGTTCATGGCGACGGGAACGCCTTGCCCGTTCATCGCGATCAGTGTCTGGCCCCAGCCCCAGGCGAGGTCGACCTCATTGCCGGAAAAAGCCTGGTCGATATCGCTCGAGTCGGTCCAGTAGAGACGGATGTTCTTGTGCACCTGGCGCAGGAAATCGGACGCCTCCTTGAACTGCGCGTCGGTCATCTTGGTCCAGTCCTTCAGCCCGATCACCAGGCTCGCCAGCGCGTAGGCATCGTCGACATTGTCGCCGATGGTGACGCGGCCCTTGAATTTCGGATCGGCCAGGATCCGCAGCGACTGCGCCTGCTCGGCCGTCACATTGTCGGTGCGGTAGAGCAATGCCGTATTGCCCCAGTCGAACGGCATGAACCAGGCCTTGCCGTCCTCGGTGGTGGCGAGGTTCTTCATCGCCATGATGCCGGGATTGAGGTTCTTCCAGCCGGCAATCCGGGAGGTGTCGAGCGGCTGCAACAGCCCTGCATCGCGCCACTTCGCCACGCTTTGCGAACAGGGATGCGCGATATCGGCCTTGAAGCCCGCCCGCATCTTCTCGAAGGCTTCATCCTCGTCGCCAAAGAAGGCGAAGGTCGGCTCGGCGCCGTGTTTGGCGGTGTAGGCCGGATGCAGCAGCGGATCCTCGTAACCGGACCAGTCGAACACCACGAGATCGCCGCCGCCTTCCGCCCAGGCATAGACCCCGCCAGCGCCGATCATGCAGGCGGCGGCAAGTGCAAGGTGGCGTAGCATTGGCGTCATGGCGAAACTCCCCCATCGCGAAAAGCTGCAGCGAGGTTAGGAGAAATCATCTGTTTTGGCGAGGGTCGTCCGCTGCACCGAGGCGGCAGCGGACGGACCGTGGAACGAAACTCAGTACCCGGCTTTGATCTTCTCGAATTCGGCGATCATCTTCAGCTTGAGGTCGGACGGCAGCGGCGACTGGAACAGCGTCTTGTCGACGAATTTCTGCACGTCGTCATAGCCCTTTTCCTTCAGGATCGCCTGGTCGACACCGGCCATGCCCTTGGCATTGGCCTGGCCATAGCCCCAGTCCTTGACCAGCACCTTGGCGGTCTCCGGATCGTTGACGGCGTTCAGATAATCATAGGCCTTGTCGATGTTGCCGGGCGCGTCCTTGAACAGCACGTAGCCGCAAACCCAGGTCGAGATGCCTTCGTTGGTGTCCTTTACGGACTTGATCGGCACGCCTGCCTTGACGGACTGCACGGTCGCATCGTTCCAGGCCCAGGCGAGGTCGACCTCACCGCCCGACAGCAACTGGACGATATCGGTGGTGTCGGTCCAGTAGGAACGGACGTTCTTGTGCACCTGGCGCAGGAAGTCGGACGCCTGCTTGAACTGGTCGTCCGTCATCGTGGTCCAGTCCCGCAGGCCGATGGCAAGGCTCGCCAGCGCATAGGCGTCGTCGACATTGTCGCCGATCGACACCCGACCCTTGAACTTCGGATCGGCGAACGCCTTCAGCGACTGCACGTCCTTGGCGTCGATCTTGGAGGAGTTGTAGGTGAGCTGCGTGTTGCCCCAATCCCACGGCATGAACCAGGCCTTGCCGTCATCGGTCGTGGCGAGGTTTTTCATCGCCATGATGCCGGGATTGAGGTCCTTCCAGCCCGCGATCTTCGAGGTGTCGAGCGGCTGCAGCAGCCCGGCTTCGCGCCACTTCGTCACGCTCTGTGAGCAGGGGTGACCGAGATCGGCCTTGAAGCCGGAACGGACCTTCTCGAACGCCTCGTCCTCGTCGCCGAAGAAGGCGAAGGTCGGTGAATCGCCGTTCTTCTCGACATATTTCGGGTGGAAGCTCGGGTCCTCGTAGCCGGACCAGTCGAACACGATCAGGTCCTTGTCCGCGGCGACGGCGAACGCTGCCGCCGAAGCCGCAAGCGCGCCGCCCAGCGCCAATGTCAATGTCAGGCGTCGGCTAAGTTTCTTCATGCTGTTCCATCCTCTTTTGGTCTTGCCGGTCTTGGCGGCCGGCTGTTGCTAACCGTAGTGCTTCGGGAAGGCAGCGGCCAAAAAAGCATTGGCCGCCTGCAAGGCTGTTTCGCGCGTTGTGTCCTCGGTGCCCATCATCAGCCGCAGCCACAGCCCTTCCAGCATGGCCGACAGCGCCAGCGCCATCACCTGCGGCTCATAGGCATACGCGCCGCTCTGCTTGAGCGCCGTGCAGAGATCGATGAAGACCTGCTGGTAATAATTATCGCGCGAACTGCTCAGCGCCTGATAGGTGGGCCGCGACTTGGCCTCGCCCCAAAAGGCCAGCCAGGCGGCCAGCTTGCGTTTGTTGCAGATCGAGCGGTCGAAATCGGCCCACACCAGTTGCTGCAGCTGTCGTGCCGGATCGTCGCCTGCCTTCTGCAGCGCGGCGCGCCAATGCGCCGAGTACTCGTCATACATATGCTGCAGGGTCGCGATCAGCAGCTTTTCCTTGCTCTCGAAATGGAAGTTGACGATGCCACGCGAGAGGCCCGCGCCATCGGCGACATCGGCCATCGTCGTCTCGGCGTAGCCACGCCTGGCCAAGGAATCGATCGTTGCCTCGATCAGCTGCAATTGACGGACCTCCTTCGAAGCCTTGCGGCCGCGCTTTTCGGCGTCGCTCTTTCGCGTCGTTTCGGCGAGAACGTCCCTGGCCTCGGAAGTCTTCATGGATGTGACGGTCTCCAGCATTGCCGGCTATCCAACCGGCTTCCAACCGCGCAGATGAGTGGGACGGTGCTCGCCACTGTCAAGCACCTTCTGCATTGCCTCCCAGGTCTTGATGTTCTTGTCGACATAGGCCGCGCCCACCGCGGCCGCGGCTCGGGCGTAGAGCGGTCCCTTGAGCCGTGCGAGTTCCCCGCGCGCCACCTCCCGGTACCAGGGGTTGCGGTCCCTGACGGTGATGTCGGCAAGGCCCGCGCTTCGCATCGCCTGCGCATAGCGCGCCGGCGATGCCATGGTGAAGGACAGACCTTCCGCCGCGACATAAGCCTTCATCTCAGGCGAGGGTTCGCCGTCATGCCCAATCATCCAGTTGGAGGCGGCAAAGACGCCGCCCGGTTTCAGCACGCGAAAAATCTCGGCGAACAACGCGTCCTTGTCAGGCACATGCAGCAGCGCGTCCTTGGAGAAGACGACATCGAAGGAGCGATCGGAGAAAGGCAGCGGTCCGGGAGACGATTGAACGAAGCTGGCGCGATTTGCGAAGCCACGCGCCGCGGCTCGCCGTCTGGCTGCTTCGATCACCGGCTGTTCGACATCGAAGCCGGTGGCGTGGGCGGCGCCGTGATGCTCGACCAGATGCAAGGTGATGCCGCCGGAGCCGCAGCCGATATCGAGGATCGTCTTGCCCTTGAGCGAAAGCCCTTCGACCACCCGGTCGACCTCATCAGGGCCGCCCGGCGACAGGTAGCCCTCGCCCCACAGCGCCTCGAGGAAGCGGATCGCGGTGTCGTCATACTCCGGCTCGGCATCTGCCGTTTCGATCATCAGCCCTCGATCCCCAATCGATGATTGCCCAGTTCGAACGCCGGCAAAGCCTAGCGCATGCCCGGGAAAACGCAACATCGTTTGTTGAACATTCATTCAGAATGGCTGGACAAAACAGCCGATACCATGCCAAATTCCGCATATTCGGGAACAGATCACGCAAAAATGAACAGCGGGTCGTACAGGGCAATTCCAGGAAAAGCATGAGCGGTTTTCCGGGAAACCGCACAGCTCTTTCCCCTGGGAATTGCGCAGGAACAAAGAGACTGGGCCACAATGAAAGCTTGGGACGCGATCGTCATCGGCGGCGGACACAACGGCCTGGTCAACGCCTGCTATCTGCAGCGCGCCGGGCTCGACGTGCTGGTGGTGGAGAAGAACGACTGGGTCGGGGGTGCCGCCACCAGCCGCGAGCTGACACCCGGCTTCCTCTACTCCAACTGCTCCTATGTCTGTTCGCTGTTCCGCCCCGAAATCATGCGCGACCTCGAACTGCCGCGCTTCGGCCTGCAGGTCATTTCCTATGAGGGCGGCGCGGTGTTCACCCGCGACGGCGACTACCTCGCCAACTATCGCGACCATGATGCGCACCGGCGCGAATTCGCCCGCTTCTCGAAACGCGACGCCGAAGCCTATGATCGCTACGCCCGCGACGTGACGCGGCAGTGCCGTTTCATCCAGCCGCTCTTGATGCGCACCGCGCCCGACCCGACCAGCCTCAAGCCGCGCGACCTCGGCGAGTTGCTTTATCTCGGCAGGAAGTTTGCCGGCCTGTCGGCGGAAGAAATGGCGCTGACGCTGCGCTTCTGGACCATGTCGATCTCGGAATTTCTCGACGAGTATTTCGAGACCGATGTCATCAAGGCCAACTTCGCTTTGTCCGGCATCATCGGCACGGCGCTTGGGCCGATGTCGCCCGGCACGGCCTACGTGCTCTTGCACCACTATATGGGCGAGGTCGACGGCTCGGTCGGCGCCTGGGGCTATGCGCGCGGCGGCATGGGCGCGGTCACCAAGGCGCTGGCCGCGTCGTTCAAGGCCTCGGGCGGCACCATCCGCACCGGCGCCGAGGTCGACCATGTGCTGGTCCAACGCGGCAAAGCCAAAGGCGTGGTGCTGGCAGGCGGCGAGGAGATCTACGGCAAGCTCGTCGTCTCCAATGCCGACGTGAAGCGCACCTTCCTGAAGCTGGTCGAGGAAAAGGAACTGCCCGACATTTTCCTGCGTCGGGTCAGGAACTTCAAGATCCGCGGTTCCTCCGGCAAGGTCAACATCGCGCTCGATTCGCTGCCCGAATTCCCGGCGCTGCCGAAGGATTCGCCGGTCTATCGCGGCGACATGCACTTCACCGATTCGATGGAACGCATGGAGCGCGCCTATGACGATTGGAAGGCCGGGCGCTGGTCGGCCGACCCTTTCCTCGACATGGTGATCCCGACGACGCTCGATCCGACCATGGCGCCGCCGGGCAAGCATTTCATGAGCTGCTTCGTGCAATACGCGCCGCCCAAGGTGAACGGCCGCGAATGGACCGATGCCGATCGTGACGGCTTCGCCGAGAGCGTGATTGCGCAGATATCAGAGTATTCGCCGGGCTTCCGCGACCGCATCATCCACATGGAGGTGCGCACGCCGCGCGAGATCGAAGCCGAGGTCGGCCTCACCGAAGGCAACATTTTCCAGGGCGAACTGACCTTCGACCAGCTTCTGTTCAATCGCCCGGTGCCGGGCTACGCGCAATACCGCTCGCCGGTCGGCGGGCTCTATATGTGCGGCTCCTCTACCCATCCCGGCGGCGGCGTCATGGGCGCGCCCGGCCGCAATGCCGCCGCCGAAATCCTGCGCGATCTCGCCAAATCCACCTCGCATATGAGCCCTGCCCATGACGTCATTTGATGCACCAAAATGGGATGTGCTCGTCATCGGCGGCGGCCACAACGGTCTCGTCGCCGCGGCCACGCTGGCGAAAGCCGGCCGCAAGGTGCTCCTGCTGGAAGCGGGCAGCGAAACCGGCGGCGCGGCGCGCACCGAGGAGTTCGCGCCGGGCTTTCGCGTCTCATCGATCGCCCATGTGCTGAACCGTCTGCATCCTGACGTGGTGAAGACGCTGGAGCTGGAGAAGCACGGGCTAAAAGTCGCCCGCGCCGACTTCCTGCCGTCAGTGGCGCTGTCGAAAGACGGCCCAGCGCTGATGCTGCATGGCGCCTATGGCGAGGTGCTGACCGGCGCCAGCGCGTCCGAGCAATCCGCCTGGAAGGAACTGCGTGCGCAATTGCTGCGCTATGCCGGCATCCTGAAACCTTTCTTGTCGCGCCGCGCGCCCGATCTCGCCGGCATGTCGCTGCTCGAGACCGCGTCACTCGGCCAGACCGCGCTGGCGCTGAAAAAACTCGGCAAGGAAGACATGCGCGACTTCCTGCGCGTGCTCTTGATGAACGTCGCCGACCTGCTCGACGAGCAGCTTGCGGACGACAGGCTGAAAGGCCTGCTCGCCTTCGATGCGACACTCGGCAGCCATCTCGGCCCGCGCTCGCCGACCTCGCTGCTCGGCCTCTACTATCGCCTCGCCGGCGAGATCGGCGGTGCGTCCGGCGCACAGATGCTGCCGCAAGGCGGTATGGGCGCCGTTGTCGCCGCCATCCGCGCGGCGGCGGAGATGGCCGGCGTCACCGTCCGGACATCGGCGCCCGTCGGAAAGATCATCGTCGAGAAAGGCCGTGCCGTCGGCGTCGCGCTCGACACCGGCGAGGAGCTGCGCGCCAGGACGGTCATCTCCGCCATCAATCCGGCGACAACTTTCCTCGACCTTGTCGGGCCCCGCGAGCTCGACACCGGCTTCGTGCGCAAGGTGAAGAACATTCGGATGAAAGGCGACGCGGCGAAACTCAATCTGGCGCTCGATCGGCCACCGCAATTCGCCGGCGTCGATGCCGCCGGCCACAAGGGCAGGCTGGTCATCGCGCCTTCGCCCGATCATGTCGAACGCGCCTTCAATCCGTCCAAGTATGGCGAGTTCTCACCCGAGCCGGTCATGGAGATCACCCTGCCCAGTCTCGCCGATCCATCGTTGGCACCTGCCGGAGCCTGTGTGCTGTCGGCTGTGGTGCAATACGCGCCCTATGCGTTGAAAGAAGGTTGGGCTGCCGGCAAGCCGAAATTCCTCAAGGCTGTCATGGCGCAGCTCGAGGCTTACGCGCCCGGCATCGGCAAGAGCGTCGTCCATGCCGAGTTGCTGACGCCGGCCGATATCGAGACGCGTTATCGCATGCCAGGCGGCCACTGGCACCACGGCGAATTGCAGGCCGACCAGATGCTGATCTCGCGTCCAGTTTCGGGCTGGTCCGGCTACGACACGCCGCTTGAAGGATTGTTCCTGGCCGGTGCCGGCTCGCATCCCGGTGGCGGTGTCTCCGGCGCACCCGGCCTCAATGCCGCGCGGCGCATCATTGCGATGAAGAGGTAGGTCATGACCCAGGCAACCAGGAAGAAGCCCGTTGCAAAGACCGCCAGTGCGGCCGTTTCCGCACACATCGCCGCGCAAGGCCATTTCCGCACGCTGCGCCTCGGCACCCCGTTCCAGCCGCGCCTCGATACGCTGGCCAGGACTGAGGACTGGTACAACTGGGCAGGCTACCGCGCGCCGCATTCGCTGTGGGACGAGGAGCTGGAATATTTCGCCATCCGCAGCCAGGCGGCGCTGTTCGACATCTCGCCGATGACCAAATACCGGATCGAGGGGCCGGATGCCGAGGCCCTTCTCGACCGCGTGACCTTGCGCGACGTGACCAAGCTGAGACCTGGCCGTGTCCACTATACCGCCTGGTGTGACGACGAAGGTTTTGTCCTCGACGACGGCACGCTGTTTCGCCTGTCGCCGACGCGCTTTCGCCTGTGTTCGCAGGAGCGGCATCTGCCCTGGTTACTGGACAGCGCCATTGGATTCGACGTCACCGTCGAGGAAGAAACCGAGGCCGTCGCCGGGCTCGCCCTGCAGGGGCCAACCTCCTTCGCCGTGCTGCGCGATGCCGGCTTCACCGGCGTCGAGAGACTGAAGATCTTCGACCTCGCCGAGTTCGCCCATGACGGCGGCACCGTCACCATCTCGCGCACCGGCTTCACCGGCGATCTCGGCTACGAGTTGTTTGTGACCGCCGACAAGGCGCTGAGCCTGTGGGATCGGCTGATGGCGGCGGGCGAACTGCGCGGCATCCGTGCCATCGGCTACACCGCGCTGAACCGCGCACGGCTCGAGGCCGGGCTGATCGTTGCCAATGCCGACTTCACCACCGCCGAACATGCCATCCGCGCCGATCGCCTGCGCATGCCAGACGAGATCGGGCTCGGCTTCATGATCGATCCGGAGAAAGGCCACTTCAACGGCCGCCGCGCCATTCTCGAAGCGCGCGCCAAACGCAAGCTGCGCCATGTGCTGGTCGGGCTGGAGATCGAAGGCAACATCCCCGCCGAACACGCCATCGTCTACCACAAGAAAAGCCAGGAGGTTGGCCTGGTCAGCGCCGCCATGTGGTCGCCGATGGCCAAGCGCAACATCGCCATCGCCTCGCTGGCGCGGCCCTATGGTGATACCATTGTGGACGACCTCTGGGTCGAGATCTACGCCATGCGCGAGCTGCAATATCAGAAGCTGATGAAGCGAGCCAAGGTGGTGGCGCGGCCCTTTATAAAACTCGACCGCCGCACCGCCAATCCGCCGGCGGATTTCTGACCATGGCCGACGACGCGGAACTGGAGGCCGCCGAGCAGTGGGAGCTGGTCAACACGCCGCTCGGCGAAAAATGGTCGGGCCGCACCCGCTACGCCGCCGCCATGTTCTTCTACAAGCGCGACGAGATGAGCGCCGAGACGCTCGAGGTCTACCGCATCTGCGCGCGGCTTGATTCTGAAGATCCGCTGCCGATCATCCGCGATCGCGGCGTCGGTAAGGATTGGCTCAAAAGGATGGGTGCTTAGGCTTTCCCATCACTCGTCATTCTGGGGCGGAGCAGGAAGCGAAGCGACGCGCGCAGACCCTAGGATGACGACGTTTGGGGCGCCTCAATCTCGATCGTCCACAATTGTCGCCTCAACCTATCGTGCGCTCAAGCATGCTCAACCAATTGCGGTAAGCGATCTTCTCGATCAGCGCCCGGCCAAAACCACGCTCGGCCAGCGCATCGATCAACTTCGGCAGGCCGGCGACGTCGCCGATGACGGCCGGGATCATGGCACCGTCGAAATCCGAGCCGAGGCCGACACCATCCTCGCCCAGTGCCTGCAGCAGGGAATCGACATGGCGCACCATGATGTCGAGGCTGGTATCGGCATTCATGCGGCCGTCCTCGCGCAGGAATCCGGTTGCGAAGTTCAGCCCGACCATGCCGCCGGACTCGCGGATCGCGCCGAGCTGCCAGTCGGTCAGATTGCGCGAGTGGCCACATATCGCATGCACGTTGGAATGCGTGGCGACCAGCGGCGCATCGCTGAGCCCAGCGACATCGCGAAAGCCTTTTTCGTTGAGATGCGAAAGATCGATCATGATCTTCAGCTCGTTGCAGGCCTTGACCAGCGCCTTGCCGGCATCGGTCAGGCCCGGGCCCGTGTCCGGCGAGGACGGAAAGCGGAACGGCACGCCGTGGCCAAAGGCATTTGGACGGCTCCAGACGATGCCAAGCGAACGCAGGCCGGCGGCATGCAGCACATCGAGCATGGTGAGTTCGGGATCGATCGCCTCGACGCCCTCGATGTGGAAGACTGCCGCAATCGTGCCTTGCGCCATGGCGTTGCGCACGTCGCCGGCACTGCGGCAGACGGCAAGCGCCCCGGCCCTTTCCAGCCGGAACAGGATCGAAGCCATCGCAATCGTCGAATTGAGCGCATCGGCGCGCGGCACCTCCGGCGGCAGCGGCTCGCTGTCGCTGGGCGCCAATGGCACGGCGCTTCGCCTGGCCTTCTCGACCGGGGGTGGGAAGATCGCGAACATGCCGCCGGCAAAGCCGCCGGCTTTCGCGCGCGGCAGGTCGATATGACCGCCCGATTTCCCCTCGATGAACAGCTTTTCGACGTCCGCGTTCTTGGACTGATAAAGGCGCAGCAACGTATCGTTGTGGCCGTCGAAGACGGGGACGAGGTCTGTTTCGGTCATCAGGGGATCATTCAGTTCGTTTGTCGGCACGGCGAGATATCATATCTAGGCAAGATATCCGGTCGCGGCAAATGACAAAGCCAACCGGCAGCGGGAGTTGCCCCTTTATCCCCCCGCTGCCGCCTGTCGACGAAGTGCGGCTCGCTACTGCTTCAGCACGTCGGCCCATTCCGGATGGCGGCGGAACTGGGCGTTGGCGAACGGGCAAAGCGGGATGATCTTCTTGCCCGCCGCGCGCGCGTCCTCGACGGCGCGGGTGACCAGCCGAAGTCCGGCACCCTGGCCGCGAAACGCGTCCGGCACTTCCGTGTGGTCGATGATGATCTGGTGCTCGCCGATCTTGGTGAAGGTCATCTCGGCCTCGGCGCCACCGGGGCCGCGCAGGACATAGCGGCCCTTGGAGCCGCGGTCTTCCAATTCGATCTCAGGCAGTTGGTCGGGCATTTCTAAACTCCTTGAGCGACACCGGCAAAGAGCCGCCGCGCCGCTTCGATTTCATTTGGCCGCACTTCGTGCCCGCCTTCGTGCCACTCCACTGTGACATCGGCGCCGTCGGCACGCAAATAGGCTTCGAGCCGCGTCGTCAGGTTCGGCGGGCAGATCGGATCGCGCTTACCGGCGGTCAGCAGGATGTGTCGGCCGGCGAGGCTGCCTTCCACCTTCGGTTCGAACGGGATCAGCGGATGCATCAGCACCGTGGCGTCGAACAGTGCAGGCTCGGCGAACACCACCGAGGCCAGGATGTTGGCGCCGTTGGAATAGCCGAGGCCGAGCACCGCCGACGGCTTTGCCGCCCCGACATGGGCTGCTTCGACATGCGCCTTGACGAATTCAGCCATCTTGCTCGTCCCTCGCGCAAGGTCGTCCATGTCGTAGACGCCTTCACCGGTGCGGCGGAAGAAGCGCGCCGCGCCGTGTTCCGACACATCGCCGCGCGGCGAGATGATGGTGGCCTGGGGCATGAGATCGCGCCCCGGCGACAGAAGCTGGCTCTCGTCGCCGCCGGTGCCGTGGAAGACGAAAAGCATGGGGCCGCCCGGCGAACCGGGCAGCACCTTGTGGATGTAAGCGTCCTTGCTCATGGTCTCAGCCTTCCAGCTTCTGCAGATGCTGTTCGAGATAGGGCCGCAGATGCTGGTGCTGCGTCGGCAGCTTCAGCGCTTCGCCCAAATGCGCGGTGTCCTCGTCCCTGTCGAACCCCGGCTCGTTGGTGGCGACTTCGAACAGCACGCCGCCCGGCGTGCGGAAATAGATCGCCCAGAAGTAATCGCGATCGATCACCGGTGTCACTCCATAACCCGTATCCATCAACGCCTTGCGCACTTCGAGCTGCTTGGCGCGGTTCTCGACGGCGAAGGCGACATGGTGGACAGAGCCGGCGCCGAGATCGGCGAAGGCCGCGGTCGGCAGCGATTCGATATCGACGACATCGGCGCCATTGCCGTTCTTCACGGCCAGCCGCCTGACATTGCCCGACTTCTCGATCTCCTCGTAGCCCATGAATTTCAAGAGCTCTTCGGTGGCGCCGCCATCCTTCAGCCGAAGCGCGACCGAATGGAAGCCACGGATCGCTTCGTCGGCCGGAATACCGCCCTTGACCCAGGGCGCACGGCTATCGGCCTTGGCCTCGACGAGCGCGAAACCGTCGCCGTCGGGGCCCGCAAATCTGAGCCGTTTCTCACCAAAGCTCTCCTCGCGGGAGACATCCGCCACGCCTTCGTCGGCGAAGCGCTTTTCCCAATAGGCGAGCGTGCCTTGCGGCACGGAGTAGACAGTGGTGCCGACTTCGCCGACGCCGCGGCGGCCCTTGCCGATGTTGGGAAACGGAAAATAGGTCATCACCGAACCGGGCGTGCCGACCTCGTCGCCATAATAGAGATGGTATACGTCGGGCGCGTCGAAATTGACTGTCTTCTTGACCCGGCGCAGGCCGAGCTTGTGGGTGAAGAAATCATTGTTCCGGCGCGCATCCCCAGCCATCGAGGTGACGTGATGGAGGCCCTTGATCTGGTCGAGCATTGTCTTGCTCCTTCCCTTGTGTTTGTGCGGCCCTCGCCGCTGTCCACGCCAATATGAGGACACCACCGCTTGCGGCAAAGGCGGCAAACGCAGAATGGACTGTGCTGTAAAAGTGAACAATCAAAAGAGATTTGTTCACCAATTAGCTAACGAGAGCGGCCTTGCGCCATTGCCGGAAATCGTTTCCATGAGCGGCGTCGAACATACAGCGAAAGGTATCGCGAGTGACAGGAAAAGCCAGGCGCCCCAACGTTCTCCTGATCACTTGCGACCAGTGGCGCGGCGATTGCGTGTCGGCCGCCGGCCACTCCGTTGTCAAGACGCCGAATGCCGATGCACTGGCTGCGGAAGGCGTGCTGTTCAAGCGGCACTATGGCGGCGCGGCGCCCTGTTCGCCGGCCCGTGCCTGCCTCTACACCGGCCTCTACCAGATGAACAACCGGGTCTGCCGCAACGGCTCGCCACTTGACGCCCGCCACGGCAACATCGCTCTGCACGCGCGCGGCCTCGGCTACGATCCGACCCTGTTCGGTTACACCGACGTGTCGCTCGATCCGCGCCTCATGAGTTCAGGCGATCCGAGGCTGAAAAGCTATGAAGGCGTACTGCCTGGATTCACGGTGCGCCAACTGCTGCCCGAGCACCAGAAGCAATGGCTGTCCTGGCTGAAGCTGCGCGGCATCGATGCTAGCGCCGGATCTCCCGACATCCATCGTCCCGTAGACGAGGAAGGCGACGCCGACGCGGTGACTGAGGCACCGCCAATCTATTCGAAAGACCATACGCCGACGGCTTTCCTTGCCGGCGAGTTCATCCGCTGGCTCGGCGAGCAGGAGCAGGCCACGCCCTGGTTCGCGCATCTCTCCTTCATCAGTCCGCATCCACCCTTCATCGTCCCGGAGCCCTACAACACGCTATATGATCCGGCCGATGGCCCGGCGTTCCACCGGGCGGAGAGTTGGCGGGCTGAAGCTCAGAGCCATCCCTATCTCGCCTATGATCTTAGCCGCCAGAAACGCGCTAAGTTCCGTCCCGGCGCGACAGGCAGGGTGCACGACTGGAGCGAGGATGACTTCCGCCGCATCCGGGCGATTTACTACGGCATGATTTCGGAGGTCGACGCACAGCTTGGCCGCATCTGGCAGGCAGTCAAGGTTTCAGGCGCCTGGGACGACACCATCATCATTCTCACCTCGGACCACGCCGAAATGATGGGCGATCATTTCATGCTGGGCAAGGGCGGCTATTTCGACGGCAGCTACCACATTCCGCTGATCATTCGCGATCCGCGACATCGCAAGGCTGCCGGCACCAGCATCGATCGCTTCACCGAAGCGGTGGACATCTTGCCCACGCTTGTGGACCTGCTTGGCGAGCCGCCCAAACCGCATCTCGACGGATGTTCGCTGAAACCATTCCTGAGCGGCGGAACCCCGGCCAGCTGGCGCGATGCCGCGCACTGGGAATTCGACTTCCGCTCGATCGCGGGCGGCGAGGCCGAAGCGGCTTTCGGCATTGACTCTCGCCAGTGCAACCTGGCGGTCATCCGGACCAAGAAATTCAAATACGTGCATTTTGGCGGCGGCTTGCCGCCGTTGCTTTTCAACATCGAGGCGGACCCGGGCGAACTGACCAACCTCGCCAACAGCCCCGCACATCTGTCCACCCGTCTGGAATTCGCCGAGCGGCTTCTCGCCTGGCGGGCCGAACATCTCGACCAGTCACTGGCGCTGGCGGAATTGACGGAAAATGGCGTGGTTGGCCATGTCAGTAAGGCAATAGGGGAATAAGGCAGTAAGGCAGTATGTTTGGATATACCAGCACCGACGCCGCACCCTACTGCCCTACTGCCCTACTGCCCTACTGCCCTACTGCCCTACTGCCCTACCTCACAATCATCCGCTGCTGGTCGCGCTTCTCGGTATAGCTGCCCTTGTCATAGGCGGTTTGCGCCTGCAGCTGTTCCTTGGTGAAGGTCGTGTAGAGATACTTCTTGCCGTCCTTGTCGGTCATGAATTTGAGATTATCCAGGCCAACCGCGACCTCCTTCCCGCCGATGCCGAGGAAGCCGCCGACGTCGACGATCACGGCATCGGTTTTGTTGTCGGGCGTCAGCACGACATCGCCGATCTCGCCGACCTTGGCATCATTGGCGCCGTAGACCGTGGTGCCCTTGAGGTCGTCGGCCTTGATCTCACCAACCGGCATCGCGGTCAGCGTGGACTTGTCGATGGCAGCCGTCTGCGTCTGGTCGGGAGCCGTCGCGACCGGAGCCTCGGCTGTCTTGTCCGCCGGAGCGGCGGCGGGAGCCGTGGTCGTGGCCGGTGCTGTCGCCGCGGGCTCGTTGGAAGCCGTGGTTGCCGGCACCGGATCATAGGCCTTGCGGTTGAAATCCGGCTGCGCCTGCAACTCTTCCTTTGTCGTCTGCGCCACCAGCCAGCGGTCGCCGTTTTTCTCGGCCCACTGTGCCTTGCCGAAATCATAGGTGACATTCTTGGCGCCTAGGCCAAGAAACCCACCCACCCCGATAACCAGGGATTCGGCCTTGCCCTCCTTGGACAGCACGATGTCGTTGACACTGCCGATATTCTGCGCGTCGTCACCGGTGCCGTTGTAGACGGTCTCACCAATGATATTGGTGGCAAGGTTGCCGTCGGCGCGCTTCACCGGCTCAGCCGGGGTGGCATTCATGTCGACAGGTTTCTGCGCTGTATCCGTTGTCGCGGGGGCCGTGGGAGCTGTCGCATCCGTCGAAGCGGCTGGCGCCGGCGCGGGCCCATAGGGCTTGCTGTCAAATTCCGGATGCGCCGTCAGTTCTTCCTTGGTTGTCTGGGCAACCAGCCAGCGGTCGCCATTCTTCTCGGCCCACTGCAGCTTGTCGTAGTCGAAGGCGACATTTTTCGCGCCTACGCCCAGAAAGCCGCCGACGCCGATGACGACGGATTTCGCCATGCCATCCTTGTCGAAGACGACATCGCTGACCTTGCCGATGTTCTCGGCGTCGTCGCCCGTGCCGTTATAGACGGATTCGCCGATGATGTTGGTGACGATGCTGCCTTCGGCGCGCGGCACCGGAGCGGCTGCGGCCGGCTCCTGAACGGCGGGGGCGTCCGCCGGAACCGGAGTCGTCGCGCTCTGTGCGAAGGCGCCGGTCGCGATCAGCGTTGCGAGTGCGGTCGTGGCAAAAAGGGTGCGGATCATGATAGTCTCTCCTCGTGCATGATTTCGTGCACGCCGCGCCCGATTGAACCGTCGCTGGGAAGATCGGGCGTGGCATCTCTACGGGTTCACAACGTCGTGACCATGCTGTTGTTCCGACAAAATTGGCCTGGATCCGGCGGCGAAAAAACACGGAGCGGTTGCACGGCGGCCTGAGACCATGCGCTGAATTGCATCGTTCGAATGGAACCTTTCCCGTACCGTCACGTTTCAGCCTGCGGCTGGGCTCGCCCGGCACATTTTGGCTGACAGACGGAGCGGGGCATGAAATTTGCGGCGGTGCTGAACCGGGACGGTGGCACCTTGCGCACAACCGACCTCGCCGCCCTTTCCGACAGGATGCGCCAGACGCTGGAGACGGCAGGCCATTCTCTCAGCATCGATGTCGTTGCCGGCAAGGACGTTGTGGAAACCCTCGACAGCGCTGCCTCGCGCCGCACCGTCGATGTAGTGCTCGCCGGTGGCGGTGACGGAACTATTTCAGCCGCGGCCGCCAGGCTGATGGGCAAGAAGAAGGCACTTGCCATATTGCCGGCCGGCACCATGAACCTGTTCGCACGCGGTCTCGGCATTCCGCAGTCGCTTGACGCCGCGCTGGAATCCTTCGCCGACGGCGAGATCATCGCGGTTGACATGGCCACGGCCAATGGCCAACCCTTCGTCCATCAGTTCTCGATCGGCATGCATGCCAAGATGGTGCAACTGCGCCAAGGCATGGAATTCGGGTCGCGCCTGGGCAAGATCGGAGCTTCGGCCAAGGCGGCGTGGGCGACGATCAAGAACCCGCCTGCGATGAACGTGACGCTCGGCATCGGGGACGCCGAGATGACGGCGCGCATAACAGGCATCGGCGTCACCAACAATCTGTTCGGCGAGGGCCACCTTCCCTATGCGGACAACCCTTCGGGCGGCGTGCTGGGCATCTACGTCACGGTGGCGCAGCAGCGTGCCGAACTGGTGAAGTTCCTCTTCAACGTGGCGCGCGGCAAATGGCGCGACAATGAACATGTCGAAATCCATCAGTCCGACCGCACTGTCCTGAAAATCCATTCCGGCAGCAGGAAGTTCCGCGCCGTCATGGATGGTGAACTGGTCCGGCTTGATCGTGAAACCACCATCGAGATCAAGCCTTGTGCGTTGAACGTCCTGGTGCCCGCCAGCATCGCCGAGGCAAAGGCCGCCTGATGCGATCCCCAACCATGACGGCCGAAAATCCGGAGCATTGTCTTGACGCCATCCCGGACGGAAAGCCGCTTCACGCCTTTCCCGCAATTGCCCTAGCCGCTCGGCGCGCTTCCCTGCTGCGTCGCCGGTGTCTTGGCCACCTCACCATAGATTTCGGCGATGCCCCAGGCAGCGATAGCCAGCAGCAGCGCGGCGATCAGGATGCGCAGGCCGTGCCAGCCCCATCGGCCCTGTCGCGCTTTGTCTTCAGGAATGATCTTGGTCATGGCCGATCCTTGTTTCGTTCTGCGCCTGTTGGCGCACTCGGCAAAACACGGTCGGGTAACGGTTCCCTGCTAGGATGGTTCCGGGAAAGCGAGCCCGTAGCGGGTCGGTGGTTTGGCAAGACGGCGAAGACCGGCATGGGCATTGGGGATTGGGGTGAATAGCAAGGCGGAAATAGGGACGAGCCTGCCGGCCGAGGTCGCGCGCTCGATAGAGGACCAAGACCGGCTGGCCGTGCTGCACGGGCTGGAGATGCTGGATACGGCGGCCGACCCGGATTTCGACCGCATCACCGGCCTTGCCGCATCCGTGATGCAGGTGCCGGTCGCCCTGGTGACGCTCGTCGATGTCGAGCGGCAATGGTTCAAGTCCTGCTTTGGGCTCGACGAGACCGAAACCTCGACCGACATCTCCTTCTGTGCCCACGCCATCGCAGCCGGCGACGATCCCATGGTGGTGACCGACGCGACGACAGACCCTCGCTTCAAGGCCAATCCGCTGGTCACCGGCAAGCACCATGTGCGTTTCTACGCTGGCGCGCCGATGCTCGTGGCAGGCGCCAGGATCGGCACGCTGTGCGTGCTCGACCGCAAGCCACATGCCTTTCCGTCACAGGCCAAGCTCGACCAGCTGAAGACGCTGGCAGGACTCGCCGCCAGCCTGTTCGCCTTGAAGGACGCGACCCGCAGCGGTGCCATCGCCGAGGCAGCACTTGCGCGCGAGGAGAAGCGGCGTGCCATCGCGCTCGATGCGGCGTCGCTTGCCAGTTGGGCATGGGATGTCCGCACGGACATCATCGAGTGCGATGTGCGATTGTCGGAATTGTTCAACCTGCCGCGTTCGACCCGGCTGCGGGCACGCGACATCCTGACCGCCATCGATCCGCGCGACGTCTATCAGACCGAAACCCGCTTTCGTGACGCCTTGACCGGCAGCGACGATTATTTCGGCGAATACCGGGTGAAGGACTTTCATCCGCCGCGCTGGGTGGCCACGCGCGGCAGCGTCATCGAGCGCGACGGCGACGGCAAGCCGACGCTGATCTTTGGCGTCAACTACGACATTTCCGAACGCAAGCTCGGCGAAGAGCGGCAGCGGCTCCTGCTGCGCGAACTCAACCATCGCGTCAAGAACACGCTGGCGACCGTCCAGGCGCTGGCGACGCAGACCGTGCGTCATGCCCGCCAGCCGAGCGAATTCCTAGACGCCTTTGGCGCCCGGCTTCAGGCATTGGGCATCGCCCACAATCTCTTGTCCGATCGCGAGTGGCGTGGCATCGGCATCCGCGAACTCGTCCAGATAGAGATCAGGCCCTTTGACACCGACGACCAGCCGCGTATCACCATCTCCGGCGCCGACCTTTTGCTGTCGCCCGACCAGGCCGTCGGCCTCGGGCTCATCCTGCACGAACTGGCCAGCAATGCGCTGCAATATGGATCGCTGTCGGTTGCATCGGGCAAGGTTGACCTCGGCTGGAAGACACAAGGCAGGAAGGGCGACCGGCGCCTGGTGCTGACCTGGCGCGAAAGCGGCGGCCCTGAAGTCGCCCCGCCGCAGCGCCACGGCTTCGGCTCGATTCTCATCCGCCGCAGCCTGGCCAAGGTCATTTCAAGCGAAGTCACCCATGAATTCCGGCCCGAAGGCGTCTTCGCCGAAATATCGATGCCGCTGGAAGATCTGTCCAAGTGACGGATCCTATCGAGGATCAGAGCGGCGGCGTCATGTCTCGTGCCCGCCATCCGGATCGTCGGGCTTCGTATTCTCGCGGTATATGGCATAGGCGGCGAGCGCCACGGCCGGGCCCAGAACCACGCCGAGGCCGCCCTTTCCCTTGAGCAAGGCCGGCAGCACGGCAAGTGCGGCCGTGATGCCGATCGCCTTCATATCGGCGTTGCGCCGCCGCGCCTCGCGGCGGGCGCGGGCGCCGGACATCAAGCGATGGACGAGAAGAACGAGGCCGGCGATCACCAGGAAGCCGACACCGAAGCCAAGCGCCGCCGCGAACGATCCATAGCGGGCCGCGGCCCAGATATAGGCTGCCCCGACCAGAAAGCCGAGACCGCACAAAGCCGCCAGCGCGGCAAGCGCATAGATGATGGCCGCCGTACGCGCGCGACGTATGGCGGCCACGGTTTCACCCGAGGCGAAACCCGAAAGCAGGGATGCCAGCAGTCCCATCTGGGGCGGATCTAGCGACGCGCGAGCAGCGCGAAGAGGAAGCCGACGCCCGCGGCGATCGCCAGCGACGTCACCGGCTTTTCGCGCACGCTCGCCACCATCTGTGCCTCGATATCCCTGGCATTGCCGCGCAGGCTGTCAAAGGCCGCTTCCCCCTGGGCACGCAACTGCTCGACACCCTCGGCCGCCGCACGGCGCGCCGTGCCGTAGCCGTGTTCGCCGGTCTTGGCCAACTGCTTGGTAAGCTTGTCGATATCGGCCTTCAACTGCTTGATGTCGGCTTCGAGGTCCGAATTCGTCCGCGCTTCGTTGGCGGTCTTTCCTGCGGCGGTTGCCATTGCTTAACTCCTTGTGATTGCTCGATTTCAAACGCGCCTTGCGTCTCAAGGTTCCGGTATCGGGATAAACTAGAGCAACTCCAGGAAAAGTGTGAAGCGGTTTTCCCGGGAAAGGTGCGTAGCACTTTCCCTTCGGAGTTACGTCAAAAAGCAAAGAGATAGAGCAATTCGCTGTTTCCGTGAAACAGTGAACTGCTCTAGCCGAAAACGCGCACGGACGCACCAATCACCAAACCATGGCGAGAGGGCGTGTCGTCAGATCAGTGGGCGACGGCCCTCGCCCAACCCTTCCCAACCGGCGAGCTGCTTGAGCCCTTCAGTGTCGACCACCTCGCAGCCACCGTCCCGCCAAAGGATCAGCTTGCGGTCCATCAGTTTGCGGATCGTCTTGTTGGTGTGAACCAGCGACAGGCCGAGCGTATCGGCGATGTGCTGCTGCGTGATCGGAATCTGGATGGATTGCTTGCCGTTCAGCCCGACGACCTTGGCGCGGCTGGCTATGAAGGCAATCAGATAAGCGGCACGCTCGATCGCGCTGCGGCGGCCGACGCTGAGCAGGTTCTCGTCCAGCATGCGTTCTTCGCGCGACGCGATCCAGGTGATGTCGTAGCCGAGACCCGGATGGTTGCGGTAGAGTTCGTGCAGATTGTCGCGTTCAAAAACGCAAAGCAGCATCGGCGACAAGGCCTCGACGGAATGCTGCATCTCCCCCATGACGCTGCCTTGCAGGCCGATGAGATCGCCGGGCATGAGATAGTTGAGAATTTGTCGTCGGCCGTCCGGCAACAGCTTGTAGCGGAACGCCCAGCCGGACAGTACAGTGTAGAGATGAGCGCTATGGCTCCCCTCCACGAGCACCGTGGCGCCCTTGTCGACCGCGAGCTCGCCCTTCTTGAACTTGCTGATGAAGGCCAGTTCCTGATTTTCGAACTCGCGGAAAACCGGCAATGGCCGTAACGGACATTTCTCGCAAGGATATTGCCGGCTCGATGAAGCACGCCCGTTCTGCCCTGGCATTTCGACCCCTCTTCGAAAGCCTGCCGGTCAGCAGGCACCCTTAAACGTTTTGCCGGGATCGGAGTTCCAGGTTGAGGGCATGTCTTTTTTAAATGACAACACACCCAATTGCGATCATGACTCCCGGCGTTTCAAGGAGCCTTCACCTGTGATGCCCACATTGCTTGACGGATTGCGGATTCTTGTCCTGGAGGACGAATTCCTCATCGCCATGGATGTCGAGCAGCTTTGCCGCGACCACGGTGCGCGGGAAGTGGTGATAGCCCGAGACCTGGCCGAGGTCGACGGCGGAAAGGTCGCGATGCAGTTTGACGCGGCCATTGTCGATCTGATGCTGGGCGGCACATCGACGCTCGAATTCGCCGCCGGCTTGCGGGAAACAGGCGTCCCTTTCGTGTTTGCCTCCGGCTATTCGGATGCGGACGAGATCAAGGCGTCCTTTCCGGGGGTGAGGCTGGTCACCAAACCCTATTCAGGCGAGGATCTCGTCGAAGCGGTGGCTCGGGCCTACGGACGCGGCTCCGCGGGGTAAGATCGATACAGCTGCGTCCGAATTCGCTCTCTGAACCTTACGTCAATGCGCCGCGGTCCCCGTGACCTGAGCCGAGATCGCATCGGGACCATATTCGTCCTCGCCGGAAATCTTCAGGATCTCCTGCAGGCGCGTGCGGGCCCTGCTGACGCGGCTCTTGATCGTTCCGACCGCGCAACCGCAGATTTCGGCGGCCTCCTCATAGGAGAAGCCCGATGCGCCGATGAGAATGATGGCCTCGCGCTGGTCTTCCGGCAATTGCTCGAGAGCGCCACGAAAATCCTTGAGGTCGAGTTGGCCGTGCTGGGCGGGATGCACCGCGAGCCTCGCTGTCATGATGCCGTCGCTGTCCTGAACCTCGCGGCCGCGTTTGCGCATCTGCGAATAGAATTCATTGCGCAGGATCGTGAAAAGCCATGCCTTGAGATTGGTGCCGGGCTGGAAGCTCTCATGCTTGTCCCAGGCCTTGACCAGCGTTTCCTGGACGAGGTCGTCGGCCTTGTCGGCATTCTGCGTCAGCGACACGGCAAAGGCCCGCAAGCTCGGGATTGCCCCAAGCAGATCGGTCTTGAAGCCTTGGGAGACCGCTGCCATGCCTCAGTCCTTCTTCTGTGCGGGTTCGGTCTGTTCCAGCTGGCTGAGCAACTGGGCAAAGCGATCCGGCACATCGTCGGAGACCAGCTCGTCGTAATATTGTTTGAGTTTGCGTCCGATCTCGGAGTTCGGCCCCAGAGGGTCACCTACACCGTTCCGGCGCCTGCCCTCGGCGCCAGCCAGAATATCTTTCGTCATGTCCTTCATTTCGCCCTTATATTCCCAGCGCTAGGCCGCTCATACTCAACTCAATACAAGGCAAGCGGCACCCTCGTCTGGTTGCCCATCCCGACACCAAACGCCGTTCCCGCCTTTTCGTTCCATATCGGCCGGAACTTTTTCGGAAAACCCGCGTTGTATTAGCGGGGCTTGCAATCAGCTTGACCTGCAATCCAGGCAATCACGTCATTCTGAGGGAGACGTTTTACCATGAGTTTATCCGCCACCATCGCACCGCATCTGCCATTCCTGCGCCGCTTCTCGCGCGCTGTCTCGGGATCGCAAGAGAGCGGCGACGCGCTGGTCGCTGCGATGCTTGAAGCCATCATCGCCGACGTCGACATCTTCCCTGAGGCATCGAGCGACCGCATCGCTCTGTACAAGGTTTTCGCCAAGCTGTTCACCTCCGTCGCCATCCGCGTACCGCAGGAACAGGCGCAATCGGCGTGGGAGCAGCGCGCCGCCGCCAATCTCAATGCGATCGCGCCGCTGCCCCGCCAGGCTTTCCTGCTGGTTGCGGTCGAAGGCTTCAGCGAGGACGAGGCGGCCGAGATTCTCGACGTCGGCGACCAGCAATTCTCCGAACTGCTTGCCCAGGCAAGCAATGAAATTTCCCGCCAGGTGGCGACCGACGTGCTCATCATCGAGGACGAACCGCTGATTGCCATGGACATAGAGGAGATGGTCGAGAGCCTCGGTCATCGTGTGGTTGGAACGGCGCGCACGCATGCCGAAGCAGTGACGATGTTCGGCAAGACACGGCCGAAGATGGTGCTGGCCGACATCCAGCTCGCCGACGGCAGTTCGGGCATCGAGGCGGTCAACGAGATCCTGTCGTCAACCTCGGTGCCGGTCATCTTCATCACCGCCTTCCCCGAGCGGCTCTTGACCGGCGAGCGCCCCGAACCGGCCTTCCTGGTGACCAAGCCGTTCAATCCCGACATGGTCAAGGCGCTGATCAGCCAGGCGCTGTTCTTTGACCGCCAGGCAAAGGCCGCCGCATAGGTTCGCTGTTTCCGGCACGAGTATCAAGAAATCAAAGGCCGTTCGACGCGATGCGTCGGGCGGCCTTTTGGCAGCCGAGACCGTCATTCCTGAATTTCGCTGTCGGTTCCGCCTCTAACGGTTTGCAAGCATCGTCTTTTTCGGCAAATGGTGGAACAAACCGCATCCACCCACGTTTTCCCTGCACCATTCGGAAGGAGATGAACCATGCTTTACTGGGCGCTCGTATTTCTCGTCGTGGCAATCATTGCCGGCGCGCTTGGTTTCGGCGGCATCGCCGGCACGTCCGCCGGTATAGCGCAGATCTTGTTCTTCATCTTTCTCGCCTTCCTGGTCATTTCGCTCCTGGCCGGCCTGTTCAAACGGGCCTGAGGGCGAACACTTCTTCGAGCGAACACTGGAAGCCGCACCCCTCAAACGGTTTCCAGCCACCGCCGGGCGGTATCCCTTCAGGGGACACCGTCCGGCGGACCGCTTTAGAGGGGCAGGCTCTCGGGACATTTCATTTTGGAACCCATTCGACAGTGAGCCGTTCAGCCTGAGTTGGGTGGACAGATAGACCGATGCGCTCCAGGACTGCAGATAAAACGGAAGGCGCACGGAGCGATGAAGTCATCGCCTTGCATCCGGCTGAAAGTGGCATGCAGCTTGGCCGAGCCCTTCTCCACGCACTGCACAATGCAGGCATTTCCGTCCTCTATCAGGATCGCGACATGAAGACCGTATGGGCGCGCAACATGCGCGCGCCTTGGGCCTCGGACAATTCCGACGGCAACGGCATCCTGCCGATGGCGCAGGCCGACCGGATCAGCGCCGCCAAGCGCGATGTGGTTGCGACCGGCAATCCGGAGCGCCTTGAAATCAGTGTTCCAGTCGAGAATGGCGTCCGCTGGTTTCAGATTTGGGTCGATGCCGACCGGGGCGACGCCGGTGACGTGCAAGGTGTCGTCACCACCATGGTCGAGACGACCGAGCAGAAGCGGCGCGAACAGACACTGACAACGCTGCTGCGCGAGGTCAGCCATCGCTCGAAGAATCTCCTGGCGATCATCCAGAGCATCGCGAGCCAGACCGGCCGCTATTCAGATGGCATCGGCGACTTCCTGACGCGCTTTCGCGGCCGGCTGCAGTCCCTGGCCTCCTCCCAGGATCTGGTTACGTCCTCGAACTGGCGCGGTGCGGCGCTTCATGAACTGGTGACGAGCCAGGTTGGCCGCTATGGGACGAACACACCGCACAGCCTTCGCTTCCGGGGCGCCAATCCCTACCTCAATCCCAACGCCGCGCTTCATATCGGCCTGGCGATGCATGAGCTCGCCGTCAACTCGGTCAGCTACGGCGCCCTGTCCCGGCCGGATGGGTTCGTCGAAGTAACCGCCGATCTCAACACCGCCGCGACCGGTGAGGTTACACTCTCGCTGACATGGGCCGAAGCCGTCGGAGCCAATGGCGGTCGGAGGACGGAGAAGCGCTTCGGCAGCGTCGCGCTGGAGCGGGTGGTGCCGACATCCCTGGGCGGAACCGCGACCCTCGACATCGTGGATGGCCGCCTCGAATACCGCCTCGTCGTCCCACACAGCAATTTCGAGGCCCAGTGAGCGGCTTGCGGCAGCAACGATCTTAACCAGCCGTTCACCATAAAAGCGGATGGTTTTTTACCCAGACACCGCCGGAACCTGTCCAGCCTTCGGACATTGTTGGCAGCAGGACTTCAGACGGTAGAGGAGGAATGTCTTGACGGTTGCCGACATCAACAGATTGGAACAGGCCGCCCGTATTTCGATGGGCGAATTTCTGGATGCCGAAGCCGCCGCGGAAACACTCCCTCATGTACGTCACGGCTTGATCAAAGGGGTCGGCCTGGCGCTGGCCGCTATAATACTCCTGGCCGCTCTGTTCCAGTTGACCTGACCGAAGTCCTGCTCGCCCTCCCCTGCGCTCTCGGCTGGATGTCACTACCTTGCCCCGGTCCCAGGCCGGTTTGTTGGTGGCAGCCTCTCGTGCGGAAACCCAGTTCCTCGCACCGTCATTATTTGCGCGTCTTCGTGACCTGACAGGAACTTTTTGACGATGTGCGCCGTTGTTGCGGCGAGAGGACATCTCGTCATGGAACACATAGCCGCGTTGTTGCTGGTCATCGGCTGTTCGAACTCGATGGCCGATTGCCGAGAATTGCAGGTGCCCGTCAGTGTTTTCGCGACCGCCGATGAATGCACCGCTGAACGGCCATTCGCGATGGGCGACGTGCAAGGGCAGGCGCAGCATGTCGTCGCCAAATGCCTCGCGGTCGATCCCGCACTTGAGGATGACTACGATCAAATAGTCTGGAATGTGCGCCCCGATGGCAGCCTCAATGCATCATTGGCGATTTCCAATGTGGTGATGGCATCGGCGGCGGCGCGCCCAGAAAAAGACTATCTTAGCCAACAATAAATTCGAGCAGCAAAGGCCGTCATTTCGTGCTAAATGGCTGCTGGACCCAACTAAGCTAAATGGCTGCTGGAGCCAACCAAAGTGTGGACACAAAGTGAGGAGTGACTCAATGCGGAAGATGATTATTGCGGTGGTTGCGGTTGCCGCTCTCAGCGGCTGCACCTCGACCGAGAAGGACGTGGCTGGCGGCACCTTGATTGGTGCTGGCATTGGCGGCCTGGTCGGCGGCGGCAAGGGTGCGCTGATCGGTGCGGCTGTCGGTGCCGGATCGGGCTTGCTGGTTCGCAACCTGCGCAACGGCTATTGCCAGTATCGCGACCGTCACGGCCGGATTTACACGGCCCGCTGCAACTAATTCGGCGATAGTCGAAACTTCGATCCGGAGGCCGGCCACGCCAGCCTCCGGATTTTACACGTATGGACACATTCCATCGCTATCGGCGCGGCCATTTGGCCGTCAGCCCGCGAGCGGAATTCTTATTTCCACCTTCAAACCATCGGCCTGAAAATCGCGCTTGATCGTGCCGCGCAACTCGCGCGTGACGTTGAGGTCGATCAGCTTGGTACCGAATCCGGTCTCGGCGGGCGCCTCGACCTTTTTCTTCCCGGCCTCTCGCCAGTTCAGCGCCAGCGTCCGCTCGCGCCCCCGCCCTTCCAGCGACCAGTCCACTTTGAGCGCCCAGTCACTTCGTTGCGCATTGGCGGAATTGCCGGCTTCGCCATATTTCAGCGCATTGGTCGCCAGTTCATGGAAGGTGAGGCCAAGCGCCTGCGTCGTGGTTTCGTCGAGCAGCACCTCGGGACCCGTCAACAACCCCTCCGGCAGGTCCTTGCCGAACACCTGGCCAAGTTCGATGCGCAGGAGATCGGCCAGATCGGCCTTCTGCCAGCGCGAGCGCGTCAGCATGTCCTGGGAAGCGGCCATAGCCTGCAGCCTGGCCGAGAAGGACGCTGAAAACTCGTTGACGTCGGTCGCTCGCGAAGCTGTCTGCCGCGCGATCGCCAGCACCCTGGTGATCGAATTCTTGATGCGATGCTTCATCTCCTGCAGCATCAGGTCTTTTTCGAGCAGGCTCTTCTCGGTCGTCTCGTGCAAGCGCGATGCCGCCTCATAGGCACGCTCCTGATAGCGCGCCACCAGCGCGATGGCGCCTGCCGCCAGCAGGCCGAACAGCCCCAGCATCACCGGGATGGCGCGCGACGATGGCTGCGAGAAGGCGCTGGTCGGCCTGAACAATACCGTCCACGGCCGGCCGGCCACCGTGATCTTGCGGGTGACCAGCAGCCGATCGCCAAAGGACGAAGCCGGCGGCGTCTCCGACTGGAACAGGAGGTCGTCGCTGTTCACCGCGCCGTCATAGATTTCCGTGTTGACCGGCAATAGCGGCGCACGGCTGAGCGCGATCTGGAACAGGTCGCGGGCGCGGAAGGCCGCGTAGAGAAAGCCCGCGGTCGAGGATCGCGATGCGTTGATGACCTCAGGTGCTGTTTCGACGTTAAGCCGGACGAAGACCAGGAAGCCGGTGAAAGTCTGCGTGGCGCCGGTGCCTTGGCCCAGTTGCAGCAGCCCGCTTGCGTGCTGCTGGTCATCGGCCATCGCCTTCTCGATCGCCGCGCGCCGCACTGGTTCGCTGAACATATCGTAGCCGATGCTGGCCTGGTTGGACGGATCCATCGGCTCGAAGAGCATGATGGGCGCGCGCCAGGGCTGCGTCGTCTCCGGATAGACTGGATGGCTGGCGCCAAAATCATGCAGGATGTCGCGTTCGACCGCCGCCTCATCGCCCGTCTTGACCAGCCCGAGGAAGCCGATGCCGCGCAGGCCGGCGAAATTGGTGTCGACATCCAGCGCGTTGAAGAACGCCTTGAACTCGCTCTGGGAGATGTCGCCATTGCGGGCATCGAACAGGGCCTGCGTCGACCGCAGCAGGGACAAATGCAGATCGATACGGCTCTCGATCCGGTTGAGTGCGTCATCGGCCGCCGCCTCGAACTTGATGCGGGCGGCTTCCTGCGTCGCGAAATAGGCGAACCCCGCCATGGTCATGCTGATCAGCGCAACGGCGATGAACGCGACAATCGGAAAAAGTTTCTTCAACGGATGATGCGGTCCATGAGCAATACCGGACCTTTATGGGCAAGTCGCCGGGCCAACACAATGGCAAGGCCAACCCATCGCGATCACTGGCACATCACGTGAGCGGCAACGGGAACGTGCGGGAGAGCCATGCCACCCCGCCGAAAGCCCTCAGGCGGCAATCTTCAGCGCACCTGGTCCAGGAATGGCGCCAGGGGGACACTTGCCCAGGATGATCATGCCGAGCACCTCGTCTTGTGTGACGTCGGTGGTGCGCGCGGTGCCGACGACCTGTCCGTTCTTCATCACGCAGACCCGGTCGGCCAGCTCGAACACATCATGGATGTCGTGGCTGATCAGGAAGATGCCGATGCCGTCGGACTTGAGCTGCCTGACCAGTTCACCGACCTGAGCCGTCTCTTGCGGACCCAGAGCCGCCGTCGGTTCGTCCATGATCAGGATACGGGCGTTGAACAGGATCGCGCGTGCGATCGCCACTGATTGCCGCTGTCCGCCCGACAGTTTGATCACCGGTTCCTTGAAGCGCTGGAAGCGGGGATTGAGCCGCCCCATCACCTTGCGCGCCTCGGCCTCCATGGCGACATCGTCGAGCGTGCCCCAGGCGGTCATCAGTTCGCGGCCAAGGAAAAGATTGGCGGCGGCGTCGACATTGTCGGCCAAGGCGAGCGTCTGGTAGATCGTCTCGATGCCGTATCTCTTGGCGTCGCGCGGGTTGGAGATCGAAGCCTCCTCGCCATTGACGAAGATCTGTCCGGCGTCGCGCTTATAGGCGCCCGACAGGATCTTGATCAGCGTCGACTTGCCGGCGCCGTTGTGGCCGAGGAGCGCCACGACCTCGCCCGGGAAAAGATCGATCGAGGCGTCGTCGACGGCCCGGATACCGCCAAAGGCGATCGAGATGTTGCGCATGTCGACCAGCGGCGTGCCGGCGGCGGGAGCGGTTTTTTCAGCCATGGTCTTTCTCCCCCTAAACCCGCTTGCGGTAGACGGTGTCGAGCCAGACGGCGATGACCAGAACGGCGCCGACGACGATGCTCTGCAGCGGCGAGTCGACGCCGAGCAGCACCATGCCGGACTGCAGCGACTGCATCAGCAACGCTCCGAGCATGGCGCCGATGATCGTTCCCGAGCCGCCGGCCAGCGATGTGCCGCCGATGACGGCGGCGGCGATGACAAGCAACTCGTCCAATGTGCCAAGCACGTTGGTCGACGAGTTCTGCCGGGCAGACGAGATCGCGGCGGCGATCGTGGCCAGCACGCCCATGATCATGAACACCTTCATGGTGATCCAGCGTGTGTTGATGCCGGCCAGGTTGGCGGCCTCCGGGTTGCCGCCGATGGCGAAGACATAGCGGCCGAAACGGGTGCGGTTGGTGATGAAGGTCATGATCAGCCCGACGGCGATCGCCATCAGCACCGGGATGGCAATGCCGTGGGCGATGAACAGGCCACCCTCGGGTACGGTGATGTTGTTGGCGGCGGCGTATCTGTTCACGATGCCGATGGGCCAGGGATAGGAATTGGCCAGCCACACCGCGCCCATGATGACGGCGCAGGTGACTGTGCCAAGCAGCGTTTCGGCCCAGACCGGGCGCAACGGGAAGCGGAAGCGCTTGCGCTGCACCCGCCCGTTGAACAGTGCAAACACGACGGCGAGGCAGGCGACGATACCGACGATCCAACTCCAGGTGGCGCCGATCGATCCGGCCGGGCCGCCGCCCATCAGCTGGAACGTGGCATCGAGCGGTGCCACGGTCTGGCCTGACGTGACCCACCAGGCGGCACCGCGCCAGACCAGCAGGCCGCCCAGCGTGACGATGAAGGCCGGCACTTCGAGATAGGCGATGATGAAACCCTGGAAAGCGCCGATCAGCAGCCCGAGCGCCAGCCCGATCACCAGCGCCAGAACCCAGATCCACGGATTGCCGAGTTCAAGCCCGACGAACCGGACCAGGAAATGCACTTGGGCAAAGCCCATGACCATGCCGATCAGGCCCTCGGCGGAGCCGACGGACAGGTCGATATTGCGCATGACGATGACCAGCACCATGCCGCAGGCCATAATGGCGACAGCGGAGGTCTGCACCGACAGGTTCCACAGATTGCGCGGAGTGAGAAAGGTGCGGCTGTCGAAATCGAGCGGATTGACGCCCAGACGCAGACTCGAAATCACGTGCAGCCCGACCCAGATCAGCAACAGGGCACCGATCATGCCGAGCATGCGGGTGTCTATCTCGGTTGCCTTCAGGAACCGGGCGACCGCGCCAAGCTCCGACGCGCGCGCGGTGTCGACCTGCGGGTTGGACGTCGTGTCGGTCATGATTTCCTCCCACCGGCCGGCCATCCGGCACGGATGCCGGAACGCAGCCTAGAAGCTATCCGCCTGAGGCGGAAACACAAATCTTTTTGAGAAAACGCCGGGGCTTGAGAGCAATTCCAGGAAAGGTGCGTAGCGGTTTTCCGTCCGGAATTGCGGAAACAAAGACCAGAGCGGTTCAGCGTATCTAGAAGACACTGAACCGCTCTGCGCCGCGGCGTCATTGTCGAACTGTGCTGCGCCGTTTTAGTTGCAGGCCGCGACGCTGCCGGCGGCGACGCCCGCGCAGACTTCGTCCTTCTTGATCCAGCCGGCATCGATGACGAGATTGAGATTGTCCTTGGTGATGGCGACAGGGGTCAGGAACAGCGACTTGACGGTGTTGCCGCCAGGCGTCGTGAAGTCCTTCACGCCGGCGATGTCGGTCATCTTCTTGCCGTCAGCCAGCTGCGAGGCGATCTCGGCGGCATTCTTGCCGAGCTCGCGCGCATCCTTCCACACCGACACGGTCTGGGTGCCGAGCGCGATGCGGTTCAGCGCGGCATGATCGCCGTCCTGGCCCGACACCGGCACGGTACCGGCAAGGCCTTGCGCCGTCAGCGCCGCGACGACACCGCCTGCGGTGCCGTCATTGGCGGCGACCACGGCATCGACCTTGTTGTCGTTGGCGGTCAGGAACTGTTCCATGTTCTTCTGGGCGTTGGCGGGGAGCCAGCCGTCCGTATAGGCCTCGCCGACATTCTTGATCTTGCCGCTGTCGATGGCCGCCTTGAGCACTTCCATCGAGCCCGAGAACAGGAAATCGGCGTTCGGATCGGCACCCGAGCCCTTGATGAAGACATAGTTGCCTTCCGGCTTGACCTTGAACACTGCGCCGGCCTGCAAGCGGCCGACTTCCTTGTTGTCGAAGGTCAGGTAGAAGACGTCCTTGTTCTCGATCAGGCGGTCATAGCCGACGACCGGAATGCCTTCGTCCAGTGCCTTCTGCACCGCCGGGCCGATCGCCGAGGCATCCTGCGCCAGGATGATCAGCGAGTTGGCGCCCTGCGAGATCAGGCTCTCGACATCGGTAAGCTGCTTGCCGGGATTGGACTGCGCATCGGCGGAAATGTACTTGTCGCCGGCGGCCTCGATCGCCTTCTTCATGGCGGCCTCGTCGGTCTTCCAGCGCTCTTCCTGGAAGTTCGACCACGAAACACCGATGACCTTGTCCTTCGCCTGCGCGACCGACGCAAGCGTCAGCGACATGGCGACACCCGCCAGGATGGCGGCCGTGAATCTCTTCATGATATCCTCCCTGCGCCGCGTATGGCGCGACCAAACTGACCCGAAGGCCGGCACAGAGGCTCTATTTTTTCGAGCCTCAAAAAAAATACTGATCCATCGTCGGAACGCTGTCAACATCGATTCTGATGGATCTTGAGGTGTGGTGGACTTTTTTTCGAGCCTCGCAATAAATAAATGACAGCACCAGCCGCTTCTGCCAGTATTTGCCCCAGTCGCCGGCAGTGTTCGAGGGGCAGTAAGAACCGCGGCGACGGGGAGGATGTGGGAAAGTATGTCGGTCGGAATCCGCCACGACGATCTGCGCCGGCGCAACCGCGCCATGGTGATTGCGGCCGTGCGCCGGGCCGGCCAACCGTCGCGCACCGAGATCGCCGCGACCACCGGCCTCAGCCATTCGACCATATCGGCGATCTCTTCGGACCTGATCGGCGAAGGCATCCTGGTCGAGGGCAAGCCGAGCGAGGCCGGTGCGCTCAAACGCGGCAGGCCACAGGTCGGCCTCGGCCTCAACCCGGAGGCCGCGGCCATCATGACTGTGGTGCTGTCGCTGAATTTCCTGTCCGTCGCCGTCATCGACTATGCCGGCCAGGTGATATCGGAGGAACAGCGCCGGCTGGACACGCTGACCATGTCGCGCGAGGCGCTGATCGGTGAATGCGTCGCCATTGTACGGCGCCGCCTCGAGGATCCCGATATCGACGTGCGCAGCGTCGCCCGCATCGCACTGGCGATCCAGGGGATCACCGACACCGAGGCCAGGGCCATGCTGTGGTCGCCGATCACGCCGCAGACCGACATCGCCTTCGCCGACATACTGGAAGCCGAGTTCGGCATCCCGGCCACCATGGAGAACGACTGCAACATGATGGCGGTGGCGCTGCGCTGGCGCGACCCCGAACGCTACCGCGACGACTTCATCGCCATCCTTTTGTCGCACGGCATCGGCATGGGCCTGGTGCTGAAGGGCGAGCTGTTCACCGGCACCCATTCGTCGGGCGGCGAGTTCGGCCACATGATCCATCGGCCAGGCGGCGCGCTCTGCCGCTGCGGGCGGCGCGGCTGCGTCGAGGCCTATGCCGGCAACTACGCCATCTGGCGCAATGCCAGGCAGCTTGGCGAGGACACCGAACCGGTCGCCGACGTCAGCGACGCGCAGATGCGGGCATTGGCGACGACGGCACGGGAACGGGCCGGGCCCGAGCGCGAAGCCTATCGCAAGGCCGGCGAAGCACTGGGTTATGGCCTCGGCAGCCTGTTCGCGCTGATCGATCCCGCCCCCGTGGCCATGGTCGGCGTCAGCGCCGCCGCCTTCGACCTGATCGAGCCGGCATTGCGCGAGGCGATCGCCCAGACCGCCGGCGGCCAGCACTCGAAATCGATTTCGTTCGACACCGAACCGAACGAGTTGCCCCTGATCCGCGAGGGCTGCGCCATGCGCGCACTGACCTTCGTCGATCAGGAGATCTTCGCGCCGGGCGTGCAGGCAAGAGGCAGTGCCGGGAAGAGCGTTGCCTGAGCTGGCATTCGTCGTTGATGCCGTAGACCCTCGCTTACTTGGAGATTGGCCGTCGTCATCCGTGGGCGGAGCAGGAGCGAAGCTCCGTCGCGGAGACCCTGGGATCCATTCCGTGACCTATGCCACGCAGTGCAGCGGAGCAGGATTTGCGCCGTGGCAACGCTTTGAGGTCGCGGCATGGATCCTTGGGCTGCAGAGCAGCTCCAGGGGTCCGCGCCGCGTCGCTGCGCTCCTTTGCTCGCCCAAGGATACGAAGCCATGAGCGTCTCAGCCAATTGTCAATGCGTGTGACCCGGGAGTGGACACATTCAACCGATCAACGCTTCCGCCTCAAGGCTCTAATCTTCCCTGATCGCGTAGCCTGCCCCACGGATGGTGCGGATGACGTCGGGCATGCGGCCATTGTTGACCGCCTTGCGCAGGCGGCCGACATGCACGTCCACGGTGCGCTCGTCGATATAGATCGTCTCACCCCAGACATTGTCGAGCAGTTGGCTGCGCGAGAAGACGCGGCCGGGATGGCGCATCATGAATTCCAGAAGGCGGAATTCGGTCGGCCCGAGCCGGATCTCGCTCTTCTTGCGGTAGACCCGGTGCGATTCACGGTCGAGCACGATGTCGCCGACCTTGAGCACGCTGGACAGCACTTCCGGCTTGGCGCGGCGCAGCAGCGCCTTGACGCGGGCCATGAATTCCGGCGTCGAGAACGGCTTGACCAGATAGTCGTCGGCACCGGTCGAAAGGCCGCGCACGCGGTCGCTTTCTTCACCCCGCGCGGTAAGCATGATGATCGGCAGCCGTTCGGTCTCGGGCCGCATTCTTAGCCGGCGACAGAGTTCGATGCCGGACACCGCCGGTACCATCCAGTCGAGCACCAGGAGATCGGGCACGTTCTCCTGCAGCCGGATTTCGGCTTCATCGCCGCGGGTTACCACCTCGACCTGATAACCTTCCGATTCCAGATTGTAGCGGAGGAGCACGCCGAGCGGCTCCTCGTCCTCCACCACCATGATGCGTGGTGCGATCATTGACTGGTCACCTCTAAAGCAATCCCAGGAAAAAATATGTAGCGGTTTTCCATCCTGAATTGCGTGAAACAAAGAGATAGAGCGGTTCGGCGTTTCCGCGAAACGCTGAACCGCTCCAACGCTCAAGCCGCCGGCGCCGACATCGCCGTCTCGTCCTGTTTGGGGCGGTTGGCGGGCAGTTGCGTGCCGGTCAGGACATAGTACGCGTTCTCGGCGATGTTGGTCACATGGTCGCCGATGCGTTCGAGATTCTTGGCGCAGAACAACAGATGCGTGCAAGCGGTGATGTTGCGCGGATCCTCCATCATGTAGGTCAGCAGTTCGCGGAACACCGAGGTGTACTTGACGTCGATGCGTTCGTCGTCGGCGCGCAGCTTCGCAAGCGCGGCGGCGTCGCGCGCCGCATACTCCTCGATCACGCCCTGCACCTGGATCAGCACCAGCTGCGCCATGGCGTCGATGGAATGCGACAGGTCGCGCGGCGTTGCGTTGAGACCGACGGTGCCGACGCGCTTGGCGATGTTCTTGGCAAGGTCGCCAATGCGTTCGAGGTCGCCGGCCATGCGGATCGACCCGACGACATGGCGCAGATCGTCGGCCATCGGCTGGCGCTTGGCGATCAGCGTGATGGCGCGATCGTCGAGTTCGCGCTGGCGCGCATCCATGATGGCGTCGTCGGAGACTACGCGCTGTGCCAGCGCGTTGTCGGAATTCAGCAGCGCCTTGGTGGCGCCGCCGACCATCGAACCGGCGAGATCGCCCATGTCGCTGATCAGCCTGCTGATCTGTCCGAGATCCTCGTCGAAGGCTGCGACTGTATGTTCGGCCATGATCCTGGTCCTCGTATGCGTGCGATCAGCCGAAGCGGCCGGTGATGTAGTCTTGCGTGCGCTTCTCGCGAGGCGACGTGAAGATCTTCTCGGTGCGGTCGAATTCGACCAGTTCGCCAAGATACATGAAGGCGGTCTGCTTCGAGACGCGCGCCGCCTGCTGCATGTTGTGGGTGACGATGACGATCGTGTAGTCGGCCTGCAGCTCGTCGATCAGTTCCTCGATCTTGGCGGTCGACAGCGGATCAAGCGCGGAGGCCGGCTCGTCGAGCAGGATGACCTCCGGCTTCACCGCCACCGTGCGGGCGATGCACAGCCGCTGCTGCTGGCCGCCCGACAGGCTGAGGCCGCTGGCATTGAGCTTGTCCTTGACCTCGGTCCACAAAGCGGCGCGCTTCAGCGCCTGCTCGACACGACCGTCCATCTCGGCCTTGCTGATCTTCTCATAGAGCCTGACGCCGAAGGCGATGTTCTCGTAGATCGACATCGGGAACGGCGTCGGCTTCTGGAACACCATGCCGATTTTGGTGCGCAAAAGGTTGAGGTCCTGCGAGCGGTCGAGAACGTTCTGGCCGTCGAGCAGCACCTGGCCCTCCGCGGTCTGCTTGGGGTAGAGCTCGTAGATGCGGTTGAAGACGCGCAGCAGCGTCGACTTTCCGCAACCGGAAGGGCCGATGAAGGCGGTGACGCTGCGCTCGGGCAGCGACAGCGTGATATCCTTCAGCGCCTTCGATTGGCCGTAGTAGAAGTTGAGGTTCTTGACCTCGATCTTGGCCTTGGCCGCCGCCTCGGCGGCGATCGTCATGTCTGGAGACAACATCTGGCTCATTTGTCCTCTCTGCGTCCGGTCAGGCTGCGCGCAAAGATGCTGAGCGCGAGAACCGTCAATGTGATTATGAGTGCGCCGGTCCAGGCCAGCTGCTGCCATTCCTCGTAGGGACTGAGAGCGAACTGGAAGATGGTGACTGGCAGGCTGGCCATCGGCGCGTTGAGATTGCTGGACCAGAACTGGTTGTTCAGCGCCGTGAAAAGAAGGGGTGCGGTCTCGCCGGAGATGCGGGCGATGGCCAGCAATATGCCGGTGACGATGCCGGAAAGCGCCGCGCGATAGGCAACCGAACGGATGACCACCCAGCGCGGCGCGCCGATCGCGGTGCCGGCTTCGCGCAACGCGTTCGGCACCAGATTGAGCATGTCCTCGGTGGTGCGCACGACCACCGGGATGACCAGGATGGCCAGCGCGACGGCACCGGCGATCGCCGAGAAATGCCCCATCGGCCGCACCATCAGCTCATAGACGAACAGGCCAATGATGATCGATGGCGCCGACAGAAGGATGTCGTTGATGAAGCGCACCACGGTGGTGAGCTTCGAGAAGCGGCCGTATTCAGCCATGTAGGTGCCTGCCAGAACGCCGATCGGCGTACCGACGATGATGCCGATGATGGTCATCACGATGCTGCCGTAGATGGCGTTGAGCAGGCCGCCGGCGTCACCGGGCGGCGGAGTCATTTCCGTGAAGACCGACAGCGAGACCCCCGACAGGCCCTTGTAGAGCAGTGCGCCAAGGATCAGCGCCAGCCAGGCGAGGCCGATGCCGGCGGCGACGACGCACAGCGTCATCATCACGCCATTCTTGCGCTTGCGGCTTTGGTGAAGCGATGTGGCTGTCGACATCGGTCAGGCTCCCGTGCGGGCATCGATGCGCATCAGCATGTAGCGTGCGATGGCAAGGATCAGGAAGGTGATAACGAACAGGATCAGGCCGAGCGCGACCAGCGACGAGGTGTAGAGATCGCCGACGGCTTCGGTGAATTCGTTGGCGATGGTCGCGGAGATGGTGGTTGCCGGTGCGAACAGCGACGTCGAGATGCGGTGGGCGTTGCCGATGACGAAGGTCACCGCCATTGTTTCACCAAGCGCGCGGCCGAGAGCCAGCATGACGCCGCCCATGATGCCGATGCGCGTGTAGGGAATGACGACCCGGCGCGTCACCTCCCAGGTCGTGCAGCCGATCCCGTAGGCCGATTCCTTCAGCACAGATGGCACCGTGTCGAACACGTCCTTGGTGATCGAGGTGATGAAAGGCAGGATCATGATGGCCAGGATCATCGCCGAGGTGAGCAGGCCGATGCCGTAAGGGGGGCCAGCGAACAGGCTGTTGAGGCCCGGAATACCGTGGAACACGCTGATGATGAAAGGCTGTACGGTCGTCTGCAGGAACGGTGCCAGCACGAACAGGCCCCAGATACCATAGATGATCGAAGGGATACCGGCCAGCAATTCCACCGCCATGCCGATCGGGCGCCGAAGCGGGCGCGGGCAAAGCTCGGTGAGGAAGATGGCGATGCCGATGCCGAGCGGCACGGCAATCAGGATGGCGATTGCCGAGGTGATGATGGTGCCGTAGATCGGGGCCAGCGCACCGAACTTCTCCGTCACCGGGTTCCAGCTTTCGCTGGTCAGGAAGGAAAAGCCGAAAGTCGACAGGGCTTGCCAGGAACCGGCAAATAGCGAGATCGCGACGCCGCCAAGCAGCACCAGCACCAATATCGCGGCGGCGCGGGTTGTCGCGTGGAAGATTGAGTCGGTCAGCGCGAACCGTCGAACGGTGGCATCGCGGGAACCTCTGACGGCTGGCAAGGCTTCCTGGACAGCGCTCATGTCAAGCTCGGCTCTTTCAGGTTGAGGGAAAAGGAGCGCCACGGTCGCGGCGCTCCTTAGGAAGATCTTACTCGCCGGCGTAGACGGGCTTGCCGCCGGCCTGGATGTCGGCCTTCCACGACGCCTTGATCAGGTCGACGACGCTGTCGGGGATCGAGACATAGTCGAGCGCCTTGGCGGTTTCCTTGCCGTCCTTGTAGGCCCAGGCAAAGAACTTCAGGGCTTCGCCGGTGGTCGCGGCATCGTCCGGAGCCTTGTGGATCAGGACCCAGGTGGAGGCGGCGATCGGCCAGGTGGTGTCGCCGGGCTCGTTGGTGATGATGACGTTGAAGTTCTTGGCAGTCTTGAAGTCGGCATTCGAAGCGGCGGCGCCGAAGGATTCGAGCGACGGCTCAACGACCTTGCCGGCAGCGTTCACCAGCTTGGAGTAGGAAAGGTTGTTCTGCTTGGCATAGGCGTATTCGACGTAGCCGATGCCGCCGTCGGTCTGCTTGACGGTGTTGGCAACGCCTTCGCTGCCCTTGGCGCCGACGCCCGTCGGCCATTCGACGGCGGTGTCCGAACCAACCTTGTCCTTCCAATCGGGCGAGAGCTTCACCAGATAGTCGGTGAAGTTGAAGGTGGTGCCCGAACCGTCCGAACGATGCACGACGGCGATCGCGGTCGACGGCAGGGTGAGGGTGGGATTCAGCGCCTTGATGGCGGCGTCGTCCCAGGTAGTGATGGCGCCGAGATAGATCTGGGCCAGCGTCTTGCCGTCGAGGACGAGCTCGCCCGGCTTGACGCCGGTGAGGTTGACGATCGGAACGATGCCGCCCATCACCATCGGGAACTGCACGAGGCCGTTCTTTTCCAGGTCGGCGTCGGACATCGGCTTGTCGGTGGCGCCGAAGGTCACGGTCTTGGCGATGACCTGCTTGATGCCGCCGCCCGAACCGATCGACTGGTAGTTGAGGCCGATGCCGGTGTCCTTCTTGTAGGTGTCGGCCCACTTGGCGAACACCGGGTAGATGAATGTCGAGCCGGCGCCGGAAAGGTCAGCTGCCATTGCTGCGGAAAGGGTGAAGGTAGACGCCGTAGCCATTGCAATCGCAACGGCCGCCGAGCGGATGAAATGTCTCATGTGGCCTGCTCCTGTTCGGAAGATGGTCTCTCGGCGCCATTCCTAACCGGCGCCCGCTGAGGCCAATAGCCTTCGATTATAACAGTCGCATGACAGTTTCGTGTCAGCCCGGTAACGCGTCACAGGCCCTGGCAAAGGCGGTGGCATCGAGCGGTCGCGGTCAGATCCGAGTTTGCTCTCGGAATCAGTGACTTGGCCCATCCGCCAGCCGGAGCCGCCGCCGGATTCGACGGGGCTTTCTCAGGGGAAGAAAATCCGGACGGGAGCGCGTTGCTCAAGGCCAGAGCGTGTCGTGGCCGGGCCATCGCCAAAAACAGGTCCGTTGGGGTAGGTTGACGCTGCTTCTTTGCCGGCGGTCGCTGCTCCCGCCCGTAACTGCAAGGGCGGAATTCGATTTTGCCATTGTCTCGGCTGGGCGCCGCCTTTGATATGGTGCGATCGCACCATAGTCATTGCATGCGGGCGCAGCGGCAAATCCGCGATTGATTCCCTTGGCTTGCCTCTCACATCCCTGGAACCAGGCAATGCGATGCTATCCCGCGTTGCGCTGGACCTGGCGGCCGGCGCCGATCCAGCGCTCGACCTTCTCCAGCAGGGCCCTGGGGCTGATCGGCTTGGGCAGATAGTCGTCCATGCCCGCCTCCAGGCACCGCTCGCGATCGCCTTTTAGCGCATGCGCGGTGACGCCGACGATCGGCACATGCGTGCCGGTTTCCTGCTCCAGCCGGCGGATCGCGGCGGTCGCCTCGAGCCCGCTCATCTCCGGCATCGAGACATCCATCAGGATCATGCACGGATTGAGCTTGCCGAAGGCGTCGAGCGCCTTGCGGCCATTGCCGACGATCTCGAAACCATAGCCGGTTTCGCCAAGGATCTGGGTGAAGACCATCTGGTTCACCTCATTGTCCTCGGCCACGAGGATGTCCAGCCTGTGTCCGCCATCGCCGGTGGCAGGCAGCCTGGGGCGAACCGGTGGCGGCTGCAATTGCGCGCGTTGTTCGGACAATGCCAGCGGCGGAGAAGCGCCAGGCCCCTCGCCCGCGAGCGGCTGGGCGGCGTGGACATCCGTGGCGTGGCGATGGCGCTGTATGGTCGCGACCAGCGTCTCCAGGAGCACCGAGGAACGCGCCGGCTTGATCAGCTGGGCGTCGATGCCGAGATCACGGTAGCTGGTGTTGGCGAGCGACTGGTCGACCGAGGTCAGCATGATGATGGGCGTGTCGGCGAGACCTTCGGTGTTGCGCACGATGCGCGCCATTTCGGCGCCGCTCATCTCAGGCATCTGGTAGTCGAGCACGACGCAGTCCACGGGCACGCCGTAGGCGGCGGCCGCGATCAGCACCTTGAGGCCTTCGGCGCCGCTTTCGGCCGCGCAGGAATCGAACGTCCACGAGGTCATCTGCTCGGTCAGGATGGCCCGATTGACGGCATTGTCGTCAACGATCAGCACCCGTGCGCCCGTCACGTCCACCGGCATGATGCGCTGGCCGTTCTGCTGTCCGGCCCTGGGCAGCGTCACGGTGAACCAGAAGGTCGAGCCCTTGCCCTCGGCGCTCTCGACACCGATCTCGCCGCCCATCAGGTCGACCAGCCGCGAGGTGATGGCAAGGCCAAGCCCGGTGCCCTCGTGCCGCCGTGTCGAAGAGGTGTCGACCTGGCTGAATTTTTCGAACACCAGCTTCAGTTTTTCCTCGGGGATGCCGATCCCGGTGTCGGTGACCGAGATCGTCAGCCTGGTTCCGGTCGGGACCCTCTCGCCGGTCACGTCGACCAGCACATGGCCTTCATCGGTGAATTTGACCGCGTTGCCGAGCAGGTTGGTGACGATTTGCCTGATGCGGCCGACGTCGCCGATGAACAGGTTTTCGAGCCTTGGCTCGACGCGCACGATAAGCTCGAGGTCCTTTTCCTTGGCACGCGTCGACACCAGCGTCGCCACATCCTCGATCGCCTCGGCAAGGTTGAAGGGCGCCGGATCGAGCACCATCTGGCCGGCATCGATCTTGGAGAAATCCAGGATGTCGTTGATGATGGTCAGGAGCGCGTTGCCGGACTTGACGATGATGTCGGTGAACGTCTTCTGCTTCGGATCGAGATTGGACTTGGCCAAGAGTTCCGCCATGCCCAGCACACCGTTCATCGGCGTGCGGATTTCATGGCTCATATTGGCGAGGAATTCCGACTTGGCGCGGTCGGCGAGCACGGCGCGCTGGCGCGCCTCGCTGAGCTCCGCCTCGCGCATCTTCAGCTCCGTGATGTCGGTGGTCGATCCGATCAGGTAGAGCGAACCGTCCGACGCGATCATCGCGCCCTTGCGCGCGAACTGGTGGCGCACGCTGCCATCGGGGAGCGTCACGCTCTCTTCGATCTCCTGGGTTTCGCCAGTGCGCAGCACGGCCAGATCGCCGGCGACGAAGGCCTCGCCATCCGGGCCGAAGATCTCGACATCGGTCTTGCCGATCGCCTCTTGCTTGCTGAAGCCGGTGAGGTCGCACCAGCCCTTGTTGACATAGAACTGCCTGAGGTCGGAGCGCTTGGCGTAGATCGACACCGGCACATTGTCGATCAGGCTGCGGAACACCTCGTTCTCGCGCATGCTCTCTTCCAGAGCCCGCTCGCGCGCCTTGACGTCGGTGATGTCGGTGCTGGAGCCGACCAGATGCACCGATCCGTCCGTCGCCACCAGGCGGCTCTTGCGCGTCATCAATTGCCGCACCGTGCCGTCGCGATGGGTGACGGGTTCCTCGACCTCACGCACGGCGCCGGTCGCCACGACATCGCTGTCGTCATGGCTGTAGCCTTCCGCTTCCGCGGCGCCGAACAGCTGGCGGTCGGTCCGACCGATGACGTCTTCCTTGGCGAGGCCCGTGATCGCGCACCAGGCCTTGTTGACGAATTCGATGCTCAGGTCCTGCGCCTTGATGAAGGCGGCCACCGGCAACTCATCCATGACGTGCCGGAACAGGTCGATCTGGCGCATGGAATCGCGCAGGGCCGCTTCGCGGCTCTTGATATCGGTGATGTCGACGCGCACGCCGATGAACGTGCCGTCATCGGTGCGCATGTCGTAGACCTGATACCAGCGTCCATCGGCATTGAGGCGCTCGTAGGAAGAATTCGGCAGCCGGTAGCGCGCCAATATGCTGTCGAGCCAGCGTTCGGGTTCGGATTCGTAAAGCCCGTCGATCCCGCTGTCGCCGCTCGAGCGGAAATAGCCGACGGAATGGCCGAATTCCAGCGCCTCGCGGAAGCTCCGGCCGGGCTGCCAGAAGGGCTTCAGCGCCGGCAGCGTATCCTGCAGCTTGTGGTTGGCGAAGACGAACTTGTCGTCGCGATCGTAGATGATCACGCCGGCCGGCAGCGATTCCAGCACGCTGGCGAGATGCTTGCGCGCATCCTGCGCCTCGGTCTCGCGCCGTTTCATATCGGAAATGTCGAAGAGGAAGCCGGCGACATAGTCGCGGCCGCTTGGCATACGGACGCGGTTTTTCCTGACAATGCGCGAACGAGCGGCGCCGTCATCGTCGAAATTCTCTTCGACTTCATAAATTTGTCCCGTCGACAGGACTTCCCGTTCGCTGCGTTCGAAGAGCGCGACCTGGGTCGGCCCGAGGAAATCGCCTCCGGGTCTGCCAAGCATGGCTTGCGGTGTCTGGCCGAACAGGTTCGCGAACGCCTCATTGACGAAGACGAACCGGAGATGATCGTCCTTGACGAAAATCGGATCCTCGACGGCGTTGATCACCGCCTCCGCGAGCCGCGCCTTTTCCAGCGCATCGGCGAGCTCGGCGTCGCGCAGCTTCAGCTCGGTGATGTCGTAATAGGTCAGCAGTCGCTTGCCGCCCGACAAGGCGGTGATGGAAAACAGCATCGTCTTGCCGTCGGCATGGCGGAACTGGCGTGCCGAGACGCTGCCGGCACGGATTTCATCCAGCCGGCTGGCGAGATAGCGCTCCCATTCCGGCTGGGCGATATCGCCATAAATGCCGTTGCGCCGGTTGATCTCCATCAGCAGGCTGAAGGGTGCGCCGACGGCCACATCGCCTTCCGACATCTTGGAGATGTCACGATAGGCCTTGTTGATGATCAGCGTGTCGAGCTTCGCGTCGAGAAGCACGATCCCCATGCGCATGGCGTCCATCGTCCGCTCGAGATCGGCAAGATGCCCGGCCGTGTCGCCGCCGACTGGCGGTTCCTGCCTTGGCTCCATGTCGTCGAACGCGATGTCTTCGAACGCGCTGGCCAGTGCGGTGACATTGCGGCCTATGCCGCGATAGCCGGCAAATTTCCCTTCGCTGTCGAACCGTGGGAATCCTGAAGTCAGCACCCAGCGACAGCCGGCGCGGCCTCCCTTCAGTTCATAGACGAAGTCGCGGAAAGGCCGGTGCGCCTCCAGATCCTCCAGATGCGCAGCCGCGCTGCGCTTGCCTTTCAGGACCTGGTTCAGGAAATCGAAGCGGAACCGGCCGAGCACATCAGCCGGGTCGATACCGGTGGCCGCCTGATAAGTGGGTGAAAGCCAGGAGAATCGCAGTTCGGCGTCGGTCTCCCAGATCCAGTCCGAGCCTGCCTCGACCAATTGGCGAAGCGCGTCGGCCGAATCCATGTCCGCGCACGCTGGCGCGTCACCGTGATGCACCGCCTTGCCGGACCCACGCTTGCCGCGCGCACCGATTGCTTCGTCCGCTTCCGCCATGCTGTCCCCACCCCGAAGATCAAGGTCGAACCCTCCCTCCGCGGTTCGTCGGCGGAATGTGCCCGAGAAGCATTAACGATCCGCTAACCTTAACGGCACGACCGGCACGCTGCGCCTGCGTTATTCCGCCCGGTTGTCGGGCGCGCCCCGGCCGCGTTATAAGCCTATGCAGGGGTGTTGCTAATGTACGGACGGATAGGGCCTTTCTTGCTGGGCGTGACACTGCTTTTCGGCAGTGGCTGTTCGCGCAGCTATGACGGCACGGTCGTCATCCCGCGGCCGCTCGACGCCAGGCGCTTCTGGGAACGGCCGCCCCCGAATGTCGATTACGCGCCGCAGGTCGACAATGGCGCCTTTCCGGTGCCGCCGCAGCCGCCCGCACAATTTTCCGAACGCAGGATTTCGAAACCTGCCGTCCAGAGACGACACCAGACGAGGCTTTCACCGCTGTCTCCCGCGTCCTCTGAGCCGGAAAAACAACTGGCGTGCAGGAACGTTAGCGCACCCGGCCAGCGAGTTCGCATGGTCTGCGACTGATCCCTGGAAGCACAACCCGAAGTCGCGGACAGGCCCTATAGTGATGCCGCGCCCTTCTTCGGCTCCTTTGCGCCCAGCTTGTCGAGCGCGAACCGAACCTGGCGCAAATCGTCCTGCCAACCGTCATTATCACCCATCGAGCTCTCCGATGCCGCCCGTTGCAGCCCACGTGCCTCGGATTCGATCTCACGCAACTCGGCGATCTTCTGTTCGGTGGACAGGGATTCGTCCTCGACGATTTCCTGCACCCGCATTTCCCGGAACGTGGCCATGGCGTTTCTCCTGGCTGATGTCGATCACAACGCCGTGAGCGCCCCTCTGTTCCAGCTGGCCTTGCTGCCGCGCTGGCGGCTCGCTGCAAGCTGTATCCGCGGGATGGGAAGAAAGAAGTGGTTTATTCCGCCGGGAAAAAGGCCGGGCCGACCACGCGCACCGTCCGCTTGCCGGCCTCGATCGACTGCAGTTGGGCAACACCCGGGGCTTCGGTGCCGGATTGCGGGATTGCCGCGACACCGCCGAGGTCCGGCTTCGGCTGAGGCAGGGGAATGATGGCATTGGACATGTTTGTCGGCGTCACAGTCCTTGCCCTGAGTTCGGCAACACGCTGATAATAACGTTTGACGTCGCAGGCCTTGAAATTTGCATCGTCCCGGTAGCGGAAAGCCGACGGCAGTTCGGTGTAGGATTTGCGCGTATCAAGCGCGACCATCTTTTCGGTCTCCAGACTGGCATCGCTCAACGTGTACAGATCGACGGCCGGATCATCGCAGATATAACGGCACTGATCGGCCGTTTCCTTGAGATCGCCGCTGCCGGCGAATTGCGACTTTGGCGCCGGGAAGAAATATCCGTCCGACAGGCGCACGCAAAACAGCATCGTATTGCCGACATACGTTGCTCCACCCGCTGCGGATTGGGTCTTCGGTGCCGAACGCTGTTCCTTTGCCCCGGTGCAGCCCAGCGCCGCGAAGCGTGCTTGCAGGCCTGAAATGTCCCGGCTGGAACTGGACGCGGCCGCCATCTGGCGCTGCACCTCCGTCCGGTTTCTGGCAAGGTCGGCGCAAGCGTTGAAGAAGCCGCCGGTGGTACTTTGCGCCGTACACCTGCGCTGCCTCTCCAGGCCCTGGATTGCCGCAAGCTGGCGGCGCAGTTGCGCCAGTTCGGGGCTCACACCCCCGCCGCGGCCGCCGGAAAGCAACTGGCCTTTGATCGCGCTGCAACTATCCGCATGGGAAGACGTCGTGCCGAGTGCAAGGGCGACCACCGTCACCAGCGCCACCATCATGAGAAGCCGGAAACGGATCATCGCGACGACACTGTCCCTGTTGCTGACGGCGTGGGAAGGCATTATTTCTACTTGGGTAATCTTCGCCTAAATGAGCTATACCTAATACTTAAGACTTTCCGATCTAAACAGACTTTTATCTAGTGTAGTAGAAGGGCCCCTGTAAATTCGGTATTACATTTTTATTTCAAGATTGAGACGAACCGGAAAACAAATGCGGCCAGACCGGCGGCTGTCGACGTTGACGGGCCATGGTCTCTGGCGAACGATCAATCCGGCGTTACCGGTGCATGGCGCTGAAACCTTTGCCTGACTGCGGCGTTGATGGGCAAAGGAGAACGCAGATGTCGATCCACTTCACGGTATCGGAACTGACAAGGAACCTTTTTCATTCCCTCGGGCTGGACCAAGAGCGCGCCCCACGACCGCTCAATCCCGAGCAAAATCTGTTGCTGGAATGCTATCTGGCTGGACAAATTCCGGAATCGGCTTGGAGCGACTATGTGTTCGAAACACCGGACCTGGCCCGGCATGCCGAGGTACGGCGCCTGAGCCATTGAGCCGTTGATTTTGAAAAACCGGTCTGGCGGGGTCTGAAAGCCCTGACCGTCATCTGCTGTTTGAAAGCATTCCCTCGCCCACTGACGAGGTTGCGAATCCACATGCCGCCATTTCTTGCTACCGCTTCTTCCTACTGAGAAGCCGGCGGTAACTGCTATTGCTTCGGGGAAGTCAGTTGCAACGTGAAGACGTTGCCGGCAATGCCCTGCGCCAAGGCCGGTGATAAGGTCAGGGGCGTGCAATTCTTGACGGCGGCAATGGCCGCGTCGATGAATGCCTTGCGCGCCTTGTCATCGCCGGAGACCTTCGCGGCGGTCGGCCGTGGCGGACCGATCAGCGAGCCGTCGCGCTTGAAGCTGAAGCTCAGGGTGACGATCGAATTCCCTGCGTCCGCCGGCGGCGTCCAGCACGCTTGGATCGCGGCCCCGACATCATCCATCGTGTTGAGCGTTGCGGCCCGCGATGGGAGAAGCGTCCCGGCAAGCATTCCACCGGCGATCATCAGCATTGCCGCCACGCATTTCATCGCAAACCCTCATCTCACTCCAGGCCGGCATTCCAGGCCGGATTCGCTGAAAGGGATGTTAGAGCCAACGTCGACGATGACAATATCCCGACGCGAAAAGTTGATGCTCCGGGTTTGCCGGATCACCGTCTCGCTATGTCCCGGCATGGGGCTCGGAAAAGCAAAAAGGCCGGCACGGAGCCGACCTTTCCTTTCACCGATATTGCGCCAGTACATCCGTGGTCGCGCGGCGAATTCCTGACAGTAGACAGGGCTTTGGTTAATGAATCCTTAACGTCAGGCCTTCGCCTGCGATCTCACATAGGCGATATAGCCGCGCACGTCGCCGGCCGGCTCGGCGTAGGCCTTGCCGAGCTTCTTCTCGATTGCCGCCATATATTCGGTCGCCCATTGCGGCAGCGCGTAGTCGATGACCGCCAGGAACTCGAGCGTCGCCGCCAGCCGGATGTCAGCGATCGACGGGTTCTTGCCACCGATGAACGGCTTGCCGTCCCTGAAGAAGCTATGGAAAACCTCCAGCGGCTCGGCGATCGCCGCCATCGCGGCCTTCTGCGCTTCGGACTTCTTGTCGGGATGGGCATCGCTGTGGCCGACCTCGCCGGCATATTGCGGAAACCCAGCGCCGGATATGTGGCGCGCGCCACATAGGGGTAGAGCGTGCCGATCAGGTAGAACATGGCGCTGTCGACCATCGCCCGCCTGGCCGGCGCCTTGGGGTAGAATTTCTCCAGCCCGTACTTGTTTGCCAGATACTGCATGATGGCGCAGCTTTCCCAAAGCACGCCCCTGGGCAGCCCCTTGTCCTCGATCATCGGCGTCAGATGCGCCGGATTGCGCGCCATGTAGTCGGGAGAGCGCGTGTGACCCCAGGCGTCCGTCTCGGCGGCATCGAACCCTGCCGCGCGCGCAAATACCCGCACCGTCATGTTGTTGACGCTCGGCTTCAGCATGCTGAGCTTCAGCGCCGGCTTTTTCGCTGCCTTGGCCTTCGCGGTCTTCGGTGCCGGCTTTCTGGCTGCCGGTCTTGCCACGGCTTTCGCGGCCGCCTTCGGCGCGGCCTTTGCTGCTGCCTTCACCGCCGGCTTCGCGACTGCCTTCGCGGCAGGCTTGGCGGCGGCTTTCGGCTTTGCCGTGGCAGCCGGTTTCTTCACGTTCTTGGTCGCTGTCTTTGCCATTGTTTTCCTCCCTCTGTCTTGTTGGCCGTCAGTATGGATTCTTCGGCGCCCGGTCGTCCGACAAGGTCGCGCGGGAGCTTTCGACAAGCGCCTGGATCGCGTCGGCAAGATGCACCTCGGCGATGTTGTAGTCGCCGCGCGCGATACGCAGCCTGTGTGCCTGCATCAGCACGTCGGCATGGGTGAAACCCGCCGGCGGCTCGAAGCGGTAGGAGGCGAGTTCGATCAGCAGGCCGAGCGGATCCTCGAAGTAGATCGAATCCATGAAGCCGCGATCCTTGACGCCGCTGTGCTTGATGCCGCGCTCGTCGAGCCTGGCGACCGCCTGCAGGAAGGTGACGCGCGACACCGCGAACGCGATATGATGCACGCAGCCCGGATCGGTCGGCGTGCGCCGCTTGACCGGCGTGCGGCTCTCATCGGTGAAGACGGTGATGAGCCGGCCGTCGCCTGGATCGAAATAGAGATGGCTTTCGCTGGCCTTGTCGAGGTTGGGCTGCTCGAAGATGAACGGCATGCCGAGCACGCCTTCCCAGAAATCGATCGAGGTCTGGCGCCCGGCGCCGACCAGCGTGATGTGGTGGACGCCCTGCGATTGCAGTTTCTGCATTGGCCTTCTCCCTACGGCATCGTCTGCCCGTCAGGATCTGCCTGGCACCCGGCATTCCGCGCGGCGCTTCAGCCGTGCCTCGAAATCCATGACGTGATGCTAATGCAATCGGTGACGCCGCGCCAGAAGCGGCACGAAGGACGAAACCGCTCTGGCCGCAAAAGCCCGCGGGATCTCTTCAAGGGATGGCGGCACGATCGCGACGCGAAAGCCGTCCGCATCGCGTGGCGGCCGAAGCAATGACTAGGCGACGGCCCTGAGCTCGGCTTCCGCAAGCATCCCAACGCCGCCACATTCGGTGCAAATGAGGGTCTTCCCCGGGCAACCGGTCTGATGCGTCCCTTGTGGGCAGCAATGCCCTTTCGATGCACTCCATCTGGAGCAATCGAAAACCTTGCCGCCGCCATGGCAACGCTGGCAAATCATCTTCAGTGACGCCATTCCAACTCTACCGACCCAAAAATCCGCACTGCCGCGGATACTACCCCCGGCACCGCAAGTAACAGAGATTGCTGCGCTTTCAAGCGCCGCGGCCTGACTTAAATTGGGTGGATTGAAGGCCTTAAGCCTTCGGGCCCTCCGAAATTTACCAATCCCCTGGCCAGGCGCGATCCGCGCGGATGCGTGCCCGACTGTCGTCCAGGCCCTCTCTATTCTTCCTCTCTATTCTCAGAGCAGGATCGCCACGAAATGTGGATAGGGCTCCTTCTTTCATCTATTCGGCCGATGCGCCAACTCATCCTGAGGAGCATATTGAAGGTGATCCTACGGATCACCGAGCAGTCCGAAGCCAGTCCCTTTGCGACTACTCCAAGGCCCGCCTGACTCCCGGTCGGCGGGCCTTCCCCATGCAGGCAACCAGGGCGACCTCGGGGCGCAGGCGCGGATAGTGGCGCAGCCGAAACCGCCTCGATCAAAGATTGAAGACGTGCGAGGCGGTCAGCCCGGCCAGCAGCACGCCCGCAAGGAGAGCGATGATCGAGGCAAGGAACCAGCGCAGCGTGACCCGATAGACCGGCTCGTCGTCGTCGCTTGGGAGCAGCGAACGCCACAGTGCGACGAGTTGCAGAACGATGGCCAGCGCGAGAAGGAGCGTCGCCAGGACCGAGGCAATCGTCCATCCGCCATCAGCTTCGAAATTCCAGTATCGCAGGAACAGCAACGAAAATCCGAGCAATACGGTGATCGCGGAGATCACACCTTGTCGGTAGCCGCCGGGCAAGGGAACCCTGCGTGCCTCGATTGCCTGAAAAGCCGGTTCGATGGCCTCGTCGGGATGGCCGTCCTGGCGCTTGGAAGGGTCGATCACGAAGGCAACATCGAGTTGGCAGGCCCCTGGAGGTCGGCGCAGTTTCCCTGTTCAATCCACGCGAACGAGGAAGCCTTGCCGCCGTGATCATCATCCTTGTGCCTTCTTAGCGCAAGGTGAGCAGCTTGATGCGATCGACAGTCATATCTACCCGTGCCCCTACTGCGGACAGAAAGTGGATCAGCGCGACTTGGCGAGGTATTCTGGCACGAGGCGTCGCGTCATAAGCCGTCGGCCCGCAGAAGGGGCAACGATCTCGAGTTCGGAAGATGGCGACAAAAACGAGGAAGGCCCGTCAGCCGGAGCCGGCGGGCCTCGATTCAGGCCCACAGCGATTACGTGGGCTCAGTGTCGATCGGCGGCGGACACGCCCACTGAGCCACAACGCTCGACAGTTTCTCAGGCCTGGTCAGTTCCGGCTTCTTGGAAGCGACAACCGCTGGTCCATTAACCACTGTCATGGATAGCGTGGACCCAAAACCCAGGTTGAACGGTTGGGCTATATGGAAAATCACCAGCATAGATTTTATTGCCATATCGAGGCTGACGGATCATGGGGCGTGTGGGACTGCGTCGGCAACAAGCCAGCAAGACTGGGCGGCGGAGACCTGATCGGATGCACTGCGCAAAGAGCTGAAGTTGCGGAACAGGTCTTGACGAGTATTTACAGCGGCGGGCTCGATGCACTCGCAGTTCGGATCGCCGGGATTGTCCGCTAGCGGTGTCGCACGCACCAACGGTGCATCTGGAACGAAAGCCCGCCACCACGGAGGCAGTGACGGGCTCTTGTTTGTCAGCTCGATCGAGGGGACGCCCGAGCTCCCGAAGAACTTCCCCGAGCGTAATCGGTTCCAACAAGCCCGTGCGTTAACCGCCGTTGGCAGGCGGTGCCGGAGCTGGCGCCGCTGGCGCAGGTGCTGCTGGCTTTGCCGGAGCCTCAACCTTGGGCGCTTCAACCTTTACGTTGATGTCCTGCCCGTTGCCTCCATGGATATTGATAACGCCCGTGAAGAACAACAAGACAACAATTGCGATGATTGCGAGAACAATGGCGACGGCAGTGCCGCCGCCCCCCCGAGTTTACAACAGTTGGGCCGTCCGCCATGACTTTCCTCTCCAATTTTCCATTTACAACGGTTGAGCAACAGCCCCCGCACATATGCGTTCCGCTGTGAGGCTAAGGTCCGGGAAGCCACCCGACTGAAGTCCTGCGCCGCAACCGGAGCCTGGCAAGCACGTTAGAATCGCACCTGGCGCAGCCCCTCGGTGGAGCGCGCAAACCCCTGTTGTGGATGTGGCTTAGTGGTGACTGTCGTGAGATTTTTGGAAGCGGGGCAACCAGCGAGTTTTGTCGAGAGAACGACAGTCCATGACGGCGAAAATCAAGCCGCGAATGACAACAATTCCCCCGCTCCTGATATCTCCTCAGCCTTGGACCTCCTTTCGTCGGAAGACGATAAGATGGCGGACCTCGTCAGACGAACCGAGAGACTTGGTGTTGTCGTTGTCGTAGCCATGGCAATTGGCTTGGTCGTGCCAGCCCTGTGCTTTGCATTGAGCCGCGGGATATAGCGTGGATTAGTTCAACGGATAGATTGCCAACGTGATCCATCTTCGCGTGGCTTCAGGCAACTGTGTTTCGGCCCGCTCTGGCCGCCAATCCACAAATCGAAGGCCCGCCGCCTCATTCGCGAGGCGACGGGCCTCGCCCCGCCCCCTACGCTACTGATCGCAATTGCGGTGCCAATCCAATATGCCTCATTCTGGGACATACGTCCGGCGTGGTAGCAAGCCGCGCGTCTGGCGAAGCTGGGAAATCTAGGGCACCCCGTCTGACACCATGTGCTTCAAGATGTTTATTCGCATTTTAACTAATGTAGACCATTATCATACGGACGTTCTATCGACGCGAGGGCGAAGTGGAATGACCGACCTTGCAGAAGAGGGTGAACTTCCAAGAACCTATCTGCCAGCACGCTGGCGGACGTTGGCTCTAGCGACACTGCGGTTTGTCCCACCGATCATTTCGGTGGTATGCGCTATCCTGGTTGGCTATTTCACCTACGCAACCGCCTACAGAAGACCTCCCGCCGACATCTCTGCGCTGGCAGTGTCAATATTAAAGTCCAGCGACGCTTCACCGGAAATGAGAGATTGGGCGGCGGACGCCCTAGGGCTACAGACCGACATTCCAATGCCGGCGAAATCCATCCGACCGAATTGAAGAACGGTGGAAAGCACCCGTTGAGACCTAACGCTTCGCCGCAGTCACCAGCAGGCTGTCGCCGCTGGGTGTAGCCGGCTTATCCGTAACATCTCCCCGTCCTCCATTTGCATGCTTCGCGAATATTAGAGCGGCGCATATATTCGCCGGTCCGCGCCCAGTGTGCCGGGACGATATTCAGTCATTTGTCGTGGGGGATTGGCACAATGTTTGAATGGGTTTCGAACTTTCTCGAGTCCCACGTTGCCAACCAGATTCAGCCTGGCATAGACGTCGCAAACATTGTCGCGGTGGCGTTCCTGCTTGCGGCCTTTGTGATTTCATACAAAGAATATCGACGAGATAAAAGAAGAACCCAAGATTAAAAAGAGAGAGATATAAGAATTAATGAACTCGACAAGCAGATTAGCAGGGAATCGTCGGCCAAATCACTCTATAATGATTACCTTAAATTGTGCTTGAAGTTTCCAGATCTATCTATGGGGAAATACAGAAAGGGCGATGATGTAGACGAGGACAGGTATGACACTTTCGTTTCTATAATGCTATCCGCTTTCGATGAAGCAATAAATTATACAGAAGGTGATTATTATTTTCAGATTCTACGTGACCAGCTATTTCGGCATGGTGAATACATCAGGCCACTTCTGCATAAGGATGTCCCTGATGCTGACAACTATAGGGGAATATACTCAACCAAGTTTCTTGCACTCGTCGATAGAGCGTATGACGAGATCGATGTGAATATTGAAAAATCGGCCACGACCTCGCCATCGGGCTCCTAGAGCTTGCTCGCCGCCTATCTGCGCGTAGCCGACGCGCTCGCGGTACAAGGCTGCCGCACACCCACCGAAGGCTTCTGTGACGTACAAGTTGCCGGCTTGATCCATTCTCTGTGGCTGCCGGCCTCACACCCTTGAAGAGCGCCCCCCTTACGACCCCTCATTCCTTACGCATTTGTAAGGTCTGCGTCGTGTGAAAGCATGAAGATCGATTGTGAAGAGTGACCTCTATTCGCGGGCCGAGAAAGGAGATTGTCGCGATGGATGGTTCCGATGTTTATGTGTTGGACGAGCGGTCATGCGAGCCGGGCGCTTATAGCGATTACCGATCAAGCCATCAGAACGCTGGCTACGGCAACAGTTACTTGAGAACTTTCTGTTCCGGCTACTATGCTGCGTTGTGGTCGCGTATCGAACGCCCCCTCGTCGAGAGCATTCTCAAGCCTCTTGCCGGGCCGGACCGCAGCTGTCTCGACTTCGCGTGCGGCACAGGTCGCGTGACAAATGTTGCAGGCCCACTGTTTGGCGTGGTGGTTGGGGTCGATGTCTCCCAATCCATGCTTGCTTGTGCGCGGGTTCCGGGGACAGTGACGCTGGTGAAAGCCGATCTGACGGTCTCCCCGCTCCCCAGAAGATTCGACGTGGTTACGGCTTTTCGATTCTTCTTGAACGCTGAAGACACTCTTAGGAAAGACGCGCTTTTGGCTATTCATGAGCATTTGAACGAGGGCGGGTTGCTGGTTTCCAACATCCACATGAACGCATCCTCGCCAATGGGGCTGGTCTATCGCTTTCTAAACCAATGTCAGGGACGCGTCGTGCGCAATACGCTGAGCGTCCAGGCATATCGCCAGATGCTCGTTTCCAATGGCTTCGTCGTCGAACAGGTCATCGGTTACGGGTACTTGCCGCGGCCCGGATGGCTGCTACCAAGGCTTTGCGAAATGTTGGTCGGGCCCATTGAGACGATAAGCAGGAGAGCCGGTGTCCCGGAGCGCTTTGCCCAAAACTTCTTGGTGGTCGCGAGAAAACGCTAGTCGAGCCCCATAGAAGCGGACCCGGCGGGTGGCCCACTCCGCCGGCAACTCGGAGAGTTGCACATTTGGGGATACCTGTTCGGTGACGGCCACGGCTTTTCTCGGTAGGGCGAAAGCACATGTGCACACTTTCAGCCGTCAGAACTATGCCCTGATGTGGCGAGCCACGGGGCGGCTCGTCTATGACTTCTACTGCAATGGCGATTGAAATCGTTGGTACGCCAAGGGGAATCGAACCCCTGCTCCCGCCGTGAGAGGGCGGAGGCATTGAGGGCACACAGTCCACTCACGTCCACCTCCAAAATAAACGTCTCAATGCTATTCATCCAAAAGGTTAGGAAGGGCGACACCTCGATCTACGAATCCTTCAACCTAGCTGAGACTACTACGATCGGTTGAGACAGCCTCGAATTGGGAGCGCACTTGCGCTGACGGCGCAATCCCATAGTCATGACGAAGGCGATCCGACAGTCCCCTGAATAACTCAATCGCCTTCACGCGCCGACCTTGACAATGAAGCACCTTCATGAGTTTTGCAGTCACCGCCTCGTCGTAAGGATCTTCTTTCAAAAGGAGATTTCCCCAATTTATTGCGCTATGATATTCATCATGGGTAAGTGCGACTTCAAATAGGATAGCGAGACATTCCATATACATCGTATTTAGACGATGTCTCTCAAAATAAATCCATTCAAAACCCCACGTCAGTAGCAAATCTCCTTTGTAAACGGCAACCGCATCAGCCAATAATTCTCTTTTATTGGAGGATTCTGTTCCCATTAATACATTTCTACTAAATACTTCGACGTCAACTATTACGTTATCGTGCAGAAATATTCTATTCCCGTCGCGGATGAAAAATTCTGACAGTGGTATCCCATTCTTTTCCAGGAAATCCTTTTTGAAGTGGGACAGGCAAACTCGCATGTTTCTCTTGGCGCTTTCGTCAGAAAGCTCGCCCCATATCTCCGTAGCAATTTCGTCTCGCGACAAGCACCTGTTGCGACTTAGAGCGACCAGGGCTACTATCTGACAAAGTTGTGGCGGCAATGCTATTCGCATTCCGTCGACTCGCAATGAGAATTCACCAAGTAACCCAATCTCAATATTTGCCATTGCGCAGTCTCCTGCAAGCCATTTACAAGATCTATACTGATTGATGTCGTAAGATAGCTAAGCTGGCGAGTGACCAGGTACGATTGACTATGACGCATAAGAGAAGTTGACATTTGAAAGTAGCACATATTCCGTATCTGGTCTACTACTTACTCATTTGTTTATCATTCGAGTAAAATCTTATGTCACACATCTGCTCTCATTACCCAGGGCGACAAGCATCTCAGGCGGCGTGGCGTAGATCCTGACCAGCCACCGATCTCGGGAGTTCCACCTGGGAGTAAACCGTGGCCTAGCGTGAACGGTCTTCCAATTGTCCAATGCTATAACGTCTCCGCGATTAAAGAATAACTCGCGTCGTGGCGGCGTTTCCCGCAGGGCATTCTTCAAATTGTCCAATGCATTTTTGGCAAAGACGGCAGTAGTTGAAATTTTGTCTTCATTGAACCGTATGAAATAGCCGCCGCTTCCGTCGCTGGACAGGACGCTCACGTTTCGTGTGGTCGTCGGGAGACCGAACGAGTCAGGGCTCGCCACATCGAAAAGCGGCTTTCCGAGCACTTCAATGTCCGCGTGAGTAAGTTGCTGAAGAACATCTGAAAGGCACGCAAATGTGATTGGAACTTGAGGTTCGTCATAGATGGCGCCCCAGAAAAGATAGCGTGGCGCGGGGAAAAGGTTTGTAGGCCCAGCGGTGCTATTGTTTAAAGGACGATACGCGCCGTCGATATGCCAGCCGAGTGCTCTTGCCCATCCTTGCGAACTAGCTTCGTTCGCCGCATGCCTGTTGGGTGCGACGTGGCGAAGGATTCGACCGGCATTCTCGTCCTGATACGCGAAGCTTCGTAGTTTCATGGCTCCCACCATTCCGATGGTGTTTGCCACACAGACGGCAATGCGCCTCGACGGCGGGTCGCGTTCATAGGGTGAGGCTGGCGGGTTGGCGTCAACTGGCAAGTCAGTCAGGTGGAAATGGGCGGAGTGATCAAGACTGCGTCGAGCTGCCTCTACCCGTACGCTGCCCAGCAACCCAATCATCCGTTTCGCCCCCTCCTCCTCCCAGAGAGCTATGTTTTTCTCCGGATCGGTGGCCATGAACGGAGCGGTTGCAACACTACAACGCACTGTTGCAGGTGTTCTATGCAGCAGAGTTGCAGACCTGCTGACAATTTGTTCTGCAGACATTGTCGTTCGCTCCAAGTCTAGTGTAGCGAGTGCATGAGTTCAGCGAGCCGCGCGGCGCCTAGAGCAAAATCTGAAGGGGAAAGTTCCTGGAAAGGTAGTCTAAGGAAACTGCCGCTTTGTTTGCCGTCGCCTGTGTCCGCCAGGAAGGCCGACCCTCGCGCCAGTGTAAGGCCATTCTCGCGCGCCCTCGCAATCAAGTTCGTCTCGTCGATGTGAAAGGGAAATCTCAAGCCGAGGAAATAGCCGCCCTCAGGTGCGGTTAAGAGCGCACTCCCGAACTGACGGCGCGTAGCCGCGATAGCAGCCTGCCATTTAGGTCGTAGTTGAACGCGCAGGTTTGCAATAGTCGAGACAACCAAATCCGAACTGAAGGCTCTGGCTGCAATGGCCTGGGTCAGCGGCGGCGGCGACAAATAGGTGTTTTCGGCGAGTGCTGCGACCGCTTTGAGCTTCGCCGGATCGCCGATGACGTAGCCGATGCGAAGTCCAGGGCTCAGGATCTTGCTCAACGAGCCGACGGTGAAGACATCCGCGTTTTGGCACAGTTCTCGCATCAGAGGGGGAGGATGTCCTTCGTAGCGTAGTTCGCGGTAGGGAATATCCTCGACTAGCGGAACTTTGAACTCAGACGCCAGTCGTAGGATTTGCTTGCGCTTTGCCATTGACGTCGTGACGCCGCTTGGATTCTGAAAATCTGGAATCATGTAGAGAAATGATGGGGCGTCGAGGTGGAAATGTCGGGCGAGAGCGTCGATGTCGATACCGTCCTCAGAGAGGGATATCCCGATAACCCGGGCGCCAAGTCGCTTGAAAATTGCAATAGAACGGTCATAGGTTGGGCATTCTACGAGCACCGTCGGGTTGGGAGATTGCAGGAGTATGCGCGCCAACAGGTCGAGGACCTGGAGCGATCCATTGCCGACGAATATAGTTTCGGAATCCGCGCCGTGAAAACGAGAGATTTCGTTAATCAGTTCCGGATCACCTCGAAAACCACCGAGCCGTGCATATTGGAACAGACCTCGCGAATGTTCTGCCAGGACTTCTCTTGTGATCTCGCCCAAGGCTTGCGTCGGAATGAGTTCAGACGGGGGCACGCCGCGGTTAAATTCAATTAAGTCGGACTGAAGCCGATCAAGTCTAATTGCGTGCGAGTTAGCCATTGGTCACCTCCCGCTCAGTATGGGAAGTCCAAGAGGCGGCCTCCACCAGCTTACGGTCAAAGAGATCGTCTCTGCAAAGTTCTTGGACCGTAGGTACTCCCATCTGACGCAAAGTATCCTTGAGTTGCCGTCTAAGGATCAGAATGACTTCAGCAACACCTTGTTGCCCCCCAGCGGCCAGCCCCCATACGTAGGGACGCCCGATGCAGACTGCGTATGCACCAAGCGCTAGTGCAGTTGCGATGTTGATACCTGAGCGAATCCCACCATCAAGGAGGACTGGAATCCTCGTGTGGATCGCCTCGACGACTTCCCGGAGCGCTACGAGCGTTGGAACGACGTGGTCTAGCTGACGGCCGCCGTGGTTGGAGACGATCAACCCGTCTGCGCCAACATCAAGGCAGTGCCTTGCATCCTCACCGCGCGTGACGCCTTTTACCACCAGAGGCAGTCTGCTCATGCGACGGATGTGAGAGAGCTGCGACAGTGAGATGGGAAGTCTCTCGATGCGGGCAGAAGAGGGGGCACTGCCTGACAGAACTCCCAGTCTGCGAAGTAGATGAAAATCAGTAGCAGCTGGCGTCACGAAACCGGATCGCTGTGTCCGCAGCCTTTCTGCCGGGAAATGGGCGTCCATCGTCACGACTATGGCCTCCGCGCCTGCTTCATCGGCAAGGCGGATCGCCTCCTTAACAGTATCCATGTCGCGATAGGCGTAAAGTTGAAACCACCAGCTTCCGCCGGCGGCGCGCGCAATATCCTCAAGCGGATAGTGGCTGTCGCTGCTGACAATAGTGATCAGACCCGCCGCGCTAGCAGCGGCCGCCACTGCAATCTCGGCACCCTCATCGAAAATGCGTAAGGGACTTGTCGGCGCCAGCAGCAGGGGCATCGATAACATGCGGCCGAACAGTGGTGTCTGCTGCGACGGGTTCGAACAGTCAACGCGAGGAAGGCGAGGGCGCAACCAATACTGGCAGAAGGCTGCGCTATTGTCGGCGATCGTGTTTTCGCTTCCCGCCCCGCCGTCGAGATAAGCCCACAGCGCGTCGTCGAGCCGAGCGCGCGCGGCGCGCTCGATATCCGCCAGGTTGCGGTCGCTTGTCATGCCGAAACCGTTAACTGACCGATCTCGGAATTGGGACCTTGATCGTGCGCGAAGCGCAAGTCGAGAACGCTCGACGCCCCCGCGCAGTAGCGGATCAACCGCTCTATGCCGAAACCAATGCCGCCCGTTTGTATCGCCGCTCTGGCCTTCCATTGCGCATAGTGTTTGTGCGGCTCTTCGCCAAGATCTCGTGCCTGCCGTAGGATGTCTTCCGGGGAATCAGGCCGGAGGCCGCCGGTAGCGAGTTCGCCGTAGCCCTCCGGCAGTACCAGATCGTAGGTGGCAAAGGTTCCGTCAGCCTTTCGGCGGTAAATAGAGTCACGCACACCGTCCGGATAGTTGGTGAGCCAGAATGGCGCACCCTGATGCATCGAAAGCGCATGTTCCTCTGCATGGGTAAGGTCACCTTTCGCATGCGGATTGACGGGACCGCCGACATCGGCCACGTGACGTCTCGCCTCGGCAAACGGTATCCGGACAAATGGCTTCACGGCGAGCCTGCCGATACGCTGCAAAGCCCGCTCGTCGGCACGCGCATCGCCTTCGACGGACTGCAATAGGCGCGCGGCGAAACCGCTCAATATGGCTTCCACAGTCCCATAGACATCATCGACACTTTCCGTGTGCCACTCGATCTCGGCCTGGAAAAAGGTGTAGAGATGCCGCCCAGAATGATCTTCTCCATCCATCAGCAAGCGCAGGCAAGGGGCTATGCAGTAGACTTTGCTGGCATACTCGAGTGCGAGTTGTTTCTCCACACAGTGGCTAACCGGTAGATAATAGTATTTGGCGCCGGTCACTGTAACGTGCTGGCGTCCGTTGGAGTCGTTGGCGACAGAGACAGATGGCCGAGCGCGGTCGCCTAGGACTGCAACTCCATGACGCGCCCCCGGCTCATAACGCTCCGACAAGATGGCGGGTAGTATTTCATCAAAGCTCTGAGATGCCAGAGACCCACGCAGTGCTGCGAGAACGCGGCTTGTCCAAAAGTAGGCCGCAGGAAAACCACCGTCCATTTCAAGCCTCCTGTCTCTTTGGGGGAACTGCGATGAAAGTGCCTGCATTTGCTGCAAAGGCCACACCTCCGAGCAGCAGGCCGACCACAACCGCCCGAACTATGATTGGCAACAACCGGTCGTTGACGCCCACCCGCCTAGCCAATGTGCTATGCCGGTTGCAGAAATTGACGACTCCACCGAGCGCGAAAGCCGGCTCCAATTCAGCCGCCGCTCGGTCGAACGTGCTCGACAGCACTTCCAATTCGAGCAAGGTCTCGTCTGTAAGCCCATCCTTACGAGGTCGCGAAATAGCCTCATAGCAATCTGAATGGTCGAACGCTTGGAGCAGAACGAACGGCAATACGTTGAGCAAGTGTGACAGTTCAACTCCGTCACGCTCTCCCCCTACCTGGCAGTGGCTGCCGCGTCGCGATCGCATCAGCAGAAACGACAGAGCCGTCTCGGGGGTAAGGACCAGAGACAGCTCTGGCAGCCACCGCACATTCCCGCGCAGCTTCTCGTTGAGATCAGCCGCGAGTTCCGACCGCGCAACGATTCCTCCGAATTTGGACCGCAGTCGCCCTCCAGTTACTTCGATGTCTCCAACAGCTAGCGGGGCGTCCGTTGCCTCGTCTGGTGTCTGTCGGGATCGCCAAATAAGCTGGGCGGCGGCCGCTCGTTTGGCAAAGCAGCGTCGAGCCGCCTCGAGGCTATCGCCCTCATCATCGCTGAGTGCCGCAACCCGAGCCGGCTGGTCAACGGGAACCTGCAGTGAACCGAGCAGCGCTTCCGTCCAGTTGCTCATCGCCAAAACTCGAGGCCGCAGATAGATGTTGCACCCTTTGGAAACGACCTCCTCAACCCAATCCCGACCGGCCAACCAATTTGCTATCTCTGGGTCAAGGCTTGCGGCTGCATCGCTTCCCTTTGCACTCGGGCGCAACCTGACTGCTCGCTTTCCGAATGGCGAACGGTCGGCCAAAGAGACTTCGAAATCGTATGGAAAGCGATCCCGAAGTCGCGCCACAATTAGCGACTGGATCGGTCCTGTCGACAATCCGGGCTTAGCTGTCACATCTGCCGCACTCATGGAACGAACCTGTTCGACGAACGATGCACGAAGGATGTTTCCTCGATGGAGGAACAACCGAAGAGGATCATTAGAAATCGGTCTAGGCCGATACCGAAGCCTCCGTGAGGCGGGCAGCCATACAGGAACATTTCGAGAAAGTAGGGCTCCAGGTACTGCTGGATAATCTCCGGAGAAAAGCCGTCTGAGGCCATCTGACGCTTCAGGCGCTCGTGATCATGCTCGCGCTGGCAGCCTGACGATATCTCTGCCCCTCGCCAGAATAGGTCGAAGCTGCGAGTGACCGCCTGCCCCAACGGTATCTCACTATCCTGAGAGCGCATCGTGTAAAAAGGCCGGTCTGTCGCCGGAAAATTCTCAATATAGACGAAGCTGCAGCCTGTCTTTTCCTTGGCATACCTGCACAGCATCTGTTCTGATTGATGAGTAAGTCTTCTGTCGATCGCTAGGCCGCTACGATTGAGCAATTCAAGCGCTGCACGATAGTCAAGTCGTAGGATCTTATCCGCCGGAATTTCAACCGACACGCCGAAGTGCGTCTTAATATCGGCACCATGCAATCGATCGATATCGCGCAGGGCGAAACAGAGCATTTCTTCCTGCAGGTCCATCACCTCCTGATGTGACGCGACCCACGACCATTCGACATCAATGCTGGTGAACTCGGTTGCATGGCGATTTGTGACCGCACCTTCGGCACGAAAGGCCGGCCCCACTTCAAAGACCCTCTCCAAACCTCCAGCCATCGCCATTTGCATGTAGAATTGCGGCGACTGGATTAGGAAGGCTCGTTCGCCGAAATAGGGGAGCTCGAAAACAGCAGATCCGGATTCGCTTCCGCTGGCCGTTATCTTCGGCGTGTGCACCTCAAGGAAATGATGCGACAAAAGGAATGATCGAATAGAGCTAAGCAAGGTCGTCTGAACTTCGATGATCAGAGCCTGTGACCTCTGGCGCAAGGCTAGGAATCGATGGCGAAGAGGATCGAAAGAGTCACGGTCGTAATTCGCCTGTTTCTCGATGGCCGGCGCCAGGGTAGAAATTGAATCAGCATTGATCTCGATCTTGCCAAACTTTGCGATCCGCGGTTCACAGACGCGTCCTATTACTCTGATAGCACTTTCCGGCTCTATCGATGGAGATGCACAAGACTCGTGGTCTATCCGACGCGCGACCTGTACTTCTCCTGTTCGATCTCGGATCTGTAGGAATTGCATGGAGCGAGCCTGCCGCGATGCGACGAGCCAGCCCCTGAGTTCGACTTTCCTGCCGAGGAAAAGGGGCAGATCCGTAATTCGTACGTTGGGACACTCCGCGTCCCCATCAGGCCGAAGAGGTGTGTGAGCTAGCCGTTTGGCTCCCCGCAACTCTGGTTCGGACAATGTACCCGCCGTCATGACAAACTCCATTGCAGATTGCTACGAGACAGCCTTGACGAAATCCCTGCGAAACAAGCCCAGCTACGCTGCAATTGGAACGCCCAGCGGGATTCGAACCCGCATCTACGGTTTACAAGACCGTGGCTCTTAGAACTCAGCTTGTGACCTTACGGCGGGGCAGTTAGTACATCGCGCCGCGTCGATTTTTCGGCGAACTCTCGCCACGGAAACCCTGTGCGACCTGGCTAGCATCAAGTCGGGGCCCGGTTCCCATAATCGACAATAAATGGTCTTCCACCCCTATGGTCGATGCCTTGTTCGTTTCCGTTGAACTATGGGCGCTTGCCGTTATTGCCTAGTCTAGATGCCAAGATGGCGTATCGGCGACGCGGATGAGTACGCCATCTATGTTTGATACTGGATGTCGCGAGCAGCGCGATCGTTTATCCAGTGCGGTGGACTTGCACGGGCGGCCTCCGCGTTCAGTCCGCGTGTCTCATGACAAGGTCAGCGCAGAGCCGCTGTCACTTCTTCCGATGTCAAAGCATCCGCAATGCGGTCTGTCAGAGACGCCGAGATTGTCTTGGACAACTCGTCGGACAATGTGACTGCCAATTCTGGCAACTTGGCCAATGTGGCCATCGCTGCTGTCAGAGCCTGTGTCAGAGCCTGTGTCATTCCTTGTGTCATCGACTGTGTGACACTGACTGTCACGCTCTGTGTTACGGCTGCTGTTTGCATCGCTGCTGTCAAGGCAAGTGTCGCGCTTTTTGTCGCGGACGCTGTGACATCCTTTGTAACGGCTGCTGTAATGATCTGTGTAACCGATTTGCTGGATATCGCCTCAAGGGCACTCTTGCCGGAACTCACCACGTATATCACCTCCTTCCGTAGCTAGGATTTGTGGAGTCGTTGAGGCAGAGAACGCCCTTGCACTCCACAGTAGCAAGGTTACTCAAAGGCCGTTTCAGGAGCGTTGGCGGATCGTTGGCGAATCGTATGTTCGATGCCCTGAGAAGTCCCGCACTACCTGCGGTGTTCAGATGGACACAGTCCTGACCAAAAGCACGATCGCATATTGTTGATGTGTCGGCGCCTTACCCCTCCATCCTAACCTTCCGCCTTACAGAAGATTTGGACGTACGCCTTCGTGGGCGCCGCGCTCTTTCAGTTTCTCGGCCAACGGCGCCGGGAAGCGGCCCGCCCCAATCGTTTATTTGACGGTTTCAGAATTGCTTTTGATAGGGCATTGAAATCGTTGGTACGCCCAAGGGGAATCGAACCCCTGTTCCCGCCGTGAGAGGGCGGTGTCCTGACCGCTAGACGATGGGCGCGTTCAAGAACCGGCGATATAGGCTGACGGCCAGGAAAAAGCAACTGGGGTTCGGCGGCTTTACCAGATCGAATGAAAAGACGCCCGCGCTTTACCGTTTCGGCTCGATCAGGTCCCAGAGATTGCCGTGGAGATCGGCGAAAACAGCCACCGTGCCATAGGGTTCGAAACGCGGCGCCTCGCGGAATTCGACACCCTTTTCCAGCATCGCCGCATGGTCACGGGCAAAGTCGTCGGTTTCGAGGAACAGGAAAACGCGGCCGCCGGTCTGGTTGCCGATGCTTTGCCTTTGCGCCCCGTCCGACGCCTCGGCCAGCAGCAACCGGGCGCCTTGCCCGTTGGCCGGCGCCACCGTCACCCAGCGCTTGCCGCCGCCGAGATCGACATCCTCGGTGAGCAGGAAGCCCAGCCGCCCGACATACCAGGCGATCGCTTCGTCATAGTTGGCGACGACCAGTGCCACGGTCGCGACACGGCGATGTTGGGCAAAACCCTTCATGCCTTGGGCCTGCTCGTTGTTGCGGCCTGTCATTTGTTGCGAACAGCGAAACGGCCGATCAGGCGGCGCTCGCCAATGTCATAGACGAAGATCGTTCGGCCGCCGTCGGCAAGTTCGGCATCGATGGAGATGCGATTGCCGGACAGCGACTGGCTGACCACCTTGGCGCCGACCGGCAGCACGATGTCGCCGCTCAACGGCTCGCCGGCGGGCACCTGGATATCGCCGGCCGATGGCGGGTTCTCGGGAGATGCTTTGCGGGCTTTGTAGACAATCGCCGCGATCACCACCATAAGGGCCAGCAACAGCAGGCCGAGATTGATGGCCATGAAGCGGACGAGCTTGCCACGCATCTTTTCGACCTCGGGATCGAGCGGCTTTTCCTGATCTTCTTCGGCAGCGGGCCGGGCCATGGCAAAACATTCCGGAACGGTTTTTCGATGAGCGCTCATAACGAAGAGGCCCCCGAATTGATAGGGGATCAATTGACAGAGGCGGCACCCGCCGTGCTGATAGCGGGCGAGGATGCGGCGGGCCAGCGCCTCGACCAATGGCTGGCGGCCAGCCTTGGCCCTGATATGTCGCGCAGCCGCGTGCAGATGTTGATCCGGCAAGGCGCGGTCAGGGTCGACGGCAAGCCGGTTGACGAGACCAAGCGCAAGATGACACCAGGCGAACGTGTATCGGTCGCGATGCCGGAGCCGGAGCCGGCCGCGCCACAGGGCGAGGACATCGCCCTCGACGTACTCTATGAAGACGACGCACTGATCGTCATCAACAAGCCGGCGGGGCTGGTCGTGCATCCCGGCGCCGGCAACTGGACCGGCACGCTGGTCAACGCGCTGATCCATCATTGCGGCGACAGCCTTTCCGGCATCGGCGGGGTGCGCCGGCCAGGCATCGTCCATCGTCTCGACAAGGAAACCAGCGGCGTCATGGTGGTGGCCAAGACCGATCGCGCCCACAAGGCCCTGTCCGAAGCCTTCGCCGACCATGGCCGGACCGGCGATCTCGAACGCGCCTATCTGGCCCTGGTCTGGGGCATCCCGCAGAGGCCGACCGGAACGGTCGATGCACCGCTCGGCCGCGCCGCCGACCGGGTGCGCCGCGCCGTTGTGCCGGAAGGCCGCGACGACGCCCGCCATGCCGTCACCCATTTCGCCGTTCAGGAGCGTTTCGGCGAGAACCAGCAGGCATTTGCGACCGCCAGCCTGGTCGAATGCTGGCTGGAGACGGGCCGCACCCACCAGATCCGCGTCCATATGGCCCATATCGGCCACCCGGTGATCGGCGACCCTGACTATGGCCAGGCCTTCCGCACCAAGGCCAATCGGCTGCCGGAGCCCCTGAAAAGTCAGGTCAAGGCATTTTCCCGGCAAGCTTTGCATGCCTGGCTCCTTGCATTTCGCCATCCCGATACCCATCTACCGATGAGGTTCGAGGCGCCGATACCGGGGGACATGGAGGAACTCGTCGGCGGCTTTCGTAATCTCTGAACCTGCCATCAACGAGTTCGAAACCAGCCATCAAAAAACCTGACTGGCATTGTTCACTTCAACGTGACACACTGTTTCGCGTTGAACAAATGTCTGTCTTTTCTGGTTTTGTTCCTGTATAAGTTCTGATGTCGCGAGCGAGCCTTTTGGTGTTCGCGTCACATGCCCGCCGCGTTTCGGGGGCATCACTCCAATAGAGAGGGGGCGCTATCATGGCCCAGTCACTACCCAGTATCGTTTCCGGCGAAGGCGGCCTCAGCCGCTATCTGGAAGAAATCCGCCGCTTTCCCATGCTTCAGCCGCAGGAAGAGTACATGCTCGCCAAGCGTTATGCCGAGCATGAAGACACTTCCGCCGCGCACAAGCTCGTCACCAGCCATTTGAGGCTCGTCGCCAAGATCGCCATGGGCTATCGCGGCTACGGCCTGCCGATCGGCGAAGTGATCTCGGAAGGCAATGTCGGCCTGATGCAGGCCGTCAAGAAATTCGAACCCGAGCGCGGCTTCCGCCTCGCGACCTACGCCATGTGGTGGATCAAGGCCTCGATCCAGGAGTACATCCTGCGCTCGTGGAGCCTGGTCAAGATGGGCACGACCGCCAACCAGAAGCGTCTGTTCTTCAACCTGCGCAAGGTGAAGGGCAAGATCCAGGCGCTGGACGACGGCGACCTCAAGCCCGACCAGATCGCCGAGATCGCCACACGGCTCAACGTTTCCGAAGCCGAAGTGGTGTCGATGAACCGCCGCCTGTCGGGCGACGCCTCGCTCAACGCGCCGATCCGGGCGACGGAAGGCGAATCCGGCGAATGGCAGGATTGGCTGGTCGACGACCACGAAAGCCAGGAAGAGATGCTGATCGAGCAGGACGAGCTGGAAAACCGGCGCGGCATGCTTTCGGGCGCTCTTGCCGTGCTTAACGAGCGCGAGCGGCGCATCTTCGAGGCCCGTCGCCTCGCCGAGGAGCCGCTGACGCTGGAAGAGCTGTCGTCCGAGTTCGACATCAGCCGCGAGCGTGTGCGCCAGATCGAGGTGCGTGCCTTCGAGAAGGTGCAGGATGCGGTCAAGGCCGCCGCCAAGCGCCAGACCCAGGCCCTGCGCACCATCGAGGCCCAGCCGGCGGCTTAAAGCCCGGGTTCGGTAATGAACAAAAGGCGGCGCCAGGAAACTGGCGCCGCCTTTTTTTGTGCTTACGGCTGGTGGTTGGCGAAAGCGAGGGAAAAGCCAATCTCCCCCGCAAGGGCAAAGCAATCGCATATGAGTTTTTACGAAGAGGACCCCCACCCTAACCCTCCCCACAAGGGGGAGAGAACGCTGCCGCGTGCTTGTTACTCCCTCCTTGGTGTCGAAACTCAGGTAATTTGCTGAGGTCAGCGCCAACGAAAGTCCCCTCCCCCTTGTGGGGAGGGGTTAGGGGTGGGGGTACGTGCCGGGCAAACGTTCGGGAAGTCTCATATAGCCCTACCCGCAGGGGGAAGATCGCTGGTTCTTCAAAGCCCATCCAGCGGGAACTTCAAATACCGCCTTCCATTGGCTTCCGGTTCCGGCAGCCGTCCACCATTCATGTTGACCTGCAGCGCGTGCAGGATCAGCCGCGGCATCGGCAATGTCCGGTCGCGCGCCTCGCGCAGGGCGACGAACTCGGCCTCGTTGCGCGCTGCAACGAGATGGATGTTGGTCGCTTTCTGCGCGGCCACCGTGCTTTCCCACAACGGCTCGCGGCCACCGGCCTGATAATCATGCCCGACAAAGACGCGCGTCTCGTCGGGCAACGCCAGTATGCCCTGGATCGAGTGCCACAGCCGCGCGGCACTGCCGCCGGGAAAATCAGCCCGCGCCGTGCCGCTGTCGGGCATGAACAGCGTATCGTGAATGAAGGCGGCATCGCCGATGACGTAGGTGATCGACGCCAGCGTGTGCCCCGGCGAGAACAACACCTTGACCGGCATCGTCCCGACCCGGAAGGTTTGGCCGTCTGCGAACAGACTGTCCCACTGCGAGCCGTTGGCGGGAAAATCCGGCCAGTTGTAGACCACCTTCCACAGGTTCTGGACGTCGATGATCCTGTCGCCGATCGCCATCGGCGCTCCGGTCTTCTGTTTCAGGTAGTGCGCGGCCGAGAAATGGTCGGCATGCGGGTGTGTGTCGAGGATCCATTCGAGCTCCAGCCCGCTTTCCCCGATGAAATCGAGCAAGGCATCCGCGCTCTTCGTACCCGTCGCACCGGATTTCTCGTCGAAGTCGAGGATCGGATCGATGACGGCACACCGATTCGTGGCAGGGTCGGCGACGATATACTGGATGGCCCCGGTCGGCTTGTCATAGAAGCCCCTGACCATTGGCCTGGCCAAAGTTACGTCCACGTCCGGCTCCCTCGACCCATCGCCGGCGGGAACGATTTTCTCCACCGGCACCCAACAGGAGCATGGTTGTCCACCCTCGCGGGCCAGTCAAGCATGACGTGGCGCGCAAGGGCGGAAAAGCCAAAAACGGTTCCGGTGCGCCCGCGTCAGGCGGATGGCTGCTTGGTCTTCCTGAGATAGGGCAGGATGGTCTCGTAGGCGCCGAAGCGCTTGATCGCATCCTCGTTGGAGACGGCGGCGGTGATGATGACGTCTTCGCCCTGCTTCCAGTTGGCCGGCGTCGCCACCTGATGCTTGGCGGTGAGCTGCATGGAATCGACCGCGCGCAGGATCTCGTCGAAGTTGCGGCCCGTGGTCATCGGATAGGTCAGTACCAGCTTGATCTTCTTGTCCGGTCCGATGACATAGACCGAGCGCACCGTGGCGTTGTCGGCGGGCGTGCGACCCTCCGAGGTTTCGCCGGCGCCGGCGGGAAGCATGTCGTAAAGCTTGGCGACCTTGAGGTCCTTGTCGCCGATCAGCGGATAGTGCACCGAATGGCCGGTCGCCGTCTTGATGTCGGCCTGCCACTTGTCGTGGCTCGCGACCGGATCGACGGAGATGCCGATGATCTTGACGTTGCGCTTCTTGAACTCGCCTTCCAGCCCCGCCATCGTGCCAAGCTCGGTCGTGCAGACCGGCGTGAAGTTCTTCGGATGGCTGAACAGGATCGCCCAGCCGTCGCCGATCCAGTCATGGAACTTGATCTCTCCTTGCGTGGTCTCGGCGGTGAAGTCCGGCGCGATGTCGTTGATACGAAGGCTCATGGCACATTTCCCCTGTAACTGATCTGGTCCGCGGTCAGCGCGACGGGCGGCAAACCATGCCGCCACCAGGCGCCCGCCCTCCGGCACAGCCGCATCTTAGCGCAAAAATCGTGACTGCAAGATAATATGAAACTCTTGTCGGCGGCGGAATGAGCATTTTCATGCTGCCGACGGCATCGGCGCAAGAGCCTTCCGGTTGCACCGGCGAGGCTTCGGCAACTCAGGCCTTGTTGATCGCCAGCGTCGCCGTCAGATCTTCCATGCGCTGCGCCAGCGCGCCGAGCGCGTTGGTCAGCACGCTGTCGCTCTTGTCGGCCTTGGTCAACGCCTCGTCGCGAGTCTTGCGCAAGGTCAGCACTTCGCTTTCCATGCCCTTGACGCGTTTCTGCAGCTCCGACAGTTCGTCCATCACCATGATGCCGGCCATGACCGTCAGCCGCTGGTCGCCGATCTCACCGAACGAGTCCTTCAGGTGTGAGACATAGCGGTCGAAGCGTTCGGCAAGGTCGATCAGATGCTCTTCCTGGCCCTCGTCGCAGGCCATGCGATACTGCTTGCCGTCGATTGAAACCGTGACCTGTGCCATGGGCCAGCTCCTATCTGTCCAACACGGCGCGGATGGTTTCCATGGCGGTCACCAGCCGTCGCGAGACTTCCTTGTTGGCGTCTTCCAGCCGTTCGGCGCGCGCTTCGGAATTGTCGAGTTCCTGCGCCAGCCGTGAGCGGTCGGCATTCATCCGCTGCACTTCGGCCTCGGCTTCCGAATAGTCGCGCTCGTGCTCCAGCTTGGCCGCGACGGCGTTCTCCAGCCCTTCGATGGCCTTGCCCAGCCTGGCGATTACTTCCTTGAGCGTGCTTTCCCCGGTCATGGCTTCGTCCTGTGCCCTGCCCATCACCGAATCGTTCGCGTTCAGAACGCGTTATCTCGGAAACATTAGGCACCGGGTGAAGGCAACGTCAACAAAGCTCTCGCGACTGTCCCCCGCTAACGCTAATGTAGGCCCGCCGCCGGCATCACAAGACTGGCAAATGTGCACCCGATTTGTTGACTAAAAGCCCGCGCCTGCTATGTGTCGCGCACCCTTTTCAAGGGCTCTCCCAAGCCCTCAAACCCCCACCCTGGAGGAACCATGACGTCGCGTGAACAACATGACCGGATGGCCAATGCGATCCGTTTTCTCTCCATGGACGCTGTCGAGAAGGCGAATTCCGGTCATCCCGGCCTGCCCATGGGCTGCGCCGACATCGCCACGGTGCTGTTCACCCGCTTCCTGAAATACGATCCAAAGGCCCCGCACTGGGCCGACCGCGACCGCTTCATCCTGTCGGCAGGCCATGGTTCGATGCTGCTCTATTCGCTGCTCTACCTGACCGGCTACGAGGACATGACGATCGACCAGATCAAGCATTTCCGCCAGTTGGGCTCCAAGACCGCCGGGCATCCCGAGTACGGCCATGCCACCGGCATCGAGACGACGACCGGCCCGCTCGGCCAGGGGCTGGCCAATTCGGTCGGCTTCGCGCTTGGCGAGCGCATCATGAACGCCGCCTTCGGCAACGACCTCGTCAACCACTACACCTATGTGCTGGCCGGCGACGGCTGCCTGATGGAAGGTGTTTCCCAGGAAGCCATCGCGCTTGCCGGGCATCTGAAGCTCAACAAGCTGATCGTGTTCTGGGACAACAACAACATCTCGATCGACGGTCCGGTTTCGCTCGCCGACAACACCGACCAGGTCGCCCGCTTCCAGGCCTCGGGTTGGAATGCCAGCCATATCGACGGCACCGATCCGGAAGCGATCGCCTACGCCATCGAGGCCGCCCGCCATTCCGACAAGCCGACGATGATCGCCTGCAAGACCACCATCGGCTTCGGCGCCCCGACCAAGGCCGGCACCAACAAGGCGCACGGCTCGCCGCTCGGCGCCGACGAGATCGCCGGCGCGCGCAAGTTCTTCAACTGGGAATCGCCGCCTTTCGAGATTCCGGCCGAGATCCTCGAGGCCTGGCGCGCAGCCGGCAAGGCCGGCGCCAAGCCGCGCACCGACTGGGAAGGCCGCCTCGCCAAGGCCGAGCCGAAGCTGAAGGCCGAGTTCGAGCGCCGCCTCGCCGGCAAGCTGCCGTCCAATTTCGACGCCGTCATTGCCGAGTACAAGAAGAAGCTTTCGGCCGACAAGCCGAAGGTCGCCACCCGCAAATCGTCCGAGATGGCGCTGGAAGTCATCAACGGCGCCGTGCCGGAAACCATCGGCGGCTCCGCCGACCTGACCGGCTCCAACAACACCAAGACCAGCCAGACCAAGAACATCACGCCCGACGACTATGGCCAGCGCTATGTCCACTACGGCATCCGTGAGCACGGCATGGCGGCCGCGATCAACGGCCTGACGCTGCATGGCGGCCTCATCGCCTATGGCGGCACCTTCATGTGCTTCTCCGACTATGCCCGCCCGTCGATGCGGCTTTCCTCGCTGATGGGCATCCGCTCGATCTTCGTCATGACCCATGATTCCATTGGGCTCGGCGAAGACGGCCCGACCCATCAGCCGGTCGAGCACCTGGCGGCCCTGCGCGCCATCCCCAACCACAATGTCTTCCGCCCGGCCGATGCGGTGGAAACCGCCGAATGCTGGCAGATCGCGCTCGAATCCGAAAAGACCCCGTCGACCCTGGCGCTGACCCGTCAGAACCTGCCGACGGTGCGCACCGAGCACTCCGCCAAGAACCTGAGCAGCCAGGGCGCCTATGAACTGGCCGCGGCCAGCGGCGAGGCGGCGGTGACCATCTTCGCCACCGGCTCCGAGGTCGAGATCGCTCTTGGCGCCCGTGACCTGCTCGAGAAGCACGGCCATCCGACCCGCGTCGTCTCGGTGCCTTGCTTCGAACTGTTCGACAAGCAGAGCGACGACTACCGCAAGAAGACCATCGGCAACGCGCCGATCAAGATGGCGATCGAGGCCGGCATCCGCCAGGGCTGGGATCATCTCATCGGTTCGGACGGCATCTTCGTCGGTATGACCGGCTTCGGCGCCTCGGGCACGATCGAGCAGCTCTACCCGCATTTCGGCATCACCGCCGAGGCGGCGGCCAAGGCAGCGGAGGCCCGCCTGCACGCCAAGTAAGGCCTGTGCATGTGCCAAAGCCGTATTGCGGTTTTGGGGTGAAGACTTGCACGAAACAAAAATGACCCGGCGAAACCGCGCAAAGCGATTTCGCCGGACTGGCCCAAACTAATCGATTTAAATCTGCGTCGCTGCGGCTGGATTCTTTCCGCTTGCGCCGCTATGAAGCTGCGGACCCATCGTCTGCCCTCCAGCTCCCAGGGAGAGAAAAATGACCGTCAGAGTTGCCATCAACGGATTCGGCCGCATCGGCCGCAACATCCTGCGCGCCATCCACGAATCCGGCCGCAAGGACATCGACGTCGTCGCGGTCAACGACCTCGGCCCGGTCGAGACCAACGCGCACCTGCTGCGCTACGACAGCGTGCACGGCCGCTTCCCGCATGAAGTGTCGGTGTCCGGCGACCAGATCACGGTCGGCAAGGAAAAGTTCAAGGTCACCGCCATCAAGGACCCGACGCAGCTGCCTTGGAAGGAACTCGGCGTCGACATCGCGCTCGAATGCACCGGCATCTTCACCGCCCGTGACAAGGCCGCCGCGCACCTGACCGCCGGCGCCAAGCGCGTGCTGGTCTCGGCCCCTGCCGAAGGCGCCGACCTCACCGTCGTCTATGGCATCAACCACGACAAGCTGACCAAGGACCACATCGTCATCTCGAACGCCTCCTGCACCACCAACTGCCTCGCGCCGCTGGCCGCCGTGCTGCACGAGACGGTCGGCATCGAAAAGGGCATGATGACGACGATCCACTCCTACACGGGCGATCAGCCGACGCTGGACACCATGCACAAGGATCTCTACCGCGCCCGCGCCGCGGCCCTGTCGCAGATCCCGACCTCGACCGGTGCCGCCAAGGCCATCGGCCTCGTGCTGCCCGATCTCAAGGGCAAGCTCGACGGCATCTCGATCCGCGTGCCGACCCCGAACGTCTCGGTCGTCGACTTCAAGTTCATCGCCAAGCGTCCGACCACGGTCCAGGAAATCAACGACGCGGTCATCGCCGCCTCCAATGGCAAGTTGAAGGGCATTCTCGGCGTCACTCATCACCCGAACGTGTCGATCGACTTCAACCACGATCCGCGGTCCTCGATCATGGCGCTAGACCAGACCAAGGTGATGGACGGCAACTTCGTTTCGGTGCTGTCCTGGTACGATAATGAATGGGGCTTCTCCAACCGCATGGGTGACACGGCCGTCGCCTTCGGCAAGACCATCGCCTGATCGCGGCTCCATCTTCCAGAGACTTGAAACGCCCGGCTTTGTCCGGGCGTTTTCATTTGCCGGAGCAGCGACGAAAATCGGCGGCTTCGGCCAAAAAACCACCCTGCCGCCTTGCACTGGCCATGCCTTCGCCCCACTCTCCATTGAATCGGGATGACATTACAGCGCCGCGCGTCCTTGGACGCGCAAGGGACACTGTGACACTTTTGATTTGCGCATGATCCTTTCCGAAATCCATCCCGATTTCGGGGTCATGCGGCAGGAATTCGAGGGGGCAAATCACGGATGGAGCATGCGATCTATCTCGTCACGCTGGTCGGCACGGCGCTCGTTGTCGCCGCCGCGTTTTCGAGCCTGATCGCCTTCCGCTTCGGAGCCCCTCTCCTCCTGCTCTTTCTCTGCATCGGGCTCGCCACCGGAACCGACGGTCTCGGCATCGAATTCGACAATGCCCGCATCGCCTATTTTGCCGGCTCACTGGCTCTCGCCGTCATCCTGTTCGATTCCGGCTTCGGCACGCCGCTCAACGCCTTGCGGCAGGCGGCGGGCCCGGCGCTCTCGCTGGCGACCTTCGGCGTGCTTCTCACCACCGGCCTTTTCGGCGCCGCGGCCTACTATCTGCTCGATTTGAGCTGGCTGGAATCCTTCCTGCTCGGGGCCGCCGTCGCTTCGACCGACGCCGCGGCGGTGTTCTTCCTGCTGCGCGCCGGCGAGATCAATCTGCGCGAACGCGTGCGCTCCACGCTCGAGGTGGAATCCGGCAGCAACGACCCGATCGCCATCTTCCTGACCATCACCCTGGTCGAGGTCATCGCCGCCCACGCCAACCCCGAAGCTGACGTCCTGGTCACCAGCCTGATCCTCGGCTTCCTCGTCAATATGGGCCTCGGCGCCATCGTCGGCGTGCTCGGTGGCCTTGCCATCGTGCGTCTCGTCGACCGGCTCAACCTCGACCACGGCCTGCTGCCGATCTTCGTGCTGACCCTGTCGCTGATGGTCTTCGCCGCCGCTGGCGCCATTGGCGGTTCGGGTTTTCTGGCGGTCTATATCGCCGGCCTCATTGCCGGCAATTCCGACATCCGCGCCGTCACCATCCTGAAGCGCTTCCAGGACGGCATGTCCTGGCTCGCGCAGATCATCATGTTCCTGATCCTTGGCCTGTTCGCGACACCCTCGCAGTTTCCGGCGATCATGGTGCCGGCGGTGCTGCTCGGCCTGTTCCTGATGTTTGTCGCAAGACCCGTCGCGGTCTGGCTCTGCCTGATTCCGTTCCGCCTGCCGCGACCCGAAGTCGCCTTCGTCTCCTGGGTCGGCCTGCGCGGCGCCGTGTCCATCCTGCTTGCCATCACGCCGCTGCTCGGCGGGCTGGAGAACGGCCGCGTCATCTTCAACACGGCGTTCATCATCGTGCTGGTGTCCCTGGTCGTTCAGGGCTGGACGGTCGGTCCGCTGGCACGCCGCCTCGGCCTCATCGTCCCGGCACGGTTGGGACCGCTGGACAAGGTCGAACTCGAACTCCCCGGCTCCGCCCATCACGAGCTTCTCGCCTATCGCGTCGCACCTGGCAGCCCTGTGGCGCGCGGCGAGCGCATTCCGCGCTGGGCACGGCCCTCGCTGGTGCTGCGCGACGGCCGCTCGATGCGCTTCCAGGACATGGGCCGGCTGGCCGCCGGCGACCAGGTCTACATCTTCGTGCCGGACCGCTATCCGCGCCTGCTCGACAAGCTGTTCGCCAGCCGCGCCGTGGTCGACCCCGAGGATGCCGATTTCTTCGGCGCCTTCGCCGTCGACCCGGCGCGCTCCGCCGCCGAGCTGGAGGCCGCCTACGCGCCGGGCCTGACCGAAGCGGAGCAGAAACAGACCGTCGGCGCGCTGGTCACGGCGCGGCTCGGCGGCCATGCCGAATATGCCGACCGCGTGCTCATCGGCTCGATCGAACTGATCGTCAGGGACGTCGACGACAAGGGCAGGATCACGGGCCTCGGTCTTTCCTTCGAGCCGACCGCACCGGTGGCGCGGGTGCCGGTGTTCCTCAGCGCTGGCGAGATGGGCGACCGTCTGAGCGCCTTTATCCGCAACTGGCGCAAGCCGATCGAGACGCAGGTGACGGCAGAGCCCGAAGACGGCCCCGAGCCACCGGCTGAAAAGGCAACGACCGGAAGCTGACAACAGCGATCGTTTGCCCTCTCCCGTCGGCGTGGGCCGATCTTCACGGACTATGTCCCCGCCCGCCTCAAAATTTCGCGCCGCACCGCGGCCAAAGCCTTGCATCGTCACCGATGCGGGGTATGGTCCCGGCGATTTTCCGAGGAAAGGGACCGGCATGGCTGCCTTCAAGACACTGGACGATATCGGCAACATCAGCGGCAAGCGCGTGCTGGTGCGCGTCGACCTCAACGTTCCCGTCGCCGACGGCAAGGTCACCGACGCCACCCGCATCGAGCGCATCGCGCCGACCATCGCCGAATTGTCCGGCAAGGGCGCCAAGGTCATCCTGCTCGCGCATTTCGGCCGGCCGAAGGATGGTCCCTCGCCCGAATTCTCGCTGGAGCCGATCGCCAGGGCGACGGCCGAGGTGCTCGGCCGTCCCGTCGGCTTTGCCTCGGATTGCGTCGGCGATACGGCGGGCAGTGCGGTCGCGGCCATGAACAAGGGCGACGTGCTGCTCTTCGAAAACACCCGCTTCTACAAGGCCGAGGAAAAGAACGACCCGGCCTTCACCGAAAGGCTCGCCGCCAATGGCGACATCTTCGTCAACGACGCTTTTTCGGCGGCCCACCGCGCCCACTCCTCGACCGAAGGGCTGGCCCGTCTGTTGCCGGCCTTTGCCGGCCGCACAATGCAGGCCGAACTGGAAGCACTGGAGAAAGGCCTGGGCAAACCGGTGCGCCCGGTCGTCGCCATCGTCGGCGGCGCCAAGGTCTCGACCAAGATCGACCTGCTGATGAACCTGGTGAAGAAGGTCGACGCATTGGTGATCGGCGGCGGCATGGCCAACACCTTCCTGGCCGCGCGTGGCACTGATGTCGGCAAGTCGCTGTGCGAGCATGACCTCGCCCCCACCGCCAAGCAGATCATGATCGAGGCGGCGGAGGCCGGCTGCGCCATCATCCTGCCCGTCGACGGCGTCGTCGCCAAGGAGTTCAAGGCGGGTGCGGCCTGCGAGACCGTTGCCATATCGGAGGTGCCGGCCGACGGCATGATCCTCGATGTCGGCGCCAAGACCGTGACGACGATCGGCGAATGGATCGACCGTGCCGCGACGCTGGTCTGGAACGGCCCGCTCGGCGCCTTCGAGATCTCGCCGTTCGACCACGCCACGGTGGCTGCCGCCCAGCACGCGGCGGCGCGCACCAAGGCCGGCAAGCTGATCTCCGTCGCCGGTGGCGGCGATACGGTGGCGGCGCTCAACCACGCCGGTGTCGCCGACGACTTCACCTATGTCTCGACCGCCGGCGGCGCCTTCCTGGAATGGATGGAAGGCAAGCCCCTGCCCGGCGTCGACGTGCTGAAGCGGTAAGCAATTCCAAGGAAAAGCGCGCAGCGCTTTCCCTTGGGAATTGCGTCAAGACGCAAGCGCGTTCTGCAGCCAGGCGGAAACGCCTGGCGTCGCAGGAATGCGGCTAGATCAGTCAAGGCAATCAACACAAAGAGAGCGCCGGGCGGCACTCTCGACTTTCAATCGATTCGAGCTTTCCGATGCCATTCCTTTGGCGGTAGACTTCCGTTAAGCGCGGAACGAACCCCTTTCAGGAGAAGCATGATGAGCGAACGTCTCGAAGACATTGCCGCCGCGATCGTGGCCAACGGCAAGGGCCTGCTGGCCGCCGATGAAAGCTCCGGCACGATCAAGAAGCGCTTCGATGTCATTGGCGTCGAATCGACCGCCGACAGCCGCCGCGACTATCGCGAGATGATGTTCCGCGCCAAGGACGCGATGACCAAGTATATTTCCGGCGTCATCCTCTATGACGAGACGATCCGCCAGAAGGCCGCCGACGGCACGCCGCTTGTCGACATCATCAAGGCGGCAGGCGCCATCCCCGGCATCAAGGTCGATGCCGGCGCCAAGCCTCTGGCCGCCTTCCCCGGCGACACCATCACCGAGGGCCTCGACGGCCTGCGCGAACGCCTTGCCGACTACTACAAGCTCGGCGCCCGCTTCGCCAAATGGCGCGCGGTGATCGACATCGACACCGCCAAGGGCGTGCCGTCGGCGACCTCTATCGGCTCCAACACCCATGCACTGGCCCGCTACGCCGCCCTTTGCCAGGAAGCCGGCATCGTGCCGATCGTCGAGCCGGAAGTGCTGATGGACGGCGCCCATTCGATCGACACGTGCTACGAGATCAGCAAGATGACTTTGCTCAAGCTCTATAACGAGCTCTACGCGGCCCGCGTCGTGCTCGAAGGCACGATCCTGAAGCCCAACATGGTGCTGTCGGGCAAGAAGTCAGGCACGGTGGACAGCCCCGAAAAGGTCGCCGAGATGACCATAAAACTGTTCCGCGAGACGGTGCCGGCGGCAGTCCCGGGCATCGCCTTCCTTTCCGGCGGCCAGGAGGACGAGGAGGCGACCGCCAACCTCAACGCCATCAACGCCATCGGCCCGCATCCGTGGAAACTGACCTTCTCCTACGGCCGCGCGCTGCAGGCCGCCCCGCAGAAGGCCTGGAGCGGCAAGGCATCGAATGTCGCCGCCGGTCAGGCCGCCTTCACCCATCGCGCTCATATGAACTATCTGGCCGCGCTCGGAAAATGGAAGGCGAGCCTCGAACAGGCCGCCTGAACACAGTTCTCTCGTCTTCTTCGAACCCGGGCCAATGCGCCCGGGTTTTTGTTTGCGGCAGGCCTGGGCTTGGGATGGAGCCTGTCCATCCTTATCTCCCTCTCGGCGCAGGAGCATGATCCAAAAAGTGGAAGCCGGTCTTCCCGGACAAACGGGAGCCGGCCTGTCCAGGGATCATGCTCAACCAACGAGCGATGTCGGTTTGCGCTCATCCCGAACGTCCTTGGGGTGCAGACAGGGAGAGATTCATGCATCGCAACAAGATCGTTTCACGCGAAGACTGGTTTCAGGCGCACAAGGCACATCTGGCCCGCGAGAAGGAACTGACCCGGCTTCGCGAGCGCATCGCGGCCGAGCGGCGTGAATTACCCTGGCTGAAGATCAGGAAGGATTATGTCTTCGAGACTGAACAGGGGCCGAAGAAACTGGCCGACCTGTTTGGCGCCAACAGCCAGCTGATCGTCTACCACTTCATGTTCGGGCCGGGCTGCAGGCATCATTGCGAGGGCTGCTCCTTCCTTGCCGATCATATAGACGGCGCCAACCAGCACCTGAGGCATCACGAAGTATCCCTGGTGGTGATCTCGCGCGCGCCGCTGGCCGAGCTTCTGCCCTACAAGCAGCGCATGGGCTGGAAATTCGACTGGGTGTCGTCCTATGCCTCGGACTTCAACTTCGACATGCAGGTTTCCTTCACCGACAAGCAGATTGCGGCCGGCGACACCACCTACAATTTCGAGACCCGTCCGCGGACATCGAAGGAGCTTCCCGGTACCAGTGTTTTCTATCAGGACGAGAACGGCGACATCTTCCTCACCTTTCTGTCGCGTGCGCGCGGCGGCGAGGCGCAGATCGGCGCCTATGATTATCTCGATATGACGCCGAAAGGCCGCAATGAAAATGGCCCTTATCACGGCCTGATGGACTGGGTGCGGCTGCACGACGAATATCAGGACAAGCAGGCGGGCCAGCCGAACTGCTGCGACTGAAGGCGTTCACCTCCGCCGAAACATGCGCTAAGCCTGCCGCAAATCATTCCACGGTATCGCCATGCGTTTTCCCGCCCTTCTCACCTGGCTCGCCTTCCCCATCTATGTCTGGCAGGGATTGGGTGTGCGCCGCCGCACCTCGCGGATGCTGCCGGCGCAGGGACCGGTCATGCATGAGATATCAGGCAAGCCACCGGCGATCTCGCTGCTGGTGCTGGGCGATTCCTCCGCCGCCTCGGTCGGCATAGGCAATTCCGAGGACGGGCTTGCCGCGCAGCTCGCCGTTCTGGTCTCGCAGCGTACCGGCCAGGCCGTGCGCTGGCGCGCCGCCGGCTTCAATTCGGCGACGTCGGGCCAGATCCGCGACCACGTCCTGCCCAATCTGTCCGCCGATCCGTGGACGCATATCGTGCTTGCCATCGGCACCAACGACACCAAGAATTTTCATTCCGTGCCGCGCTTCAAGAAGGAGTTCGGCGGCCTGCTCTACGCGCTGCGCGCCAAATGGCCGGAGGCGCGCGTGGTGTGGTCGCCGGTGCTGGAGTTCACCCGCGCTCCCGCCATGCCGACGCTGCTGGGCAAAATCCTCGAAATCCGCGCCACCGCGATGAACAGGATGGGCGAGCGGCTTTGCCTGGAGCGCGGCGCATTGCCCGCACCCCGCCTGCCGATCACCAATCCCGAGGCCGGTTTTGCCTCGGACGGCTTTCATGCCTCGGAGGCGGGTTACCGGGCCTGGGCGGAACATCTCGTCGGCATGGTCCTCGCCAGTTGACAGCCAAGAAGCCTATCTTGTCTTGGGAAGGCCTATGTCAAATGCCCGAGCACGGCCGCCAGCGAGATCGCGGCCATCGCCAGAAGCGCCAGCTTCCAGAAATCGGCGCGGCGCTTCAGCCCGGGCCAGCCGATTGGCTTGATCAGCTGGATGACCATGAAGCCGACGATGACAAGGGCGAGAAGTTTCGTCATGCCGCCTTTGACCAGCAACGCGACCGGCTGTCAAAACCTGCTTATACATCACCGGCCGAAGCCAGATGTTTCAGCGCATGCCATCAGCGGACCATGCTGGCGGGGATGCAGGATCGCGCGTTGCGCAGATCATAGATCCTTACCGTCGGCGCGACATAGCCATAGTCCCCATATGGCTTCGAAAATTGCGCCACGACATGGCCGTCGAGGCAATGGAACATGCCGGCAAGCTCATAAATCAGCGGATCCTGCGCTCTCAATCCTCCGCCGCGCAGATATCGCTGAAACTTCAACGATACGAGGTAGTCGACCGACGAGAGATTGCGGTAGTCCTTGGTTTCCGGTGCCGGCTCTCCCATTGGAAAATCCACCACGAAACGCGTGACGCCTTGCTTTTCAAGGAAGCGCATCGCTGCAAAGCGTGTATCCGTTTCCCGGTCCAGGTTCGCGACATAGGTCATGCCGGCGTGCGCGCTGGCAACCATCGCGACAAGTCCAAGTCCGATCGCCACCGGCCTGCCTCGCGACCCGATCGACCTGGAACAGGCAATACCCGCAGCCAACAGCAGATAGACAACCACCGGCAGGATGTAACGCATGGAGCCGACGATTTTGAGCGGCGAGAGTTCGAGCAGGAAGAGCCAGATGAAGGCCCCGCCCGCGTAGGCGGCAACATATTTGTTGCGGTCGGCGATGATGGCAAAAGCGATCGCCCCAAGCGCGATCGCCACGGTCGGGCCGGTGAGGCTGGGGATCAGATGGTAACGGAAATGCGTGAGCCCGTAGCCCTCCCAGAACCATTCCCTGAGGTCGTGGCCTGTTTCAGCGTGTATCAGTTCCGAGCCAAGGCCTTTGATCACCGTTGAAAGGCCGCTTCCGGCCTCGGTCAGCAGCGACACGCCAAAGATCGCCAATATGGTAAGCGCATCAGCGGCGACGATAATGGCGGTCTGCCTGAGACCGAGCCGGCAGTAGACGATCGCCACGATGAAAAGAACGAGGCTGTTGCCGGCGCCCACATATTTCGCCGAGACGGCGAGGCCGAGCGCAAATCCGAAATAGACGAGATTGACTGAGTTAACCTGCTCCTTCAGCCGAACGAGCGCATGCAGCCCGACACACAGGGCGAAGACCAGGACAGCGTCTTCCTTGAAGTAATGCGCGTGAACCGCGATGGCTGGCGAGACCGCGAAAACGCAAGCCCAGAGGAAGGCATTGATATCATCCGCGTATCGCCGCAACACGATATAGAAGAGGATACTTGCCGCAACACAGGCCAACGCGCTGACACTTCGGCCAGCCAGCAAATAGTCATGTTCGTTCGACGCGCCGGAAAGCCATCCCGCGAAGCGGGCCAATACGATCAACAATGGAGGGTGTGCGTAATTGTGGTGCTGCCCCGCGGCAAACGCCACCTTGATCGACTCGTCCGGCTGGATCCCAAAAGGGAAGTCGAGGTTGTAAAAGGCAAGCGACGCCGAGACCGCGGCCAGCACCAACATGGCCAACGCCTGGGAATCACTCCGTGTCAGGCCGGCGGCGGTGGCTGGCATGAGCGGCTGGCCGACAGTCATGGTCTCACAACGAACGAGAGGAATTTCGACAGCCGCTTTTTGCCCTGCATGGCGGCCGGCTGTCAAAGTGCTCCTCTCGCCCGTCTGTCTTGAGTTACCTCAGCGGCTTGAGGCCAGCTTCGATCGAGGCGCGCTTCGTTTCTAGGAACGGCGGCAGGGCCAGGCTTTCGCCCAGCGTCTCCAGCGGCTCATCCGCGGTGAAGCCCGGCCCGTCCGTGGCGATCTCGAACAGGATGCCGTTCGGCTCGCGGAAATAGAGCGAACGGAAATAGTAGCGCTCGACCTCGCCGCTCGACGGCAGGCGGAATTCGCCCAGACGGGCGGTCCATTGATGCAGCGTCTCCTGGTCCGGCGCCCTGAAGGCGACGTGGTGAACAGCGCCGGCGCCTTGCCTTGCCGGCGCCAGCCCGGGCTGCACGGCGACATGGAGCTCCGCCGCCGGCCCGCCCGCGCCCATTTCGAACACGTGGACCTGGCCCTCGCCGTCCGGCGAGGCATAGTCGCGGACCTTGCGCATGTTCATCACCCTGGTCAGCACCGCCTCGGTATTGGTGATGTCGGGGACGCTGATGACGATTGGCCCGAGCCCGCGAATCTGATGCTCGGGCGGCACCGTGCTTTGCGCCCAGGGGTGGCTGCCGCCCTTCCCGCCATCGCTGATCAGCCGCAGACGCTGGCCTTCAGGATCCTCGAAATCGAGGCCGGGGTAGCCGCCGATGTCGGCAATCTCTCCTGTCACGATGTTTTCAGCGGCCAGGTGCTGCCTCCACCAGGCAAGGCTCTCCTGGCTGCCGACCCTGAGGCTGGTCCGCGCGATGCTGTGGGTGCCGCGTCGTTCGCGGCCAACCGGCCAGTCGAAGAAGGTGAGGTCGGTGCCCGGTGTTGCCTCACCGTCGGCATAGAAGAGGTGGTAGGCCGACGTATCGTCCTGGTTCACCGTCTTCTTGACCAGCCGCAGGCCCAGCACCTTCGTATAGAAGTGAAGATTGCCGGGTGCATTGGCGGTGATGGCGGTCAGATGGTGGATTCCTGTCAGTTGCAGGCTCATGGTCGTCTCCCTGTTTTTGGGGAAGAATTTTCTCCTGTCATATCAGAACTGCGGCCCCATCGCTGAAGGCCTTGTATCCCGACAGTCCGTCGCCGCAGATTGAACAATGACCCATCGATAAGCACTCATACGGTGAACAATCCTCCTCCTGCTCGCTGGCCCGAGTTTGCGGTTCGAGGATGGCCTTCCCGGATCTGTATCAGGCGGAGCTATCGCCGCGAACCCTGCCATCCTCCTGACAGACTGCTGTCAGGAGGGGTGTGCGATACTGCATTCAGTCAGAGAGAGGAGAATAGCCATGAACGGTTTCACCATTCTGCGCGGCATGCAGCACTATGTCGGCAAGGTTCGCACCATGCGCAACGAAATCCGCACGCAGCGTTTCATGAACGCACTGCCCGCGGACATCCGCAAGGATATCGGCTGGCCGGATATGTATGCGGAACGTCGCTCTCGCGGCAATTGAGGCGAATTTTTCGACGTCGATATTGGACATGGATGCGCCAATGCCCAGATATCGATGCATGTAGCCCGAAAATCGCCCCCGGCTTGGGGGCACGACATGCATGAAAATGAAGCTATGGCGCGCCGGGGATGGAGCGAGCTTATGCCCGAACAGAAGACAATCGGCTTCCTCTTCATCGAAGGTTTTGCCGACTGGGAGTATGGCTTGCTGGCGGCCTCGGCGGTTGAATGGTTCGGCGCCCGCGCCGTGTCGCTGACCCCCGAAGGCAGGCCGGTGACCGGAATCAGCGGTTTTCGGCTGACGCCTGACCGCTCGGCCGGCGTTGAAGAGAATGCCGATCTCGATGCTATCGCCGTCATCGGTTCCGACCAGTGGGCGGGCAAGGCACCGCCGGATGTCGCCGAACTGCTGAACTCCGTTGCAACGCGCGGCGGTGTCGTCGGCGGGATCTGCGCCGGCACGCTGGCTCTGGCTCGGGCCGGCATGTTCGGACATGCCAAACATACCAGCAATGGCCGCGACTGGATCAACGGTCATGAAGCCGGCTATGCGGGCGACAACAACTACCAGGACGTGCCGCACGCGGTCGCGGACGGCAAGATCTTATCCGCGCCGGGTTCGGCGCCGGGCACCTTTGCCCTCGCCTTTCTGAAGACGCTCTATCCGGAAAGAAGCAGCGATCTCGCGCAGATGCGGACGCTGTTCGCCAGGGAATATGCTGAAGCCTCCTGACAGTATGCTGTCAGGAGGCGCGTGCGATGGTGGGACAATGCGCAAGGCCGGCCGAGAGGACGATCGATGAAAAGCTGGAACGACAGGCTGAACACGCCTGGCATCAACGGCGTGAAACCAACGCCACGCACGGTGGGAGATGTCATCGAAGGCCAGCCGATGCTGGTGCCGACAGCACGGCAGGTCGATGACTTCATCCGCTCCATTCCAGAAGGCGTCGAGATGGACGTGCGTGCGTTGCGCACGGCGCTTGCCGTCGAACACGGTGCCGAAGTGACATGCCCGGTCACCATCGGCTATCATCTGCGCACGGTTGCCGAAGCCGCCAGGGAAGACCTGGAGCGCGGCATGACGCTGAGCGACATCGCTCCCTTCTGGCGCGTGCTCGATGCCAAGACGCCGACAACGAAGAAACTGTCCTTTGGCGCGGAGTTCGTTGCCGCGCAGCGCAAGCGCGAAGGACTGAAGCCGTAATGCATGTCATTCGCATGTGGATCCGGTCCGGGAGCCACGGCATGCATGGGAAAACCACCGGGGAAGCAAACGATGCGCCGCGCCGACAGGCTCTTTCAGATCGTGCAGCATCTGCGGGGTGGCCGTCTGGTCACCGCCCAGAAGCTCGGCACGTGGCTCGAGGTTTCCGAGCGAACGATCTACCGCGACATAGCCGACCTGCAGTCGACCGGGGTGCCGATCGACGGCGAGGCCGGTGTTGGCTACATGATGAGGGAGGGTTTCGACCTTCCGCCGCTGATGTTCACGCGTGACGAGATCGTGGCGCTGGTTGCCGGCGCGCGCATGGTGCGCGCCTTTGGCGGCGCCGCCATGGCACGCGCCGCCGACGAGGCGCTGGTCAAGATCGGCGCCGTGCTGCCCGACGCGGAGAAAGACCGCATCGCCCGCACCGAGATCCATACGCCGATGTGGGTGGTGAGCGACGCCGCCCGCGAGGCGATCGACCTGATCGAGCGCGCCGTCGAGAAGCGCCAGGTGCTGACCGTTGACTACTCGGACGAGGCCGGCCGTAGCACCGCGCGCGACATCCGGCCGCTCGGCCTGTGGTTCTGGGGCAAGGTGTGGACGCTGGTCGCCTGGTGCGAAATGCGCGACGATTTTCGAGCCTTCCGCATCGACCGCATCGCCTCGGTGGTGATCGCCGGCCGTATCTTCAAGCCGGAGCGCGGCAAGCAGCTTGCCGACTTCTACCGGGCGGTGGAGCGCAGCGAGGATTACGGCATGGCGCCGGACCACGTGGCCCGAAGCTGAGACCCCAAGATAAAAAAAGCCCGCTCGAAGCGGGCTTTTTTGGTCTGTCCAGACGCTCACTCGTCGTCCGCGTCCTCGTTCTTCGACTTCAGTGCCGAGAGCTTGGCGAACACGGCGTTGGCGTCGAGTTCGGCATCTTCGTCCTTCGGCTTTTCGGGAGCCGGCACCAGCCGCTCGGTCAGGGCCGCGGGCAGCAGCGTGTCGCCGACCGGCTGCGCCTGCTCGCGGCCGCGCGAGGCACGGTTGACTTCCATGTCGAGGTCGATCTGCGAGGCAAGACCCAGCGTCACCGGGTCCATCGGCTGCAGATTGGCCGAGTTCCAGTGCTTGCGTTCGCGGATCTGCTCGATCGTCGACTTGGTGGTGCCGACGAGACGCGAAATCTGGGCGTCCTTGAGTTCGGGATGGTTGCGCACCAGCCACAGGATGGCGTTCGGCCGGTCCTGGCGCTTCGACAGCGGCGTGTAGCGCGGACCCTTGCGCTTGGATTCCGGCACCCGCACCTTGGGATCGGAAAGCTTCAGGCGCTGGTTCGGATCCTTCTCGGCGCGCGCGATCTCGTCGCGGGTCAGCTGGCCGGTCATTATCGGGTCCATGCCCTTGATGCCTTGCGCCGATTCGCCGTCGGCGATCGCCTTGACCTCGAGCGGATGCAGCCCGCAGAACTGCGCGATCTGCTCAAAGGAGAGCGCGGTGTTGTCGACCAGCCAGACGGCGGTCGCCTTGGGCATCAGCAGCGTATTGGCCATTTTAAAAATCCTTCTCGTTCGCCCGCGTTCCCGCGCGGGCGGTGGTTTAGAGCCACCAAAATGGGAAATTCGCGGCCTGTATAACCGTTCCCTTGCTGTTTCGCAATGTTTTTGGAGGCGCGGCGGCCTCAATACGTTGGGGAACCAGCAAGCGCATTCACTGCCAACCGCCGGCGACCTCAACCAAAGGGTCCGGCGCTTTTGAGCAGCGCCACGAGCTGGCTTTGCTGGCGTGTCCCGGTCTTGGCGAATATTCGCTCCAAGTAGGTCCGGGCGGTTTTTTCCGTGATGTTGGAACCGACTGCGGCGGCCTTGAGCGCATGGCCTTGCGACAGCGCCGTGGCCAGCCGTGCTTCGGCCGGCGTCAGATCGAACAATCCGGCAAGCAGTGTCGGCGAAGGCACAAGCGAGCTGGCGCTGAGCGCCGTCGCCGCCACCAGAATATCGGCGCCCGAAAAGATCTCATGCGCCGAACGGCGCAACGGCAACATGTGCAGAACCATGGGCCGCCGGCCCTCCACGCCTTGCACCGGTATGGAGCGGACTGTCGGCTCCATGTCGTTGCGCGCGGCGACGACAGCTTGCTGGAACAGCCGGTTGGCCTCGGGATCGGCAATGGCCAAGCCGCCAAAGGCGGTGGGCAGGAACAGGGAGGACAGGCCGTCGAACAGCGTATTGGCGAGCATCACCCGCCCTTTCAGCGACAGGACAGCCGCCGGCAGGCCCATCGCCGTCATGGCGGCAACCGTTCCTTCGGCGCGTTCAAGGCCGAGCCGCCCCGCTATCAGGCCGGCACGCGCCATGGCTGGCCGGAGACTGTCGAGCACGTCCAGGCTCTTTTGGTCGTAGTCGCCTTCGCCGAGCCGTCGTTGGAAAACGAAGATAGCCATCTCGCCGCTGGGCATCGGTATCGCGGTGCAGGCATGCGCGCCGATACCCATGGCGCGAAGCCGTTTTCGGACCGGATCGTTCTCGATCTCGTCGGGCGTGAGGAAAGCCTCAACGTCGACGAAGCTTGCCGGCTGCAGCGCGCACATGCGCGAAACCGCCGCCGAGAACTGCAGCGTGTCGCTCGCCAGCAATTCGCCTTGCAGATCCTGCAGGAACGCGATCGTCTTGCCGCGCGCGGGCTGGTCGTCGCCGAACAGAAACACGGCCCCACCCACGGAGCCGGATACGGAATCGATATCCTCCAGCACATCCGGCCAGAGGTCGGGCACGAAGGCCGCCTCGTAGATCCTGTTCGTCAGGTCGTCGAGCATGGGCAAGAAGCCTTTCCGGGCAAGCAACTTGCCAGACCCGAACAATCAACGCTTCAGGCCGACCGATCTTCCCCCGAGGTCAAACATGCCACGGCGGCAATCGCGGTCAATAAGCAAAATGCCGAAGAGCGGTCAGCTTGAGCACCATTGAACTGCCTCCTGCCGCTTGCGCAAGCCGGAGGAAGCCACGCGACGCGCGCGCTCCTGGAACCGGCAAGCCAATCACCCGGATCCCCAAAAGACAAAACCCGCTGGACTGGGTCCAGCGGGTTCGGAACCGGAGACGGGAAGCGTCTGCGACGGCTCTGCTTCTCGGCACGAGCACGGCCTTGCGGCCGGGTCGTGCTTGAAATCAGATCGCCTGGCGGGCGATCCGTTCGATGTCGGCGCGGTTGATGCCGAGATCGCTGAGCTGACGCGCGTTGAGACGGTTCAGTTCGCGCACGGTCTCGTTGTACATGCGCCAGTTACGGAAAGCGCGGATCGGGTTCATGATGGTCCTCCTGATGGGGTGTTCGTTTTGATGCTGCACAGATAGTGATCATCGACGAGGACTTGAACGGCCGATTTTGCATAGCAATGATGCAAATGCTGCATTGCACCATTAAGCTTCTGTTCATCTCGTAGGCAGTGGGACGAAGGGCGCTGGCCCAGGACGTGTCGAGATTCAGGTCAGGCCGCGTCGAAAATGATGGTTTCCGAGAACCGGAGCGGAGCGTACTCAGGTACGTGAGCACCGGAAGCGCAGGAAGCCATCATTTGCAGGCCGGCCTCACCTGAATATCGATACGTCCTAGCCGACGTCGAGCACGATCTTGCCGATATGTTCGCCCTCCTCCATCCGCTCATGCGCGCGCCAGGCATCCGTGAGCGGGTAGATCATGTCCATGACCGGCGCGACCTTGCGCGTGCCGAGCAGCGGCCAGACCTGCGCTTCCAGCGCAGCCGCGATCGCCGCCTTGAACTCGACAGTGCGCGGCCGCAGTGTCGAACCCGTATGGGTCAGCCGCTTGACCATGATCTTGGAAAAGTCGGCACTGGCGACAGCGCCCGCCTGCACCGCGATCTGGACGATCCGGCCCTCGACGGCGGCGGCCTCGTAGTTGCGCTGGACATAGTCGCCACCGACCATGTCGAGGATGACATTGGCGCCCTTGCCGCCCGTCGCCTCCTTGACCGCCTTGACGAAGTCCTCCTCGCGATAGTTGATCGCCCGGTCAGCGCCGAGCTTCAGGCAGGCATCACATTTCTCCTTGGATCCGGCGGTGGTGATGACATAGGCGCCGAAAGCCGATGCAAGCTGGATCGCCGTCGTGCCGATGCCGGACGAGCCGCCATGCACTAGCAGCGTCTCGCCTTTCTTCAAGCCGCCGCGTTCGAAGACATTGTGCCAGACCGTGAAATAGTTTTCCGGCACCGCCGCCGCTTCCGTATGGGTGAAGCCCGCGGGCAGCGGCAACACGCTGCCGGTATGAACCTTGACATATTCGGCATAACCGCCGCCGGGGGTGAGCGCGCAGACCCGTTCGCCGATGCGCCAGCGCGACACCTCGTCGCCAAGCGCGGCCACTTCCCCCGAGACCTCGAGGCCCGGCAGGTCCGATGCGCCGGGCGGTGGCGGATAGGCCCCCTTGCGCTGCTGTACGTCGGGCCGGTTGACGCCGGCGGCATGCACCTTGATCAGGATCTCGCCGGGACCAGGCTGGGGCACGTCGCGGGTTTCCGGTTTCAGCACCCGTGGGCCGCCCGGCTCCGAGATCGCGATCGCTGTCATCCTTGCCGGAATTTTCTGTCCGCTCGCCATGAACTTTCCCGTCTTTCCTCGCCGCGTTCTTACCGGCTGTTTGCATCGACGCCCTTGCCCTATGTATGCTCATTGCCAAATCAGGCAAATGGCCAATCTGGTCTGGCGGAGGAGGAGCAACCATGGCGATCTTCGACGACGAACCCAAGAAGAAGGCACGTCCGCACGAGATCGGGCAGGACCTGTCGCTGCTCTCCGTTGGCGAGTTGTCGGAGCGCATCGGCATCCTGCGCGACGAAATCGCCCGGCTGGAGGCCGAACTCAAGGCCAAGGACAACACCAAATCGGCCGCCGAGGCGCTGTTCCGCCGCGGATAGGCGACGGGCGCAACGGCCCGCCGCCGAAAAGCCCGAATGCGCCTGTCTTCAGACCTTGCGTCCCTCCCAGAGTCCAGCCGGATCAGAAAATGCTCGCATCCTACAGGCCGATCCTCTCCCTGCTTCGCGGCACTGCCTTCCTGCTGGCGGCATCGGGCCTGCATGGGCTGCTGTTGCCCTTGCGCGGCCAGGTGGAAGGGTTTTCGACAGCCTCGCTTGGCCTGATGGGCACGGCCTGGGCCGGCGGCTTCGTCACCGGCTGCTTTTTTGCACCGCGCATCGTGCGCCGCGCCGGACATGTGCGCGCTTTCGGCGCTTTCGCCGCATCCGGTGCCATCGTGGCGCTGCTCACCGGCCTGGTCATCGACGAATATGTCTGGATCCTGCTGCGCGCCTTCACCGGCTTCACCATGGCCGGCGCCTTCATGGTCATCGAAAGCTGGCTGAACGAGAAGGCCACAAACGAGAACCGCGGCACCGTCTTCGGCCTCTATATGATGGTCACCTATGCCTCGATCATGGGGGGCCAGATGATCGTCGCTGGCGGCGATGTGAAATCGGCATCGCTGTTCATGATCACCGGCATCCTGTTCTGCCTGTCGCTGATCCCGACCGCGGTTTCGACGGCCTCGCACCCCAAACCGCTGCAGGACGTCAAACTCGACGTCAAGGGGCTCTACGCCAACTCGCCGGTGTCGGCGATCGCCTGCCTGCTGATCGGCATCGCCAACGGCGCCTGGGGAACGCTTGGTGCTGTCTACGGTGCCCGCATTGGTATTTCCACCGCCGAGATCGCCTTGATGATGAGCCTTGTGGTCGTCGCCGGCGCCGCCATGCAACTGCCGGCCGGGCGCCTGTCCGACAAGACCGACCGGCGTTTCGTGCTGGCCGGTGCCGCTTTCGGCGCGGCGCTGTTCGCGCTCATGATCTTCCTGTTCGAACCGCGCTCCGGCATCTTCGTCATCGTCTTCACCGCTGCCTATGGTGCTTTCGCCTACACGCTCTATTCGATCGCCGTGGCGCACGCCAACGACCACGCCCGTGCCGAGGATTTCGTCAAGGTATCGGGCGGATTGCTGCTGCTTTACGGCTTTGGCACCATGATCGGCCCTTTGCTGGCGGCGGCGCTGATGGGCTGGATGCGCCCGGAAGGCCTGTTCCTGGCGACCGCCTTCGCGCATCTGTCGCTGGCTGGCTACACGCTGCTGCGCATCAGCCGCCGCGCTCCGGTGCCGATCGGAGATCGCGACGCCTTCAAGACGCAACCGGCCGACCGCTCGGTGACGCCGGAAGCATTGCGGCTTGATCCAAGAAGAAAAGAAGAAACAGACAGTTGAGATTTGAAAAACTTTGCCTCACAAATGAGGCATGATGTTTTCCGACGCCTTCATGGCGATCGCCGACCCCAATCGGCGCCATCTTCTGGAAGAACTTCGACGCGGTCCGAAGACCGTCAACGAATTGGCGGCCGGGTTGCCAGTGTCACGCCCAGCCGTTTCACAGCACCTGAAAGTTTTGCTCGACGCCGGACTGGTCAATGCCAAGGCCGAAGGCACGCGGCGTGTCTATACGGTAAGCAACGCCGGCTTCCTGAAACTCAACATCTGGCTTGATCAATTCTGGGAGGCCTGATCCAGGCGCCCTCAACCTTCGACAGCGCCTCGATGATCAGGTCTGTACATGCAGGAAGGCGCCAAGCGCGTCGAGCAGTTCGCCCGTTCCATGCTCACGCGTGGCCGGCGTGTCGTGGCCATCGAGGAAGGCCCCCTGCTCCGTCATCACAAGCCGCGTGCCACCGTTTTCCGCCATGATCTCGATCGTCGCCAGTGACACCGAGACGCGGGTTTCGCCGAACAGCAGCTCATAGCTGTAGACGATGCGGCTGTCCGGCACGATGTCCTGGTAGACCGCGTTGAAGAAATGCATCTGCCCGTCGCTCGGGCAGCCGGCATTGGTCTCCCTGCCGCCGACGCGGAAGTCCATTTCGTGCCGGCTGGGCATCGGGTCGTGGGGATCGACGAACCATCGCCGCTTGGCATCAGGATCGCTGAGCGCGAAGAAGACTCTTGCAGGTGCCGCCGGATAGAAGCGCTCGACGACAAAGGTGGAATGGACGACGGATCGTTGGCTCACTGAAGCCTCCTTCATGTTTCGTCACTGGTCTCGGCGAGAAAATCGCCGAGCCGGTCCAGCCGGCGCTCCCAGGCGTGGCGTCGCTCGTTGATCCAGTGCTCGGCCGCTCTCAACGCCTTCGGCTCGATCTGGCAGGTGCGCACGCGCCCCAGTTTTTCCGAGCGCACCAGGCCGCTCGCCTCCAGCACGTTGAGATGCTGGACGACGGCCGACAGCGACATTGCCAGCGGCTCGGCCAGTTGGCTGACCGAGGCGGGGCCACGCGACAGCCGGTCGACCATCTGCCGTCGCGCCGGATCGGCAAGCGCCTGGAACATCAGGTCGAGCTGGGCGGGATCGTGCAGCATCCCGGTCAGCCGTTATTATAGGGGAAGAACTTGAAGTAGGGCTGCGCCTCCTCGATCACCCTGGCGAAGGCAGGGCGCTGCAGCAGCCGGTCGTGATAGCGCTTCACGGCCGGATATTTGTCGCCGAACGGCTCGACCTTGTTGGCATAGAAGAGTGCCGGCGATGCCGCGCAATCGGCCAGGCTGAAGGCATCGCCCACCGCCCAGCTCCGCGACTGCATCTCCTGTTCGATGATGGCGTAGGAGGTACGCAGCTGGCCGCGCGCCTGCTCGACACCAAACGGATCGGTCTTGTCCTGCGGACGCAACCGGTCGCCGACGATCTTCTGCATCGGCTCCTGCACATAGAAATCATAGAAGCGGTCAGCCTGGCGGACGGCCAGCGCCAGGTCGACGTCGGCGGGAACGAGTTCGACCGGCCCCGGATAATGCGCAGCCAGATATTCGACGACGATGGTCGATTCCAGCACCGTGCGGTCGCGCGCATCGTCGCGCAGCGCCGGCATCTTGCCGGTCGGTGATATCTTGAGGAAGGCGGCGCGCGATTGCTCGTCGCCGAGATCCACGATGACCGGGTTGAAGGCGGTGCCGTTCTCGTAAAGCGCGATCAGCGGCTTCCAGCAGAAGGAGGCCAGAGGATGGAAATGCAGCGTCACGGACATTCTTTGCTCGCCTGTTTCTGGTTCGTCGGCGGGCGGGAACCGGATGTCCCGTCAAGCCAACACTGAAGCATTTACTTCACTATTGTGCCGAGCGTTGCCCGTCAAGGCCGACATATCAGGTCCGCCGGTTGGACCTGATATGCATGATGATGGCGGCTGATATCGCCGGCCAGTCCTGAGGATGCAGTTCATGGCCGCCGCCGTCGACGCGAAGGAACTTCGCACCGGCGACCGCCCGGGCCAGCGCCTCGCCATGTTCGACCGGAAAAATGGGATCGGCGGTGCCATGGATGACCAGCAGCGGGGCTTGCATCTCGTGCAGGCGGCCCTTCCACTTGGAGCCGCCCTTGAGCGAGAAATGATTGGTCGCGCTCAGGAACCCGCCGGATCGGTCGTAATCCTGTTCGATGAAGGCTCTCATCCCGGCCTCGTCGAATGGATGGGCGATGCTGGCGATCGCCCTGGTATCCCTGACCATGAAGTCGATCACCTGGCGGCGGTCCGTCCAGTCGAGGTCGGCGCCCTCGGCCGAATGCTCGATATAGGCATCGCTCATCCTTGGCAGATGCGAGGTGTCCATCCCCATCGGCGAGCTGCTGATCACGGTCAGCGATGCAACACGGGAGGGGTGCCTGAGCGTCACGAGTTGCGCGATCATGCCGCCCATCGACATGCCGGCGACATGGGCCTTGCCGATGCCATGACTGTCGAGCACACCAATTGCATCGTCCGCCATGTCGTCGAATGTGTAGGGCGGCTCGCCAGGCGGATATTTGGTCGAGCGGCCGGTATCGCGATTGTCGTAGCGGATCACGTACAACCCGGCATCCGCCAACTCCCGGCAAAATGCCACCGGCCACCACAGCATCGAAGCCATCGCGCCCATGATCAGCAGCAGCGGAGGATTTTCCGGGTCGCCGAAGGTTTCGGGCAGGATCACGGGACGGTCGATCGTCGTCCAAGCAGACCTCCAAACTGATTGCGCTTTGCAATCAGTTGCACCATAATAAAACTGATAAGATAATGCAACTGGTTTTATGGAGAGAATCGAATGAGCCTCGATCGCCGGTCCGGCTGCCCGATCAACCTGTCGCTGGAAGTGTTCGGCGACCGCTGGAGCCTGATCATCCTGCGTGACATGATTTTCGGCGGCAGGCGTCATTTTCGCGAGCTGCTCAACGGATCGATGGAAGGCATTGCCTCAAACATCCTCGCAGACCGGTTGAAGCGGCTAATGGAGCTCGGCATGCTGACCAAGGCCGACGACCCCTCGCACAAACAGAAGGCGATCTACAGCCTGACCGAGATGGCCATCACGCTGGTGCCGATCCTGGCCCATCTTGGCGCCTGGGGCCGGGTCTGGCTGCCGACCAGCGAGGAGCTCTCGATCCGCGCCGAGCTCCTGGAAAAGGGCGGACCGCCATTGTGGGAGAAATTCATGGACGAGTTGCGCCATGAGCATCTCGGCACGCCGCTCGACAAAGCGTCTGGCCCTTCTGTCCGCGCGACCCTGCAGGCTGCCTATGAAGCCGTGGTCGCAGGCAAGGCTCTCGGCACCAGCCCGGCCGCGTGACCAACTATTTTCCCCGCTAAGAGGCCGGCTCTGCTAGAAGAAGCGGAAACCACAATTCACGGGATTGGATAAGGTCTTGGTTGAGAACTCTCGGGATGCCGCCCGCGCGCGCGCCGATCTGCGCTTCAAGAAGCAGGAAGAGGCAGCAACCGTCCGCCAGAAAGCGATGGCGGAATACGCCGCGGAGAGTGATGCCCGCAAAGCCAAGACCGACAAGCTGCGGGCGCTGCGGCTCGCCAAGGAAGCCGAAGACCTCGCCAACGCGCCGGCAGTTCCTGCCAAGAAGCCTGCGCGCGCCAAGAAGAAATAGCGCGCCGCTCTCCAGCGAACCGACACTGCTCGGATACATCAGCTCGACGGCACCATCCAGACAGCCCCGGCCTTCATTCCATCGCTTCGCAAGAAGCAATTTCAAGCGAAACCGGGATTGCTTCGTGCGGCCGGTCGCCGATCATTGCCCTTTTCAAACAGGAGATTGCCGTGACCGCACTGCCGCTCGAAAAAGCCCGTCAAATCATCGATGCCGCCTTCGCCAAGGGTGCCGATCTCAAGCTCAAGCCGCTGGGTGTCTCGGTGCTCGACGCCGGCGGCCATCTGGTCGCCTTCCAGCGCCAGGACGGCGCCTCGTTCCTGCGCCCGCAAATGTCGGCGGGCAAAGCCTATGGCGCACTGGCCATAGGCATGGGCTCGCGCAAGGTCGAGGCCTTCGCCAAGGAACGCCCCCATCTGGTCGCCGGCATTTCCGATGTGTCTGGCGGACGCGTACTGCCTGTGGTCGGCGGCGTGCTGATCCGCGACAAGGCGGGCACCATCATCGGCGCCGTCGGCATTTCCGGCGACACCTCGGACAATGACGAGGCAGCGGCCATCGCCGGCATCGAGGCCGCCGGCTTTACCGCCGACCCAGGCTGAGGGCCGGGGACCTGACGGACGTTTCCGCCAACGGTCGGCACAAGCGCCCGCCAAAGCTTCCGCGCGGAAGGACCTAGTTCAGGTTGATGTCCCGGCTTGCCGACCGCATCGACACCGCGAACCCGGCCAGCACATCGAACAGCGCGATGATCATCAGCGTGAAGAAGATGGAATGCGCCGCGCCCTTGACCAGCAGGAACTCGACCAGGAAGGCGACGAAGACCAGCGTCGACAGAAGATGGTCCATGATCGAAGCGCCGGTCGTGCGCGCCGCCTTCACCATTTCGAGGAACAGGAAGATCAGCCCGAGCAGCACCATCAGGTCGCCAAGCGTCATCGAGAAAACCCCGCCCGACATCATGCGGAACGAAAAGAGCTCGCTCGCCCATGGATCGTCGCCGCCGCCGAATATACCCAGCAGGCCGAGATTGTAGAGAATGAAAGGCACGATCAAAAGCGGGACGGCACCGAACATCTGGCGTCTCCATAGGGGGCACCTTCTGTAGAATGCCCCACAGGCACGCCGTCAAGATTTTTCGTGCGCAGCCGCAAACACGGTCGAAGACCGGATGCAACAACCATGTCAGCCGGCTGCCCGGCTGACATGGAGCAAACGAGAGATAAAAGGCTCAGCGCTTGAAGTAGCCGGCACGCACGGCGGCACCGATGACGTTGAGGATGATATGGCCGGCCGTCATCGAGGTGATCTCGTTGACATCGCGCGCCGGCGCGATCTCGACGATATCCATGCCGACGAGACGACCCTTGCCGACCAGCCCCTTGATCAGGTCGATCGTCTGTCGGTAGCTGATGCCGCCCGGCTGCGGGCCCTCCACCGCCGGCATGACCGCAGGGTCAAGTCCGTCGGCGTCGATGGTAAGATAATAGCGGCCGCCATCCGGAATGCGCTTGAGCAGCGCGGCGGTGCCGATATCCTGCCATTCGTTGGTGGTGATGATGTTGGCGCCGTAGGCGCGGGCCGCCTCCACCTCCTCGGTGCGCGCACTGCCCTGGCCACGAATGCCGACCTGGAAGATATCCTTGATATGCGCCATCTCCGAGGCCCGCCGGATGGTGCTGGAATAGCCTTCCTTGACGCCGTTGACATTGTCGCGCCAGTCAAGATGGGCGTCGAGCTGCACCAGCGTGATCGGGCCTTCGCCATCGAGCGCCCGGAAGATCGGGATCGGAATACCGTGGTCGCCGCCGATGGTGATCGGCAGTGCGCCGGCGGCGAGGATCTTGCGGATCGCCGCCTCGGCTCTGCCGTAGTGCCCGACATGATCGGCGGCATTGCCCGGCACGTCGCCGACATCGACCACCTTGATGTCCTGGCCGGCGAAGACCGGCCCGCCAATATCGAAATCATAGCGGTCGAGCGCCTGGCTGATCCGCTGCGAGGCGCGCCGCACCGCCGTCGGCGCGTTGGTCTGGTCGTTGATCAGTTCGTCGATCGTGTAGGGATCGCCATAGGGCATGCCGATGATGGCGACATCGGCCTTCAGCGTGTCGATATCCTCGAGCGGGAAGTTCAGGAATGTCTGGAAGACATCGCGCGGCGCGGTGGTGAGTTTGGACATGGGGTCTCCTCTGTGTTGATAGGCTTTTTGGATCAGGCGCCACGGCGGGCTGCGAGATGGGGCTGCAGCCTGTGCTCCAGGCTGCGCGAGATTGCCGCGACAAGGGCGGTCAGCCCCCAGTACAGCAATGCGATGGCGGTGAAGATCTCCACCGGCGAGAAGGTGCGGCCAATGATGTTCTGGGCCATGTAGGTGAGTTCTGGCACGGTGATCGCCGACAGGATCGCCGATTCCTTGATCAATGTGATGGTGAGGTTGGTGGCCGCCGGCAGGATGTAGCCGAGCACCTGCGGCACCAGGATCTTGCGGAAGATGGTGAGGTAGCGCAGGCCCAGCGCATAGCCGGCCTCGACCTGGCCATACGAGATGGACTGGATCGCGCCTCTGATGATCTCGGCGGAATAGGCGCTGGCATAGGCCGACAGCGCACCGATCGAAACCACCACCGGCGAGAGCCGGATGCCAAACATCGGCAAGGCGTAGAACAAGAGGAAAATCTGGATCAGGAACGGGATGTTGCGGAAGATCTCGACATAGGCCGACACGATTGCCGCCGGCAGCCGTCCGCCCCTCAGCCTCACCAGCGCCAGCAAGATGCCGAGTGCGAAGCCGAATGGCAGTGACACGGCGCACATCAGCACTGTATTGCCAAAGCCCTTGGCCAGGATCTGCCAGTTGTCCGCGATGACGGCGAAATCGAACGTCATGCGCGCGCGCCTTCCGCCTTGCGCTCCAGATGCCGGGTCAAGAGGCTGCAGGAAAACAGCACGATGAAATACAGCACCGCCGCGATGCAGAAGGCCTCGACCGGCCGGTAGGTAACGTTCATGATGTTCTGCGAGGTGCGGGTCAGCTCGACCACGGCGATCACCGACAGGATGGACGAGGCCTTCACCAGCATGGTGAACTCGTTGACCATCGGCGGGATGATGGCCCTGAACAGCTGCGGCATGATGATCTTGAACCAGGTCACCACGGGTTTCAGTCCGAGCGCCTTGGCCGCTTCATACTGGCCGGAGGGAATGCGCGTCAGCCCGGCGCGCAGGATCTCGGCGACGAAGGCCGCGCTGTTGAAGCTGAGCGCCAGCACGCCCGCCAGGAGCGGCGGCAGATCGATGCCGACGAGCCCCGGCAGCACGTAATAGACGACGAAGATCTGCACGATCAGCGGCGTGCCGCGGATGAAGCTGGTGTAGAGCGCGCCGATCCAGCGAACCAGGCGCCAGCGCGACCGGCCGCAGGCCAGCAGGCCGAAGCCGATCAGCGTACCGGCCAGGAACCCCAGCGCTGAGACGCCGAGCGTGATGCCGGCGCCGGTCAGGAATTGCGGCAGGAAGGTCAGCGTTTTTGAAAAATGGAACATTTTTCAGCTCGAACGGAGAAGCACCGTCCGGCGTCGGCGCGGGCGATAGCCGCGGCAGCGCATCGCCTGCGCCACGCCAGACAAGTTCAGGGGAAACGATTCAGAGTGCGCCGGGCGGCAGATAGCCCTGGTCTGGCGTCTTCATCTCGAAGCCGAACCATTTCAGCTGCAGCTCCTTCAGCTTGCCGCTGTCCTTCAGCTCGCCGATCTTGGTGTTGATGAATTCGCGCAGGTCCTTGTCCTCCGGCCGCACGACCCAGGACAGGTAGGAGAATTCGCCGATCGAGCCGACGACCTTGTAGGTGTCGGGGACGTTCTTCATCAGCACCGCCGCCGAAGGCGAGGCAATGACAATCGCATCGACCTGGCCGGAAGCGAGAGCGACATGGGTCTCGGGGAAGGAGGTGAACAGCTTCAGTTCGCCGACACCCTTGCCTCCCTTGTCCTTGAGTTCCTTGTCATAGGCTTCGATGATCGGCTGCACGGACGAGGCGAGCTGCGTTGCCACCACCATGCCGCTGATGTCTTCCGGCTTCTTGATGCGCTCCTCATCGGCGCGCACCACGATGACGTTCTCGAACGAGCCCGTCGGCCTCGTATAGGCATATTTCGCCGCCCGCTCGGCATTGATGCCGGTCGAGGTGGCCATCAGATCGAACTTCTTCGCCAGCAGGCCCGGCAGCAGCCCCTGGAACGGCAGGTTGAGCTGGTCGAGCTTCACGCCGAGCTGGCTCACCACATAGTCGAGAATGTCCTTGTTGTAGCCGACGATCTGGCCGTCGCGGACGAACTCGAACGGCTCGAAGGCGGCCTCGGTACCGACGACGATGGTGCCGCGCTGCTTGATCTGGTCGACAAGCCCGTCAGCATGAGCGGCGGATGCTAACGACAGGAAGAGCGGCGCGGCGGCAAGCAGAGACAGGACGCGGCGGCGCGATGCGGAAAGGAACTCACCCATTGTTACCCTCTTTTTTCTTCGGTTTTGCTGCGCTGGTAGGCCCGGCCCGAGTGCTTGAACACGCGGCCGATCATGTAGCTCTCGGAATCCTTGATCCCGGGAACGTTCGCCAGTTCGCTGACCAGGAAGTCATGCAAGCTGGTCGTTGATGGCAAAGTGAGTTGGATGATGATGTCAAACGGCCCGGTCATGGCGTAGACGCTGTCGACGAACGAATATTCCGACAGTTTCCGGGCGACGCTGATGATGTGCTCGCGATCGACATCGAACCCGACAATGGCGGCGATGCCGACATCGCTGCGCAGGGGGCGCACGACCGCCTGGATGCAGATATCCGGATCCTCGAGCACGCGCGCCATTTTCCGCCGCACCGTCGCTTCGGTGACGCCGATGCGCTTGGCGATATCGACGCTCGACATCCGCCCGTCGACCTTGAGTTGGGAAAGCACCGCCTGTTCGGTGTCGTCGAGATCACTCGTGCTGACGAAATCCCACATGCAATTCCCCATTGGTGTCGATTTCCGACTATTATTTTGAAAATTGCATAAGAAATCGTCAAGAACAATCCCACCCATGCCGAAAACCATCGAAGGAAGGCCTGTCGATGGTCGGATGAGATCTGGAAGCTGGGCTTGGTGCTGAGGGAAGTCGCGTCGATGGACGTCAGCCAGGGAGGGTCGCGCGGCGCGCGGGCATCCGACGCGCATGGGAACAGCCCCCGTTGGAGGCAGCCTCAAGAGCTTGTCGTTGTCCTGGAGTGGGCAGTGGCCCGAGCCTTCGGCTCCGGTCGTCAAAATTCCGCCAAACGCAAAAAGACCGGCCAGAGGCCGGTCCTTTGTAACTCAAACCTTCAAAAAAGCTGGTTTCAGCTTTCCTTGGGGGTCAGCACCTGGCGACCGCGATACATGCCGGTCTTCAGGTCGATATGGTGCGGGCGGCGCATTTCGCCGGAATTCTTGTCCTCGACATAGGTCGGGGCCTTGAGGGCGTCGGCCGAGCGGCGCATGCCGCGCTTGGACGGAGAGGTTTTGCGTTTCGGAACGGCCATGGATATGCTCCACTACATGGTCAAAAGCCCCGCCCGCCCTCGTGAAAGGGCCATGTCGGGGCCTAAATCTGAGAAAGTCGGGTGCCTATACACGCCTGACACTGTTTTGGCCAGCACTACAGTGAATTTTTTTGAGCTGGCTATTCGAGACAGCCGACATAGGCGCCTGAGCGGCCAGCCCTGCGCTCGATCAGATTGGCGAGCCGTCTCAAGCCCGGCCCGGGTTTTGCCGGATTGCGGGCGATCGGATTGGGCAGCGTGACGGCCAGAAGCGCCGCCTGCCGTCTGGACAGTTGTTTTGCCGGAATGCCGAAATGATGCTGCGCCGCCGCCTCGATGCCGTAGATGCCGGGGCCCCATTCGGCGATGTTGAGGTAGATCTCCATGATCCGCCGTTTCGACATCACCGCGTCGAAATAGACGGCCAGCGGCAGTTCGACGACCTTGCGCACCGAGCCCAGCGGCCTCGACCACAGGAACAGGTTCTTCACCGTCTGCATGGTGATGGTCGAGGCGCCGCGCGTCGCCTCGCCGGCCAGCGCATCGTCGACGACCCCCCTGAGTTCGCCGAGATCGACGCCGCGGTGGAAGCAGAACTGACCGTCCTCCGACATGATGACGGAATGGGCCAGCACCGGCGCGACATCGTCGATCGACACCCAGCGCCGGTCATAGCCGGAGAAGGTCGCCAGATCCTTCAGCATCAGCGTCGACACCGGATGCACGAAGGACGGCAGGTAAAGAAAGGTCAGCACTGCCGGGATCAGCGCCAGCACGGCGGCCGCGATGAGGCCGCGCCGGACCCAGCGCCTGAGACTGCGGCGGTTCACGCCGCGCGATCTCGTCGCCATGTCCAGCTTTTCGGTTTCATGATCGACGATCGGTTCCGCCAAGCCGCCCAACCCGTGCCAGAGAGATCGTTTTGAAACTCGCTCCTGTGCATCATATGAGGGTGTTTTCGAGACCCGAAGCGGAGCGTACATTCGAGTACGCAAGCACCGGAAGCGCGGAAAACGCCTTCAGATGACCGCAGGAGGAGAGTTTCCAACGGGCTCTTACCGCTCCGGCATAATGGCGCTTGCCTTCTTGCGCAACGTCTGAGTGTCGGCTACCGCTCCCGGCCATGACGAATGACGACGAAATGGCGTTCGAAATGGCGCTTATCCGGCGGGCAGCCGCCATCGAGGTGCTGCTGCGGCGGCTGCTCGATGATCGCCCGCTTTCGGGCGAGATCGCGCGGCCCGATCGTCTGATGGCGGCGATGCGCCATGGCGTGCTGAACGGCGGCAAGCGCCTGCGGCCGTTTCTGGTCATGGAAAGTGCCGCCCTGTTTTCGGCCGATGGCGAAGCGGCGCTGCGCGTCGCGGCGGCGCTCGAATGCGTGCACTGCTATTCGCTGATCCATGACGACCTGCCGGCGATGGACGACGATGATCTGCGCCGCGGCCAGCCGACCGTGCACAGGGCCTTCGACGAGGCGACAGCCATCCTGGCCGGCGACGCGTTGCTGACCCTGGCCTTCGACATCATCGCCGGCGAGGCGACCGTGTTGCCGGCCGAGCGGCGGGCCGCCCTGGTGCTGGCGCTTGCCCGCGCCGCCGGTGCCGGCGGCATGGTCGGCGGCCAGAAACTCGATCTCGAGGCCGAACAGGCAGCGCCCGACGAGGCCGGCATCATCCGGCTGCAGGCGATGAAAACCGGCGCGCTGATCCGCTTCGCCTGCGAGGCGGGTGCCATCATCGCCGGCGCGCCGGCTGAGGATCGCGAACGGCTCGCCGAATTCGGCTCGGCGATCGGCCTCGCCTTCCAGCTTGCCGACGACCTGCTCGATTTGACGGCCGACGCCAGCCAGATGGGCAAGGCGACCGGCAAGGACGCCGCCGCCGGCAAGGCAACCCTGGTGGCGCTACATGGTGTGAACTGGGCGCGCAGCCAGTTGCATGGCCTTGTCGGCCAAGCGCACGCGCTGCTCGACCCCTATGGCGACAAGGCGGCGCTGCTGAAGGAAGCCGCGACCTTCGTCGCGACGCGCAACAGCTGATATCCAGCCCTGGTCAGGTCCAGGCATCGGCCTGCCCTCACCCGAAGGCGATCTGGACCTTCATCGCCTGGCTGCGGTCATTGGCAAGGTCGAAGCCGGACAGAGCCTCGTCCAGCGCCACGGTATGCGTGATCAGCGGCTTCACGTCGATCAGTCCCTTGCGCATCAGCTGGACCCCAATGGCGAATTCCGGATGGAAGCGGAACGAGCCGTTGAGCGTCAACTCCTTGGTTGTGATCGCCGACATTGGCAGCGCCATCTCGGCGCCGCCAAGGCCGAGCTGGACGATCGTGCCGCGCGGACGCAGTGCGGCGATGCCTTGCGCCAGTGCCGCCGCCGCGCCAGAACATTCGTAGAGGATATCGAATGTCCCCTTGTCGGCGAGATAGGGCGCCAGTCCCTCAGGGTCGGCCCGGCTGTTGATCGCCTTGTCGGCGCCGGCACGCAGCGCCATCGACAGGGTGAAATCGGTCAGATCGACGGCGACGATTTCGGCAGCCCCGGCGCGCCGCGCGCACAGGATCGACAGCAGTCCGATCGGCCCGCAGCCGGTCACCAGGACGCGTTTGCCAAGGATCTCGCCGGCCCGCCTTGTTGCGTGGAGGCACACCGCCAGCGGTTCGGCCATCGCAGCCTCGCCTGATGTCAGCCCATCGGCCGGCACGCATTGCGACGCATCTGCCACCAGCCTTTCCCGGAACGCGCCCTGGATGTGCGGGAACGGCATGGCGCTGCCATAGAAGCTCATGTTGAGGCACTGGTTGTGCATGCCTTCGCGGCAATAGCGGCAGCTGTAGCAAGGCCGCGATGGCGAGACGGCGACCAGTTGGCCAGCCTCCAGGCCGGTAACGCCGGGGCCGACCTTCTCAATGCGCCCGGAAACCTCGTGGCCGAGGATCATCGGCTCCTTGAGACGCACCGTTCCGAAGCCGCCATGATTGTAATAGTGCAGGTCGCTGCCGCAAATGCCGCCGGTTGCGATACGCAACAGCACCTGACCGGTACCCGGCTCCTCGACCGGGCGGTCTTCGATGCGCAGGTCCTTTGCGGCGTGGATGACGATCGACTTCATGCAGGCGAACTCCCAGGCAATTCCAGTAGCGGTCTCAACATAGGCCGCGCGTTAACGGCGTGCCAGCTTGCCTATCGGCTTGCGCGCCTGCATCAGTGTCGCTTCACTTGACCCCATCGTATTCGGCAATGAGAGGCAATCGGCAAATGTCATCCACCTTGTTTGATCTCAGCGGGCGCCGGGCACTTGTAACCGGTTCGTCGCAAGGCATCGGGTTCGGGTTGGCCAAAGGCCTGGCGCAGGCCGGTGCAAAGGTGGTCCTCAATGGCCGTGACGAGGAAAAACTTGCCGCAGCGGCGGCGCAGATCCCTGCGGCGGAAACGATTGCCTTCGACGCGACCGATCATGACGCGGTCCGCTCGGCGATCGACAATTTCGAGCTGTCCGGCGGGCCGATCGACATCTTGGTCAACAATGCCGGGATGCAGTTCCGCACGCCGCTTGAAGATTTCCCCGCCGATGCGTTCGAGCGCATGCTGCAGACCAACGTCGCCAGCGTCTTCCATGTCGGTCAGGCGGTCGCACGCCACATGATCAGGCGAGGCCGCGGCAAGATCATCAACATCGCAAGTGTGCAGACAGCCCTCGCCCGCCCCGGCATCGCGCCCTACACCGCGACGAAAGGCGCGGTCGGCAACCTGACCAAGGGCATGGCGACCGACTGGGCCAAACACGGCCTGCAATGCAACGCCATCGCACCCGGCTATTTCGATACGCCGCTCAATGCGGCCCTTGTCGCCGATCCTGCCTTCAGCGCCTGGCTTGAGAAGCGCACGCCGGCCGGCCGCTGGGGCAAGGTAGAGGAACTGGTCGGGGCCTGCGTGTTCCTGGCCTCCGATGCCTCGTCCTTTGTCAACGGTCATATCCTTTATGTCGACGGCGGCATCACCGCATCGATCTGATCCGCCGCGACGCCCTGTGCAAGAGCAACCGCGCCTTCCGCGCGAACGAAATCTTAATGTAAATGAAGCGTAATCCCGATCGTTGAAATAATGCGTATGTGTTGGGGTTGCGCATGCCGGAATATTCTTCCTTCATCCGGTTTGTCCGGATCCGCTACCTTTCAGGACTGCTGATTTTCGCGCTGGCTTCCATGGCCATCATGATTGCGCTCGACCGTGTCAATTCCTTCCGCCATGACATCGATGCGCTGAGCAGCAACCTCGTCGTCTTCACCCGCGACCTGCGCAACGCGACCAGCTTCGCCGAGACGACGGGGTCCGCCTGGCGCAACGAAACGCGCGATGCGCTGAGCGCTTCGGCGCGTGACCATTCCGAACGCCTGACCCGCGAGATCGACACACTGACCGCCCAGCTCGACGCGATACGTCCGCGCCTGTCGGCCAAGACCATCAACGAACTCGAAGCCTCTTCCGTCAACGGCGATCTGTTCTGGTCGCCGCGCGACATGGTGCGCAATCTCAACCTGATGTCGGTGGCGCAAAAAGCCGATGAATGGAGCTACCGGGAAATCCGCAACCAGAACGACCTGTTTGTCCAGCCGATGCTGGTGCGTGTCCGCACCGCGATGGATGACGAGCGCCATCTGGCCGACGCTTCCAGCGACCGGCTGCTGCTATGGGCGAGCGGCCTGTTGTTCGGCGTCCTGGCCATCGTCGCCTTCTGGATCTTCCGGCCGATGGAGCAGGCGATCCGCCGCGCCTTTGCCCAATCGGCCGAATCCCTGTTCAAGGCCGAGGCCGCCGACCGTGCCAAGTCCGAATTCCTGGCCAATATGAGCCACGAGATCCGCACGCCGATGAACGGCGTGCTCGGCATGGCCGAATTGCTGGCCAAGACCGAATTGACCGCGCGCCAGAAAACCTTCACCGACGTCATCGTCAAATCGGGCAATGCGCTGCTCACCATCATCAACGACATCCTCGATTTCTCCAAGATCAATGCCGGACAGCTCACCCTGGACCCTGCCCCGTTCCGTCTCTCCGAAGCGGTCGAGGATGTGGCGACGCTGGTTTCGGCACGTGTCGCCGAAAAAAACCTCGAACTCATCGTGCGCGTCGATCCGCGCCTGCCGGCCCATGTCGTCGGCGACGCCGGGCGGTTCCGGCAGATCGTCACCAATCTGGTCGGCAATGCGGTGAAGTTCACCGAGAAGGGCCATGTGCTGATCGATGTCGGCGGCGAAACCGTCAACGATGTCGTCCACCTCAAGCTGCGCGTCGAGGATACCGGCATCGGCATCCCGGCCGAGAAACTGCAGAGCGTGTTCGAGAAATTTGCCCAGGTCGACGGGTCCTCGACCCGCCGTCACGAAGGCACCGGCCTGGGACTTGCCATCGCCGCGCGCCTCGTCGACCTGATGGCCGGCAAGATCGGCGTCGAGAGTGAGATCGGGCGCGGTTCCGTCTTCTGGTTCGCGGTGCCGCTGCCCGTGCATCACGCCGAGGCGCGCGACGCGGTCGTGCCGGTCGACGTCACCGGCGCGCGCGTGCTGGTCATCGACGACAATCCGGTCAACCGCGAGATCCTGCTGGAGCAGCTCAGAAGCTGGAGCTTCGATTGCGCGGCGGCAGAAAGCGGCGCCGTGGGGCTCGCCTTCCTCGATCGCGCCTGCCAGTTGGGTGCCAGCGTCGACTGCATCATCCTCGACTACCAGATGCCCGGCATGAACGGCGCCGATGTCGCCCGCGCCATCGCCGCCGACAGCCGGCTGTCCGCCATCCCGATCGTTATCCTGACTTCGGTCGACCAGGTCGATTTCGGCAAGATGATCATCAACTTCGGCATATCGGCGCATCTGACCAAGCCGGCGCGCTCGGCGATCCTGCTCGGCACGGTCATCTCGGTTATCCAGAAGGCCCGCTCTCAGGCCGGCAAGGCGCATTTCGTTCGCGAGCCGGTCCAGATGCCGCAGGCGGCTCCGCCTGCCTTCACGGTCATCCGTGGCCCAGTCGTGCCGGCCGTGGCAGTACCGGAATCGACGGCCACGCCGAACGGCCCGATCGACATCCTCATCGCCGAGGACAATGAGGTGAACCAGTTGGTGTTCGGCCAGATCCTCAACGGGCTTGGCCTCAGCTACCGCATCGCCGGCAATGGCCGCACGGCGGTCGAGATGTACCGGTCGCTGCATCCGAAACTGATCCTGATGGACGTCTCGATGCCCGAGATGAACGGCTACGAGGCAACCCGCGCCATCCGAGCGATCGAGGCCTCGTCGGGCGGCCACATCCCGATCGTCGGCGTCACCGCGCACGCGCTGAAGGGCGATCGCGACAAATGCATCGAGGCCGGCATGGACGACTATCTGCCGAAGCCGGTTTCGCCCGATCGCCTCGGCGCCAAGATCGGCACATGGCTCAGCGAAACGGTGGTGGCCAAGACGGCCTGATCCAGGTCACGACGCCAGGCGGGCCGCGTCAAGACGATAGCGGCGCATCCAGTCGAGGCTTGTCTCGTCGGCGAGCTTTGCGACGCCCGGCCGGATGTCGTCGGCATTCGGAGGCTGAACGCCGAGGGCCTCGCAGATGCCCAGCAACGCCGCCGCCGGATCGGCGGATAGATGCTCATAGCCAACGCGCAGCGGCGTTATGCCTTGCGCCGTGAACCAGATGTTCCAGGCCGCGTCATAGGATTCAAGTTCGGCAAGCTCCCCTTTGATCCGCTCGAAATCATATTGGGGCTCTTGCGCCGGTGCGACCCTTTCGATTTCGGTGCCGTCAGGCGCGATGTGCCAAAGACCGGTCTGCTGTGCCTTGATCAGCGAGATCGCCTGCGCGAGCTTGTTCTCCCGCGACAGATGTATGTAGAGAATGCGGCCAAAAGCTCTTTCGAAACGCGCCGTGTCCGAGGCCAGCCCTGGGAAAATCCGGTCGAGGATCGCCGAAAGTTCATCCAGGTTTTCGCGCATCAGGCGCAGGCCGAAAATCTCGGTGCCGCCCTTACCGGCGGTGATTGCCGCATCGAGATAGGCGACATCGAATTCAAGCTCGCCCATCGTGTCGCGGGCTGGCAGTTTCCACTCCTCGGCCCACTCCGGCACGTCCTGCCGCCGATAGAATGAGTGCGGATCACCTGATGTCCCGGTGGATGCCAGGAGCTTGCACAGCAAAGTGCTGCCGGTTCTCGGCGTGCCGCAGATAATGTAGGCGTCGAACATCCCGTTGCCCTTGTCGTTTCACAGGCAGGGCAAACCCCCGGCCGATCCATCGCCGCCTATAGTCGAAATTGTTGCTGGATGCGACGGGCGCATTCCAGCGGGGTGAGATGGCTGGTGTCGACCTCGAGATCATAGACTATGCCCGCGTGCACGCGCCCGTATTGCCAGCGCGCCAGGCCCGGCCGCCTGTCGGCCCTCTGGGCTTCGCGGGCCTCCAGGACCTCCAGCGGCGCCATGACGCCAACCCGATGGAGATCGAAGGCCGACAGCAGTTCGACATATTCAGGCATTTCGCCATTGCACAGCACATCGTCGACGATCAGGTTGTTGCCTTGCCCGGCCATGGCGGCGACGGCGTGGCGCATGCCGCGCAGGGCACGCGCTCCCGTCGGTCCGGCCCTGATCACGACCGAGGGCCGGCCGCCTTGCCGGATGGTCTCGTAGGAGAAGCCATCAGCATGGTCCTGCAAGGCATCGGGCAGCATCTCGATAAAGGTGTCCATCTGGACATGCAGGAACGGTTCGGCGGTTATTGTCTGCAACGCCCTGGCGATCGAGCTTTTGCCGGCACTGCCGACGCCATTGAGCAGGACGATCCTGGCTTTCACGTTCGATTCTCTTTCAAGCATCGAGCCGGCTTCAGGCCTTTAACGGTTGCGCACCACCACGCAGGCCCCGCCGACGCTCTGCAGTTTCTGGCAAATGACATTGGCGGCGGCGCGGTCGTCGATTCCGATCCTGACCGCGTAGATGCCGCGCCGCCCAATCGGCGTGCGCACCCGGCTCACCACCGGATCATGACCGGCAAGCAGGGCCGGAAACCGGCTCCTCACCCGCAGCCACTGGCTGATTGCGGCACTGCGGCGGAAATTTCCGGCCACCTGGACGCCCCATGGTTTGACGTTGATCGAGGCCATCGCCACGGTCTGGGACATGATCACCGGCAGCTTGCGGCAGGCAACGGCAAAATCCGTCTTGGCGTCGAGCGGCGCGACCTGTCCTGCATAGGCGGGGTCGGTGAACTTGTCGACCGGCTCGCCCATGATGTCGAAGACATAGCTCTCGGTCTCCATCGGCAGGAAACCGCCCGAACCCAGCCAGCGCGACACCCGGCTTTCGCCGGCATTGTAGGCGGCGGCCGCCAGGCCAAGATTGCCGTAGCTGGTCTTCATTTCGGCGAGATACTTCGCCGAGGCAGGGATCGCCTGGTTGATATCGAAGGAATTTTCGAGCCCTCGCATCTTGGCGGTGCCCGGCATGAACTGAGCGATGCCTTCCGCGCCGACGGGGCTGACGGCGTTGGGATCGAAACGGCTTTCCTTCCAGATCAGCCGGGCGAAGAAATCCCGGGGCAGGCCGTTCTGGTCGGCATGGGCCTGGATCAAATTGCAGACCTTGTCGATCAGCCGCTGCTTGGCCGATTGCGGCGGATCGGCCTGGGCAAGCGTCGACCAGGCCACACTGCACAGGACAATCAGCGCCGCCCTGGGGAAACGCCGCATCTGGCCTACTCTGCCGCGGCCTTGCCGCTGCGACCGAACCGTTGCTCGATGTAGTCGGCGACCATTTTCTCGAAATCCGCTGCGATCGCCGGCCCCCGGAGCGTCGCCGCCTTCTTGCCGTCGACGAAGACAGGCGCCGTCGGCGTCTCGCCGGTGCCGGGCAGCGAAATGCCGATATCGGCATGCTTGGATTCGCCAGGGCCGTTGACGATGCAACCCATCACCGCGACCTTGAGGTTCTCGACACCCGGATATTTTTCGCGCCACACCGGCATGTTCTTGCGCAGATCCGCCTGGATGTTCTGGGCGAGTTCCTGGAACACGGTGGATGTCGTGCGGCCGCAGCCAGGGCAAGCGGCGACGATCGGCACGAACTGCCGGAAGCCCATCGTCTGCAGCAATTCCTGCGACACCTGCACCTCGCGCGTGCGGTCGCCATTCGGCTCGGGCGTCAGCGAGATGCGGATGGTGTCGCCAATGCCTTGCTGCAGAAGGATGCCCATCGCCGCCGACGAGGCGACGATGCCTTTCGAACCCATGCCGGCCTCGGTGAGGCCGAGATGCAGCGCATGGTTGGAGCGGGTGGCGAGTTCGGTATAGACGGCGATCAGGTCCTGTACGCCGCTGACCTTGGCGGACAGGATGATCTTGTCGCGTCCGAGGCCGATCTCTTCGGCCATCTCGGCCGACAGGATCGCCGACTGCACGATCGCCTCGCGCGTCACCTCCTGCGCCGTCAGCGGGAAACCCTTGTCCTGATTGTCATCCATCAGCCGGGTCAGGAGCTCCTGGTCGAGCGAGCCCCAATTGACGCCGATGCGCACCGGCTTGTCGTGCTTGATCGCCATCTCGACGATATCGGTGAACTGCCGGTCCTTCTTGTCCTTGAAGCCGACATTGCCCGGATTGATGCGGTATTTGGCCAGTGCCTCGGCGCAGGCCGGGTGATCGGCGAGCAATTTGTGGCCGATATAGTGGAAGTCGCCGACCAGCGGCACATTGATGCCGAGCCGCTGAAGCCGCTCATGAATGCGCGGCACGGCGGCGGCGCTCTCGTCGCGGTCGACGGTGATGCGCACGATCTCGGAACCGGCGCGGTGCAGTGCGGCAACCTGCGCAACCGTCTGGTCGAAATCGGCGGTGTCGGTGTTGGTCATCGACTGCACGACAACCGGGGCGCCGCCGCCGACGACCACGCCGCCGACATCGACGCCGACCGAGGTGCGGCGAGGGAAGGGAAAGGAAAAATATCCGGTCATGCCGGCAGCCTTTTGTCTCTGGAGCGCCAAGCGTCCACGTCGACGCACAAGCACACCCCGGGGCCGAAGCGCAAGAGTCCGGCATGAGGTGGAGGAGCAAAGATGGCTTGTCAATGGCGACAGGTCGCCACTGGCCCCGAAATGACCCGCAAGCAGTTCCCCGGTGCACAAGTTTCGACGGCCGCTCGCTTGCGAATGGCATACCTTGGCCGCTAGCGGAAAACACCCATCACTTCGTCATCCACGGGCGGAGCAAGGAGCGAAGCGACGCGGCGCAGACCCGAGGATCCATGCCGCGACCTCAAAGCGTTGCCACGGTTCGAAATCTTGCTCCGCTGCACTCTACGGTCAAGGTCACGGAATGGATCCTCGGGTCTCCGCGACGGAGCTTCGCTCCTGCTCCGCCCGTGGATGACGAAATTCAGGAGGCTTCGGCCAATCTCAAATGTTTACGGTGATCCACCGAAAGGAAGCGATGGGCGCTTCCGAAGCGGAGACTTTTTAGAATGAAAGTTCAGCTAGGTCTTGTTGCTGAAAATCAAAACCGACCAGCACCGGCGGCGGCTGCCGCCGGCAAGGAAGACCGCATAGTGGCGGCTATGTCAGTCGGGCATCAATGCGTGGTCGGTTGCGCTTTCAATTTCTCAATCGCATCCTTGAGTGCCAGCTTGCGTCGCTTGAGATTCACGATTTCGAGGTCGTCCACCGACGGGTGGTTCATCGCGTCATCGATCTCGCGTTCGATGTCGCCGTGTTTCCGCTGCAACTCGTCAAGATGGGAAGCAAGAGACATGATTGGTTCTCCCTTTCATGGTTTCCTCGATTGCTGCCGCCAAAAGGCGCGTCCACCGCAGGTCGCTTCTGTGACGGCACAATGACACTTTGCCACCTTCCGACTGCGATGTCGAATGCTGCGTGGTAGCATTCCACGGCAATGTGAAATGTGATATGGGCTGCGCGCCGGTGGCAGAAATTGCCGCCCCCGCCCAATCAGGCCCAGTTTTTTGGGCGCCGCAGTGCAGACGGTAGAGAATGTCCGATCAGGAACAGGCCGATATTCGCCTCGAATTTTCCCGGCTGAAGCAGGAACACGCCGATTTCGACGCGGCGATCAACGCGATGATCGCCACCAATTGCGACCCGCTGCAGATCCAGCGTATGAAAAAGAAGAAGCTGGCGCTGAAAGACCGGCTGATGAAGCTGGAAGACAAGATCATTCCCGACATCATCGCTTGAGCCGCGGGCCGCGCGATCCTCGTCACGTTTCGCCTATCCGGCGATGGATAGCCTGCCGGCCCGCTCGCGCAGCAGGCCGATGAGACTGCCGGTCCGCTCCTCGGTGGTATCGATCGGAACCACCAGGCACATCGTCGCCTCGACCTTGCCCGGCGCTGAAAAAACCGGCACGGCAAGACATTTGGTGTAGGCGTCAACGAGCCCCGAGGTGACGCAGTAGCCGGTGACCCGCGCCTTGGCGATGTCGGCGATGAAATCATCGAGCCGCAGCTTGCGGCCATCGGGCAGCACGAGATCGTCCTGCGACACCATGTCCTCGATCGCGGCCCGCTCCAGCCCCGCCAGAAGCAGCCGGCCCGAAGCGGTCCAGGGCAGCGGTATCTGCAAGCCGGTGGCGGAACTGATGCGGAACGGCCTGGTGCCGGGGCTGGAGTGGACGATGGTGTAGCGGCCGCTCTGCAGCATGCATAGTTCCGAGGTCTCCCCGGTCTCGCGCGACAGATGGTCGACCTCCTGGCGCCCCCGCCGCAGCAGGTCGTTGCCGCGCACATAGTCCATTCCATAGAGATAGAGCTTCTTGCCGAAATAGACGCGGTTGCCGTCGCCGGCCATTTCCAGCAGGCCTGCGTCGACCAGCGAGCGCACCAGCGTATAAGTCGTCGAGCGCGGCGCATTCACCCCCTTGGCAAGGTCGCCGATGCCGATCGCGCGCTGCGTCGTGTGCAGGAAGTCCAGGATCTCGAGCACCCGGTTGAGGCCCTTTTCGCGGGAAGCCGTCGTCTTTTCATCGGCCGAAACGGCCAAGGCATTGCCATCTTGCATTGTCGATTCCTGGTGCTAGTATCTGTCTTGTACAGGATACATGCGTCTCTTGTAAGAGACAATCTTCTCATGATCACTGTCGCGTGTATTGCCTGTGCATAGGGGAACACAACACGAAAGGAGGTCGCCGTGAACGACACATCCGGAAGACGTGATTTTCTGAAATTGGGAATGGCTGGACTGGCCACCGCCGGCGTGCTGGCAACCGTCGATGCCCAGAAGGCCGCCGCCCAGGCCGCATCCGACAGCCTGCTGCGCACCGTGCTCGACCGCGGCAAGCTGATCGTCGGCACCGGCAGCACCAACGCGCCCTGGCATTTCGAGAACGATGCCGGCGAACTGGTCGGCATGGACATCACCATGGGCCGCATCCTGGCCAAGGGCCTTTTCGACGATCCGACCAAGGTCGAGTTCGTCATGCAGGATCCGGCACAGCGCATCCCCAACGTCACCACCAACAAGGTCGACATCACCATCCAGTTCATGACGATGACGGCGCAGCGTTCGCAGCTGATCAACTTCACCCGGCCGTACTATGTCGAAGGCGTTGCCCTGCTGACGCTTCCCACCGCCGAGAACAAGACCTTCGACAAGCTGCTTGCCGGCGGTTCGGCGACGCGCATCTCCATCCTGCAGAATGTCGATGCCGAAAGCTCCGTCCACTACGCCCTTCCGCAGGCGCAGGTGCTGCAGATCGACACCCAGGCCAACGTTCTGCAGGCGCTGGAATCCAAGCGCGCCGACGCTGCCGCCGTCGATCTGTCCACCGTGCGCTGGCTGGCCTCGCGCAATCCGGACAAATATTTCGACGCCGGCAAGAGCTGGTATTCGATGCTCTACGGCGCCGCGCTTCGGCAAGGCGACCTCGACTGGCTGACCTTCGTCAACCAGACCTTAACCATTGCCATGTTCGGCCATGAATCGGCGCTCTATGACGCCGCCTTCAAGGACTATTTCGGCCAGGAGCCGCCGGCGCGCCACCCCGGCTTCCCGGTCATCTGATCCCGGATTGCGGAAGGGCCGCGTTCCAGCCCTTCCGCAACCTATCCGACGCCCTTCACACCAAGGCGGACGCATGGGCTACGCCCTCAATTTCAATCTGATCTGGCGGCATTTCGACAAGCTGTGGGGCGGTCTGCTGCTCAGCCTCGAGCTTGCCGTCATCTCGATCGCCATCGGCGTCGTCATCGGGCTGGTACTGGCGGTCTGGTACGTCTCGGCCGGGCGCGTGGTGCGGGCGATCATCGCCGCCTATGTCGAATTCATCCGCAACGTGCCGCTGATCCTGCTGGTCTACCTTGTCTTCTACGGCCTGCCGACCGTGGTCGACCTGGCCTACAGCGCGCCGACCTCGTTTGTCCTGACACTCTCGGTCTATAGCGGCGCCTACCTGGTCGAGGTGTTTCGCTCGGGCCTGGAGGCTGTCCCGCGCGGCCAGCTCGATGCCGGCAAGGCGATCGGCCTGACACCATGGCAAAGGCTCATCCATGTGCGCCTGCCGACCATGCTGCGCATCACGCTGCCGGCGCTGTCCAACACCTTCATCTCGCTGTTCAAGGACACGTCGATCGCCTCGGTCATCTCGGTGCCCGAGCTCACCTTCGGCGCCCAGTGGATCAACTTCAACACCTTCCGCATCGTCGAGGTCTATCTGGTGACGACGGCGATGTATCTGGTGACCGGCTACGCATTGCTTTTTGCGCTCAGGCTCGTCGAGCGCCGGTTCCGGGCGGCGCGCTGACATGCTGAGCCAGATCCTATACGCCCTCCCTTTCCTCGCCAAAGGCTTCGCGCTGACCCTTTGGGTATCGCTTCTGGTCGTGGTCCTGTCGCTCATCGCCGGCGTCCTGCTGGGTGTCGCCCTGGTCTATGGTCCCGTCCCGTTGCGCTGGGCGGTGCGCATCTTCTCGGACACCATCCGTGGCATTCCGATCCTGGTGCTGATGTTCTTCGTCTATTATGGTCTGCCCGCCATCGGACTTCATCTGCCGTCGTTCTGGGCGGCGGTGCTGGCGCTGACCCTGTTCAAGACGGCGCAGGTCATCGAATATCTCAGGGGCGCGGTCGCCTCGATTCCCAAGGGACAGTCCGAGGCCGCAATGGCGATCGGGCTGACCTTCCGCCAGCGGCTGACCTACGTCATCTTCCCGCAGGCCTTCAGGCGCTTCCTGCCGCCATGGATCAACGGCGTCACCGACGCGGTCAAGGGCAGCGCGCTGGTCTCGCTGCTCGGCATCACCGATTTGATGCAGGCCATCAACCAGGTTATCGGCCGCACCTATGAGGCGATGCCGCTCTATATCCTCGGCGCGCTCATCTACTTCTCCGTCAACTATGCGCTTTCGCTCGCCAGCCGGCGGCTCGAGCGGCGCTTTGCCTTCATTCGGGAATAGCACGATGTCCGACACCACAAGCGCCAATCCGGCACTGCTCGAAGTGCGCGATGTGTCAAAGGCTTTCGGCGCCGTCGAGGTGCTGCGTTCCGTCAGCCTTCAGGTGAAGCGTGGCGAGGTTGTCACCGTCATCGGACCTTCCGGCAGCGGCAAGACCACGCTGCTGCGCTGCGTCAATTTCCTCGAAAGCTACGATAGCGGCTCGATCCGCATCGACGGCAAGGAGGTCGGCTATCTCTCAGCCGGAACGCGCCAGCGCCGCAGCGAGCGCGACTTGGCCGCCATGCGTGCCGAGACCGGCATGGTCTTCCAGAGCTTCAACCTGTTTCCGCACCTGACGGCCGCCGGCAACATCATGCTGGGCTTGACCAAGGTGCGGGGGAAGAGCCAGGCCGAAGCGCGCCAGGCCGCCGAACACTGGCTCGGCCGCGTCGGCCTCGCCCACAAGGCCGACAGCCTGCCGGCGGAGCTTTCCGGCGGCCAGCAGCAACGCGTCGGCATCGCGCGCGCCGTGGCGATGGAGCCGAAGATCCTTTTGCTCGACGAGATCACCTCGGCGCTCGATCCCGAACTGGTCGGCGAGGTGCTGGCCGTGGTGCGCAGCCTTGCCGAGGACGGCATGACGATGCTGATGGTGACGCACGAAATGGCCTTTGCCCGCGACGCCTCGAGCCGCATCGTCTTCATGGCCGATGGCGGCGTCAGCGCCGTTGGTCCGCCCAAGGAAATCCTCGCGGCGGAGACCACCAACGAGCGCCTCCGCACTTTCCTGGCGCGCTTCCGCGCCTCGCATTTCTGACATCGGACGGCTGATGCCGTCTCATTTTTGAATATCGGATGGCTGAAGCCAACCAAGGGAGCCTTCTTCCATGACGCCTTACATCCGGCTCGCCGAACTTGGCCTGACGCTGCCCGAGCCGCCAACCCCGATCGCCAACTTCGTCACCCATGCCGAGAGCGGGCGGCTGATCTTCCTGTCCGGCCAGGGACCGCTGCGCGCCGACGGCACGCTCTGCACCGGCAAGGTCGGCGAGGATGTGACCGTCGAGCAGGCCTATGAGCATGCGCGCCTGACCGGGCTCAATCTGCTCGCCGTCATGCACGCCGCCGCCGGCGATCTCGGCCGCATCGTGCGCGTCGTCAAGCTGCTCGGCTTCGTCAACGCGACGCCGACCTTCAGCGACCACCCCAAGGTGGTGAATGGCTGTTCCGACCTGTTCGCCGATGTCTTTGACAAGATCGGCGGCCATGCCCGCTCGGCCATCGGCGTCGGCTCGCTGCCCGGAAACATCACTGTCGAAATCGAAGCGGTCGTCGAGATCGCCGCCTGATCTGCCACCCACAGGATCCGCTCACATGAAAACCACTTCCTCCACCGGCTCCAACACCACCATCCGTGAACGGCTGGGCTTGAGGCCAATCATCAATGTCTCGGGCACCATGACCGCGCTCGGCGCATCGATCATCGTCCCGGAAGCGATCAGCGCCATGGCCGAAATGGCCTCGCAATGGGTGGAGATGGACGATCTGCAGCGTGCCGCGAGCACCGTCGTCGCGCGCCTCACCGGCGGTGAGGCCGGCTTCATCACCGCCTGCTGTGCCAGCGGCATCACCATGGCGATCGCCGGCGCGATGACAGGAACCAGCCTGCTCGCCATCGAGCGCCTGCCCGATGATACCGGCGACCTCAAGTCGGAGGTCGTTATCCAGCTTGGCCACATCGTCAACTACGGCGCGCCGATCGACCAGTCGGTCCGCGTCGCCGGCGCCAGGGTGGTACCCGCCGGCACGGTCAGCGTGACGCAGGACTATCATGTGCGCGAAGCGATCAACGAGCGCACGGCGGCGGGCCTCTATGTCGTCGCCCACCACACCGTGCAGTACGGCATGCTGTCGCTGGAGGAATTCTGCGAGATCTGCCACGCCAAGGGCGTGCCGGTGATCGTCGATGCCGCGTCCGAATACGATCTGCGCGGCTTTCTGGCGCGCGGCGCCGACGTCGTCATCTACAGCGGCCACAAATTCCTGAGCGGGCCGACCAGCGGCATCGTCACCGGCCGCAAGGATCTGGTGCGGGCGGCCTATCTGCAGAACCGCGGCGTGGCGCGGGCCATGAAGGTCGGCAAGGAAAGCATCGCCGGCACCATGGCCGCGCTGGAAGCCTGGGAGACGCGCGATCACGACGGCATCCGCCAGCGCGAGGAGGCCGCACTCAATCTCTGGAAGGCCGCTTTGCAGGGGATACCAGGCATCTTTGCCAAGATCATTCCAGACCCGACAGCCAATCCGCTCGACCGGCTGCAGATCTTCGTATCGCCCGAGAGCCGCTTTACCGCCGCCGGGCTCACCTCGGCGCTTGCCTCGGGCTCGCCGCCGATCATTGTGCGCAACCACGAGATCGAGCGCGGCCATTTCTTCCTCGACCCCTGCAATCTGCATCCCGGCGAGGCGGAGATCGTCGCCGAACGCCTGCGCGCCATATTGACCGCGAAGGACCGTCCCGCCGATGCGATGAAGGCTGCCCGCAAGGATTCGTCCGGCGTCCTGCGCTGGCCGGATTGAGCGGCAAGCCGACCAGCAATCGCGAAATGCACCGGCCGATCACGCGACTGTGATCAGCCGGATTTGCACGCGGCGGGAATAAACCGGCGCCGCGACAAGTCTCCTCGTTATACGCCACTGCTGGCGTTGAGGAGATCGGCATGCCGCATCATTGCCAGGACAGCGAATATGGTTGCGGCGTCAGCTGTCACCATGTGCTGGCGAGCAAGATCGTCACCAGTCCCTCCTTCAGGACGCTTGACACTGGTGACACAGATGAATTCACTTTCACCACAGCAGGCGGCGTTGCCTGCTTCCGCGGGTTTCGCCCGCGCAGGCAGGGCAAGATTGCCGTCGCTCTCTGAAAGCGCACGGCCTGTTCCTCCCGGAGTATCGGATCATGGTGCTGCTTTGAGCGAGAGGGCGCAGGCACAACGCTTCAACGAGGTGGTGCTGCCACATCTCGGCGATGCGCTGGCGCTCGCCCGCTGGCTGACCGGCAATGCCGCCGACGCCGAGGATGTCGTGCAGGACGCCTGCATCAAGGCGCATGCCGGCATATCAGGTTACGCTGGCGGCAACGCCCGCGCCTGGCTGCTGACCATCGTGCGCAACACCTCCTACACCTGGATGTCGCGCAACCGGCCGCGCGCCATGATGGCCGTCGGCGATCTCGGCGATCTCGACGACATGGCCGCGGCACACGGCAGCAGCCTGCCGGACGAGGATGGCCCGGAGGCGAGCCTGATCGCCAGGGCCGATACGGCGGCACTCGAGGCCGCGATCGCCGCCTTGCCGCAGCCATTTCGCGAAACGCTGGTGCTGCGCGATATCAACGGCCTCAGCTACCGCGAAATATCGGCCATGCTTGCCGTGCCGATCGGCACGGTCATGTCCAGGCTGGCGCGTGCCCGCGGTCTGCTGGCGTCTGAACTGGGGAGAGCGTCATGACGCACGACGACGGACTGCCCAACGATCCCGAAGGCATCAGGTTGATGATCCACGCTCTGGTAGATGGCGAACTCGATGCGGCCGCGGCACTGGCCGTGGAACGGCGCATCGCTGCCGACCCCACGCTTGCCGCCGAGCATGCCCGCATTGTCGCCTTGCAGGGCGCCGTCAGCCGCTTGCCGCGCCCCGATGTCAGCGACGCCTTTCGCGCCCGCATCGCGGCGATCGGCATGGTCGGCACCGAGCAACAGGCGCCGGCCGAGGTGGCGCAGCCGCAGCGGGGCGCGCCGTCGGCATTGCCGGGATTGATTGCAGGCGCCGGCGGCGGCCAGAGACGGGAAGCCGGGACACGTCCTTCCCTGGCGCGCCCATCGCCAAGAGCGCGCCGCTTCGGCTCGTTCGACTGGCGCGCCATGGCGGCGTCGATCATGATCAGCGCGGTGCTCGCCAGCGGGGCGACGCAATGGGTGATGCAGAGTGGCGTCGATGACGGCTTTGCCGCGGCGGTCGCCAGCGGCCACCGCCGCAGCCTGCTTGCGGCGAGCCCGATCGACATCGTCTCGTCCGACCGCCATACGGTCAAGCCGTGGCTCGACGCCCGCATCGGCGTCTCGCCGCCGGCGCCGGACCTTGCCCAGGACGGCTATGCGCTGATCGGCGGCCGGGTCGAGGTGATATCGGGCAGGCCGGTGCCGGCCCTGGTCTACCGCCACCGCGAGCACCTGATCACGCTGGTCGCCGAACCGCAGCAGGGTGGCAAGGCCACTCAGCCCGACGACCTTTCATCCGGCGGCTTCTCGATGGTGCAATGGAGCGACGGCGCCTTCTCCTATTGGGCGATCTCCGACATGGAACGGCCCGAGCTCGACGACTTCGTCGCCCGCTTCCGCAAGGCGGCGGTTTGACCCGGATTGTGGCCGTCGGCATCTGGCCGATGGCCTGAAATCCTTGCGGCCCCGCGCGAATTCCGCTAAGGCGCGCCTTTGTCGCCGGGGAGCAATAGCTTGAACGACCAACGCGCCGACGTCGCCATCATCATGGGCAGCCAGTCCGACTGGGCGACGATGCGCCAGGCAGCCGAAACGCTGGAGGCGCTGGGCGTTCCGCACAAACGGCTGATCATATCAGCCCATCGCACGCCCGACCGGCTCTATGAATTCGCCAAGGGTGCCAAGGCCGCCGGCTACAAGGTGATCATCGCCGGCGCCGGGGGTGCGGCGCACCTGCCCGGCATGACGGCGGCGATGACGCCATTGCCGGTATTCGGCGTGCCGGTGGAATCGAAGGCGCTGTCGGGGCAGGATTCGCTGCTCTCGATCGTGCAGATGCCGGCCGGCATCCCCGTCGGCACGCTGGCCATCGGCAAGGCCGGTGCGGCCAATGCGGCCCTCCTGGCCGCCGCAGTGCTGGCCCTGAACGACGACAAGCTCGCCCAGCGGCTCGACGCCTGGCGCGCCTCGCAGACCGCCAAGGTCGCCGCTGAACCGACGGATACGCCGTGAGCCTGCCCGCGGGATCGACCATCGGCATCATCGGCGGCGGCCAGCTTGGCCGCATGCTGGCAATGGCCGCCGCCCGCCTCGGCTACCGCACCATCGTGCTGGAGCCGCAGCCGGATTGCCCGGCCGCCCAGGTCGCCAACCGGCAGATAACAGCCGCCTATGACGATCCGGCCGCCCTTGCCGAACTGGCGGCCGCGAGTGCCGTCATTACCTACGAGTTCGAGAACGTGCCGGTCGCCGCGGCAGAAGCGCTTGCCGCCAAGGTGCCTGTCCATCCGCCGGCGCGCGCGCTTGACGTGGCGCAGGATCGGGTGAACGAAAAGACATTCCTCAACGGCATCGGCATCGCCACCGCCGATTTTCGTCCGGTCGACACCGACGACGAGCTGACGGCGGCGCTGAAGACATTCGGCGGCAGCGGCATCCTGAAGACGCGTCGCATGGGCTACGACGGCAAGGGCCAGCGCGTCTTCCGCAACATGGAAACGGGCGGCTTCGCCGGCACCTGCGAGGCGATGGGCAACGTGCCGCTGATCCTGGAAAGCTTCGTGCCGTTCGAGCGCGAAATCTCCGTGATCGCGGCACGGGGGCTGGACGGAGCGGTCGTCGCTTATGACCCGGCCGAGAATGTGCATCGCAACGGCATTCTCCACACCTCGACCTTGCCCGCCGCCATCACACCACAGACGGCGGCAGCGGCGCGTGCGGCTGCATCGAGGATATTGTCCGCGCTCGACTATGTCGGCGTCATCGGCGTCGAGTTCTTCGTGCTGGCCGACGGTTCGCTGCTGGCCAACGAGATTGCGCCGCGCGTCCACAATTCCGGCCACTGGACAGAGGCCGCCTGCGTCGTTTCGCAGTTCGAGCAGCACATCCGTGCCGTTGCAGGACTGCCGCTCGGCAGCCCGGACCGCCATTCCGATTGCGTGATGGAAAACCTGATCGGCGACGACGTGCTGCGCGTGCCGGTCCTGCTCGCCGAGCCCGATCTGATGCTGCATCTCTACGGCAAGGCCGAGGCGCGGCCCGGCCGCAAGATGGGCCACTTCACCCGCATCAGCCGGCACGGCTAGAGCAAACAATGAGGTAAAAGCGGTTCGGCGTTTCCGTGAAACGGTGAACCGTTCTATCGCGGACGCAGGTTACTGCACCTCGTCGCCTTCAACCTCGTCGGAACTGGCGCAGCTCGCATCGCCTTCCTCGCAATTGGCCGAGGCGGCGAGCTGCTTGACGCGGTCGTTGGTCAGCCTGGTCAGGCATTGCGAAACCTCCATCGCGTGGATGGAACCGCCCGTGCTGGCGGCGGTGGTATGCGCGCATTCGGCGTCGCGGAAGGCGATCCAGGCGCGCTGCGCCGCCTGCAGCAACCTCTTGCCATCGGCATCATCAGAGCCGATCAGGTTCTGGTAGGCCGCGTTGAGCTTGGCGTCGGCGGCCTGATAATCCGCTCCGGCACAGATGTTCATCATCTGCTGGCTGTCGTCGGAGCGGTCGCATTCCTGTGCGCGAGCAACCGACGCTCCCGCCAACAAGACAAGGCAGGCGGACAGGAGTGTTCGGCGCATGACGGTCCCCAAATCACTTGCGATACAGCGCATCATCCCAGTCCGTCCGGGGCGGTGCAATGCCGCCGGGACGACATGGCGGATATTTGATGATATCAGGATGCGGCGCACGCTTGCGGTTGACACGGACAAGGGTCCTCGTTTATGAGCCACCCACCGTTCAAAAGGCGCGTCTTCTGGCGCGCCTTAAAATTTCGACCCGGCACCGGGTCCACACCGACAGGCAAGACCATGAAGATCAAGAATTCGCTCAAGGCGCTGAAGGCGCGTCACCGCGACAACCAGTTGGTTCGCCGCAAGGGCCGCGTTTACATCATCAACAAGACCGCCCCGCGCTACAAGGCGCGCCAGGGTTGAGTTTTCGGCCGGAGGCTTTTGCCTCCGCCCCTGATGCTTGTCGGCCCGCCGACCTTCTCACGCTAAAATCACTTTGATGTTCCGCCGCCCGGGACTAGGATCGGGCGATGCGGATTCTTTTTGCATTTTTGACAGCTCTGCTTGTTTCCGGCGCCATGAGCTTGCCGGCCAGAGCCGCCGACGATCAGCCGGCAGTGCCAGCCACCCCGGATGCTCCGGCCCCGCCGATGACCAAACAGGCCCGGCTGGACAAGCTGTTCTCCGACCTCAAGCGCGAACGCAACGAAAAGGCGGCCGAACGCATCGCCGGCAACATCTGGAACGAATGGTCCCAGTCCGGCAGCGCCTCGATCGACCTGATGATGCTGTGGTCGCAAAAAGCGATGGACAACCAGAAATTCGACGTCGCGCTCGATTTTCTCGACCAGGTTGTAACCATGCAGCCGACCTATGCCGAGGGCTGGAACCGGCGCGCCACGGTGCATTTCATGATGAAGAACTACGGCAAGTCGATGTCGGACATCGACCGCACGCTGCAGCTCGAGCCGCGCCATTTCGGCGCGCTGTCGGGTCTGGCGCAGATCATGGCGCTGACCGGCCACAAGCAGTCGGCGCTCGAGGCCTGGCAGAAGGTGCTGGCCATCTATCCGATGATGCGCAGCGCCCAGGACCAGGTCGCCACCCTTTCGGAAGAGCTTGCCGGCGAAGGAATTTGACCCCTGAAGGGAGTAAGGCAATAGGGCAGTAAGGCAGTAGGGGATAGATTCCACTGCGGAACACACTGCCCTACTGCCCTACTGCCCTACTGCCCTACTGCCCTACTGCCCGTTCCCCCAGAACTTATCCCCCTCCACCTCCGTATATCCCCGCATGAACCTGATCTACGCCGCGGTCGCCTTTCTCCTCGCACTCGTCCTTGCCCTGGTCGGCGTTACCCGCGTCGGCTCATGGCTGATCGAGCGCCGCAACCAGCCGGTCGGCGAATTTGCCGACATCAACGGCGCTCGCATCCACTATGTCCACATCCCCGCCCCCTCCAAGGCGGACCTGCCGCCAATCGTCTTCATCCACGGTGCCAGCGCCAATCTGAGGGATCAGATGCTGCCGCTGAGGCCTGGGCTCGAAGGCCGCGCCGAGATGCTGTTCTTCGACCGGCCGGGTCATGGCTGGTCCGGGCGCGGCCCCGGCAACAATGAAAATCCGTCCGCGCAGGCCGCCACCATTGCCGCGCTGATGGACCGTCTCGGCATCAGGAAGGCAATCATCGTCGGCCATTCCTTCGGCGGCGTGGTCACGGCCGCTTTCGGCCGCGAGCATGCCGACAAGACGCTTGGCCTCGTCTTCCTGGCGCCGGCGACGCATCCCTGGCCGGGCGGCGCGACGTCCTGGTACTACGACCTGACCACCATTCCGGTGATCGGCCGGTTGTTCTCCGAGACGCTGACCTACCCGGCCGGAACACTGCAGATGGCTGACGCCACGACCTGCGTGTTCGCGCCCAACAAGGTGCCGGACAATTATCTCGGCATGGCCGCGATCCCGCTGGTGTTGCGGCCATCGGCCTTTCGCGCCAATGCCACCGACGTTGCCGGCCTCTACAGCTACGCGCTTGGTGCCGCGCCGCACTATAACGAGATCACGGCGCCGACCGTGGTCATTTCGGGCGACCACGACAAGGTCGTCTACGCCCACATCCATTCCGTCGGCCTGGTACGCGACATAGCTGGCGCCGAACTCGTCTGGGTGCACAATCTCGGCCACAAGCCGGACTGGATCACCCCCGACCTCGTCGTCGGTGCCATCGAGAAGGTCGCCGGCAAGGATATCGATCTGGAGGCGATAGCCAGGACAGCGGAAGCGCGGATTGCCGGCGACGCCTATGGCGCCGGCAAATGTGCCGACCTCAAGGAGCCTCAGGCCGAGCTCGCTCCGACCTGATATTTAGCCGACAGCGAGAGGCAGCTACGTTGCGCCCTACGCTAGATGACCAGCAGCGGTGTCTTGCCCGGAACGCGCTCGTAAAGATCCATGACATCCTGGTTGAACATGCGCACGCAGCCTGATGACGCTGACTTGCCGATGGACTTCCAGTCCGGCGATCCATGAATCCGGTAGAGCGTGTCGACGCCGTCCTTGAAGATGTACAGCGCACGTGACCCCAATGGGTTGCTGATACCGGGCTGCATGCCCTGGCGCCATTTTTCCAACTTCGGATCCCTGCGGATCATTGCCGATGGCGGCGTCCAGGTCGGCCATTTGCGTTTCCACTGGACGATCGCGCGGCCTTTCCAGGAATAACCCTGGCGCCCCAAGCCCACGCCATAGCGCATGGCCTTGCCGTCCTCGAGCACCCAGTAGAGGTGCTTGTCTGTCGTGTTGACCACGATCGTGCCGGGTTTTTCTCCAGTCGGATCGTCGACGATCTGCCGCAGGAAGCGGCCGTCGACCTTGCTGAAGGGAATCGCCGGCAGCGAATGGCCGCCATCTTCGACCGCGCTGTACATGCTGGCGTAATCGGGCGACGCCGGGGCAGCGGCTTCAGGCGCCGCATCTTCAATCGGCGCCTTTTCTGGTGCCGGCCCGAGCGGCGGCGGATTGAGAGGAGCTGCCATGCCGATCGACTGTCTGGGCATTTGGGCACAGGCCGAGATGGCCGAAACGCCAACAAGCGACAGCCCGGTCAGAAGCGACCGGCGCGAAACAAGAGATGACATTCACTATACTTTCAAAATGATGGGAAGGCCGACGGCGAGGGGCGACCGTTGATGCCGCCTCACCCGTGCCTTGTAGAGGCGATCGCGGCGACCCTGTGTCGAGACAAAGGCCGGGATCATTGTCCGTGCATTCGTTGCATTATGGCCACAGCGACCTCGGCACAAAATCGCGCGGGATGCTGCGTCGGGAAATCAGCAAATTACCGGCTGCTTTGCACGTCCGAGCCGACATAGGCGATGCGCAGCATGTTGGTCGAGCCGGGCGTCCTCAGCGGCACACCGGCCGTGATGATGACGCGGTCGCCGGGCTTGCCGAACTCTTCTTCCAGCGCAATGCGGCAGGCGCGGTTGACCATGTCGTCGAGATCGGTGGCGTCGGGAGAGACCACGCAATGCGTGCCCCACAAAAGCGACAGCCGCCGCGCGGTGTTGAGGATCGGCGACAGCGCGATGATCGGCACCTGGGGCCGCTCACGGGCGGCACGCAGGCCGGTGGTGCCGGACGCGGTGTAGGTGATGATGGCCGACAGTTTCAGCGTTTCAGCGATTTCACGGGCGGCCAGCGAAATGGCGTCGGCGCCGGTCGCTTCCGGCTCGGAGCGCTGCGCGTTGATGATGCCGGCATAGGTCGGATCGGTTTCGACCTTGGTGGCGATACGGTTCATCATCGCCACCGCTTCGACCGGATAGGCACCCGCCGCCGATTCAGCCGACAGCATGATGGCGTCGGCACCCTCGAACACGGCGATCGAAACATCCGACACTTCGGCGCGGGTCGGCACCGGAGCGGTGATCATCGATTCCAGCATCTGCGTGGCGACCACCACCGGCTTGCCGGCGCGGCGCGCGGCGCGCGTGATCTGCTTCTGGATGCCGGGCACGGCTTCGAGCGGCATCTCGACGCCGAGATCGCCGCGGGCGACCATCAGCGCGTCGGACAATTCGATGATCTCGGCCAGCCGGGCAACGGCCTGCGGCTTTTCGATCTTGGCCATGATCAGCGCCCGGCCGCGCGCGATCTTGCGCGCTTCGGCCAGATCCTCGGGACGCTGCACGAAGGACAGCGCGATCCAGTCGACGCCCGTTGCGAGCACCGCGTCGAGGTCCTTGCGGTCCTTCTCGGTCAGCGCGCCGACCGGCAGGTCGGTATCGGGCAGGCTGACGCCCTTCTTGTCGGAAATCGTGGTGCCGGCGACGACGGTGCAGACGATCGACTTGCCGTCGCTTTTCACCGCCTTCAGTTCGAGCTTGCCGTCATCGATCAAAAGACGGTGACCGGCCTCGACCGAACTCAGGATTTCCGGATGCGGCAGATAGACCCTGGTCGACGTGCCGGGCTCGGGATTGTCGTCGAGCGTGAAGGTCTGGCCCGGTGTCAGCACTTCCTTGCCATTGGCGAACTTGCCGACGCGCAGCTTGGGGCCTTGCAGGTCGGCGAGGATACCGATCGGCCGGCCCACCTGCTCCTCGACGGCCCGGATGCGCCCGACCAGCGTGCGCATCAGCTCGTGATCTGTATGGCTCATATTGATGCGGAACACATCGGCGCCCGCTTCGAACAGCTTCTTCAGCATCTCCTCGGAGGAGGAGGCCGGACCGATTGTGGCTAGGATCTTGACCTTGCGGCTGCGTCTCATTGACTGTTGGTTCCCGGGGCGGCTGGAGCGCCTCCCGTTGCGGGCTCATCGGTCAGCTGGACCATCCAGCTTGCCTGTTCGCCCGTGTCATATTCCTGAAATCCGGCGCGCTGGAAGCCCCGGGCGACGCAGTCGTTTACGCCGGCGATCTTGAACTCTTTTTCAGCCACGCACATGTTGATCGGGCCGTCCCAGCGTCCACCGCGCTCGGCGTCTTCTGCATAAAGATAGTAAAACCTTGATGACAGCGGCCCTTCGATCAACGTCTTGCAGCTCGATCCTTCAATGTGCCACCAGCCTTCGGTGATCCAGCCGGCCTTGGCGCGATAGCCGATGCCGACACCGACCAGGTTCTGCGTGGCGTTGCAGACGCGGAAATCGGCGCGCGCCGGCGAGGCCATGACCATCGCCGACACTCCAACGGTCAGGATCAGGAGCGGCATGGCAAAGGCAGAGCGCATGCGCTGCCTGCCGGCGGAACCCATCCCAATACCCCTCAAGAACCACATCAGCATCTCTCTGCGCCCCTTTTCGGAAAAGTCCGGGCGCATGTCAACGCGCCGTTTTGACCAATTCCAATCGATTTAGGAAGGCTCCCGGCGCACTATCCGTCGCCCCTTGCCAGATTTCAGCGGAAACCTTGGCCAAACAACGGCATTGCGCACGCGTCGTCTTCGTGGAATGACGATAGCACCCTCCCCGGAAGCCAGCGAACAGACCATTTCCCGCCAATGACCCGATCCACAGTTTTCGCGCCTTTCGATATCGTCGAGGGCGACCGCAAGCGAGGCATCGTGCTTTTGGCCGATCATGCCCGCCGCGACCTACCCGAGGACTATGGCAGCCTTGGCCTGCCGGCGGCGGAATTCGACCGTCACATCGCCTACGATATCGGCGTCGAGGCGGTGACGCGCGAACTTGCGGCCTTGCTCGGCGTGCCTGCCCTGATCGCCAGCTTTTCACGGCTCTTGATCGACGCCAATCGCGGCGAGGACGATCCGACGCTCATTCGCCAGCTCTATGACGGCACTGTCGTGCCGGGAAACTATCCGCTCACACCCGAGGAGCGCGAAAGGCGGCTCGACCGCTTCTATAGGCCCTATCACGACGCCGTCGGCGCCATGATCGCTTCGGTCGCGCAGGCTTCCGGCCAGGCGCCCTTCATCTTCTCGGTGCATTCCTTCACCCCGGTCATGCAGGGCAGGCAGAGGCCGTGGCATGTCGGCATCCTCTGGGATCGGGACGACCGGGTGGCGCGGCCGCTGATCGACATGCTTGCCGAAGACAAGAACCTCGTCGTCGGTGACAATGAGCCCTATGACGGCGCGCTGCGTGGCGACACCATGTTCAAGCATGCCATCGTCAATGGCTATGCCCACGCATTGATCGAGATCCGCCAGGACCTGATTTCGGACCAGAAGGGCGCGATCGCGTGGGCCGGGCGTCTGGCGCCGATCGTTGACGCCATCGACCGCCGTCCCGATATACATGTCGTGAAAATGTTCGGCTCGCGCACCGGGCCGCTTTGACGGAGGTTTCGATGACCAAACTCAGCGACGAGCAGAAGCGCGACTTCGAGGCCGCTGCCTTTCGCCGGCTGGTCGAGCATCTCAGAGAACGCAACGACGTGCAGAACATCGACCTGATGAACCTCGCCGGCTTCTGCCGCAACTGCCTCTCGAACTGGTATCGCGAGGCCGCCAATGCCGAAGGTGTCGATCTCTCCAAGGACCAGTCGCGCGAGATCGTCTACGGCATGCCTTATGCCGAGTGGCAGGCGCTCAACCAGACGGAGGCGTCGGACGCCAAGAAAGCCGAATTCGAGGCCAGGCGGCCGAAGGATCATTAGCGTGCCCGATACGGCGAGCGGCCTCCGGCCACTCGCTTCCGGCGCCTGTGTAGACCAAACCTCCGCGGCTTCGTCATCCTAGGGCGGAGCAAGGAGCGAAGCGACGCGGCGCAGACCCTAGGATGACGAAGGGAAGAGCGTTTCGGCTCATCTCCGAGGTGTCACCCCGCCATCAGCGATGCCGGTCCCATTTCGCCCTTTGGTCCAAGCATTCCCTGCGGACGGCGCTTGACTGCGAATTGAATCGATCTAATTTGCCGCGCAAAGCCATTTTCTGACCGGATTCGCCCTATGAACGCGCCGAACGCCATGCAGACTGCCATTCGCGGGCGATGGGCCGTGGCCGCCATTTTCCTTGCCAATGGCTTCCTGACCGGCAGCTGGGCGCCGCAGATTCCGGTGTTCCTGACCCGGCTGGACATTTCGAAATTCACGCTCGGCCTGCTGATCCTTTTGTTCGGTGCCGGCGCGGTCACCGCCATGACCTTGTGCGGCCACCTGATCTCGAAACATGGCTCGCGCACCGTGCTGCGCTGGTTCGGCCTTTGCGGCAGTCTCGGTTTGCTGCTGGTGGCGCTGGCGCCCGACGTGCCGCTGGCGGCCATCGCCATGTTCATTTTCGGCGGCTCGATCGGCGGCATGGATGTCGCCATGAATGCCAATGCGGTGGTGGTGGAGCGAAAAATGTCCCGCGCCATCATGTCGTCCTCGCACGGCTTCTGGAGCCTCGGCGGTTTCGCCGGCGGCGGCCTCGGCGGCTTTGCCATCCAGCACTATGGCCACCTCGCCCATGCCGCTGTGGTGACCGCGCTTGCCTTCGCGGCGATCGCCATGGCGGTCGGCTATCTCGTTGCCGAGGACAGACCACAAGCGGCCGAGCATCATAAATTCACGCTGCCGGCAAACCCGCTGGTCTACCTGATCGGCCTGATGGCCCTGCTGACAATGATCTCCGAGGGAGCGGTGCTCGATTGGGCGGCTCTGTATCTCAGACAGGAACTCGGCGCCGACCTTGCCGTCGCCGGTCTTGCCTATGCCGCCTTTTCCGGCGTCATGGCGATCATGCGCTTCTTCGGCGATGGCGTGCGCAACCGCTTCGGCGCGGTGACGACGCTGCGCGGCTCGGCTGTCGTCGCCGCCGCCGGCATGCTGATCGCCGGCCTGTCGCCCTCACCCTGGCTCGCCATCGCGGCCTTCGCACTGTGCGGCTTCGGCATCGCCAATATGGTGCCGATCATCTTTTCGGCCGGCGGCAACCAGGAAGGCATGTCATCGGGCACCGGCATGAGCGTCGTCACCACCATGGGCTATTCCGGCATTCTGGTGGCGCCGTCTGCGATCGGCTTCGTCGCCGAGCATTCCAGTTTCGGGCCGATCTTTGTCGCCATGTCGGTGCTGCTGATCGTCGTCTTGCTGATGGCGGGCCTCGCTCACCGCGCCGAATTCGCCCCCGACACGGCACCCGCCGAATAGCGTTTGAGTTCCTCGTGGAGAAAGTCCGCCACGCGGCGGATGCGCACGCTGCCGCGCACATCGCGATGCATGGCCAGCCACACCGGCAGGCCAGGCAGCGGCAGGCCGGGAAGCACTTTCTCCACCAGCGGATCACGTTCGGCCAACGGCTCCTGGCCAAGGCCAATGCCGTTTCCCGCCCGCACTGCTTCCCACAGCACGATCTGGTTGTCGGCCCTGAAGCGGAAGCTGCCGCGGGTGACCGGGATGCCATGCTGGACGAAGCCCCTGATGATCTCATCGCTTCGGTCGAAGCCGATCAGGGCGTGATTGACGAGATCGGCCGGCCCCGCTGGACGGCCGCGCCGATCGAGATAGGAAATGGCCGCGCAGGTGCAGAGCGGGATATCGCAGACCTTGCGCGCCACAAGTTCGTTCTGCGCCGGCTTGACCATGCGGATGGCGATATCGGCGTCCCGGCGCAGCAGGTTCTCGACCTGGTTCGAGGCAACGATCTCGACCTCGATGCCGGGCTCCTCCACGCCGAGCCGCGCCATCATGTCGGGCAGCACATAGGCCGCCACCACTTCGCTGGCGGCGATGCGCACCGTGCCTTCGATCGCCTCGACCGAGCCCAACGCCAATAGCGAAAAAGCACTCGCCTGTTCACTGACAGCCTTGCCGCGCTCGAACAGCGTCGCACCGGCCTCCGTCAGCGCGTAGCCGCTCCGCCCACGCCGGAACAGCGTGACGCCGAGCGCCTGCTCCAACTCCCCGATGTGACGGCCCAACGTCGGCTGGCTGGCCGACAGTTTTCGCGCGGCGGCCGACAGGCTGCCGGTTTCCGCGACCGTGACGAAGCTCTTGATAAGGTTCCAATCGATATCTTCCATTCAATAATGAATATCAAAACTGCATCTATGGTCAATTTCAATTCATCCATGAGGCAATCATATTCGCCCTGCAAACACCGATACGGACTGCAAACACCAACCAGGAGAATTCAAATGACCAAGATCGCACTCACCGCCGCCGCCCTCCTCATCGCCGCCGGCACTGCTTTTGCCGGCAGCGACAAGTTCGGCTCGAACGATACCAAACAGCCCGCCACCACCAGCGCCGACAGCATGATCACCACGTCCATCGAGAAGTCCGGGACCGCCGATCAGCAACCGGTCATCCAGGGCGCCGACCGCAACCTGTTCGGCAACCGCTGAAGGGCGGTTCTCGAACGATCCTGAAAGCGGCGGGCTCGTCCCGTCGCTTCGGAACAAACCTGTCGCTTCAGAGCAAACAAGGAGACGAACAATGACCAAGATCGCAATTCTCGGCGCCAATGGCCGGCTCGGCCGCGTGGTTGCCAAAGCCTTCATCGACGCCGGCTTCGACGTCCGCACCGTCACCCGCACCGGCAAGGTACCGGCCGAACTCGAAGGCGCCACGGCGGTTGCCGGCGATGCGCTGGACCGCCAATCGCTGATCCGCGCCACCGAAGGCGTCGATATCATCTTCAATGGCCTCAACCCGATCTACACCGACTGGGGCAAATGCCTGCCGATGGCCGAAAACGTCATGGCCGCCTGCCACGCCAACAACGCGATGCATCTGTTCCCCGGCACCGTCTACAATTACGGCTCGCCTATGCCGGCGGTGATCACGGAAGACACGCCGTTCCACCCGACGACGGAGAAGGGCCGCATCCGCTGCGCCATGGAGGATCTGTTCCGCCGCGAGGCCGAGTCTGGCCGGGTGCGCACCATTGTGCTGCGCGCCGGCGACTTCTTCGGCGGCACCGGCAGCGGCTCATGGTTCGACCTGGTCGTCGCCGCCAAGATCAGCAAGGGCCTCTACACCGCGCCTGGTCCCGCCGACCTCGTGCATGAGTGGGCCTATCTGCCGGACTTCGCCGTCGGCTTCGTGGCGCTGGCGAGGAATCTCGACAAGCTCGGCTCCTACGAGGCGCTGAATTTTCCCGGCCACCCGGTCACCGATATCGAGATCAAGGCCGCTGCCGAGAAGGCGCTCGGCCGGTCGCTCAAGATGACCTCGATGCCCTGGTGGGTATTGCGGGCCGGCAGCCCGTTCGTGGCGATGTGGCGCGAGATCATCTCGATGTCCTATCTGCGCTTCGAACCGCACCAACTGGCCTCGACGCGGCTGGAAGGCATCATCGGCGAAATCCCGCACACGCCACTCGATCAGGCGATCGCCCAAGCCCTCGAGGATATCGGCATCGCCACCGTGAAGGGCACGTCGAAAGCGGCCTGAGGCAGTCGGCGGGCCATGCCCGCCCTTCTCTTCACGCTGAGAGGCGTCTCGGCGAACCAAAAAGGCGCCTCAGAGTCGCCCCATCAGCAGCAACACCAGAACCACCACCAGCACCACGCCGATAATGCCCGACGGTCCATAGCCCCAGGAGCGCGAGTGCGGCCAGGCCGGCACCGCTCCGATGAGGACAAGGATCAGGACGACGATGACAAGAGTGCTGATCGGCATGAGATATTCCCCGCTCTGCGTTGTTCCCGAGACAACGCTTCGCATTGCTCGTAGAGGGAAAATGCAAAAGGCCGCCCGGTTGTTCCGGGCGGCCTTTGCCGGTCAGATCAGGAAGCCTGCCTACTCGGCGGCTTTCGGGAAGGCGATCGCGGGTTCCTCGCCGGCATCCGCCGTCGGCGCGTCCGACGAGATCTCGCCCTTGCCGCGCCGGAACAGCCGGCTGAATAGGCCGCGCCGCGCGCCGGGCTTGACCTTGGCGCGGGTGAACACCATCAGCATCGACGGCGTCACCACCAGCGTCAGCACCGTGGCGAAGGACAGGCCGAAGACAATCGCCGACGACAGCGAAATCCACCACTGCGTCGACGGCGCGTTGATCGTCGTCTCGTGATGGAAGATTTCCAGGCCAAGGCCGAAAGCGATCGGCAACACGCCGAGGATGGCCGACACCGCCGTCAGCACCACCGGTCGCGCGCGCTCGCGGCAGGTCTGCAGCACGGCGTCCATCTTGTCCCAGCCTTCTTCACGCAGCCGGTCATAGGTGTCGATCAGCACGATGTTGTTGTTCACCACCACGCCGGCAAGCGCGATGACGCCGATGCCCGACATGACGATACCGAACGTCTCGCCTGTTATCAGCAGCCCGAGGAACACGCCGATCGTCGCCATGACCACGCAGGACAGCACCAGCCAGACGCTGGTGAACTTGTTGAACTGCGCCAGCAGCACCAGGAAGATCAGGAAGATCGCGGCACCGAAGGCCTTGCTGAGGAAGGCGCTGGCTTCCGCGCTGTCCTCGTTCGAGCCGGCCAGCTTCCAGCGGATGCCGCTGCCGAGGTTCATGTCGGTGACGGCCTGGGTTACCTCTTGCTGCACGGCGGCGACCTGGGCGCCGGCGGCGACGTTGGCCTGCACCACCACGGTGCGGGCGCCGTCGATGCGGTTGAGGATACCGACGCTGGGCTTTGCCTTGCGGACGACGAAGTTCGAGATCGGCACCGAACCTTGCGCGGTCTGCACCCTGAGCTCGTCGAGCGTCGACAGCGTGCGCCGGTCCTCCGGCAAGCGCAGCCGGATGTCGACCGCCTTGTCGGCGCCGGCAGGCCGGTATTCCGACAGCTTCAAACCGTTGGTGACGAGCTGCACCACCGTTCCAACCGAGGTCGGACTGATGCCGTATTGGGCAGCCTTGGCACGGTCGACCTCGAGAGCCCAGTCGACGCCGGGTGGCGGCAGGCCATCGGAAATGTCGATGACGCCGGGAACCTTGGCGATCCGCGCCGCCACCGCACGCGCCTTGTCGTCAAGGCCGGCCGGGTCGATGGCCGAAAGCCTGATCTGGATCGGCTTGCCGGTCGGCGGGCCGGCTTCCGGCACGCGAACCTCGACGTCGACACCCGGGATGCCGGCCATGACGCCGCGCAGATCGTTCAGGATCTGGTTCGCCGATTTGCGTTCACGCCAGTCGATGAATTCGTACTGGATGACGCCGACCACATCTTCCGGGACGTCCTGGCCGCCGCCCTGCGTCTTGCCGACGCGGGTGTAGACCGATTTGATGCCGGGCCAGCCAAGCAGCCTGTTTTCGGCGATCTTGGTCGCCGTATCCATTTCGGCCAGCGAAAGATTGCCGCGGGCATGCACGTAGAGCAGGCCGTAATCCGGTTCGACACTCGGGAAGAACTCGACGCCGGCGCCATACTTCGAATAACCGACGAAGATGCCGGCCAGCAGGACCACGGTGAGCACCATCACGGTGATGGGGAAGCGCACCGCTTGCTTGACGACAGCCATGTACCAGCCATCGCGATTGTCATCCGCGTGATGTTCCGGCGCCTTTGCGAAGATCGCTCCCAGCGTCGGAGCGAAGACCAGCGCATAGAGCATCGACGCCGACAGCGTGACGATCAGCGTGATCGGCATGTACTTCATGAAGTCGCCGATGATGCCCGGCCAGAACAGCAATGGCGAGAAGGCGGCGATGCGTGTCATCGTCGCCGCGATGACGGGACCGGCCATGCGCTTGGCGGCGAGCGCGAAGGCTTCCTGCTTCGGCATGCCTTCGCTCATCCGCCGTTCGGCGAATTCGGTGACGATGATGGCATCGTCGACCAGCATGCCTACGGCCAGGATGAGGCTGAACAGCACGATCATGTTGATCGTGTAGCCCATCATCGCGAGCAGCAGGATGCCGATCAGGAAGGATGACGGGATGGCCAGGCCAATGAGCAGCGAGGCACGGCCGGACAGCGCGTAGAGGATGACGATGAACACCAGGATGACGGCGATCATCACGTGGTTCTGCAGGTCTCCCAGCAACTGGTTGACGAAGACCGACTTGTCCTGCGTGTAGGTGACGTGCATCCCCTCGGGCATCGTCTTGACGAAGGCGTCGGACACCGCCCTCACCTTGGTGAGCGTGTCGATCAGATTGGCGCCGATGCGCTTCTTCACCTCGATGGCGATGGCCGGCTTGCCGTTGAGGCGCGTGATCGTGTCGGCATCGGCGAAGGTCGAACGGATCGTCGCGATATCCTTGGCCTGCACCACCGCATTGGGACCGGCGACCACCGGCAGCGCCGCCACATCCTCAGGCGTCTCGATAAGCGATGGCACCTTGACCGCGTATTTGCCCTGCGACCCTTCGATGTTGCCGGCGGCGACCAGGCTGTTGGAGGCGCCCACCGCCCCGATCAGCTGCTCGAGTTGCAAGCCGTAGGACGATAGTTTCATCGGATCGATGACGACTTCGACGAGATCGTCGCGTGAGCCCTGCAGCGAGCCTTCCAGAACGCCGGGCACCTCTTCGATGCGGTCGCGCAACTCGCGTGCGGCCGCCGCCAGCACACGCTCGGGCAATTCGCCCGACAGCGTGACGACGAGCACCGGAAATTCGGAGATGTTGACTTCGGTGACCACCGGTTCCTCGGCCGCCTGCGGCAGGTCGGCCTTGCCGTCCTGCACCTTGGAGCGTGTGTCCTGCAGCGCCGTCGCCAGATTGGTCTGCGGCTGGAACTCGACCAGCACGTAGCCGCCGCCCTGGAAGGCGGCCGAGCGCATTTCCTTGAGGCCCTTCAGGCTTTTCAGCTTGCTTTCCATTGGCCGCAACAGGAGGCGCTCGGAATCCTCCGGCGAAATACCTTGATAGATCAGGCTGACATACATCATCGGAATCGGAACGTCGGGTTCCGCTTCCTTCGGCGTCGACTGATAGGCGACCCAGCCTGCGATCAGCAGGAAGACCAGGACCGAGATGGTCAGGCGGGCATTGTTGATTGCGAGTCTGACGATATCCATGACTTATGCCTGCGGTTGCTTTCGGACGTGGCGAACGGACGTCTGTCGCCGGAAGGTCCGGCATCGTCGCCCCCGCGCTACTGCGTGCCGGCGGTGGCTTCGCCGATCAGCTTGTTGATGGTCGCCTGGTCGGCCTCGACCGGATTGACCTCATCGCCTTCCTTCACCAGTTCCTGGCCGGCAACGATGATGCGTGCGTCGGCCGGGATTCCGCCAAGCACCAGACCGGTCGGCGTGTCGTCGACCAGGTCGATCGGGAAGAACGCCACCTTGTTGTCCTTGCCGACGGCGCGGATACCCAGATCGCCCTTGTCGCCCAGCGTCACCACCGAGCGCGGCAGCAGAACCGCATCGGTCGGCAACGCGCTGAGCTGGATTTCCGCCGTCATGCCGGCCGGTACGGAACCGTCGGCATTGGGGATGGCGACCTCGACACGGAAGGTGCGGGTCGCCGACGAGGCGTCGCGGCTGATATAGCGCACGGTGCCTTCGACGGTCTGGCCGCTGACCAGCCGCACTTTGGCCTTGTCACCGATCTTGAGATAGCCGAGGTCGCGCTCGCTGATCTCGCCGCGGGCGATCACCGGATCGAGCTTGAGGATGGTCGCCACCTCGCTGCCCTGCATGACGGAGCTGCCGAGTTCCACCGGCACCCGGTCGATAACGCCGTCGAACGGCGCCTTTACTTCGTTGCGGTCGAGTTCGGCCTGCGCGGTATCCAGTTGGGACTGCGCCTGGGTCAGGTTGGAGCGGGCGGTGTCGAGCTGCAGCTTGGGCAAATTGCCGGTCTTGGCCAGCCGCTCCGCGGCATCGAGCTCGGCCTTGCGCTGCGCCAGCAACTGCTTGGCGTTGTCGACATTGGAGATCTTCTCTTCCGCCGCCAGCATCAGCACCAGATCACCCGTCTTGACGTGCTGGCCCTGGCTGACCGGCAGCTTGTCGATGACGCCGCCGACACGGGTTGCCAGCACAGCGCGCTTGTCGGCCTCGGTCAGGCCTGAAATGCGGATGGCCCGCGCGTAGGTCTTGCGCGGCGGCGTCACCACCGCGACGGTGCGCAACGGTGCTTTCGGTTCGGCTTCCGCCGTCTTCGGCTTGCCCGCGTCTGGTGCCTTGCCCTGCTCGACTTCGGCCGCCTTTGCCTTGTTCGCCGCGACGCTTCCGACCGACGAGAATTCGCCTGTCGCCATCCAGGCCGCGAAGCCGATGAGCACAACAATGGCTGCAAGCTTGTGAAACCTGATTCTAGGCATCGTCGTTTTTTCCGTTGCGGGTTCGGCCAGCGCCGCGCCTTCATGACGCGGGCGCGTCGCCGATATGGGTGCGCGCCTGACCGTGTTCAAATTGCCGTGATCGGCGAGGGCGCTTCTACATCAAAGTTGCACCGCAATATAGTCCGAAAGTTGCAGCAGCATTGCGTGACCGGACAAGGCGTGGCCGCCGCGAAACTGTTGTTGATCCGCTAAAATACCAGTTCAGCGGACTTGGCAGTCGGCTCACAACCTCTCCCTCATGACCAACCCCGAACGGCCGGTCTGCCATTGCCGACGGGCAACGCGACGCCCCTCAAATAACGCCGCCGCCATGCGCAGATTCCTGAATCTGGACGCGAATTCAGACCGACGAGCCAAATCGTTTTCGGTTGGTGAACGATACTACCCCCCGCCTCGGGGCGCTTGTTCAATGCATTGGAATTGCTCGCCAAATGGCGGAGCAAACCAATCAGGCCGGGATCGCCTGAGGCCGGTTTCGTTGCCACGGAACCTGGCGTCGGCAACCTCGATGTGCCCTGTTCGGGAACATCCGGGATCGGTGGAACCTATCGGCTCGCGACCGGACAACGGGCGTGGTGCGACCGCGGAAATCCGAACGGTCTTCCGTGCCATTCGCTGGAGTGGCGTCTGTCGTTCGGCTCGTCGGTTCGGCAACACCGCGCTGCATCTTCGGCACGTGGGTGGCAGCAGGCGTCAGCATGATGAAGCATCCGTCACACGCGAAGGTTGTCGCAGTGCCGGATCGCCCTATCCGCTATTCCGATTTTCGAAAAACCTCACTGATCGTCTTGATCGATCCGGCATCCTTCACGCGATAGCCCGGCAGTTGCGAAATGGCGGCATGGAACTCCTCGCCGCGCATGATCGACAGCACCCGCTGGACGGCTTCCACTTCGAGGATCTGCTTCTTGCAGACGAAGAAATAATCCTCGGTCAGCACCCGTACGAAATCGAGCCCGAACTGCCGCGCGGCGGCCTCCACACCGAAGGCCACGTCAGCCAGGTCGCTGGCGACATAGGCGGCAACCGCGGCATGGGTGAATTCGGAATGCTCGTAGCCATTGATGCGCATCCCATCCAGCCCGTGCTGCGCCAGCAATTGCTCGAACAGCAGCCTGGTTCCTGAATCCGGATCGCGGTTGACGAAGCGGATCGACGGATCGAGCAACCGTTCCAGCGAGGTGATGCCAAGCGGATTGCCGCGTCGGACCATAAGGCCCATTTCGCGCGTCACGAAACTGATGACGCGATGGATGCTGGGCGTCAGCCAGCCCTTGCTGGCGGCGATCGCGCGTTTACGCAACTCGCCCTGTGGCAGGTGCAGGCCGGCCAGATCGCAGCCATCGTGGGCAAGCGAGGCCAGGGAATTCTGGTTGCTGACATAGCGGAAGTCGACGCCGATATCGGGCTCGCGGCTAAGGATCTCGCGCAGCTTTGGCACCGCGAAGCCATGACTCGCATGAACCCGCAGGATCAGCGGGCCGTGCGGCAACATCTGGTTGATCTCGGTCTCCAGTTCCTGCGACAGGTTCTGCAGCAACGGACGAAGGCGGGCTTCCAGCCTTTGGCCGGCCCAGACCAGCTTGTCGCCGAACGGCGTCAGGCTGGTGCCGCTGCCTTGCTTGCGCACCACCAGCGGCATGTTGAAGAAAGCGGACCATTTCTCGATCAGGTTCCAGGCGTGCCGATACGAGATATGCGCCTTGTCGGCCGCCGACGTGATCTTTCCCGTCGCGCGTATTTCGGCGAGGAAGTCCAGCATGATTTGCAGCGACTGCGCATCCTCGCGCCGCCTGAAGCGCCATACCGGATCGATTTCGATCTGGATCATATAACCCGCCTCCTCCAGGAGCTTGCAGTAGATCAGAGATATGAACTCACAATCATATCTACAATCGCTACGAGATAGGAACCGTCCTTCATATCTTTGCCTGTGATGATAGGCAATAAATATCATATTCCCAGTGATTTAGCTGAGATGTAGGTTTCGTTGCGACAGAGCAGGTCGCGGCCTCACCGGCCACATATGCAATCAAGTTCATATATTGGGAGAAATGCCGCATGCTCACCCGAGCTTCCGACCAGACGCACAATCTCCTCATTGACGGACGCCGCGTGGCGGCATTGTCCGGTCGTACCTTCGAGACGCTGAACCCCGCCACCGGGGAAGTCATCGCCAAGGTCGCCGAGGCGGGCGTGGACGATATCGATGCCGCCGTACGCTCAGCCCGCGCCGCCTTCGAAGGTCCATGGAAGCGCATGCGCGCCGCCGATCGCGGCCTGCTGATGCTGAAGCTCGCGGACCTCATCCGGCGCGACGAGGACGAGTTGGTCGATCTGGAGAGCCTCGATTCCGGCAAGCCGGTCTCGGCCATCCGCCGTCAGGACCTGCCGGCGGTGCTCGATACGCTGACCTACTATGCAGGCATGGCCGACAAGATAAATGGTCAGGTCATTCCCGCCCGTACCGATGCCTTGACCTACACGGTGCGCGAGCCGCTCGGCGTCGTCGCCGCGATCATTCCCTGGAACTTCCCGCTGATGATCGGCATGTGGAAGATCGCGCCTGCGCTCGCCTGCGGCTGCACCGTGGTGCTGAAGCCCGCCGAGGTGACGCCGCTGACGGCGCTCAAGATCGGCGAGCTGGCGCTCGAAGCCGGCTTCCCTGCAGGTGTCCTCAACGTCGTTCCGGGCTTCGGCAAAATCGCCGGCCAGGCCCTCGTTGATCATCCCGACGTCGACAAGATCACCTTCACCGGCTCGCCGGTCGTCGGCCGCCAGATCCTGCAAGGCGCCTCGGGCAATCTCAAGCGCGTGACGCTGGAACTCGGCGGCAAGTCCGCCAACATCATCTTCCCTGACGCCGACCTCGACGCCGCGGTCAAGGCCGCCGGCTCCGGCATCTTCTTCAACACCGGCCAGGTTTGCTCGGCCGGTTCGCGCATCCTGGCGCATGAATCCATCTATGACGAGGTCGTCCAGCGGCTGGCCGCTCGCGCCGAATCCACCCGCATCGGCAATCCGCAAGAGACCTCGACGGCGATGGGTCCGCTGGTCTCCGAAGTTCAGATGAAGCGCGTGCTGGACTATATCGAGATCGGCCGCAACGAAGGCGCCTCGCTGGTGACCGGCGGCAGCCGCCACGGCGATGTCGGCTATTTCGTCAAGCCAACGGTGTTCGCCAATGTCGGGCACCAGATGCGGATTTCTCAGGAAGAGATTTTCGGCCCGGTCGCGACAGTCATCAAATTCACCGATGAGGCTGACGCCCTGCGTCTCGCCAACGGCACCGTCTACAGCCTGGCGGCCGGCATCTGGAGCAGCGACATCGGCCGTGTGCATCGCTTCGCGAGGGAACTGAAGGCCGGCACGGTCTGGGTCAACACCTACGGCCCGACCGATATCCGCTTGCCCTGGGGCGGCTCGCGCGATTCCGGTTTCGGCCGCGAACATGGCGACGCGGCCATCGAGAATTTCACCGAGCAGAAGGTCGTATGGATCCAGACCGGCAAGTGATCCTCCGGCCGACCTGAAGCCTCACGTTTCGAACCGACATCCACCTTCGCGACGCTGGGCTGCGAGGGTTCACCCGAACTTTGTCCAACGCATAAGGAAAACCATCATGCGCATTGCAATCATCGGACAGCAGGCCTTCGGCAAAAGCGTGCTCGAGGCCTTCCTGGCGCGCGGCGACGACATCGCAGGCGTTTTTTGCGCCCCGGAAAAACCCGGCTCCAGGCCCGATCCGCTGCGCCTTGCAGCGGAAGAGCATGGACTGAAGCTGTTCCAGCTGCCAAGCCTCAAGGGCGAAGCGGCCGAGACCGCGTTGCGCGAGCTCGACGTCGAGCTCGCGGTCATGGCTTACGTTTTGCAGTTCGCCCCGCAGACCTTCGTCAACATTCCGAAGCACGGCACCATCCAGTATCATCCTTCGCTGCTGCCTAAGTACCGTGGCCCGAGCTCGATCAACTGGCCGCTGATCAAGGGCGACGGCCAGACCGGCCTGACCATCTTCCGGCCGACCGATGGCCTCGATGAAGGTCCGATCCTGCTGCAGGTGACGGTTGGCATTGGTCCCGAGGACACGCTGGGAACGGTCTATTTCGACCGGCTCTTTCCGCTCGGCGTTCAGGCCATGCTCGATGCCTCCGATCTCGTCGTCTCGGGACGGCACCAGGAAATCCCCCAGGACGAATCCCAGGCGAGCTATGAGGGCTGGTGCAAGGACGCCGAGGCGAAAATCAATTGGAACAGCCATATCGACACCATCCACAATCTCATTCGCGGCTGCGATCCCGCACCGGGCGCCTGGACCACGGTGGATGGCGAAAAGATCCGCTTGTTCGAAGTCAGGAAGCACTCAGCGCGCAAGTTCGCCGATGTGGTGGGCAAGCCCGGCGAGATCAGCTGGGTCGGCGACAAGAGCCTGCAGGTCACCGTCCAGGGCGGTAATCTGGAAATCTTCAAGGTGCGCACCGAGGCCGGGACAAAGATGTCCGGCGCCGAGTTCGCGAAGTCGAAAGGCCTGCTCGCCGGTTCGAAACTGGGCACCGACGCCCCGGCTGCCAAGCCTGCATCGCCCGCCAAGGTCGAGAAGGACGTCGCCGACGCTTGATCGCCGGCGCTATCAAAAACAGCGAGCGCCGGCGAGTTCAGGCCCGGCGGCGCTCGGCCTCCGGGTTCTTGCGCACGGCGAGGAATTCCTTGACCCGACGGCCTGGTGCGGGACCTCGCACCGGCTTGAAGCCGTCATCGAGTTCACCGGAGAGGTCGAGCGTGGCATGGCTGCCGACGGCGTCGTAATTCTCCTCCAGCCAGTCGCTGGCAGCGGTGCGGCCAAGATCGCGCAAATAGGTCAGGAACGCCCATTCGGCATTGACCTTCGATGACGCCGACAAGTCCTTGAACGCCTCGTCGGCATCGATGCGGTGCATGCGGATGTCGCGGTATTCGCCATGCGGCAGGCGACCGGCGGCGATCAATTCCTTGACGAAGGCGATCGAGCGGAATTCGCGCAACAGCCCCGCATTGAAGGTGATCTCGTCGATGCGGTTCTGGATCTCGTTGGCGCTCCTCGGTGTTCCCTCGCGTACCACGGGGTTGATCTGCACCAGGAGCACATCCTCGGTCGCCGCTGTCTTGAAGAACGGATAGAGCGCCGGATTTCCGCCATAGCCGCCGTCCCAATAAGGTACGCCCTTGATCTCGACGGCACGGAACAATTGCGGCAGGCATGCCGAGGCCATCACCGTGTCGAGGTCGATCTCGCCGTCGGAAAAGACCCGCAATTGCCCAGTCTCGACATTGGTGGCGGAGATAAACAGTTCCATGGACTTGCAGGCGCGGACATTCTCGAAGTCGATCTCCTGCGCGACCACGTCACGCAGCGGATTGAGGCCAAGCGGGTTGGCGACATAGGGCGAGAACACCCGCGACATCGTATCGAAGAAGACATAGCCTGGCGTATTCTCGATCGACCAGTTGCCCCATGCGACGTCCCACGGCATGCGCTGGACCGGGCTGAACCGGCCCTTCGCCGCGACGGCGTGCCAGAAATCATCGAGCTTCCTGCGCGCGCCCTCGACCCCGCCGCGGACAAAACCGTCGGCCAGCGCCACTGCGTTCATGGCGCCAGCGCTGGTACCGGAAACGGCCGATATTTCCAGCCTGCCGTCCTCCAGCAGGCGGTCGAGCACACCCCAGGAAAAGGCGCCGTGCGAGCCGCCTCCCTGAAGGGCGATATTGATCTTCTTCTTGTCCTCCGCCTTGCCGTTCTTCGTCATGGCGTTCCTGTCATCCTGATGCGTCAGCCTGCCCCAACGTCAATGGAGAGAGCTGCTGCTGTCGCTCTATGTTGCAGTGCAGCATATAAGGATGGACCATGGCAAGACACGAACACGGTCGCGTGATCACATGAAATTTCGCTCATGCCGAAAGGCCCCTCCGCTTCGACGTGGAGAGGCCGTGCTCTTGATGGGTTAGGCGACGAGATCCGGCACCGGGCCGACATAGCGCGATTGCGGACGGATCAGCCGCCCGGTTGTCTGCTGCTCCCGTGCATGCGCGATCCAGCCGGCAACACGGCCCGCGGCGAAGACATTGCTGAAAGCCCGCGGTGGGAAACCCGCCGCTTCCAGCACCAGCGCGGTATAGAACTCGACATTGGTCTGCAGCGCGCGCTGCGGTTTGGCGATCCGCAGCACTTCGAGCGCGGTTTGCTCGACCGTTTCGGCGAAGGCCAGCCGGCGGCCGGTTTCGCCTTCGCCGCCAAGCTGCCGCACCACGGCCTTGAGCAGATCGGCACGCGGATCGCGCACGCGGTAGATGCGGTGGCCGAAACCCATGATGCGCTTGCCATGGGCGATCTCGTCGCGTAGCCAGCCGGCCGCGTCGCCATGCGCCTCGATTGCATCCAGCATCTCGATCACCGGTCCGGGCGCGCCGCCATGCAGCGGCCCCTTGAGCGCGCCGAGCCCGGCCAGCACCGACGAGGTCAGGCCGGCCAGTGTCGAGGCGACGACACGGGTGGCGAAGGTCGAGGCATTGAGTCCATGGTCGCAGACGGTCACCAGATAGGTGTCGAGCGCTTTTGCCAATGCCGGCGATACCGCGACGCCATTGAGCATGCTCAGCATGTCGGCGGCATGATCGGCCTTGCCGTCCGGCGCGACCGGCTGCTCGCCGCGCTGCAGGCGCAGCAAAGCCGGCGTCAGCACGGCGGGCGCCGCGATCAGCCGCAAGGCGTCCGCCAGCGTCTCGCCATCCGGCAGCAGCGCCATGCCGGCGCGCATGGCGCTGTAGATTTCGAGCGGCGCCAGCAAGGGTAGCGAAGGCAGGAGGCGCTCGAACACCTCGACGCGGGCCCCGCCCAGTCTCGCCGCCAGTTCGGCATCACCAGGCAGATCGTCGAAGAAACCATCCAGCAGCAGGCGCACCACTTGCGGGTAACTCCATCGTCCGGCCAGTTCCGGCAGCGAATAGCCACGGATCGTCAACCGGCCGCCCAGACCATCCACATCGGACAGCACGGTTTCGGCCGCCACCACATCATCGAGCCCATTCGCCATAGCCTTGTCTCCTTGAAGCTTTTCCATGTGGGAGATAAGGGTAGGCCGGATCACCATCAATCTTGATCAATAGAATCAATATCAGGGCTCGCCATGTCCGAATGGTTGTCGCGGGAAGAGGCGCTGGAAAGGCTGCGGGTGAGGCCGCAGACGCTCTACGCCTATGTCAGCCGCGGTCGCATCGGCATGCGCCCGGACCGTGCCGACCCGCGCCGCAGCGAATATCGCGCTGACGACATCGCCGCGCTGGCAACGCGAAGGGCGCGCGGGCGCAGCCCCTCTGCCATCGCCGAAAGCGCTATCGCCTGGGGCGAACCGTCGATCGCAACGGCGATCTCGACCGTCTGGCACGGGCAACTCATCTATCGGGGCCGGGACGCCGTTGCGCTGTCCGACCATGCGACGCTGGAAGAAACCGCCGCCGTGCTTTGGGCCCTGCCTGAACCGGTCCGCTTCGAGGCGCCGTCGCCGGATGCGTCGCGCCAGTTCGGCCGAGGCCCGGCCTTCGCGCAACTTGCCTTGCTTGCCGGCCATGCGCGGCCTTCGCTTGGACGCAGCGCCGCCTCGCTATGCGCCGACGCGGCGCGGGCGATCGGCGTGTTGGCCGGCGCCCTCGGTGCCGAGGCGGGGCCGGAGCCGGTGCATCGGCGACTGGCGCAGGGCTGGTCGGTCGGCGATGACGGTGCGGAAGCGATCCGGCGCGCCCTCGTGCTGCTCGCCGATCACGAACTCAACGCATCGACCTTCGCGGCTCGCGTCGCCGCCTCCACGGGAGCCTCACCCGCTGCTTGCCTGCTGGCGGGGCTGACGACGCTGTCCGGCCCGCGGCATGGTGGCGCCGGCGAGGCGGTGATGCACCTCGCCGAAGATGCGGCACGGCACGGCGCCGATGCAACGATCCGGCGCTGGCTCGGCCATGACCGGCCATTGCCGGGTTTCGGCCATCAGCTCTACCCCGAAGGCGATCCCCGGGCCACGGCGCTTCTGGCGTCCGTCGGCAACACCGACGAGACATTGCGGTCGCTGGAAAGCGCCGCCATTGCCGCGACCGGCGCTCCAGCGAATATCGATTTTGCCCTCGCCGTGCTGACGCGCAGCCTGGGCTTGCCGCGCGATGCGCCGTTCCACCTGTTCGCGCTCGGACGCAGCGTCGGCTGGGCCGCCCATATGGTCGAACAGATCGTGAGCGGCAGCATCATCCGTCCGCGCGGACGCTATGAGGGATTGCTGCCCTGACAGCGGTGATGTCGTCAGGCCGGGTCGGCACTGGTTCCGAACCGCGCCCGGTAAGCGGCGGGCGTCGTTGCGAATTGCTGGCGGAAATGATGCCGTAGCGTCGCCGCCGCGCCAAATCCGGCGGTCTCGGCAATCCGCTCGATCGGCATGGCGGTGTCTTCCAGCAATGTGCGCGCCCGCGATAGCCGTTCCGAAAGCAGCCAGCGCGCCGGCGTGACACCGGTAGCGGCCGCGAACCGGCGCAAGAATGTCCGCTCGCTCATTCCGGCCAGGTCGGCGAGGGTGGCAATTGGATAGTCGGCGGAAATATCCGCACGCATCCTGTCGATCAACGGTCCGAGCCGGCTGCGTTCATGAGGCTCGGGAACCGAGCTCTCGACATATTGCGCCTGGCCGCCGTCGCGATGCGGCGGCACGACCAGCCGTCGCGCCACCATGTTGGCGGCCTTGGTGCCGAAGTCGCGCCTAACCAGATGCAGGCACAGGTCGATGCCTGCCGCGCTGCCGGCCGATGTCAGGACATTCCCCTCATCGATGTACAAAACGTCAGGAACCACCGTGATATCGGGATACATCTCCCTCAGTCTCTCGCTATAGCGCCAATGCGTGGTCGCCTTCTTGCCCGACAGCAGGCCGGCCGCGGCGAGCACGAAGACGCCCGAGCAGATGGACAGGATGCGTGCGCCCCGCTCATTGGCCGCCCGAAGCGCCTCGATCAGCAAGGGCGGCACCGGACACTCCACACCGCGCCATCCCGGCACGATCACCGTGCCGGCCTCGCCGATCAGATCGGGCCCGCCATCGGCGACGATGCGCACGCCGCCCATCGCGCGCATTTCGCCGGCATCTATGCCGGCGACGGCAAACCGATACCAATCCGCGCCCATCTCCGGCCTGGGCAAGGCGAACATCTCGGCCGCCACGCCGAACTCGAACGTGCACAGCCCGTCATAGGCGACGGCAACGACCAGCGGATTGGCAAGAGGCAGATTTGGCATGATCTTGACGATATATGGCAAAGCTGCCAGCTGCAATCGCCTGGCCCGGTGCGCTACCTCGATTCCATCAAAAGTGATGGAGACCAGCTCCATCTGAGATGGAGACCCTTGATGAGCCTCGTGACAGACATTCCGGCGGCATCGCCGGAGATTGCGCGCGACCATTTCCTGCGTCGGCTTTCGGTCGAGACCGACTGCTCCGACGTTGCAGCAGCCCTGCGCGCCGGTGGCCCGGACTTTGTCCTTCTGCATGTGGTCGGTTCGCCTGATGCCTATGAGCGCCGCCATGTGCCTGGCGCGCTGCACCTGCCGCACCGCGAGATCTCGGCCGAGCGAATGGCGGAATGGCCGGCAGGCACGCTGTTCGTCGTCTATTGCGCCGGGCCGCATTGCAATGGCGCGGATCAGGCGGCCTTCAAACTGGCCAGCCTCGGCCTGCCGGTCAAGATCATGATCGGTGGCATGACAGGCTGGCAGGATGAAGAACTTCCTTTCGCCTCGGGCAAGGCGCCTGGCACGCTGAGGTCATGACCCCAACTCCGAGCCCGGCGCGCAAAGCGGTCGTCCGTCCGTTCGAGCGGCGGGATGTCGGCGCGGTGCTCGTCCTTATGCGGGCGCTCGCCGTCTTCGAGGGCTATGACGACAAATTCCGCGTCACCGAGGCCGACATCGTCGACCATGGGCTGGGACCATCGCCCCGCTTCGGCGTGTTCGTTGCGGAAGTCGATGGCGCAATCGTCGGCATCGCCGTCCACTATCTCATCCCCTGGACCTACGATCTGAAGCCAGTCGTGGTGCTGAAGGAACTCTACGTGGCTGAGGCTGCGCGCGGCATGTCGGTCGGCCACGCCCTTCTGGAACGGCTCCGAGACCATGCCACCAGCATCGGCGCATCCGCCATCAAGTGGACGGTGCTGCACTCCAACATGCCGGCCAAGGCTTTCTATCGCTCGCTTGACGGGCGGGCCGACGACATCTGGGAATTGTGGAAGCTGACCATCGACGGATAAGGCACGGCCGGGTTGGGCTGCGCCCGACCGGCTGCCGGTCTACGACATCGTATCGAGCTTGCGCTGCATGGCCGCGATCTGATCCTTCAGCTGCTGCAGATCGTCGGACTTCTCCGCCGGCGCGTCCTTCCTGGCCGGCTCGGCGGGGGCTGCGGCCGGCGCCGAACCCGGGGGTGGAAAAGGCGTGAACAGCCGCATCGCGTTCTGGAACATCTCCATGTTGCGGCGCGTCTGTTCTTCCAGCGCCTTGATCGGCGTCGCCATCTTCATCACGTCCAGCGGCGACTTGCCGATCGCGCCCTTCATCTGCTCGCGAAAGCGCTCCTGCTCCTTGGAGAAGGCGATCATCGACTGTTCGAGGAAGCTCGGCACGATCATCTGCATCTGGTCGCCATAGAAGGCGATCAGCTGGCGCAGGAACGGAATCGGCAGCATGTTCTGCCCATCCTTGTTCTCCAGCTCGAAGATGATCTGGGTCAGCACCGGATGCGTGATGTCGTCGCCGGTCTTGGCGTCCTGGACGGTGAACTCCTCGCCCTTCTTGACCATCTCGGCCAGATCCTCGAGCGTCACATAGGTGCTCGTCCCCGTATTATAGAGGCGGCGATTGGCGTATTTCTTGATAATGATCGGGTCGTCTTTTGCGGCCATCTGCATCCTCCCCGGACACCGGCGCGCCTGAGTAAGCGGCCGGTAACGATTGCGCCCTTTTTGAGGATATGCGCAAAAGCCTCATAATTCCAAGCAGTTTGTGCAGTGCGGGATCATATAATGCTGCATAGCAGGCAAAATATGCTGCGCAGCAGCGGCCAGCCCGAAGGCATGGCGGCGCGTGACCTGCTTGGCGTGCATGGGCGCCATGCCGATTTCCGGTTTGACTTGGGGTTGGGAAAGGGCAAGAAAAGTCCTCAACGACAGAACAACATCCTTGAAGTCTGGAGAAGAAAATGTCCGATTCCATCGTCATCGCCAGCGCCGCGCGCACGGCCGTCGGCTCCTTCAACGGCGCGTTCGCCGCCACGCCGGCACATGAGCTCGGCGCGGTCGTCATCAGGGAACTTTTGTCGCGCGCCGGGGTCGAAGCGGCAGAGGTCGACGAGGTCATCCTCGGCCAGGTGCTGACCGCGGCCCAGGGCCAGAACCCGGCCCGCCAGGCTTCGATCATTGCCGGCCTGCCCAAGGAGACCACCGCCTGGGGCCTCAACCAGGTTTGCGGTTCGGGCCTGCGCGCCATTGCACTCGGCATGCAGCAGATCGCCACCGGTGACGCCAAGGTGATCATCGCCGGCGGCCAGGAATCGATGTCGCTGTCGCCGCACGCGCAGCATCTGCGCGCCGGCGTCAAGATGGGCGACTACAAGATGATCGACACCATGATCAAGGACGGGCTGTGGGATGCCTTCAACGGCTACCACATGGGCAACACCGCCGAAAACGTCGCCCGCCAGTTCCAGATCACCCGTGATGACCAGGACCAGTTCGCGCTGGCCTCGCAGAACAAGGCCGAGGCGGCGCAGAAGGCGGGCAAGTTCAAGGACGAGATCGTCGCCTTCACCATCAAGGGCAAGAAGGGCGACACCATTGTCGACCAGGACGAATACATCCGCCATGGCGCGACGCTGGACGCCATGACCAAGCTGAAGCCGGCCTTCGACAAGGACGGCACCGTGACCGCAGCCAACGCCTCCGGCATCAATGACGGTGCTGCCGGTGCGCTGCTGATGAGCGAAGCGGAAGCCGCAAGGCGCGGCATCACCCCGCTGGCGCGCATCGCGTCCTGGGCGACCGCCGGCGTCGATCCGGCGATCATGGGCACCGGCCCCATTCCCGCCTCGCGCAAGGCTTTGGAAAAGGCCGGCTGGTCGGTTGGCGATCTCGACCTTGTCGAAGCCAACGAGGCTTTCGCCGCGCAGGCCTGTGCGGTCAACAAGGACATGGGCTGGGATCCCTCGATCGTCAACGTCAATGGCGGCGCCATCGCCATCGGTCACCCGATCGGCGCCTCGGGCGCCCGCATCTTCAACACGCTGGTCCACGAGATGCGTCGTCGCGGCGCCAAGAAAGGCCTCGCCACCCTGTGCATCGGCGGCGGCATGGGCGTCGCCCTGTGCGTGGAAGCCCTCTGAAGAAAATACTGAACGGGCGGCGCAGGCCGCCCGTTTCATATCCAGTGCCTGCCAAGCCCGACAACAGGGCGATATCAAAAAGGGGAAATGCATGACCAAGGTTGCAATCGTCACGGGCGGATCGCGCGGCATCGGCGCGGCGATCTCGATCGCCTTGAAGAACGCCGGCTATTCGGTCGCGGCCAACTACGCCGGCAACGACGAGGCGGCAGCGAAATTCAAGGCCGAGACCGGCATTCCGGTCTACAAATGGTCGGTCGCCGACTATGACGCTTGCGCCGCCGGCATCAGCCGAGTCGAGGCCGACCTCGGCCCGGTCTCGGTGCTGGTCAACAATGCCGGCATCACCCGCGATGCCATGTTCCACAAATTGACCCGTGAGCAGTGGAAAGAGGTCATCGACACCAATCTTTCCGGCGTCTTCAACATGACGCACCCGCTGTGGGGCGGCATGCGCGACCGCAAGTTCGGCCGCGTCATCACCATCTCCTCGATCAACGGCCAGAAGGGCCAGGCCGGCCAGGTCAACTATTCCGCCGCCAAGGCCGGCGACATCGGCTTCACCAAGGCCCTCGCCCAGGAGGGTGCCCGCGCCGGCATCACCGTCAACGTCATCTGTCCCGGCTACATCGCCACCGAGATGGTCAAGGCGATCGATGAGAAGGTGCTCAACGAGCGCATCCTGCCGCAGATCCCGGTCGGCCGCCTTGGCGAACCGGAAGAGATCGCGCGCTGCGTCGTCTTCCTCGCTTCCGAGGATGCCGGCTTCATCACCGGCTCGACCCTCACCGCCAATGGCGGCCAATACTTCGCCTGAAACGTACAACGGCTTCAGACTGTAACGAACGGACCGGGAAACCGGTCCGTTTTCGTTGATGCCTTGGAAGCGAAAAAATCCCCGCCGCGGCGCAATGCCCCAATCCGGCACGCAAGAGTTAATGGCGGCAGCGCCGCCTGTGCGGAACCCTGTGGTCAAGCCTGTGGATTGTCGGTGGATAAGCTGTTCACAACACAAGATATTGGGGGAACAAAAGGGGAAAATGCCGCCGGCGCTGTTTTGTCGCCGATTCGTTCCGGCTTTGAGCGCAAGTTAACGTTAATAGGCCTGAATCGCCCGTAGTTCCTTAACACCAAATTCAGAAAGATTAACAATTTCATAATCTTGAGTGATCGGCATCGTGCCGCCGGCGTCGTTTCCCGGCAAAGCTTAACGGCTGAGCTCGCCTAGCATAAAACGGGCCAGTTCATGGATTCAGCATGTGGTGAGAGTCACGGTCACGAAATCCACATATAGCCGTGAACAAAAGCTGAATCTGGTCGAGTCACCGATTCGTCGCCGATTCGTTCCAGACTCGTTCCGTCAGTTAAGCGACAGCCAATTTAGCGCTGGACAAAGAGGCCTTCGAACCGCCCACGGAACATTCCGCTTTCGCTTCGCGCCCGAAATCCCTATGTGTCGCCTGTCATACGCGCCAGTTGAGGCACGCTCCCGACAATGAGAGGCCAGAAAGCCTTATTTCCGAGCCGATGAACATCCAGCCGAAACATACCGAGCCGCTGATCCTGTCGGGCCGCGACGTGACCGCCGTGCTTGGTCCGACCAACACCGGCAAGACCCACCTCGCCATCGAGCGCATGGTGGCGCATGAAACAGGTGTCATCGGGCTGCCGCTCAGGTTGCTGGCGCGGGAAGTCTACACGCGCGTCTGCGAAAAGGTCGGCGCCCATAAAGTCGCGCTGATCACCGGCGAGGAGAAGATCCAGCCGCCAGGCGCCAGATATTCGGTCTGCACGGTCGAGGCCATGCCGCGCGAGACCGACGCCGCCTTCGTCGCCATCGACGAGGTGCAGCTCGCCGGCGACCTTGAGCGCGGCCACATCTTCACCGACCGCATCCTGCATCTTCGCGGCCGCCAGGAAACGCTGCTGCTCGGTGCCGCCACCATGCATGGCATCCTGCAGCGCTTGCTGAAGGGCGTTTCGGTGGTGACGCGGCCAAGGCTGTCGCATCTTGCCTATGCGGGCTCGAAGAAGCTGACGCGCCTGCCGCGCCGCACCGCCATCGTCGCCTTCTCCGCCGACGAGGTCTACGCCATCGCCGAGCTGATCCGCCGCCAGCAAGGTGGTGCCGCCGTCGTTCTCGGCGCGCTCTCGCCGCGCACCCGTAACGCCCAGGTGGCATTGTTCCAATCGGGTGATGTCGACTATCTCGTCGCCACCGATGCCATCGGCATGGGCCTCAACCTCGATCTCGACCATGTCGCCTTCGCCCAGAACCGTAAGTTCGACGGCTACCAGTACCGCAACCTGACGGCGGCCGAGCTCGGCCAGATCGCCGGCCGCGCCGGCCGGCATCTGCGCGACGGCACTTTCGGCGTCACCGGCCAGGTCGATCCGCTCGACGAGGAACTGGTCAAGAAGATCGAAGGCCATGACTTCGATCCGGTGAAGGTGCTGCAGTGGCGCACCGCTCATTTCGACTTCGCCAGCCTCGATGCGCTGAAGCGCTCGATCGAGACCAACGCTCCGGTGGAGGGCTTGACGCGGGCGCTGCCGGCGGTCGACGCGCAAGCGCTCGAATATCTTTCCCGCGACGAGGATATCCGCGCGCTGGCGACCGACGCCAAACGCGTGGCGCTGTTGTGGGAAGCCTGCGCGCTGCCCGACTACCGCAAGATCGCCCCGGCGCAACATGCCGACCTCATCGCGTCGATCTATATGGACCTCGCCAAGCGAGGCCATGTCGACGAGAATTACATGGCCGAGCAGGTGCGCCGCGCCGACACCACCGAGGGCGACATCGACACGCTGTCGCACCGCATTGCCCAGATCCGCACCTGGACATTCGTGTCGAACCGGCCCGGCTGGCTGGCCGATCAGGCACACTGGCAGGAAAAGACGCGCGAAATCGAAGACAGATTGTCGGATGCGCTGCATGAGCGGTTGACGAAACGCTTCGTAGACCGCAGGACTTCCGTCCTCATGCGGCGCCTTAGAGAAAATACCATGCCTGAAGCCGAAATTAGCCCTACCGGAACCGTCCTTGTCGAAGGCCATCATGTCGGCGAGTTGCAAGGGTTCCGCTTCACCGCCGACCAGACCGCCGGCGGCGAAGACGCCAAGGCCGTGCGCACCGCCGCGCAAAAGGCGCTGGCCGCCGAGTTCGAGGCGCGCGCCGACCGTTTTGGCGCCTGCGCCAATGGCGACCTGGCACTTGGCTCGGACGGCACGCTGCGCTGGATCGGCGCGCCGATCGGCACGCTGGTCTCCGGCGAGGACGCGCTGAAGCCGCGCCTCGTGCTGCTGGCCGACGAACAGCTGACCGGCCCGGCGCGCGACAAGGTCGCCGCGCGCGCCGAACGTTTCGTCAATTTCCAGATCGAGTCGCTGCTCAAGCCACTGGTCGACCTGAAGAACGCCGACCAGATTTCCGGCATCGGCCGTGGTATCGCCTTCCAGCTGGTCGAGAATTTCGGCCTCATCAACCGCCGCGACATCGCCGAGGAGATGAAGTCGCTCGACCAGGAAGGTCGCGCGGCGCTTCGCCGGCTTGGCGTGCGCTTCGGCGCCTACCATGTCTTCGTCCCGGCGCTGATCAAGCCGGCACCCGCCGGACTGGTGACCTTGCTGTGGGCGCTGAAGAATGACGGCAAGGACAAGCCCGGCTTTGGCGACGTGGTCCACGCGCTGGCGTCCGGCCGCACCTCGGTGGTCATCGATCCGGCCTTCGACAAGGCCTTCTACAAGCTCGCCGGCTACCGCAATCTCGGCCGCCGCGCCGTGCGCATCGACATTCTGGAGCGGCTGGCCGACCTGATCCGTCCGGCGACCAACTGGAAGCCTGGCCTCGGCCAGCGTCCGGACGGCGCCTATGACGGCCAGTCCTTCATGGTGACACCGCCAATGATGTCGATCCTCGGCGCCACCGCCGACGACATGGAAGAGATCCTCAAGGGCCTGGGCTATCGCGCCGAGCCGAAGCCGGCGGCGGAGGTCAAGGCACGGCTCGAGGCGCAGGACACCGCCGCGCGGGAAGCCGCCGCGGCCAAGCTCGCGGCGGAAGAAGCCGCGCGCGCCGAGCAGGCCAGGACGGCCGAAGCCGCCGCAACGGACGCCGCCGCGGAAGCGGCGGTCGAGGGTTCGGAGCCGGCCACTGCCGAGGCTGGTGTCGAAACTCCGGCCGAAGCCGTTGCGGAAGCGGCGGTGGAGCCTGTCGCGGAAGAGCAACCGGAAGCTCCGGCCGAAGCCGTGGAAGAGCCCGCTACGGAAGTTGCCGCCGAAGCGGCTGCTGAACCAGAAGCCGAGCCAGAAGCGGAAGCCATCTCTGACATCACTGCCACCGAAAGCGCCGACGCCCTTACCTCCCCCTCGATGGGGGAGGTCGCGGCGCGAAGCGACGCGGGTGGGGGTGATGGCGCCGACGATGCAGGCAGTGCTGACGGTACCGCCGCCGAAGCGCCCAAGCCTATCCTGCTGTGGCGCCAGGGCCGTTTCGAGCAGCGCCCCCGCCATCACGAAGGCCGCAACAATCGCCAGCGCAACGGACAGGCGCGCGGCCGCGGCAATGCACCGGCGGAGGCCGGCGCCGCTCAAGCGACCGGCGCACCGGGAGAACGCCCCGCCCATGAAGGGCGGCGTGACGGCGCCGGCAAGCCGCGCTTCGACCGGTCGAAGTTCAAGCCCAAGCCGCAGGGTGAAGGCGAACAGCGCCGTGACGGTCGGCCCCAGGGCGATCGTCCCGAGCGCCGCGAAGGCCGCCCCGACTGGAAGGGTGGCCGGCCCGAGGGCAAGGGTGGCCCCGATCGCGGCAAGGGAGGCGCAAAGCCGTCCTTCCAGCCGAAGCCGCGCGAGGAACGTCCGGTGCGCTTCGATCCGGACTCGCCCTTCGCCAAGCTCGCCGCCTTGCGCGACCAGCTGAAGAAGTAGGCTCGGTAGGGTTCGATGGTTGCCGAAGGCCGCCAGCGCATCGACAAATGGCTGTTCTTCTCTCGCGCGGTCAAATCGCGCTCGCTGGCGGCGAAGCTCGTCGTCGCCGGGCGCGTGCGCATCAATCGCGACAAAGCAGCGCAGGCCTCCGATCTGATCAAGCCGGGCGACGTGCTGACCATCACGCTGGATCGGCGCATTTTCGTCTGGAAGGTGCTCGGCGCCGGCGTCCGGCGCGGCCCGGCGGAGGAAGCCCGCACCCTTTATGAGGACATGTCGCCGCCGCCCGCACCGAAGGGTGAGGCCCTTCCCGACGCGATTCCGGCGCTGCGCGAGGCCGGCAGCGGTCGCCCGACCAAGAGAGAACGCCGACAGACGGACCGCTTGCTTGGCGAAGAGTGATCCCTTCGCTCAACACCGCATGGTGGCTTTACGGCAATGACACGGCCTGGGGCGAAACCGAACCCGGCAAACAGGCCCTCCCGAGGACACGACAGGCTTGCGCCGTGCCCGCCGTCTGGAATTCCATTCCGGGAACGACGATGCCGCCGCGCATGGCCGCCCTTGCAAGCGACGGACAAAGGCGTTACCTCACGGAAAAAGCCCAACAAAACTGGCCCATTAAAGCTGGGGCGTCCCGGAGCCGACCGATGACCTATGTCGTGACCGACAATTGCATCAAATGCAAATACATGGACTGCATCGAGGTCTGTCCGGTCGACTGTTTCTACGAAGGCGAGAACATGCTCGTCATTCATCCCGACGAGTGCATCGACTGCGGCGTCTGCGAGCCCGAATGTCCCGCCGATGCGATCAAGCCGGACACCGAGCCAGGCCTCGACAAATGGCTGCAGATCAACACCGAATATGCCGAGAAATGGCCCAACATCACCGCCAAGAAGGAGCCTCCGGCAGACGCCAAGACCTTCGACGGCGAGGCCGGCAAGTTCGAGAAATACTTCTCGGCCGAGCCCGGCGAAGGCGATTGACAATGCGGCCGTAAAGGTCGGTATTACGCAGCGTAAGAGACATGTCGCATAAACCGCCTTGACAGGCGGCGCGAAGCTGTGGCCTTCGCGAACGCAGCAAAACCTTGATTCTTCCGACTTTTTGTGTTACATCAGCGAAACATGCCGGTGACACAACGTCGATTTATGGCGCAGACGCCCCAAATCACTGAAAGGTGAAAATCCCATTCCGGACCAGAGCGATCTGGGCCAGGCGGTCGCAATTCGTGCGGTTTGCCGGTCCCGGCCTTTCCGGTGGGGTTCATCTGTTGTGCGGCTAACGGTCGGTGACCCCGATCGCAGGAGTTCAGCCGGCACCGCCGCCGGCCCACAACAAGGAGTTCAGGGCGTAATGGCAACGATCACCCCGCAGAAGAAGTCCACCGGAGCGCGTCACGGTTTCAAGACTGGTGAGTACATCGTCTACCCGGCGCACGGCGTCGGCCAAATCGTGTCGATCGACGAGCAGGAAGTGGCGGGTCACAAGCTGGAACTGTTCGTCATCGACTTCCAGAAGGACAAGATGCGCCTGAAGGTGCCTGTCGCCAAGGCGACCTCCATCGGCATGCGCAAGCTGTCGGAAGAGGATTATGTCGAGCGCGCGCTCAAGGTCGTTCAGGGCCGCGCCCGCGTCAAGCGCACCATGTGGTCGCGCCGCGCCCAGGAATATGATGCCAAGATCAATTCGGGTGACCTGATCTCGATCTCGGAAGTCGTGCGCGACCTCTACCGCGCCGACAACCAGCCGGAGCAGTCCTATTCCGAACGCCAGCTCTATGAGGCCGCGCTCGACCGCATGGCCCGCGAGATCGCGGCCGTCAACCGCATGTCGGAAACCGAAGCCGTGCGTCTGATCGAGGTGAACCTCAACAAGGGCCCTAAGCGCGGCGCCAAGGCTGACAATGAGGAAGCCGAGCAGGAAGAAGCTGCCTGAGGCTCCTTGGCCTTCGAATTTGAAAAACCCGGCCTCGCGCCGGGTTTTTTGTTTTTTGACCTACACTCCCCACAAGGGGTAGGAAGCTCAGCCGCCGCCTTCCCTCTCCGCCTCCTGCTTCAGCGTCGCGATGAACCGCTTGGTCCGTTCGCGCTCCGGGTTGCCGAACAGCACCGCGGACGGCCCCTTCTCGACGATGACGCCGGCATCGAGGAACACCGCCTCCTGGGCGATCTTGGAGGCAAGCCGCAGGTCATGCGTCGCCATCACCATGGTCGTGCCTTCGCTGGCGAGCTTGCCGAGCACGTCGACCACCTCTTGCGCCAATTCAGGATCAAGCGCCGATGTCGGCTCATCGCACAGCAGCACCTTCGGCGATGGCGCCAAAGCGCGGGCAATCGCCACGCGCTGCTGCTGGCCGCCCGACAGCGTCGCCGGCCAGGCGTCGGCCTTGTGCGCCATCCCGACCTTTTCTAGCAAGGCGAGCGCCCGCTCGCGGGCCTTCTCGGGCGACCATTTCAGCACCGTGACCAGGCCTTCCATGACATTCTCGATCGCGGTGCGATGCGGGAACAACTGGAAATTCTGGAACACCATGCCGGTCTGCAGGCGCAACCGCCTGATGTCGCTCGCCGGCACCTTGACGCCCGGACGGAACTCGAGCGTCTCGTCACCTATGCGCACCGTGCCCGAAGTCGGGATTTCCAGCAGGTTGATGCAGCGCAACAGCGTGCTCTTGCCGCCGCCCGAAGGGCCTACCAGCGCGGTGACGCTGCCTTCCGCAATGGCGACGGTCACGCCCTTCAGCACCAGATTGTCGCCGAAGCGCTTTTCGATATTGGTGAGGCCGATCATGAGCGCGCCTCCAGGAAGCCGCCATAGCGGTTGAGCCGCTCCTCCAGCCGCGTCTGCAAGGCCGACAGCACCGAGCTCATCGCCAGATAGAGGATCGCCGCCTCGACATAGAGGATCAGCGGCTCATAGCTGGTGGCGACGATGCGCTGCGCCGCCTGGAACATCTCCGGCACGGTGATGGCGGCAGCCAGCGACGTGTCCTTGACCAGCGAGATGAAGGTGTTGGAAAGCGGCGGCACCGCGACGCGCCCGGCTTGCGGCAGGATGGTGCGCCGCATCGCCTGGCTCCAGGTCATGCCGATCGAATAGGCGGCTTCCCATTGGCCTTTCGGCACGGAGCCGATTGCCGCGCGGATGATCTCCGACGTGTAGGCGCCGATGTTGAGCGTGAAGCCGATCAGCGCTGCCGTGAAGGCGTCGAGCAGGATGCCGACCGACGGCAGGCCGTAGAAGATCAGGAACAGCTGCACCAGGAGCGGCGTGCCGCGGAAGATCCAGACATAGAAGCGCACGACCGCGACCAGCGGCCTTGGTCCGAACAGCCGGCCAAGTGCCGCACCGAGGCCAACCGTCAGGCCGAGGACGAACGACAACAGCGTCAACGGCACGGTGAAGATGAGAGCGGCCCAGAGCAGCGAAGGCAGCGACTCCAGCATCAGTTGCAGCCAATGCGGCACGAAAGACCCCCAGAATGATCGCGGCGGCGTTATCGAAATGCGAATGCAGGCGCCATATCACGACAAAAGCGGCGGGCCGTCAAAGACGGCTCGCCGCTGGCATGTTGCAAGGCCGAAAACCGGCCCTGATAATCAACTACTTCGAAACGTCCTGGCCGAAATAGGTGTCGGCGATCTTCTTGTAGGTGCCGTCGGCCTTGATGTCGGCCAGCGCCTTGTTGATGGCCGCGACCAGTTCGGGATCGCCCTTGCGCACGATGACGCCGGAATAATCGGCGTTTTCTTCCTGCGCGGCGATCTTCACATTGGCGTCTGGCTTGTGCTTCTTGAAGTCGAGGAACGACAGGCTGTCATTGATGGTGGCGTCGGCACGGCCGGTCAAGAGAAGCTGGATCGACTGGTCGAAGCCGTCGGTACCGACCAGTTCGGCGCCGTTGCTCTCGGCCAGCTTGCCGAAATTCGAAGTCAGCGACTGCGCCGACTTCTTGCCCTTGAGGTCGGCGAAAGTCTTGATGTCGGTGTTGTCGCCGCGCACGATCAGCACCGCCTTGGAAGCGATGTAGGGATCGGAGAAATCATACTTGGCCTTGCGCGCGTCGGTGATGCCGACTTCGTTGATGACGGCATCATAACGGCTGACGTCGAGACCGGCGATCAGCCCATCCCATTTGCCTTCGAGGAACTCGACCTTGACGCCCAGCTTGTCGGCGATCGCCTTGGCGATCTCGACGTCGAAGCCGACCAGCGCGCCCGAACCGTCATGATAGGTGAAGGGTGCGTAGGTGCCTTCCGTGCCTACCTTGATGACGCCGGCCTGCTTGATCTGATCGAGATTGGCGCCCGCATGGCCTGAGGTGACAGCCAGAGCCTGCAGCGTTCCGGCGACGATAAGCGACTTGAGCCATTTCATCTTTTTGTGATCCCGTCCTTGGCCTGAAACCCGGCCTGTTGTGAGGGCTGGAAAATGACAGATGCAGACAGAAAGAATAAGGAATCAGATTTCAAAAACAAAGAATTTCCGAAACCCCATTCTCAAAAAAGGATTGTTAGCAGCGTTCGAAGCGTCCGGGCGACGGTTCAAAAATCGCCTGGACAGCATCACTCGCCAGCCCGCGCCGGCGGAACCTTTCTCGCGCATGGCAGTTTTGGCTGTTCTAGGGCGCGACGCCGCGATTTCAACCGGTGCCCTGCCAAGTTCGCAAGTCATCTCGCCTGAACCAGGGAGCACCTCATGATGGAAGACATGGCAGGACGGATCATGGTCCGCGCGGCGATGAAGGCTCCCTATCTCGAACGGGACGAGGAACATCGGCTGGCCTTGCTCTGGAAGGAAGACAACGACCAGAACGCGCTGCACTGCATCACCGTCGCCCACATGCGGCTGGTCATTTCCATGGCCTCGAAATTCCGCCACTACGGCCTGCCGCTTGGCGACCTGATACAGGAAGGCCATGTCGGCCTGCTCGAGGCCGCCGCCCGCTTCGAGCCGGAGCGCGAAGTGCGGTTTTCGACCTATGCGACGTGGTGGATCCGCGCCTCGATGCAGGACTACATCCTGCGCAACTGGTCGATTGTGCGCGGCGGCACCAGCTCGGCGCAAAAGGCCCTGTTCTTCAACCTGCGGCGCCTGCGCGCCAGGCTCGCGAACGGCACGGAACCGCTCTCCAACACAACTCTGTACCGCGAAGTTTCGGTCGCGCTTGGCGTTTCCGAGGCGGATGTGGCGATGATGGATTCGCGGCTGTCGGCACCCGACTCCTCGCTCAACGTGCCGCTTGCCGACGATTCAGGCGGCACCGAGCGCATGGACTTCCTGGTCTCGGACGATCCCCTGCCCGACGAGATCGTTGGCGACAAGATCGACGTCGCGCGCCGCTCGCTCTGGCTGCGTGAGGCACTTCGCGCGCTCAACGCACGCGAACTGAGGATCATCGAGGAGCGCCGGCTGAACGACGAGGGCGCCACGCTCGAGGCGCTTGGCGAGACGCTTGGCATTTCCAAGGAACGCGTCCGCCAGATCGAGGCGCGCGCCATGGAAAAGCTCAAGGTCGCGCTGGTGAAGCAGAATCCGGAGTTTCTGGCGACAGCCGCCTGACCGCTCAAAAGCACAGGATCAAGAGCGCGTTGAAAACTCGCTCCGCTGAGGCGAATGGCGTGGATTTCAAGAACCGGAGCGGAGTGGACTCCATGAGCACCGGAAGCATAGAAAATCGCGGCAGGCGTGCAGCGAAGTGAGTTTGCAGCGTGCTCTTACTTGTCGGTGACGATCTTGACCTTGTCGCCGGCCGAAACCGCGGCCCCCGGCGACAGCGCATTGAGCACCCGGAACAGGTCGAGCTTGCGGTCGACGCCGACCATCTGCGCGGCGAGCGTGCCCATGGTCTGGCCCGGCTGCACTGTGAGCACGCGGATATGCAGCGGTTTCAAGGCCGCCTTCTCCGCGGCGCTCAGGATACGGAATGAGCCGCTGACCGAACGCGCGACAGAATCCAGCGAGGTGCTGGCCGAGGGTGCCGCGGTCAGCAGCCGGTAGACCTGGCCGCCGGCGCGGATCACCGCGATGTCGAACTGCCAGCCTTCGGCGCCGGCATGCGCGGTCGCCGCCTCGTTGCCGTTGATGGTTTCCTGCTTGACCGTGCTGTCGACGAGGCCAGCCACCCAGCCGCTTCTGATATAGTCGGTCAAGGCGCGGTTCTTGTCGATCGAAACGCCGTCGAAGCGGATCGCGATGTCGCCCGGGCCGGTCGCCGTCACCGCCGCCGCCGAATTGTCGATGATGAAACCGTCCGGCACCGTGAACGACACGCCAAGCCCCGGATGCAGGAAGGTCTCGCCGCGCACATAGCCTTCCTCCGGCGTATCGCCGTAGAGCAGGCCATCTATGCCGGCGAGGAAGGAATCGCGGTCGCGCGTGCCGAAGCCGGGTGCGCCGAACTGGCGGGCATGGCGCTGCGCCAGGTCGATGCGCTGCGGCGTGTTGGGATGCGTGGCCAGGAAGTCCAGGCTGGCATCGGTGGCACCGCTGATCGACCGGAAATCGGTATAGGCCGACATCGACTGCAGGAAGCGGCCGGCGGCATAGGGATCATAGCCGGCTTCACCGATCGACTTGATGCCGATGGCGTCGGCCTCCAGCTCCTGGTTGCGCGAGAACTGCGCCAGCCTGAGCTTGCCGCGGATCAGTGCCGCCTTGGCGGTCGGGCTGTCACCCAGCACATCCGAGACCACCTTGGTCGCCAGGCCTTCCTCGGCCTCGAGTTGCTGGCGCTGCAGGCCGTGATTGGCGGTGACGTGACCCATCTCATGCGCGATGACGGCGGCGAGCTCGGACGAATCATTGGCAAGCGCCAGCAGCCCGCGCGTGATGTAGAGATAGCCGCCCGGCAGCGCGAAGGCGTTGACGTTGGGCGAGTTGAGGATGGTGATGCGGTAGGTCTGGGTCGGATTCGCCGACACAACGGTAAGGTTGCCGACCACCTTGGCGACCATGCGCTCGAGCTTGGGATCGGAATACTCGCCGCCATAGGTGGCCAGGATGCGCGGATGCTGCGCCTTGGCGAGTTCCGCGAGTTTGTTGTTGGCGGCGACATTGTCGACCGTGATCGGCTTGTCGGACGGCTGAAAGCCGGATTCCTGGACCTCCGGAGGCGTGAACATCTGGCAGCTTGCAAGCGCCACGGCAAAGCCGGCCAGCGCCAGAAAGCGCGCCAGTGGATTCATTCGCAGCTTGTCAACGCCGATCGCCAGAACGGCTTCCTTTCAGGTCCCGGCGCATGACCACGAAAATCGGGGGCGATCTCCGGAACCTGTCATGCGCAAAAAACAAACTTCTACAGCATCCGTCGCGCGTCCCTCGGGGCGTGCGGCGGATGCTGTAGGCAAATCACGGCTTGTGCCGGACCAGTAGGGCGGACCTAGCCACACTACTTCTGCCATGGCAAGCAAGCGCCCCATCGCCTGAGGCCGGTTTGACCGTAAATTATGTCCGCTTCCGGGCAATATCTCGTGATACGGCATTCCCGGCACTGGCACCGATATAGCGCCGGAAGGCGTCGGGACCAGCCCCGGCAAAGAAATCGTCCGCGCTGCCGGTGGCCGCCACGGTGCCATTGTCCAGAAACACCACATTCTGGCTGATTCGGCGGGCGTCCTCCGGCTGGTGCGTGACGAACAGTACCGTCATGCCGCGCTCCGCATGCACGCCGGCAACCAGATCGAGCATGTCGTCGCGCAGGGCTGGCCCCAGCGAAGCGAAGGGTTCGTCGAGCAGAAGCACCGGGCGATCGCGCACCAGCACGCGGGCCAGGGCAACACGCTGGCGCTCGCCGCCGGAGAGTTCGCGCGGCAAGCGTTTTTCCTTGCCAGCAAGGCCTGTGCGGGCAAGCGCCCTGGCGATATCAGCACGGTCCGCTTCGGTCAGCCGCAGCGATGGCGAGCGCCCGAGCCCGACATTCTGCTCGACGGAAAGATGGGCGAAAAGGTTGTTTTCCTGGAACACCATCGACACTGGCCGTTGGGCCGGTGGCGCGGCGCCGACATCGGCCCCGCCAATCAGCACGCGGCCCGACAATGGCGTCTCGAACCCGGCGATGAGGTTGAGCAGCGTCGACTTGCCCGAACCGCTCGGCCCCATGATGGCAGTGATTTCCGCCGCGGCAAACGCGACATCGAAGACGAGCGGGGCCTCGCCATAGCTGAACGAAACCTCGTCCAGCCGCACCGGAACGCCCTTCCTGTCCATCGCCCCATCAGACATTGCCGACCTTTTCCCTGCCGAGCCAATCCGCGGCCAACACCAATGCGAGGCAGACGAGGCCAAGCAACAGCGCCAGGCCGGCGGCGTCCTCGGTGCGGTAGCTGCCCATGCGCGCCAGGAGAAGGTAGGGCAAGGTCTGCACGGAATCACTGCCGAACAGCGCGATCACGCCGAGATCGCCGAGCGACAGCGCCATGGCGAAAGCAAAAGCGGTGGCGAGCGGGCGCCGCAGTGATGGCCAGTCGACCAGCCGCAGCCTCGCCCAGCCGGCAATACCAAGCTGTGCGCAGAGCCGTTCGTGACGCTCGCTCGCCGCGTCATAGGCGGGACGGACGGCGCGCAGCGCGAACGGCATCGCCATGACAGCATTGACGGTGACAACCATCACCGGGGCGATGGCGAAGACATCGCCGGCATGGCGCAGCAACAGGAACCAGCCGGCGCCGATGACGATGGGCGGCACGACCAGGACGAACCCCGCGCCGGTGTCGGTTGCATGCTCAAGCAATGTCCTTGGCCCGGCACGGCGGCCCAGCGCCAGCGCTCGCCGCGCCATGGTGAGCGCCAGCGACAGCATCACCGAAAGCAGCGCCGACAGGAAGGCGAGCACGGCGCTGGTCAGCGTTGCTTGCCGGACGGTGGCCTCGCCGGCGAGCCGGCCGAGATCGGCGCCCAAACCGGCGACCACGGTCGCAGCCATCGGCCCGACAACGAACAGCAGTGCCAACACGATGAGCACGGCGTTGAGCGACGCCTCGGTCCCGTTGACGGAGAGATAGCGGCGCGGCGCGACCGGCAGGTTGGTGTCGCCGACCACATTGGCGCCAAGCCGCGTCAGCGCCAGGACCACGATGAACGTCAAGGCGATCTGCAGCAATGTCAGGGCGACCGCGCGCGCGGGATCGAAATCGAAGCGCAGCGCCTGATAGATGCCGACCTCCAGCGTCGTGGCGGCCGGCCCGCCGCCGAGTGTCAGCACGATGGTGAAGGAGGTGATGCAGAGCATGAAGACCAGCCCGGCGACGCCAGGCAGAGCCGCGCGCAACGTCGGCCATTCGATCAGCCGGAACGCCGGCCGCGCGCCCATGCCGAGCTGGCTCGCCAGCCGCCACTGGTCGGCGGGAATGGTCTGCAGCGCCTCGAGCAACAGTCGCACGCTGAGCGGTAGATTGAAAAAGACATGGGCGACGAGAATGCCGGACAGGCCGTAAATGCCAGGCCAGCCCCTGCCGCCAATCGCGCTGAACAGCCCGGCGAAGTAGCCGGCGCGACCGTAGAGCGCCAGGATGCCGAGCGCCGCGACGATCGCCGGCAGCGCCAGCGGCACGGCAAAGAGCTGCAGGATGAAGGCGCGGCCAAAGAAGCGCGGATGCCGCGACAGGGCGCGTGCGACGAAGAGTGCCGGAATGACCGAAAGCAGCGTCGAAAGGATTGCCTGCCAGAGCGTGAAGCGCACGACGCGAAGGAGATAGGGATCGAAGGCCGCCCAGGCGCCCGAGAAATCATGGGCGCCTTCGATGAGCAAGCCGGCAAACGCGCCACCGATCAGCAGCGTGATCGCGGCGAGCGCGATGATGCCGGCGGTGATGCGGGAGTCAGCGCGTTGCACGCTGGATCGCCCAGAATGCCTCTAGCGAGCGTCGCGTTCCTTCGCGCCCCCCTCTGTCCTGCCGGACATCTCCCCCACGAGGGGGGAGATAGGCAGTTTCCGCGCCTCGCTCATACCCGCCGCGTCGGCGATTGGCGAAATCACCGATAGCATCCGATCTCCCCCCTTGTGGGGGAGATGTCCGGTAGGACAGAGGGGGGCGCCGTAGAGCAATCATCTTTCGATCATACGGCCAATCTACTTGCTCATCACCGCCAGCCATTCATCGACCCAGGCCTTGCGGTTGGCCGCGACCTCTTCCGGGCTGAACAGCAAGGTCTTGGTCGGCTTGACAAGCTTGTCGAAGGCCGGGTTGAGCGGCTTGTCGGTCTTGCCGGCCGGGAACATCCAGTTGGTCTCGGGGATCGCATCCTGGAATTTCGGTCCGGTCATGAAGGCGATGAACTTTGCCGCCAGCGGATTCTTGGCTCCGGTCGTGGTGATGCCGGCGACCTCGATCTGCAGGTATTCGCCCTCTTCGAAGGAAGCCGCCTGGTAGCGCTGCGTGTTCTCGGCGACCATGTGGTAGGCCGGTGACGTCGTATAGGACAGCACCATCGGCGCTTCGCCCTTGGTGAACAGGCCATAGGCCTCGCTCCAGCCGGGCGTCACGGTCAGCACCTTGGCCTTGAGCTTGGCCCAGGCCTCCGGCGCCTTGTCGCCATAGACCGACTTCACCCACAGCAACAGGCCGAGGCCCGGCGTCGAGGTGCGCGGATCCTGGATGACGATCTTGTCGTCGGCGCTGCCTTCGACCAGGTCCTTCAAGCTCTTCGGCGGCGTCTTCAGCTTCTCGGTATCGTAAACGACAGCGAAATAGCCGTAGTCGAACGGAACGAAAGTATCGTCGCTCCAGCCGCCCGGCACATTAACGTCGTTCACCGCGCCATGCGGCGCGAACAACCCGCTGGCCTTGGCATCGGCGGTGAGATTGGTGTCGAGGCCGAGCACGATGTCGGCCTTGGTCGATGCGCCTTCGAGCTTGACGCGGTTGAGCAGCGCCACGCCATCGGCAACCGAGACGAACTCGACATCGCAGCCGCATTCGGCCTCGAATTCCTTCTTCACCACGGGACCTGGACCCCAGTCGGCGGTAAAGCTCTCATAGGTGTAGACGGTGAGCTTGTCCTTGGCCAAGGCCGGCCCCGACAGCGCAACAACCATGGCTGAGACAAGAGAGTATAAAAGCGTGCGCATCGGCGCCTCCTTCGTTCGCGTGACAAGGAATTGAGGCGTCGGACTGTCCGAAACGTCTAATCCCTCCGCCGGTACAAACCGGATCAGGTTCAGCGGGTTGGCGAGACTGCCTCTCAGCCGGTCCGCGAAAGATCGCAGCCGGCACCCCGTTAGAGCGTTTCGACACATAGGCCCGGCCGAGGAACCACGCAAGTGGGAGTTTGCCGCCTTCCGTTTCCGCTGCCGGGCTGGTACAGGCCACCGGATATGAGCACATTCACCATCCTGCTTGGCGGCGATCTCATCCGCACGCCCCGGCTCGACCGCCAGGTCGAGGGCTCGCGCGTGATCGCCGCCGACGCCGGCATCGGCCATGCCAGGCTGCTCGGCCTTGTGCCGGAACTGTGGGTGGGTGATTTCGATTCGGTGCCGGCCGACCTGCCCGCCGACCTCGCCGCGGTGCCACGCCAGACCTTCCCGGCGGAAAAAGACAAGACCGACGGGGAACTGGCGATCGCGGCAGCCCTTGAGCGCGGAGCGACCCGCCTTGTGTTGGCGGGCGCGTTCGGCGGCAAGCGCGCCGACCATGCCTTCCTGCATCTGGCGCTCGCCCTGCGCCTAGCCGAGGCCGGAACGGAGGTGCTGCTGACCAGCGGTGCCCAGGAAGGTGTCCCGCTGCTGTTGGGAACGGCCGGGTTCGACTATGCCGACGGCACGCTGTTTTCGATCCTCGGCTTTTCCGAACTTGCCGGCCTGACCGTTGCCGGTGCCAAATGGCCGCTGAATCAGGTCGAGGTGGCCTTCGGCTCATCACTGACCATCTCCAACGAGGTCAAGTTCGACAAGACCGGGGGCCGCCTCGAAATCGCGCTCGGCCATGGCCGCGCGCTGCTGCTCGCCCATCCCTATCCTTTGCCCGAAAGCTGACATGGCCCCGCCTCTTCTCAATCTCGACGGGATAAAACTGACCTTCGGCGGTACGCCGCTGCTCGACGGCGCCGCCTTGACCGCTTCGGCCGGCGACAAGATCGCGCTGGTCGGCCGCAATGGCTCCGGCAAGTCGACGCTGCTCAAGATCGCCGCCGGCCTGATCGAGCCGCAGGACGGCGAAGTCTTCCGCCAACCCTCGGCGACGGTCCGCTACCTCCCACAGATGCCCGACATGGAGGGCTTCGCCACCGTTCGCGGCTATGTCGAGGCGGGCCTCGGGCCTGCCGACGATCCCTATCGCGCCTCCTATCTGATGGAGCATCTTGGCTTGTCGGGCGAAGAGCGGCCGGGCGACCTCTCGGGTGGCGAGGCCAGGCGCGCCGCCCTGGCCCGCGTCATGGCGCCGGAACCCGACATTCTGCTACTTGATGAGCCGACCAACCATCTTGACCTGTCCGTCATCGAATGGCTCGAAGAAGAGCTTGTCCGCACCTCTTCGGCGCTCATCGTCATCTCGCACGACCGCCGCTTCCTCGAACGCGTGTCGCGCGCCACTGTCTGGCTCGACCGTGGCCAGACCCGCAGGCTGGACAAGGGTTTTGGCCATTTCGAGGAATGGCGTGACCTGGTGCTGGAAGAGGAAGAGCGCGAGCAGCACAAGCTCGGCCGCCAGATCGTGCGCGAGGAGCATTGGCTGCGCTATGGCGTGACGGCGCGGCGCAAGCGCAACATGCGCCGCCTCGGCGAGCTGCAGACCATGCGCCAGCGCTTCCGCGGCCATCGTGGCGCCGAAGGCAGCGCCAACATGGTGGCGAGCGATGCCGCCGAATCCGGCAAGCTGGTGATCGAAGCAAAGAACATCGAGAAGAGCTTTGGCGATCTCACCGTGGTCAAGGGCTTCTCGACCCGCATCCAGCGTGGCGACCGTGTCGGCCTCGTCGGGCCGAACGGCGCCGGCAAGACGACGTTGTTGAAGATGCTGACCGGCGAATTGGCGCCGGATGCCGGCTCGGTGCGGCTCGGCACCAATCTGGAAATCGCCACGCTCGACCAGAAGCGCGAGGCGGTCGACCCGCAGGAAACGCTGGCGCAGTATCTGACCGACGGGCGCGGCGAAAACCTCGTCATCAATGGCGAGCAGCGCCATGTCGTCTCCTACATGAAGGATTTTCTGTTCAAGCCGGAGCAGGCGCGCACGCCGGTGCGCGAACTGTCCGGCGGCGAGCGGGCGCGGCTGATCCTGGCGCGCGTGCTGGCGCGGCCGGCAAACCTGCTGGTGCTCGATGAGCCGACCAACGATCTCGACATGGAGACGCTGGAACTGCTGCAGGAACTGGTCGCTGGTTTTGCCGGCACCGTCATCCTGGTCAGCCACGACCGTGATTTCCTCGACCGCACAGTGACCAGCATCATCGCGCCGGACGGCGGCGGCCGCTGGGTCGAATATGCCGGCGGCTATTCCGACATGCTGGCGCAGCGCGGCGGCACCAGGCTCGACGACCGCAAGGCCCGCGCCAAGGCGGAAGCCGCAGATATGCCGGCGGCAGGCAAGAGCGAACCGGCGGCCCCAAAAGGGCCCGCGAAGAAACTGTCGTTCAAGCAGAAATTCGCCCTGGAATCGCTGCCGAAGAAGATCGAGGCGGTGACCGCATCGATCTCGCGGCTGGAGAACAACATCGCCGACCCGGCCTATTACGAGCGCGATCCGGCCTCGTTCCAGAAGACCATCGCCGCCCTCGACAAGGAACGCGCGACGCTGGCCGCGCTCGAGGAAGAATGGCTGGAGCTGGAGATGCTGCGCGAGGAGATGGAGGGGTAGTTGGTGCCTGCGAGGTTATGCGTCTATGTTGGACGCATAGAGGGCAACCCCATGCTTCAATCGAAACGCAAACTTCAGCGAAAATCCGTCAAGATATCGATCAGCTTGCAACTGCTCGAAGACGCCAAGGGATTAGGCATCTCCCGTGCCGCGGAGACCGGTATCGCCAAGGTGATTGCAGCGAAAAAGACGCGCCGATGGCAGGAAGAGCACAAGCAAGCCATCGAAGGCTGGAACGATTATGTCAGGCGCAACGGACTGCCCTTAGCCAAGTATCGGCCGTTTTGACCCCGTGACTATAGCCATACTGCTCTTGAAACGGCCGCCCGTCGTCAGCCCGCCGTCTTCGCCTGCCAGGCCTTGATCGCCTCGTCGAACACCTTTTCTCCGGGGATGCCTTTTTCCATGGTCAGCAGCGCCCGCCGGCCGGTCTTGTAGACCACCGGTACGTCGATCCAGTCCTGGCCGCGCAACAGGGTCATGTTGGCGTCCTCGTCGGCCTTGGTGTCGTTGAGCGCGACGAGGAAGAAGCCGTCGGCGATCTTGGCCGGAATGCCGATCAGCGGGCTGCCGGCATCCTGTTCGGAGCTTTTCATGGCGACGCGCAGGATGTTGTCGACACCGCCGCCTTCGAAACCGTCGGGCGTCAGGAAGATCATCTCGATGATATGGCTGGCCGGCAGCGTCTGGTCGGTGTTGCGGCGGATGGTCATGCGCAACTGGATGTCCTTGCCGGGGATGGTCGCCTCGGCACGGATCGCCGGCTCCGGCGGCAGGTCGCCACCTGGCGATTCCTGTACCAGAGACCAGACGATGCTGCCGGGCTCGGCCGACCCCTGCGCCGTGCTGGTGCGCTCCTCATAGAAGATCGCCTTCTGGCCGACCGGTACCGAGGCTTCCGTCGCCGGAGCGGCCGCCGGTGCCGCGGGCGTGGCGCCCGCCGGCGCGGGCGGCGGTGTGGCAGCGGCGTCGGCCGGTGCCGCGGGTGCGGTTCCGTTGGCCGGCGGTGTCGCGGGCGCGGCACCCGGCGCAGGCGTGGTCGCGGCAGGCGCGGCCGCGGCGGGTGCCGCTGCGGCCGGTGCGCCGGTGACTGGTGGCGGAGCCGCCGGGGCGTTGGTCGCCGAAGGTGGCGTCGTCAGCGCCGCGACGGATTCACCCTCGCCTATGCCGCTTTGTCCGCCGGCCGGGCCGGGATCGGTTTCGCCGCCTTCAGGCGTTAGGCGCTGCGTGAATTTGGTTCCTTCGGCGCCGGCTGCCGGCACCGGTGGCGTCGCCGCTGCGTCGGTAGCGGGCTTGGCCGGCGCCGGTTTCACCGGCTCGGTCTTGGCAACAACCTTGCCGCCGTCCAGGCCCAGCATCCTGCTGAAGGCATCCTTGTTCAGCCAGATGCCATAGCCGCCGCCGGCAACGACCAGCAAGGCGGCAACGGCGGCGATCAGCCCGCCATAGCTGCGCTTGCGTTCGGCTGGGCGCAGGCGCCGGAATGTATCGGCCGCCTCCGGCTCTTCGTCATTCGGGAAGACATCGGCCCGGTCATCGTCCTGGTCCGCATCCATGCCCGGCAAGGCATGGTCGGCAAGGTTCGGAGCTGCCGGTTGCACCGGCGTGGGCTTCTGCCAGCTCGGCTCGGCCTTGGCGGCGGGCGGCGGCGCCGGCCGGTAGGGTTCCGGTTTGGCGGCTGGCGGCGCCGGCCACGCCGGCTCCGCCTTCACCGGCTGGCGCGTGTGGCTCGGCTGGTTCTTGTTGCGGTCGATGGAGGAAAAGATGTGCTCCAGCTCGGCGAGCGGGTCTGTTTCCGGCACGCTCTTGGCATAATCCCGCTCGACGACCGCGATAGCGTCTTCCAGCGAGCGCTTCTGCGTGTTTATGGCTTCGGCGGCCGGCGGCGGCGAATATTCCGCAAGCTTCTTGGCCAGCATGGTTCGAACGCTGTCATAGATGCGCGTACGCTTCTCGGGCGTCTCGTCGCCGTGCTTGTCGAGCGCCTTTTTCAGAATAGCAACGAAATCTGCCATGCTTCAGTCGACCTGTATTTTGCTTCCGCGCCGGCCCCCGCAAATCAGCCGCGATGCCCGGAAAGGCTTCAGAAACTAGTCTTGAAACGGATCGGTCACAAGTATCGTGTCATCCCGTTCCGGGCTGGTGGAGAGGAGTGCTACCGGCGCGCCGATCAACTCCTCGATGTAGCGGACATATTTGACCGCCTGGGCCGGCAGGTCGTTCCAGCTGCGCGCGCCGGCAGTGGTGCCTTTCCACCCCTCCAGCGTCTCGTAGACCGGCTCGACACGGGCCTGCGCGCCCTGGCTCGCCGGCAAATAGTCGATCGTCTCGCCGTCGAGACGGTAGCCGGTGCAGACCTTGATCTCGTCCAGCCCGTCGAGCACGTCGAGCTTGGTCAGCGCGATGCCCTTGATGCCGTTGACGGCGACAGCCTGGCGCACCAGCACCGCGTCGAACCAGCCGCAGCGGCGCTTGCGCCCGGTGACAACGCCGAACTCATGACCGCGCGTGCCGAGGAATTCGCCGATCTCGTTCTTCTGTTCGGTCGGGAACGGACCTTCGCCAACGCGCGTCGTGTAGGCCTTGGTGATGCCGAGCACATAGCCGATGGCGCCCGGACCGACACCGGAGCCGGCAGCGGCCTGCCCGGCCACCGTGTTGGACGAGGTGACGAAGGGATAGGTGCCGTGATCGATATCGAGCAGCGTGCCTTGCGCGCCCTCGAACAGGATACGCTCGCCGGCGCGGCGCTTGTCGTCGAGGATTTTCCAGACACGGTCCATATAGGGCAGGATCTCATCCGCGACCGACGTCAACTCCGTCATGATCGCGTCATGCGTGACTTCCGCGTGGCCAAGCCCGCGGCGCAGCGCATTGTGATGCGTCAGCAGCCTGTCGACCTTCAGGGGAAGCGTTTCCAAATCCGCCAGATCCATCACCCGCACCGCGCGCCGACCCACCTTGTCCTCATAGGCCGGACCGATACCCCGGCGGGTGGTGCCAATCTTCGTTCCGGAATTTGAGGCGGCGTCCTCGCGGAATCCGTCCAGCTCCCGATGTACCGACAGGATAAGCGCTGTGTTTTCGGCTATTTTCAGGCGATCCGGCGCCACTTCGACGCCCTGCGCCTTGAGTTTCGCCACTTCGGCCACGAAAGCATGCGGGTCGAAGACCACGCCATTGCCGATGATGGACAGCTTGCCCTGCCGCACGACACCGGACGGCAACAGCGACAGCTTGTAGACCTTGCCGTCGACGACCAGCGTGTGGCCGGCATTATGCCCCCCCTGGAAACGCACCACCACATCGGCGCGCTCCGACAGCCAGTCGACGATCTTGCCCTTGCCTTCGTCACCCCATTGCGAGCCGACGACCACCACATTGGCCATGTTTCTTTTCCCTTGAGATGCCGCCGAGCGGCCTGGATATGGTTCGAAACGACAGGCCTCTATAGCGTCAAGACCTCGCGAGTGCGACCTTTCTTTGCCGCCGAAAATGCCCTGAGGCACAACAATTTTCGGCTTTGACATCATTTACTTGGGCTCGCCGGGGCAATAGGCCGGCAAACACCCCGGCGCGCCCGCCGCGGCCGGAATCCAGCGATGCATCGAAGCGCCTACATATTCCTGCTGCTCACCACCCTGCTGTGGGGAGGCAATTCGGTGGCCGGCAAGCTGGCGGTCGACCATGTCTCGCCGATGACATTGGTCTTCCTGCGCTGGGTGCTGGCAGTCGCGATCCTGCTGCCGATCGGCTGGCGCACGATCCAGCAGGATTGGCCGGTGGTGCGCCGGCACTGGTTCGTGCTGGCGGCACTTGGGGCCAGCGGCTTCACCCTGTTCAACACCATCTTCTATACGGCGCTCAACTACACGACGGCCATCAACGTCTCGATCGAGCAGGCGGCGATGCCGGTCCTGATCATCGTCGCCAACTTCATCTTCTTCCGCCTGCGTGTGAGTTGGGCGCAGATTGCCGGCGTCGTGCTGACCATCGCCGGCGTGATCCTGACCGCCTGCCATGGCGACCCGCGCCGGCTGCTGACGCTGGAGCTCAATTTCGGCGACGCCATCATGCTGGTCGCGGTCGTCCTCTACAGCGGCTATACGGTCGGCTTGCGGCTGAAACCGGTGATGCGCTGGCAGAGCCTGATGCTGTCCCTGGCAGTCGCCGCGCTCATCACCTCGCTGCCCTTCTTCCTGTGGGAGGTCGCCGCCGGCAAGGCCGTCGCGCCCGACGCGCGCGGCTGGACCGTGATCGTCTATACCGCGATCGGCGCTTCGGTCATTTCGCAGGTAACCTACATCAGGGGCAACGAGTTGATAGGCGCCAACCGCGCCGGCCTGTTCATCAACCTGGTGCCGATCTTCGGCACGCTGCTTTCGGTGCTGATCGTCGGCGAGACGTTCCAGCTCTACCAGGCATTGGCACTGGTCCTCGTGCTGGGCGGCATCGCGCTTGCCGAATACAGCGGGCGCAAGATGGCGATGATCCCGCCGTCAAGGCGCGCCGAACAGCAAGAAGGCGCGACATGGGCCGCGCCTTCCGATCGCTAGAGCAATTCCAGGAAAAGCGTATAACGGTTTTCCCAGGACAAGCGCGTAGCGCTTGCCCTTGGGAATTGCGTAAAAACAAATAGTTAGAGCGGTTTTGCGATTCCGTCAAACGCTGAACCGCTCTAGGAAAGGCCGGAGTCAGATCCCGCCCACGTCGAACTGCAGCCGCTTGGCCGAGTCGATCGACTTGTGCGCCCGCACCTGCTCCAGCACCTTTTCCGGGAACGGCGCATCGAGATAGAGCAGCGCGATGGCGTCGCCGCCCGGCCGGTTACGGCCAAGCTGGAAGTTGGCGATATTGACGCCATTCTCGCCACACACCGTGCCGAGCAGGCCGATGATGCCTGGCGCGTCGGCATTGGTCGTGTAGAGCATGTGCTGGCCAACCTCGGCGTCGAGGTTGATGCCCTTGATCTGGATGAAGCGCGGCTTGCCGTCGGAGAAGCAGGTGCCGGCGATCGAGCGCGTCATGTGCTCGGTCTTGACGGTGAGCTTGATGTAGCCGTCGAATACGCCCGACTTGTCCCGCTTGACCTCGGCGACGATGATGCCGCGCTCCTTCACCATGATCGGCGCCGAAACCATGTTGACGTCGGCGACCTGCGGCCGGATCAGCCCGGCAAGGGCGGCACTGATCAGCGCGCGCGTGTTCATCGTCGCGGTCGAGCCGTCGAACAGGATCTCGACCTCCTTGATCGGATCCTCGGTGACCTGGCCGACAAAGGCGCCGAGCACTTCGGCGAGCTTGACGAACGGCTTCAGCCGCGGCGCTTCTTCCGCCGTGATTGACGGCATGTTGATGGCATTTGAGACGGCGCCCTTGATCAGGTAGTCCGACATCTGTTCGGCGACCTGCAGCGCGACGTTCTCCTGCGCTTCCGCCGTGGAGGCGCCGAGATGCGGCGTGGCCACCACGTTTTCCATGCCGAACAGGGGGTTCTGCTCGGCCGGTTCGACCTCGAACACGTCGACGCCGGCGCCCGCCACCTTGCCGCTCTTCAGCGCCGCGATCAGATCGGCCTCGACGACCAGTCCGCCGCGGGCGCAATTGATGATGCGCACGCCGTTCTTCATCTTGGCGATTGCCCCGGCATCGATGATGTTGCGCGTCTTGTCGGTCAGCGGCGTGTGCAACGTGATGAAGTCCGCGCGGGCGAAGAGTTCGTCGAGTTCCACCTTGTCAACGCCGAGCTCCTCGGCACGCTTGTCCGAGAGGAACGGGTCGAAGGCAACGACATGCATCTTCAGGCCGACGCCGCGCGTCGCGACGATCGAACCGATGTTGCCGCAGCCGATGACGCCCAGCGTCTTGCCGGTGATCTCGACGCCCATGAAGCGGTTCTTCTCCCACTTGCCGGCATGGGTCGAGGCGTTGGCTTCCGGGATCTGGCGGGCGAGCGCGAAGATCATCGCCACGGCGTGCTCGGCCGTCGTGATCGAATTGCCGAAGGGCGTGTTCATCACGATGATACCCTTGCGGCTCGCCGCCGGGATATCGACATTGTCGACGCCGATGCCGGCGCGTCCGATGACCTTGAGCCTGGTGGCGGCGTTGATCAGCTTTTCGGTGACCTTGGTCGCCGAGCGGATGGCGAGGCCATCATACTGGCCGATCACCTCGAGCAGCTTTTCCTTGTCCTTGCCGAGATCGGGCAGATAGTCGACCTCGACGCCGCGATCCTTGAAGATCTGCACGGCGGTGGGAGAGAGTTTGTCAGAGACGAGAACACGGGGCGCCATCGCGACCTCCTTGAAAAATGGGATTGATCCGGGAATGGGCGGCCCGCGGGCCGCCACGGAAAATCTCAGGCAGCCGCTTTCAGCGACGCCTTCTGTGCCGCGAAGGCCCAGTCGAGCCAGGGCAGCAGCGCCTCGAGATCGGAGGTCTCGACGGTAGCGCCACACCAGATGCGAAGGCCAGGAGGCGCGTCGCGGTAGGAGCCGATGTCATAGGCGACCCCTTCCTTGTCGAGCGCCGAGACAAGACCCTTGGCGAAAGCCGCCTGTCCGTCGGCGTCGAGCGCCGCGATATCCGGATCGGTGAAGGACAGGCAGACCGAAGTATTCGACCGCGTCGCCGGCAGGGCGGCAAGATGGCCCAGCCAGGAGGATTTACCGACAAAGCCATCGAGCACGGCAGCATTGGCATCCGCCCTGGTGACCAGCGCATCGAGGCCGCCGATCGACTTCGCCCAGAGCAGTGCGTCGAGATAATCCTCGACACACAGCATCGACGGCGTGTTGATGGTCTCGCCCTTGAAGATGCCTTCGATCAGCTTGCCGCCCGAGGTCAGGCGGAAGATTTTCGGCAGCGGCCATGAGGGCTTGTAGCTCTCCAGCCGCGCAATGGCACGTGGCGACAGGATCAGCATGCCATGCGCACCCTCGCCGCCCAGCACCTTCTGCCAGGAGAAGGTGACGACATCGAGTTTTTCGAAATCGAGCCTCTGCGCGAAGGCGGCCGAGGTCGCGTCGCAAATGGTCAGGCCCTTGCGGTCGGCGGGAATGAAATCGCCGTTCGGCACGCGCACGCCCGACGTGGTGCCGTTCCAGGTGAAGACCACGTCGCGGTCAAAGTCGATCTTGGCGAGATCCGGCAATTCGCCATAGCCGGCCTCGAGCTTGCGCACGTCGGGCAGCTTCAACTGCTTGACCACGTCGGTGACCCAGCCGGAACCAAAGCTTTCCCAGGCGACCATGTCGACGCCGCGTTCGCCGAGCAGCGACCACAGTGCCATCTCGACCGCACCGGTGTCCGACGCCGGCACGATGCCGATGCGGTAGTCCGCCGGGACTTGGAGGATTTCGCGCGTCAGCTCGATCGCCTGTTCGAGCTTGGCCTTGCCGATCTTGGCGCGATGGGAACGGCCGAGCGCGGCATTTTTGAGCGCCTCGACCGACCAGCCGGGACGTTTTGCGCAGGGACCTGAGGAGAAATTGGGGTTTGCCGGACGGAGTCCGGGCTTCGTATGCGTCGTCATCGTGGTCTATCCTTCCAGATAGTGGCCCCTCGTTGGGGAGGGGTGGCCCACTTGCCGCATTACCGGAACGCCGGGAAAAGCGCAAGTCCCACCGCTACTTGCCATGTTCGTTCGTGCGCGATCTTGCAGAACGATGCGGGAACGCGCCGCCAGAAGTGGCACAAATCTGACACAAGCGGTTCGAGGTTTGTTCGCGTCGCATGGCGTGGGGGCGTGCGCTGAAAATGGCCGGGCCTCGCTACTCAATTATTCCCGCCGACGCCTTGGCAGACGATCGAATCACCGATCTGCACCTGCGGATATTGGCTATTTTGGGCAGTCATTCGGACGGCAATGGTTGGCTTCAGATCAACCAAAAGACGCTTGCTGCGAGGGCAAAAAAGACTCGGGAAACCATCAACCGGGCGATTCGCGATCTGGTCGAGTTCGGCTACGTGCGGAAGTTCGATCGCATTGGTGACGATAATCGGCGCCTCATCAGCAAGTACCAGGTCGTTATGGATCGCGACCCCGTTGACGAGGTGGTTGACGTCGACCCTGTGACGCCCACGTCACAGGGGGTATGTGATCCCCGCGTCACAGGGTATGTGACGTCTGGAGATCACAGGGTATGTGATCCTCAGACATCACAACAAGATAACGACCTCTATTTAGAACGACCTCTATGCTCTAAAGAGCAAGAGGCGCGCGAAAGCGGCTTCGACACCTGGTGGCGCGAATATCCCCACAAGGTTGCCAAGGGCGATGCGAAGAAGGCTTTCGCTAGAGCAGCGAAGAAAGTCTCGCTTGCGATCCTCCTGGATGGCGTCAAAGCCTACATTGCCGCAAAGCCAGTCGATCGCCCGTGGTGCAACCCTGCGACGTGGTTGAACGGCGAGCGCTGGCTCGACCAGCCTTCCACCGCGATCGCACATGGCGAACTCCACGGCCGGGTCAGCAAATTTGCCGACCCACCGAACCTCTTCGACATTTGCAACACCGAGATGATCCGAGGCGACAAACCTGCAGGAGGTCAGCATGCGATCGAATACCGAAACCATTGAGCGTGCCGCGACCAGGCAGGATGTCGCTGGCGCGCTGGTGACACTGAGCTGCTTGCCTAAGCGGCAAAGCGTCGACGCTGTCGTTGAGTTTGAGGCCTACTGCGTGGCGCTTGAAGGCATCGCCAGTGCTACGCTCGCAGGCGCTGTAAAGGCAATCCTGCGGAACGCGCTCGGACATGCGTTCTTTCCCTCACCGCCTGAATTGCGTGGGCAGTGCGATCGTATTCGCTCGGCACAACTGGATGAGATGGCCAACAAGCAGCGCAAGCGCCGCATGGCGGAGGAGCAGGCGCAGTTCGCACCTGTAGTGCACACGAAAGAGCAGATGGCTCGGGTGGCGAGGGCACACAAGGCCTTCTTGGACAGCCTCAGGCCGATGAACGAAGCCGACGAAATCGAGGCAATCCGGGCGAAGTACGATCCGAAGGACCTGGAGAGGATCCCCGACCGACCGACCGGCGCCGGGATGGGTCCTCCCGGGGGCGAGGTCGCCCACGAGTAATTCGGACCCCGGCACTTTTACGTTGCTGGGTCCGAAATTGGCGTTCGAATTATGTTGTTGTTGTTGTTGTACAAATCCGAAATTTGAGGACAGCGGAAAATGAACCAATCTCCCATGACAGTCGACGCTGCTGGCACCGTCACTATGCGCCACGGCTCGTCCTACGCCGTCGGCGAGGGCACCGCCTGGACGGCCGATCATGTCGGCGGGCTATTCACCTGCGCCGGCCTGTCCTGCACCGTCCTGGCCGTCCAGGGGCCGACCAGGCTGGCATTGAGCCGGCCGTGGGCGGGCGATGGCATCGAGGGCGCGCAATATGCCATCGAATACCGTTCCGACAGCCCGCCCCACGTCGTGGCGATCAAGGACACGATGGCCGCACTCGCTGCCCACATCAAGGTGACGCCATGACCCAGATTTACAATACCGGCACCGTCACGGTGACGAACGGCAGCGCCACGGTGACAGGATCGGGCACGGCATGGGCGGTTGCGCTGGTCACGGGCGGGATCTTGTCGTGCGCCGGGATGGCGATTCCGATATTGTCGGTCGCTTCCGATACGTCGCTGACGCTGGCCTATCCCTGGCCTGGCACCACAGGATCCGGCAAGGCCTACGCCATCGTGCGCGAGACCTCTGACGCGGCCAATGTGGTCGATCTCCAGACGACGGTGTCGCGCCTGCTCGTTACCCTGTCTCTCGCCGGCATCACGCCCAATGAATCGGGCACGATCGCCGAACGCGATGCGATTGTCCTTGGCACCGGTGACAAGGGATTTCTATTCCTCCATGCCGAGCCTCAAGTCGCCTTCGCGTTCTATCGCTGGACGGGCACGTCTTGGCAGGGACCGTTCCCGGTCGCGGATGCGGCGGTCGGCGGCCCGGTCAGCAGCCTCACCGCCGGGAACGGCATCGCCGTCGACAGCACCAATCCGGCCGTGCCGGTCATCAATGCAACGCGGCCCGGTACTGCCAAGACAACGCCGGTTGATGCCGATGAGGTGTCTCTGTTCGACAGCGCTGCGTCATATGTGCTCAAGCGTCTGACCTGGGCGAATGTGAAGGCTGCGCTTAAGACCTACTTCGATACGCTCTATACCAGCACCGCACTGGTCCGCCGCGAAGTCCTGACCGCCAACCGTACCTATTACGTTCGCGTCGATGGCTCGGACAGCAATACCGGCCTGGTCAACTCTGCCGGCGGGGCATTTCTGACGATCCAGAAGGCGATTGATGTCGTCGGCGCATTAGATATTTCAATCTACACGGTCACAATTCAGGTGGGCGACGGCACCTACACGGGTGGCGTTGCGCTCAACGGACCTTGGGTCGGCCTCGGGACCGTCATTCTTCAGGGCAACGCATCCACCCCGACGAATGTTGTGATTTCGACCGCATCAGGCGTGGTGCCTGTCAGCCTGACCAACAAAGCCACGCTGACGCTGCGCAACATGAAATTGCAGAACGCTGGCGGATCGGCGTCTAATATTCGTGTCACCACCGGTGCCATCATAACGCCGACCACCGGCCTTCATTTTGGCGCGACCGGTTACGCCTGCATCGACGCAAGAGCAGGCGGTCTGGTCAACGCGAGTTTCCTGTCTGCCAACTGGACGATTACCACCAGTGTCCCGCGCTTCCTTTCCATAACGGAAGGATCGCTCTGCTCTGCCCGCTTCGTCACAATCAATGTGTCAGGCTCATATGCGTGGGCAAGCCAGTTTGCCGAGGTAGCTTCTGCGGGGCTGCTGAATATCGACGGAGTTACGTGGAATATTACGGGCACTCCAACCGGCAAAAGATACGCTGTTTCTCAAAATGGGCTTTGCATCACTGGCGGCGGCGCAAGTTATTTTCCGGGTGATGTCGCAGGTACCACCTCAACACAAGGGCAGTATCTCTGATGGACAATATATTGCCACCTTATGATCCAGCAAACTGGTTCTGGAGAATCGGCGACGACGACGCGCGCTATTGGTCGAGCGCGGCAAGCGCGTATGTCGACGCGTTGCCGGATGGCGCCGGCGCGTCTGGCATCCGGAGTGAAGACGAACTGACGGACGTCCTGGCTGACTACGGACTGCCCGGACCTCTTCCACGCGCTCCGGCGTCGGTCTCGGCTCGCCAGTTCAAGCTGCAGCTCCTGGCCTCGGGCCTGCTTGCCCAGGTCGAAGCCTTCATCGCCTCGCAAGGTCAGGCGGTGCAGATCGCCTATGACAACAGCGGCTATTTCGTCCGCTCGGAGCCGATGATGCAGTCTGGTTTCGAGGCGCTGGGTTTCACGACCGAGCAGATCGACGCGTTTTTCACGGCCGCTGCGCAACTTTAGAGCGCCTGACTGTTGTCTAGGGGACGATCGGCGGCCTCGGCTCGTTCTCGCCAAAGACGATGGTTGCCAGAGGTCGTTGCGCAGGCAGGCCCGAGGCAGGCAAGCGCCAAAAGGTCGTCAGGTTTGCCGTCGGCCGCCGAAATGCGGTCTGCTTCGGCTCAACGTAGAAGGCGAATTGTGTCAGGTGATCGTGATTGAAGATGGTGCAGTAAATAATCTGGCCGGTGATCAGCAGCAGATCGTCGGACTCGATTCCCGCGCCCCTGATGAACCGCGACACTTCGGGATCGCTATGGAGCAACCCCACGGTCAGGGCGTCGTTAGATCCGAGAGCCGACCAGGTTTGGAACTGGTCGTTTCGGAAGCTGATCGATGAAGCGACCTTCGTCCGCTTCACAATACGAGCTTCAGCATTGAGAGAGAAATGTGTAGCGGGCGTCAGGCCGCTGTTTTTGCAGGTCACGATCACACTGCCGGATCCTGCGAAGACGGCCGCGCTGGCATGCACGTAGGCTTGTGTCTGATTTTCGCCGATTTCACGGGCGTCGCGTATTTGCTTTTGCGTATACATCAGTGAGGCAAAAGCACCGCATAGAGCGGCAAAAGCGACGAACACGCTCGCTATCGTCGCCCAGAACATCGGTTCGGCCCACGCCGCCATTGTCTGTTGTGCTTGGAGGTCCAGCAGGTCTTTTTCGGCCGGCATGCTATCCGCAATGCGCTTCAACACCTCGAGAAACCGATCCATCGGATACTGCCTTTGGCCCCCTTCTATTTCAGTTTTGCGATGGCCGACTTGGCGGAGGCAGCGGTTTGAAAAAACCTTTGCGTTCCAGTTCTAACCTGTCGAGCACAGAAGCCTTATAGGCTTGCTCCCTTAGAGCCTCTGCATGCGCGGGGTTCAATTGCTCAGCTATCTGGATCCGTTGTAAGGATGTGTAGTCTCGATATGGGCCCGGCATGCGGCTCAAAATGATTAACATCAATCCGATGATTCCACAAAACACGACATAAACGATCGCTGCCTGACTATAGATTCCTAAGGACGATTTCTCCCACAGAGAGAGAAGCATTTTTATATTGATAAACATAACTACGACCGCACAAAAGACGTAGGCGATAGCTGTGCCGATGGCACTTAATATGCTGAATAGAGAGTGAACTTCTGTGAAAACTATATGTGGCGAATTTATAGGAAAATATTTCCCGAACTGATAATCAGTTAAAAGAGCAGATTTCAGTACATTCTCCATCCCTTTAGGAAATATCTTCGATATTAAATATGAAATAGTTCCATCAATTACAGTAATATTGCCATGCATTGAAACAGAATAAAGGCCGATGGTAGAGGATGTCGCCAAAAGAAACTCTGCAACTCCGGGGGAATTTTTGATTGATATCCCAAAAATGCTTATATCGGATACTACACCAAAATAGTTGGCGGCAACAAAAAGGAATAAGCTTGTATTTATAATTAATATCTTGTTGTATCTCTCTTTAATATAATCACGGCGGGATAAGAGAAGATCTAGAAATGCTCGATCTAGCTTCTCACGATCGTCATCCTCAATTCCATCTATATCAATTCCGATAATCTTAGAAGGCGTCAGCCATCGTCTTGGGAAAAGCGTGTTTTTTCGGCTTCGCTCTCGAAGATAAAAACCCAATCGGACAAACGGAAGCTGAACCCAGAATTTTAGCCTGGATACTGCATTTTTCAAGGCTTCAATACCGCCTGGGAGCTTTGCCAAATTTCGCGGTTCCGATTCTGTTGCTTGTATTTTTCTCCCAATAGCCGACGCAGCGCAAGGTTCTCACCCAGGCGCGCAAGCTTCGCTGGTTTTCGAGGGAGCTGGGTTTCACAACCGAACAGGATCGACGGATTTTCCTCGGCCGCAGCGCAACTTTAAGTGAGGAACGCGCGCGTCGCCAGGCGCGTTCTTTGGTCATGTCGAAACGACCTGACATTGCCGAATTTGGCACCTTCCTCGATCTGATTGCGCGGATGATGGCGCGCAATCCGCGCGATCGGCGGCTCATGCTGCCCTTGTGGCGCGCGCTGCAGCGCGAATTGAAGGTCGAGAGGGATGCCGAAGCGATCTACACAGCCGCTCGCCTGCACCTGAAGCGCAGGGCTCAAACAATGCCGATAGATCCATCGAAGCCAAATCCAAAGCGCGCGCAAGCTTCGCCCCCGAAAGGGCGTGCTTGAATTTTTAACCAAATCAGCGCAGCGTGTCCGTGGGTGTGAGAACCCGGACCGTGATAGGCCGCGACCCTTGGCGGGGTCTGCCGATCGATTGGCGTCGATCCGCAGCGGCTGAGAAAGCTTCCTTTGGGAAGCAAATGGACGCGCTTGGCGGCGCGGCTCCAACCGGCTCTTTATGGCCGGGGTCGAGCGTGCTGTCCAGAGGGAAACCTTAAAAGCGTCTCGAGCTGTCTCACGGCAGTTTCTCACCCCCCGGCTTTCGGTCCGCCACCGATGATGGATCAACATTCCAAGACGGAAGAATGATCCGCCGGCTGTGAGAAGCCGGTTCGAACCGTGAGGCTCTAACTCCAATGACCATCATTAAAACCGTTCCGGCCGGGACCGCTTTGTCGCGTCGCTCGATGCTCGCTGGCCTAGCACTGGCGCCCGCCGCTGCCGCGCTGCCGGCCTCGGCGACCGAATCGCCCAAACAGACCTTGCAGGAACAGCTCGCGCATCACCTGTCCGAGATCGAAGCGTTGATGAACGCCCACGTCGCCGAGGGCGACCATTGGGCGCTTTGGCTGACCAGCAGCACCCGCCACTCCAACAAACTGTGCCAAGCCATCAGCCATGCGCCGGGCAAAGACGCAACGATCATCTTCGACGCCAGCGAGGCTCGGTCATGACCTCGCTGCGCGCCATCAACGGCCTTTTCGATGACGTCGACCATCAGTGCTATGAGACGCATATGATGTCCCGCGCCCTGCTGGACGTGTTCGAGCGCGCCATGCCGAATTCGCCCAGCTCCATTGTCGCCGCACCTGGCTACGTCGCCGTGACCTTGGAGGATAGGGAACTGCTCTCCTTCCTCGTTTCATCGTTGGTGATGTGCGCGCGAAACATGAAGGTCGATTTCAAAGAGCTGGAATCCGTCGCCCGCCCAGGATCTTCGCCTAGCTGAAAGGGCTCGTCACACGGCAAACGGATGCTGTAACCGACTGACGATGGTGGCTAATTTCGCCACCATCCAGACTGGTGGGGAGTTTTCACCACCGGGACCCGGCACCCCCTGCCGGTATATCGGCAGGGGTCAGCCCGAACTTTTCCACAGTTGCCTATTGACCCCATAAGGCCAATAGTGTCCATCTGTTGCCAGATGACCCCGCGATTAGGAGATGGACTGTGAAGCGAGGATTGTTTTCCAAGGTGGTCGGCGTAAGCGAGGAGAACCTGAAGACCCTTCGCCGGCGCAACCAATTGCCGTTTCCTCTCTTTGACGATGACGGCCACGACGAAGGCTTCGTCGCCGCTGGGCGGGAGCCACAGGCGGTTTTCTCGGTACTCGACGCGCTAAAGCTTCGCCTTGCGTTGGACATGACGATCGAGGGCGGCGTTTCGCCTGATGTCGCTGCTAAGGCAGTGTCCAATGCCATCGGGTACCTTGCCGGCAAGGATCCGTTCGCACTTGCCGACGATCCTCGCAGCGACGACATTTTCATCGGCATCGAGCGCTACCGCGCACGCGACGGGAAGTCGAAGGACTATGCCGACTATTTCGGCGCCAATCACTACGCTGGCAACTTGCGCGACATCGCCTTGGAAAGCGAGAAGCGAGCCGGCGAGGATTACCTGCGCTCGCTGGAGAACGGCGAATCGGTGAGCCGCATGCGGCTTGTCCTGGTCAATCTCTCGGCCGCTGCGCGCGACATCGCTGCACGCGCCGAAAAGTTCGGGGTCACCAATGCGTAGCCCGTTCGAGACGATGGCCACCGCCGAATTCGCCGCCGCTGCCAAAGAGGTTTCCGACGAGATGCGCGCCGGTGCCGAAATCGATACGGCGGAGGTCGCCGATCGCCTTGACCTGCCGGTCGACTTCCTGATCGCCTGCGCGGCGACCTGGCTGGCTGCGCAGCGCGCCGAGACGGTTCTGGTGGTCCCTGTTGTCCCTGCAGAAGGGTCGATCCATTGAACAAGCCGCTGAAATTCCCCAGCCTTTACCTGAGTGGCTACGTCGGCGACGAGATCACCGATGCGGCCACGCGCCAATTCCTCGACGCGCAGCCGGCCGGCCAAGCCGTGAATGTCTACATCAATTCCCCTGGCGGCGTCGCGTTCGAAGGCATCGCGATCTACAACACGTTGGCGCAGCATTCCGGGCCTGTGACGGTTGTCGTCAATGGCGTAGCCGCGTCGGCGGCATCGCTGATTGCGATGGCCGGAAACAAGATCGTCATGCTGGCCGGCGCCATGATGATGATTCACGATCCGTCCGGCCTGACTTTCGGCCCGTCGTCCTTGCACTACCGTGCGGCCGAAATGCTCGACCAGCTGGGCGACCAGGTGGCGGGCATCTATGCGGCCCGCACTGGCCTCCCGAAGTCGCAGATCCTGTCCATGATGAGCGACGAAAGCTGGATGACCGGCGACGATGCGGTCGAACTCGGCTTTGCCGACCATGCCAGCACGGAAACTTCCGAAAAGCCGAAAATGAGCGCTTCCGATGCGGCGCTTTTCACCAAGACGCCCGCTGCGCTCATGCAGCGCGCACAAACCGAGGAGCCTGAAATGAACATCGCACTTCCTGCCGCCCGCGACACGTACAAGGCCATCATGGCCGTGTGCCGCGCCGCCAACCTTTCGGCCGCCGATACGGATGAAATCTTCGACAAGGCCGATGGCGACGTGGCCAAGGCAAAGACACTTGTCGTAGACATGCTCGCCACCCGCAACACCGACACGGCCTCGTCGCAGATGAACGCTGGCCCGGTCGGCCCGACACAGGAACGCCAATCCGCCCTCGCGGCGACGATCGGCGCGGCGCTCTATGCCCGCATGAGCGGCAAGCCGGCCACCGGCGAGGCTAAGGATTGGGCCGGCGCATCCATCCTCGATATGGGCGCCGCCCTGCTCGAGGCGCGTGGTGAGAAGATCTTGTCCCGCAACAAGGATCGCCTGGCCAAGCAGATCACCATGTCGGGCGGCATGCACACCACGTCGGATTTCGTGAACCTTACCGGTAGCGCCGGCCAGAGGATCCTGCTTGAGGCCTACGAGGCGGCGGGGTCTCCTCTCAAGCAGCTCGCCCGCAACCGCAACGCCAACGATTTCCGCGCCATCGCCATGTTGCGACTTGGCGAGATGCCGGCTCTTCTGGAAGTGCCCGAAGGCGCCGAGGTCAAATACGGTTCGCGCGCGGAATCGGCAGAAGGTTACCGCCTTCGCACGTTCGCACGCATCTTCGCCCTGTCGCGCCAGGCGATCATCAACGATGATCTGGACGCGTTCGCCGACACGGCGCGGGCATGGGGACGTGCGGCTGCGGAATTGGAAGCAAGCGAATTGGTTGCGCTCATCCTGGCCAACAGCGGCGCAGGCCCGACCATGGAGGATGGCAATCCGCTCTACCATGCCAGTCACGGCAACAAGGCGGCCAGCGGCACGGCGATTGACATCGCAGGCCTGTCCGCCGGCCGCAAGGCACTGCGCGACATGAAGGGGCTCGACGGAAAGACCCCGATCAGCGTTACGGCCAAATATCTCGTCGTCGGGTCGGCGAAGGAAACCGAAGCCGAGCAGGTCCTGGCGACACTCACGCCCGCGACTGTCAGCGATACCAACCCCTTCTCGGGCAAGTTGACGTTGCTCGTCGAGCCGCGGTTGCCCGGCAACGCATGGCGGCTCTTTTCCGATCCCGCACAGGCTCCAGTCTTGGACATCGCTTACCTGAATGGCGAGGCGGGACCGCAGGTCGAGACGCGCGACGGTTGGGAGGTACTTGGCGCTCAATACCGCGCCGTGCTCGATTTCGGCTGCGGCGTGTCGGGCTGGCGCGGCACCTACCTGAACCCCGGCAACTAGTTCCGTTGGAAGCGGAGGGCGCGCGGCCCGCCCACCAACAGGCCGCTTTCCCCTTGCCGACATCACGGCAAGGGGACTCGTTTCCGATGTAAAGGTGAAGGATGCGCAGGGCTGAAGCGACACAATCGGGAAGCGGCCTCTTGCCGGTTTATACCACGCCGGAAGAGCTGGCCGGCCATCTCGGCGTTTCGGAGCGGTGGCTCAGGGAATTTGCCCGTTCGGTCGGCGCGTGCTCTCAATTCGGCAAGAAGATGATCCTCACCGAGGCCGATGTCAGTCAGATCATGGAGGCCACACGGCCATGTCCCTCAAGCTCTTCAAGCGCGGCGAAATCTGGCACTACCGGGGTACCGTCGCCGGTGGGCGGGTACGCGGCTCTACAGAAACTACGGACAAAGCAAGAGCGCAACGCATCGCCGCCGAAAGAGAAGCCCGCGAGTGGACGCGTCATCTCGATGGACCTGGCGCGGCGCTGACCTTTGCGGACGCTGCGATCGCCTATAGGCAGGCCGGCAAGCCGACCCGGTTCCTCGAGCTGGTCGAAGATCACTGGAAAGACACGCCCGTCAGGGACATCACAGAAAAGGCGCTGAAGCGCGCCGCGATCAAGCTTTATCCGACGGCCGGCGCCGCCACGCGCAACCGCCAGGTGATCGTGCCGACACAGGCTGTCATCAATCACTGCGCGGAAGAGGAATGGTGCCCGCGCCTGCGCGTGAAGCGGTTCAAGGTGGCAACGAAGATCAAGGAGCCTGCGACCCTGGCTTGGTGCCTCAGTTTCGCCGAGAACGCCTCGCCGCACCTTGGTGCGCTCTGCCTGTTTATGTTTGGCACCGGAGCGCGCATCGGCGAAGCTGTGAGCGTCACATGGGACGATGTCGACCTGAGTGCGCGTACAGCGAGGATCCGGCAGACGAAAGTCGGCGCTGAGCGCATGGCGCATCTTCCGCCGGCGCTGCTGGCCGCGCTGTCGAACATACCGTCGAATCGCAAACCTGATGACCTGGTGTTCAAGTACGTCAGCCGCGAGAGCGTGCGCCAGGTCTGGGACGCCGCAATTAAGCGAGCCGGCATCCGCAACCTGTCACCGCACTCATGCCGCCACGGCTTTGCGACGACCATGCTGCACAACAAGATCGACGTGAAGACGGTCGCGCAGCTCGGCGGCTGGAAGGACGTGGCAACGCTGGTGAAGACCTATGCACACGCAATGTCCGATCTGACCGTCACGGACGTGATTTTTGGCACAAATCTGACACAGCCCGAAACGCCAAAGGCTGTAAACGATTGATTATGAAGGATAATATCATGACCAACTCACGCCCTCGTTGGGGAGGGGTGGCCCACGGACGGCGATATGCGTTCAGGCTTCGGGCGTCAAGAGGAAAGTTTTTGTCGCTGCCGGGATACCGGCGATCCGCGATCAGCATTGTGTGATTTCAAACGCAAACGGCGGACCACAAGGATCCGCCGCCAAGGTCCTGGTTTGTCCCAAGCCTACCAGAGATCGTAGCGCAGCCCGACCTTGACCTGGTGATTGCTGATCCCCTTTTTGGTCGGAAAGGAGGTCAGGCTTTCGGCCGTCACATATTCGGCATTCGGGGCGGAGAAATACTGGTAGCCCAGATCGACGGAAACGTTCTTCGTCACCTGGTAGGCAAGGCCCGCATTCAGCGTGTAGGCGAGGGAGTATTGTGTCGCATTGTCCTGCAGGCTGAAACTGTTGGCGGGGACATTGTTGTCCGTGTAAGTCGCCGAAAGCTTCCGCGAACTGCGGACAAAGCCGACGCCGGCGCCAACATAGGGCGTGATTCCGACATAGGTGCCGAGATCGACGTAGCCGTTGAGTATCCCCGAGAAGGCATAATTCTTCAGCGATCCCGCCCCCTGGGTGGGCAATGTCGGCAGTGCCACGACCGCTGAATCGTCATAGCCGAAGCTGGCCTTGTTACCCGGCAAGTAGCCGAAGTTAACATCGGCGCGGAGGTAATCGTTAAAATGATATCCGAAGCCGACGCTCGCAAAATATGCGTCTTCGCTCTCGCTGAAGTTTTCGTTGTTGATCGCCGACGGGAAGGTGAAATCCCCATTTTTAAAGCTCTTCTGCACCAGGTACGAGACATCGCCGCGCAGATACCAGCCCGAGCCGACCTCGACCGGCACATAGTCGGGCGCCTGGTCGACATAGATCGGCGGATCATAGTCGGCGGCCAACGCTGGCGTCAGCGGCAAAAGCCCGAATCCGGCAAGCGCCAGCACGATACGCGATTTGAGTGTCATGGTCCCCGACTCCCGGATTTGGCGGCGCTTGCAATCACAGCGGCAGCCATCGTTTCAAGGAGCATTGTTAACCATAGTGGTTAAGTCACGGTTAAGGCTAACAGAGCGTTAGCGAATTCATTCTCGCTAATGCATGACACTCTGAATTATCTTCCCTGCCTGGGCACTTCATTGGCGACCGCTCAAACGAAAACCGCCCGGCAAGGCCGGGCGGTTCGTATATATTCGAGGCGGTGGATTTCTTACTTGGTGTAGATCGGCTCAGGTTCGGGCTGATAGGCCACCACCGGTGCCGCGCACCCATTGTTGCCGCCGAACTGATAGCGCAGGCCACCGCGCACTTCGTGGGTGTTGATACCGCGGTCGAAGCCCGGGCCTGAGCTGGTCACGTCCCACTCGAACATGCGGCCACCCTGGATATGGGAGAAGCGATAGCCGGCATCGAGGATGACCTTGTCGGTCAGGCAGTAGGACGCGCCGGCCATCAGGGCGTAGGCGAAGCGCCAGTTGGATGCTCCGGGATTGCGCTCGGTAGCGCCCGGGGTCGGGTCATAGACAGTATCCCACTTGACACGCGCACCGCCGATGCCGGCGCCGACATAGGGCGTGATGCCGTGCCAGGTGCCGATGTCGACATAGGCGTTGGCAAGCAGCAAAAGGGCACTCATTTTCGACGACTCAGCCGACGAGACCAAGACTGGCGAACCGCCAGCCGTGCCCGTTGTCTGACCGCTGAAATTCGACTTGAACCAGTAGTCGGCGGTCAAATCCGTGCGGAAGTGATCGTTGATCTTGTAGCCGACGCCAGCGCCGAGCGAGAAGCCGCCCTTGAGCTTGCCATAGTCGAAGCTCTTGCTGCCCGGCGTCACCGTACAATTACAGGGGTCGACGGTGTAGGTCATATAGTCGATGCCGGACAGATTCGACTTGTGATAGTCGATATCGCCACGGATATACCAGCCGCCGACATCGACCGGTTGCTCGTAGACAGGCGGCGGCGCTTCTTCGACCTGCGGCTCTGGCAGGTCGGCTGCGAACACTGGCCAGGCCAGGCCCGCGAACAGCAACGCGAACAGGGCCTTTCTTGCTGTATTGAACATGCTTGTCACCCCTAGGAACCCTCGGAACGCGGTCGCGTCCGAAATGAGATTGGCTTTCAAGCGTGGATAATGAATTGCAAAGGTTAAAACGCGTTTAACCCTGTCGATTAACCACGAATCGCTAAAACCCAAGGGATTCAGGAGCTAATTTCGACAACTGGAGACCGGCACTCCGGCCAACGAAAAAGCCCGCCGGAAGGGCGGGCCTGGATGCAATCGAAGCGGCTATGACGCCCTGCGGGCGCGCCGGAAATCAGGCGGCGCTGCGGGTTTCGGATATGACTTCGACAATGTCGTTGACGACGGCCTCGACCAGTTGCGGATCGTCGCCCTCGGCCATGACCCGGATCAGCGGCTCGGTGCCGGACGGACGGATGACCAGCCGCCCGGCCTTGCCGAGACGGTTGCGCGCATCCTCGATCGCGGCCTTGACCGGAGCTTCCTCGAGCGGCTTGCCGCCGGCGATACGAACGTTCTTCAGGAGTTGCGGCACCGGCTCGAACTTCTTCGACAGCTCGCTGACCGGGCGTCCCTGGCGCTTGATGCAGGCCAGCACCTGCAGCGCCGATACCAGGCCATCGCCGGTGGTCGAGAAATCCGACAGCACGATGTGGCCTGACTGTTCGCCGCCGACATTGAGCCCATGCGCGCGCATATGTTCCACGACATAGCGGTCGCCGACCTTGGTGCGGTGCAATTGCAGCTTCATGTCGCCGAGGAAGCGTTCGAGGCCGAGATTGGACATCACCGTCGACACGACGCCGCCGCCGGCAAGCCGTCCGCTCTGGTGCCAGGACTCGGCTATCAGCGCCATGATCTGGTCGCCATCGACGATCGCGCCATTCTCGTCGACGATGACGACACGGTCGGCATCACCATCGAGCGCGATGCCGATATCGGCGCGCACTTCATGCACCTTCTTCTGCAGGCCGGCCGGATGGGTCGAGCCGCATTCCTTGTTGATGTTGAAGCCGTTGGGCTCGACGTTGATGGCCACGACTTCGGCGCCAAGCTCCCACAGCGCCTCGGGCGCCACCTTGTAGGCCGCGCCATTGGCGCAATCGACGACGATCCGCAGACCCGAAAGCGACATCGAGCGCGGCAAGGTGCGCTTGGCGAATTCAATGTAGCGGTCATGCACGCCGTCGACGCGCTTGGCCCGGCCAAGCCCGTCGGAATCGGCGAGTGAGAGTTCGATATCCTTGTCGAGCATGCTCTCGATGCGCTCTTCGATCTCGTCGGAGAGCTTGTAGCCGTCTGGCCCGAACAGCTTGATGCCGTTGTCGTAATAGGGGTTGTGCGACGCCGAGATCATGACACCGATATCGGCGCGCAGCGAACGCACCAGCATCGCGACAGCCGGCGTGGGAATCGGGCCGAGCAGGAACACATCCATGCCGGCGGCGCAAAGACCGGCGACCATGGCATTCTCGATCATGTAGCCGGAAAGCCTGGTGTCTTTGCCGAGAACGACACGATGGCGGTGGCTGCCGCGCTGGAACGAAAGGCCGGCAGCCATGCCGACACGCATGGCGATTTCAGCGGTCATCGGAAACTTGTTGGCGCGTCCGCGGATGCCGTCCGTGCCGAAGTAATTCCCTGCCATGCTAGTTAGATTCCCTGACGGTTCTTTGCCGGCGTCTCATGCCACAATTGGAAGGTCCGCCATGATCACATTGTGTGATTATATGTTACCAATCCTTAGAAAATCCTTGTTGTGCACTGCACGCAACAACGCCCCAGCATAACATGATGGCACTGTAACACTGCAACATACCAGTTCTGCGAGCTATTCGGCGCAGGTGCACGCGGAAAATCTTGTTTTCAACCCGGCAAGGGGCAATGATTTCATCACCTTATCGGGAGGATCGAGCCTCCGGCGATATATACCTCACTTAGCATCTGGCGCAACCGATCGTTGAGCGTTATTGATTCGCAGGGACGTATATAATGGGCTGCAGCAACGGAGAAACGCTATGCTCATCCACCGACTTGCCACTCTGACCGGCCTCGCCGTAGCGACGTTGTTCCTGGCTGCGCCAGCCAACGCGCTGACGATGGCCGAGTGCAGCACGAAATATAACGCGGCCAAGGACGCGGGGACACTTGCTGGCGCGACCTGGAACCAGTTCCGCAAGGCGCAGTGCGGCACCGACGCGGCTGCCACTACGGACACCAAGCCGGCCGACACGAAGAAGGCCGCCGAGACCAAGCCGGCCAAGGCCGCCAAGGCAGCGGCGGCTGACGACAGCGCCGCCAAAGGCCTGACGGCCAAGGAATGCAGCGCCAAGTACCAGGCGGCCAAGGCCGCCGGCACGCTGAACGGCCAGAAGTGGAACGACTTCCGCAAGAGCCAGTGCGCCGCCGGCGCATCCGCCGCCGCCGACACCACCAAGCCGGCAACCACCAAGGCCGCCGCGGCTGCCGCCGACGGCAAGGGCCTGACCATGGCCGAGTGCAGCGCCAAGTATCAGGCTGCGAAGACCGGGAACACGCTGAAGGGCCAGAAATGGAACGACTTCCGCAAGGCCGAATGCGGCGCCACCGCCTCGGATGACGACAGCGTGCCCGCTCCGAGCGAGGCAAGCTACACCAAGGAACCGGCAAAGCCGACGACGGTTGCCCCCAAGGGCGTCACCTTCCCGTCCGCGATCTCGGCAAAATATGCCAGCGAAACCCCCGGAAAGGGCCGCATGCATACCTGCCTCGACCAGTACTATGTCCTCAAGGATGCCAACGCGCTTGGCGGCCTGAAGTGGATCCAGAAGGGCGGCGGCTTCTACAGTCTCTGCAATGCCAAGCTGAAGGGCTGATCGACAGCTGCATCTGAGAAACAAAGCCCGCGAGCCGCAAGGTTCGCGGGCTTTTTGTTGCGTTGAAAAGCTCAATGGTCCTGCTTCCGCTACCGCGAAAGTCTTGAACCGAGAGCGTGGTCTCTCCACGCCCGGGCAGCCGGCTGCGGGACGTCTTCTGGGTGGGGCAGAAGATTCTGGTTGAACATAAGAAGAACAAAAAGTATACAAAAGATGTTCAATCTGTACTCGATATGGAGGGTTTGATGTCTGGCTTGAAATTGGCGGCGCTGGCTGCAGCGACTTTTATTGCCTGGGGTGCCGTCCCGGGAAACGCAATGACGATGAAGGAATGCGGCGAGACCTATCGGACCGCCAAGGAAAGCGGTGCCCTGAACGGCATGGACTGGAACGCTTTCCGCAAGGATAAATGCGCAGCGTCCGCTACGGGAAGTGCCGAGGCGAACACGGCCAAAGCGACACAACAGCCGAAGAAGGAAGCCAGCTCGGCGACCGCACCCACCGTAGCGCCGGCTGGCGTGACGTTCCCAACCACGCTCGCGGCCGAATTTCAGGCCGAAAAACCCGCCAAGGCGCGAATGAAGACCTGCCTTCAAGGCTATCATAGCAACAAGGATGCCGGAACGTTGAGCGGCCTGAAGTGGATCCAGAAGGGTGGCGGCTATTACAGCCTGTGCAATGCCAAGCTGAAGACCTGATCGCCTAGATATCCGAGGAAAGAGAGCCCGCGCATCGTGAGATGCGCGGGCTTTTTGTTGGGTGCTTCAGAAGGGGAGTGCCGTCGGGGACGCTGCCAATCTCCCCCTGTGGGGGAGATGTCCGGCAGGACAGAGGGGGCGTGAAGGAACTCGACGCTTGTAAAGTGACGGTCGCTTCATCTGACGAAAGTGGGGAGGGAGTGGCTCGGCGAAGCCGAATAAGAGCGTGCACCGAGCCCGCTTTGTCGCTTCGGCAAGGGCGAGTAACAAGAACTTGGCAATCCTGGCGGGACAGCGCCCCTCTCTGCCCTGCCGGGCATCTCCCCCACGAGGGGGGAGATTGGCCGTCGCGCCGGCTTTCGCCAATCACCAACGTGAAAGCCGTCAACTCTCCGGCGTGCCAAACAAAAACGCCGCAGACCAAGCCGCGGCGTTTCTCGATCAGTCTCTCTCGGCCAATCTCAGCTCGACGGCTGAGGTTCCATGCCGCCTTCGGGCTCGGGGCCCTTCTTTCGGCGGCCACCGGACTTCGGCACGGCCGAGCCACGGCTGGGCGGCGTGTCGTCGCCGAGGTCGCGCGCGGGCTTTTCGCCGGCGATCAGCTGCTTGATCTCGTCGCCCGACAGGGTTTCGTATTCGAGCAGGCCCTGCGCCAGTGCGATCCATTCCTTCTTCTTCTTGGTCAGGATGGACTTCGCCGTCGAATAGGCCTCGTCGATCAGGCGGCGCACTTCGGCATCGATGATCTGCGCGGTCTCTTCCGAGATGTTCTGCGTACGCGCCACCGAATGGCCGAGGAACACCTCTTCCTGGTTGTCGCCATAGGCGACATGGCCGAGCTTGTCGGAGAAGCCCCAGCGCGTGACCATGGCGCGCGCAAGCTTGGTCGCCTGCTCGATATCCGAGGACGCGCCCGAGGTGATGTTCTCCTTGCCGAACTTGAACTCCTCGGCAACGCGCCCGCCCATCATGATGGCGAGACGCGAGATCATGTACTTGTAGCTCATCGAATAGCGGTCGCCTTCCGGCAACTGCATGACCATGCCGAGCGCACGGCCGCGCGGGATGATGGTGGCCTTGTGCAGCGGGTCGGCCGACGGCACGTTGAGCGCCAGGATGGCGTGGCCGGCTTCGTGATAGGCGGTCAGCTCCTTCTCGGCCTGGGTCATGGCCGACGAGCGGCGCTCGGCGCCCATCATGATCTTGTCCTTGGCGTCCTCGAACTCGGCCATGGTGACGAGGCGCTTGTTGCGCCGCGCCGCCATCAGCGCGGATTCGTTGACCAGGTTCATCAGGTCGGCACCGGAGAAGCCCGGCGTGCCGCGCGCGACGACCTTGAGGTCGACATTGGGCGCCAGCGGCACGTTGCGCACATGCACCTTGAGGATCTTCTCGCGGCCGACGATGTCAGGATTCGGCACAACCACCTGGCGATCGAAACGGCCCGGCCTGAGCAGCGCCGGATCGAGCACGTCGGGACGGTTGGTGGCCGCGATCAGGATGATGCTTTCGTTGGATTCGAAGCCATCCATCTCGACCAGCAGCTGGTTCAGCGTCTGCTCGCGCTCGTCATTGCCGCCGCCGAGACCGGCGCCGCGATGGCGGCCGACGGCATCGATTTCGTCGATGAAGATTATGCAGGGCGCATTCTTCTTGGCCTGATCGAACATGTCGCGGACGCGGCTGGCGCCGACGCCGACGAACATCTCGACGAAGTCCGAACCGGAAATGGTGAAGAACGGCACGTTGGCTTCGCCGGCGACCGAGCGGGCGAGCAGCGTCTTGCCGGTGCCCGGAGGGCCGACCAGCAGCACGCCGCGCGGGATCTTGCCGCCGAGGCGCTGGAACTTCTGCGGATCGCGCAGGAACTCGACGATCTCTTCCAGGTCTTCCTTGGCTTCATCGACGCCGGCAACATCCTGGAAGGTGACGCGGCCATGCGCCTCCGTCAGAAGCTTGGCCTTCGACTTCCCGAAACCCATGGCACGACCGGAGCCGGACTGCATCTGGCGCATGAAGAATATCCAGACGCCGAGGATCAGGATCATCGGCAGCCACGAGATCAGGTAGCCGAACAGCGAATTGGAGCCGTCGGTCTCGGGCCGCGCGTTGATGGTGACGTTCTTGTCCTGCAGCCGCGACACCAGCTGGGGATCGCCGGGCGAATAGGTCTGGAAGCCGCTGGAATTGTCGGTGTAGGTGCCGGTGATGCGGGCGCCCGCAATAGTCACCGTCTTGACCCGGCCGGCCGCGACGTCCTGCAGGAACTGCGAATAAGGCACATCGCTCGAAGCCCCACGCGTCTGCGGCGTCTGGAACAGATTGAAGAGAGCGATGAGCAGGACCGCTATGATCGCCCAGAGCGCGAGGTTGCGATAATTCGGATTCATCAATTGTCCCGTTGGTGTCCGCGGACGGACAGCATCATGAGAGGAAACTTGGGCCTAACATAGGGAGAGCGCCTCCCCTTGCCAAGCAGAACAGCACGTCTGGGTTAAGCTTTCGACCACCATCAGCCGGCACTGTGGCCGCTGAAAGGCGGGGCGGGAAGCGATGGCGCGCCGATCAGTTCGGCGACGGCCCGCGCCGGCGCCAGATCGAAAGACGGCAGGAAGCGGGCAAAAGGTGCAACGACCGGCCGCACCGCGAACCCTTGGCGGACCGGTTCGCCGCCTCGCGGTCCAGCGTTTTCAACGGCTTGCCGCAACGTCGGTTCAGCAGCATACGCGGCGCGCATCAGGCTTTGCGGTGTCTCTCCCTTGGCAATTGCCAGCCGTCTCGTCGCCGCGCTCCCCAACGGCGCGATCAACAATGCGCCGGAGCTGTCGTCCAATGTGATGTGGCGGCGACCATCCCAGATGGTGTTGTCGATAGCCGCGGCGATGGGCGGCAAACCCCTTGCCTCGCGCCGCAGGAAGATGCCGGCGCGCCGGAAATCGACCACGGTCCGCGACAATGTGGCGCAAAGGGATCCGGCCTTCAGCCGGCCGAACAGCGCCTCGCTGCGCGCCTGGTCCGGAAGAAAGGCGACGCCTCCGGCGGTGGCCAGCAAGATACGCAACGCATAGACGGCCGCCCGGTCGACGCCGGCCGAAAGCAGGCCCGGATCGAGGCGGATAAGGCCGATGGCGGGCTGGCCGGCGAAACGATGGATCAGATCGGCGGCGTTTTCGCCAAGCTGCCGGCGTTCGACAGCCGCCTGGTTGGCCAGTGCCAGCGCATCGTCCATACGCCGAAAACTGTCGGTGGCAAGCGAGGCACGCATTCGCGGCCGCTCGAAGGCCTCGTCGATGTTGGTCGGATCCTCGGCCCAGCCGACATCTTCACGCCGCAGGAAATCGCGAAGCGCCGAGCGCCGCGTGCCCAGGAGCGGGCGAACGATCCATTCGCGCCAGTCATAGAGGGTGGCCGGTGCCATGCCGGCAAGCCCTCGGCCTGCCATTTCGGCAAACTCCCGGGGCTCATCCCGCGCCTGCCGCATCAGCACCGTCTCGGCCTGGTCGTCGGCGGTATGGCCAGTCACAATCAGGCCGAGGCCATGCGCGCGCGCCGCCTCCGCAAGCAGCCGATAGCGCGCTTCCCGCGCCGCCGCCGGCAGGCCGGCCGATGGTTTGCTTCCAGCCCAGACCATGGTGCGGTGGGCAATGCCGCGCTCGGCGCACAGCTTCGCAACGGCTTGCGCTTCTGTCGCGGAACCGTGCCGAAGGCCATGGTCGATCGTTACGGCCAGCAGCCGCACGGAGGGCGCGGTTCGGTCGAGATGCTGTTTGAGAAGGAGGAGCAGGGCGGTCGAGTCGCTGCCGCCGGACACGGCCGCAACGGCGCCGTGGGTAAAATCGATATGCGAAAAAAGTCTGGTCGAAAGATCAGGCTCGGTCTCGAGCATCAACGCGTGTCGCCCAAAAGTGGTCCCGGTTTCGGGAATAGGACATGCGGGAGAAAAATCAGCAAGCAGCCAGGGCCTTCTCCTGCTTGACCCGTTCCTTGAGCGCATTGGAGATATCGGGGTAGCGCTTGCCGACCTCGCTGAAGGTGGCGCAGGCGACGTCGTGCTGCTTGAGGCCGACCAGCGACACGCCGAGCTTCAAAAGCATGTCGGGCGCCTTCTTGGCCTTGGGGTAGTCCTTGCTGGCGGCGAGGAAGACCTCGGCCGCGTCGCGGTATTTCTGCTGGCCAAGCAGCGATTCACCCAGCCAATAATGCGCATCCGCCGTCTTCGCATCGCGGGGGAAGCGGGAAATATGATCGCGAAAACCCTGTTCGGCGGTGCTGTAGTCGCCCGACAGGATGAACTGGTACGAATTGCGGTAGAGTTCTTCCGGGTCGTTGGTGGAAGGCAGTGCGGCAACCACCGTGCCGCCGGACTTGCCGGCCTTGGCCGGTGCGCCGGTGGCCGGGGCGGTGTCTTGCGCCGGGGCGGTTGCCTGGGTGCTGCCGCCGGCATCGATCACGTTGCCGTTTTTGTCGACGGTGATGGAACCAAAGGTCTTTTCCGGCGCTCCCGTGCCCGGGATCACCTTGCCAGGGTCGCCATCGGGTGATTCGACGATGACGTCCTCGACCGTCTTGCCGCCTGAGGACTGATCGCCGCCGGGCGCGGCGCCGGCATCGGCCGGCGCCTGCGTTGCCGGGGCCGACGCCACGTTGGTGTTGGTGTCGGTGGTCGCGTCGGACTTCTTCTTCGGCGCCGCCGGTGTCTGCCCACCCTGCGAGCCGCCTTCCAGCTGCTGGAAGCGGAACTCGTTGTCCTCCTGCTGCTTTCGGATCTGCTCCTGCATCTGCAGGACCTGGAAATTGAGTTCCTCGATCTTGCCGTTCATCTGCCGCAGTTGGTCTTCCAGGCTGGTGACGGCGGTGCCATCTGACTGCGCCATCCGAACCTGATCCGGTTTCTTCTTTTCCCCGAAAAGCTTGGGCAATTCGATGCTGGGCAGATGGAAGGAAAAGCCGCTGTCGGTTGATTGCCCTGTGCTGCTCGCCCCCACGCCGCTCGCCAGAGCGGTGAAGCCTGATAGGAGCAGCGCCGCAAGCGTGCCGCTCAGAACCGATCTCAAATGCATGTGCCTCTCGCCGTGTGTCGTTAGTCTGTTCGCGCCTTCCAACCAGAGTGGGACCAGCCAAGCGCCCTCGGCTCATAGCAGGGCGCGAGACTTCGGCCAAATTTTGTTTCAGGCATCCGGATATGAAAAAGGCGGCCCGAAGGCCGCCTTTCGCAAAGCTGTGTTGTATTTTTGTCGCTCGACTGTGGCGCGTTCTTGCAACGCGCCGGTCGGCTGTATCCGACTTAGGAACCAGCGCCGCTGAGCGTGGTGACGGCGCGGCGGTTCTGCGACCAGCAGGAGATGTCGTCGCAGACCGCGACCGGACGTTCCTTGCCGTAGGAGATGGTCTTCAGGCGGCTGGAGGCGACGCCCTTGGAAACCAGGAAGTCGCGGGCGGCGGCGGCGCGGCGGGCACCAAGCGCCAGATTGTATTCGCGCGTGCCGCGTTCGTCGGCGTGACCTTCGACGACGATGGCATACTGCTTGTATTGGTTCAGCCACTGCGCCTGGCGGGCAAGCGTCTGCTGTGCGTCAGCCCGGATCGAGGTCGAGTCCGTATCGAAGAAGATGCGGTCACCGATGTTGACGGTAAAGTCCTGTGCCGAGCCAGGTGTTGCGGCACCCGCGCCGTTGAGGCCAAGGTCAGCAGCGTTGTTCGGGGTCTTCTTGGAGGCGCAACCGGTGATGGCGAGCATCGCCACCAGCGCGATCATGACCGGGTTTGTGGTAAGTGCTGCGATACGGCCCATGCCGCCTCTCCTTCGTATTGCGAGTGATCGTATTCGAGTGATTTCGTTGATCACCCAGTAACCACGTTTGGGTTAACCGGCATTCAAGAAACACGGTTAAAAATTGGTTTAGCTGCCCGTCCGCAACCTGTTTGATCCGGGCCACAGTTGGCGCGGACCCTAGGCGGAAATGCGGCCAAAACGCGACCAATGCATGGAAAAGGGGCCGAAACGGCCCCTTTCCATCATGTGTGGCAATTCAGCCGACTCTTATTCCAGCAGCGGCGACCAGGCCGGGTCGGACGCGAAGTTCGCGGTCGGGATAGGCTGTTCGTTGCGGCCGGTAAGATCGACCGAAACCAGTTTCGGTCCGCCATTGGCGTCGCGGAAGAACATCAAGACGCGGCCATTCGGCGCCCAGGTCGGCCCTTCCTGCTGGAAGCCGGACGACAGGATGCGCTCGCCCGAACCGTCGGTCTTCATGACACCGATCTGGAACTCGCCGCCGGTCTGCTTGGTGAAGGCGATGAGATCGCCGCGCGGCGACCACACCGGCGTCGAGTAGACGCCATCGCCGAAGGAGATGCGGGTCTGGCCCGAGCCATCGGCACCCATCACATAGATCTGCGCGCGACCGCCACGGTCGGAGGTGAACACCACCTTGCTGCCGTCGGGCGAATAGGAGGGTGAGGTGTCGATGGCGGTCGAGTTGGTCAGCCGCGTCGTCGAGCGGCTGCGCAGGTCCATGGCGAAGATGTTGGAATTGCCGTCGTCGCGCAGCAGGCTCATGATCACCTTCTGGCCGTCGGGCGAGAAGCGCGGCGCAAACGTCATGCCGGGGAAATTGCCGACCAGTTCGCGCTGCCCGGTCTCGATCTGCAGGAGATAGACGCGAGGCTGGCCGCTTTCGTAGGACATATAGGTGATTTCCTGCCGGTTCGGCGAGAAACGCGGCGTCAGCACGATCGACTTGCCATCGGAGAGATAGCGGACGTTGGCGCCGTCCTGGTCCATGATGGCGAGGCGCTTCTTGCGCGCGTTCTTGGCGCCGGATTCGTCGATGAACACCACACGCGTGTCGAAATAGCCCTTCTCGCCGGTCAGCCGCTCGTAGATGGCGTCGGCGATGATGTGGGCGACGCGGCGCTGGTTGGCGTCATTTGCGAAGAACTGCTCGCCCGCCATCTGCTGGCCGGCGAAGGTGTCCCAAAGCCGGTACTGGGCGCGAATACGGCCGTCGGCTTCCTTGCTGACGCTGCCGGTAACCAGCGCCTGCGCGTTGATCACCTTCCAGTCATCGAAGCGGGGGGCGGCATCCGGGTTGGTGATCTTCTCGATGAAGGCGCTCTTGTCGATCGGCGCGAACAGGCCGGAACGCTTCAGGTCGGCGGTGACGATCTGGGAGATCTGGGCGCCAAGCGCATCGCCGCCCTGGAAATCGGTGATCGCGATCGGCAGCGGCTCGACATTGCCCTTGTTGACGTTGAGCTCGACGAGCGCCAGCGCCGGCAGCGTGCCGGCTGCCGTCATGCCGATGGCCATGGCTGCTATCATCAGGAGCGGCTTGAGGATTGATTTCATGTCTTCTCGCTTCTCATACTGATTTTTTCGGATGTCAGGGCCTAAAGGCCCAGCATCTCCCTTGGATCGAACGTGACGCGGATGTCGTTCCAGATGTCTTGCTTGCCGGCGGGAACCTGCAGGCCGGCCACATCGCATTTCTGAACCGCGCGAACCGCGCTTTCATCGAACTGCCGGTTGCCGCTCGACTTCTCGACCGATGGGCGACCGTCAAGCTTGCCGGAGTTGTCCAGGGTGAAGCGCACGACGACGACGAAATTCTCCGAGCCTTCCAGCCCGACCGGCAATGTCCAGCAACCACCCAACTGGCTTTCCAGAGCGCCTTGCTCCGACTTCGACAGCTTCTGGCCCTGATCCTTGTCGCCGCCGAGCGAGGCCTGCTGCGTCGAGCGCTTGGCGCCGCCGCCGGATGGCTTCTGCTTGTCGAGCAGGGCGGAGATCTCGTTGGCATTGAACTGCTTGTCGTCGGATTTCGGTTTCGACGAGGCTTCCTTGACCGGCTTGTCGGCATTCTTGCGATCTGGCGCCTTGGCGCTTTCAGCCGGTGCCGGCTGCGGCTTCGGCCGCGCTTCCGGCGCCGGCGCCGAGCTCGGCAATTGCGTCTCTTCGGTGGGTGGATCCTTGGCTATGGCCTCGGCGACGGCATCCGGCTTGACCACGGGCGTCGGGTCGATGGCGGCGGTCTTGTCCTGCGGCGGCGGGGTCGGTGCCGGCTTGGCCGGCGTCGGCTTGGGCTCCGTCTGCTTGACCGGCTCGGGCTTCACATCTTCCTTGGGCTGCGGCGCCGGCGCCACTTCCGTCGCCGGAGTGGGTTTGGGCTTTTCCTGCGGCTTCGGCACGTCCTCGGTCTTCGGGATTTCCTTCGGCGTCGGCGCGGGCGGCGGAGCCGAGGTCGTGTCGACGGGCTTCGGCTTGGCCTCCGGCGTTATCGGCTTGTCGGTGTCGACGCTGTTCTCGCCAACCTTCTGGGCTGCAGGCACGATGTCGGGACGCTGCGTCGGCAGCGGCGCCGGCTTTTCATGCATCACGGCCTTCTTGTCGCCCTGCAAGGTCTGCGCAATGGCTTCCATCGGCACGATGTCGACCGCGACCGACTCGACGTCGGCGGACGGCAGCGCGGCCGGCGCCGACAGGGTGAACAGGCCGAAGGCCAGCACCGCCGTATGCAGTATCACCGATGTGGTGAGGCCGGTCTTCATCTTGCGTCTATTGATCCTGTTCCTGCAGCGAAACCAGGCCGATATTCTTGTAGCCGGCAGCCGAGATACGGGCCATCACCTTCATCGCCGTGCCATAGTCGGTGGCCTTGTCGCCACGGATGAAGATGCGTTCCTCGTAGCCGGTCTTGGAGATCGCCTGCAGCTTGGCCACCAGTTCCTCGATCGGGATCTCGGTTTCCTGGAGATAGATCTGGCCGGCGGCATTGATCGAGACGGTGATCGGCTGCGTGTCGGCATTCATGGCCTTGGCCTGTGTGTCGGGCAGGTCGATCGGCACGCCGACCGTGAGCATCGGCGCCGCGACCATGAAGATGATCAGAAGCACCAGCATGACGTCCACCATCGGCGTGACGTTGATCTCCGACATCAGCCCATGGTGACGGCCGCGCCGCCTGTGGCCGCGCCCGCCGCGTCCCGACATGCCTACGGACATACCCATCAGTTACTCCTCAGGCCTTCGGCGCGACTTTTTCATCGATTTGGCGCGAGAGTATGGCGGAGAACTCGTCGGAGAACCCTTCCATGCGCACCGCGAGCTTGCTCGCGTCGGATGACAGCTTGTTGTAGGCGATGACGGCGGGGATAGCGGCGAGCAGGCCGATCGCCGTCGCCAGCAGCGCCTCGGCGATGCCGGGCGCGACCACCGCAAGGCTGGTGTTCTTGGAGCCGGCAATGGCCTGGAACGAGGTCATGATGCCGATGACGGTACCGAACAGGCCGATGAAGGGGGCGGCCGAACCGGTGGTGGCGAGGAAGCCGAGGCGGCCCTCCAGCTTCTCCATCTCGCGGGTCAGTGCCAGGTCCATCGCCTTGTCGATGCGGGTCTGCAGGCCGAGCGGCGTCTTGGCACCCTTCTCGAAGCTCTTCTTCCACTCGCGCATGGCGGCGACGAAAATGGCGCCCATGCCTGACGTCTTGCGGTCGGCGAGCGTGCGGTAGAGCTCCTCCAGCGACTGCCCGGACCAGAAGACCTGCTCGAAGCGGTTCAGCGCCAGCCGCATGCGGCCATAGGCAACCAGCTTGTCGATGATGATCGCCCAGGTCCAGACCGAGGCGCAAAGCAGGCCGATCATGACCAGCTTGACCACCCAGCTGGCCTGCATGAACAGCGCCCAAATCGACAATTGCGCGCCCGGATCGGCGAGTGCGATATTTTCCATCGTTACGTCCTTAAGATTTTCCGGGCGAAGCTGGCGGCTGGCCCATGGCATCCCTTGTGGTCGGTTCGCACGCAGCTACCGGACACCCCAAACCGTGCCGTTGTCGGCCTTTTCAGGGCAAATATTGGTGAAAGGAAGGCGCCGGATTGCGCCAATCTTCACCAATCTCTTCATGAACCGTTATGGTTAAGGATGGGTTAGTGAATAAGGCGCGGCGCATTGCCGCGCCCAGCGGCGGGGCCGACGCACTTCCACAGGCTAGGAGTCCGTTTCCTCCACGTGGGTGGGGTAATCCTGTCCATAGAGGACACGCAGGATGAGAACCCGCTCTGCGTGGACCCGGAACAGGATCGACGCGCGCCGTTCAAAGCCGATGACGCGGACTCCGGGTCCGATGGCGTCGCGAACGATGCCACGTTCCGGGAACGTGGACAGCGCCATGCACGCCGCCTCGATGCGGTCGATATAGCCACCGGCACGCGCGGCACCGCTTTCCTTTTCGATGTAGTTGTAAATGGCAAAGAGGTCGGAGCGCGCCGAGGGTCTGAAAACGACCTTATGCGTCACGCTTGGCGATCTTCATGCGGTCTGCATGGTGCTCGCGCAATGCCTTGAACACATCCTCGGCCGGGATATCCGGGCGCGGATCGTCGAGAGCTTCCTGCACCTTGGCTCGCATGATGGCGGTGATGACCTGCTCCTCGCGGTCAAGGGCGCGAAGCGCGGCACGCATGACTTCGCTCGCGGACTCGTACGCTCCCGACGCCAGGCGGGCGTCGAGGCTGCTCTGCTGGCGTCCGAGCGTCACGCTTATGGGTTTGCTGGTTCTCATGGCGAATGTCTTCCTCGTGTTACCCTTGTAGCACAATGTGTGACACTGTCATACTATTCAATCAGCCGAAGCATGAGACCTGGGCATGAAGGCCGCGACCCATTCCTTGGGAAAGCGCCGCGGTCGGCCATTCTCGCCGATGATCGCCGCCTCGACCCTGGCTTCGACCAGCACCTCGTCGCCGCGCTTGAGCTGCTGCGCCATGAAGATGCGCGCGCCGGAAATGGTGTCGGTGCGGGTGTCGACGGTCAGGATGTCGTCGATGCGGGCGGGGATGCGGAAGTCGATCTCCATACGACGCACCACCCAGACGATCTTCTCGCCATGCTTGCCGTCGGCGAGTTCCGTGTGATGCACGCCGGTGAGCCTGAGATAGTCGGAGCGGCCGCGCTCGAGGAATTCGAGATAGCGCGCGTGGTAGACGACGCCCGAGAAATCGGTGTCGGCATAATAGACCCGCGCCATCAGCCGGTGGCCAAACGCCGTCAGCGCGCCGGAAAGGCCGGCCAGCAGCGTCGCCGATTCACCATGATCGCCCATTGCGCTTCCTTTTTCAGTCGCGGCGAGGCACCAGTTTCGCGCGTGACCTCGGACAAACGGTTTCCGTTTGTCCAGAGACCATGCTCCAGAAAGAAATGGAACAGGAAGACGGTTCAACCAAACGTCATCCTGATCTGACATCGGATGGCACTGTTGACGGCGATGATCAAGAGTTTGATGGCAGCGCTGCTGGTGCTGGCGGCCTTGGCGGTGCCCGGCCAGGCCGCGACCTTCTCGATGAAGCGCGGCCTTAATCTCGACCAGTGGGTCACCTGGCCGGGCGAGGACCAGTGGAGCGAGGCCAAGGCCATACTGCCCTATCCGGAATGGCGCAAATTCCTTCAGGAGGACGATCTCAAGGCGCTAAAGGAGGCGGGCTTCGATTTCCTGCGCATGCCGGTCGACCCGTCGCCTTTCCTGTCCGACCAGACAACGGCGCTGCGCGACGACCTCTATGCCAGCGTGCTGGACTCGGTGCGCATGATCAATCGCGCCGGCCTCAAGGTGATCGTCGACATGCACCTGATCCCGGCCGGCGGCAGCCGCAAGATAGGCATGGCCGAGGTGATGGACGATCCGCGGACCTTCGACCGCTACGTCGATATGATACGCAAGATGGGCCGCACCTTGGCCGGGGAGGACCCTGACAAGGTTGCCTTCGAGCTGATGAACGAACCGATCGTCGATTGCGACAGCGACGGCACCAGCCTGTGGCCGGACCGCCAACAGAAACTGTTCGCCGCGGCGCGATCGTCGGCGATGAAGCTGACCCTGGTGCTGACCGGCGCCTGCTACTCCGCCGCCTCGTCCCTGGAGAAGATCGATCCGACGGCGATTCCCGACGACAACGTCATCTGGACCTTCCATTCCTATGATCCATTCCTGCTCACCCACCAGGGCGCGACCTGGGCAGGCGACTTCATCCCCTATGTGACCGGCCTGCCCTATCCGCTGACGTCAGTGCCCAAGGCGCAGCTCGACGTTACGCTGGACACGATCCGCGCCCGGATCAAGGCCGAGGCGCCGTGGACACGGCAGAGCGGCCTGCTTGCCTATCTCGACGAGCAGGTCGCCAGCATGGACAGTCCCGCCAAGCTGCTTGGCCTGATGGACGCGCCCTTCAACAAGGTCGAGGCGTGGGCCAAGGCCAACGGCATCAAGCCGGAAAACATCACGATGGGCGAGTTCGGCATGATCCGCCAGGAATACGGCAATGCCTATGTGATGCCGGCCGAATACCGCGCCGCCTATGTCAAGGACATGATCGCGCGCGCCGAGGCGCATGGCTTCTCATGGTCGGTGTGGAGTTATGGCGGCGCCTTCGGCATCGTCGACGCCTTCAACGGCGACAAGGCCGAGCCGGACGTGATGGATGTGATCCGGTCGCTTCACTAAAGGTGTGAAACGGTTTCCCTTGGGAATTGCGTCAAAACAAAGAGCTGTATTCAAATCAGCCGAGGTCGATCTGCAGGATTTCCGGCCTCATGCCGAAACGCACCGGCAGGATGCTGAAGCCGAGCCCGCCCGAGACGATCAGATTGCGGTCGTTCTCGACGACGTGGCCATAGGCATAGCGATTGCCGAAGCGCGAGGGCACGACGGGTGAATAGCCGAACAGCCGCACCTGCCCGCCATGGGTATGGCCCGAAAGGGTCAGCGAAACGCGCCATGGCACGGTCGGAAAAATATCAGGCTCATGGGCGAGCAGGATGATCGGCGCGCTGTCACCGACCTTGGCCAGCGTGCCGTCGAGATCGTCGAGCCCCTTGCACGGGTCACCCCTCCTGGCCGGCAACAGCGCCAGCTGGTCGGCCAGGCCGGCGATCCAGACGCCATGGCCATCCTTCTCCAGGCGCACGGCATCGTTCTCCAGCACCGGGATGCCGACCTTCTCCAAGGCCTTGCGTGCTATGATCGGCCCGGCTCCGGCGCGCTGTGCGAAGCCATCGCTCCACCAATCGTGATTGCCAAGGATCGACAGCACCCCGAGCGGCGCCTTGAGGCCCGACAGCGCGGACGCCCATTGCGACGGCGTAACCGGCCCCGTCACCAGCGGCATGCCCGCAATATAGTCGCCAAGCAGCACGATCAGGTCGGGCTGCAAAGCGTTCGCATCGTCGACGAGCGAGGCAATTCGTTCCTGCGTCATCCATGGCCGGCAGGCATGGATGTCGGCAAATGCCACGACCCGCAGCTTCAGGCCATCAGGCCAGTGCGGCGGCGTCAGCGCGTAGCGCTTCACATGCGCCAGCAGCATCGGCTCGATGCCGACCGCATAGGCACCAAGCGCGACAGCCGTCAGGAAAGACCCGCCGATGAAGCGCAGGAACCCGCGTCTGCTTATCATTCCGTGGCTCCGGCACATGGATCGCGGCGGCATGCCGCGAGACAGTGCCGATAAAATCCACGATTGCGCCGGCAAATCGGCAAAGGCGAGCAGATTTTGCGCATTCACGCATGCTTGATCACTGGTCCGGTAACCAGCGCCCGATCGCCTGCGTCCCTATTCTTCCTGGAACAGGTTGATCTGCTGCTGCGCCAGGTCCTTCGGCGCGTCGAGGCCGAGATGGCGCCAGGCATTGGCCGTCAGCATGCGGCCGCGCGGCGTGCGCTGGATGAAGCCCTGCTGGATCAGATAGGGCTCTATGATGTCCTCGATGGCGTCGCGCGGCTCCGACAGGCCGGCCGCGATCGTCTCGATGCCGACCGGCCCGCCGCCGAAATTGCGTGCGATCATGGAGAGGTAGCGGCGGTCGAGCGCGTCGAGGCCGAGCGCGTCGACTTCCAGCCGTGTCAGCGCCTCGTCGGCGATCAGGCGATCGACGTGACCATCACCGGCGACCGAGGCGAAATCGCGCACGCGGCGCAACAGCCGGCCGGCGATGCGGGGCGTGCCGCGCGCGCGCCGCGCGATCTCAAGCGCGCCATCGTCGCCGAGCGGCATCTGCAGGATGCGGGCGCCGCGCCGCACGATCTGCTCCAGCTCTTCGACCGTGTAGAAGTTGAGCCGCACCGGAATGCCGAACCGGTCGCGCAGCGGATTGGTGAGCAGGCCAAGCCGGGTTGTGGCGGCGACCAAGGTGAAACGGGCAAGGTCGATCTTGACCGAACGCGCCGCCGGGCCCTCGCCGATGATCAGGTCGAGCTGGAAATCCTCCATCGCCGGATAGAGGATTTCCTCCACCGCCGGGTTCAGCCGGTGGATCTCGTCGATGAACAGCACGTCGCCTTCCTCGAGATTGGTAAGCAGCGCGGCAAGATCGCCGGCCTTGGCGATGACCGGACCGGAGGTCGAGCGGAAATTGACGCCGAGTTCGCGCGCCATGATCTGTGCCAGCGTCGTCTTGCCCAGCCCCGGCGGCCCGACGAACAACACATGGTCAAGCGCCTCGTTGCGGCCCTTGGCGGCCTCGATGAAGACCTTGAGATTGGCCCGCACCGCCGCCTGGCCGACAAAGTCGGCAAGCGTTTGTGGCCGCAAGGTCTGGTCGGCATCCTCGCCGCGTTTTTCCGGAGCAATGAGACGAGGCGACAGGCTCATGCTGCCTTCCTCGCATAAGGCAGAGGACCGGACAAGCGAGCCCTCACCGCGCCAGTTCCTTCAGCCCAAAGCGGATCAGCTTCGAGGCGTCCGCGTCCTCGCCCGCCGTCTTCAGCGCCGCGGCAACCGCATTGGCAGCGGTGTCGCGCGAGTAGCCGAGATTGACCAGTGCCGAAACCGCGTCGGTGATCGGCGCGGCTGCCACGCCTTCGCCGAGCTCCTGCTTCAGGCCGATGGTCCCGGAGGCCGAACCCGCATAGGCCGGCGCCTTGTTCTTCAATTCGGTGACGATACGCTCGGCCACCTTCTTGCCGACGCCTGGGGCGCGGGAAACCATGGCGATGTCGCGCAGCGCGATCGCATTGGCGAGGTCGGCCGGCGCCAAAGTCGACAGGATGGCCAGCGCCACCTTGGCTCCTACGCCCTGCACATTGCTCATCAAAAGCCGGAACCATTCGCGCTCCAGCGCCGACTGGAAGCCGTAAAGCCGGATCATGTCCTCGCGCACATAGGTCTCGATGAACAGCACCACCGCCTCGCCGGGCGAAGGCAGCGCGGCCAGCGTGCGCGCCGAGCAATAGGCGACGTAGCCGACGCCATGCACATCGACGATGCAATGATCCTCATCGATCTCGTCCAGCGTGCCCTTGAGCTTGCCGATCATTTCCAACAGCCTCTCATGACGCAAGCGCCATCCGATAGGCGGCGCTCTGCCGGTGATGCGCGTGGCAAATCGCGATGGCCAGCGCGTCGGCGGCATGTTCGGTATCGAAGGTCGCCTTCGGCAGCAGCACCTTCACCATCATGTGGATCTGCTTCTTGTCGCCATGGCCGACACCGATCACCGCCTTCTTGACAGCATTGGGCGCGTATTCGGCGACGACGAGGCCGGCCCGTGCCGGCACCAGCATGGCGATGCCGCGCGCCTGGCCGAGCTTCAGCGTCGCCACGGCATCCTTGTTGACGAAGGTCTGTTCGACGGCCGCCTCATGCGGCATTGCCGCATGCAGGACTTCGGCGAGTCCGTCATGCAATTGGCAGAGCCGCGTCGCCAGCGCCGCCTTGTCCTCGGAGCGCACGGTGCCCGAGGCGACGAAGCGCAACGAATTGCCGAGGCTCTCGACGATGCCCCAGCCGGTGCGCCTGAGCCCCGGATCGATGCCAATGATGCGAATCGCGTCCCCCATACGGTAACTTTACCTCCTGGGCGGACAGCGATGCCAGCGAAATGTGAACAAACCGGAAACAGTGACCTGTCGAGCCGGAAATTTCCGAAGTCGCCTAGTTGCGGGCGAACGCCGTATTGAGCAAGCTGATCTGATCCGAAACCGGATTGGGCCGGCGGCTCAACGGCTGCATGTCGACCACGGCGCCGTCGCCGTAGATTTCGTCATCCATGCGGCGCACCAGTGCCTGCAGGCGAAGCGAGCGGTTGACGAGGTCGAGGAAATCCTCGGGCAGTTCGGCCCAGCCGGCGGCTTCGTCATGCGCGGAAGCGGTATCGAGGCGCACCTTGGACTTTTCCGACGCGACCTGGTCGCGGGTCATTTCGCCGGAATTGGCCGCGCGCTGCAAAAGCAGCCAAGAGGCAACCTGCATCAGCCTGGTGGTCAGCCGCATCGATTCGGCCGCGTAGAGCGTGGCCGCCAGCCGAGACAGTTTCTTGGCCTCGGCGCGGCCCTTGCCATCGAGATATTCCGCCGCCTGTTCGACCAGCCCCATGCCTTCCTGGTAAAGCGGTTTGAAGGAGTGCGAAAAAACCCGGCGTTCCGCCAGCTTCACGGTTTTCGCACTGCCCTTCGAAGGCTCGTTCATTGATACGCCCCTGCACTTGCGACCGGCCGATTCGGTTCACTGCCGATACACCCGGCACCCTATATAACTGAAGCTTGAAAATGCGCTTCGCCGGGGGTGAAGGCAAGCACATGTTTAACAGAAGGTTAACAGCCATCCGCCGCGCGGGGTGCCGCCGGAATGCGGACAAAAAAAGAGCCGCGGATAAGGCGGCTCTCAGGAGTTTAACAGGGAGGCGTCAAACAAAGTGGCTCCAACCACTCGGTAAGAATCCAGATCACTGGATGCACATAGTAAACGCCTGTAAAGCTTAATGAACCTTTAACGGCACCGAAGTTTTTTGACCGAACACCCCATTCCTGTGCCGTAACAGCACAGGCCGCAAGTCAGTTTCCCGCTCTGCTCAGGCCTTCTTCCAGACCACCGGCAAGGAGATGAAGGCAAACAGAAGCATGCCTGCATAGAAGCCGATCGAAGCGATCCCCAGCAGCGGTTCGATTGCCGGATTGCCGGCAAGCAGGATGTAGAGGCCGATCATGAGCCCGATCCCGCTGATTGCCGTCAGCCAGAAGTGAACGACGGCGATCATCTTTTGCCCGACAGCCGGAAACAGATGATAGAAGAAGGCAAAGACCGCCGACATCAGCCAGCCGGCCACCATCGTATGGGCATGGGTCGGCATCTGGCCGTGGTCTTCGCTGATGGCCATGTGAATGCCGAGCGCCATGCCGAACAGCGAATAGATGACGGCCAGCGTAAAGAAATTCCGTGCTACCCCTTGCATGCTTGTCCCCTCGAATTGCCTTTTCCCGTTTTCGGGAATGGGTTGATCGTCAGGCGATTTCTGTCGCCACCGGGCTTCCGGCTCGGCGCACTAGCATCGGCAAATGTTTCTGGACGATGTCGCGCCGCCCCCTTCCCGCACTTCTCACGATAGCAGAAAATGCAGCCGCGCATCGGTGGATGTTGAGAACCGGCGCAAGCCGAAAACCGCCGAAACAAAGGCTGTTTTTTCGCGACATCGTTCCGAAACAGGCGCCACGCTAAACGCCCGCTCCTCTGACGGCTGGCGCATCTCCGCTCCGCCGCAAAACCACCAGAAATACCCAGGAGCTACCGATGGACTGGTATTCGATCGTCAAATTTCTCCACATCGTCTCGGCCATTTTGTGGGTCGGAGGCGGCTTCGTGCTGTTCCTGCTCGGCGTGCTTGCCGAGCGCGCCGGCAACATCGCGGACAAGCTTCAGGCGATGCGCGCCAGCGGGCAGTTGGGCGGGTGTTTCTTCGCGCCGATGTCGATGCTCACCCTGATCTTCGGCCTCATCATGTGCGGCTTCTGGGTCGGCTTCTCCGACCTGTGGATCGTCATCGGCCTGGTCGGCTACGCCATGACCTTCTCGATCGGCATGTTCATCTTCAAGCCAACCGGCGAGCGCATGGGCGCGATGATCGCCAAGGAGGGCGTCACGCCGGCTGTGCTTGCCATTGGTCAGCGCATGATGAGCGCGGCGCGCTTCGACTATGCCGTGATGCTGGTGATCGTCGCCGACATGGTGCTCAAGCCGACCACGCATGACATCGGCATCCTCGCCGGCATGGCGCTGGTCATCGCGGTGGGCGCCACGCTGGCCCTTGGCGGCAACCGTCGCCTCGTGCCCAGCGCCGCCTGATCCCTCTGACGGTGAGAGCGGCTGGGCAGCCGCCTCGCCCGCTACATCAGGCCGGCAAGGCCGTCCCACAGCAGCTTGACCGCCACGACGGCCACGGTCGCGTAGGTGAAGGGATAAAAGACCTCCGGCCGCATGCGCCGCACCAGCCAGGCGCCGGCGATGGTCGACAGTGGCGCGAGCGGCATCAGCACGGCGGATGCCGTCAGATTGGCGGTGTCGAACTGGCCGAGCGCGAAATAGGGGATGAGCTTCAACGCATTGGTCGCGGCAAAGAAGATCGCGGCCGTGCCCGACAGCACCTTGGGGTCGAGCCGGATCGGCAGCGCATAAACCTGGAAAGGCGGGCCACCGACATGGGCGACGAAGCTGGTGAAACCGGCGACCGTGCCCCAGATGGCGGCGGCCACGCGGTTAGGTTCGGTGGCGTGGTCGGAGCCATGGCGGAACTGCAGGTAAAGCCAGCGCAGCACGAAGATGATGGCGACGGCGCCGACGATGAGCCGCACCGCCTCCTCGGTGACAAGTGCCGCCGTCAGCCAGCCGAGGCCGATGCCGATGACGGCGCCCGGCATCATGTCGACCAGCATCTTGCGGTCGTAAACGCCCCACCATGTCCACACCGAGACAATGTCCATCAGGCACAGGATCGGCAGCAGGATGGCGGCCGCCTGCACCGGTGGAATGGTCAGCGCCATCAGCGGCACGCCGACGAAACCGACAGCGCCGCCGAAACCGCCCTTGGACAGGCCGACCAGAATGACCGCCGGAACGGCGGCCGCGTAGAACCACGGATCGAGAAGCAGGCCTGACATGGGATGGGACTGGTCTGGAGGGAAGGTGCGTCACCGCCTGAATAGCCCAGAATTCTGAGCGGAGCGACAGCAAATCCAGGCAGGGCGCGCCTGGCCAATGACGCCCTTGTCCTTTCGACTATCCTATCGACGCGCCGAGACCAGCAGGAACATCGGCCGCTCGAGTTCTTCAGCCAGTTCGGGCTTGGCCGCGACCTGCGCATCCGTGGGACGGAATTCCTCGACATGCCCGATCGTGAAGCCGGACTTGATCAGCGCGTTGAGCGTCGTGCCGATGGTGCGGTGGTGTTTCACCACGCCCTTGGCCAGCCAGTCTGTTTTGCGCGGACCTTCCACCAGATAGCGATCGACAGGCCATGTCCGGCGGCCTTCGGCATCGACCACCCAGCCCGGCCTGGTCGGGGACATGTAGATCGGATGTTCGGTGGAGAAGACGAAATGCCCGCCGGGCGACAGGGCCTGATGCACCGTCCTGAACAGGCGCGCGACATCCTCGACATAGTGCAGGGCAAGCGAGCTGTAGGCGAGATCGAATCCGCCCGCCGGCAGGCTGAGATGGTCGAGGTCGGCCCGCTGATAGGTGATGCCCGTGTCCGGGCCGGCGGCTCTTGCCCGGGCCAGCATCTTTTCCGACAAGTCCAGCCCAAGGACGTGGCTCGCTCCATTGTCATGCGCCCAGCGGCAGAACCAGCCGAAACCGCAGCCGAGGTCGACGATCCGCAAGCCGCCGACTTCAGGGAGCATCGCGCGTAGCGCCGGCCATTCGGCGGCACCGTCCAGGCCTTCGATCGACCGGCCGAGCTGGCTGTAGCCCGCGAAGAACTCCGGCTGGTCGTAGATATTTTGCGCCATGTTTTCTTCCTCGTCTCTCAGCCAATCCTCTGGCGGAAGATCGACATCTGGGGGACAGGCCGCGCATTTCCACCCCGGCCTTGCGGGGTCAAGACGATCAGGCCGGCGCCCCGAGCGGCGGCGGCCGCCGCCGGATCGGCTGCGCCTTGATGATGGCGGTGCTGGTCTCGGCCTTGTCGGCAATGCGGTCGAGAATGCCGTCGAGGTCGCCGATCGAGCGCACGAACAGACGGGCGACGAAACAGTCGTCGCCCGTCACCTTGTCGCATTCCGCGAACTCGGCAATCTCCTCGATCAGCTTCTGGACGATGTGCAGCTTGCCCGGCAAAGGCTTGATGCGCACGATCGCCTGCAGCGTATAGCCGAGCGCCAGGGGATCGATCTCGACGGTGAACGCCCGGATGACGCCGCGCTCCTCGAGCCGCCGGAGCCGCTCCGAAACACTCGGCGACGACAGTCCGACCTGGGCGGCCAACTCCTTCAGCGAGGTCCGTGCATCCCTCACCAGGATTTCGAGGAGATTTCGGTCGAGATCATCAAGCATTTCAGATTTCTCACAGATTCGCAGCAGTAGCCTAATATAATTAGGCCATCTCTGAATATGACCTTTTCCGCAAGATGGAAAGCCGCCACCTCGCATGAGAATATGACGCCTCAACAGGTTAGAGGCTCATCATGAACGATACGGTACGCGGCACGGTCGAGATGTCGGCCGCAATGACGATCCTGGGCACGATCGGATGGTTCGTCATCATGTCCGGCCAACCGATCATGGACGTCGTGTTCTGGCGCTGCGCGTTCGGCGCGGCGACACTGCTTGTCATCTGCACATCGCTCGGCTTGCTGCGCGACAAGCTGCCCCTGCGCGTCATCGGCCTGGCCGCGTTTGGCGGCGCGGCCATCGTCATCAACTGGGTTCTGCTCTTTAGCGCTTTCTCGCGCGCGTCGATCTCGATCGCCACCGCCGTCTACAACACCCAGCCCTTCATGCTGGTCGGCTTCGGCACGCTCTTCTTCGCCGAACGGCTGACGCTGACCAAGCTGACCTGGCTGATAATAGCCTTCGCCGGCATGGTGCTGATCGTCGAGGCCGCCCCTGACGCCGGCGATGTCGGCACCAACTATTTTGCCGGCATCCTGATGGCACTGGCCGCGGCTTTCTTCTGGGCCGTCGCGGCCATCGTCACCAAGAAGCTCAAGGGCACGCCGCCGCATCTGATCGCGCTGATCCAGGTCTGCGTCGGCGTCGTCATGCTGGCCCCCTTCGCTGATCTTTCGCATCTTCCCGCCGACCCGTGGAGCTGGGCCATGCTGGCGACGCTCGGCATCGTCCACACCGGTCTCATGTACATCCTGATGTATGGTGCCATCCAGAAGCTGCCGACGCATCTGCAGGGATCGCTGTCCTTCATCTATCCGGTCGTCGCCATCCTGGTCGATGTCGTCGCCTTCGGCCACCGGCTGCATCTGAGCCAGATCGTCGGCGCCGCCGCCATCCTGATCGCCGCGGCCGGCATGAATCTCGGCTGGTCCTTGTGGAAGCCGAAACCGTCCGTCACGAGCCCCCAGCCGATCGAGTAGGGTCCGCCCGCCGGCAGCCCGCCGGCAAAAATCGCCATCCCGGCTGCCCGCCTGTTCAAAGCGGGCAGTTTGCTCTATGCCGCAATCCAACCATCTTCGCCCGGCATAGGCGAAACCCGGGATCGAAGAACCATGAACGACGCCACACCCCCAAATCGTTGCCGCATCGTGCTGATCGCGCCGCCCGGCGTGCCGGCCGCCCGCATCGCCAACGCATTCGACGGCGGCGACGTCGCCTCGCTGATCCTGCCCGAGAACGGCATGGACGAGGCCTCCTTCCAGGCTTTTGCCGAGCAGATCGTGCCGACGGCCCAGGCCGCGGGCGTGGCCGTGATCATCGCCGGCGACACCCGCATCGCGGGCCGTGTCCAGGCCGACGGCATCCATGTCGAGGCGTCCAAGGCCGAACTCGCCGAAACGATCGAACATTTCCAGGCGAAGATGATGGTCGGCGCCGGCGGCGCCAAGAAGCGGGACGACGCACTCGAACTCGGTGAGGTCAGGCCGGACTACGTCTTCTTCGGCCGCTTCGGCTACGACAACAAGCCGGAGCCGCATCCGCGCAATCTGTCACTGGGCGAGTGGTGGGCGCAAATGATCCAGATCCCCTGCATCGTAATGGCCGGATCCGATCTGGCTTCCGTCGTGGAAGTGGCCGCCACCGGTGCCGAGTTCGTCGCGCTGTCGAGCGCGGTGTTCGCCGATGGCGTCGATCCGCAAGCGGCAATAGGCCGGGCCAATGCGCTGCTCGACGAAACCGCGCCGCGCTTCGAGGACTGATGTGGCTCCGGTGAGGCTTCCCCTTCAGGCCTTGCTTGCAGCGGTCATGATCCAGGCCGCCGCCGCCGAAACGATTCCCTTGCCGCAGCCCAAGCCCGAAGTCGGCGTGCACACCGACAAGCCGATCGAAAAGCAGCTGCCACAACCCGCCACCACTGCGGAGCCGGCGCCGCTGCCCTCGGCCGACAGCATCAATCCCGACCGCTTCGGGGCCAAGCCGGCGGACGCGGCCTACGGCGCCTTCCAGCGCGGGCTCTACAAGACGGCCTACAACCTTGCGCTGGTCCGCGCAAAAAATGGCGACCCGGCGGCGCAAACATTGGTGGCCGAGATCCTGTCGCGCGGGCTGGGCGTACCTCTCAATACAGCCGAGGCCGCCAAATGGTACGCCGCCGCCGCCGAACAGGGCGTGCCAGAATCACAGTTCCAGTACGCGCTGATGCTGCTCGACGGCCGCTACGTCAAGAAGGACACGAAAGAGGCCTATGCCCTGATGCAGGCCGCGGCCGAAGCCGGCAACCAGCTGGCGCAGTTCAATTTCGCGCAGATGCTGGTCCAGCAGGATCCCGGTGACGCCGGCCTGGCCAAAGCGGTCTCCTATTATGAGCGCGCCGCCGCGACCGGCCTCCCCGACGCGCAGTACGCCATGTCCCAGATCTACGCCAATGGCGTCGGCGGCAAGCCGCGCGACGATGCGCAGGCAAGGCGCTTCCTGGCGCAGGCCGCACGGCAGAATTATGACACCGCGCAGATCGATCTCGCCGCCTGGATGATCGAAGGGCGCGGCGGCGCCCGTGACCTGAAATCGGCTTTCGGCTGGACGAAGCAGGCCGCCGAGGGCGGCAATGTTGCCGCCCAGAACCGCCTGGCGAAACTCTATATGCAAGGCATCGGCACCGACCCGGACCTCGTGCTCGCCGGCGCCTGGTACATCGTCGCCCGCCGCGCCGGTCTCATCGACCCCGACATGGACGACTTCCTGCAAGGGCTGAGCGACGACCAGACCAAGCAAGCCTTGCAGAAGGCGAACCGCCTGCCGTGATGGCGCTCGTACAATCGCCCGGCGCCGGGCCATTGCTGACCGCTCCCTTGCCTCTCCGGACGATTTGTGGTCTTGGGAGCCCCTAAATCGCTTGTCCAGGCGAAAATCTCATTCCGGATCCCATCATCATGGCCAAGATCAATGGCAACGAAATCCGTCCCGGCTATGTCATCGAGCACGATGGCGGCCTGTGGGTTGCGGTCAGGACCAACACCGTCAAGCCCGGCAAGGGCGGCGCCTACAACCAGGTCGAACTGAAGAACCTCATCAACGGCACCAAGCTCAACGAGCGCTTCCGCTCGGCCGAGACGGTCGAACAGATCCGCCTCGACCTGAAGGATTTTTCCTTCCTCTATGAGCAGGACGACGCGCTGGTGTTCATGGACACCCAGAGCTACGAACAGCTCGAACTGAACAAGGATTTCGTCGGCGACCGCGCCGCGTTCCTGCAGGACGGCATGATGGTGACGGTCCAGCTCTATGAGGAGAGGCCGATCGGCATCTCGCTACCCGACTATGTGACCTTGACCATCACCGAGGCCGATCCGGTGGTGAAGGGCCAGACGGCGGCATCCTCGTACAAGCCGGCGGTGCTGGAGAACGGCATTCGCGTGCTGGTGCCGCCCTTCATCGGCGCCGGCGAACGCATCATCGTCGACACCAACGAAATCACTTACGTGCGGCGCGCCGACTAGAGCATGATCCCGAAAAGTTGCAGACTTTTCGGACAAGATCATGCGTGCAAAGACAAGCAGATGAAGCGGGGTCGCGATCCAATTTGAGTTTATCCGCCCCAGGCTTTTGGAGTTTCAACGATATGGCACGCTCAGCCCTTCTCAACGTCATGGTCCAGGCCGCAATGAAGGCCGGCCGCTCGCTGTCGCGCGACTTCGGCGAAGTGCAGAACCTGCAGGTCTCGATGAAGGGTCCGGGCGACTATGTCAGCCAGGCCGACCGCAAGGCCGAGGACATCGTCTTCGCCGAATTGTCGAAGGCGCGCCCGGGCTACGGCTTCCTGATGGAAGAGCGCGGCGCGGTCGCCGGCGACGACAGCCAGCACCGCTGGATCGTCGATCCGCTCGACGGCACCACCAATTTCCTGCACGGCATTCCGCTTTTCGCCGTCTCGATCGCGCTGGAGCGTCAGGGCCAGATCGTTGCCGGCGTGATCTACAATCCGGCCATGGACGAGCTCTATACGACCGAGCGCGGCGGTGGCGCCTTCCTGAATGACCGCCGCCTGCGCGTCGCCGGCCGCACCAAGCTGGTCGACGCCGTCATCGGTTGCGGCGTACCGCATCTGGGGCGCGGCCAGCACGGCAATTTCCTGATCGAGTTGCGCCATGTCATGGCCGAGGTTTCCGGCATCAGGCGCCTTGGCTCGGCCTCGCTCGACCTTGCCTATGTCGCCGCCGGCCGCATGGACGGTTTCTGGGAAATCGGCCTGTCGGCCTGGGACATCGCCGCCGGCCTGCTGCTGATCCGCGAAGCCGGCGGTTTCGTCTCGGACATGGATGGCGGGCAGGACATGCTGGACAACGGCTCCGTCGTCGCCGGCAACGAGGTCATCCAGCGCGCGCTGCTGAAGACGGTGAAGAAGCCCCTCGCACCCCGGTAAGGCCTTCCGCCGCGCTGAACGGCCGCAGTCGCAAAACCGCCATCTAAGCTTGAAATACTGTCCGGCGGTTGCCCAGATATGGGGTGACGCAGGACGATTGATGGCTGACACACCGCCGCAACTCGAAATCCCCTTTGTCGGGCGCTGGCACTACTCCCGCGCGGAGATGATCGCCGACGGCATTGTCCATGCTGTCGGCATCGTGCTGGCGATCGCGGCCGGTTCGGCGCTGCTGGCGCTGGCGGCGTTTCGGGTCGGACCCGGCGAGTACGTTGCCGCCGCCTTCTATGTCGTTTCGCTGCTCACCGTGCTCTCGGTCTCGCTGGCCTACAATTTGTGGCCGGTATCGTCACCGGCCAAATGGGTTTTGCGACGCTTCGATCACGCCGCGATCTATCTTCTCATCGCCGCCACCTACACGCCTTTTCTGGCCCAGCTCGACGGCTCGCCGCTGGCCCACTGGATGATCGCGCTGGTCTGGATCGCGGCGGCGACAGGCATCGCCATCAAGGTCTTCTTTCCCGGCCGTTTCGACCGGCTGGCGATCGTCTTCTATCTCGCCATCGGCTGGAGCGGCATCGTCCTGGTCAAGCCACTCGTCGCGACACTGCCGACGACCTCGATCGTGCTCATCGTCGCCGGTGGCGTCGTCTATTCCTGCGGCGTCATCTTCTTCGCCTGGAAGGGGCTGCGTTTCCACAACGCGCTGTGGCACGGCTTCGTGGTCACTGGAGCGGGCCTGCATCTGGCGGCCATGGTCGACTGCCTGGTGATTAACCGCTTCTGATCCCCTCGCGGCAATATTGCCAAGCGCCATTCAATTTGGTCACAATTCCGTTTAGAGTCGCCAACTACGTGATCGGCGGCGCTGGACCAATTCCAGGGAAAGTGTGAGCGGTTTCCCGTTCGGAATTGCGTAAAGGCAAATAGAGCATCGGAAACGGGGCACGGATGGCTTTTCTCAGATCCTTCGGCATGGGCAGGCGCTCCGACGTACTGATCTACGATCCGCATAAACTGTCGAGTCCGCAGGTGTTCCTGCTGACCATGGTCATCTTCCTGGCCATCGTCGCCTTCATTGCCGCCATCCTGACCCGCCAGATCTCGACGGCTTTCGTCACCAATCCCGGCCTCAACGGCCTGATCATCGGCGTGCTGGTGGTCGGCATCCTGCTCGCCTTCGCCCAGGTCGGAAGGCTGTTTCGCGAGGTGCGCTGGGTCAACTCCTTCCGCGCCGGCTCGGAAACCATCGAACCGGTGCTGCTGGCGCCGATGAAAGCCATGATCGGCCGTTCCTCGACCATGGCCTTCTCAACCTCTTCGATGCGCACAATGCTGGATTCCATCGCCACGCGCCTCGACGAAAGCCGCGACACCTCGCGCTACCTTGTCGGCCTGCTGGTGTTCCTCGGCCTGCTCGGCACCTTCTGGGGCTTGTTGAACACGATCGGTTCGATTCGCGAGACCATCGAGTCGCTCGACCCCGGCACGGGTGATGCCGCCGCGGTGCTCGATTCCCTGAAGCAGGGCCTGTCGGCGCCGTTGGCCGGCATGGGCACAGCCTTCTCATCCTCGCTGTTCGGCCTGTCCGGTTCGCTGGTGCTTGGCTTCCTCGATTTGCAGGCGGGCCGCGCCCAGACGCGCTTCTACACCGAGCTTGAGAACTGGCTGTCCTCGGTCACTGATCTCTCTTCCGACATCGTCGTCTCAGATCCGGCCAAGTCCGAGCCGTCTGACGAAATCCGCCTGTTATCGGAGCGGCTGCGCAGCATGCAGGAGAATGGCGGCGGCTCCAATCCTCGTGTCGCCACCGCCATGGCCAATCTCGCCGACGGCATTTCCGGCCTGGTCAAGAACATGCGCTCCGAGCAGCAGATCATGCGCGACTGGGTCGAGGCCCAGTCCGATGAACAGAAGGCGATGCGCAACACGCTGGAAAAGATCGCCGACGCCCTGAAGAAGCCCGGGGTGCACTGACATGGCGCTTGCCAGGGGCCGGCGTACCGATCGCCGCATCGACTACTGGCCGGGCTTTGTCGACGCTTTGTCGACGCTGCTGCTCGCCATCATGTTCCTGCTCACCGTTTTCGTGTTGGCGCAGTTCCTGCTCGGCCGCGAAATCTCCGGCAAGGACACGGTGCTCAATCGCCTCAACTCGCAGATCAACGAACTGACCCAGCTTCTGGCCCTGGAGCGCTCGACGGCGCAGGACAAGGAGGATTCACTCGCCAACCTGCAGGCGTCGCTGTCGGCGGCGGAGGCGGAGAAGAGCCGGCTCGAGCAATTGCTGGCGCAAGGGGCCGGCGCTGGCGACGCCGCCAACCAGCGTGCCGCGGAACTGGGCGGCGAACTCGACAGCCAGCGCCAGATCAGCCAGCAGGCACTGAGCCAGGTGGAGATCCTCAACCAGCAGATCGCCGCACTTCGCAAGCAGATTGGAGCACTCGAGGACGCGCTCAACGTTTCGGAGGCCCGCGACCGCGATTCCAACACCAAGATCGCCGATCTCGGCCGCCGCCTCAACGTCGCCCTGGCGCAGCGCGTGCAGGAATTGAACCGCTACCGCTCCGACTTCTTCGGACGTCTGCGCGAGATCCTCGCCGACCGCGAGAACATCCGCATTGTCGGCGACCGTTTTGTCTTCCAGTCGGAAGTGCTGTTCCCGACCGGCTCCGAGGTCATCAACGATGCCGGCAAGGTCGAGATGAAGAAACTCGCCGACGCCATCATCGAGTTGCAGAAGGAGATTCCGCCGGAGATCAACTGGGTGCTGCGTGTCGACGGCCACACCGACAACAAGCCGCTCTCCGGCACCGGCCGCTACCGCGACAATTGGGAGCTGTCGACGGCGCGTTCGACTTCGGTGGTTAAGTTCCTGATCGAGAACGGCGTGCCGGCCAACCGGCTGGTCGCCGCCGGCTTTGGCGAGTTCCAGCCGCTCGACCCCGCCGATACCGACGAGGCGCGCAACAAGAACCGCCGCATTGAACTGAAGCTCACCGAACGTTGAACCATCATCACGCGATGTCACGCGAATTTGTTCGACGGCTCAACTCTAGGGCGCAGACGGGTGCCGGCAAGGCCTGAAAAGATTATCTTTTTTTAATTACACTTCCCGCCGGAGCGCTCCTAGCCTGCCGCCCAGGGCCGAGAACCGCCGGCGATGCCTCCCATCGCGACGCGACGGAACCCGACGGCCCGCGGCTGGAAGGTAGACGAAAGAACCGCTGCCTTCCTCTTCTGGAGGAGACGCGACGATGCGCTCTTTTAACCCCACGCTCAGAACTGCAGCACTGACCGCATTCTTTATCGCCATTCCGCTCGCCGGCGCCTATGCCGCGGGCCATCACAAGGGTGCTCTCGACGCGACCGCCCCGACCGACTTGACGGGTCCGCGTGTCGAGGCCCTCATTGAGCAGGCTCAAGGCGTCCGCCAGGGCATCATCGACGCCAGGCAAGCCAACAACATCACCCCGGCCGTGGCGGAACACCTGGAAATGCGCACCAACCAGATCAGCCAGGCCGCCGAGAAGATAGCCGCATCGGATCATGGCAGGATACCGGCCGCGCAGTATCGTGATCTGCTGCATCATCTCGACAATGTCGACCAGCGGCTGAGGGTCGATACCGGCAGCGGCTTCCTGATGGGCGATGGTTCCGACGGCGGAAACTATCCGAACGGCTGAGCCCTCCGGAACGGTCCAAGAGGAAGGGACCACCTGGCGCCTTCGGGACCCCAATCCCGCGGGCGTCCTTTTTCCTCGCCGGCCCAGTCTACCTACCAACCAAGCCTGCCTACCAACCAAGCCAGAGCGCGACCAGGGCGACCACCGCCGGCACGGTCTGGATGAACAGTATCTTGCGGCCGACCGTCGCCGCGCCGTAGAGGCCGGCAATGGCCACGCACAACAGGAAGAAGACCTTGACCTGAAACCCGGCGGCGCCGAGGTAAAGCCCCCAGATCAGACCGGCGGCGAGAAATCCGTTGTAGAGGCCCTGATTGGCGGCGAGCACCTTCGAGGCCCTGGCGAATTCGGGCGTCAGGCGGAATGTCTTGTGCCCGCTCGGCGTGTCCCAAAGCACCATCTCGAGATAGACGATGTAGACATGGATCAAGGCCACCAGCCCGACCAGGATGTTGCCGACCATTTGCTCCCCCCTGCACGCGTCGCCCGCAGCATTTCATGTGTGGCATCGCCTGCGCAAGGTGCATCTGCCGGGAGGTATCTGAGGGTTGCCAACGCTTTTGCGTTGGTGTCTTTTCGCGCCGTCCTCAATCACGGAAGTCGCCATGTCCTTTCAGAAACTCGACGACCTCGGCCACAAGCTCGAAGCGCTTGAGCATGCACTGGCCATCCTCGGCGCTGACGAAGCGACGCATATGGCCGTCGGCGGCGGCGAGAAGCGTGCCGAGGCGATGGCGGCACTGGCCGGCATGTACCACACCAGGGCGACCGCACCGGAGATATCGGACTGGATCGCCGCCGCCGAAGCCGAGGCGCTCGACGACGAGCAGCGCGCGGCGCTCGGCGAATTGCGGCGGCAATACACCAACCTGACCTGCCTGCCTGTCGAATTCGTCGAACGCCAGACGACGGCGCGCATGCGTTGCGAGCAGCTGTGGCGCGACCTGCGCGCCAAGAACGATTGGGCCGGTTTCCAGCCGGCGCTCGAGGGCGTGGTGGCGCTGGTGCGCGAAGAGGCGGCTCTGCGCTCCGACGTGCTGGACCTCGCCCCCTACGATGCGCTGATGGAGCAATTCGACCCAGGCAACCGCACCGCGGACATCACCCCGGTCTTCGCCGACCTGAAAGCCTTCCTCAAGGGATTCGTACCGGAGGCACTGGCGATCCAGGAGGCGCGGCTGCGCAAGCATCCGCTGAAGCCGCTTTCGGGTACCTATGCGATCGACAAGCAGCGCGAACTCGGTCTTGTCATGATGGCCGCGGTCGGTTTCGACCTGACGCACGGCTCGCTGTCGGTGTCGCACCATCCCTTCTGCGGCGGCGTGCCCAGCGACGTGCGCATCACCACCCGCTACAAGACATCCGATTTCCTGTCGGCGCTGATGGGTGTGCTGCACGAGACCGGCCACGCGCTCTATGAACAGAACCTGCCGAAGGCATGGTCGCACTGGCCGCTGGGCAAGGCGCGCGGCATGGCCGTGCATGAAAGCCAGAGTCTGTTCGTCGAAAAGCAGATCGGCCGCAATCCCGCCTTCTGGCGCTGGGCGCTGCCGGTGGTGGAGAAGCATCTCGGCGAGGCCTGGTCACTCGACGATCTCCTGCCGCATGTGCATCGCGTCGAGCGCGGCCTGATCCGCGTCGACGCCGACGAGGTGACCTATCCCCTGCATGTCATCCTGCGCTACGAGTTGGAGCAGGAGCTGGTCTCGGGCAGGCTGGAGGTGGCTGATCTTCCCGAAGCCTGGGATGCCAAGATGCGCGACTATCTCGGCCTCTCCACGATTGACAATCCGGCCGACGGGCCGATGCAGGACGTGCATTGGCCGGGCGCCGCCTTCGGCTACTTCCCGTCCTACACGCTGGGCGCTATGATGGCGGCGCAGCAATGGGCCACGCTGACCCGGGAACACCCTTCCGCCGATGACGACCTGGCGAAAGGGAATTTCGCTGCCATCAACGACTGGCGCCGCGAGAAGATATGGTCGCAGGGGTCGCGCTGGTCGACACCGGACCTGCTCGCGCGCGCCACCGGCGAAAAGCTCAATGCCGTGTATTTCGTCAATCACCTGAAGCAGCGCTACGGCGGATGAAATCGGCCATCGTGCCATCCGGATTCGGCAGACGGTAACAGCCCGCCGTAACCTACTCCGCCGCGCCCCTGAAGGCGCTGGCGCCGGTCTCGAACTGCAGCTTGGCCAGCCTGGCATAGATGCCGCCCTTGGCCACCAGGCTCTGATGCGTGCCTTCCTCGACGATGCGGCCGCCATCCATGACCAGGATCCTGTCGGCCTTCAGCACCGTTGCCAGCCGGTGGGCGATGACGATGGTGGTGCGGCCCTGCATCAGCCGCTCCAGCGCCGTCTGCACCAGCGTCTCGCTTTCGGCGTCGAGCGCCGACGTCGCTTCGTCGAGCAGCAGGATCGGCGCGTCGCGCAGGATGGCGCGGGCGATCGCCACGCGTTGGCGCTGGCCGCCGGACAGCGTGACGCCGCGCTCGCCGACCTGGCTGTCATAGCCATTCTCAAGCTTGAGGATGAATTCGTCGGCCAGCGCGTCCTTCGCGGCAGCCTCGATTTCGGCATTGCCCGCGCCCGGCCGGCCGAAGCCGATATTGTCGCGCGCGCTCGCCGCGAAGATGGTGACGTCCTGCGGCACGATGGCGATGCGCTCGCGAACAGCGACTGGATCAGCCTCGCGCACGTCGACGCCGTCGATCAGGATCTTGCCGGTTTCGGGATCGTAGAAACGCAGGATCAGCGAAAACACCGTGCTCTTGCCGGCCCCCGAAGGACCGACGATGGCCACCGTCTCGCCGGGCATGACCTGAAAACTCAAGCCATGGACGGCGGCGCGGTCGGGCCTTGCCGGATAGGAGAAGGAGACGTCGTCGAAGACGATCGCGCCCTTGGCAACCGACGGCAGCGGCTTCGGATCGGCCGGCGCCTGGATCGCCGGCTTCTCGGCGAGGATTTCGGTCAGCCGTTCGGCCGCGCCCGCCGCCTGGGCCAGTTCGCCCCAGACTTCCGACAGCGCGCCGAGCGCACCGGCGGCGAACACCGAATAGAGCAGGAACTGGCCCAGCGTGCCTGGCGACAGATTGCCGTCGAGCACATCGCGCGAGCCGAACCACAGCACCGCCACGACAGACGAGAAGATGGTGAAGATGGCAAAGAAGGTGAGGAAGGAGCGTGCGAAGATCGAAGCGCGTGCAGCCTCGAAGGCAGCCTCCACCGCGCCCGAAAACCGCCCGGTGACCAGTTTCTCATTGGTGAAGGCCTGCAGCGTGCGCACCGCGCCGATCTGCTCGCTGGCATAGGCTGTCGCCTCGGCAAGCGTGTCCTGCGCCTGCCTTGACTTGCGCCGCACCGAGCGGCCGAAGGCGACCAGGGGCAGCACGATGATGGGAATGGCTGCGATGACTAGGCCGGACAGTTTCGGGCTGGTGATGACCATCATTCCCACCGCGCCGAGGCCGAGGATGACGTTGCGCAACGCGACCGAGGCCGTGGCGCCGACCGCCGATTTGACCTGCGTGGTATCGGCGGCGAGCCGCGAGACGATCTCGCCCGACTGCGCTGTGTCGAAGAAGGCAGGCGACAGCGTCGTCACATGCGCAAAGACATCGCGCCTGATATTGGCGACGACGCGTTCGCCCAGCGTGATGACGAAATAATAACGGCAGGCCGATGCCGCCGCCAGCATGGCGGCCATCGCCACCAGCGCGGCAAAGTATTCGGCGATGAAGGTGGTGCTGGATGACGAAAAACCATGGTCGATCATCCGCCGCACGGCCAGCGGCAGCGCCAATGTCGTTGCCGCCGCGATGGCCAGCGAGATGAGGGCGCCGACGACCAGCGTGCGATATTGCGTGATATAGGGGAACAGGCGTCTGAGCGGCTTGAGCGAGCGTCGGCGCTCGTCTGCGCTGCTTGATTGCGCCATCTCGGTGTTTCCTCTAGCCGCTTCAGCTCTAGGCGTCGCAATATGCGCTTGCCGCGGCCTTGTGATTCAATTCCGCCTGATGTATAGGCTCGCCGACCGTTTTAGAAGCCGTGGCTCCTCAATAGCTGCGGCTTCGAGTTTTAAAAAGAGGCGCATCGACGCAGGCTCATGCCCGTCAGCCGCGCCGGCAAGCCAGGAACCGAGCCATGAAGAGCGCTATCCATCCCGACTACCACACCATCAAGGTCGTCATGACCGACGGCACCGAGTACACGACCCGTTCGACCTGGGGCAAGGAAGGCGATACGATGAACCTCGATATCGACCCGACCACCCACCCGGCCTGGACCGGCGGCCAGCAGACCCTGCTCGACCGCGGCGGCCGCCTGTCGAAGTTCAAGAAGCGCTTCGAAGGTTTCGGCCTCTAAGCCAAACAAGGCTTGCAGATCAAAAACCCGCCCTTGTGGCGGGTTTTTTGTTGCTACCGACGTAGATCGCCTAGGGCTGACGCTTGGCCCACCTCCCCCTTGTGGGGAGGTCGGACCGAAGGTCCGGGTGGGGGTCTGCGCCGCCCCCACCCCGCTGCTTCGCAGCGACCCTCCCCACGAGGGGGAGGGTGAGAGAGCATCCTACTCAGCCAGCAGCTCCCGCAGCGCCATGCGCTTGTAGGCGGCGACCAGCCTGTCGCCCTCCTGTCGCTCGACCGAGATGGCCAGCCGCACCGCCGCCTCGCCCATCTGCCAGACGAGGAACGCGGTGGTTTCCAGGGCGACAGGGTCGGCGTCGGGACGCAAGCGCTTCAGCACCGCGACGAGGAACTCCGCATTGGCCCGGCTGTCGGCGAGTTCGAGTTGGCGCAGCGCCTTGTCGGCCTGCGTGCCCGACCAGATGTCGCGCATCACCGGCTCTGCCAGGAACAGCCCGTAATAGATATCGACCAGGTCCGAGAAAGCCCGCCGCAGGCCTTCGGCATCGCCGACATTGGCGAGTGCCGCTGAAATGCAGGCCTGGCTCTCGGCCGTGTAGCGCTCGGCCAGCGCCCAGATGATCGCCCGCTTGTCGGGAAAGAACTGGTAGAGCGAGCCGATCGACACCCCTGCCCGCTCCGCCACCTCGCCCATGCGCATGGCGTCGCTGCCTTGCTCGGTGATCAGCGCCGAGGCCGCGGCCAGCATGCGCTCCACCCGCTCGCGGCTGCGCTGCTGGCTTGGCGCCCGCCGTGGCGAAGCCATCTGCTCGTTGGCCGGCGTGCCTTCCATGGACTGTCTCCAATAACGCATTCGGCACAATCGCCGGGGAAATGGCTTGACTCGCAAAATACGAGGGTTTATCACGTTTTGCAAATGTGAGGATTACTCATGTTTTGAAACGGAGGAAAACCACCATGACCGACACCAAACCAATCCTGATCCTCGGCGGCACCGGCAAGACCGGCCGCCGTCTTGCTGAACGGCTTACGGCGCGCGGCATTCCGGTACGGATCGGCTCCCGTTCCGGCACGCCGCGCTTCGACTGGGAAGCTCCGGCAAGCTGGACTCCCGCACTCGAGGGCGTCAGTGCGGTCTACATCAGCTACTATCCCGACATTGCCGTGCCGGGTGCCGCCGAAGTGATCGGTGCCTTCACCCGCCTTGCCGTGGAGCATGGTGTTCGCCGGCTGGTGCTGTTGTCGGGCCGCGGCGAAACGGAAGCCCAGCGCGCCGAAGAGATGCTGAAGGCTTCCGGGGCCGACTGGACGATCCTGCGCTGCGCCTGGTTTTCGCAGAATTTCAGCGAAGGCTTTCTCGTCGAGCCGCTGCTGGCAGGCGAGGTGGCACTGCCGGTCGGACCTGTCGGCGAACCCTTTGTCGATGTCGACGACATCGCCGACGCCGCCGAAGCGGTGCTGACCAAGCCCGGTCATATCGGCCAGCTCTATGAGCTCACGGGGCCGCGGCTTTTGAGCTTCGCCGACGCGGTCGCCGAAATTGCCAAGGCGGCGGGACGCGACATCCGCTTTGTCAGAATTTCGCATGACGAGTTCACCACCGCTGTCGCCTCGCATGAACTGCCACCCGAATTCGTCTGGCTGCTCGATGAACTGTTCACCCAGGTGCTCGACGGCCGCAACGAGTCGCTCACCGACGGTATCCAGCGCGTGCTCGGCCGCGCGCCGAAAGACTTTTCCGCCTACGCAACCGAAACCGCCGCTAGCCTGGTCTGGAGCAACTGAGATGATCAAGCTTCTTCCCGCCCTCACCATCATTGCCGCGATCGGCTCGGGCCTCGTCGCCGGCGTGTTCTTCGCCTTTTCCAATTTCGTCATGGCAGCACTTGCCCGGCTGCCTGTCCCGCAAGGCATCGCGGCGATGAATTCGATCAACATCACGGTGATCACGCCGACTTTCATGACGGCGCTTTTCGGTACCGGCCTGCTCTGTCTGGTGCTTATCGCCGCCGCCATCATGGGCTGGGCCCAGTCCGGCTCGTACTGGCTATTCGCCGGCGCGGTGATCTACGTGATCGGCAACCCGATCGTGACCATGGTCTTCAACGTGCCGCTCAACGATGCGCTTGCCGCCGTCGACCCGGCCAGCAGCAACGGCGCCGCCGTGTGGGCGAACCATCTGAGCCAATGGGTGATGTGGAACCACATCCGCACCATCACCGCCATCGTGGCGATGGCCTGCTTTATCTTCGCATTGCTCTGAACGAGACGCTTACGAAACACACTCGGACCCCGTCTCAGGCGGGGTCTTTTTGCGCATGTCCCTTCGACGTGTGGCCCTTGCGATCGGAATGACCGAGATCGCGATCCGGGTCGATCACGTCGCGCACCAGCTGCTTGAGCTTTGCCGCATCCGGAAAACCGCCATCGCGCTTGCGGTCCCAGACCAGCACGTCGTTGCAGGAGACGGTGAAGACGCCGCCTGTGCCGGGCACCAGCGTCACCTCGCCGAGATCGGTGCCGAAGGTGGAGAGCAGCTCCTGCGCCATCCAGCCGGCGCGCAGCAGCCACTGGCACTGCGTGCAATAGGTGATGCGGATGGCGGGCAACGCTGTCATTTTACCACTACGGTCGTTCTTGCCAGCCGGTCGTAGATGGGATCGTGCCTTCTCGCAAGTGAGACCATGATCCAGATCGCCCAGGCCGCGCACGCAACACCGGCAATGATCATCAGCAGCAAGTAGGATCGTGAAGTCATCAGTGCTTCGAGCTGAGCGGGGTCTCTGACCAGCACGACAGTGCCAACCCCGAGCATCAGTATCGGAACAAGGCCCCCATAGGTGGCGACCTGGCGCAACAGGGCCCGACCGAAGGGAACGCCTATACTGCCGGGATTCTCCCTGTCGACAACCCTGATCCCTGTCGCGCGCTTGCCAAACGTCCCTCCGGTCTTCCACTCCATGCAAGCCATGTACGCAAGCAGTGCCAGGATGGCGATCCAGGTTACATCGAAGACGCCATAGATCGGCCTGCCGTCCGCATCAAGCCAGTATTCCCGAAAGAAGCTGGTCTTGGAATGGCCTTCTACGGTCGTCTTCGCGACGACTAGCTTGCGCTCGGTGACAAGGCCGAGGAGGGACGACCGGCAATCCTCGATCGAATTAAAGCCTTCCGGCGGCGCCGGCTGGAGGCCCTCCGGAAGCACATCAAGTGAATTGCAAACAGTGGTCTTGAAGCCAAAGCTTCCCTGGATCTGGCCGTTGGTCACGCCAAATAGAACGGCAACGACCACTTGCAGCGGAATGAGCACCAAGGCTGCATCACATAACAACGCTCCAAAACGCCGCCAAAAGCCGGCACGAGGGCGCGCCAAAATGCTGTCCCGAGGCATCTCGGCCCTGGTTCCACCAATTGTCATCGCTTCCCCCCAGTCAAACCGGGGCGATGCTGGACAATTCAAACAGGGTTTTCAATCGCGCAAGGCGACAATATTTCGAAACTCACGCCGCGCTGAGCTTGGCCAAGGTCTCGTCGTCGACCTCGAAATTGGCGTAGACGCTTTGCACGTCGTCGTCGTCCTCGAGCGTGGCGACCAGCTTCATCAGCGACTGTGCCCGTTCCTCATCGACCGGGACATTGGTCTGCGGCTGCCAGATCAGCTTCACCGATTCAGCCTCGCCGAGCGCGGTTTCCAGCGCCTTCGACACCTCGCCGAGATTCTCGAAGGCGCAATAGATCGTGTGGCCTTCCTCGTCGGATTCGACATCGTCGGCGCCGGCTTCGATCGCCGCTTCCATGACCTTGTCGGCGCTGCCGGCCGATGCCGGATAGTAGATCTCGCCGACACGGTCCCACATGAAGGATACCGAGCCGGTTTCGCCCATCGCGCCGCCGGCCTTGGTAAAGGCGGCGCGCACATTCGACGCCGAGCGGTTGCGGTTGTCGGTCAAGGCCTCGACGATGACGGCGACGCCACCTGGGCCATAGCCTTCATAGCGCACAGCCTCGTAGTTCTCGGCATCGCCCATCGAGGCCTTGTTGATGGCGCGCTGGATATTGTCCTTCGGCATCGACACGGCCTTGGCGTTCTGGATCGCCAGCCGCAGGCGTGGATTCATCGATGGATCGGGCGTGCCGCTCTTGGCGGCAACGGTTATTTCGCGCGCCAGCTTGGAAAACATTTTCGACCGCACCGCGTCCTGGCGGCCCTTGCGGTGCATGATGTTCTTGAACTGTGAATGGCCAGCCATGGCACCCCTGTCGTCTTCTCGGCTAGAGCATCCTGCAGCCAGGTGGATCACCTTGCCCTGCGCAGAAATGCTCGAATTCAAAATTTCAGAGCGTCCCAGGTGCAACCCACGGAAGCACGGCGTTCTCTGTCGGAATGGCCGGCTTATAGATAAATCGGCTCAATTCGTCCAGCGCGCCGTGTTGCGGCGATCCCCTGCAACGCCTTATGCCTCCAGATCGGACTTCAGCCGGTCGATGATGCTGAGCGCATGGCCGGCATACTGGCTGATCCAGCGATCATGGATCTGCTTGATCGGCAGGGAATTGAGATGGTTCCAGCGTTCGCGTCCGTCACGGCGCGCAACGATCAGCCCGGCCTCCTCCAGCACCTTGAGATGCAGCATGACGGTGCAGCGGTCGATGTCGGGGAACACATCGCACAGCATGCCGGTGGTCTTCGGCTCGTCCTTCAGCTGATCCAGCATTTCGCGCCGGCGCGGATGCGCCAGCGCCTTGAAAACATTGTCATCTTGCGATCGGCTTGACATGTTATTTTTATATAACATATCCTTGAGCCGATCAAGCAAGGAGCTGTGGATATGTCCCTTGGATTCCGGGTTTCAGGACGCATTGGCAGGCCGGTCGCCGAAGTCTTCGACGCTGTCGTCAATCCGAAGAAGCTGAGCGGCTATTTCACCACCATCGGCGGCGCCAGCGCGCCGCTGGAAACCGGCATTGGCGTCGTCTGGTGGGGCAAGGTGCCGGTCGAGGTCGACGAGGTGGTCAGGGACAGCCGCATCGTGCTGCGCTGGGACGCCACCGATGCCGACGGCAAGCCGGCCTACAAGACCCGCATCGAGATGAATTTCGAACCGCTGGACGATGGCGGCACCTTCGTCACCATTGCCGAGAGCGGCTGGCAGGAAGGCGCGGTCGGCTTGAAGAAATCCTACCTCAACTGCGAGGGCTGGTCGCAAATGCTGGCCTGCATGAAGGCCTATGTCGAATACGGCATCAATCTGCGTGACGGCTACTACCGCAGCGAGATGAAGGGCGAACCAGCCAACGAGACCAATGTTTGAGCAACGGAGCCAGCAATGACTGCAAAAATCAGCGGAGGCATCAACATCGCCATGAAGGTGCCGCCGCACCAGTACCAGGCAACAATCGCCTTCTACCGCGACGTCATCGGCCTGAAGCCGTTTACCGCCAAGGCACCGGCCATCGGCTTCGAGCTCGGTCCGAACCGGCTGTGGATCGATGAAGCGCCAATGTCGAGTCAGGCCGAGGTCTGGCTGGAACTGTTCACCAATGACTTTTCAGTCGCCGCCGCCCAGCTCGCCGAGGCCGGTGTCGTGCGGTGCGATGCCATCGAGCCCCTGGGCGAGGGCTTTCGTGGCGGCTGGATCACCAATCCTGCCAACATCGTTCACATGGTTCGCGAACCCGACGCCTGGTAAGCGCAAAGCCCACGGCGGACCAGCCTCAATGCCCGTCGCCGGATTTCGCTTTCCTGCGCCGCCGTGCCAGCATGTTGAGCCCCTCGACCAACGCTGAGAACCCCATCGCCGCGTAGATGTAGCCCTTCGGCACATGGTAGCCCATGCCGTCGGCGATCAGCGTCATGCCGATCATCAACAGGAAGCCCAGTGCCAGCATGACGATGCTGGGGTTCCTGGCGATGAAGTTGGCCAGCGGCCCCGCCGCCAGCATCATCACGGTGACGGCCACGATCACCGCAATGTACATGATGGCGATCTCGTCGGTCATGCCGACGGCGGTGATGATGGAATCGATCGAGAAGACCAGGTCGAGCAGCAGGATCTGGAAGATCGCGCCAGCCAGCGAGATCTTGAGCGTCTCGCCCAGCATCGTGTCCTGATGGTCGTCCGGATCGACGGTATGATGGATTTCCTTCGTCGCCTTCCACACCAGGAACAGGCCGCCCGCAATCAGGATCAGGTCGCGCCAGGAGAAGCCATGGTCGAATGCCGTGAACACCGGCGTCGTCAGCTGGACGATGACCGAAATGGTGGCAAGCAGCACCAGCCGCATGACCAGTGCCGCCGAGATGCCGAGCCGGCGGGCGCGGGCCCGTTGCGCCTCCGGCAGCTTGTTGGTCAGGATCGAGATGAAGATCAGATTGTCGATGCCGAGCACGATCTCCAGCACCACCAGCGTCAGCAACGCGACCCAGGCCGTTGGGTCGGATACAAAGTGAAAATGCGGCGCCAGGAACTCAATGAGCTGCATGGAGGTCGTCCCCTCTACGATCTAGAGCAGTGTCGCCGGCAGTTAGGTACTACAAACCTCTATATCAATGTCACGACCAGAAAGACGGAGCCGTTTCTTCAAGTCTCGGCCCGCGACGAAACGGCGCGATCTTTTCGGTCAGGCCCGTGCGGTCGGAAATAGTCACGCCAACACCGCACAATGTTGCAGGTCCAGTCGCAGCCTCGAAGCGGCCTTTCGGCACTTTCGACAGGAACCGGTTGAGCGGCTCCTCCTTGTCCATGCCGAGCGAGGAATCATAATCGCCGCACATGCCGGCGTCGGAAATGTAACCCGTGCCCCCGTTGAGGATCTGATGATCGCCGGTCGGCTGGTGGGTATGGGTGCCGACGACGAGGCTGGCGCGGCCGTCGACGAAATGCGCGAAGCACATCTTCTCCGAGGTCGCTTCGGCGTGGAAGTCGATGACCACCGCATCGGCCTGCTCGCCGAGCGGACAGGCGGCAAGCTCGCGCTCACCAGCCTGGAACGGATCGTCGAGCTCCGGATGCATGAACACCCGGCCCATGATGTTGGCGACCAGGACCCTGGCACCGCTCCTGGCGATATAAACGCCGGATCCGCGCCCGGGCGTGCCCCTGGGAAAATTGGAGGGGCGAAGGAAGCGCTCCTCGCGCGGCGCGAAGGCGAGCGCGTCGCGCTGGTCCCAGACATGGTTGCCCGTGGTCACGACATCGGCGCCCGCCGCGATCGTCTCGCGAAAGATCTCCTCGGTGATGCCGAAACCGCCGGCGGCGTTCTCGCCATTGACGATGACGAAGTCGAGTTTGAAATCCGAGATCAGGCCAGGCAGTTGTTCCCACACCGCCGTGCGTCCCGTCTTTCCAACCATGTCTCCGAGGAAGAGAAGTCTCATATGATCCCGCACCGAAAGTCAGCGAAGCAAAAGCTGCATGACTCCAGCGAAAAGATCATGCCTCCATTATCTACAATTTCGGCGTGAAGCGGCGCAACCCGTTCTCTGTGAGTATTTCCGGGATGACGACGTCGTGGGGTTCATCCGGAACCTGCGGAACTTCCTGGCAGTCGAAGGCGATGCCGATCAGCCGGGGCGCATGCCCCTTGTCGACGAGCTTCGCGATGGCGCGGTCGTAATAGCCGGCGCCATAGCCGATGCGGTGACCGCGCGCATCGAACGCGGCGAGCGGCACCAGCATTACCTCGGGATCAAGCACCTCGGCCTCTTCATGGGGCCCAACCGTGCCGAAGCCCATGTCCACCATCGGCGCCCCGCGAACCAGCTCGCGAAAGACGATCGTGGTCTTGTCGAGAATGGCCGGCAGGCAAAGTCTCGCGCCCTTTTCGCGCAGGGCGAACATCAACGGCCTGACGTCGACTTCCGAACGCATCGGCCAGAAGCCGGATACGATCTGGCCGGGCTCGATAGCGAGATGATCGCGCGCCGTCTCGGCCATTTCGAGCGCGGCCTCGACCCGCCAGAATTCATCGAGTGCATCACGGCGTCCAAGCGCTTCGCGCCGCAGCTGTTTTTTCAGGTCTTTGAGAGATGTCATGCGCGGACGATAGAAAAGGCCGGGTAGGGATGGCGTTTTAGGAGCGACGTTTTCTACCGCACCATCCACCGGAATGCATGGGCGCATGCAAGAGGTGACGATCCACGCGACCGGTGGAGAGAGCGATCCCGGGAACCTACAAAGTAGGTGGGCGCCGTGTGAGAAAACCCACGGGTCTTCCCAGGGACAGCTCCCTAAGGATCGTTAAGGCCCCGGGGAAAATGTTCTCCTGCCGGGAAGCGCAGACCGTCTCCCCCAATATAGGCCGATGGTCCCCCGAGCGCCAGAGAGTTGCCATTCTTTCCGTGCCGGGCTCGCGACGTCGCATCGCCGCCCCACTCTTGCGCCGGCCGGGCCGCCTCCTTACGGTCGCCCGGAATGAATGAAGGAGCAAAAATGCGTTTCGAAGGCACGGCGGCCTATGTCGCCGACAAGGACCTGATGGTGGCCGTCAACGCGGCGATCGCGCTGGAACGGCCCCTGCTGGTCAAGGGCGAGCCCGGCACCGGCAAGACCGAGCTTGCGCGCCAGGTGGCGGCGGCCCTCGGCCTCGAGCTCATCGAATGGCACGTCAAATCGACGACGCGGGCGCAGCAAGGCCTTTACGAATATGACGCCGTGTCGCGGCTGCGCGACAGCCAGCTCGGCGATGCCAGGTTCAACGACATCAACAACTACATCAAGCGCGGCAAGCTGTGGGAAGCGTTCGCGGCTGGCAAGAAGGTCGTGCTTTTGATCGACGAGATCGACAAGGCCGACATCGAATTCCCCAACGACCTCCTGCAGGAACTCGATCGCATGGAGTTCTTCGTCTACGAGACCGGCGAGACCATACGCGCCGCCGTGCGCCCCATCGTCATCATCACCTCCAACAACGAGAAGGAGCTGCCCGACGCTTTCCTGCGCCGCTGCTTCTTCCACTACATCCGCTTTCCCGACGTCGACACGCTGCACAGAATTGTCGACGTCCACTATCCCGGCATCAAGCAGAACCTGGTGCGGGCGGCCCTCACCCAGTTCTACGAGATCCGTGATGTACCGGGCCTGAAGAAAAAGCCTTCGACCTCCGAGGCGCTCGACTGGATCCGCCTGCTGGTCGCCGACGACATCGCGCCCGAGGATCTGCGCGCCGACCCCAAGAACGCGCTGCCGAAACTGCACGGCGCACTGCTGAAGAACGAACAGGACGTCCATCTGTTCGAGCGGCTGGCCTTCATGGCCAGAAGGCAGCAATAGGCAGGCAGCAATAGCGCTTTCCCCTTCTGTGGACCGTTGCTGCCGGCCGGACAGGAAGGCAGCTTCGGCCCGAACCCTTCGGAGGAATGAAATGTCTGAGATTATCGTCCGCCCGCTCGCGCAGTCCGACCACGCCGACTGGAAGCGCCTGTGGACCGACTACCTCACCTTCTACGAAACCAAGCTGCCGGAAGAGGTCTACGCCGTCACCTGGAAACGGCTGTTCACGGAAGGCGAGTTCGAGCCGAAAGGCTTTATCGCCACCCTTGACGGCAAGGCCGTCGGCCTCACCCACTATCTCTACCACCGCTCAGGCTGGTCGGAGAAAAACAACTGCTATCTGCAGGACCTGTTCGCCGACCCGGACGTGCGCGGCAAGGGCATCGGCGCGGCGCTTATCAAGGCAGTGAAGGACGCGGCGGAAAAAATCGGCGTCAAGAATGTCTACTGGATGACGCACGAAACCAACACCACCGCGCGCAAGCTCTACGACCATGTCGCGCGTCGCACCGGCTTCATCGAGTACGATCTGCTATAGATAGAAGATGTTCATCCCCTTCTTCCTCGAACTGAAGGCAGCGCGTGTTCCCGTCTCGCTGCGGGAATATCTGTCGCTGCTGGAAGGATTGGAGGCCGGGCTGGTCGACTATGACGTCGAGGGTTTTTATTACCTTGCCCGCGCCGCCTTGGTGAAGGACGAGCGCCATATCGACCGCTTCGACCAGGTGTTCGCCCATGTCTTCAAGGGCATCGAGGCGCTGGGCGGACCGGATGCGGTTGATGTCGCCAACATCCCCGAGGAATGGCTGCGCCGTCTCGCCGAAAAGCACCTGACGGAGGAAGAGAAAAAGCTGGTCGAGGCGCTCGGCGGCTTCGAAAAACTGATGGAGACCTTGAAGCAACGGCTCGAGGAGCAGAAGGGCCGCCACCAGGGCGGCTCGAAATGGATCGGCACCGGCGGCACCTCACCCTTCGGCGCCTATGGCTATAATCCCGAAGGCGTGCGCATCGGCCAGCACGAAAGCCGCAACCGCCGCGCGGTGAAGGTGTGGGACAAGCGCGAGTTCCGCAATTTCGACGATGCCGTCGAACTCGGCACCCGCAACATCAAGATCGCGCTGAAGCGGCTACGCCGCTGGGTGCGCGAGGGCGCCGAGGAGGAATTCGACCTGCCCGGCACCATCCACGCCACCGCCGAGCACGGCTATCTCGACGTGCAGACGCGGCCCGAGCGGCGCAATGCCGTGAAACTGCTGATGTTCTTCGATGTCGGCGGCTCGATGGACGACCATGTCAAGAGCGTGGAGGAGCTGTTTTCGGCGGCACGAGCAGAATTCCGCCAGCTCGAATATTTCTATTTCCACAACTGCCTCTACGAAGGCGTGTGGAAGGACAACCGGCGCCGCCATGCCGAGGTGATTTCGACCTTCGACCTCCTCCACAAATACGGCCCGGACTACAAGGTGATCGTCGTCGGCGACGCCTCGATGAGCCCTTATGAAATCGCCCACCCCGGCGGTTCGGTCGAGCACTGGAACCCGGAGGCCGGAGCCGTCTGGCTCGGCCGCATGCTGCAGCAATGGCCGAACGCGGTATGGCTCAATCCGGAAAACCAGAAGAACTGGGGCTATACCCATTCGATCGCGATGATCCGCGACATCTTCGGCGGCCGCATGTTCCCGCTGACGCTGGCCGGGCTTGAAGCCGCCACGAAGCAGCTTTCTCGGAAACATTGATCTTGTCGAAGGTCCGCCGCTGGGCGAACCTGTAACAAATGCCTATGTTCATGCGAATATGAGTTGCAACCAATAACGAGCCGCCAAGGCTGAGGAGATCAAATGGACACCCACACCTACCCCGTCACCCGCACCGATGCCGAATGGCGTGCCCGGCTGACGCCGGAGCAGTATGCGGTCATGCGCGGCCACGGCACCGAGCGGCCGGGAAGCTGCGCCCTGCTCTATGAGAAGCGCGCCGGCACCTTTTCCTGCGTCGGCTGCGACCAGCCGCTGTTCGAATCCAAGCTGAAGTTCGAGAGCGGCACCGGCTGGCCGAGCTTCAACGATCCGGTGCCGGGTTCGGTCGAGAACACCATCGACCGCAGCTACGGCATGGTCCGTACTGAATGCCACTGTGCTCGCTGCGGCAGCCATCTCGGCCATGTCTTCGAGGACGGCCCGCCGCCGACCGGCCTGCGCTACTGCATCAACGGCGTGGCGCTGACATTCGCGCCGGCGGCCTGAACGATATCCTGCAGCTTTCGGCAAAGGGCGGCTTCAGCCGCCCTTTTTCGTGAGCGCTCAACTGAATCTCGCCTCAGACAACAACTGACGCGATCAGCCAGAGCGCCGAGCCCAGCATCATCAACAATGCCTTGGCGCCTGATGTCTCGGCCGTCCGCCAGACCGCGATGGTGAGAAAGATGTTGTAGGGCACCGGTGCGAAATGCACCGCCAGCACGAGGCCGAGCGGCATCTTCAGCCCAAGCAGGATCAGCGCTGCCACGGACGATGCGATGCTGATCCCCGTCCCGACCAGCAGCATGTCGCGCCAGAACAGCCGATCGATCGGCGCCAAGCCAAGCCAACGCGAGCGGAAGAAGGACCTGACGCCTTCCCGGGACACCGGCGCCTACCCCTGCCCGAGCACTTCTGTGACCGCGCGCTCGACACGCGAGCATTCGGTCACCAGCCAGTCGGTCATCGCCGGCCAGTTATCCTCGGCAAAGCAATTGACTCGCCACATCGAATTGATGCCGAGGCCCTCGCAGCTTTGTTCCGGCCGGAGCTTGAGCCGGTCCTCTATCTCTGGCTGGAACGGCTTCAGGCGCGACCAGCTTTGCGTCGCGCCGAACTTCTCGTTGCGGCCGAAGAAGACGCCGACATGGTTCTGCGCCGGCGCGACATACATGGAGATGACCAGGGCGAAATCAGGCAACCCGCGCTGCCAGAACCAGGGTCCGCGCCGTGCCAGCCGGGCTCTTTCTTCCGGATGCCGCTCAGCGAACAGCGTCCAGAAGCCGCGATGGCGGAATTCCGAAGCGCGACGGCTGCCGAAATCGAATTCGCTCATGGTTCAAACCGTATCTCCCGCAACCGCATCGGCTCCGGGCGGTCAAAGCAATTCCAGGAAAGGTGTGAAACGCTTTCCCCTGGGAATTGCGTCAACAAAGAGATAGGGCAGTTCGCCGTTTGCGTGAAACGAAGAACGCTCTGGTCCTACTCCATGCCGAGCGCGGCCATGTACAGATCGAGGATGGCATCCTCTTCCTGGCGCTCGGCCTGGTCCTTCTTGCGCAGACGGATGATGGTGCGTATCGCCTTGGTGTCGAAGCCGGTGCCCTTGGCCTCGGCGAACACTTCCTTGATGTCGTCGGCGATCGTCTTCTTTTCTTCCTCGAGCCGCTCGATGCGCTCGATGAGGGCACGCAGCTGGCCGGCGGCAACAGTCTGGCTGGTCTCGGTGATATCGTCGGCCATGTTCTTCTCCAAGGATTGTTTCTGCGCCGCGACTCGCAAAGTTGCCGGCAGCGAATTTCAGCGGTTCGATGCCCGACCGGGCGCGGCGGGTCAAGCCGTTATCGAACAGCTCGTCAAGGGCTGCCGACAGAAGCCGACAGCCTGCCCGCGCTTTCAGTTGAAGGCGATCAGCAGATCCTTGGCATCGATCTGGTCGCCGGCCTTGACCAGCACCTCGGCGACGGTACCGTCGCGCTCTGCATGCAGAGCCGTCTCCATCTTCATGGCTTCGATAGAGAGCAGCACGTCACCCGCCTTCACCGCCTGGCCGGTCGTGACGGAAAGGGCGGAGACCACGCCCGGCATCGGCGCGCCGACATGCGCCTCGTTGCCTGGCTCGGCCTTGCGGCGGGCCTTGGCGGCGGAAGCACCATGCGCCCGGTCAGGCACCTTCACGCGACGCGGCTGGCCGTTGAGTTCGAAGAACACGGTGACCATGCCCTTCTCGTCGACATCGCCGATGGCGAGGCAACGCACGACCAGCGTCTTGCCTTTCTCGATGTCGATGAAGATCTCGTCTTCGGACTTCATGCCGTAGAAATAGGTCGGCGTCGGCAGGACGCTGACCGGGCCGTAGGTCTCTTGCGCACTGGCAAAGTCGGTGAACACCTTCGGATACATCAGCCACGAGGCGAACTCGTATTCCGAGAGTTTGCGCTCGAGCTTCTCCTCGATTTCCTTGCGGTTGGCCTTGAGGTCGGCCGGCTTGAGCAGCGATCCAGGCCGCGCCGTGATCGGCTTGTCGCCCTTCAGCGCCTTCTTCTGCAGCGCCGCCGGCCAGCCGCCCGGCGACTGGCCGAGATCGCCGCGCAGCATCGAGACGACCGAGTCCGGGAAGGCGATGTCCCTGGCCGGATTCTCGACATCGGCGACAGTCAGGTCCTGGCTCACCATCATCAGCGCCATGTCGCCGACGACCTTGGACGACGGCGTCACCTTGACGAGGTCGCCGAACATCAGGTTGACGTCATGATAGGTCTGCGCCACCTCGTGCCAGCGCGTCTCCAGCCCGAGCGAACGCGCCTGTTCCTTGAGGTTGGTGAACTGTCCGCCCGGCATTTCGTGCAGGTAGACTTCCGAAGCCGGCCCTTTCAGGTCGCTTTCGAAAGCGGCGTACTGGTTGCGCACCGCTTCCCAATAGAACGAGATCTTGCGGATCCATTGCGGGTCGAGGCCCGGGTCACGTTCGGTGCCCTTCAGCGCCTCGACGATCGACCCCAGGCAAGGCTGCGATGTGTTGCCGGAGAAAGCATCCATCGCCGCGTCGATGGCGTCGACGCCGCTCTCCACCGCCGCCAGCACGGTCGCCGCCGACAGGCCCGACGTGTCATGGGTGTGGAAATGGATCGGCAGGTCGGTCGCCTCGCGCAGCGCCTTGAACAGCACGCGCGCCGCCGCCGGCTTCAGCAGCCCGGCCATGTCCTTGACGGCGATGATGTGGGCGCCGGCGGCCTGCAGTTCGCTCGCCAGCCCGACATAATATTTCAGATCGTACTTGGCCCGCGCCGGGTCGAGAATATCGCCGGTGTAGCACATCGCCGCTTCGATCAGCTTGCCCTCGGCGCCGACGGCGTCCATGGCGACGCGCATGTTCTCGACCCAGTTCAGGCAATCGAAGACGCGGAACAGATCGATACCGCCGCTCGCCGCCTGCTTGACGAAATGCTGCACGACATTGTCGGGATAGTTGGTGTAGCCGACGCCGTTGGCGCCGCGCAGCAGCATCTGCAGCAACAAATTGGGGGCCGCCTCGCGCACCAGCGAGAGCCGCTCCCACGGATCCTCGGTGAGAAAGCGCATGGCGACGTCGAAGGTCGCACCGCCCCAGCATTCGAGCGACAGAAGCTGCGGCAGGGCGCGTGCATAGGTGCCGGCGATGCCGGCGATGTCGTGTGTACGCACGCGCGTGGCCAGCAGCGACTGGTGGCCGTCACGCATCGTCGTGTCGGTGACCAGAACCTCTTTCTGTTCGCGCATCCAGGCGGCGAATTTCTCCGGCCCGAGCACGTCGAGCTTCTGCTTGCTGCCGCCGGGCACATTGCCGTTGAGGTAGGGCACGACCGGTGCGGCCGCATCGGCCTTCGGCATCGGCCGGCCGCGCGTCTCGGGATGGCCATTGACGCTGACATCGGCCAGGTAGTTGAGCAGCTTGGTCGCGCGGTCCTGGCGCTTGACCTGCTGGAACAGCTCCGGCGTCGTGTCGATGAACTTGGTCGTATAGGAATTGTCCGCGAAGCTGGGGTGGTTGATGATCGCTTCGAGGAAGGTGAGGTTGGTGGCGACGCCGCGGATGCGGAACTCGCGCAGCGCGCGGTTCATGCGGGCAATCGTCTCGGCCGGTGTTGGCGCCCACGCCGTCACCTTTTCCAGCAGCGGATCGTAGAAGCGGGTGATGACCGCGCCTGAATAGGCGGTGCCGCCATCGAGGCGGATGCCGAAGCCGGTGGCGCCGCGATAGGCGGTGATGCGGCCATAGTCCGGAATGAAATTGTGCTCGGGATCCTCGGTGGTGATGCGGCACTGCAAGGCATGGCCATTCAGCCTGATGTCCCTCTGCGCCGGCACGCCCGACTGCGGCGTGCCGATGGCGAAGCCGTCGAGGATGTGGATCTGCGCCTTGACGATGTCGATGCCGGTCACCTGCTCGGTGACGGTGTGCTCGACCTGGATGCGCGGATTGACCTCGATGAAATAGAATTTTCCGGTATCGGCATCCTGCAGGAACTCGACCGTGCCGGCACCGATATAACTGGTTTCGCGCGCTATCTTCAGCGCATGGCCGCAAAGCTCCTCGCGCTGCGACATTTCGAGATAGGGAGCGGGCGCACGTTCGACGACCTTCTGGTTGCGGCGCTGGATCGAGCAGTCGCGCTCGAACAGGTGCACGACATTGCCGTGCGTATCGCCAAGCACCTGCACCTCGACATGGCGGGCGCGCTCGATCAGCTTTTCGAGATAGACCTCGTCCTTGCCGAAGGCGGCCTTGGCCTCGCGCTTGCCTTCCGTGACTTCTCGGGCGAGATCGGCCTCGGACCGGATGGCGCGCATGCCGCGTCCGCCGCCGCCCCACGAGGCCTTCAGCATCACCGGATAGCCGATCTCCTTGGCCAGTGTCTTGACCGCCTCCATATCGTCCGGCAACGGGTCCGTGGCTGGGATCACCGGCACGCCGACCTCGATGGCGAGGTTGCGCGCCGCGACCTTGTTGCCAAGGCGGCGCATCGTGTCCGGCTTCGGGCCGATGAAGGTGATGCCGGCTTGCGCGCAGGCTTCGGCGAATTCGGGGCTTTCGGACAGCAGCCCGTAGCCCGGATGGATGGCATCGGCGCCTGAAAGCCTGGCGACGCGGATCACTTCCTCGATCGACAGATAACTCTCGATCGGCCCCATGTCCTTGTTGAGATGCGGGCCGCGCCCGACCTGGTAGCTTTCGTCGGCCTTGAAGCGGTGCAGCGAATATTTGTCTTCCTCGGCCCAGATCGCCACGGTTTTGAGGCCCAGTTCGTTGGCCGCGCGAAAGACGCGGATGGCTATTTCTGACCGGTTGGCGACGAGGATCTTCGTGATTGCCAAGGACTGGGCTCCAGCAGCGGAAGGGACGGGAAATCGGTGCAATGATTAGCGTGAAAATGCTGCAGTGCAAACAAAATCAATGCTGCTTTAAACCGATTTAAATCAATTATCCGGCCAACACTCGCACGCCTTGGCCCGAACCGGCGGAACAAGGGCGACAATTCCAATCCTGGATGCGCTCTTGCCCGGCCAGGAAGAAGGTCATCGGCCGCCGCGGAGCGCCAAAGAAAATGCCCGGCGCAACGCGCCGGGCAACATGGATATCAGACTGCTGGAGCAGCTTATTTCGGGAACCAGGAATACTTTCCGTCGTCCTTCTTCTTCCACTCGTACATGATGTAGCCCGGCAGCTTCGGGTCGCCCTTGGCGTCATAGGCAAGATCGCCCAGAACGGTCGGGTACGGTCCGTTTTCATGCAGTGCCTTGGCAACAGCCTGCGGGTCGTTCGACTTGGCGTTGGTGGCCGCCTCGGCAATCGCCTGCACGGCGGCATAGGCGTAGAGCGTGTAGGCCTCGGGCTCGAAGCCCTGCGCGCGGAACTTCTCGACGAGTTCCTTGTTGGCAGGGATCAGGCGCGGGTCGGGACCGAACGTGTTGAGCGTGCCGGCGACAGCGTCGCCCGCGATCGCGGCAAGTTCGTCGGTGACGATGCCGTCACCCGACATAAGCGTTGCCTTGAGGCCCTGGTCCGCCGACTGGCGGATGATCAGGCCGGCTTCGGTATGCAGGCCGCCCCAGTAGATCAGGGTGACGCCGGCTTCCTTCATCTTGGCGATCAGCGCCGAGAAATCCTTGTCGCCGACATTGACGCCTTCATACATCACTTCCGTGACGCCGGCGGCATTCATCGCCTTCTTGGTTTCATCGGCGAGGCCCTGGCCATAAGGCGTCTTGTCGTGCACGACGGCGACCTTGGCATCCTTGAAATTCGCGGCGATATAGGCGCCGGCGATGCCGCCCTGCTGGTCGTCGCGTCCGCAGGTACGGAACACGTTCCACAGGCCACGCTCGGTGAACTTCGGATTGGTCGCGGCCGGCGTGACTTCGACGATGTTGTTTTCAGCGTAGACTTCCGAAGCCGGGATCGACACGCCCGAGTTGAAGTGGCCGACCACGAACTTGACGCCGTCGCCGACGAACTTGTTGGCGACCGAGATGCCCTGCTTCGGATCGGAGACGTCGTCGCCGACTTCGAGCTTGATCTGCTCGCCGTTGATGCCGCCCTTGGCATTGATCTCGGCGACGGCCGCCTCGGCGCCCTTCTGCAGCTGTGCGCCGAACGCCGCGTTCGGGCCGGTGATCGGGCCGGCGACGCCGAACATTACATCAGCCCACGCGTTGCCGCCGAACGCGACGAGCGCGGTCAGGGCCACGGCGGACAAAAGTGACTTTTTCATTTAAACGCTCCCATTAACGGAGTGGGCGTGGATGAAGCTTTCATGCGATGCCCACCCTTATCGCAGAAAGCATAGTTTGCCGATTTTCAGGCACTTGTCACGCCGATTCATCCCTGACGCGGCGTTAATGATGAGCCTCAACCTTTGGGTTTCCAGCTCAAGATTGAAGCTCTTTCGTAGAGCCAATTATACTGTGTGACCATCTGGTTGGTTCGTGTGTATTGATAGCCGACGAAGCCCAGTATCATCAGTACGATGGTGTCGACGATATAGTAATGCAGCGAGAACATCGTGCCGTTGAACAGCGCATGGTGGATGAAGCGGATGCCGATGCCGAGCCCGAGCAGATAGGCGAACAACTGGATGAAGCTGCGCCATGTCTGGGCGCTGGCCTTGCCGGTCATCCAGGCTGCCCAGCCGCCGAGCAGGCAGGTGACGAAGAAGAACTGCCAGATTGACGGTTCTTCGTAGAGAATGCCTTGCATGGTGAGGACTCCTGAACTCAGTGATGTCCGCCTTCGAGATAGGCGGCGCGCACTTCCGGATTGGCGAGCAGTTCCTTGCCGGTGCCGCTCATCGTCACATTGCCGTTGACCATGACATAGCCGCGCGTGGCGAGCTTCAGCGCGCCGAAGGCGTTCTGCTCGACCAGGAACACGGTCAGCCCTTGCGTGCGGTTCAATTCGCGGATGGCATCGAAGATCTGCTTGACGATCAGCGGCGCCAGCCCCAGCGACGGCTCGTCGAGCAGAAGCAGTTTCGGCCGCGCCATCAGCGCGCGTCCGATCGACAGCATTTGCTGCTCGCCGCCCGACAGCGTGCCGCCGCGCTGGGCGATGCGCTCCTTCAGCCGCGGGAACAGCGTGAACACCTTCTCGACGTCCTCGTCATAGTGCTTGAGGTTGTCGAGGCTGGCGCCCATCTGCAGGTTTTCCATCACCGTCATGCGCGGGAAGATGCGCCGGCCTTCGGGTGATTGCGCTATGCGCATGCGCGCGATTTCGTGCGTCGGCAATTGGGTGATGTCGGTGCCGGCGAAGGTGATGGTGCCCGTGCGGGCGCGCGGAGCCCCGAAGATGGTCATCATCAGCGTCGACTTGCCGGCGCCGTTGGCGCCGATCAGCGCCACGATCTCGCCCTCGTTGACGGAGACATCGACGCCGTTCAGCGCCCGGATGTTGCCGTAGTAGGTCTCAACGCCCTTGATATCGAGCAGCCTTGTCCCGGCCATTATTTGCCCCCTCCACGCTTGCTCGACACAGGTTTGGCCGCAGCCTTCCCCGAAGCCGCACTTGCGGTCTTCCCCGAAGCCGCATTTGCGGTCTTCGATGCCGCACTGGCACTCTTTGCCGAAGCATGGCTGGTCGCCACCTTGCCCGCGTCGACACGGCGCGAGAATTCCGTATCCTTGCCCTGACCGAGCAGCTTGGCCTGCTTGACCCACTCCTCGCGCGCGATCCGCCCGTCGAAGGCGAGATAGGCTTCGGCCGCCTCGACATCGGCCTTCTTCCAGGCGCCGATCTGGTCGAAGTGGAAGATGCCGTGTTCGTTGAGCTTCTTCTCGTTGACCGTGCCGATGCCCTTGATGCGGGTCAGATTGTCCGCCTTGCCGCCACGAGGGGCGGCGAGGCGGTTCGAAATGCCTTCGGCCTTTGCCGCGGGCGCCTTGGTGGCGGTTTTCTTCGGTGCGGCCTTCGCCGCTCCAACCTTCGCGGCCGGCCTTGATGGTGTCCCGACGGGTTTGCTCGCCACGGTGGCCGCGCGGGCATCGACCTGCGCCGCTTTCGAGGCGCCCTTCGACACGGTAACGCGCTCGCCATCGCTGTGTCCGACGGTGTCGGTCACCGGTCCTGCCAGGTAGGACGACGATGTCCCCGGGCCATGCGCGGCATCCGGCCCGATGTCGAGCTGTTCGATGACGTCCTCGTCGCCGACCTCGGTCAGCACGGTCTCGACCTCCTCGTCGTCGACGCCGAGATAGGCGGCGATGACGCGCGGATCGGTGCGCACCGACTGCGGATTGCCGTCGGAGATCTTGCGGCCGTATTCCAGCACCACGACGTGGTCGGAAATCTGCATGACCACCGACATGTCGTGCTCGATCAGGAGGATCGAGGTGCCGGTCGTATGCTTGATGTCCATCAAGAGTTCGTTGAGTGCAGCCGATTCCTTCGGATTGAGGCCGGCCGCCGGCTCATCGAGGCACAGAAGCTCGGGCCCGGTGCACATGGCACGCGCGATCTCGAGACGCCGCTGCGCGCCATAGGGCAGGTCGCCGGCCGGATCGTCGGCCCGGTCGACGAGATCGGCCTTCTCGAGCCAATGCCTGGCCAGGTCGACCGATTCAGCCGAGGCCTTGCGGTAGCCGCTGAAGCCGAACAGGCCCAGGATCGTATAGCCCGATGCCTTCATCAGCTTGTTGTGCTGGGCTACCAAAAGGTTCTCCAGCAGCGTCATGCCCGAGAACAGGCGGATGTTCTGGAAGGTACGCGCCACCTTGGCGCGCGCCGGGATCTCATGGTTGGGCAACCGTTCGAGCAGATAGCTCGAACCGTCGGCACGGTTGAGAGTGATCATGCCTTCCGACGGCTTGTAGAACCCGGTGATGCAGTTGAACACGGTGGTCTTGCCGGCGCCGTTGGGGCCGATCAGCGCCGTGATCTCGCCGCGCCTGGCGGTGAAGGACAGGTCGCCGATGGCGACCAGGCCGCCGAACTTCATCGACAGATGATCGACCTGCAGGATGGATTCTTTCATTTGCGTGGTCGCATTCATCAGCCGTGGCCCTCCTTGGTGAAGGAGCTTGAGACAGCTCTTCGCTCCTTGAGGAAGGCGGTTGGTTCACGACTGCCGACGAAACCGCGCGGCTTCCACAGCATGACGATGACCATGGCCATGCCGAACAGAAGCATGCGGTAGAGTTCCGGGGTGAAATCAGGCCCGAAGACCTGCTTGAGGAAGTCGAGTTCGCGCAGCGCCTCGGTGCCCCCGATCATCACCATCGCGGCGACCGCGATGCCGACCAGCGACCCCATGCCGCCGAGCACGACGATGGCCAGGATGATGGCCGATTCCAGGAAGACGAAGGATTCGGGGCTGACGAAACCCTGCCGCGCGGCGAAGAACGAGCCGGCGAACCCGCCGAACATGGCGCCGGTGGCAAACGCCGTCAGCTTGGTCGTCGTCGTGTTGATGCCGAGCGAGCGGCAGGCGATCTCGTCCTCGCGAAGCGCTTCCCATGCACGGCCGACTGGCATGCGCCGCAGCCGGATCGTGACGAAGGCGGTGAGCAGCGCCAGCCCCAGGATCAGGTAGTAGAGGAAGATCTTGTAGTAGGCGCTCGAGGTCGCGAGGTGCAGAACCTTGGCGATGTAGTTGGGGTCCGAAACGTTGAAGGTCATCAGGCCGAAGAAGGTGACTTTCGGAATGCCGGAGATGCCGGCCGAGCCGTTGGTCACGTCGCGCCAGTTGATCAGCACCAGGCGGATGATCTCACCGAAGGCCAGCGTTACGATCGCCAGGTAGTCGCCGCGCAGGCGCAGCACGGGGAAGCCGAGCAGCACCCCCCACAGCGCCGCCATGGCGCCCGCCGCCGGCAGCAGGATCCAGAACGACAGGCCGAAATGGGTGGCGAGAAGCGCGTAGGCATAGGCGCCGACCGCGTAGAAGGCGACATAGCCGAGGTCGAGCAGACCGGCGAGGCCGACGACGATGTTCAGTCCCCAGGCCAGCATCACATAGATCAGGATCTGGATGCCGAAATTGTCGACCCATTTCAGCGAGCCCTGCAGCCCGGTGGCGACAGACCACGACATGAGCGACAGCACGACGACGACAAGAATCGGATAGAGCACCAGCGCGGCAATGCCGAGCTTGGTGAAGTTGGCATGGATGAAGCCACGGAAATAGTAGATCACGCAGGCCAGCGCATAGATGACCGCCAGGGCGCGCAGGAATTGCAGGTAGCCGGCCGGTTCCGCTCCCACCCATCCGGCGAGCGAGCTGTTGAACACGAACAACAGCACCGCCGCGACAATGGCCCCGATGAAGGCCGGCAGCGTGAAGAAACGCGACGCCACACTGGCCGGCAAAAGGCCGGTGGCTACGTTGGCGACCTTCTGGTTGGCCATGAAGGGTTGGCCGTAGGCGACGTAGAGGAAGCGTCCGACCGCGGTCGCGATGACCACGGCGGCGAGCAGGCCCCAGCGCTGCACGACGACCAGTTCGTTGGACATGTTCTGGTCGGTTCTGAGCCCGATGAACAGCACGAAGAGGCCAAGCGCGATGGCGCCGGCATAGAAGGCCTCGCGCAATGCGCGCGAAAAGGGGTTGGCGACGGTGTCGCGGTCGGGAGAAACGGTCACGGCCATGGTCTCAGACCTTTTCGACTTCTGGCCGGCCCAATATGCCGGAAGGCAGGAAGATCAGCACGATGGCCAGGATCGAGAACGCCGCCACGTCCTTGTAGTCGATCGAGAAATAGGCCGACCACATGCTCTCGATGAAGCCGATCAGCAACCCGCCGAGCACGGCACCGGGAAGCGAGCCGATGCCGCCAAGCACCGCCGCGGTGAACGCCTTCACCCCCGGGACGAAGCCGTCGGAGAAGGCGATGACGCCGTAATACATCAGGAACAGCGTGCCGGCGACGGCGGCAAGGGCCGCGCCCATGATGAAGGTGATCGAGATTGTCCGGTCGACATCGATGCCGAGCAGCGCGGCCATCTTGCGGTCCTGCTCGCAGGCGCGCTGGGCGCGGCCAAGCGAGGTCCTGTTGACCAGGTACCAGAACAGCGCCAGAAGCAGCGCCGTGACGACGACGATGATGATCTGCTTGAGCGACACGCTGACGCCGTTGATGTTGTAGACTTGGCTGACCATCGGCGGGATCGGCTTGTTGCGCGGGCCTTGCGTGACCTGGACGAAGTTCGACAGCGCGATCGACATGCCGATGGCTGTGATCAGCGGCGCCAGCCGGAACGAACCGCGCAGCGGCCTGTAGGCCACCTTCTCGATCGTCCAGTTATAAAGGCTGGTGAGCAGCATCGCCACGATCATCATGACCAGCAGCGCGATGACCACGGGCACCGAATAAAACAGCGCGCCGAGGATGAGGAAGACGATCAGCGCCGTAAAGGCGCCCACCATGAAAATGTCGCCATGGGCGAAGTTGATCATGCCAATGATGCCGTAGACCATCGTGTAGCCGATCGCGATCAGCCCATAGATCGATCCCAGCGTCAGCCCGTTGATAAGCTGCTGGACAAAGTACTGCATGTGTACATGGCTCCCCTGGAATGTCGCCCATGCAGACGCATCCCTTTTCGTATTTCCCCTAGTCGTAAAGTTTCGAGCCCGGATTGCAACGTGATTTTTTTGATCGCCCCGCGTGTTTCCGATTCACGTCGTTCCGACCGCCCATTCTTTGCACCCGACCCTGGACTATCGCGGACCCTATCATTGGCATAACGCAATGTCCTTGATGATTCAGACGTATAATGCGCTCCGTTTCGAAGAAACTGCCGTCAAAATTAGGTGATGGGACGAATCGTTGCGTTCCCGGCAGGGTTCATTCTTTTGCCGCATACCTTTCCGCAAGGGCAGGATTCCTCCTACTTGACAACAAAACCATGCGCGAACGGATCGCGGTCATCGATGAAGATCGTGTTCAGTCCGGTCATCCGTGCCCAGCCTCCGATGGAGGGAATGATCGCCGGCTTGCCAGCCACGGTGACCTCCTTTTCGACCTTTCCCTTGAACAGCGAACCGATGATCGATTCATGCACGAAGGCATCGCCGGCCTTCAGCTTGCCCTTGGCATGAAGCTGCGCCATGCGCGCCGAGGTGCCGGTGCCGCACGGTGAGCGATCGATCGCCTTGTCGCCGTAGAAGACGGCATTACGGGCATCGGCTCCTTCCACCGTCGGCTCGCCCGTCCACAGCATGTGCGAGAGCCGGTTGATGCCGGGGTTTTCCGGATGCACGAAGGTGTATTTCTCGTTGAGCCGCTGCCGCACCACCGGGCTCCAGGCGATAAGGTCGCCGGCCGAATAATCCGCCATGTCGCGAAAATTCTTCTGCGGCTCCACGATGGCGTAGAAATTGCCGCCATAGGCGACATCGACGGTGATCTCGCCGAGCCCGGGACATTCGACCGTCAGGCCTTCGGCATGGAGGAACGACGGTACGTTGGTGATGCGCACCTCTTCGACATATTCGCCGACCTGTTTGTATTCGGCGATGACCAGGCCGGCTGGCGTGTCGAGCCTCAGCACACCTGGCGTCTTCGGCTTGATCAGCCCGTGTTCGATCGCCATTGTCACCGTGCCTATGGTGCCGTGGCCGCACATCGGCAGGCAGCCGGAGGTTTCGATGAACAGGATCGCGATGTCGCAATCCTCGCGCGTCGGCGGATAGAGGATCGAACCCGACATCACGTCATGGCCGCGCGGCTCGAACATCAGGCCGGTACGGATCCAGTCATACTCGGCGAGGAAGTGCGCGCGCCTTTCCATCATGGTCGAGCCGGCAAGCAGCGGGCCGCCGCCGGCGACCAGCCGCACCGGATTGCCGCAAGTGTGGCCGTCGATGCAGAAGAAGGATTTCTTGGCCATGTCGCTCCTCGAAAATCAAAACCGTTGTGGGCTGAAAGGGGCCAGATCAACCGCCGGAGTCTGCCCCAGGACGAGTTCCCGGATCAACCGCCCGGTCGCCGCCGCCTGGGTCAGGCCGAGATGGCCATGGCCGAAAGCATAGACAACCGACCGGCTTGCCGGCGCCTTGCCGATGACAGGCACCGAATCCGGCAGTGAGGGCCGGAACCCCATCCATTCGCGGCCGCCGGACGGGTTGAGCCCCGGCAGGAATTGCTGCGCCTTCCGCAACAGCGCCTGCGACCGGTTGAAATTCGGCGGCCGCTCGATACCGCCGAGTTCCACCGCACCGCCGACGCGCAGGCCCGTTTCGAGCGGCGTGATGACGAAGCCATGGCCTGAGAAGATCAGTTGCCGCCTCACGTCGAAGGCGTTCCGCGGCAAGGTCGTATTGTAGCCGCGCTCGGTCTCCAGTGGAATGCGGTCGCCGAGCTGCCGCGCCAAGAGATGCGACCAGGCGCCGGCGGCGACCACGAGCTGCCTGGCTTGCCGGCTCGTGCCGTCGGCCAGTGTCAGCGTTGCGCCATTCTGGTCCGTCGCCACCCGGTCGATGCGGGCCATTTCAAAGCGGGCACCCTTGGCCTCGGCGTAAGCCCATATCGCCTTGCCGAGCAGCTTGGGATCGGCGACCGTCTTCCAGCCCGGCACGAAGGTGCCCTTGATGAAGCGCGGTGAAAGGCCCGGCTGCAGATCCGCCAGACTTTCGCCCTCGACATGGCGGAAGCCGATGCCGAAACGTTCGCGCGCCGCCCAGCCCGGCAACGAGGCGCGGAACTCGGCTTCGCTTTCATAGAATTCGAGCGAGCCGTCCTCGCGCAGCATGCGCTTTGTACCGGAACGATCGAGCAGGCCCATCCATTCCGCTTCGGCGAGCTTCATCATCCCGGCCTGGGCGGCGAGGCTGGCTTCGTATTTCGCCGGTGCGCCGGCGCGCCAGAAGCGGATCAGCCAGGGCAGCAGCTTCGGCAGGTAGGCGGGTGGAATGCTGAGTGGGCCGAGCGGATCGGCCAGCCATTTCGGCAGATTCTTGATCATGCCCTTGTGCGCCATCGGCAGCACGTCGGAGAAGGCAAAGGCGGCGGCATTGCCGGAACTCGTTTCCTCACAGATGCCGGTGCGGTCGAAGACCGTTACGTTTCGCCCTGCCTCGGCAAGGAAGGCCGCCGCGCAGATGCCGATGATGCCGCCGCCGATGATGGCGATGTCTTCCGCTTCCCCCCGGTCCCGGGGAGAAGGTGCCCAAAGGGCTGATGAGGGGCGGCGCCCCCCGTCTGGAGATTTGGAATTTCCCTGCACGTCGATGCTGCCTCTCCCCTGACCGCGACCATCTTCTCCCGGCGAACAGGGAGAAGAAAGCCCTCAGAACTGCGGCAGCTTCGGACGAACCGCCAGAGCGTCCTTGACGATCTTCTCGACCGCCTTGCGGCGCTCGCCCGACAGGGGCTGGCGCGGCATGCGCACACGGTCATTGGTGTTGATGGCGAAGACTTCCGCGAGCTTGATGTTCTGCACCAGATAGGTCGAGACGTCGAGGTCGAGCAGCGGCCGGAACCAGCGGTAGATGGCGAGTGCCTCCTCGCGGCGGCCCTGCTTCATCAGCTGATAGATGGCGACGGTCTCGCGCGGGAAGGCGGTGACCAGGCCGGCCACCCAGCCGATGGCGCCGACCGACAGCGCCTCGAAGGCCAGATTGTCGACACCGGTGAACAGGTCGTAGCGGCTGCCCAGACGGTTGATGATCTCGGTCGAGCGGCGGATGTCGTCGGAGGATTCCTTGATGGCGACGAAGCGCTTGTCCGACGCCAGCTCCTCCATCTGATCGACGGTGACGTCGACACGGTAGGCAAGCCGGTTGGAATAGATCATGACCGGCAGGTCGCCGGCTTCGGCGACGGCGCGCAGCGCCGCGACCGTCTCTTCCGCGTTGGTGTGGTAGATCGGGCTCGGCACCACCATGAGGCCGTTGGCGCCTTCCTTGGCGGCGCGCTTGGCGATGCTGGCCGCCTCGCGGGTGCCCGCCTCGTTGACCGTCAGCAGCACCGGCTTCTTGCCGGCGACTTTCTGCGCGGTCTTCAGCACCTCGATCTTCTCGTCATGCGACAGCATCGGCCCTTCGCCGAGCGAGCCGCAGACGATGATGCCGTCGCAGCCGGCCTCCATCTGCAGGTTGAAGCAGCGCTCCATCTCGGCGTGATCAAGGCGATCGTCGGCGGTGAACTTGGTCGTGACTGCTGGGAAAACTCCGGTCCACATAGCTATCTCTCCATCTGATATATCAGTCGTATATCTATTAAGAAAGCCGCTGTCAATGCGGAATCTGTTATGATATATTCTAGATATATCAGGAGACCGCCTTTGATATCCATCGAACCAGGATCGACATCCGAGCCGGCCGCGACCAAGGCCTACCGCGTGCTCGAGCACATGATCGTCACACTGGAGCTGGCGCCGGCGAGCTTTGTCACCGAGGGTGCGCTCATCGAAAGGCTGGCGCTCGGCCGCACGCCGGTGCGCGAGGCGATCCAGCGGCTGGCCTGGGAAGGGCTGCTCGACGTCAGGCCACGCGCCGGCATCGCGATCGCGCCGCTGCATCCCGGCGACTGGCTGCGCGTTCTCGACGCCCGGCGCGGCGTCGAGGTGGTGCTTGCCCGCTCGGCCGCCCGCTTCGTCACCCGCGAGGCCGCCGACCTGTTTCACGAGGCGGCGCTGGCCATGCAGAAGGCGGTCATCTCAGGCAATGTGCTTGCCTTCATCCAGGCCGACAAGGCGCTCGACGAAGCCCTGGCGCTGGCCGCCGACAACCCGTTCGCCGCCCGGCTGGCAGCGCCCCTGCAGACCCACAGCCGACGCTTCTGGTTCCGCTACAAGGCCGATACGGGCCTGGCCGAGTCAGCCGAGCATCACGTCGCGCTGATCCGCTCGATCCTGGACGGCGACGAGGAGGCCGCGGCCAAGGATGCCAAGCGGCTGATGGCGCTGCTGCGCGGTCATGCCGAGACGGCAGCGACGCGCTGAACGGGCGATCAGATCCCTTGCGCGGCGGCGATGGCGGTGTTCTCCCATCCATCACCGGTCGCGAAGATGCAGCTTCGGCCGTTCACATCGGTCACCAGCATGGACCAGGTCCCGCTCGCCGAAACATAGATCTCGACAATGGCGGCTTGGCCGACAACACCGTAGCCGATCTGCTTCTGTTGAAAGGCCCGCTCCAGTCCCGCGACGATGTCGCTGTGGCCGCCGCAGATAAACTGCGCCTGCGCCGATAGCGTCGACAGCGCCAGCGCGGCGCCGATCACAGCTATCCTGATCCATCGAAACGAAAATTTGTGTGCCATTTGGCACCTCCTTCGCCTTGGCGTTCCGGCAAAGGGAGGCACATGGGGCAGCCTCAATACACCGCAACGCTCCAGGCCGGGTTCGACGTCTTCATCACGTCACTCCTTCTGGTTTCCGGTCTGTCGTCAGGGAACTTTATCATTCCCTGGAATCGATATGGTGAGGTCCCGATCCGAAAACAAGCGTCATTTCTGAGCTCGCGGCGCGATGCAGACGACGACCCCCGTCAAGCTTCCGCGGGGTCGCGGAGTGCCGCCCATTTCAACAAGGCGTCGAGGGCCGGGCACAGGGCCTGGCCCCAATCGGTCAGGCAGTACTCGACCTTGGGCGGCACCTGGTGATGCACGATACGGCGCACGATGCCGTCGCTCTCCATCTGCCGCAACTGCTGGATCAGCATTTTCTGCGAGATCGCAGGGATCGCCCGTTCGAGGTCGGAAAAGCGCAGCACCTTGCCGCCGAACAGGTGAAACAGGATCACCAGCTTCCAGCGGCCCTCGAGGATACGCAGCACATTCTCGACGCCGCTCGCCGCCGACAACGGCGTCAGTGTCTCGGACTTGCTTTCGGGTCCAGCCTTACTTTCAGGCCCAACCTTGCTTTCCGTCCCAACCTTACTTTCGGGCCCAGGCTTACTTTCAGGTAAGTACCTTACTTTTTCGTCGGTTCTTGTCATTTCACCAGCATATCTCATTTTAGAAGCCGGACAAGCGCCGCCGGCCTCCGCCGGCGGCGGCAACCCGCACCGGAGACGACACCATGACCGAAAACCTTCCGCGGCCGCTGGCCAACTATTTCGCCGCCAAGAACAGGCATGACATCGACGCCATGCTGGCGCCCTTCGCGTCGGACGCCACGGTCAAGGACGAAGGCAAAACCCATCGGGGTCCGGCCGCCATCCGCGGCTGGATGGAGGAGACGACACGCAAATACCGGGTGACCGTCGAGGTCGCCGACGCGACGGTCCATGGCGATGCATGGCGGATCGCCGGCATCGTGTCAGGGAATTTCCCCGGCAGCCCCGCGACGCTCCACTACGTCTTCACGCTGGCCGGCGACCGGATCGCGCGGCTGGAGATCGGCGCATGACCATCGTCCAGAAATTTGCGTTCGACGACCGGGAGTTTGCCGGCAAGCGCGTTCTGGTCACCGGCGGCACCAAGGGCGCCGGCGAAGCCATCGTGCGCAGGCTTTCGGCGGCAGGCGCGATCGTTCTTACCACTGCCCGCTCAGCGACCGAAGCATCATCGCAGGAGCTGTTCGTGCAGGCCGATGTGAGTACTTTGGCGGGTACCGAGACAGTGGCCGCGGCCATAATGAAGCAGCTTGGTGGCATCGACATCGTCGTACACAGCGTCGGCGGTTCGAAAAGCCCCGGCGGCGGATTTGCCGGACTGACCGATCAGCTCTGGCAGGACGAACTCAGCCTCAATCTGCTGGCGGCGGTGCGGCTCGATCGCTTGCTGATTCCCGGCATGATCGAGCAAGGCGCAGGCGTGATCATCCACATATCGTCGATCCAGCGCCGCCTGCCGCTGCACGAATCCACCATCGCCTATGCGGCGGCCAAGGCAGCCCTTTCAACCTACAGCAAGGCGCTGTCCAAGGAACTTGGCCCGAAGGGCATCCGGGTTAACAGCGTGGCGCCGGGCTGGATCAACACCAGCGCATCGGAAGCCATGGTGAAGCGGCTGGCATCCCACTCGGGCTCGGATGAGGCAACCGCCCGCCAGGGCATCATGGATGCGCTGGGCGGCATCCCGATCGGCCGGCCGGCATGGCCGCAAGAGGTCGCGGAACTTGTGGCATTTCTTGTCTCGGACCGCGCTGCGGCAATCCACGGCGCCGAATACGTCATCGACGGCGGCACGATTCCAACGGTGTGACGTCATGCAAAAGAAAAGGGCACGACAAAAGCCGCGCCCTGATCGTGAAACAGATATCGGACTTAGTTCATCGTCGGGATGACGAATTCCGCACCGTCCTTGATGCCCGCCGCGCGCCCCGCAGCCGAAGGCGAGGACGCGCAAACGAAAAACCGTCCGGCTAGTTCATCGTCGGGATGACGAATTCGGCACCATCCTTGATGCCGGACGGCCAGCGCGAGGTCACCGTCTTGGTCTTGGTGTAGAAACGGAAGGCATCGGCACCATGCTGATTGAGGTCGCCGAAGGAAGACGCCTTCCAGCCGCCGAACGTGTAATAGGCGATCGGCACCGGGATCGGCACGTTGACGCCGACCATGCCGACCTGGACACGGCTTGCGAAGTCACGCGCGGCGTCGCCGTCGCGGGTGAAGATGGCGACGCCATTGCCCATTTCGTGGTCGTTGGCGAGCTTGATCGCGCTCTCATAGGTCGGCGCGCGCACCACCGAGAGCACCGGCCCGAAGATCTCTTCCTTGTAGATGCGCATGTCTGCGGTGACGTTGTCGAACAGGCAGCCGCCCATATAGTAGCCGTTCTCGTAGCCCTGCATCTTGAAGCCGCGGCCGTCGACGACCAGCTTGGCGCCTTCCTTGACGCCGGCGTCGACATAACCCTTCACGCGCTCCAGCGCCTGCGCCGTCACCAGCGGGCCGAAATCGGCGGCCGAATCCGTCGACGGGCCGACCTTCAGGCTCTCGACACGCGGAACCAGCTTCTCCATCAGCCGGTTGGCGGTGTCGTTGCCGACCGGAACCGCCACCGAGATCGCCATGCAGCGTTCGCCAGCCGAGCCGTAGCCGGCGCCGATCAGCGCGTCGACGGTCTGGTCCATGTCGGCGTCGGGCATGATGATCATGTGGTTCTTGGCGCCGCCGAAGCACTGCACGCGCTTGCCGGCGGCCGTGCCGCGCGAATAGATGTAGTGGGCGATCGGCGTCGAGCCGACGAAGCCGACGGCCTTGATGTCGGGATCGTCGAGGATGGCGTCAACGACTTCCTTGTCGCCGTTGACGACGTTGAGGATACCTGCCGGCAGGCCAGCCTCGAGGAACAATTCGGCAATGCGGATCGGCACGCCCGGGTCACGCTCGGACGGCTTCAGGATGAAGGCATTGCCGCATGCAATCGCAGGCGCGATCTTCCACAGCGGGATCATCGCCGGGAAGTTGAACGGCGTGATGCCGGCGACGACGCCGAGCGGCTGGCGCATCGAGTAGACATCGATGCCGGGGCCGGCGCCGTCGGTGAACTCGCCCTTCATCATATGCGGGGCGCCGATGCAGACCTCCACGACTTCGAGGCCGCGCTGGATGTCACCCTTGGCGTCGGCGATCGTCTTGCCGTGCTCGCGCGCCAGTATGTCGGCCAGTTCGTCATAGTCGCGGGCGACCAGTTCGAGGAATTTCATCAGCACGCGCACGCGGCGCTGCGGGTTGGTGGCGGCCCATTTCGGCTGCGCCGCCTTGGCATTCTCGACGGCCGCGCGCAGTTCCGCCTGCGAGGCCAGCGCCACCGTGCCGCGCACGGAACCGTCCATCGGCTGCATGACATCCTGCTTGCGGCCGCTGGTGCCGGCGACACGCTTGCCGCCGATGAAATGACCGTATTCGATCATGATTTCTCTCCCTAGGTTTGTGATGCTGCATTGTCCGCCTTTGCGGGGTCGAAGGCAACGCGAGGGAGAACGCAACCGTTGTGCGAAAATTAGATATCGATTGACGAGCGCGCATCAATTCTCGCAAATAGCGGCCACAACATATCTCCTGGGGGATTCCCATGAACTGGGATGACGTCCGCATCTTCCTCGCCGTCGCCCGCGCCGGCCAGATCCTTGGCGCCGCCAGGCGGCTGGAGCTCAACCACGCCACCGTGTCGCGCCGCATCGCCGCGCTCGAAGACGCGCTGCGTACGAAACTCTTTCGCCGGCTGACCACCGGCAGTGAACTGACGCCCGCCGGCGAGCGCTTCCTCGATATTGCCGAGCGCATGGAGGGCGACATGATCGCCGCGCGTTCGACCATTGCCGGCGAGGACGACGTTTCGGGCACGGTGCGCATCGGAGCACCCGACGGCTTCGGCGTCGCCTTCCTGGCCAGGCGTCTCGGCGAACTGACCGCACTGCATCGCGAGCTGACGATCCAGCTCGTGCCGGTGCCGCGCTCCTTCTCCTTGTCCCGGCGCGAGGCAGATATCGCCATCACCGTCGAGCGGCCGACGGAAGGCCGGCTGGTGGCCGGAAAGCTGGTCGACTATTCGCTCGGCCTGTTTGCGTCGCGGACCTATGCCGATGCCAATGGTCTGCCCAAGACCGCCGCCGAACTCGGCCAGCACACGCTCATCGGTTATGTTCCGGATCTTATCGTCAGCCCATCGCTCGACTACGCGGCCGAGTTCAGCACCGACTGGCGCACCAGCTTCGCCATTTCCTCCGCGCTCGGCCAGGCCGAAGCGGTGCGCGCGGGCGCCGGCATCGGCATCCTGCACACCTTCGTCGCGCGTTCGATGCCGGAACTGGTCGCGGTCGACGTGGTAGCGCCCATCCGCCGCGCCTACTGGCTGGTCTATCACGAATCGGTCAGGCCGCTGCGCCGCATCCAGATTGTCGCCAGCTTCATCACCAAGGCGGTTGAGCGGGAAAGAAGCCTCTTCCTGTGAAACAATTCCAGGGAAAGCGTGAAACGGTTTTCCCGGGAAAAGCGCGTAGCGCTTTCCCTGGGGAATTGCGTCAAATCAGAAATCCGCAGCGGCTCGGCGTTTCCCGGAAACGATGAACGCCGTGGAAGCGCCGTCAGGGGCCATCGAGAATGAATGAGCCCGCCACCCGTTCGGCCTCATCGGCCAGCGGTGCCCATTTCTGCTTGGTTTGCTCGACCGTGTCGCCCGTGAGCCCACACGTCACGAGGCCGAAGCGCATACCGCGGATCGAAAGCACGACCTTGGCGTGGCCAGGGAACCCGGCGTTGCCGTCGTCGATCCGGAAATCCATGTCGGCCATGCGTGCCGGATAGCCATCCGGGAATCGTATCAACTTGTCGCTGCTGAAAACGGCAGAGGCGAAGGCCGCTCCGACCATCTCCTGCCAGGCTTCCACTGACCAGTCCGTTTCCATGAATGCCTTGGGATCGGCCGGCGAACCGGATGCCCGTGGGTCGTAGCGGCCGACCGATACCCGGCAGGTAAGGCCCTGGTCGCCGGATTTTACCTTCAGCCGCATTGTCTCGCCGGAAGGTGGCTCGTTGGTCCATTCCTCCGGAAAGGTCAGCGAGAACCCGTTGTCGTGGTCATGGACGGTCTTGTCGGCGGCATTGGCCGCCGAGGCGCAGAACAGCAACGCGACAGCCATGGCCGGAAAGCCGATACGCATCACTGGTGCTCGCTAGATACCATGACGAGATTTGTGCCCTGACAAAGGCAGCTATGCCGCCGCGACGATAACACGGCAAGGTGAAACACGCCGCCTTTTCCTTGCCATAAAACCGGCCAGTGTGGCATCAGGCATGCGGTCGCCGGCCACGAGGCAGGGCCACCGGGTGGGGAAAATCGTTCAGAAAGCTGGCGCGGATAAAAATGCGAGCCGTTCTTGCCATCCTGCCGCTGCTTTTGGTTTCCGCATGCGCCAATCCGTGGGCGAAGGTGCCGGAAGCCGAATTGCCCAAACCGATCCGCTACGCCATGGCCCGCCCCTCGCCTTTCGTCATCGGCAACTACTGCGGCCCCGGCACCCGCACCGGCGATCTGTCGGCCCGACCGGTCGACCGCCTCGATGCGGTGTGCCAGACCCATGACGCCTGCTACATCGCCCGCCACAATCATTGCGACTGCGACGGCGCGCTTGTCGCCTCGGCCAGGGCAATCCGCGATGACAAGACGGCGCCGCGAAAAATGCGAGGCGAGGCGGAACTGCTGATCGCCACTTTCGCCATCCCGGTCTGCAAGGTTTTTCCGCAAGGCTTCATGCCGCCGCGCGACCCGGCGCAGTTGAGCGCCATGAAGGCCGGAGCCACCGGGTGAACCGCCGCGCATCCGCCATCCCTGCCGTGTTCGGACTGGTGCTCATCGCCCTTGCCGGCTGCGCCGGCGCAAGCCGCGATGCCTGCGACCTCCTGCCTGGCCAGCAGGCCTGCACACGGCCCTCGCTGTCGGCCAGCACGCCCGGGCCGCAGGTGGCAGCGTCGCAGTATTTCGGCGATGCCGGCACCAACGACTATGAAAGACGGTTCCTGGCACTGCTCGCTCACAACCAGCTTGGCGCCATGGATCGGGCCAACGGCACCGGCCCTTTCGGGCGCGACCGCCGCGATGTCCAAAATAGCAACTTCCAGGCGACCTATTCGACGCTGCAGCAGCTGGCCGGACCGGTCGCCAAGGCGCATCTGCCCCCAGCCGGTGGCGGCAGCGGCGAAGGCCATTTCGCCGGACGCTGGCGGGTCTCGCGGCAGACGCTCTACATCGATGCGGCCGCGCGCGCCTCGGCACCCAAGACTTTCGATTTCTCCGGCCTGCAGGCACGCAGCACCGAGATCGTCGTGCGCCAGGCCGGCAGGCAGCCTGCCGACATCGAGGGCACCTGCGACGGCGCATTGGCGATCCGGGCCGCCGGAGCGTCCCGTACCATCGCCGCCGGCACGACATTCCGCTTTCGCCTGTCGGGCGAGGACGATGCGGTCAGCCTGTTTCCCGGCGACAGCCTGAGCCGCTGCACGGCGAGGATCCGTTCCAGCCTTGACCCGGCAGGCGCTCCGCTCGCCATCCGGCGCGAAGAGACCGCCGATCCGGCACTCGCCAGCTTCGACAGCCGCTACCAGCGTTGCCCGGTTCCCGACGGCGCCGGCCTCGATGCGCTTGAGCGCGCCTTCTATGCCAGCCGCTGGCTGTCGCAGACCTGCGCCATGCCGATCGGCGCGCCCAGGCTCCTGCGCAAGTCGCGCGAGGGCTTCAACGCCAAGGTCGAGGCGCTGATGGGCGCGCCGCTGTCCGATGCGGCAATAGACAAGGGCGACCCGGAACTGCCGCTCGATTTCTCCCGGGCGCCAAGGCTGAAGCTGATCTATCTGTCCTCGCTGGAATTCAAGGCGGACTTTTCCGGCCGCATCATCGAACGGCTGATCCGCCATCATGCGGCCCTTGGCACCAAGGTGCGCATCATGGTCACCGATGTGCTGGAACGCGACAAGGACGACGCCATGCTGCACCGGCTGGCGGCCGAGTTCCCCAATGTCCAGCTACAGGAATACCGCTGGCGCGCCGATCGTGGCGCGCCGATCGACGAGCAGATATCGCAACTGCACAAGACCCATCATATCAAGATGCTGGCGACGCTGGCGCAGGACCCCGCGCGCTCGCGCGTCATCATCGGCGGCCGCAACATCCATGACGGCTTCCTGTTCCACCAGCCGATCGATCTGTCGCGCTATCCGGACCTGCAGCAATACGGCAAGACCGACGGCTTTTCGCTGAACTACTATTCGAACTGGAGTGACTTCGACATCGAGTTCGCCGACAGGCCGACGGTCGAGACGCTTGCCGCGCATCTGTCGACGATATGGCTGCGCGACGCCGACACCAATCTGGCGCGCCCCTTCTCCATCCCGGTTCGCGCCGATGGCCGCCCCCTGGGCAACGCCCGGCATTTCATTTCCGTGCCCTATGAGGACGACCATGCGCTGGAAGGCTATTTCGTCGAGCTGGTCGACGCCGCCCAGCACCATATCCAGATCGTCAATCCCTATCTCAATCTGACGCCGAGCCTCGCCCAGGCCTTTGACCGGGCGCTCGCACGCGGCGTCAAGATCGACATTGTCGGCCGCATCGATCTCAAGGGCGATATCGGCGGCAAGTTCCTCACCGCGCTCAACAAGCTGTTCGTCGAGAAATATGGCGACCGCATCGACATCCGCGAGTTCAAGGCGCCGGACGTGGTGCTGCATTCCAAGATCATGATGATCGACGAGAGGCTGGTCGCCATCTCCTCGGTCAACCTCAACAACCGCAGTTTCTTCCACGATTCAGAGAACGGCATGATGGTGCTCGATCACGCCTTCTATGTCAGGATGAAGCCGATCTATGACGACTATCTCGCCCACTCGAACCCGGTTTCCACCGAGGTGACGATCCCCTGGGCCTACCGGTTGCTGTTCGATGAGGTCTGGGTCCGGCAGGCGTTCTGATGCGATTCCAGGAAAAGTGTGAAGCGGTTTTCCGTCCGGAATTGCATCCACCCAAGGAAGCCCGCCCCTATTTCAGGTAGCGTTCCTGCGCCAGGGCACGGGCGTCGATATCGGGCACCCGGTTCGACATGATGTCGGCAAGCACCTTGGCCGAGCCGCAGGCCATGGTCCAGCCGAGCGTGCCATGGCCGGTGTTGAGAAAGAGATTGGAAAGCTCGGTGCGGCCGATCAGCGGTGGCCCATCCGGCGTCATCGGTCGCAGGCCGCACCAGAAGGTCGCCTCGCGCATGGCGCCGGCGCCTGGAAAGAGATCGCCGACCGAATGTTCGAGCGTGCGGCGCCGTGATTCATGCAGCCTGAGGTCGAAGCCGGAGATCTCGGCCGTGCCGCCGACGCGGATGCGGTCGCCCAGCCGGGTGATCGCCACCTTGTAGGTTTCGTCCATCACCGTCGACACCGGTGCGAGGGCCGCATCCTTGATCGGCACGGTGATCGAATAGCCCTTCACCGGATAGACCGGGATCGACCGCTTCATGCGGCGCATGAAGCCCGCCGAGTAGCTGCCCAGCGCCATCACATAGGCGTCGGAGGCCTTGAAACCCTTGCTCGTGCTGAGGTTGGCGATGCGGTTACGGCTGCGGATGACGCGGTATATCGTCGTGTCGTACTCGAACTTCACGCCCCGCGCCACGCAGAGTTCCGTCAATTTGTCGGTGAACATCTTGCAGTCGCCGGTCTCGTCGTGCGGCAGCCGCAGCCCTCCGACGAATTTCTCGCGCACGCCGGCCAGCGCCGGTTCCGCCGCGATGCAGCCGGCCGGGTCGAGGATCTCGTAGGGCACGCCATATTTCTTCAGCACATCGACATCGCCAGCGGTGCCATCAAGCTGCTTTTGAGTGCGGAACAGTTGCAGCGTGCCCTGGGTCCGCTCGTCGTAAGTGATGCCGGTCGCCTCGCGCAGCGCCTTCAGCGTGTCGCGGCTGTATTCGGCCAGCGGCACCATGCGCGACTTGTTGACCGCATAGCGCTCCGCCGTGCAGTTGCGCAGCATCTTGACCAGCCATGTCCACATATGCGGATCGAAAGCCGGCCGGACCACCAGCGGACCATGCTTCATCAACAGCCATTTGATTGCCTTGAGCGGAATGCCGGGCCCGGCCCAGGGCGAGGCATAGCCGGGCGAAATCTCGCCGGCATTGGCAAAGCTGGTTTCCAGTGCCGGGCCTTTCTGGCGATCGATCACCGTCACCTCATGGCCGGCCTCGGCGAGATAGTAGGCCGTGGTCACCCCGATGACGCCACTGCCCAACACCATGATCTTCATCGTTCACTCCTTGCGCGCCGCACGTCCCCAGGACGCCGTGGTCGCGACCGCATTTCTCGATTTGCGCATGATCCCAGGTGAAAATCGATGCCGATTTTCCAGAACCATGCGCTGTGGCCCATTCACGCCGCCGAGGGACCGGGGTCGTCGTCTTCTGTCTGCCGCATTCGGGCCGTCTCGCCAAGAGGCCGCCAGTCGGCTTCGGCGCTATAGACGAGAGTGAGCCCGTGCGGTCGCCGTCCTTCGGCCCGGTCTTTCTGCCTGACCGCGCGTCGGGCAGCCTCCGGCTGATAAAGCACGGCCTTGATCAGGACCGACTCCCGCCGGCCATCGGCGTGTTCGATCGAAGCCGTTTGGCCTTGCGCCATGCCAAGCATGCAGAGACCGCGCCTGGTTGCCACCGACAGGCTCGAGCCGACCGGCCCGCGCACCTCGTTCTGCACCAGGGTGCGCGTCTCGGCGTGACCGGCATCGATGCTGAACACCACCCTGCTGTTCAGCGTAACGATATCTGGGCCGACCGAATCGATCGGGACGACATCGGCGCTTGAAAGCTTGTGTTCGAGCATGTGCACGATCGGATCCGCGAATGCCCGCCGGCGTTTCAGCATGACTTCGAGGACGGCGAAGTCCTTCGTCGTCAGGCAGCAATTCGTGCTCGTCATCACCGCCTCCACGATCAGCGCCGTTGCTGGCCAGGGGCCGGCGAGTCGACGGCTTCGATGGTCACCGACAGTTCCCGGCCGCCACGACTGCTCCAGCACACCGTCTGCCCGATCGCCGCTCCGATGAGCGCCGTTCCCATCGGCGTCAGCACCGAAATCCTGTTTTCGGCAATGTCGGCTTCGCCGGGATAGACCAGCATGATGCGCTGGGTATCGCCGCCCTCGGCGCGGACCGTCACGATCGAACCCATGCGCACCACGCCGGCCGGCATCGCCGCCGCGTCCGTGATGACGGCCCGGTCCATTTCCGAAAGCAGTTCCTCGGCCGTCTCGGGGGCACGGTCGAGCGAGGCTCTCGCCAGGCCGGTCAACCTGTCATGGTCGGTGTCGCTGATCAGTATCTGGCTGCTTGGGCGCAGTCCTGTTGCATGTTGCATGGCAAACCTCATGGATCGGCGCGTCGAACGAATGCGCGCTTGCCGCCGCACTGGCGGCGCTACGAAAAGCCGCCAGCGGCAAAAGGCTGGACGGCTTGATGGCGATTTTGGATGTATGGATGCCCCGGTACGGACGGACGCCAAAAGGCGGCCGCGCCGGGGCTACGATCCCGCGATCGGGCAGACCCTGAACAAGGTTCTGATGTAAGCGAGGTTGCTCATGCCCCGAACCTTGCCGACAGGCGCCCGCTTGTCAAGCGTGGCCAAACCGCTCAACCGCCGACATAGTGCCGGTGAAAGCGGGGACCAAGACTGGCCAGGATTTCATAGCCGATGGTGCCGGCATGGCCGGCGGCATCGTCGACGCTCTGCGAAGGACCCAGCAGCTCGACGAGATCACCCTCGCGCAATCTGCCGGGCGGCAGGCCGGAAATGTCGAGAATGATCGAATCCATCGACACGCGCCCAAGGAAAGGCAGGCGTATCCCTTCGAACCAGGCTGCCGAAGCGGAACGTCGCAGCCAGCCATCCGCATAGCCGAACGAAATCGTCGCCAGGCTCAACGGACCGTCCGCGTAGTAGGTGTGACCATAGCCGATACCGGTGCCTTTTTCGACCCGGCGCGTCTGCGCCACCTTGGCCCGCAGCCGCACCACGGGCAGCATTGGATTGGGCGCGCCTGGCGTCGGGTTGATGCCGTAGAGCGCCGCCCCCGGCCGGGCGAGACCATAATGATAGCGCTGACCAAGAAAGATGCCGGAGGAGTTGGCAAGCGAAGCGGGGACCTCGGGCAGCATGGCGCGCAGCCGCTCGAAAGCCAGCCGCTGTTCTTCGTTGGCCGGATGGCGCGGTTCGTCGGCGCAAGCCAGATGGCTCATCACATATCTGACGTCGATTCCATCGAGCGAGCTGGTATCCTTCGCCACCGCCTCGACCTCGGCTGGTGCCATGCCAAGCCGTGACATGCCGCTGTCGACCTGGATGGCGGCCGGGAGCCGGCGCCTGGCATCACGCGCAGCCACGCTCCAGGCTTTCAGCTGCGCACCGCTGTTGATCACCGCGCACAGTCCGGCCGCCACCGCTTCCGGCTCGGAACCCGGCGGCAGTCCATTCAGCACGTAGATTTCCGGTTCGCTCCCAACCACCTCGCGCAGCGCGATGCCTTCGGCCAGCAGCGCGACGAAGAAGATGTCGCAGCCTTCCTTCATCAAGGCCGATGCCACCCGCGCGGCGCCGAGGCCGTAGGCGTCGGCCTTGGCCACGCCTGCGCAGCGCACGCCGCCCAGCCTCGTCTTCAGTCGCCGGTAGTTTTCGCGGATCGCATCGAGATCGATGGTCAGGATTGCTCCGGCCGCCGCTTCACTTATGGCAACAACGTCCTCGGGCAGCAATTTTGTGGGGGCGTCGTTCATGGCGACCCTCCTTGTGGCGCATAAGCATCAATAGGACCGCTGGGCCGGCGCGGCAACTGCGGCCCTTCGAACCACGGCCGCCACCCGTCCAGCTATGGCACGAGGTGCCGGAACGCCGCCACCACGTCTTCATAGACCTTGCGCTTGAACGGCACGATCAGGTCGGGCAGGTCCCGCATCGGCCGCCACGACCATTTGTCGAATTCGGCGGTGTGGCCGCCCGGCGGCGGATTGATCTGGATCTCGCTGACATCGCCATGGAAGCGGAAGGCGAACCATTTCTGCGTCTGGCCGCGATAGCGCCCTTTGAAGGCGATGCCGACCAGGTGGTCCGGCAGATCATAATTGATCCATCCCGGGGCCTCGGCGAGCAGCGAGACGCCGCGCATGCCGGTTTCCTCATAGAGCTCCCGCTCCGCTGCCTGCAGCGGCTCCTCGCCCTTGTCGATGCCGCCTTGAGGCATCTGCCAGAGCTGCGTCGTGCCGGCAAACTCGCTGTCGGGCTCAGCGATGCGATGCCCGACCCAGACCAGGCCCTCGCCATTGAGGATCATCAGCCCGACACAGGGACGGTAGGGTAGCGTTTCGCGGTCGACCTTTTTCGTCTTCGCCATTATCTGTGCTCCGAGGGGTTCGCGGCCAGGCGTGGCTAGCCTTTTTGCGGGTCTATGGCCACCGCCGAAATCGGCACGATCTCGATGCCGCGCTTCTTGGCCTCGGCAATCCATGACGAAACGGTGTCGACGGTCAGGTCGAAGGCCGAGCCGATGCCGACTGCGGTGCCCTTGGCCCGCGCGGTGGCTTCGAGACTGTCCAGCTTCTTCAGGATGGCGCCGCGATCCTGCACCGCGTCGATCGCGGTGTCGCCGGCGACGAAGGGCACGCCGTCCTTCAACGCGAGGTCGGGCGCCAGGCTGCGCGCCGACGAGCCATCGTCGACATAGGCAAGCCCCCGTTTGCCGAGTTCGGCCATGAACGGCTCCATCGCCGTCGAGTCAGCGGAAAAGCGGGCGCCCATATAGTTCATGACACCGGTATAGTTCGTCGTCCGCGACAGCGCCCAGTGCAGGTTCTTCAGGTTCTCCTCGGCGCTCGCCGCCACCGTCAGCGTGTTGCGCCCGGGGTTGACGTTGGGATAGTCGAACGGTTCGAGCGGCACCTGCATGACAATCTCGTGGCCGCTCTGTCGGGCGGCCTGCATCCAGCGGCCGATGCTGTTGCCCTGCGGCGCGAAGGCCAGCGTCACTTCCGGCGGCAGCTTGGCGATCGCCGCCTGGGTGCCGGTCTGGGAGACGGCAAGTCCGCCAATGACGATCGCCACCCGCGCCCCGCGCGCCCCGGACCATGGCCGCGCATAGACATCGAACGGCCGCCTTCCATCGGTGGAGCGTATCGGCAAGGGTCCGGTATCGCTGGCTTCGATCAGCGCCTTGTCGGGAAGGTGCGCGATCTTCAGGTTCTGCCCGATGCTCGAAGGGTCGCGAATGACGATGGCTGCCTGCGGAGGACCATCGCCCTCCTCCTTCTGCACATGGATGATCTGCGGCCCACCGGTCTTGGCTGGCGTTTCAACCTTTGGCGCCGCGACCGGGGCCAAGGCGGATGGCGCGGCGGCGGGCTCGGCCGCCGTCACTTTCGGTGTCGAAACGGCGACCTCTTGCGGCTTGCGAAACGGCTTTTCCCGCAGCGCGATCGCGGCCGAAACGCCGACCACCGCCAGCACGACAAGGCTCGCCGCGACAATGCCCGCGTTGACCTTGCCGGCGGCGCGCGGCGCCCGGACGGTCTGTCCAAGCGGGCGTTCGATGTCCTTGCCGATATCAGCCAAGCCCTGTCCCCGGAGCGCATGGGTCCGAAGGCGACCCCTTCGGCAGGACATGCGCAAATTCATCAACCCCGGCGCACCCCTGGCGCCATATCTGGAGGCCTCGCCTTGCCCCCGAATCAAACTGCCGGAACCTTTCGGCCCCGGCAGCATCGCATTGCTTGGTTCAGGCGGCCAGACCGTTGCTGGCCGCGAATTTTACTGGTTGAGCACGGCCTTTTCCGGATTGGGCGGGAAGGCCGGATCGGTCTTCTCGCCGCGCAGCAGTTGCTCGGCGAAGATCAGCTGCAGATCGTCCTTCGGATCCGGCGGCACATAGGCCGCCGAGCCCGAGCCGGTCGAGCTCTCGTCGGCGCCCTTGATATGGCCCTTGAGGTCGGACTCGCCGCGCGTCAGGTCCCTGCCCTGCAGTTCCGGCGGCAGAGGCTGGTCGACCTTGATGTCGGGCGTGATGCCCTTGCCCTGGATCGACTTGCCCGACGGCGTGTAATAGAGCGCTGTCGTCAGCCGGAGTGCGCCATTCTCGCCGAGCGGAATGATGGTCTGCACCGAACCCTTGCCGAAGGACTGCGTGCCGACCACGGTGACGCGGCGCAGATCCTGCAGCGCGCCGGCAACGATTTCGGAAGCGCTGGCCGAGCCGCCATTGACGAGCACGATCATCGGCTTGCCGTTGATGTCGTCGGTCTGCTTCGGCTTGGCGTCGAAGCGGGTGACGTCCTTGGGATCGCGACCCCGCGTCGAGACGATCTCGCCGCGCTTCAGGAAGGCGTCGGACACGCTCACCGCCTGGTCGAGCAGACCACCCGGATTGAGGCGCAGGTCGAGCACATAGCCCTTCAGCTTGTCGTCCGGCACCTGCTTCTTGATCGTGTCGATGGCATTCTCGAGGTCGTCATAGGTCTTTTCGGTGAAGGAGGTGATCTTCATGTAGCCGATGTCGTTCTCGACCCGGAACTTGACCGCCTTGACCTTGATGATGTCGCGCACCACCGTCAGCTCGATCGGCTTGTCGGCGCCCTGGCGCAGGATGGTGAGCTTGATCGGCGTGTTGACCAGGCCGCGCATCTTCTCGACCGCGTCGTTGAGCGTCAGGCCGCGGACTTCTTCGCCGTCGATCTTGGCGATGTAGTCACCGGCCAGCACGCCGGCCTTGGCGGCAGGCGTGTCGTCGATCGGCGTGATCACCTTGACCAGGTCGTTCTCCATGGTGACCTCGATGCCGAGGCCGCCGAACTCGCCCTTGGTTTGCACGCGCATATCCTGCGCCTGTTCGGCGTTCATGTAGGAAGAGTGCGGATCGAGCGAGGAAAGCATGCCGTTGATGGCGTTCTCGACCAGCGACTTGTCGTCGGGCGGCGTGACATATTGCGCCCGCACCCGCTCGAAGATGTCGCCGAAGATCGCCAGCTGCTTGTAGGTCTCCGATCCCGCAGCGTTCGCCGACGAGCCAGGAGCACCATAGACAAGGCTCATGGCGGACGCGCCCATCAGCGCACCGGCAAACAGAAGCGACAGTTTCCGCATCATTTCACGTCCTTCCAGAAAAACGGTCCGCCCACCATGGGGCCGGATCGACGGGTTTTCCATCCTTGCGGAACTCGACATAGAGTTCCGGCGTGGCATTTACATTCTTCGAAACCGAGGTGCTTGCCACCCGGGCCTCTCCCATCGCGCCGACCGGCTCTCCTGCGAGCACCGACTGGCCAGTCACGACGCTGATTCTGCTCATCCCCGCCAGAACGACATGATAACCGTCGCCGGCATTGAGGATCAAGAGTTGACCATAGGAGCGAAACGGCCCCGCATAAAGCACATTCCCATCCGCCGGCGCGGTAACGATGGCTCCCGATTGTGTCGCAAGCATGTCGCCAAGCATCACTGCGCCGTTACCGTCATCGGCGCCGAAACGGCGCTTGATGCGGCCGGTGACCGGCAGCGCGATCTGCCCCTGTAGCGCCGAGAACGGGGCCGTCGCGGTGAGCCGGTTGCCTTCGGGGACAGGGATTGCCGCCAGCGATGCCGTTGTGTCGCCGCCCGTCTTATCGTCCCCCGCCTGACCCGCGGCGGCCGCCTTGGCGGCATCAGCGGCCTTGCGGGTCTTGTCGGCCTGCGCTTCGAGCGAGGCGATCAGGTCCTTCAGGCTGGAGGCCTTGGCCGCCAATTGCTCCGAACGCTGCTGTTCGGCCGCCATTTGCGCCTGCGTATCGGCCTCGAGCTTCTGCTTGGCTTCGAGCAGCATGCCGAGCCGCTTCTTTTCCGCCGCCTGCTCGCCGACCGCTTCCGTCAGCCGCGCCCGTTCGGCCTCGATCGAGGCCGTCACCCGGGTCTGTTCCTTGAGGTCGGCCAGCAGGCTGTCGGTCTGCTGGCGCAATTCCGGCACCACGGCGCCGAGCAGGATGGCGCTGCGCACCGACGATAGCGCGTCCTCCGGCTTGACCAGGATCGCCGGCGGCGGGTTGAGTCCCATGCGCTGCAACGCGCCCAGCACTTCGGCCAGCACGTCGCGCCGCGCCACAAGCGAGGCGCGGATCTTCTGTTGCTGGCCCTTCAGCCCCTCCAGCTTGGCGCCGATATCCTCGATATCCTGGCCAAGCTTCTGCTCGGTCATCGCCGACTGGATCAGCGCGGCGGTGATGGAGGCATGGTCCTTCTTGACCGCGGCGATATCGGCGGCGAGCTTGGCCAGCCGTTCCGACGACAGCGTTATTTCCTTGGAAACCTGCTCGTACTCGGCGCGGCTCTGGTCCGGATCGGGCGCCATGTCGAGCGTGTTTTCGGCCCGCGCCGCGTGGAACGACAAAAGGATAGCCATCGCCGCGACGCCGCAACGCGCGCGTCCGAAGCGCCCGGTTGATGAGCCCCTTGTTAAGCCCGGTGTCGATTTCCAGCCTTCAGACATTCCCGGTCGATTCTATCCGCGGCTTCGTTAACGAACCATCAACCATGTTAACGCCTGTCGCCCAAAACCGCTCGGTTGTCCCGGGATAGCGGCATGCACATGGAAAAATAGTCTCCCAGCCCGATCTCGCGCGGGATTGGGGCGGAATTCGGTGCGATCCGGGAGCTTTCAGGATCGGTGATAGGGGTGGCCGGACAGGATCGTCGCCACCCTGTAGAGCTGCTCCCCCACCATCACGCGCACCAGCTGATGCGGCCAGGTCAGCGCACCGAACGACAGCACCAGATCGGCTTGGCCGCGCAGCGACGGGTCGTGACCATCGGCGCCGCCTATGGCGAGCACCACCGCCTTGCGCCCGCCATCGCGCAACTGTCCGATGCGATCGGCGAAATCCTGCGAGGAAAGGCTCTTGCCGCGTTCATCGAGCAGGACAAGGGCCGTGCCCGGCTGCAATTGCGCCTGCAGCCTGGAGCTCTCGTCGCGCTGGCGTTCGCTGGCGCTTTGCGCGCGGCCCTCGACAATCTCGGTGACCCCGGAGAATTCGAGCCCGACCGCGGGCCCGCTCTTGGCGAAGCGCTCGAAATAGCGGTCGGCCAACTCCCTCTCGGGGCCGGCTTTCATTCGGCCCACGGCATGAACTGAAATCTTCATCCCGCCTCTATAAGCCGTTAATGCATGTCACCCAAAGGCGAAATCCGACGTCCGGGCAACGACACAAAGCAGCTTAGTGAAGGGTCTCTTCCTCGAGATCCGGCGCCTGCCACATCTTTTCGAGATTGTAGAATTCGCGGACTTCGGGGCGGAAGACGTGGACGATGATATCGCCCGAATCGATCAGGACCCAGTCGGCGCCGGAGAGCCCCTCGACGCGCGCCGTGCCGAGGCCGGCATCCTTGAGCGCCTTGAGGAGATGGTCGGCGACAGCCGAGACATGACGGTGCGATCGGCCCGACGCGACAACCATGTAGTCGCCGAGGCTCGATTTCCCCTGAATGTCGATTGAGACAATATTTTCGGCCTTGGAGTCTTCCAGACTGGCAAGGACTGTCTTGATGGCGCGGGACACGGCGTCGTCTACGCTGATCCCGGCCGGCGAAGGCATGATATCGGCCTTCTTCCGCAGTGCTGTTCTCAGTGTATTTCCTTTCGCAGCAAGAACAACCAAATCACCCCCAAAAGCAGGTGACACCACTTAGATAGGCAGAGTTCCCTGACAGTTTCAAGACGCAGCCCCGACTCACGCGAACTCACCGATTGCCCGCTTGTTCCATGCGGCACGCAAAAAAGATCGGAACCCAGGCGTCGCGCAGCGGTTATCGGCTGACCGACCAACCGGAATCCCGCCATGCCGATCGACCCGCAAGACACCCTTCTCACCGTCCAGGCTGGCCTCGCGCAGCTCAGCACGCTGATCGTCTCCTATTCCTTCTCCGCCATCGGAGCCGTCATTCTGCTGGTGGTCGGCTACATCGTCGCCGGCCTCGCCGAGCGTTCGATCTTTGCCGGCCTGGGTCATATCCACGGTTTCGATGCGACGTTGCGGCATTTCTTTTCCAAGATCGTCCGCTACGCCATCCTGATCCTCGTCGTCATCATGGTGCTCGGCCAGTTCGGCGTGCAGACCGCCTCGATCATCGCCGCCATCGGCGCCATCGGCCTCGCCATCGGGCTGGCGCTGCAAGGTACGCTGCAGAACATCGCCGCCGGCATCATGCTCCTGGCGCTACGGCCGTTCCGCATCGGCGAATCCGTCGAGGTCGGTTCCATTGCCGGTTCGGTCGAGGAAATCGGCCTGTTCGCCACCAGGCTCAGGACCGCCGACGGCCTCTACATCCTGGCGCCCAATTCGACGCTGTGGAACCAGCCGGTGCGCAATTTCTCGCGCAATGGCGTGCGCCGCGCCGACATCAGCCTGAGCATCGGCTCGTGGAACGACATCGACGGCGCCCAGAAGACATTGCTCGCCATTGCCGGCGCCGAGAAACGCATCCGTCGCGAACCGGCGCCGATCGCCTTCGTGGCCAGTCTCGGCGACGCGACCGTTTCGCTCACCTTGCGCTACTGGACCTCGGCGGCCGACTATTTCTCCACGAACATCGACATGACGAAACGCGCCAAGCAGGCTTTCGACAGCGAGGGCATCTCCATTCCGCTGCCGCCACCGGAAGCGCCGGCGCCCGAAGCTCGCAAGCAATAGGGCAATTCAGCCCGGACCGTGTGCGAAATGACTTCAGTCCCTGGCCCGGTCTTGCGGCTCGTCGGTGGCGAAGGCCAGTTCGACGGGCAAGGGCGCTTGCGCCGACATCGGCGTGAAACTGCCCGTGGCGGCTGCCGGGACCGGCCGAGCCGCTATCACCCGCCACAGCACGAACAAGCAAAACAGCGCGGCGATGACGATTCCGACATAGATGAACGTCGCGGTGCCGAAAACCACCGAAAGTGCCGTGACGATGCCCGGGACGACGAAGCCGGCCAGCGACCAGGCAAACAGCATCGAACTCGACAGGGCAAGAAGCTCATCCTTCCTGGCGCGGTCGGCGGCATGCGCGCTTGAGAGGGAATAGATCGATTCCGCCGCACCGTCCCAGACCAGGTAGATCACCACCAGGACCATCAGCGCACCGCCGTCGAACACGATGGCGAGCACGCTGGCCACGATCGCCAGCATGGCAGTGCCAGCCAGCACGAAGCGCCGATCCGTGCGGTCCGAAATCCAGCCAAGGGGGATCTGCAGGATCAGCGTTCCAACGGGCATCGCCGACAGAAGCAGCGCGACATCGCCTTGCGTATAGCCCTTGGCGGTGGCGTGTATGGGCGCAAAGCCCGAGATGATCATCGACAAGCCGCCGACCGCCAGCATACCGGCGACCCCGACCGGCGAAATGCGCCATGCTTGCCGCAACGCGACCGAAGCCGCCTGCGGCGCTGGCGGCTGGGCAAGGCGGGTCATGCCGACGGGCAGGATCGACAAGGCCGTAAAGGTGATGCCGATCAGAGAGGCCGCGGCGGTGTGGATGTCGACAATTGCAAGTGTCGCATAGCCTACACCCAACCCGGCAACATAGGAGACGTAGAACACCGCCATGACGCGCCCACGTATGGCATTGGGCAGCGCGTAATTGAGCCAGCTCTGCGCGACGATGAACAGGCCGCATATGGCAAAGCCGTAGAGGGCGCGCGCGCCGATCCACAGCAGGGGATGCGGCCCGGCGCCGATCGCGACATTGGAAAGCGCGATCAGCGCTGAAAGCACCATGAAGGCGCGGGCATGGCCGACCCTGCGCACCAGTGGTCCGGTGAGGATGCATCCGGCGAGGCCGCCGGCCGACAGGCCGGTGACAATCAGCCCGGCCCAGATCGGATCGAAACCCTCGACGCCGAGCCGAACCGGGATGTAAGCGAACATCAGGCCGTTGCCGATGGCGATCAGCGCCATCGACACGATGACGCTTGCAATCGCGATCAGCGGCGTGGGCGCACTGCCATGCTCGCGGTCGGTTTCGGTGCGGTTTTCATCGAGAATCGGCATGTCCGCTCAGGATTGCCTGGGAAACCCTGCCAAGGGAGCAATAAAAGCGACATGGCAGCGGCGGCAGCCGCTTGCGGTAGGGAGAAACCCATCAAGCGTTAGGTGCGGGCAGCCTTCACGGTGCTTGAAAAGACGCTTTGCCGGTCAAGGTGGCCGTTCGGCCCCTACACCGTTGAGCACGATCATGATCGACAGGCACGGCCTTCAGACAATCCATCGGACTGGATCGCACTCATCGGGATCCTGCCATCGTCATCGGTTGGGGACAGATCATCAGAATCGCCAGGTCACCCCCAGCACCGGCCCGGACAATCGGGAATCGAAGACGTGACCGCCGGACTCGTAGTCGACACTGAGCACCTTGTAGCCGCCCGAGACGGAAAGATGGTCGTTTATGATGTAGTTGGCGGTTGCCAGCACCTGCCAGGTGGTTCTGGACCCGACGTCGAAGCCCCCGACATCCGCCTGAACCTGCGCCGAGAGTTTGTCCGTCATCCTGAGAAAGGCGCGCGCGCCAACGACCGGATCAGCCCATCCAAAGCTTTCCTTGTAGCTGCCCGACAACCCTGCCGCCTGCACGGTCACCCGGTTGGAGATATGCCAGAAGCGGACACCGCCCAGCGCATCCAGGGTGAAGGCTGGACTGTCATAGACCCGATAGCCGGCCTGCAGCGTCGATGTGAATTCCTTGGTGTCCACGCTGCCGCTGATGCTGGGGATTTGCGGCAATGGTGGGGGCAAGGGCGGAAGCGGGCCAGTTGCTTTCTCGTCTGTCGTGTCGACATACATGGCGTCGGCGGAGAAGACGAAACGGTCGTAGCGCCCCCATACATTGATGAAGCCGCCAATGTTCAAATCATTCATGACGTCCGAGAATGATTTGTCGACACCAATGGTCGGGGCCCTGCGGAAAGGCGATATGTCGCCGCTGATGCCCGCCGCCCAGAGATAGGGCGTGACCTGCAGGGCCCAGTTCTTTTCGCCATCCGCGGTCGTGTCGGCGCTTCCCGCAAGCACGTCGGCCGCCCTTGCTTCCATGGAAGCGAAGGTGGAGACGGCAAGCATGCCTATCCCAAGGATTGCTCTCAAGATCATCCCCCCAGCGTGTTCTTGTGGATGCGCCCATCCTTCATGATGAGCTTCAACGTCCGATCCGGATTTGCGATGAGGGAAATGTCCTCAAGCGGATTGCCGTCGACGATGAGCACGTCGGCATAGGCGCCGGGTTCGATGCGTCCGAGTTTTCCAGGATACGGATTGCGTGGGCCGGAAAGGCCGGCAAGCTCGGCATTGCCGCTGGTCAGCAGCCGCAACACATCCACATTTTCATACCACCGGCTGAACTTGGCGAGTTGCTTTCCCTGCGTCGAGGTGCCTTTCGGGTTGAACAGGATGTCAGTGCCCAGAGCCATCTTGATTTTGTATTTGCGCCCAAGCTCGACGGCCCGCGCCGTACCTTCGGCGATTGTCTGCTGCTGCGCGCGCTGTTCCGGCAAGGCGTAGGTGTTGGCATCCTCGTCGGCAAGGAAGGGCTGGATGCTCCACCATGCGTCCGCATCGGCTATGCGTTTGGCGGTCTCCTCGTCGGCGAGTTGGCCATGCTCGATCGACTTCACACCGCTGGCGATCGCACGCTGCACGGCGGCGGGCGTGTAGGCGTGGATGCACACATAGGTGCCCCAGTCTGCCGCCGCGGATACGGCAGCCTTCATCTCGGCTTCAGTGTATTGCACAGCATCGATCGGGTCGTAGGGCGAGGCGACGCCTCCCCCGCCCATGATCTTGATCTGGCTCGCCCCCAGCATGAGCTGCTCGCGTACACGGCGCAGCACTTCCGCCTCGCCATCGGCGATCTCGGCGATGCCAGCCTCTTCCGCCAGGCTTGCGTTGCTTTGCGGCGTGCGCGGCAAATCCGTGCGCATGCGGAAGTCGCCATGCCCCGAAGTTTGCGAGATCATGGCGCCGGAAGGATAGATGCGGGGACCCACCAATCGACCTTCATCGATGGCGCGCTTCAATGCGAATGACGGACCACCGACATCACGAACCGTCGTGAAGCCGCGCAACACTGTCCGCTCGGCCTCTTGCGCGGCGACGAGATGAACATACGGGACGTCAGCCGTCATGGCCGCGACCTGCGAGATACCGGCAAGCAAGGCATGCCAGTGGGCATCTATCATGCCCGGCATCAGCGTGCCGCCCGCGCAGTCGATCACCTCGGCATCGGCCACCGTTTCGCCGGCGCCAGGCAGCGCCTTGATCGTCTTTCCGTCGATAAGGACAGACTTGCCTTCGATGAGCTTGCTTGCCTGGCCATCGAAAATCCTGGCATTGCTGAGCAGGATCGGCGTACCCGCGGCCTGCGCGAAGGATGGGGATGCAAGGCCGAGCGCCGAAGCACCGAACATCCCGGCGATGCCGGAAAGAACAGAGCGGCGTGAAATGTCCTTGCTCAATCGATCGAAGAGGTTGAGTGCAAGCGGACTATGACAAGGGCAGTCCAACCCGTGCGCCAAGCCCGCATACCTGTTGCCGAAACTAATTCTCACGACAACCTCCCCCGCCGAAAGAGGTAAAAACTGATGTAGGCAGCGCTCGCACGCGATCAACTGTATCGCCGACGAACTCGTCTTTGATGACAGAGGCACCGTAACCCGTCAACATCAGGTTGCGATAGCAGCGAACACTGCCGGATCGCTCACTTACGGTTGAGCGTCGTCGGTGATGCTAGACCAATTACCCCTTTGCCATCTTCCGGATCGCACTCGACGACAGCGATGAGCGCGGGCCGTGGATGAAGGTCCAGGCCGGCGCCTTCATACGGGCGAGCCGCGGCGCGTCGACTTCATCGATGCGGGCATAGTCGAAGGTCTTGGCGACGACCGACGACAAGAACGACAGCGTCGCGCCCGGCCGGTCGATGACCGCGATCGGGAAGGTCAGCACGATTTCGCGCCAGCGCTGCCAGCGATGGAAGTCGCGCAAACTGTCCGCGCCCATGATCCAGACGAAGTCGACGCCGGGATTGCGCGCCTTGACCAAGGCCAGCGTGTCGGCGGTATAGCGCACATGATGCGCCGCCTCGAAGGCGGTGACCTTGATTTTCGGGTTCTTGGCGATCCGCTCCGACAGTTGCAGCCGCTCGGCCAGCGGCGCCAGCTCGCGCGTGCTCTTCAACGGATTGCCTGGCGTGACCATCCACCACAACTGGTCGAGTGCCAGGCGCCTGAGCGCAATCTCGGCGACCAGCGCATGGCCGGCATGCGGCGGGTTGAACGAGCCGCCGAACAGGCCGACGGCCAGGCCTTTTTCGGCATGCGGCATTTTCAGGTAGGCGGAGGGGGCGGTGTGTTCGGGTTGCGAAAGCATGGTGCTAGGCGCCCCCCTCTGTCCTGCCGGACATCTCCCCCTCAAGGGGGGAGATTGGCAGCTTTATCGCAGGAGCAGTTCTTGCAACTTCCGTGACTGGCGAAACCGGAAATAACAGCCGATCTCCCCCCTTGAGGGGGAGATGCCCGGTAGGGCACTGGGGGGTCCGCGCGCGCAACGCCTCAGGCTCTAGCAACGCGCTTCAAGGCCTCACCTGTCCCGACCCGCGCACGCGGTATTTGAAGGAGGTCAGTTGCTCGACGCCGACCGGCCCGCGCGCATGCATCTTGCCGGTGGCGATGCCGATCTCGGCGCCCATGCCGAACTCGCCGCCATCGGCGAACTGCGTCGAGGCGTTGTGCAACAGGATTGCCGAATCGATCTCGTTGAAGAACCGCTCCACCGCTATCGCGTCCTCGGCAATGATCGCCTCGGTGTGATGCGAGGAAAAGATCTCGATGTGCTCGATGGCACTACCGATGCCGTCGACCAGCTTCACCGCGATGATGGCGTCGAGATATTCCGTCACCCAATCGGCATCGGTCGCCGGCTTGGCGTCGAAAAACACCTTCAACACCTCGGCATCGGCATGGATTTCGCAGCCGGCGGCGCGGAGCGCGTCGAGGATCGGCACCAGATGGGTTGATACCACCGCGCGGTCGACCAGCAGCGTCTCGGCCGCGCCACAGACGCCGGTGCGCCGCATCTTGGCGTTGACGGCGATCTTCACCGCCATGTCGAGATCGGCGGAGCGGTCGATGTAGAGATGGCAGATGCCTTCGAGATGGGCAAAGACCGGCACGCGCGCCTCGCTCTGCACGCGCCCGACAAGGCTTTTGCCGCCGCGCGGGATGATGACGTCGAGCGCACCATCGAGGCCCTTGAGCATCTCGCCGACGGCGGCGCGGTCGGTTGTCGGCACCAGCTGGATGGCGTCTTCAGGCAGGCCGGCGGCCTTCAGGCCTTCGACCAGGCAGGCATGGATGGCGGCGGACGAATTGAGCGAGTCCGAGCCGCCGCGCAGGATCACCGGATTGCCGGCCTTGAGACAGAGCGCACCGGCATCTGCCGTGACGTTCGGCCGGCTCTCATATATGACGCCGACGACGCCGAGCGGCGTGCGCACGCGCTCGATATGCAGGCCGTTCGGCCGGTCCCACGCGGCGATGACGTCGCCGACCGGATCCTTGAGTTCGGCGATCTCGCTTATGCCATCCGCCATGGCGCGGATGCGCGCCGGATTGAGCTTCAGCCGATCCATGAAGGATGCGGAGAGCCCCGATTCCTCGCCATTCGAAATGTCGATGGCGTTGGCGTCGAGAATGTCCTGTTCACGCGCAACGATCGCGTCCGCCATGGCAAGCAGCGCGGCATTCTTGGCGGCGGTGGTCGCGATGGCCAACGGTCGGGCGGCAGCGCGGGCTCGGCGGCCGATATCGGCCATCAGCGCCACGGTATCATCCCCGGATTTTTCATGCAGCTTCAGCATGGCTCATCCTCCGCTTATGTCGCCACCGGCCCGTACTTGTTCATCAGAATGACTCACCACGAGGTCGTCGCGGTGGATCATCGCCGAACGCGCTTCGTAACCGAGCACGGTTTCGATCTCGGCCGTCTTCAGGCCAGCGATCCTTACGGCATCGGCGGCATCGTAGGCAACCAGGCCGCGCGCGATCTCGCGGCCCTCGGGCGACAGGATCGCCACCGTGTCGCCGCGCGAGAAATTGCCGCTGACCAGCTTGACGCCGGCAGGCAGCAGCGATTTGCCCGATGTGAGCGCACCGACGGCGCCGGCATCGACCGTGAGCCGGCCGGCCGGTTCGAGCTGGCCGGCGATCCAGGTCTTGTAGCCCTTGACCGGATTGGCGCTCGGTCGGAAGAAGGTCGCCCGCTCGCCGCGCTCGATCGCCATCAGCGGCGACAGCCGCGTGCCCGAGGTGATGATCATGGCGGTGCCTGCGGCGGTGGCGATCTTACCGGCATCGAGCTTGGTGCGCATGCCGCCGCGCGACAGCTCCGACGCGGCCGCTCCCGCCATCGCCTCGATGTCAGGCGTGATGCGGTCGACCACCGGAATGAATTTGGCCTGGGGATCGCGCGCCGGCGGTGCGGTGTAGAGGCCGTCTATATCCGAGAGCAGCACCAGCAGGTCCGCGCCCATCATTGTCGCCACCCGCGCGGCCAGCCGGTCATTGTCGCCATAGCGGATTTCGGACGTGGCGACCGTGTCGTTCTCGTTGATGACCGGCACCGCCTTCATCTTGAGCAGCGTCGAGATCGTCGCCCGCGCATTGAGATAACGCCGGCGCTCCTCGGTGTCGCCAAGGGTCAAAAGAATCTGGCCCGACCTCAGGCTGCCCTTGCCGAGCGCATCCGACCAGGCGCCGGCGAGCGCGATCTGGCCGACGGCGGCGGCCGCCTGGCTCTCCTCGAGCTTCAGCGCGCGCTTGCCAAGGCCAAGGATGGTGCGGCCAAGCGCGATGGCACCGGACGACACGACCAGGATTTCGGCGCCGCCCTCGGCGAGCACGGCGATGTCGTCGGCGAGCGAAGCCAGCCAGTCGCGCTTCAGGCCGCTTGCGCGGTCGACCAGCAACGCCGAGCCGATCTTGACGGTGATGCGCCGGTATTTTTTCAGCGACTGCATGGCACTACTTTTCCCAGCGCGTCTCGACCACGGGCGCGGCCTCCGCGCGCGCCTCGGCAATCACCGTCATCAGCGCCCGCAGCACTGCCTCGACACCTTCGCCGGTGACGGCGGACAGAAGCATCGGCGCGCGGCCGGCGGCGCGCTTCAGCGAGGCGACCTTCTTCTTGCGTCCATCCGCATCGAGCGTGTCGACCTGGCTGAGTGCCAGGATCTCGACCTTGTCGGTCAGCCCCTGGCCATAGGCTTCCAATTCGGCGCGCACGGTCTTGTAGGCCTTGCCCGGATTTTCCTCCTGCGCCGAGACCAGATGTAAGAGCACGCGCGTGCGCTCGACATGGCCGAGGAAACGGTCGCCGATGCCGACGCCCTCATGCGCGCCTTCGATGAGGCCGGGAATATCGGCGATGACGAATTCGCGCGCGTCGATGCGCGCGACGCCCAGACCCGGATGCAGCGTCGTGAAGGGATAATCGGCGATCTTCGGCTTGGCCGCGGTGACGGCCGCGAGAAACGTCGACTTGCCGGCATTGGGCAGCCCGACCAGCCCGGCATCGGCGATCAGCTTCAGCCGCAGCCAGATGTTGAGCTCCTCGCCCGGCAGGCCGGGATTGGCGCGGCGCGGCGCCTGGTTGGTCGAGGTCTTGAAATGCTGGTTGCCGAAGCCGCCATTGCCGCCCTTGGCAAGCAGGAAGCGCTGGCCGACCACGGTCAGGTCGCAGATCAGCGTCTCATTGTCTTCCTCGAACACCTGGGTTCCGGCCGGCACTTTCAGCGTGACGTCGGCGCCCTTGGCGCCGGTCATGTTGCGGCCCATGCCGTGGACGCCGGTCTTGGCCTTGAAATGCTGCTGGTAGCGATAGTCGATCAGCGTGTTCAGCCCGTCGACCGCTTCCAGCCAGACATCGCCGCCACGGCCGCCATCGCCGCCATCCGGCCCGCCGAACTCGATGAACTTCTCGCGCCGGAACGACACCGAACCGGCGCCCCCGTCACCGGAGCGGACATAGACCTTGGCTTGATCGAGAAATTTCATGGGATTGCAGTTTCTTTTATTGGCCCTGCGGCATTGCTCTAAACCTTGGGCCTTGCTCTAAACCAAGGCGCGGCGAAGGGCGAGGCCGTTTTGTGACAATGGCCGCGTGGGGTCGGCCGGAGAGATGTCGGTATGAAGCTTGTAACCTACAACATCCAGTACGGCATCGGTCTTGATGGGCACTACGATGTCGCGCGTATTGCCGACGCGGTACGCGGCGCCGACGTGATCGCGCTGCAGGAGGTCACTCGCAACAATCCCAGGAACGGCAGCCGCGACATGGTCGCCGAGATCGGCGAGGCGCTGCCCGACTATTTCGCCGTCTATGGCAGCAATTTCGAGGCCAATATCGGTTCGCGCATCGAAAACGGCCGCGCCATCACCACGACCTTCCAGCTCGGCAATATGGTGCTGTCCAAGACGCCCATTCATCTGTCGCGCAACCTGCTTTTGCCGCGCAGCCGGAGCTTCGAGATGATGAACTTCCAGCGCGGCGCGCTGGAGGCGCTGATCGAGACGTCGCTTGGTTTCATCCGTTTCTATTCCATCCATCTCGATCATCGCAGCCCCGTGGAACGCGCCAGCCAGATCCAGTTCCTGCGCCGGCGCCTGTTGAACTACGCACTCGAAGGCGGCGCGCTGTCCGGCGTCGCCGAGATCGGCCTGCCGGAACTGCCGCATCCCGAGGCCTTTGTGGCCATGGGCGATTTCAACATGCTGGCCGCCTCGCCCGAATATGTCGAACTCGCCGGCCGGCCGGACCATGAATTCGGCATGCCGCTGACCGCCGACTTCGCCGTCGATGCCGCCGTGCGCCTTGATGTCGCCGGTGACGATCTCGTCAGCCGGGTCGATCCCAAGGATCCTGCCAATGCCAGCCGCCACAAGCGCATCGACTATGTCTTCACCAGCGCCTCGCTTGCCCGGTCGCTGAAGCGCCTGTGGGTCGACCGGAAAGCAACGGGTTCGGACCACCTGCCTGTGTGGGTCGAACTGGACTGACGACTCTTCATCCGGCTGCGTTTTCGCGTTCGACGATCGCCATCATGATCGTATCGCCGTATTTCCCGTCGATACAGATAGCGTCGCGCTGCACACCCTCCCTGACAAACCCGACCTTGTCGTAAAGAGCGATGGCGCGGGCATTGTCGGCGTGTACGGACAGCTCGACGCGGACAAAGCCGGTCTTGCGTGCCTGCGCCAGGGTGGCATTGATAAGCCGCAATCCGAGCCCGCGCCCGCGATGGGAGGCAACAATTCCCATTCCGAGGCTGCCACGATGGGCATGGATGAGCCGGTCATGGCGGGTGATGTCGCACCAACCGACGACCTCGCCACGAATGACGGCCACGAACCCCGGATCGCCTTTCGCGATACGGTCCAATGCGAATCGGCGGGTTTGATCCAGCGGTGGCGCCTCGAGGAAGGACAGGTACTTCCGCTCGCGCGCAACGAGATCAAGCGCACGATGAAAGCTTTCGATGTCACCCGGCGTTATCGGCGCGATCGTTTCGATACCGTTGCTGCCATCGACCATTGGCCCGACCGCGCCATCCCTCAAAAGTGCACCCAGTTGCGCAGGCTCGTCCACGTCTTGCGGTCCAGCCTGTAGCGCTCGACCGGCACCTGGCCGGCGACGATCGAGTTCAGCATGCCCTGGCCGGCATACTGGAAACCGCACTTGTGGATCACCCGGCGCGAGGCCGGATTGATGACCCGCGTCGAGGCATGCAGCACCTGGATCGAGGTCTTCTGGAAGGCGAGGTCGACCAGCGCGTGGGCGGCTTCGGTCGCATAGCCCCGCTTCCAGTAGGGTTCGCCGATCCAGTAACCGAGCTCCAGCCCGCGATCGGTGGTGTTCAAGCCCGCGCAGCCGACGAAAGTGTCGGTGCCGGCCAGCGTCAGGGCATAGGCGATGCCGGCCCGGCGCGACCTGGTCATGGCGAGGAAGGCGCGCGCCTCGTCCTCGCCATAGGGATGCGGCATGCGCGCCAGCATCTCGGCGACATGACGGTTGTCGGCAAGCTCGACCAGTTGCGCGATGTCCTCTTCGCGCGGCGCCCGCATCACCAGCCGTTCGGTGACCAGCACCGGGCAGTCTATCGCGTAACTTTCGTCTTCACTGTCTTCCGCTTCGGCAACCATTTGAACGTCCTCCAGGCACAAGAAAAAGGGGAGATGGAAACCCATCTCCCCTGATCCTTTTCCTGGTTTTGCCAGACACCGGTTCCCGAGATGGGCGCCGGTGTTCTAGTGCGGAACCGGCTACTCCGCGGCTTTGGTAATCGGGTTGACCGATACGTAGGTTCGGCCGTTGGCTTTTTTGTTGAACGTCACGGCGCCGGATTCGAGCGCAAAAAGGGTATGGTCCGTGCCCATGCCGACATTGACGCCGGGATGCCAGGTGGTGCCGCGTTGACGAATGATGATGTTGCCCGGGATTACGGCTTCGCCGCCGAACTTCTTCACTCCCAGACGCTTGGAATGCGAGTCGCGACCGTTGCGCGACGAGCCGCCAGCTTTCTTGTGTGCCATCTAACTAACTCCGTTGCGCCGCAAGGCGCCTAAAAGGCCTTATGAACGCGTTCGCGTTCCGTTTCAAGTCCGATCCGGCTGATGTTTCGCCGGAAAAATTACTTCTTGGCCAGTTCCTTGGCCTGCTCGCGCCAGTCCTTGATCTGGTCGGCGCTGAACGGCATGTGCTCGTCGATCTTGGCGACATCCTTGTCGGTCAGCTTGGCCAGCTGCGCGAAGGTGATGATGCCCTGCTCGTTGAGATCCTTGGCGGCGACCGGGCCGATGCCCTTGATCACGGTCAGGTCGTCCGGCTCGCCCTTCGGCGCCTTGAACAGCGGCGCGGCGGCGGTCTCGGCCGTCACTTCCGCCTTGGGGGCGGCTTCCTTCTTGGCCTTGGCTTCCTTCGGCGCGGCCTCGGCGGCGACTTCGGCCTTGGCTTCCGCCTTCACGGCCGCCTTCTTGGTCGGCTTGGCGCCACCCAGCAGGATCTCGGAGATCCGCACGGTGGTCAAAAGCTGGCGATGGCCGATCTTGCGGCGAGAATTCTGGCGGCGGCGCTTCTTGAAGGCGATGACCGTGCGGTTCTTGCCCTGCTCGACGACTTCGGCGGTAACCAGGGCGCCATCGACGAACGGCGCGCCGAACGTGACATTTTCGCCCTCGCCATGCGCGAGCACGTGGCCGATCTCGACGATATCGCCGACATTGGCTTCGACTTTTTCGATCTTCAGGAGATCGTTGGCGGCGACGCGATACTGCTTGCCGCCCGTTTTAATGACTGCGAACATTTTTTGCCTTTCGCTGTTCGGTCGGCCTTGATGAACCGCGTCTGGCGGTTCGGCCGTCTTTTTGTCAGTCTGCGGGTTCAAAAAACAAGCGGCGCGGAAGAACCCTCCACGCCGATTGCGCGCTGTCCCTAACCGAAGGTTGAGCGGGAGTCAAGGCAACACCCGTTGCCAGGACTGCTATTGGCCGGCCGGCCAGCAATCTTTTGCGGCAAGGCCTGTGGCACGCTGGAGAAATCGGTGGTGACCGCGATGACGTCAAGATCGCCATGCCCTGCCGGGCCAATGCGCAGCGGATGCCGCCCGTGAATCCCATGCTTGTCCGGCAAGCCAAATATCGGTGGATTTGGCCTTGTAACCTGCCCGTTCAGCCGTTATCTAGTGCGCCGCGCCGGCAACGGCCGACCATGACCGCGGAGAGGTGGCAGAGTGGTCGAATGCACCGCACTCGAAATGCGGCATGGGTGCAAGCCCATCGGGGGTTCGAATCCCTCCCTCTCCGCCAATCCATTCACGCCGGCCCATCCGGCCTGGCGGCACAATCTGCCCAACCCCCCTGTCGGTGGCGTATCCGGGCAATGCGTATCCCGCCAATACGGCTCGGCCGACGGCATCGTCAGGCACCGGCACCAAAGACAATCGCCTGCCGTCCTTCGGCGGTGCCCGCTTTCAACCGGCCCAGCGCGCTGGTCACGTCCGCGAGCGTGACGCGCTCGACCTGAGCCTCGAACGGCAGCGCCTCGTGCAATTGCATCAGTTCACGCATCTGCGCGCGCGTGCCCACGCTGGTGCCGGTTATCCAGACACCGGTGGCGGTGAGCCATTCCTGGCTGAGGGGTACCGGTTGCGAGACCATGGCCGCGGCGATGATCCTGCCGCGCGGACGGATGGCCGCGGTCATCGCATCCCAGCTCGCCGGTGTCGGCGCAAAATTGATGCAGACATGGGCACGCAGCTTCGCCGGCCAATCACCGGCCAGACGAGGCGAGGCAAGAAGCGTGTGTTCGGCGCCAAGTGAAGCCGCGAGGCGGAGCTTGGCCTCATCCGTGTCGACGGCGATGACCACAGCACCGAGCCGCCGGGCGATCTGGATCGCATACAGGCCCAGACCGCCGCAGCCGAATACGGCACAGACCTCGCCGGCAACGATCCCTGCCCGCTTCAGCGCCCCGAAAGCGGTCAGGCCCGCGCACATCAACGGCGCCAGCATGGCCGCATCGCCTCGGTCCGGCACGCGCGCGGCGAAACGCGCATCGGCCACGACATATTCGGCAAAAGTGCCCGCGACATCGAAGCCATGGGCGCGCTGGTGCTGGCAGAAGGATTCCATGCCGGCGTGGCATTCATCGCAGCAGCCGCAGGTGTCATGCAGCCAGGCGACGCCCGCCCGCTCGCCAACCCGCCAGCCCGTGACGCCGGCGCCCGTCCGCACCACCCTGCCTATGCCCTCATGGCCAAGAATCGCCGCCGCTTGCCCCGAAGCCGGCCGCAGATGCCCTTGCCACACATGTACATCGGTATGGCATATGCCGCTGGCCTCCAGACGGACCAGTATTTCTCCGGGACCCGGTTCCGGCCGCGGCACGCTGATGATGCGCAACGGCTGGCCGGCGTGTTCCAGCACGGCTGCAAGCATGCTTTGCGTCATCTAAAGGCCGAGAGCGCTTTTCACGGCCGCCGAGGCTGGCTGGCCGTCAAGAGTCGAAACGCCGTCCAGCCATTTGGTGAGCTTGTCCGGATTGCGCTTGATCATCTCGCGTGCGGCTTCGTCGGCGGATTTGCTCTCCCCCAGGATCATCCGCATGCCATGGTTCTCGTAGTCAAGATCGAATGCCAGATTGGCGAACAGCCTGGCCGCGTTGGGGCATTCCGCCGAGAATCCCTTGCGAGCGATGGTGCGCACCGTGGCGCCGCCGAAATTCGGTCCAAACTCGACGTCCCCGCCCGACAAATAGCTTATCTTGTAGTCGAGATTCATCGGATGTGGTTCCCAGCCAAGGAAGACGACCCAGCCCTTGTCCGCCACGGAATTCGAGACCTGCGTCAGCATTGCTGCCTCGCTGGATTCGATAATCTGCCAATCGCCCAGCCCGTGCCGGTTGGCGGCCACCATGTCGAGCAGCGGCTTGTTCGAGCCTGCCTCGATTCCGTAGATCTTGCGGCCGAACTTGTCGGCATGGGAAGCAAGATCGTCGAAGCTTTTGATCCCCTGGTCCGCGACATATTGCGGTACGGCCAGCGTGTATTTGGCACCCTCCAGGTTCACGCCCAGCACTTCGACCGACCCCTCGTCGAAGTAGGACTTGTATTCCTCGTCCTGCACCGGCCGCCAATTGCCCAGGAAGACATCCATGTCGTTCTCCTTCAAAGCCGAATAGGCGACACCCAGGCCGAGCAAGGTTTGAGAGGCGTCATATCCCAAGGCGTCGAGTATGACCTCGGCGGTGGTGTTGGTCAGGGCGATGTCGGTCCAGCCCAGATCCGCCATGCGGACCTTCCGACATTGTGATGCGTCGGCGGCCATGACCGGCGAGGCGACGAGTGCTGAAAGCAAGGCCAGAACGAGTGTCGTGCGCATTGTGGCTCCCCATTTTTCTTCGTGAGACGAATTGCCCGCCAACGCTATGACCTCTGCATTATATGTCAATATAGAATCTTGTATGAGCATACAAAAATCTTCTTTGCTAGAAAGAGCAATGGCGACTCAGGGCAAGCGAACGAAAATCGAGGACATACGGCGCGTCGAGCTGATTGCCGCCGCCCGCCGCGTATTCCTCGAGCATGGGTTGCAAGGCATGACCTCGGCCCGCATATGCCGCGAAGCCGGCATGTCGCCGGGCATCCTTGCCTATTATTTCAAGGGCAAGGACGAGGTTCTGTTCGGCATGGTGCGCTACAACAATCGCCTGCTGATGGAAGACGTCATAGCGCGACTGGGGGCGGCGCGGACCGGTTGGGCACGGTTGGAAGCGATCGTTGAAGGAAACTTTCCCGCCTCGGCGTTCACCCGCCCCATCGCCAATGCGTGGCTGTCAGTCTGCGCCGAGGCGGGCGTAAATCCGCAATATGCGCGGCTCCAGCGGCTGTTTTACCGCCGATTGCGCTCAAACCTGGCTTCGGTGTTTGCAGGGATGTTCGATGCGACACGCCTTCGCGAGGCGAGTTTTGTCATCGCTGCCCTGATCGATGGACTTTGGCTGCGCAAGGCAGCCGCCGACGATGTCGGGCGCGACGAAGCCATAACGCTGGTGTTCAGAGCGATCCGGTCCCTGCTGAGCAATGGGGAGGAGCAGCAGTTGCGCCACCCTACGGGTTGAAGGGCACATAGCTCCCACCCTCTCCGCCATTTTCATCCGTCTCTTGTCACACTGCGGATGCCGGGGTTCCGCGCACGGTCACGCCGGGCTGGACGCTGCGGGTGACCACCGAGGCGGCGCCCACCGTCGCGCCGGCACCAATTTCCACACCGCGCATCAATTGGACGGCGCTGCCGATACGGGCACCCTGCCGAACGATAACGGGACCGTCAGGTGTCCTCCCGTTGGGACTGAACGTGGTGGCCAGCGCGACGACGTAGGGCCCGATGGCGCAGTCGCTTTCGATAATGGTCCCTGCCGGAAATCCGCAAAACCCCTGAATTCTCGTGTTTTCTCCGATGACGCACTTGCTCCCCACCGTACAGGAGAAACCAACGCTGGTTCTTTCCCCGAGACGCGCGCCTTCGCGGATCAGGGTATGGTCACCGATATAGGCGTCGGGGCCGGTTATCGCCCCGGAGCAGACGATGGCGTAGGCGCCAACAATGGTTCTCTCGCCTATATCGGTCGGCTGCTGAACTGTTGGCTGGGCAACCGAACCGGGATTGGAATGGCTTGGCCTGCCTATTATGGCGCCATGCTCGATACGGGCCCCGCGGCCCAATCGTGTTCCGGGATAGAGGACGACATAGGCGCCTATGGAGACGTCGTCCGCGATTTGAACATCGTCCGCGCACATAAGGTAGGCGCGCGATCGGACTTCTTCAACTCGTTCATTCTGTCGGCCTTCGATAGTGCTTGCGTATCAGGCGCTTTATCTTCGCAATGACGACGCGACGATTGATCTGGGACATGTGGATTTTCACGCCCGGTTCATCCCAGGTGTTTTCGGACAACTTGCCTTGATCAACCTCGAGGTCCCGGTCGACTTTCGCCGCCATCCGGCGCCGAAATTCGTTTCGCTCTTCGCCTGCTGTCGGGATGTTGAGCTCCCTCGTCAGTTGCTCGATCGTGCGGCGGTATTGTTCGTTCTCGCCGCGAAGCCGGCTAACTTCATCCTCGGCCCTTTTGGCGCGCTCGGCCACCGGTCCAAATGCTATCCGGGCGGACAGCAGCTTGGATTCAGACCTCCAGTTCGACGCCACCAATCTCGAGAGCTCAAGCTTCGGCGTGGTCCGGCTTGCCGTCGGCTTTGCCAGATCCGAACACAGATCGATCATCTGCTGGGCATGGATTCGAGCATGGTGATGCATCATGACCAGTTTCCGATTCGCCATTCCCATGAGGGGATCATAGGCACCTAGATCGGTGACCAGTTGTGCGGGCTCAAAGGGGCGCGACAAAGCGAGCCCCGCGAACGCGTCGGCCTCCATCGCCTCATAGACCTGTGGGGTTACCCAGCCGTCCATCCCAAAGACGTCGTACACATAGGCAGGGCGACCGCAGGACATGGCATCCAGGATCGCCCGGGCCTTCCCCACGACGATATCGGCCTCGGCGATGGCTTGGACGATGTCGGCGGAATTGGTGCCGGCAGGGCTGCCGACCTGCATGAACTCGACCCCGGCGCCACTCCACGCGTCGACCAGGAAGCGCTTTGCTTCGCCTTGCAGATAATTCCCCAGCAAAAGCGCTTTCTTCGGCTGTTTGCGGGCTGCGCCGCGGGGTGCCAGCCTGTCCACGTCGATCGGTTGGCGAAAGCGAACAATCCGGTGCTTCGTGGCCAGGGCGCGAAGCCGATCTTCAAATCGCTCGCTCATGACAACAACCGCGCCGACCACGCCAGGAACAGCCGGAGGCGTCTGCAATTCGAAAAGCGGACTGTGGCAGATAAAAGCGTGAGGAACCTCTGGCCACCTGGCCGACATCTCATAGGCGACAACGCCGTCCTGGCTGAGCACGACATCGGGCGTTGGCAGCTCGAGATCCGTTGCAATCCTGATGGCGCGATCCCTGGCCACCTGAGCCATCTTCCCAGGTGCCTTCACATAGATCGTGATGTCGTGGCCAAGCTTCAGGAACTGTTCGGCAATCGTTATTGCATAGGTCTCGCTGCCGCCGACATCATCGAACTGATAGGTTCCTAGAACTATTCTCACAGATGGATCCTGGCACAATTTCTCGGCAGCGAGCGAAGCCAGTCGGCACTGCAGCCCGCCGGCAAACGATCTCACGACCATGGCAATTCGAGTCGGCGAGGGAGGATATATCCGTGATCATATCAGCCCCCTTTCAAAGCCAGCATGACGTATTTTGGCAAAGCATGTCAAAACCGGAGTCGTGTCCGCGCCGTGAGCCGTGACCGCTATTCCCTGGCCAATGCCGGCGGAATGCGACACAAAACGCGGCAGGCGGAACAAATGAGGACGCTGCACCTTGCGGAACATCGATTTCAGCTCCTGGCAGAGCCTGCTTGCCACCCTTATCGGCCTGGCGCTGTTCACGCTGATCAGCATCGGCATTCGCTTGCTGATGATGTTCACCATCCAGCAGCGCCGCGAACGCACGAACCGCCAGATCAACGAGCGGCTGCGTACCTTGATTGCCGCCTACAAGACGCTTGGCGGATCGTTCACCGGCAACCTCGCTGTCGATCCAGCCCATCTGCGCGACTTTCGCGAGCGGCCTGCCGTCGAAAGCGACACGGCCGTCGACCTCGGTGGCGAACGCGTCTCGGGATCGGAACGGGGGCGACGCATCCGCGATGCGGTCGAGGCATGCCTGTCGGACATCCTGCTGCTCGGCACCGAAGAGCAGGTCCGGCTGGCCGAGCACGCCATCCGGGAGATGGTGGCCGGGCGTCCCGTGCACACGCACGACCTAGTGGTTTCGCTACGCAACTTCATTCGCGAGGCCCTCGATCTGGCCCCGATCCCGGCCGATCTCACGATCCCGCAACAAGGTCCGGCAAGGCCATCGGCCTCGACCGCGCGCGGCAAGAACGAGCGTGGCAATGACACGTCAGGCGGCGGGAAAGGTGGTAGCGGTGGCATGGGCGGTGGCGGCATGGGCGGCGGTTCCGGCGGTGGTGGCGGCATCGCAACCGACGATCCGTCCGATGACCATCCCGCTTCGGGCCACCGCCCTAAGAGCCGCCGTTCAAGCGCCGCGCCGCGCAAGGCGGGCGCGCTCACTGCGCCGTAGCGCGATCGATGGTCACCGTTGCGGAGGTTCCGGCAACCAGCCTTGCCTTGGTCGCCGCGTCGCTGTCGAGCACGATATGCACGGGAACGCGCTGCGCGAGCCGCACCCAGGTGAAGGTCGGATTGATGTCCGCCAGCAGCGTGCCCGAGCTGCGTTCGCGGTCCGCGATCCCCGCGGCGATGCTTGCGACATGGCCGGACAGGGAGTTTGGCCATCCCATCAGCCTGATGGATGCCTTGGCGCCGATCCCGATGCGCGGAAGTTTCGTCTCCTCGAAATAGCCCTCGATGCGCATCGTGTCGGTGTCGACGAGCGCCATGGTGGCCGTGCCGGGGGCGACATAGTCTCCCGGGCGAAGGCTGAGATTGGTGATGATGCCATTCACCGGCGCCCGGACTTCGGAACGGTCCAGATTGAGCTGCGCCAGGTCGCGCGACGCGCTAGCCTGCAGGCTTTCCGATTCCGCCTCGGCCACCGTCGACCGCGCTTCCTCGATCTGCTGGATGCTGACCGCCGAAGCGGTCAGGCGCTGAAGGCGGTCGAGATTTCTCTTGGCCTGGTCGAGCGTTGCCTGCTTCCCCTCCACCATAGCCTGCGCCTGCGTGAGCGCCACGGCGAAGCGCTGGCGGTCGACCTGGAAAAGAGCATCGCCCTTCTTCACCGCCTGATTGTCCTTGACCATGACCTCGGCCACCAGGCCCGACACGTCAGGTGTGACGCCGACGACGTCGGCGCGGACATGCGCATCACGCGTCCATGGGGCATTCATGTTGTCGTCCCACAGCTTCCAGGCGACGGCGCCAGCGACGGCAACGACGGTAGCGGTGACGAGGATCCTGCCGGTAAGGCGCAGAAAGCGGTACTTCATGACAACAGCCGATTTGAAAGCGAGGACAACGCCCCGAGGATGAGGATGTAGAGCGCGAAATTGAAGAGCGCCCTGTGCCAAACGAAGGAATAGAGGCCTGTCCACGACAGGGCTTGCCAGACCATCCGCGCCACGACGAAGGCCGCCAGCATCAGGACAAGAAGACCCGGCAGATAGACGCCGGCTATGCTGATATCGCTTTGCATGATCGATCTACTCCGCCACCAGCAGCATGGGCTCCGGCATTGTCGAATAGATCGGTGGCGCGGCGTTCCGGTACAGCGCCCGTCGCACCCCGACCAGCGCGTCCGCCGACCGCCGCGCCGGCGTGGCCTGACGGCCCGCGACCGTGGCGAGGGCGCGATCGATGCGCGCCAGCAGCCGCGGCGGCGCGGTGACGGCAGCGCCGAGGCGCAGACGCTCCTTGAACAGCTCGGCGACGGCCGACAGGACGGTGCCGACCTCGCGCCTCTCGTCGGGCGTGAGACGGTTGCGCATCCGCTGCAGTTCCACGATGTTCAGGCCGAGCCTGATTTCCGCATAGCCATCGATCGTCGACAGCGCCTTGTTCTCCGTTCCCGCGAGCCTGGGCACGAGCTGGCCGAGACGATCGAGCATGCGGCCGGCGAGCCGGCGCTGGTCCTCGACGCGGTCGCCGGCGGCGAGTTGGGCAAGATCCGACCAGCCGGCATGCACCAGTCGCCGGGCTGCGATCTCTCCGCCGAACGGCCGCAGCACCAGTGTCCACACCAGCGCGAAGCCCACACCCGCCAGGGCGGCGAGGCCGCCACCGGCGAACGAAACGAAATCGGCGGAAAACCGGTCGCTGAGGGCGATGAAGGATGCGGTGTTCACGGTGAGCAGCATCGCCAGCATGCTGAGCTGAGGCCTGGGAATGAGCGTGCCGAGCACGAGGAAAGGCGGCGCCAGCACGAGAACCAGCAAGGGGAAGCTTTGAACCATCGGCAGGATGGCGAACTGGTAGAGGGCGGTGACCGCCAGGCTGAGCGTGCACCAGACGAACATCGACAGGAGAAGCGGCGCCGGCCGATCGGCGGCGGCGAAAAACGAACTGCCGACCGCCACCATGAGCACGAAGCCGGCGCCTTCCGCCCAGCCGGAATAAATCCACAGAGCACTGGCCGCCAGCACGGCGAGGATCACGGAACCGGCATAGAAGAACAACATGCCGTAGTCGTGATGGCGGGTGCGCGAGAAGGTGCGGCGACGGCGGAAGGCGAGCCTCTCGCCCCGGGAATCGCCTGTCGCAATCTGCTTTTTCAGCACCAGGCAGTCGTGCCAGGCGTCGACGATCTCCCTAAGCCTGGCCAAGGCGCTGTCAAGGATGAGGCTGTCCCAATCGACCGCGTGCGCGGGCGGCCGCAAATCGGCGATACGGGATCGGAATAGAACGGCGCGGTCCGGACCGTCCACCGCCTGGAGCCAGGTTCCGACATCACCGAGCAGGGTGAAGAACTCCTCGTGGATCGCCCGGTCCTGCGACTTCAGGCCATGGATGCGGTCATCGAGCGACGACAACAGCGGAAGCAGCAACATCAGCCGTCCGCGCAACTGTCGCGCCTGCCGCGTGACGCCGCGCGTATGGGCATCGTATCCGAGCTGGCTGATAAGGATGTCGAGCCCTGAAATGTCCGATGCCAGCTTCTGCCGGGCCTGCAAGGTTACCCCAAGCGCGCCCTCGCCGCGCAGGATCTCGCCCGCCCATGCCGCGGCATCGCCAAGCCAGTTGGAAATGCGCGAGGACAAGAGCGAAGACAGCCCGATCGGGAACAGCAATTGCGCGACCACGCTGGCGCAAACGATGCCAAGGATGATCTCCTGGCTCCGGGCCGAGGCGATATCGAAGATCGTCTGGGGCGCATCGACCGCCGGCAGCGCGATCAGCGGAAGCGAATAGCCGGCCAGCATGAAGACATAGCTGCGCGGCGTCCGGTCCAGCATCGAAATATAAAGCAGCCCGCCAGTCCACAACGCCACGACCATGCTCAACAGCAGAGGCGAATTGACGAACATCGGCAAGAAAAGGACGGACGCCGACGCGCCGATCAGTGTGCCGAGCGCGCGATAGAGCCCCTTGGAGGAGGTCGCGCCGGCAAGCGGATTGGCCACGACGTAGACGGCGGCCATGGCCCAGTAAGGGCGCGGCAGGTCGAACGACAGCGCGATATAGAGCGCCAGCATCGAGGCGATGAACGCCTTGATCGAAAACAGCCAGTCTTGCGAGGAAGGGAGCGTCATTGTGCTTCAGCTCTTTGGCCCGCTCCTCCCAGGCGGGGTCCGGAAAGCTCCTTGAACCTAATTGTTGATGTCGACATCCTTCGTCTCATTCCCGATCAACAAGGCAATCAGGGTGAGCACCGCCATGGCCGACAGATAAACGCCGACCCAGAAAGGTCCGCCTCCGAAGCTCCAGAGGGCTACCGCGATGAATGGCGCCACGGCCGCGCCGAGGATCGAGGATACATTGTAGGAGATGCCCGAGCCGGTGTAGCGAACATTGGCTGGAAACAGCTCGGGCAGCAGCGCCCCCATCGGGCCAAAGGTCATGCCCATCAGGCTGAAGCCGATGATGAGCCACGCCATGACGCCGACGGTACCGGCATGAAGCATCGGCACCCACAGCAGGCCGAAAACCGCGATCGCCAGGGTGATCCAGATCAGCGTGCGGCGGCGGCCCCAGCGGTCGGCCCACGGGCCGGAAACCATGGTGAAGACGCCGAAGAAGACAACGCCGATGATCATCATCAGCACGAAGGTCGTGTAGCTGTAGCCGAGGCCCGGCACCGCCGCCGAAGGCGCCGCGCGGCCATAGCTCAACGAAAACGTCGTCATCAGGTAGAACAGCACATAGGTGGCGAGCATGTAGAATGTGCCGAGTATGAGCTCTTTCGAATGCGTCCTGACCGCCGAAGCCAGCGGGAGCTTTCTGACCTGGCCCGTGCGCACCGTATTGTCGAATGCGGCGCTCTCGACCAGGTTGAGCCGGACCCACAGACCGATGGCCACCATGACCACCGAAAACAGGAACGGGATGCGCCACCCCCACGAAAGAAACGCCATCGACGGCCGCGAAGGGTCGTCCGAGGGCATCGCTGCGGCAATGATCAGGAACAGGCCGTTGGCGATAATGAAGCCGATCGGCGCGCCGAGCTGCGGGAAAGTGCCGTAGACCGCGCGCTTTCCCTTCGGCGCGTTCTCCGTCGCCACCAGTGCGGCACCGCTCCACTCTCCGCCGAGCGCAAAACCCTGAGCGAGGCGCAACACCACCAGCAGGGCCGGCGCCAGCCATCCGGCGCTCGAGTAGGTTGGGAGCAGGCCGATCAGGAATGTCGCCAACCCCATGGTGAGCAGCGCGCCAACCAGCGTGATCTTGCGGCCGCGCCGGTCGCCCAGATGGCCGAAGAAGATCGCGCCGAGCGGGCGCGCAATCATCGCCGCGCCGAACACGGCAAAGGAAGCGAGAAGCGCCGTCGTGTCGTTGCCGGCCGGGAAAAACAGGTGAGGAAACACCAGCACGGCAGCCGTGGCGTAGACATAGAAGTCGTAGAATTCGATCGTGGTGCCTATCAGGCTCGCCAGGATAACGCGCGAACGCGGATTTGCGGGAGTGGAAGCTGAGGGCACTGCGCTGAAAGCAACGGACATCGGAAACACCTAGAAGGGCCGGCGAACGCCGATCCCTCACGCTGAGAACGGACACCTGGCGGACAGATGGAAGGATCGGCTTCGCCATCTCGCTGGTATCAATTGCATTCAAATAGATTGTATGCGAACGATTGGCAATGGAAAATGAACGATCCAGAAGCCGCGAAACGATCGGCCAGGTAATAACCAATGTTGCGCGCCTTTGGCGTCGCACCGCCAACGAGCGATTGGATCGTTACGGACTTTCACATGCCGTGGCCATGCCGCTGCTGGCATTATGGCAACTGGGCGGTGAGGCTCGCCAGGGAGCGGTCGCGGAACAGGCCGGCCTCGAAGGGCCTTCGCTGGTGCGTCTCGTCGATCTCCTGGTGGCCGAAGGCCTGATCACAAGGCGTGAGGATCCCAGCGACCGCAGGGCCAAGATACTGTCCTTGACCAAGGACGGTGAGGCGCGGATGAGTTCGATCAACACGGTGCTGGCCGAGCTCCGCCACGAACTGGTCTCTCTCATTGGCGACGACGAGCTCGAGACCGCCTCGGCGGTGCTGCGGCAAATCCAGGCCGAACTCGCCACCAGGCTCGGGAGCTGAATTGCAAACGCCGGCCTTGCCGGCACTCGCCGCCAGGCCGATCGTCTTCCAGGTCCCGGCGAATGAAATCTGTCCCGTAAGCTGCCGGCCGGCGCGCCGCCGGAAGCCGTCAGCGTCACGCCGCTGACAGATGCGCCGCGATCGCGCCCAGGAATATCTCGCCGAATTCCTTAAGCTTCGCCCCTCCCACACCGTTCACTTCGGCGAAGGCGTCGAGGTCGCGCGGGCAGCGCTCGGCCATGTCGATCAGCGTGCGGTCGGAGAACACCACATAGGCCGGCACCTGGCGCTCCTTGGCCAGACGCAAGCGCAGGGATTTGAGCACGGCCAGCAGCGAAGCATCGATGCCTTCGGCACCCGCGACCTCGGCCGCTCGCATCTTGCGCAAGGCGCGGCCGCGCACCTCGACGCGGTAGTGGAACGGGGTCTCGCCACGGCCGAGCGCGCGACCCTTATCGGCGATGGCGAGGCCACCATGACCACTCGGATCCGGCTCCAGGAAGCCGCCGGCGACGAGCTGCCGGATCAGCGACTGCCAGAAATCCTTCTTGTGGGCCACCCCGCCGCCGAAGCTGGCCAGCCTCTCATGGCCCCTGGCCAGCACCTTTTCGGTCTCATGGCCGAGCAGGATGTCGATGACATGGGCGGCGCCGAAGCGCTCGCCGCTCTGGGCGACGGCCGCCAGGATGATGCCCGCCTCGGCAGCGCCATCGGCGCGCGGCACCTGGTCGATGCAGTTGTCGCAATTGCCGCAAGGCGAAGCTTCCTCGCCGAAATAGCCGAGCAGCACCTGGCGCCGGCACTGCGCCGTCTCGCAATAGCCGATCAGCGTGTCGAGCCGGCGATGCGCGCGCTTCTTGTGCTCGGTGGACGCGTCCTCGTCGTCGATGAACAGCCGTCGCATGCGGATGTCGCCAAGGCCGTAAAGCATGTGCGCCTCGGCCTTGCGCCCATCACGACCGGCGCGGCCGATCTCCTGGTAATACGCCTCCAGGCTGCCCGGCATGTCGGTGTGGAAGACATAGGCGACGTCGGGCTTGTCGATGCCCATGCCGAAGGCGATGGTCGCCACCATGACGACGCCGGAGAGCGTCATGAAAGCGTTTTGGTTCGCCTCGCGCGCCTCCTTGCTCATGCCGGCATGATAGGCGAGCGCGGTGACGCCGTTCTTCTCGAGGAAGGCCGCCATCTCCTCCGTCTTCTTGCGCGACAGGCAGTAGACGATGCCGCTCTTGCCGGCGTGACGCTCGATGAAACGCAGCAATTGTCGTTTGCTGTCCTGTTTGGATTCGATCGCCAGCTTGATGTTGGGCCGGTCGAAACCCAGCACCAGCGTTTCGACCCGCTCGGCGAACAGCCGCGCCTCGATGTCGCTGCGCGTGCTCTCGTCCGCCGTCGCCGTCACCGCGATGATCGGCACGTTGGGGAAGATGTGCCGCAGCCGCGACAGGTCCTCATACTCGGGCCGAAACGCCGGTCCCCATTGCGAGATGCAATGCGCCTCGTCGATGGCGATCAGGCTGACGTCGAGCCTCGATAGCGCCTCGAGCATGCGCTCGGTCATCAGCCGCTCCGGCGCCAGATAGAGCAGCCGCGTCTGGCCGGACGCCACGCGGCGCCAGGCCGCGACATTGGCTTCGCGGTCGAGCGAGGAATTGATCGTATCGGCGCCAACGCCCGCCAGCCGCAAGGCGGCGACCTGATCCTGCATCAGCGCCACCAGCGGCGAAATGACGAGGGTGAGCCCGCCCATGACCAGCGCCGGTACCTGGTAGCAAAGCGATTTGCCGGCACCTGTCGGCATGACGGCAAGCACATGGCGCCCACCGAGCAGCGCATCCATGACATCGGCCTGGCCGGGGCGGAAATCGTCGAAACCGAACACGTCCTTCAGCACGCGCCGCTTGCGGTCCTCGGCCAGGATACCGGTTGCCTGCGTCATTCAGCCGATTCCGTCGTCAATATGCCGGCCGAATTGTCATAGCCGAACTCCCGGCAGAAGCTGTCCACGCGCTCGAGAAACGACGGCGGCAGGCCGCGCAGATAGGTCCTGAACGCTTCATTGCGCTCCCATTTTCTCAGCGAGGTGGACCTGATGGGATTGTTTGCATCGCGACTGAAGAGCGTAGCCGGCGCCAGGCCAAAGGATCGGGCAATCCTCGCCTGCACGATGTCCGGTTCGGCGATCAGGTCCTCATAGCGCAAATAGGTGATGTCTCTCTCCGGCTGGACCTGTCGCAGCCGCATCAAACCATCATACTCCGCCTCCCAACGCTCCATGGTCACGTGAAAGGGCCGCAGATCAACGGTCTCCGGGTGAGAGCTGGTCAGCACGTCGAAAGGATGCCGCACGCAATAGATCAGGCCGACCGAGGCGGGCAAATCCTCGAGATCCCTATAGCTCACGAAAGTACGTTTTACGACCAGGTTGGCTTGGTAGCGATCCAGTTCGATTAGTGTCTGGTAAGGCGCTTCGCTGGGATGGACATAGATATCCTCGAAACAGCCCATCAGATCGAGGCTGAGCGTTGTGCCGCTGCGCGCGCAGCCGGCGATGAAAATTCTATTTTGGGATCTTATTGCCGAAGGCAGCATTGGCGCCTTCTGTCGAAGGTGCCAGAAAAGCCGCCTTGCAAGGCGGCGTAACGCCGCGATCGGCTTTCGGGGCGCCGCGGCTGACACCTCGGAAAAGCCAAGCTCGGCCAGGGCGATTCCGCTTTCTCCGGCGACCGCATAGAGCAGCCAGGTCTGATTATCCTGCTCAAAAATGGCCGGATCGCGTAGCGCGTTTTCCCTACCCTGGGCCAGACCGATCCGACTGGGGCGGATCGGCAAGTCGGCCCCTTCGAACTCCGTCTGCGGCCGCAACACTTCGCTGTCGCCTCGAACGGTCCAGTCCCGCCAATCCTCGGCGAGATCGATTGTGCCGTAAAGGATCCGTTCCGGCGCGTCGCCCCGACGCGTGTAATAGACGCGCAGCCAGCGGCCGGATTTCTGCAGTGCGACATGCCGTGGGGCGAGGTCCTGCCGCATGGCAGGCAGCACGACCGGACCGCGTTCGAAATCCGAAATGCCGTTTCTCGATCGGTAGACGGTGATCGTTCCCGTTCCAAGCAAACCGTACCACCAGCCATCGTAACGGAAGATGCGCGCGTAGAACGGCCCGAGCGGCTCGGAAAGCGGAGTGAACCGAAGCCCGTCGACGGATGTCGCGGCGAAGGTAATCTGGCCTTCGCCGGATTCTGCCGGGCCATGAAAATACATCACGAAATGGCGCAGCTTCTGGTCGATGTGAACATCGGGCGAGGCGATATGCCCGACGATGAATGGACATTGATCGAGAGACAGCACACCGCCGGGGTGGATGCGCCAAGGCCCATGCAGCGAATCGGAGTAGGCGAGGCGGATATAGGTCCCCGTGTGGTCGGCGAAGTAGAGATAGTAGGCACCAAGCCGACCGGGCACCCAATCAGGCATGCTGATAAGCGACGGCCCGTTGATGTTGACCCCGTCATCGCCGGGCAGCATGTCCGGCGTAATGACGGGTCCGTGTCGCATGGCGGTGACACGAATTTGCGGAATCATGCGCCACGCGCCCTTGTCGGAGATTTCAGCTTGCCGCATTCGATACAACGGCATGGATGCAAACGGAAGGTCAAACAGCCATGGGAGCCTCGCCTGTCCCTGCGGCATGTGCTCCTGGCTGGATTCAGGCTGGCCCTGATGTAAGCTGGGCAGGAGCAAGGAGCGCGCGCAATGCTGCAGGTGAGACAGGACGTTCTCGACGAGCGGTTCGGCTTGCAGCGCTCCGCCTTCGAGAAACAGCCCTTCCCGGACCTGAGCGTGCGGAAGGATCGCCTGAAGCGCCTGCTGGCGCTGACCGAGCGGCACGAAGCCGACATTTGCGCCGCGATCAACGCTGATTTCGGCAGCCGCTCGACTCACGAGACCCGCCTCGCCGAATTGTTTGTCGTGCGCGCCGGCATCCGTCACGCGCTGTCTCACCTGAAAGGCTGGATGCGGGAGCGTCGCGTCGCCACCACCTTGCCGTTCCTGCCGGGCAAGAATCGCCTCGTGCCGCAGCCGCTCGGCGTCGTTGGCATAGTCTCGCCATGGAACTACCCCTTCCAGCTCGCCGTCGCGCCGGTCACGGCAGCGCTTGCCGCCGGCAATCGCGTGCTGGTCAAGCCGTCCGAACTGACGCCGGCTTTCTCGGAGTTGTTGGCCGGATTGGCCGCCGAGCATTTTTCACCCGACGAGTTGAGCGTCATCACCGGCGATGCGGAGATGGGCAAGGCCTTCGTGTCGATGCCGTTCGATCATCTGCTGTTCACCGGCTCGACCGCGGTCGGTCGCCAAGTCGCTATCGCCGCTGCCGCCAACCTGACCCCGGTGACGCTCGAGCTCGGTGGCAAGTCGCCGGCGATCTTCGATCCCTCCTGCGATCTCGATGCGGCAACAGCCAGCATTGCCTATGGCAAGCTGCTCAATGCCGGTCAGACCTGCATCGCGCCGGACTACCTGCTGGTGCCCAAGGGACAGGCAGGCACGGTCACGGCCAAGCTCGCAGCCGCGATGGCGCGGCTCTACCCCACGCTGCGCGACAACCCCGACTACACCGCCATCATCAGCGACCGGCACTTCCAGCGCCTGCGCGCCATGATCGCGGAAGCCCGCGATGCCGGCGCCGCCATCACCGAAATCAACCCGGCCGGCGAAGACCTCGCCACGACAAGCCGGAAATTCGTGCCGACCCTGGTCAGCAATGCCGGCCCGGATCTGCGGCTGATGCGCGAGGAGATTTTCGGCCCGGTGCTGCCGATCGTCGAATACGCCACGGTCGACGAGGCGATCAGCCATGTGAACCAGGCCGATTGGCCGCTGGCGCTCTACTGGTTCGGCAATGACAGCGCCAACCGCCAACGCATCCTTCGCGAGACCGTCGCCGGCGGTGTTACCATCAACGACTGCATGTTGCATCTGGTGCAGGAGAACCAGCCCTTCGGCGGCGTCGGCGCCAGCGGCATGGGGGCCTATCACGGCGAATGGGGCTTCCGCACCTTCAGCAAGGAGAAGCCGGTTTTCCTGCAGTCGCGGCTGAGCGCCGGCGCCCTGCTGCGCCCGCCCTATGGCAAGACGTTCGAGCGGCTTTTCGGCCTGCTCAGGCATATCTCCTGACCAATCTCGCCGCTTCCATGACGGATTGGTAGGGCGAACGGCGGCAATACCAGCCAACACGGCCCTATTATTATGTTTGACGCATATTCCCTCTGGATTCAGCCGGGATTTGCTGTCTTTCTGCAAAGTCGTTTCCGAAACTTGTCTCCCTCTCCAAATCACACCTGACGGACTCGCCTGGTCATGGATTTGCCCGCGCCGCTGTTGATTTTTTATGTCCGCAACGACGCCCTCGGAGATGGGTTGCTGAGGATACCAGCCTTGCGGGCGGCAAGAACGGCCTTCCCACAAAGCCATATTGTCTATGGCTGCCAGGGCAAGTCTTCGCTCACGGGCATGTTGCGCAAGCATGCCGCTCCCCTCGTCGACGACTTCAGGATGAAGCCGCTCTCCGACATTCTCGCTGAATTCGCACAGCCGGGCAGACAGAAGACGGTCGTCGACTTCCGCACAGGCGTCCCCGGACTGATGGTGACCGGATTGCAGCTTCTCGGCCGCGGTGTTCACTACGAGCCCAATTTCGCCGGCTATCTCCTGTCGCTGCGCCGGGGCACAAGATGGACCTTGCGGCCCGAACACAATGCCTGGCGCTATCACCGGCTGATCGAGCGCCTCGCCGGCCGGCACCTGCCATTCGACCACAGGCTCGATGTTCCGCACTCCGCCCGGACCATGGCGCGCCGGCTCGTCGGCGCGGACAACCGTCCGCTGGTCCTGCTTGGCGGCAACGCCAGGAGCAACAAGTTCATGAGCGAGGACCAGATATCAGCCATTTCAGGCAATCTCATCGATGCCGGCTACCACGTGCTGTATCTGGTGACACCCGGTGACGGACCGACGCCGCAGGCCCTGGTAGCCAGGGAGAGCCGTCTCTCGGTGGTTGGTCCGGAACTTGGGCTCGATGTCGAGGCGTTCGGCGACCTCCTGCTGGCGCTTGGCGAGATGGCTGCCGCCTATGTCGGCATGGAAGGCGGCCTAGGACACCTGTTCGCCACCGTCATGACGCCGACGGTGATCGTCAACAACGGCGCCAATCTGGAGCGGTGGCGGCCGCTGTCGAACATGGTCGAGGTGGTGACGGCGCCGAGACGCGGACGAAGGGCTAACGTCGCCGATGCACCGGTCGAAGCCATTCTCGAGGCCACGCATCGCTTGCTTGCCGCCAGCCGTCGCGACCACCCGGCCCCGGCATTAAGTTTATCTTCACTATGATCCGGCAGGTTTCCAATCCTGCGGTGATGTTCTTGAGTACCGCGGCGCCACTGGCGCCCAGGCAACAAACCCGCGCCTTGTCCGAGGCGCGGGTTCCCTGTCGAGGAGCCGGTTGGCCGGCAACGCCAGGTTGCCGCCCACGATGTGACCTTCCATCATCGGCTGTCGGGCGGCGCGTGGGTCGGCGATTCTCCTCCGACGTCGAAACACGTTTTATCCGCCGACGGCCGACCGTTTGCCTGGGCACGACCAAGCTTTGCCGGACAATGCGCGGCGCATGCGCCGCAGCCTCCACGGCGGGCAGCAGCCCGGCCGGTTGAAATCGTGCAGCCCAAGGCTGCCGCATGGCGGTCGTGCATGGTTCTGGTTCCCTGTCGAATTCGTTACGCTCGAACGCGAACTGCCTCCGAGAGCGTCTCCGGTGCGAATTTCAGGCAGCGAGCCCAAGTCTGCTGGAGAGGTCGCAGAAATCCTCACGCGACAGATGTGGCCGCGCCGCGAACTCGATGACGGCGGCGAACGCCTCGGCAGGCGCCGAGACCTTCATGCCTCCCAGAAGCGCGGCACGCTCGCTGCGGTTCATGGCGGGAATCATCAGGCGCATGAAGGCGAGGTTCTTTTCCGGCGTGAGCGACCCGATGATCGCCATTTCGATGCCTTGCAGTTCGGCATCCGTGAAGTTCGCCCAAAGTTGCGGCGCGGTTACCGTCTCCTCCTCATGCATATGTTCGAGATCGTGTCCGACAAAGACCGTGAAAGCGATGTAGAGCCGGCGACCAAGGCTGGCTCGGGCATCAAGGGGTGCCTCCTCGATCGCCCGGATCATGTCCTCGAGTTCGGCAAAGGCAAGCCGATGATCGTCGTGCTGGTGCTCGAGGCGATCGGTCGAAGCCTGCACGCGCGCTTCGAGTGGCTGGTGGATATACCGGTCCTCATGGGCAAGATGGCTGGCTCCAAGCATAAGGATCGTACGAAGGTCGGCCAGCAATGGTGCGGTCGCCGCGACATCGTCGAAATCCGCGCCGCCCAGGCGCGCAAGCAATTCGCATTGGGCCTTGCGAAGACCTTTGTGGATCAGGCCATAAAGATCATAGCGGCCATTGAGGTCTGGTATTCTTGCATGTGTCATTGAAGGTCTCCCGTCTGTGCGGCGTCCCGATTGTCACGATGACTGATCGCGCCGGCTTCGCGAGGCCTTCTATTCAAGGGCTGAAGAACATGCTTCCTAAATGCTTCCTAAGCGAGCATGCCTGTTCCTAAAACTTTCCTATCCGATTAGACTGTTTGCACGTAGGCAATGGGGCGGCCTTGATCAGCAAGGAAATAGACGACCTGCTCGCAGGTCCGGTGATGATACTCGTATCCACACGCAATGCCGCGTTTCGCCCAGCCATCGGCCGCGGCACCGGCGCCGCGCATGTCGCGAGCCTCGGATGCATCGACGTGCTTGTATCGCGGACCCAATGGCCCGAAGTTGTCGAGAACGCCGCCTTGGGTGCACCGGTGGCGGTCACGATGGTACGCCCGCACGACTATCGCGCCTTCCAGGTCAAGGGCAGCATCCTGGCGGTGTCGCAGGCCGACGATGCCGACAGGGCGAGAGCGCAAAACTACATTTCCGAGATGCTGGTGGTGATGGAGGCGCTTGGCGTGACCCCGCATCAACTCTCTCATACCCTCGTCGACAGTGATCTGCTTCGCATCCGTTTTCAGCCCACCGATGTCTTTTCGCAGTCACCCGGCCCCGGTGCGGGCGAGAGGCTCCGGACGAACTCGCCATGATCTCCCTCAGCGACATCCGCGACAGTTTTGAAGGTGTCATCCCGTCGGTGATCGCGACCAGCGATGGCGATGGCATACCCAACATCTCGTACCTGTCTCATGTCTATTACGTCGATGAGAGCCATGTTGCGCTTTCGAACCAGTTCTTTTCCAAGACGGCCGCCAATGTCCGCGCCAGCGGCGTTGCCACGCTGATGGTTGTCGATGGACGAAGCGGCGTCCATCACATGCTCGATCTGGAATTCCTGCATGCGCTCGATCATGGCGAACTGTTCGAACGCATAAAGTCGCATCTTTCGGTGATGAGTGCGCAACAGGGAATGGCGGGGGTCATGAAACTGCGCTCCGCCGACCTGTACTTCGTGCGCGATTGCCGCGCGGTGGTCGGCGTCGTCCCGCCTAAACATCGCAATCCGGCCCCCGCGACAACGAACCACCTGCCCAAGGCCGCGCTTCTTGCCGCCGCCATCGGCTCGGAAGCCGATGCCGATGTGATGCTGGACAAGGCCCTGGCCGGACTTGAGAGCAGCTTCGACTATCGGCATGCGATGGTTCTGGTGCCCGACGAGACCGCTCAGCGGCTAAGTACTCTGGCGAGTCGCGGATACAGCAGCCTTGGTGTCGGCGCGGAGATCGCGTTTGGTGAAGGCGTGATCGGCATCGCGGCCGCTACGCGCCAGCCGGTTCGTATCTGTGACCTGCGGCGCTCCCAACGCTATGCCTCAGCCATACTTTCGGCGTCTGACCGCACACGCCATATCCCACTTCCCGGACTTGCCGGTCCGCGCAGCCAGATGGCGGTGCCAATGCTTGCCCAGGGAAAATTGCGAGGCGTGCTGTTTATCGAGTCCGAGGCCAGTTTCGCTTTCGGCCATCAGGATGAAGACGCCCTGATGCTGGTCGCGAGCCAATTGGCCGCGGGATTGCGGCTTGCCGAACTGGAGGGTGGCCACCAGCCCAATGCCTTCGCGAAGTCGACGCAAGGCGGATATGCGTCGGATCAAGCCGGAGCACCCTCGTTCAAGATAAGATACTTCGCTTTCGACGACAGTGTCTTTATCGACGACGACTATCTGATCAAAGGCGTCCCCGGGCGGCTCCTGATCCACCTCGTCCGCACTTTCCTCGCCACGGGACGCCGCGATTTCTCCAATCGCGAGATCAGGCGGGACGCAACGCTGCGGCTGCCTGATATCAAGGACAATCTTGAAACCAGGCTCATCCTTCTGCGTCGGCGCCTTGACGAGAAAAGCGCACCGATCCGGCTGCTGCGGCCCGAACGTGGGCATATCAGGCTGGACCTTGCCGGCGTGCCGCTGCTGGAAGCCGAGGCGTGATCCTTCTTGGATAACGCCCTCAGGCGAGGAAGTCAGCCCTGTACGGCGCAAAGCTGTCGACAAGCCGCCCCGCTTCGAGCGCCTTGACGCCATGCACGAGGCCGGATGGCACGATGAAACTGCCACCGGCCTCAAGGATCTCCGTCAGCCCGTCGATGGTCACCTCGAAGCGACCCTCGGCGACGTAACTTGACTGGACATGCGGATGCGAATGCAGCGCACCGACACCGCCCTTGTCGAAGCCGAACTCCACCAGCATCAATTCATCGGTGGAGAGGAGAACGCGCCGCCTGTTGCCGTCGGGCGTCGGCGTCCAGGGGGCCTCCCCGGCATGGGCGAATATCTTCGTCATCGTCATCTCCTTGCCGTGAGTGGCCGGCCAACGCCGATCAGGCACGTTCCGTCAGAGCCGATAGGCTTTCTTGGCAAGCGTATAGGCCAATTCCCCGGCGAGTTCATGCGCCTCTTCCTCGCGCAGCCGGTGCTCGGCAACGAGCCGCGCCAGGAATGCGCAGTCGACCCGCCGCGCCACATCGTGACGGGCCGGGATCGAGGGAAAGGCGCGGGTGTCGTCGTTGAAGCCGACAGTGTTGTAGAAGCCTGCCGTCTCCGTGGTCATCTCGCGAAACCTGCGCATGCCTTCCGGACTGTCGTGGAACCACCAGGCCGGACCGAGCCTGAGCGCCGGATAGACGCCGGCCAGCGGCGCCAGCTCGCGCGCATAGCTGCTTTCGTCGAGCGTGAAGACAACCACGGTAAGATCACGCTCCAGCCCGACGCAGTCGAGAAGCGGCTTCAGCGCCGTCACATAGTCCGTCCGTGTCGGTATATCGAAGCCCTTGTCGCGGCCGAACCTCTGGAAGACAGAAGCCGAATGGTTGCGCTGGGAGCCAGGATGGATCTGCAGCACCAGCCCGTCATCCCTGCTCATCTTGGCCATCTCGGTCAGCATCTGGGCGCGAAACAGCTTTCGCTCGCGCTCGTCATCCGAGCCGCGGCGAATGCGGTTGAACAGCTCCTCGGCCGCCGCATCGGAAAGGTTGGCGGTCTCGGCTGTCGGATGGCCGTGATCTGACGAAGTCGCGCCGAAGCCTTTGAAGAAGGCGCGCCGCTGGCGATGCGCGTCGAGATAGCCGGCCCAACTGCCGGTGTCGCAGCCGGTGATCTCGCCCAACCGGTCGAGATTGGCCGCGAACCCTTCGAAATCGGGATCGACAACCGCGTCCGGCCGGTAGGCGGTGACGACACGGCCCGTCCAGCCGCTGTCGCGGATCATCTGGTGCCATTTGAGGTCGTCGAGCGCGCCTTCCGTCGTGGCGATCACCTCGATGTTGAAGCGCTCGAACAGAGCGCGCGGACGGAAATTCTCCCACTGCAGCACGGTCGCGATCGTGTCGTAATGGCGGTCGGCGGTCTCGGCGCTCAGCGGCTCTTCGATGCCGAACAGATGCGCCAGCACATGGTCGAACCACAGCCGGGTCGGCGTGCCCCGGAACAGGTAATAGTGCTCTGCAAAGCGCCGCCAGATCGTCCTGCCGTCGGTCTCGACCGGAGCGCCGTCCAGGGTCGCCACGCCGAGATCCTCCAGCCGCACGCCCTGGCTGAACAGCATGCGGAAGATGTAGTGGTCGGGCACGATGAGCAATTGTGCCGGATCCGGGAACGGCTCGTTCAGCGCATACCAGCGCGGATCGGTGTGACCGTGCGGGCTGACGATGGGCAGGTTCTTGACGCCGGCATAGAGGTCGCGGGCAAGCGAGCGCGAATGCGCTTCAGGCGGAAAAAGCAGGTCCGGATCGATCAGCGCGACCATGGGAAAGCAGCTCCTTCCAGTTGGGTATCGGTACGTTCGGGCTAAAGCGATGTCAACGTGCCCCGGCAAAGCGGCATCCTTGCGGCAGGCGGACGTAGGTGTTACGCCGCCTGTCATCCGCCGCGTCCCCAAAGCCCTCAGCCCCGGTATCGTGATGACCAGAAGCCATCTGTCCAACGCAACGCTGCAACGGCTGCCCGCAGCCGCCGGAATCCCCGCATATGACCGCAGCCGCGTTGCTCCCGGCATCGTGCATCTCGGCGTCGGTGCCTTCCACCGAGCCCATCAGGCCGCCTATGTCGACGATTGCCTGGCGGCGGGCGAAACGGACTGGGGCATCATCGGCGTCTCCTTGCGCAGCACCGACACGCGCGACGCGCTGGCGCCGCAGGACGGGCTCTACACGCTGGCGGTTCGCAGCAGCGGTGAGGAGGAGCTGCGCGTCATCGGCTCGATCCAGTCGATGCTTGTGGCGCCGGAAGATCCGGCCGCGGTACTGGCCGCGCTGATCGATCCGCGCACTCGCATCGTCACGCTGACAATCACCGAGAAGGCCTATCTCAGGGCCGCGGGCGGCGGGCTGGACGCCGCTCACCCCGACATCGCCCACGATCTGGCCAATCCGCGAATGCCGAAGACGGCGCATGGTTTTCTCGCCGAGGCGCTTGCTCAACGACTGGCAGCCGGCACCCCGCCCTTCACCGTGCTCTGCTGCGACAACCTGCCTGCCAATGGCGCCACCTTGCATCGGCTGCTGACCGAATTCGCCGCGCTGCGCGATGCCAAGCTTGCCACAGCGGACGGTACCGGTCTCTTCGACCATATCGCAGGCCAGGTCGCGTTTCCGTCGAGCATGGTCGACCGGATCGTGCCGGCAACGACCGACGCCGACCGGGCACGCGTCGCTGGCGAACTCGGTATCGACGATGCCTGGCCCGTGATGACCGAGCCCTTCCGCCAATGGGTGATCGAGGACAATTTTTCCGCCGGCCGGCCGGCCTGGGAAAAGTTCGGCGTCACCATGGTCGGCGATGTCGGCCCCTTCGAGGACATGAAGCTCAGGCTTCTCAACGGTGCGCATTCGGGCATCGCCTATCTCGGCCTGCTCAGCGGCCACGCCACGGTCGACCTGGCTTTTGCCGATCCGGCGATCCGGCAATTTGTCGACGGGCTCTGGGCCGAAGCCATCCCGACATTGCCGGAGGATGCCGGGCTCGACACGACAACCTACACAGCCGAGCTTACCGAGCGTTTTTCCAACACCGCGCTCGCCCATCGCACGGCGCAGATCGCCAATGACGGCAGCCAGAAACTGCCGCAGCGCATCATCGCGTCCGCCATCGAGTGCCTCGAAGCAGGTACCGAGTTCGTGCATCTCACGCTGGTGGTGGCGGCCTGGATCGCCGCCTGCGCCGCGCGCGGCAAAACCTTGCCCGAAAACCATTTCACCGATCCGCTCGACGCGGCACTGACGGCGCTTTTGGATCAGCAGCTACCGGCGAACGAAACCGTGACAGCAGTGTTCGACCTAGCCGGCTTTGCCGGAGATCATGCCGAGCGCCAAACGCTGATCGAACTTACGGCGGTGCATCTCGTGCACCTGCGACGCGATGGTCCGAGATTGGCCTTCGCTGCTTTGGGCATTTAAACAAAAAAGCGAGGCAAGGCCCCGCTTTTTATCAACTCATCTTGTGCGAACCTCAGGCCGGCAGAAGCGCGCCTTCCAGCGTGGTGAGCTGGCTGAGGAACTGCTCCGCCTTGCTACGCGCCTGGTCGTCCTTGGCGTCGGTGGCGTCTTCCTTGGCTTCCTGGATACGGCGAGCGAGATCGGCCCGGTCGACATCCTTCACCGCCACAGCCGATTCCGCCAGCAGCGTGCAGCCCGCCGGAACGATGTCGGCGAAACCGCCGAACACGACATAGCGTTCTTCACCGCCCGAGGCGGTCTTCACCGTGACGACACCCGGCTTGATCGTGGTCATGACCGGCGCGTGATGCGCCATCACGGTCATCTCGCCTTCGGCGCCGGGAATGACGACGGATTCGACCTCAGCGGAAACCAGCAGGCGCTCCGGCGAGACCAGTTCGAATTTGAAAGCTTCAGCCATGTCAATTTAGTGAGTAGGGAATAGTGAGTAGGGAAGTAGGGAGAAAGGGCAATTGCCCCGGTCACCCGCCTGCCATTCACTACTGACTACTGACTACTCCCTATTCCCTTGATTAAGCCGCTTCAGCCGCCAGGCGCTGTGCCTTCTCGACCGCTTCGTCGATGCCGCCGACCATGTAGAAGGCGGCTTCCGGCAGATGATCGTAGTCGCCGTTGCAGAGGCCCTTGAAGCCCTTGATGGTGTCGGCGAGATCGACGAGCTTGCCTGGCGCGCCGGTGAACACTTCGGCGACGAAGAAGGGCTGCGACAGGAAGCGCTCGATCTTGCGGGCGCGGGCCACCGTCTGCTTGTCCTCTTCCGACAGCTCGTCCATGCCCAAGATGGCGATGATGTCCTGCAGCGAGTTGTAGCGCTGGAGGATCGACTGCACCTGACGGGCAACGGCATAGTGCTCGTCGCCGACAACCAGCGGGTCGAGCATGCGCGAGGTCGAATCCAGCGGATCGACCGCCGGATAGATGCCCTTCTCGGCGATGGCGCGGTTCAGCGTCGTCGTCGCGTCAAGGTGGGCAAACGAGGTCGCCGGCGCAGGATCGGTCAAGTCGTCGGCCGGCACGTAAATGGCCTGCACCGAGGTGATCGAGCCCTTGGTGGTGGTGGTGATGCGTTCCTGCAGCGCGCCCATGTCGGTGGCGAGCGTCGGCTGATAGCCGACGGCCGACGGGATACGGCCGAGCAGAGCCGACACTTCCGAACCCGCCTGCGTGAAGCGGAAGATGTTGTCGACGAAGAACAGCACGTCCTGGCCCTGGTCGCGGAAATATTCCGCGACCGTCAGGCCGGTCAGGCCGACGCGGGCGCGCGCGCCCGGCGGCTCGTTCATCTGGCCGTACACCAGGGCCGCCTTTGAACCCTCGCCGCCGCCCTTCTTGTTGACGCCGGATTCGATGAACTCGTGATAGAGATCGTTGCCTTCGCGGGTGCGCTCGCCGACGCCGGCGAACACCGAATAGCCGCCATGCGCCTTGGCGATGTTGTTGATCAGTTCCTGGATCAGCACGGTCTTGCCGACGCCGGCGCCGCCGAACAGGCCGATCTTGCCGCCCTTGGCGTAAGGTGCCAGCAGGTCGAGCACCTTGATGCCGGTGATCAGGATCTGCGCTTCCGTCGACTGCTCGACATAGGCCGGGGCCGGCTGGTGGATCGAGCGCATCTCGGTCGCGTCGACCGGGCCTTCCTCGTCGACCGGCTCGCCGATGACATTGATGATGCGGCCGAGCATGCCCGGGCCGACCGGCACGGAGATCGGGCCGCCGGTGTCTCGCACTTCCTGGCCGCGCACCAGACCTTCGGTGGAGTCCATGGCGATGCAGCGCACGGTGTTCTCGCCCAGATGCTGGGCAACTTCGAGCACGAGGCGGTTACCGACGTTCGTGGTCTCGATCGCGTTCAAGATCGGCGGCAGGTGATCGCCGAACTGCACGTCGACGACGGCGCCGATGACCTGGCGGACCTTGCCGACAACGCCGGTTGCCTTGGTGGCAACGGCCGAGGTCTTGGCCGCGGCGGCCTTGGCGGGCGCTGCCGCCGTCTTGGCTGGAGCTGCCTTGGCGGCTGCTGCCGGAGCCTTGGCCGCCTTCGCGGGGGCTGCGGTCTTCGCGGCTGCGGCCTTGGGGGCTGCCGTCTTGGGGGTCGCTGCTTTCGCCATCGTCTTTACCCTTTTCGTCCTTTGTTTCTTACGCGGTCCGGTCGCGGGCAGATTGACCCGCGAACCGCGCCTAGAGCGCCTCGGCGCCCGAAATGATTTCGATCAGTTCCTTGGTGATCTGCGCCTGCCGCTGGCGGTTGTAGGTGATCGACAGCTTGTTGATCATCTCGCCGGCGTTGCGCGTCGCATTGTCCATGGCGCTCATCTTGGCGCCCATCTCGCCGGCCGCGTTTTCGAGCAGCGCCCGGAAAACCTGCACGGAGATGTTGCGCGGGATGAGGTCGGAGAGGATTTCACCCGGCTCCGGCTCGTACTCGTAGACGGCGCTGGCGCCATCCGCCGCAGCGGCGGGAGCCGAAGCGACGCCGGCCGGAATGATCTGCTGCGCGGTCGGAACCTGGCTGATCACCGACTTGAACTGCGAATAGAACAGCGTGCAGACGTCGAAGGCACCCTCGCTGAAGAGGTGGATGACCTTCTTGGCGATCGCGTCGGCATTGACGAAGCCGAGCGTCTTGACCTCGCGCAGGTCGACACGATCGAGGATCATCGTTGCATAGTCGCGGCGCAGTATGTCGAAGCCCTTCTTGCCGACGCAGATGATCTTGACCTGCTTGCCGTCGGCCAGAAGCCGGCGGATATGGTCGCGGGCGTGACGGGCGATCTGGGAATTGAAGCCGCCGCACAGACCGCGCTCGGCGGTGCAGACGACGAGCAGATGCACGTCGTCCTTGCCGGTTCCGGTCATCAGCGCCGGGGCATCGCCGCCACCGCCGATCGCCTGGGTGATGTTGGCCAGCACGGAACCCATGCGCTCCGAATAGGGGCGCGCCGCTTCCGCGGCCTCTTGCGCACGGCGCAGCTTCGCCGCGGCGACCATCTGCATCGCCTTGGTGATTTTCTGCGTCGCCTTGACCGAGGCGATACGGTTACGAAGGTCTTTTAATGAAGGCATGCTTCAAACCTGATCCCGTCTTGTCGCTTCGCTCAGGCGAAGGTCTTGGCGAAAGCGTCGATCTCTGCCTTCAGCTTGGCGCGCAGATCGTCCGACAGCGCCTTTTCCTTGCGGATGGCGTCGAGAACGTCCTTGCCCGCCGCACGCATGTGGCTGAGCAGGCCATGCTCGAACTTGCCGACCTGGTTGACCGGCAGCTTGTCGAGATAGCCGTTGACACCGGCGAAGATCACCGCGACCTGCTCTTCCGTCTTCAGCGGCGAGAACTGCGGCTGCTTCAGAAGTTCGGTCAGGCGCGATCCGCGGTTGAGCAGACGCTGCGTGGCGGCATCGAGGTCCGAGCCGAACTGCGCGAAGGCCGCCATTTCGCGGTACTGCGCGAGCTCGCCCTTGATCGAGCCGGCAACCTGCTTCATCGCCTTGATCTGCGCGGCCGAGCCAACGCGGCTGACCGACAGACCGACGTTCACCGCAGGACGGATGCCCTGGAAGAACAGGTTGGTTTCGAGGAAGATCTGGCCGTCGGTGATCGAGATCACGTTGGTCGGGATATAGGCCGACACGTCGTTGGCCTGCGTCTCGATGACCGGCAGCGCGGTCAGCGAACCACCGCCCAGATCGTCATTGAGCTTGGCGGCGCGCTCGAGCAGGCGCGAGTGCAGGTAGAAGACGTCGCCCGGATAGGCTTCGCGGCCCGGCGGGCGGCGCAGGAGCAGCGACATCTGGCGATAGGCGACGGCCTGCTTCGACAAATCGTCGTAGCTGATCAGCGCATGCATGCCGTTGTCGCGGAAATATTCGCCCATCGTGGCGCCGGCGAACGGCGCCAGGAACTGCATCGGCGCCGGATCGGACGCGGTGGCGGCGACGATGATCGAATATTCGAGCGCGCCGCGCTCTTCCAGCACCTTGACGAACTGCGCGACGGTCGAGCGCTTCTGGCCGACGGCGACGTAGACGCAGTAGAGCTTTTCCTTCTCGGGACCGTTGTCGTGCACCGACTTCTGGTTGAGCATCGTGTCGAGAATGATGGCGGTCTTGCCGGTCTGGCGATCGCCGATGACGAGCTCGCGCTGGCCGCGGCCGACCGGGATCAGCGCGTCGATGGCCTTGAGGCCGGTCGACATCGGCTCGTTCACCGATTTGCGCGGAATGATGCCGGGCGCCTTGACGTCGACGCGCTTGCGTTCGATCGCCTTGATCGGGCCCTTGCCGTCGATCGGATTGCCGAGCGCGTCGACGACGCGGCCGAGCAGGCCCGGACCGACCGGAACGTCGACGATGGCGCCGGTCCGCTTGACGATGTCGCCTTCCTTGATGTCGCGGTCGGCGCCGAAGATGACGACGCCGACATTGTCGGCTTCGAGGTTGAGCGCCATGCCGCGGATGCCGCCGGGGAATTCGACCATTTCGCCGGCCTGGACGTTGTCGAGGCCGTAGACGCGGGCGATACCGTCACCGACGGACAGCACCTGTCCAACTTCGGAGACCTCGGCCTCCTTGCCGAAATTCTTGATCTGGTCTTTCAGAATTGCGGAAATTTCCGCGGCGCGGATGTCCATCAGCCGACCTCTTTCAGTGCAAGCTTGAGCGAATTGAGTTTGGTTTTGAGCGACGTATCGATCTGGCGCGAGCCCATCTTGACCACCAGCCCGCCGAGCAGCGACGGATCGACGGTGACGGAGATGGCCACATCCTTGCCGGCAACACCTTTCAGCGCCGCCTTGAGTTCAGTATGCTGGGCGGCCGTCAGCTCGTGAGCCGACGTCACTTCGGCAGCGGTCTCGCCACGGTGTTCGGCAGCGATCTGGCGGAACGCCTTGATCATGCCGGGCACCGCGAACAGCCGGCGGTTGCGGGCGACGACGCGCAGGAAATTGCCGGCGAGGCTGGTGATCCCGGCCTTGTCGGCGATCGCCGCGATCGCCTTCGCCTGGTCCTCGCTGGAGAACACCGGGCTGTTGATCAGCCGGGTCAGGTCGGCGCTGCCCGCGAGCATCGCCTCGAAACTGTTGAGGTCGGCCTCGACCTTGGCCACGGAATTTGCCTGCAGGGCGAGTTCGAACAGCGAACCCGCATAGCGTTCTGCGACACCTGAGATTGGCGATGACGATTGAGCCACGGACCGTCTTTTCTCTTGTCTGACAGGCCGCAGATTGTTGGCGCGAGCAAAAACTCTGGCTAAATCTTTGACCTTACTGCATTTTTTCAAGCACGGAGGCGCGGCTTCGCTATCCCCGGCCGAAAGTCGATTGCCGTCTAGCACAGGCATTTTAAGACCGCAATGCGTCGTTCCGCATGCTTTTCAGGCACTATTGTCGCATCCGGCGAAAGACTCGGGTCTCGCGCGCCGGAATACCCTTGGATTCAGGGCACAAAGCCGAAGGCAAAGGCAAGCGGCAACGCCGCCAGGACCAATTCCACCACAATGGAAACCCAATTGAAAGGTGTGTTGGCGCCGTCGGACATCATCGACAGCAGCCGGCCGAAGGCGGTGAACAGCCAGGAGAAGCCGAGCGCCATGTAAATCAGCGGCTGCGCCAGGAGGATACAGCACAGGCCGACGCCAAGATAAAAGCCCGACATCCTGCCGCGCCCCTCGGCGATCGCCGCCGCCTTCTCGGGCTTGGCCTGCAGGCGCAAGATGCGAAAAGCCAGGCCCGGCGCCAGGAAAAACAGAAGGCCGAGCAGCACGGTGAAGACGGCACTCGACCAAGCCAGCCATTCGCCCTGGCTCGTCGGCCATGGAAGCGCAAAATCCATTTTGTCCCCTCGAAATGCCTGTTTTGAAATTGCGGGCATTCTACCGGAGGAAAAACGCCGCGCCAGATGGCTCCGGGCACTTTAGGACAAGCGCATCAACCGAGAGCGAATTCCACGGCCGCCTCGGCATGGATGCGCGTCGTATCAAAGACGGGAATGTCGAAATCGCGCTGGCCGATCAGCATGGTGATCTCGGTGCAGCCCATGATCAGGCTGTCGGCGGCCTCTTCACGGCGCAGACGCTCGGCCTCTTCCATATAGGCAGCCTTCGAAGCGTCGCTGACAATGCCTTGGCAGAGCTCGTCATAGATGACGCGATGCACCATGTCGCGCCCCGCGGCATCGGGCACCACGGGTGACAGGCCGTATTTGTCGGCGAGCCTGCCCTTGTAGAAATCCTGCTCCATGGTGAACCGCGTCGCCAACAATGCCGGGCGCTGCATGCCGGCGCGCTTGATCGCCACGGCGGTAGCGTCGGCAATGTGGATCAGCGGAATGGATACGGACGCCTGCACCTGATCTGCCAGCTTGTGCATGGTGTTGGTACACAAAAGCAGGCCTTCCGCGCCGCCCGCCTCGAGCTTGCGCGCGGCTTCGGCCAGAAGCATGCCGGCACCATCCCAATCGCCATGATGCTGCCGCTCGGCGATCTCGGCGAAGTCGAACGACCAGAGCAGAAGGCTGGCCGAGTGCAACCCGCCAAGCCGCTCGCGTACGATCTCGTTGAGCAGGCGATAGTAGATGGCGGTCGATTCCCAGCTCATGCCGCCCAGAAGGCCAAGGGTTTTCATGGTGGGTTGTTCCTTTGCACGTGCAATTCCTATATTATGACTACATGAGACCACACAAGGAGGTTTGCCATGAAAACAATGCAGGTTCGGGAGGCCAAGGCAGGGTTCTCGGCGCTGGTCGAGGCTGCGGAGAGCGGCGAGCCCACCATTATCACAAAGCACGGCAAGCCGGCAGCGGCCGTCGTTTCGGTCGAGGACTTACGAAAGCTTTATCCAGCCAAGCGTCGAAACTTCGGAGAGTTTCTTCTGACCTATCCGGGAGGGATCGAGCTTGAAAGGAACGAGTCACCGTCGCGGGACATCGATCTTTGAGCGGCTATCTTCTCGACACGTCCATTTTGTCCGCGTTCGCGCCCGGCAGGCCGCCGCTTGCGAAAGAGGTCGCCAATTGGGTCGTAACGCAAGGTGAGAAGCAAACGCTCTTCATACCGGTAATTGCGATCACCGAAATCGAGAAAGGCATACGCAAGCTCGATCGTGCTGGCGCCAAGAACCGAGTGGATAGTCTCACTGTCTGGCTGAATGACACTATCGAAGGATTCGCAGATCAAATTCTAGGGGTCAATGCCGATATAGCGCGAAGAGCGGGCCGAATGGAGGAAGCGGCCTCTGCGAAAGGGAAGAATCCGGGCCTGGCTGACATACTGATCGCCGCTACGGCAGCAGTTAACGGACTTACCGTGATCACGGCAAACGTCAGGCATTTTGAAGCGCTTGACGTTTGGTGCTGGAATATATTGCAAGACCCGCCAGGCCTCGACTAGTCGATCCCATTTTACAAAAAGCTCTGCGGGTCGATGTCGACCTGCACCCGGACCGAACCGCGCTGTTTGGGCCCATTGGCCAGCATGGCGCGGATAAAGCCTTGCATGTCTGCGCGGCGTTCGCCCTGGATCAGCAGGCGAAAGCGATGGCGGCCGCCGAGCAACGACAGTGGCGCTTCGGCCGGGCCCAGCACGAACAGGTCCGACGCCTCCGGCGCGGCGCGGCGCAGCCCGCGTGCATGGCCCTCGGCTTCGGCCCGCGTCACCGCGCTGATGATAACGCCGGCCAGCCGGCCGAAGGGCGGCAAGGCCGCCCGCTCGCGCTCTGCGATCTCGCGCTCGTAAAAAGCCTCGGCGTCGCCGGAGACGATCGCCCGCATCACCGGATGATCCGGCTGGAAGGTCTGCAGCAGGCCGAGGCTCTTCTTGCCGGTGCGCCCGGCGCGGCCGGTCACCTGGCTGAGCAGCTGGAAGGTGCGCTCGGCGGCGCGCGGATCGCCATTGGCGAGACCGAGATCGGCGTCGACGACGCCGACCAGCGTCATGTTGGGGAAGTTGTGGCCCTTGGCGACGAGTTGCGTGCCTATGACGATATCGGCCTCGCCATCGGCGATCGCCTCCAGTTCCAGCCGCAGCCGCCGCACGCCGCCCATCAGGTCCGATGACAAGACGATGGTGCGCGCGTCGGGGAAATGCGTGACGACCTCCTCGGCGATGCGCTCGACGCCCGGCCCGCAGGCGACCAGATGGTCGAGCGTGCCGCATTCCGGGCAGGCTTCGGGGCGGCGCTCATTGTGCCCGCAATGATGGCAGACCAGTTGGCCGCGAAAACGATGCTCGACCAGCCACGCCGAGCAGACCGGGCAGCCGAAGCGGTGGCCGCAGACCCGGCACAGTGTCAGCGGCGCATAGCCGCGCCGGTTGAGGAACAGCAGCGACTGTTCCTTCCTCTCCAGCGTCCGGCGCATATGGTCGATCAGCACCGGCGACAGGAAGCCGCCGCGCGCCGGCGGCGCGCGCCGCATGTCGATCGACTTCAGCTGCGGCAGCGCCGCTTCGGCGAAGCGGGCGGAGAGTATGGCTCTGTTGTATTTGCCTTGGCTCGCATTGACCCGGCTCTCGACCGATGGCGTCGCCGATGCCAGCACGATCGGGAAGCCGCCAATATGGCCGCGCACCACGGCCATGTCGCGGGCGTTGTAGAAGACGCGGTCTTCCTGCTTGTAGGCCGGGTCGTGCTCCTCGTCGACCACGATCAGGCCAAGTTCCTTGAACGGCAGGAACAAAGCCGACCGGGCGCCGGCAACGACGCGTACCGTGCCTTCCGCCACTTGCCGCCAGACTTTTTCACGCATCCTGGGCGGCAGGTCGGAATGCCATTCGCCCGGCTTGGCGCCGAAGCGCTGCTGGAAGCGTTCCAGGAAAGCGTGAGTCAGCGCGATCTCCGGCAAAAGGATCAGCACCTGCTTGCCCTGGTCGAGCGCCGCCGCCACCGCCTCGAAATAAACCTCCGTCTTGCCCGAACCGGTGACGCCGTCGAGCAGCGCGACATTGAAGGTGCCGGCCGCGACATTGGCGCGCAGCATCGATGCTGCGTCGCTCTGGTCCGGCATCAGCTCCGGCACGGCATAGCTTGGGTCGGGAGCGGCCACCACAGGACGCGGCGGGATCATCACCGTCTCGAACACGCCTTGCGCCTTCAGCCCCTCGATCACCGTCGACGACACGCCGGCCGCATGCGCCAGGCCGGATCGCGTCCAGGCGAGCCCGCCTTCGGCAGTCTCCAGCACGCGCGCCCGCGCATCCGTCATCCGGTCGGGAACGAGGAGCGTTCGCTGTAGTCCCTCGATCCAGGGTTCCGGGTCGAAGGCCTCCGGCGCGCGCAGCAGCATGCGTGCCACCATGCCCGGCGCCGACAGCGTGTATTGCGCTACCCAGTCGACGAAGCGGCGCATGGCGCGGTCGATCGGCGGGCAGTCGAAAACCTGTTCGATCGGGCGCAGCTTTTTCGCGTCGATGTTCTCGACCGTGCCGTCCCAGACGATGCCGGCGACCTGGCGCGGTCCGAGCGGCACGCGCACGATCGACCCCGGCACCACGCGCATGCCGGCCGGCACGGCATAGGTGTAAGGGCGTTCGGCGGGCATCGGCACCAGCACCGGTGCGGCTGCGACAAAGGGCGAATCTTCGATCATGAGGCGTGACCTTGCCCCGACTTTGGTCTAGATCAAAGAGCAACGCTGAACGTGCCTTTCCAAGCACGACGAAATCGTCAGGAGACCGCCATGAAATTTTTTGTCGATACCGCCGACATCAAGGATATCCGTGAGCTCAACGATCTGGGGCTGCTCGACGGAGTCACCACCAACCCGTCGCTGATCCTGAAATCCGGCGGCAAGATCGCCGACGTCACCAAGCAGATCTGCGATATCGTCGAAGGTCCGGTTTCAGCAGAAGTGGTGGCGACCGAATACAAGAACATGATGGCGGAGGCCGAGGTGCTGGCCAAGATCGCGCCCAATGTCTGCATCAAGGTGCCGCTGACGCTGGACGGCCTGAAGGCCTGCAAGACGATCCGCACCCAGATGAACCGCATGGTCAACGTCACGCTGTGCTTCTCGGCCAACCAGGCGCTGCTCGCCGCCAAGGCCGGCGCCTCGTTCATCTCGCCCTTCGTCGGCCGCATCGACGACACCGGTTCGGACGGCATGGAGCTGATCCAGGAGATCCGGCAGATCTATGACAATTATGATTTCCAGACCGAGATCCTGACCGCATCGGTGCGCACGGTAAACCACGTCAAGCAGGCGGCCCTGATCGGCGCCGATGTCGTCACCGCGCCGCCGGCGACGCTGAAGGCGCTGGTCAACCATCCGCTGACCGACAAGGGCCTCGCCACCTTCCTCGCCGACTGGGCCAAGACCGGCCAGAAGATCGGCTGAGATCGCACCGCTTCCATGAAAAAAGGCCGGGCAACCGGCCTTTTTTGTTTTCGGGAGAACGGCGCCGAAGGCTGCCGATCACTCCGAGCCGTCGTCGTCGGGCGCGGCCGCCGGCGGGCGCCGCCCCATGGTGATCTCGCGCTTGCCGACGTGGTTCGGCGCGCCGACCAATCCCTCTTTCTCCATGCGTTCGACCAGGGAAGCGGCGCGGTTGTAACCGATGCCGAGCCGGCGCTGGATGTAGGACGTCGAACACTTCTTGTCGCGCAACACCACCTTGACCGCTTCGTCATAGCTGGAATCGCCGTCCTCGGCGGCGACCGATCCCTTGTCGAAGACCGCGCCCTGGTCGTCTTCGACCTCTTCCTCGTCCTCGTCGGCTGTCACGGTTTCCAGATATTCCGGGCGGCCCTGCGCCTTCAGGTGCGCCACGACATGCTCGACCTCCGCGTCCGACACAAACGGACCGTGCACGCGGGCGATGCGTCCGCCACCCATCATGTGCAGCATGTCGCCCTGGCCAAGCAGCTGCTCGGCGCCCTGCTCGCCCAAAATGGTGCGGCTGTCGATCTTGGACGTGACCTGGAAGGAGATGCGGGTCGGGAAATTGGCCTTGATCGTGCCGGTGATGACATCGACCGAGGGGCGTTGCGTCGCCATGATCAGGTGGATGCCGGCCGCGCGCGCCATCTGCGCCAGGCGCTGGATGGCGCCTTCGATCTCCTTGCCGGCGACCATCATCAGATCGGCCATCTCGTCGACGATGACGACGATGTAGGGCATCGGCGCAAGATCGATTTCCTGCTGCTCGAAGAGCGGCGCGCCGGTGCCCTTTTCGAAGCCGGCCTGCACCGTCATGACGACCGCCTCGCCCTTGTCGCGGGCCTGGGCGGCACGCTCATTGTAGCCGTCGATGTTGCGCACGCCGAGCCGCGCCATCTTGCGATAGCGGTCCTCCATCTCGCGCACCGCCCATTTGAGCGCGGTGACCGCCTTCTTGGGATCGGTGACGACGGGCGTCAGAAGATGCGGGATGCCGTCATAGACGGAGAGCTCGAGCATCTTGGGATCGACCATGATCAGCCGGCATTCTTCCGGCTTCAGCCGGTAGAGCAGCGACAGGATCATCGTGTTGATGGCAACCGATTTGCCCGAGCCGGTGGTGCCGGCAACGAGCAGATGCGGCATCTTCGCCAGCTCGGCGATGACGGGCTCGCCGCCGATCGTCTTGCCGAGGCAAAGCGCCAGCTTGCAGCTGGTCTTGCGGAAACCCTGCGATTCGATCAGCTCGCGGAAATAGACTGTCTCGCGCGTCTCGTTCGGCAGCTCGATGCCAATGACGTTGCGGCCGGGCACGACGGCGACGCGGGCCGAAATGGCCGACATGGAGCGGGCAATGTCGTCGGCAAGACCGATGACGCGGGACGATTTGACGCCCGGCGCCGGCTCGAACTCGTAGAGGGTCACGACCGGACCCGGGCGAACGTGGATGATCTCGCCCTTGACGCCGAAATCCTCCAGCACGCTTTCCAGGAGATCGGCATTCTGCTCGAGCCGCTCCTGCGACATGTAGAAGCCCTGCCCTTCCGGAGGCTGCTGCAGCAGCTCTTCGGAGGGAAGTTCATATGCCTCGCCTGTCGTGGCCGGCACGATCTTGCCGACCCTGGGCAGCGTCGCGGAGGCGCGCATGGCTGGAGCCTGCACGGTCTCCTCCGCGCTTTGCGCGACTTGGACCTGAACGGCGTTGCTCGTCGCGGCGGCGGGAACCGCGACCGCTGTCCGGGCATCCTGCGCCGCATTGCTTGTGGCTTCGTTCGAGTTGGCCGGACGGACATCCGGCAAGGTGGGTGGGGCCTGCAGGCCTGGAAGGCACTCGATGACCCGAAACAACGCTGTCGGGTCGGCCGTCGGCGTGGCACGAATATCTACCCGTGGTGGGACGACCGGCGCGACCGGCCGCGGAGCCGAGACCGCCCGTGGCGCCGGCAACGGGCTCTCGATCATGTAGGGAGCCATGAGTTCGAAGAAGACGTGATCCGACAGATAGGGCCAGCGTGCATTTCCGCGGCCTTGTGTTCTGACCTGTGACCCAACCTCGCGGGCAGACGCTGCCGGCGTGGATGCACGTACCGTTGCCGCCGTCCTGGAGCTCGCCGGCGCAACAGTCCGCGCCCTCTCGCCGGCATGCCCTGGCTGGGCGGATACAGGGGCAGGGGCAGGCTGCCTTTCATGCGTCACGGCCCTGTTGCCTGCGAGAGGCCGGGCGGCTTCCGGGACGGGGTTTCTCATTGGCGATGGCGAAGACGAGCCCGCCTGGAGTGCCGCAGCGGGATGGGCGATTGCCTGCTGTACTGGCGGCGTCAGTGGCTCACTTTCCTCGTCGGCAACCTGCTCGCGCCGCGTATTGTTTGTGCTGGCGTCATAGTCCGGCGTGCGCGTGAACCGCACATTGGGCGCCAGGAAGAAGTAATCCTGCCAGGCGGGGCTTTCGTTGCCACCAAGATTAAGGGGCGGCTGGGAATTGCCGGCCTTGGCTGCGCCGGTACGCTGGCTATCCGCCTTGTCGCTCCTGCCGCTGAAACGCTCTGCTCCGGGGTCATCGGGCGAGGTTGCCTTCAATGAATTGACCCGGGGAAAACGCTTGGATTCCATTCTCAAGACTCACTCTGAAACGTCTGCTGAGCAATAGGGAGCGAGTGGTTAACAGTTGCTTCCCGTCAGCGCAGCTAAAGCGACTGAAACGTATCTTTCGCGACGATATGGAGTGATCGGGATTCGATCGGCTGATCGCCATTCGGCGATCACCCGGTCATGCCCGCGTCGGGCTAAAAAGCGCGCTGGAAATAGGGCACCCGGCTGCTGCCGGGGGCCGACACGAAGATCGGGATGGCGTCTTCGTAAAAAACGAAGAGCGGCGTTAGCTGGCCGCCTTGCCGTGCCGGACCAGATCCTGGGCGATGGAAAGTTGCAGGGCCTCGGCCAGTTCGCGCGCGGCGCGATTTTCGGCGTCGATCTGCGCCCGATACGAGGCGAATTCCTGACGCGGCCTGTCGAAGGAGGAGGTGATCGCGCGCTTGCCGACCGTGATGACGACGCCGGTTTTCGCATCGGTCAGCGTATAGCTGGCGGTAAGCGTCACCGAGCCGGCGGTCGGCTCGTCCTGATCGGTTCCGACCTGCACGAGGGCGGAGGATTCAACGGCTTCGGTCACGCTGAGATCAAGTGAGTAAAGCGGCGATGCCGGTTCGCCGGCACCGCGCCCAAAGCCGAAGATCAGGTTGTTGCGTACCTGCTGGGCATAACGCGTCTTGACCGGCTTGATGGCGATCGATGCCAGTTCGGCATTGGCGCTCGAACCCGTCGTCAACGGCGCGCTGGAATAGAGCGGCCGCACCGTGCAGGCCGAAACCAGCGCGAGCGAGCCGACAAGGCCGGCAAGCGCCACACGGCGCAGCAACCGGCTCAGCTCTGTCTTTTCCCGATCAGGCAACGACATTGACGATCCTCTGCGGCACGATGATCACCTTGCGCGGAGCCTTACCTTCAAGTGCTTTCTGCACGAAGTCGAGAGCCAATACCGCTTTTTCGACCGCACCTTGGTCCGCGTCGCGGGCAATTGTCAAATCCCCCCGCTTCTTGCCGTTGACCTGCACCGGATAGGTGACTTCGTTGTCGACGACCAGCGCCGGATCGAAGACCGGCCACGGCCGTTCGGCGACCAGTTGGGTGCCGCCGAGCGTCTCCCAGCACTCTTCGGCCAGATGCGGCATCACCGGCGCGATCAGATGCACCAGGATCTCCACGGCCTGGCGGCAGGCGCCTTGCAGTGCCGGATCGGCCTTGCCTTCGGCCACCTCGTTGAGTGGTGTGGTCAGCACGTTGGCCAGTTCATAGATACGGGCGATGGCGCGGTTGAAGGCGAGCTTCTCGATGTCCTCGCCGACTGCCTTGAGGATCTTGTGCGCGGCTTTCGAGACCGCTCCCGCCTCGCCGGCGCCAGCCGCGGCAGGCTTGACCCCCGCCAGCGTCTCGGCCGCTGTCGACACCAAGCGCCAAATGCGCTGCATGAAGCGATGCGCGCCGGCGGCGCCATCGTCGGTCCATTCGACGTCACGCTCGGGCGGCGAATCCGATAGCATGAACCAGCGCGCCGTGTCGGCGCCGTAGCCGTCGGTGATGTCTTCCGGGCTCACCGTGTTCTTCTTCGACTTCGACATCTTCTCCAGCGGGCCAATGGTGACCGCCTCGCCGGTGGCGATGTCGATGGCGCGGCGCTTGCCGTCGACTTCCTCCAGCCGCACCTCGGTCGGTGCCAGCCAACGGCCATTCGATGCCGAACCGACCCGGTAGGTCTCGTGCACTACCATGCCTTGCGTGAACAGGCCCCTGAACGGCTCGGCCAGATCGACATGGCCGGTTTCGCGCATGGCGCGGGTGAAGAAGCGCGAATAGAGCAGGTGCAGGATCGCGTGCTCGATGCCGCCAATATACTGGTCGACCGGCAGCCATTCGTTCGCCGCCTTGGGATCGGTCGGCTCATGCGCCCAGGGCGCGGTGAAGCGGGCGAAATACCAGGACGAATCGACGAACGTATCCATCGTGTCGGTCTCGCGGCGCGCATCCTTGCCGCATTGCGGGCACTTCACGTGCCGCCAGGTCGGATGCCGGTCGAGCGGATTGCCCGGCCGGTCGAAATCGACGTCGTCGGGCAGCTTGACCGGCAGGTCGGCCTTGGGAACCGGCACCACGCCGCAATCCTCGCAATGGATCATCGGGATCGGGCAGCCCCAATAGCGCTGGCGCGAAATGCCCCAGTCGCGCAGGCGGAAATTGACCTTGCGCTCGGCCATCGGCCGGTTGCCGATCGTCTTCTGTTCCAGGAGCCTGGCCACTTCGTCAAAAGCCTGGGTCGGCTTCATCCCGTCGAGGAAGCGCGAATTGATCATCGCGCCGTCGTCGCCATAGGCCACGTCGATGATCTGGAAAGTCGCCTGATTCTCGCCTTCGGGCATCACCACCGGCACCACCGTCAGGCCGTATTTGTTGGCGAAATCGAGGTCGCGCTGGTCATGCGCCGGGCAGCCGAAGATGGCGCCGGTGCCGTATTCCATCAAAACGAAATTGGCCACGTAGACAGGCAGCGTCCAGCTGTCGTCGAAGGGATGGACGACGCGGATGCCGGTGTCGAACCCCTTCTTCTCCGCCGTCTCCAGCGCCGCCACCGAAGTGCCCATATGGCGGACCTCCTCGATGAACTTCGCCAGCGCCGGATTGGTCTCGGCGGCTTTCTTGGCCAGCGGGTGGTCGGCGGCGATGGCCATGAAGGAGGCGCCGAAAATAGTGTCGGGCCGCGTCGTGTAGACTTCCAGCTCATGCTCGCCGGCAATGTCCGAGGCGAGCGGCCAGCGGATCAGCAGACCTTCCGAACGGCCGATCCAGTTCTGCTGCATCAGCTTCACTTTTTCAGGCCATTCGTCGAGCCCGTCGAGCGAATCCAGCAGGTCCTGCGCGAAATCGGTGATCTTGAAGAACCACTGCGTCAGCTCGCGCTGTTCGACCAGCGCGCCGGAGCGCCAGCCGCGCCCGTCGATGACCTGCTCGTTGGCGAGCACGGTCATGTCCTCCGGGTCCCAATTGACCTTGGAGGATTTGCGCGTCACCAGTCCTTTCTCGACGAAATCCAGGAACAGCATCTGCTGGCGGTGATAGTAGTCGACGTCGCAGGTGGCGAATTCGCGCGCCCAGTCCAGCGACAGGCCCATGACCTTGAGCTGCTCGCGCATGGTGGCGATGTTCTGGTAGGTCCATTCCTTGGGATGGACCTTGTTCTGCATCGCCGCGTTCTCGGCCGGCATGCCGAAGGCGTCCCAGCCCATCGGATGCAGCACGTTGAACCCCTTGGCCCGCTTGTAGCGCGCCACCACGTCACCCATCGTGTAGTTGCGGGTATGGCCGATATGGATGCGCCCCGACGGATAGGGGAACATTTCCAGCACGTAGTATTTAGGCTTCGGGTCGTCATTGTGCGCTTCGAAAAGCTTCTTGGTGGCCCAGGCCTTCTGCCATTTGGGCTCTGACGCGCGCGGATTGTATCGTTCGGTTGCCATGGGACGTTTTTCACTTAAAAGCAGGCGCGAACCGCGGGCGATTGGCTCGGCGGTTCAGGGAATGTGGTCCGGGTGTTCACCATGGTTTGGCAAACCCGTCAACCATATGGGCATCGCGGCGGCTAAAAACGCGGGTCAAAACAGCGGGATTTGCATATGGGTGACACCGTTCAGCAGTTTTTCGCGGTCAAGGCGAAGATCGCCGCCGCCGAGCAGGAGGCCGCTCGCCAGGCCGGTGCCGTGACGCTGGTCGCGGTTTCCAAGACCTTTGACGTCGCCGACATCCAGCCGGTGATCGAGGCCGGCCAGCGGGTCTTCGGCGAGAATCGCGTCCAGGAAGCGCAAGGCAAATGGCCGGCCCTGAAGCTGGCATTCCCGGACATCGAACTGCACCTGATCGGTCCGCTGCAATCGAACAAGGCGAAAGAGGCGGTGGCGCTGTTCGACGTCATCGAGACGGTCGACCGCGAGAAGATCGCCGCCGAACTCGCCAGGGAGATGGCCCGGCAGGGCCGCGCGCCGAAACTCTATGTCCAGGTCAACACTGGCTCCGAGCCGCAGAAGGCCGGTATCGAACCGCGCGATGCCGTGGCCTTCGTAACCCGCTGCCGCGATGTCCACGGCCTCGCCATCGAAGGCCTGATGTGCATCCCCCCGGCAGACGAAAATCCCGGCCCGCATTTCGCGCTGCTGGAGAAGCTTGGGCGCGAGGCCGGAGTCGAAAGGCTATCCATGGGCATGTCCGGCGACTACGAAACGGCCATCGCCTTCGGCGCCACCAGCGTCAGGGTCGGCTCGGCGATTTTTGGTAGCCGTTAGCCCCCAAGCGCCAACACGGCATTCCTTGCCGCATCATCGGGCGAATGTTATATCTAGCCAAGCTAGCTAGGAGGCATTCAATGAACTGGCACCTTCAGGACGCAAAGAACAATTTCTCCAAGGTGGTTCAGCGTGCGCGCAGCGAGGGACCGCAGACGGTGACGTTGCGCGGCGAGCGCGCCGCAGTGGTGCTTTCCGCCGAGGATTACGACCGCCTGGCCGGAAAGAAGAAGTCGTTGGCCGAATATCTTTTGACTGGTCCGGTTTGGGACGATGATTTCGCCGAAGAGGTCAACCGCCGCTCGGAGACGATGATCCGGGACGTCGATCTCTGATGTATCTGCTCGACACCAACATCGTTTCGGATGTGCAGAGGCGACTACCCAAGCCAACCGAATGGCTGGCTTCGGTGGATCCGACCTCGGTCAGCCTCAGCGTCATCACACTTGGAGAGATCGAGCGTGGGATCATCAAGCTACGCAAGGTCGACTCCGAAAAGGCAACACGCCTCGATCTGTGGCTGCGGGAGCTTCGGCGCGACAATGCCGATCGTATTCTCGCCGTCACGGAAGATGTCGCGTTAACTTGGGGCCGCATCACCGCCGGCCGTACACGAGGCAGCGCCGATATCCTCATCGCGGCTACCGCTCTTGTCCATGATCTCATTCTTGTGACGCGCAATGTTGCCGACTTCGACGATACAGGCGTGACGGTGTTCAATCCCTGGGACGCCTAAGCCAGTTCGTTTTCGCCTCGTGGGCATCTCACCTCCGCTCATGCCTACAGCGTTGGGCCAATCCTGAAGCGTCATTACGCCAACACTGGAAACGAAACGTACCGTTCCTATTTGTTTTGCGTCATCACATTTCTCCTGGAGCCTTCGCCATGCGTTACAACCAGCTTGGAAATACGGGGATGTTCGTCTCCGAACTCTGTCTCGGCACGATGACCTTCGGCGCCGCAGGCCAGAATGCCCAATGGGGCCTGATCGCCAGCCTCGACCAGAAGGGCGTCAACGAGATCGTCGGCCGCTCGATCGCCGGCGGCGTCAACTTCTTCGACACGGCCGACGTCTATTCCTTCGGCGAATCCGAGCGCCTGCTCGGCCAGTCCCTGCGAGACCTCGGCATTCCCAGATCGAGCGTGGTGATCGCCACCAAGGTCCATGGCACCATGGGCAACGGACCGAACGATCGCGGCTCCTCGCGGGGTCACATCATGGATTCGGTCGATGCCAGCCTCGAACGGTTGCAGCTCGACCATATCGATCTCTATCAGCTGCACGGTACCGACGCGGTGACCCCGATCGACGAAACGCTGCGGGCGCTCGACGATCTCGTTGCCAGCGGCAAGGTCCGGTATGTCGGCGTTTCCAACTGGCAGGCCTGGCGCATCGCCAAGGCGCTCGGCATCGCCGACCGCAAGGGTTTTGCTCGTTTCGAGACCATACAGTCCTATTATTCGATCGCCGGTCGCGATCTCGAACGTGAGATCGTGCCGCTCATCAATGAGGAGAAACTCGGCTTGATGGTGTGGTCGCCCATGGCCGGCGGCCTGCTGTCGGGCAAATACGGCCCCGGTGCGCCCGGCAATGGCGAAGGCCGACGTGCGTCCTTCAACTTCCCGCCGGTCAACGAGGACCGTGCCTGGGCGGCCGTCGGCGTCATGCGCGAGATCGCCAAGAAGCACGATGTCAGCGTTGCCACGGTGGCGCTCGGCTATGTCCTGGCCAAGCCTTTCGTGATGAGCGTCATCATCGGCGCCAGCCGTATGGACCAGCTCGAACAGAACCTTGCCGCGGCTGAAGTGAAGCTCGACGCGGACGATCTCGCCAAGCTCGACGAAGTCAGCGCGCTGCCGTCCGAATATCCCGGCTGGATGTTGGAGCGGCAAGGCGCCGGCCGGCGCCCGGCGCCGTTCGTACCCAAGGCATAAGCAGCCGGCACAGACATTTCGGGAGCCGGCCGGCTCCCGAAAACCGTTCAGCCCAGCCGCACGCTCTCGGCCAGAAAATCGAGAAACGCCCTTACCCGTGCCGGCAGATGCCGGCCCTGGCCGACATAGACAGCGTGCGTCGCCTCCTCGTCGCCCGGGTTGAAATCCTCCAGCAGCGGCACCAGCCGCCCGGCGGCGATATCGGCCGCCACATGCCAGCGCGCCAGCCGGGAAATGCCTGCCCCGGCCAGCGTCATCAGCCGCATTGCCTCGCCGTCGCTGACCTGGGCGTTGCCGGTGATCGGGATCATGACGGCATTGCCCCGCGCGTCGAGGAACGGCCAGCCGTCAATGTGCCTGACGAAGCCAAAGCCCATCCGGTTGTGTGTGTCGAGATCGGCCGGCGTCAGCGGCGTGCCGTGCGGCTCCAGGTAGGAAGGGGCCGCAACGACGACCACCGGGCTCTGCCCGAGCTTGCGCGCCACCAGCCGTGACTCGCCAAGCGGCCCGGCCCGGATCGCCACATCGGCACGTTCGGCCATCAGGTCGATGACACTGTCGGTCAGCACCAGATCGACCGAGATTTCGGGGTAGCGTTCGAGGAAGCGCGGCAGCAGCGGGATCAGCCGGTGCACCCCGAACGGCACGTAGGTGTTGACGCGCAGCCGCCCGCGCGGCGCGGCGCCCGCGGCCGCCTCGCGCTCGGCCGCCGCCATGTCGGCGAGGATGCGCAGCCCGCTTTCATAGAATGCCGCCCCTTCCGGCGTCAGCAGCAGCTTGCGCGTCGAGCGGCTGACCAGCCGCGCGCCGAGCCGGGCTTCCAGCCGCGCGATCAGCTTGCTGACGGCCGACGGCGTCATGCGCAACGCGCGCGCCGCGGCGGAAAAGCTGCCCGCCTCCACGACGCGCACGAAGACTTCGATCTCGCCGGAACGGTTTATGTCGGGTCTGGCCATCTGTGAATCTATTTCACAGAAAATATGCCTTGATCAAGTCTGGTTCACAGCACGCGGCAACACGATCTTCCCGGTCGGGGCGCGGATTGGCCAAAGGCGCTCATCGCCTTAACGGCCGTCTTTCAAAGTGGGAACCGCCATGCCTCTTGCTCTCTACGCCCTCGCCGCCGGTGCCTTCGGCATCGGCGTCACCGAATTCGTCATCATGGGCCTGCTGCTCGACGTCAGCAAGGATCTCGGCGTCTCGATCTCGGCCGCCGGGCAGCTCATTTCGGGCTATGCGCTCGGCGTCGTCATCGGCGCGCCGCTGCTCACCATCGCCACCGGCAATTGGCCGCGCAAGACCGTGCTTCTGGCGCTGATGGCGATCTTCACGCTGGGCAATCTCGCCTGTGCGCTGGCGCCCGACTATTGGACCCTGATGGGGGCACGGGTCATCACTGCCTTTGCCCACGGCACCTTCTTCGGCGTCGGCTCGGTGGTCGCCACCGGCCTGGTCGCGCCCAACAGGAAGGCCTCGGCGATCGCGCTGATGTTCACCGGGCTCACCATCGCCAACATCCTTGGCGTGCCTTTCGGCACCTGGCTTGGCCAGGCCTTCGGCTGGCGTGCGACCTTCTGGGCGGTCACCGCGGTCGGCCTGGCGGCCTTCGCCGTCATCCTGGCCCTGGTGCCGCGCAGCCAGGCCGCGCCCGAGAAGAGCGACCTGCGCGCCGATCTCGCCGTGCTGCGCCGCACGCCGGTCCTGCTCGGGCTTGCCACCACCGTGCTCGGCTATGCCGGCGTCTTCGCCGTCTTCACCTACATCGCGCCGCTGTTGACGCAGATCAGCGGCTTCAAGGAAGCCGCCGTGTCGCCGATCCTGCTCGTCTTCGGCGGCGGCCTCATCGCCGGCAACCTGGTCGGCGGCAAGGTCGCCGACCGCTGGCTGGTGCCGGCGGTGCTGGGCAGTCTCGTCGTACTGGCCCTTGTGCTCACGACCATGAGCTTCGCCATCCACAGCCAGGTCATGGCCGTCATCTATGTCGGCCTGCTTGGCGCAGCCGCCTTCGCCACGGTAGCGCCGTTGCAGATGTGGGTTCTGGAAAAGGCGCAAGGCGCCGGCCAGAGCCTCGCCTCGTCCTTCAACATCGCCGCCTTCAATCTCGGCAATGCCGCCGGCGCCTGGCTTGGCGGCGCGGTCATCGCCCATGGCCTCGGACTGGATTCGCTCACCTGGGTCGCCGCCTTGCTGCCGGTCGCGGCACTCGCCGTGGCTGGGCTGGCCCTGCGCCTCGATCGCGCCAACGCGCTCGGCGGGCCTGTCTCCGTCCGGTCCTGACGCTCGTCGGCGGACCGGATTGCCTTTCCTTCTTTCCAAACCACCAGGAGCAGAAAATGGATTATCGACGTCTCGGCGCATCGGGCCTGAAAGTGCCCGCACTCTCATTTGGCGCTGGAACCTTCGGCGGCTCCGGCCCGCTGTTCGGTGCCTGGGGCAACAGCGACGCCAGGGAAGCGCGGCGGCTGGTCGACATCTGCCTGGAGGCCGGCGTCAATCTGTTCGACACGGCGGATGTCTATTCGAACGGCGCCTCGGAACAGGTGCTGGGCGAAGCGATCAAGGGCCGCCGCGACGCCGTGCTGATCTCGACCAAGACCTCACTGCCGGTGGGCGATGGGCCGGCCGATTACGGCTCGTCGCGTTCGCGGCTGATCAAGGCCACGGACGCCGCGCTGAAGCGCCTCGGCACCGACTACATCGACCTGTTGCAGCTGCATGCCTTCGATGCCGGCACGCCGATCGAGGAGGTGCTGTCGACGCTCGACGAACTCGTGCGCGCCGGCAAGCTGCGCTATGTCGGCGTCTCCAACTTCTCCGGCTGGCAAGTGATGAAGTCGCTGGCTGAGGCCGACAAGCACGGCTATCCCCGCTACGCCGCACATCAGGTCTACTACTCACTGGTCGGCCGCGACTATGAGTGGGAACTGATGCCGCTTGGCCTCGACCAGGGCGTCGGCGCGCTGGTCTGGAGCCCGCTCGGCTGGGGCCGGCTGACCGGCAAGATCCGCCGTGGCCAGAAGCTGCCTGAAAAAAGCCGGCTGCATGACACGGCCGATTTCGGTCCGCCGGTCGAGGACGAACATCTCTACCGGGTGATGGATGCGCTGGACGCGGTGGCGCAGGAAACCGGCAAGACCGTACCGCAGATCGCCATCAACTGGCTGCTCCAGCGCCCGACCGTGTCGTCGGTGATCATCGGCGCCCGCAACGAGGAGCAACTGCGCCAGAACCTTGGAGCGGTCGGCTGGTCGCTGACGCCGGAGCAGGTGAAAAAACTCGACGCGGCAAGTGAAGTCACCGCGCCCTATCCGTATTTTCCGTACCGCCGCCAGGAAGCCTTCGCCCGGCTGAACCCGCCGGCGGTGTGATTAAGTCGCGATCCTGCAGTCTGGGACCGCCATAGACATTGGGGAGTAGCCGAAGCCCCTCAACTTCGTCATCCACGGGCGGAGCAGCCGCGAAGCGGCGTCGCGAAGACCCGAGGATCCATTCCGTGACCTTGGCCGTAGAGTGCAGCGGAGCATTATTCTGCACTGTTGTGGCACTCGGAAGTCCCGGCATGGATCCTCGGGTCTGCGCCGCGTCGCTACGCTCCTTGCTCCGCCCGTGGATGACGAAGCGACGCGCGTTTGCGCCACCACTAATGGTCGATAAAATGCCTGGCTACTGCGTTCAGTGCAGCACGAACTCCCCATCCACCTTGCGCCACTCATTCGGCGCGATCAGTTTCTGGTGCGTGTAGACGACCGAATGCAGCGGCCCGTCGAGCTTTGCCCTCCAGAATTCGATGAAGCGGATCAATACCGGAAACTTCGGCGCCAGGTCGTAGTCCTGCCAGATGAAGCTCTGCAGCAGATGCGGATGGTCGGGAAAGTGATAGAGAATCTTGGCCGTGGTCAGGCCATAGCCTTTGAGCATCAGGTCCATTTCGGCATGGTCGCGCATGGCGGTCCCCAGGTTGAGTCTCCTTTCCTCCCAACGTCAGATTGTGCGCGCCGTTGCTTAACTGTCTATTGATTTTTCCTGATCGAAACAGGCTTTTCGACGCGAAAACATATAGTTAGCAGCGAACCGGCTCGAGTGCTGACAGCACCTACGACGCTCCCTGCGGCATCCCGCCGCGCGAATCCAACGTCTAATATTGCCGTTACGGCGGAACTGGTAATAATGCCGCCGAATTCGCGGCTGCGTCGCCGCGATCCCGCCGGCGTTTCAAGCCGGCGGATTGGTTCGGGAGGAAAATCAGGAATGTCCGAGGTTCATGTCCATCGCGTCCAGCCGGCGTGGAAGAAGAATGCGCTGATCGACAATGACACCTACCTGAGATGGTACGCCGACAGCATCAAGAACCCGGACAAATTCTGGGGCAAGCACGGCAAGCGCATCGACTGGTTCAAGCCCTTCAGCAAGGTCAAGAACACCTCCTTCGACGGCAAGGTCTCGATCAAGTGGTTCGAGGACGGGCTGACCAACGTCTCGTACAATTGCATCGACCGCCACCTGAAGAAGCGCGGCGACCAGACCGCCATCATCTGGGAAGGCGACAACCCCTACGACGACAGGAAGATCACCTACAACGAGCTTTACGAACATGTCTGCCGGCTCGCCAATGTGATGAAGAAGCACGGCGTCAAGAAAGGCGACCGCGTCACCATCTACATGCCGATGATCCCGGAAGCCGCCTATGCGATGCTGGCCTGCACGCGCATCGGCGCCATCCATTCGATCGTCTTCGGCGGCTTCTCGCCGGATGCGCTGGCCGGCCGCATCGTCGACTGCGAATCGACCTTCGTCATCACCGCCGACGAGGGCTTGCGCGGCGGCAAGCCGATCCCGCTGAAGGAGAACACCGACAAGGCGATCGACATTGCCGCCAGGCACCATGTGATGGTGAAGAACGTTGTCGTCGTGCGCCGCACCGGCGGCAAGATCGGCTGGGCGCCTGGCCGTGATGTCTGGTACCACGACGAAGTCGCGTCGGTGAAGGCCGAGTGCAAGCCCGAGAAGATGAAGGCGGAGGATCCGCTGTTCATCCTCTACACGTCGGGCTCGACCGGAAAACCGAAGGGCGTGCTGCACACCACCGCCGGCTATCTCGTCTACGTGTCGATGACGCACCAGTATGTCTTCGACTACCATGATGGCGACATCTACTGGTGCACCGCCGATGTCGGCTGGGTCACCGGCCACAGCTATATCGTCTATGGCCCGCTCGCCAACGGCGCCACCACGCTGATGTTCGAAGGCGTGCCCAACTACCCGTCGCAGTCGCGCTTCTGGGAAGTCATCGACAAGCACAAGGTCAACATCTTCTACACCGCGCCGACGGCGCTGCGTGCGCTGATGGGGGCCGGCAACGACCCGGTGAAGAAGACCTCGCGCAAGTCGCTGCGCGTACTCGGTTCGGTCGGCGAGCCGATCAATCCGGAAGCCTGGGAATGGTATTTCAACGTCGTCGGCAATGCCAAGGTGCCGATCGTCGACACCTGGTGGCAGACCGAGACCGGCGGCATCCTGATCACTCCGCTGCCCGGCGCCACCGACCTCAAGCCAGGCTCGGCGACAAGGCCCTTCTTCGGCGTCAAGCCGCAGCTGGTCGACGGCGAAGGCAAGGTGCTGGAAGGAGCCGCGGACGGCAATCTCTGCATCACCGATTCCTGGCCGGGCCAGATGCGTACCGTCTATGGCGATCACGACCGCTTCGTGCAGACCTATTTCTCGACCTACAAGGGCAAGTACTTCACCGGCGACGGCTGCCGCCGCGACGCCGATGGCTACTACTGGATCACCGGCCGCGTCGACGACGTCATCAACGTTTCCGGCCACCGCATGGGCACGGCCGAAGTCGAATCGGCGCTGGTCAGCCATGAGAAGGTCTCCGAGGCCGCCGTCGTCGGCTACCCGCACGACATCAAGGGCCAGGGCATCTACAGCTACGTTACCTTGATGAAAGGGGAAGAGCCGACCGAGGACCTGCGCAAGGAACTTATCGCCCATGTCCGCAAGGAGATCGGCGCCATAGCCTCGCCCGACAAGATCCAGTTCGCGCCGGGCCTGCCCAAGACCCGATCCGGCAAGATCATGCGCCGTATCCTGCGCAAGATCGCCGAGGACGACTTTGCCGCGCTTGGCGACACCTCGACGCTGGCCGATCCGGCGGTCGTCGACGACCTCGTCGCCAACCGGCAGAACAAGAAGGGCTGATGCGGGAAGACGCGGCATTGGGCTCTGTCAGCCAACTCTGGCGCTATCCGGCCAGTTCGCTCGCCGGCGAGCGCCGGGACGCCATCCTGGTCGGGCCAGCGGGCATGGCGGGCGACCGCATGTTCGGCCTCGTCGACACCTCGGACAACGAGATTGCCCGGCCCGACCGCGAGGCGAAATGGCACAAGGTGCCGCGCATCCGCACCCGGCTGGCCAATGATCGCGACCTGGAGGTCGCCGTCCCTGGCGGCGACTGGCTGGCCGCGCCAGGCGCCGAATGCGACCGCGCCGTATCGGCCTATCTCGGCTTCGCCGCCTCGATCCGGCCGTTCGGCCGGGAGAATGCACCACCCGCCTATGCCGGTCCGGTCACCCAGGCGCGCTATACCAAGGCGCCGATCCACCTCTTGACCACGGCTTCGCTTGCGCGGCTGAAGGCGCTGCACCCGGATGGGGCGGCCGACCCGCGCCGCTTCCGCCCCAACATCGTCGTCGACATGGCGGCGATGGAAGGCTCGTTTCCCGAAACGGAATGGATCGGCCGCAAGCTCGCGATCGGCGACCTGCTCCTGACGATTTCCGAACCATGCCGCCGCTGCGGCTTCACCATCATCGCCCAGGACGGCTTCGACAACGATCCGGCGATCCTGCGCAACCTGGTCCGCCACAATGCCCACAATCTCGGCGTCTACTGCACGGTGGACCGGCCGGCCGATATCAAGGTCGGCGACGCGATGCGGTTCCTGTAACTACCGATACAGATCCGCTCGCGTCGGCGGCAGGCCGCTCGGCCCCCGCGCGCGCTTGGTGACGACAGTCTGGAAGATCTGCGCCGAGCCGCGATCGAAAGTGATCGAACAGCCGGTCAGGTAAAGCAGCCATAGCCGCGCCTTGGGCTCGCCGACCTCGGCGATCGCTTCGTCGAAACGGGCATGCAGGCGCTCCGCCCACAGCCTGCAGGTGCGGGCATAGTGCTCGCGCAGATTCTCGACATCGGCGATGAGGAAACCATGCGCCTCGAGATTGCCTGTTGTCATGCCGATCGTGTCGACCTCGCCGCCGGGGAAGATGTATTTGATCAGCGCCTTGTATTCCGCACCCTTGCGCAGCGTCTTCCGCGTGCCGCCCTTGCCGCGGCGTGTGATGGCGTGGTGCAGGTAGATGCCGCCCGGCTTCAGCAGCCGGTGGACGGTCGAGAAATAAGTGGCGTGGTTGGCGAGACCGACGGCCTCGAACATGCCGATCGACGAGATCTTGTCATAGCTGCCGTCGAGTTCGGTGTAGGACTTGATGTCGATGGTGATCTTGTCCTCCAGCCCTTCGGCGCGGATGCGTTCGCGCGCCAGCCGGCTCTGTTCCTCGGACAGTGAGACACCATGGCCGATGGCGCCATAGTGCTTGGCTGCATGGATCAGCATCGCACCCCAGCCGCATCCGATGTCGAGCAGACGGTCGCCCGGCTTCAGCCGGAGCTTGCGGCAGATATGGTCGAGCTTGTCCTTCTGAGCCTGGTCGATCCCATTGGCGAAATCGGTGAAATAAGCGCAGGTGTAGACCATGCGCTCGTCGAGGAAGAGCCGGTAGAAGGCGTTCGAAATATCGTAGTGATGTTCGATCGCCTGCTTGTTGGAACCGCTGACGAAGGGATTGCGGCCGGCCAGGTCGGCCCGTCTCGTCATTTGTCGTCGCGAGAACAGGACTGCCGGCAGGTCGCGCAGGATCGCCAGCTTCGGCAATGCCTTCAACCTCAGCTTTCCTTGTGACGGCAAGGCATAGAGATCGAACAGCGACCCGCCCTCGACGTCGATCGTCCGGGAAATCCACATCTCCAGCAGCGTCGAGAAATTTGGCCGGCGGGCCAACTGCCAGACAATATCCTGATCGTTGATGGCAAGCACCGGTCCCCCGGCGGGACCGATCCGTTCCCCGGTCCATAGCCGGACGGCAAAGCCCGGCTTCAGGGCCTCGATTACCGTTCGAACGATGCGCGCGGCTCTTTCGGTGGCGTCCATGCTCGTTCCCCCAACGGCCCGATTGCGCAATCTTGTCTGTTTGGGACGTGGATCGCAAGCCGAAGCACGCGGATCTGCCCTGGGCGGGATTTTCCGGCAGACGCCTTTTTCAGCATGGCACCTTGTCATTTGCTGCAACGCACCCCATCATGAGCATGTGTTCAACAAATCGAAAGGAGGTGATCCGATGTCGAGTGATTTCGTTTTCCAGAACGTGGCCTCAGCGGATTGCACTTTCGGGAAGCAGTCTTCCCGTTAAGGCGCGAGATGCGCGGCAGGTAACCCGAAGGGGTTGCCGCCACAGGCCGCGCCATGGACGGAAACACGGAAGGCCGCCGGCTTCGAAAGAAGCGGCGGCCTTTTCCTTTTTGCGGATTACTGGGTCAGTGCGACCTTTTCGGTGTTGCGGATGATTTCCTGGAAGGCGGCGTCCAATTCCACTCCGGTGGACACCTCGAAATAATGCCTGTCAGCGGCGGAAGCGTCCTTCGACGAACAGCCCTTCAGCACCGCCTTTGCCTGGTCCCGCTCGGTTGGCGACATGTCCTTGTCGTTCAGATCGAAGCCGATGGTGAAAATCTCGATGCCATCATTTTTCATGTTGCCGCAGAGGGCTTCGGCGTTACCGCGGGCAAGGTTGCCCTGGCCGTTGTAGCTTCCCCCGGCTCCGGCGAAGGCGGTATTGAACTGGCCATCGGTCATCAGGATCGCGACCTTGGCAATCTTCTTCGCATTGGTATCCGAGGCGCCGTTGCCGAGACCGGCATTCTTGATCGCAGCCCGCCATTGTGGCGACAGCATATAGTAGGTCCACTGGATGGCGATCGCGCCGGCCGTGTAACCATCGGCCCGGAAGGCGCCGATCGAATCAAGCAATGCGCCGGAATCAGCCGTCAGCGGGATCACTTCCGCGTCGGGGCATCTGTTCATGCTCCCGCCACCCAGATGATCATCCCGGTTGACCAGCGCATAGTAGTTCTTGCCGGTCTTGTCGGTGCGAACCGTGTCCGGGCCATCGGCACTCAAATCCGCATTGCCGTTCTTGTCCTTCCTCTCCGTCGCGCAATTGTCGGTCCTTGGCATTGCCGCGCCAACAATGGATTTGTAGTCGCCGAAGGCCGGCAACGTCGTCTTGCCCGTCTTTGCGACGAGAAGCGAACTGCCGGCGACCGGCGGCAGATCAGAGCTCGCCTGCTTCTCGGCGTAGACGTTTTCCGCCAGCTTGCCGACGTTCACGCCGGATGCGTAAGGCACAATCGCGACGCGGATGCGGGGGTTCTTCGAGTCCTGGTTCTGGAGCATCGTCTGGACGGCGTTTCTCGCCGCTGCTTTCAGATCGCCGATCTTGTCGACGTTGCCTCGTTTCGCCATCGATCCCGTGATGTCGAGCATCATGGCGACCTCGACCTGCTTGTCCGAATAGAGTGCTGTGGTGGAAGCGACGACGCGCCGCATGTCACTGATGCCGAACAACGGAAAATAGAGGCTGACATCGACATGCACATCCGCCTGCACGGTTCTGGCCGTCGGGTTGACGGTGAGCCTGTCCAGCACGACCTGGTCGGCCTTCAGGATGCCGGCCGTGCTGTTGGCGTCAAGAAAGGCTTGCACTGCCTTGTCGGCGTCGGCTTCCTTGATGGCGCCGGTCGTCAGGTCGCGCGCCGTCGACGTCACCGCGGCGTCGACCACGCCCTGCAGGCTCGATCTGGCATTGTAGAGCTGCGCGACGTTGACCGAGAAGCCGGCGGCCAGCGCGAGGACCGAGGCAGCAAAGCCGAACAGGACCGTGAAATTTCCACCCCTATGTCTGGCGAACCCGCCGACCGCGTGGACAAGACCCCCGTAATTTCGCATCCAACAACCTCCGCATGCCTCGGCCTCGTCGCCGCGATGAGGGCAATGCAGGATTCCAGCCGGACGGCGCCCGTTATGCACCGGAGCGGAGGCGCCGATCTCAACATGTTGTTTTCATTGGATTTCGATCTTTGCCAAGGTGAATGATCGGTAAACAGGAACGCGCGACTTCGGTGTGTTTACGAACCGCTTACCATGCCCGGATCGAAGCAATCACGCAGTGGTCGGCGCCGTCCTGTTGCGGCACAGGCCTTCTGTGCCGAAGCGGATCACTGTCCCGAAATTGCGGGACAGACATGATGCGGCAGGGAACCAGGGTGCGTTGAGATCCAAGGTCAGGCCGTTTGCAGGCCGGCCGAATATCGATGCGCCTCAAGCCAGCATCTGTGCGCTCACCGTCCTGTCGATACCGTGATGGGGCGGATTGAACAGCTTGCCTTCCTGTTCGTAGGTCCACACCTTGAACAGGGCGAGCCGGTGCGGGCCGAAGCTGTGCAGCAAGGGCACATCGGTGGCGTCGCGGCCGCGCGCGATGACGACGCGGCCGGTTCTGGGCCGGTTATGGCGTGGATCGAACGTGTACCACTTGCCGTCGAGGAACACCTCCATCCAGGCCGAGAAATCCATCGGCGCCGGATCGATCGGCACGCCGATATCCCCGAGATAGCCGTTCACGTAACGCGCCGGAATGTTCATGCAGCGGCAAAGCGTGATCGCCAGATGGGCGAAGTCACGGCAGACCCCGACCCGTTCCTCATGCGCCTGCGCCGCCGTGCGGGTCGAACGCGCATAGCCATAGCCGAACGACAGCCGGTTGTGGACATAGTCGACGATCGCCTGCACCCGCGCCCAGCCGGACGGAAGATGACCGAACAATTGCCAGGCGAGGTTGCTGAGGTGATCTGTCTCGCAGTAGCGGCTGCCGAGGAGATAACCCAGCACCTCGTCAGGCAACTCGGCCACCGGCACTTCCCTGGCCAGCGTGTTGACCTCGTCCGTCTCGCCGCTGTCCTCGACGACCGCGTCATAGAGGATGCGAAACGTACCGGCAGGCGCGGTGAAGCGGCGGCAGCCATTGCCATGCAGGTCGTGATAGAGCCTGGTCGGCACAGCAGGCGAGGTCAGCACGCGCGTCTGCCGCTTGATGTCGGCCTGTCTGTCCTTGTGGATCTCCAGCAGCGAAATCACAGGAGTGGCCTCGGTGCATTCAATAGCGATTTCGTAGCCGAGCCGGATCAGCATCGCACGTCCCCTTCGATCGTCATGGAAAGCAGGTGCCGTTGAAACGTCGCAATGTGGCGGTGGTTCCCTGGACCGCCCCAAAATACGCCTCGCGCCTTTCCATGTCGGTGGCTTGACGTTACGGTTGGGCCCTCCCTCGACACGCTCCCCCGGACTTCAAGGAAAATCATGTTTTCTGGCAGAAAATTCGCCGCCTTCCTCTTCGACATGGACGGCACCCTCGTCAATTCCATCGCCTCGGCGGAGCGGGTGTGGAGCGATTGGGCACGCCGCCATGGTCTTGACGTCGCCGCCTTCCTGCCGACGATCCATGGCGTGCGGGCGATCGAGACCATCACGAACCTTGCCCTTCCAGGCGTCGATCCGGCGCATGAGGCCAACCTGCTGCTGAAGGCCGAGGCCGACGATCTGGATGGCATTGTCCAGATCCCCGGCGCCGTGGCGTTTCTCAATGCCTTGCCAAGCGCAAGCTGGGCGATCGTAACCTCGGCGCCACGTTCCTTGGCGCTGGCGCGCATGAAGGCCGCCGGCATTCCGGTTCCCGCCGTCCTCGTCGCCGCGGAAGACGTTTCCCGCGGCAAGCCGGCGCCCGACTGCTTCCGGCTGGGAGCGGAACGGCTCGGCGTCGATGCGCGCGACTGCCTTGTGTTCGAGGATGCTCCGGCCGGCATCTCGGCGGCCGAGGCCGCGCAAGCCGCGGTCATGGTGATCAGCGCCACACACGCGCATCCGTTGCCGACGCACCATGCAGCCATCGCTGGCTACGACGATGTCGGTATCACCATCGACGAGCGCGGTTGGCTGGCGCTTGAGCGGCAGCGCAACGCTGCCTAGACGAACCCCTAGAAATCGCTGGTCAGGCCCTTGACCTCCCAGTCGCCATAGCGGCCGGGTTCCTTGCCGCCACGGCCGCCGAGTTCCTTCGGCAGGGCGGCTTCCTTCTCGCGATATTCGGTGCGCCGGGCCTCGGCCTCGGCCAGCGCCCGCCGTGCGGCCGGCGTCAGCTCCTTCGGCAAGGCGTCGCCGTCGGTTTCGGCGGGCGTTTTACTGGTTTCGTCGGTCATGCGATATTCCCCGCGGATTGAAACAGCGGCAGCTCTTTCCCATCATATAGCCATGAAACCGAGACTATCGACCTCTTTTTGCCACCACCACGACAGGAGCAGACGATGAACACTCTCCGCACCGCCATGCTTCTTGCCGCGATGACGGCGCTGTTCATGGGCGTCGGTTTCCTGATCGGCGGTTCGGGCGGGATGATGATCGCGCTGCTGATCGCCGCCGGCACCAATCTGTTCAGCTACTGGAACGCCGACAAGATGGTGCTGTCGATGAACCATGCCGTCGAGGTCGACGAGAAGAACGCACCGGAATATTACGCCATCGTCCAGGCGCTGGCCAAGCAGGCCGGGCTGCCGATGCCGAAAACCTATCTGATCGACAATCCGCAGCCGAACGCCTTCGCCACCGGCCGCAACCCGCAGAACGCGGCGGTCGCCGCCTCCACCGGCCTGTTGCAGCGGTTGAGCCATGAGGAGGTCGCGGCGGTCATGGCGCACGAGCTCGCCCATGTCCAGCACCGCGACACGCTGACCATGACCATCGTCGCCACCTTTGCCGGCGCCATCTCGATGCTGGGCAATTTCGCGTTTTTCCTCGGCGGCAATCGCGACAACAACAACCCGTTCGGCTTTGTCGGTGTGCTGGCGGCGATGATCGTGGCGCCCTTCGCCGCCATGATCGTGCAGATGGCGGTCAGCCGCACACGCGAATACGAGGCCGACCGGCGCGGCGCCGAAATCTGTGGACACCCGCTCTGGCTGGCATCCGCGCTTGACAAGATCGCCCGCGGCGCCGAACGCATTCCCAACCCCGATGCGGAGCGCAATCCGGCGATGGCGCATCTCTTCATCATCAATCCCCTGCATGGCGAGCGCATGGACAATCTGTTCTCCACCCACCCGAGCACCGAGAACCGCATCGCCGCGTTGCAGGAGATGGCGCGCGGGATGGGCGACGGCGCGGTACGCACCCCCCAACGCCAGGCGCCGGTTCCATCGCAGGCTGACGAGCAGCAGTCGGCCGGCCCCTGGGGCAAGCCGGCCGCTGCCGAACCGCCGGCTGAACCGGCCAAGCCGAAACCCAATCCATGGGGTCGCAACCCGACCGGGCCCAAAGGCCGGTGGTCGTGAGCGTGGCAGGCAGCACACCTCGGCGCACAGGCTCAGGCGATCAGGACCAGAAGGACGGCGGCGAATTCGTCGCCGGTCTCGCCGCCCGCAAGGCGGCGGCTCGGCTGCTTGCCGCCGTCATCGACGCAAGGACGCCGCTCGACGGCTTGACCGACCACGAAAACGGCCATCCGCAATACAGGGCGCTCGACCTGCGTGACCGTGGCCTGGTGCGCGCCATCCTGGTCACCGCGCTGCGCTATCGCATGACCATCACCGGGCTGCTGGCAAAGCGACTGGAAAAGCCGCTGCCGCCCAATGCCACCGCTTTGTCGCACATACTGCATGTGGCGGCGGCGCAGATCCTGTTCCTCGACATTCCCGACAGCGCCGCCGTCGACCTCGCGGTCACCCACGCCAAGTCCGATCCGCGCACGCAGCGTTTTTCCGGCCTGGTCAATGGCGTGCTGCGCACGCTGGCTCGAGCCAAGGAAACCGAACTGCCGGCCGCCCTTGCCGCCACCGACGAAGCGCCGAAATGGTTTTCAGACCGGCTGCAGGCCGCCTATGGCGCGGACAAGACCCGACAGATCCTGGCGGCGCATCGCCATGAGGCACCGGTCGATTTCTCGGTCAAGGCCGATCCCGAGCTGTGGGCCGAAAGGCTTGGTGGTACCGTGCTGCCGACCGGCACGGTGCGCGTGGAAAATCTTGTCGGCGCGGTCACCGACCTGCCGGGCTTCGCCGAAGGCGCCTGGTGGGTACAGGATGCGGCGGCCAGTCTGCCGGCAAAACTGTTCGGCGATACCAAGGGATTGCGTGTGGGCGATCTCTGCGCGGCGCCCGGCGGCAAGACCGCCCAGCTGATCCTGGCCGGCGCCAGGGTCACCGCCGTCGACACCTCGAAGAACCGGCTGGCGCGGCTGGCGCAGAATCTCGAGCGCCTCGGCCTCTCGGCCGACATCGTCCAGGCCGACCTGCTCGAATACGAGCCGGCGGAGCTGTTCGACGCCGTGCTTCTCGACGCGCCCTGCTCGTCGACCGGCACGGTACGCCGCCACCCCGACGTGCCGTGGACCAAGACCATGGCCGATGTCGAAAAGCTCGCCGACCTGCAACGCAGGCTGCTCACCCGCGCCGTCACCCTGGTCAAGCCCGGTGGCAGGATCGTCTTTTCCAACTGTTCGCTCGACCCGCTCGAAGGCGAGGAGCTTTATCGCGCTTTCCTCAAGCAATCGCCTGATGTCGTCGACGATCCCCTGCATCAGGGCGAGATCGCCAGCATCGATTCGTTCCTGACGAAACAAGGCACGCTGCGCACCACGCCAGCCGATCTCGATCTCGGCGCGCCGGAACGTTCCGGCCTGGACGGTTTCTTCGCCGCCCGCATGCGGCGCGCCGGCTGAATATGTAAGCATCCGGATTTGCTGACTTTTTTAGGGAGGGGATGGGACAAAACCCGGTGAAACGGACCCGGTCCCAGGAATTCGCCTTCGCACGAGTCGTTCAATCATGTAAACTTGGTGCCGGGGTAGAGGACGATCAGGAGGGCTTTTGGCACTTGCTGCCGGCAACACGACGCGTCTGTGGACGCTGGTAGCGAAGGAGTTCTGGCGCAAAACGCGCCGGCGCCTGCGTGCCGGGCCGATTTATCGCTGGCGCTATTCCGGCCGCACGCCCGAACGCGTCCTGATCGCGCCACCGGACCTGCGCCTCGCCGACCCGCAGATCGCGCTTGAGATCTACTACGGCCGTTATCCCTTGTCGGGGCATCTGGTCGAAACCGGCGGCAAATCGCCTTTCCAGATCAACGTGCCCAACCGCGGCTGGCAGAAGACGCTGCATGGGTTTCGCTGGCTGCGCCACATGCGCGCCGCCGGTACCGAACTTGCCGCCGCCAATGCGCGTGCCCTGGTATCCGACTGGATCGCCATGCATGGCAACAACATTGCCGGTGTCGCCTGGGAGCCCGGCACCACGGCCAAGCGCATCATCGCCTGGCTGCAGCATTCCTCCGTCGTGCTGCAGGGCGCCGAATTTCCCTTCTACCGCGCTTTCCTGAAATCGCTGGCCGTCCAGATCCGCTATCTCAGGTCGATGGCGCGCGAAATGCCCGACGGCAAGGACCGGCTGCGTGCCCGCATCGCGCTCGCCTTTGCCGCTCTTTCGCTACCGGCGCCGGCTTCGGCGCTGCGCGGCGCAACCCGCAACCTCGCCGAGGAGCTCAACCGCCAGATCCTCGCCGATGGCGGCCATATCTCGCGCAATCCGATGGCGGTGCTGGAAATCCTCGCCGACCTTTTGCCGCTGCGCCAGACCTACGCCAACCAGGCCGAAACCCCGCCGCAGGCGCTGATCGGCGCCATCGACCGCATGCTACCGGCGCTGCGCTTCTTCCGCCACCAGGATGGCAGCCTCGCCCGCTTCAACGGCATGGGCGCCACCATCCACGACCGCATCGCCACCATCCTGCGCCATGACGACACCGCCGGCGCACCACTGCTGCACGCGCCGCATTCGGGCTACGAGCGGCTGTCGATGGGCGGCGTCACCGTCATTGCCGACACCGGCCTGCCGCCGCCGGTCGACGTCTCCAACGCCGCGCATGCAGGCTGCCTCGCCTTCGAATTGTCGTCCGGCCGCCAGCACTATATCGTCAATGCCGGCATCGACACCTATGGCGCCGCCGAGTTCCGGCCGCTGGCGCGCGCCACCGCCGCGCACTCGACCGCCACCATCAACGACACCTCGTCGGCTCGCTTCAGCCATTCGCTGCGCGTCAACGACCTGCTCGGTTCGCCGCTGATCGGCGGCCCGCAGCATGTGCAGTGCAAGCGCATCGACCAGAAGGGCGTCCAGGGCTTCATCGCCCGCCATGACGGCTATATCCAGCGGTTCGGATTCCTGCATGAGCGCGAGCTGAAGCTGTCGACGGACGGCAATGTGCTGGCCGGCAGGGACCGGTTCCAGCGGCCCGGCAATGCCTCGATCCGCAACAATGGCCGCGACTTCATCACCGTGCGCTTCCACATCCATCCCGACATCAACCTGCTGCAGGACGAGCACGACCGGCTGGTGCTGACCGCCGACCAGGCCGACAGCTGGGTGTTCACGTCAGGCGAAGTGGTGCCGGAGGTCGAGGAATCGATCTATTTCGCCGGTCTTGGCGGCCCGCGCCGCAGCCGGCAGATCGTGCTTGCCTTCAAGGCCTCCGAGGTGTCCGAAGTCCACTGGCAGCTGACGCGCACCAGCATCGCCGGCTATCCGGAAAACAATTGATCTTGCCGGCCACCGCTGGAGCATGACGCCGAAAAGTGTGCAGCGCTGGCTTGCCGCTTGATTTCCTGATGTCATGTGCTACGGCGCGGGCTTGCCCCTCCAGCCGTGAAAGGCCGCCAGCCCATGGCCGTCGCCGCCAAGAACATTCCCGCCCCGGATCTCGTCCCCGTGCGCCGTGCCTTGCTCTCGGTTTTCGACAAGACCGGCCTCATCGACTTTGCCAGGGCATTGGCCGCGGCCGGTGTCGAGCTGGTCTCGACCGGCGGCACGGCCAAGGCGATCGCGGAAGCCGGCATGGCGGTGCGCGACGTCTCCGAGCTCACCGGTTTTCCCGAGATCATGGACGGCCGCGTCAAGACTTTGCATCCGTCGGTGCATGGCGCCCTGCTTGGCGTCCGCGACGACCCGGAGCATGCCATGGCGATGCGCAAATACGGCATCGAGCCGATCGACCTCGTCGTCTCCAATCTCTATCCGTTCGAGGAAGTCCGCCGCTCCGGCGCCGACTATGCGGCGATCGTCGAGAACATCGACATTGGCGGCCCGGCGATGATCCGCGCCTCGGCCAAGAACCACGCCTATGTTGCCATCGTCACCGATCCCGGCGATTACGCTTCGGTGCTGAACGCGCTGGAGATGAACATCGGCTCGCTGTCGCTGGATTTTCGCAAGAAGCTGGCGGCCAAGGCCTTTGCCCGCACCGCCAGCTATGACGCGGCGATTTCCGGCTGGTTCGCCGAGGCGCTGGAGATCGAGCATCCGACCTGGCGCGCCTTCGGCGGCAGGCTGGCCGAGGTGATGCGCTACGGCGAAAACCCGCACCAGGGCGCCGGCTTCTATGTCAATGGCGACAAGCGTCCGGGCGTCGCCACGGCACGACAGCTGCAGGGCAAGCAGCTGTCCTACAACAACATCAACGACACCGACGCCGCCTTCGAACTCACCGGCGAGTTCGACCCTGCCCGCTCCGCCGCTGTCGCCATCATCAAGCACGCCAACCCCTGCGGCGTCGCAGAGGGCGTGTCGCTAAAGGCAGCCTATGCCAAGGCGCTTGCCTGCGATCCGGTCTCTGCCTTCGGCGGCATCGTCGCCGTGAACCGCACCCTCGACGCCGAGGCGGCGGAGGAAATCGTGAAAACCTTCACCGAAGTGATCATTGCGCCCGACGCCACCGAAGAAGCGGCGGCAATCGTCGCGGCGAAGAAAAACCTGCGCCTGCTGGTCACCGGCGGCCTGCCCGACCCGCGCGCGCCCGGCACGACGGTCAAGTCCGTCTCCGGCGGCCTGCTCGTTCAGGGCCGGGACAATGCCGCGGTCGACGACCTCGAGCTGAAGGTGGTGACGAAGCGGGCACCGACGCCGGCTGAGATGGCCGATCTCAAATTCGCCTTCCGCGTCGCCAAGCACGTCAAGTCGAATGCCATCGTCTATGCCAGGGACGGCGCCACCGTCGGCATCGGCGCCGGCCAGATGAGCCGGGTCGATTCCTCCCGCATCGCCGCCCGCAAGGCGCTCGACGCGGCCGAGGCGGCAGGCTCGGCCGAACCGCTGACCAAGGGCTCGGTGGTCGCCTCCGACGCGTTCTTCCCCTTCGCCGACGGCCTGCTCTCGGCGATCGAAGCCGGCGCTACGGCGGTGATCCAGCCCGGTGGCTCGATGCGCGATGACGACGTCATCGCCGCGGCCGATGAACATGGCATCGCCATGGTGTTCACCGGGGTCAGGCATTTCAGGCACTGAGCGCTTCTTCCTTTCCCCTTTTGGGGGGAAAGGGAAGTGGAGCTATTCCGCCGGCCGGTCCGCCGGGTACGGCGTGCGAACCAGGATCGCCATGCCGATGCCGAGGAACAGGATGATCACGGCCATGCCAAGCCGCGCCGAGTCGCTCAGCGCGGTGATGGTCGCCACCATGAACGGCGCCAGGAAACTGGTCGCCCGTCCGGCGAGCGCATAGATGCCGAAATAGCGCCCGGATTCCGCCGCCGTGACGCTGCGCGCCATGTAGGAACGCGACGACGCCTGCACCGGACCGAAGGCCAGCCCGATCAGCAGGCCGTACATGATGTAGGCCTTCTCGGCGGCCGTGCCGAACAGGCCACCTGAGTCGGAGGTCGAAAGTTGGATCAGGCCGAGCAAGGTGAAGCCTGGACCGGTCGAGACGACACCGATGGTGGCGACGGACAGCATGACCAGCGAAATCATCACCACCGCCTTGGAGCCGAGCGCGGTGTCGAGCCGGGCGGCGATCCAGCAGCCGAAGATGGCGACGACATTGAGGATAATGCCGAACATGCCGATCTCGGTGATCGACCAGTGGAACATACCCGCCGCGAACGTGCCGCCGAGCGCCAGCAAGGCGTTGACGCCGTCCTGGTAGATCATGCGCGCGACGAGGAAGCGGAAGATGCCGCCGCGCTTGCGTACCTCGGCCAGTGTCGATTTCAGTTCGGACAGGCCTTCACGCACCGCCGGCCCGATCGGAATGCCCTTGATGGCATCCGGCGTGAAGAAGAACATCGGCAGGATGAACAGGAAATACCAGCCGGCCGAAAGCGGCCCGGTGGCGCGCGCATCCTCGCCCAGCTTCGGGTCGAGCCCGAACAGCGGGTTGATGCCGATGATCGTCTTGCCGGTCTCCGGCGAGCCGGCGAGACAGGTGACGACGAAGATCAGCGCGATCATGCCGCCGAGATAGCCGAGGCCCCAGGCCGTGTTGGAGATGCGGCCGATCTCGCTCTTCGGCACCAGCCGCGGCATCATCGAATCGTTGAACACGGTGGAGAATTCGGCCGCCACCGAGGCCAGCGAGAACAACCCCACGATCAGGAACAGGTTCGAGCCCGGCGCGGCGAACCAGAGCAAGGTGAGACTGGTGATCTTGATCGCCGCGAAAAACCCGATCCACGGCTTGCGCGGACCGGTCTGGTCGGCGATCGAGCCGAGGATTGGCGACAATATTGCGATGACCAGCCCGGCGGCGGCTATGCCGTAACCCCATACAGCCTGGCCGGTGGTGGGATCGCCCGCCATGCGCGAAACGAAATAGGGGCCGAAGATGAAGGTGGTGACGACCGTGAAGAACGGCTGCGCCGCCCAGTCGAAGAACATCCATCCCCAGATGCCGCGCCCGGACGCACGCTGCACTGCTACCTCGGCCATATCCCCTCCACTCGCCTACGCTTCGTTGGCGGTTCGCGCCATGTCTGCATGTTTTCCGATGGTCATGCAAACACAAGCGTCGCAGGCGCCAACCCTTACCTCCCCCTTGTGGGGAGGTCGGACCGAGGGTCCGGGTGGGGGTCTGGCGCCGCCACCCCCGCTGCTTCGCAGCGACCCTCCCGCTAGGCGAAAGGTAAGCCTCACATCCCCGTCAGGTCGCTCATCAGCCCTGACGCCACCGACAGCCGCGACACGGTGATGTCGCCGCCTTCGGTCAGCGCCTGCAGCCGCTCGCGGATACGCGCCACGCGCTCGCCGCCGGCTTCCAGCCAGGCCGCGACCGCATCGGCCGCCTTGGCGTGACCGGTGAGTGCCGCAACCGCGATGCCGCGACGCGCCGCACCAATCGTGTCGGTGGCCCGCGAAAGCGCCAGCTGATCATAGTAGTCCGAAGGCGTGATCGAGCGCGCGGCGTCCTCGACGCGCGGAATGCGGAAGGCATCGCTCACCGCAAAGAACGCTCGTGCAGCCGCGACGATGTCGGCATTTGCCATCCGCGCGGTCAGCGCGATGTCGGGGATGAGTTCCGCCACCTCGCTCAGCGCCAGCTGTTCGGCCAGCCGCTCAGGCGCGCCGGCCTTGAACAGCCCGTGCCGTTTCTCCTCGATGCGTTCGCGCGAAAACGCCGGCAGCAGCGAAACGAGCTTCGGCTCCAGCGCCTTGCGCGCCTCCTGCAGTTCCGCGATGCGCTGGCCAAGGGGTGCCGTGCCGGTATCGTTCTTGAGATACCAGCCGCTGGTCACGTAGATCAGCCGGCTCACCATCTGGTAGAGATCGAGCTGGACCTGGCCGTCGATCTGGTTGTCGAGCGCGTCGATCTCGCGATAGAGCGCGGGCAGCGCAAAGCCGTCACGCACCACGGCGAAGGTGCGCACCACGTCGGCGGCGGTGCGCCCCGTGGCCTCCTGCAGCCGGTTGACGAAGGAAGGGCCGCCGCGATTGACGAGGTCGTTGGCGACGACGCGGGCGATGATCTCGCGGCGCAGTCGGTGGCCATGGATCTCGGCGGCGTATTTCTTCGCCATCCGGTCCGGGAAATAGCCCATCAGATCGCGGTCGAAATGCCCGTCGGGCACGTCGCTGGCGACGATGTCGGAAAACAGCACGATCTTGGCATAGGCGAGCAGCACGCCGAGCTCGGCCCTGGTCAGCGGCTCGCCCCGCGCTTCGCGCTCGGCAAGGGCCGCTGGTGACGGCAGTGTTTCCACGGCACGGTCGAGCAGGCCGCGCGCTTCGAGCGCCGACATGAACCGGGCCTGGTGCGCGATGTCGGCGAGGCCGCGCTTGCGGGCGATCGAAAGCGCCAGCGTCTGCTGATAGTTGTTGGACAGCACCAGCCCGCCGACCTCGTCGGTCATCTCGGCCAGCAGCTTGTTGCGTGCAGGGCGCGTCAGCGATCCCTTGCGCATGGCCGACGCCAGCGCGATCTTGATGTTGACCTCGACGTCGGAGCAATTGACGCCGCCCGAATTGTCGATGGCGTCGGAATTGCAGCGGCCGCCATTCATGCCGAATTCGATGCGCGCCCGCTGCGTGACGCCGAGATTGGCGCCCTCCCCGATCACCTTGGCACGCACGTCGAGCGCCGTGATGCGGATGGCATCGTTGGCGCGGTCGCCGACCTCGGCGTTGGTTTCGGTGGATGCCCTCAAGTAAGTGCCGATGCCGCCGAACCACAGAAGATCGACCGGCGCCTTGAGGATGGCGGTCATGATCTCGACCGGCGTGGCGGTCGTCTTGCCGAGGCCGATTGCCGCCGCGGCCGCGGCCGGCAGGGTGATCGACTTCTGATTGCGCGAGACGATGATGCCGCCTTCCGACAGCTTGCTCTTGTCATAGTCCTGCCAGCTCGAACGCGGCAGCGCGAACATGCGCTCGCGCTCGGCCATCGAGGCCGCCATGTCCGGATCGGGATCGATGAAGATATCGCGATGATCGAAGGCGGCGATCAGCCTGGTTTTCGGCGACAACAGCATGCCGTTGCCGAATACGTCGCCCGACATGTCGCCGACACCGACGGCGGTGAAGGGCGAGGTCTGGATGTCGCGGTTCATCTCGCGGAAATGTCGCTTGACGGCTTCCCAGGCGCCCTTGGCGGTGATGCCCATCTTCTTGTGGTCATAGCCCGCCGAGCCGCCGCTGGCGAAGGCATCGTCGAGCCAGAAGCCATGCTTCTCGGAGATGGCGTTGGCGGTGTCTGAGAAGGTCGCCGTGCCCTTGTCGGCGGCGACGACAAAATAGGGATCATCCTGGTCGCGGCGCACGACACCCGCCGGCGGAATGACGCCGTCCAGTCCGATATTGTCGGTGATCGACAGCAGGCTGGAGACGAAATTCTTGTAGGCGGAGGTGCCCGCCTCGAAGATCGCGTCGCGGCTGCCGCCCACCGGCAGGCGCTTGGGGAAGAAACCGCCCTTGGCGCCGACAGGCACGATCACGGCGTTCTTGACCTGTTGCGCCTTGACCAGGCCGAGCACCTCGGTGCGGTAGTCCTGGGCACGGTCCGACCAGCGCAGACCGCCACGCGCCACCGGGCCGAAGCGCAGATGCAGGCCCTCGACCTCGGAACCATAGACGAAGATCTCGCGCCACGGCGGTGGCGCCGGTAGCCCTTCGACCGCCTGCGACTCGAGCTTGATCGCCAGGGACTGGCCTTTCTGCTTCGTATCGGTAACGAAATGATTGGTGCGCAGCGAGGCTTCGATCAGGTTGAGGTAGCGGCGGATGATGGTGTCGTCATCGATGTTGGGCACATCCTCCAGCGCATCCTTGATCTTGGCCTTGAGATGCTTTGCCGCCACCACTCCATCGCCCTCGGCCGTGGGGCCAAGCCGGGCGATGAACAGCGCGTGCAGGCCACGCGCGATCTCGGGATAACGGTTGAGGGCGGCAGCGATGAAGTCCTGGCTTTGCGGAATGCCGACCTGCTGCAGATAGCGGCCATAGGCGCGCAGGATGGTGATTTCGCCGGACCACAGGCCGGCCGTCTGGGCGAGGCCGTTATAGCCGTCATTGTCGACATCGCCGCGCCACACCGACAGGAACGCGTCCTCGAACAGCGCGCCGCCATCGGCAAGGTCGATCGGCTTGCCATAGCTGTTCTCCAGCTCCATGTCGTGGATGAAGACCATGCCGGGCTGATCTCTATTGATCATGCCGGACTGGTCGTCGCCGACCTCGAAGGTGCGCTCGCTGATGACGCGGAAGCCGATGTTTTCCAGCACCGGCACCCGCCGCGACAGCGCCACCGGGCTGCCATGGTGATAGATCTTCAGCGCCGCCTGATGCGGCTTCTGCTCGGCATGGCGGTAGTAGTCGATGGCGATCGGATTATCGGCGCTGATCCTGGCGATGCGCCCGGCATCGACCAGCGCCACTGCCGCGCTGAAGGAGTCGCGATAACTTTCCGGCAGTCTTGCGGCGATGGCCTTCAACGCCTGGTCGCCGCCATCGGCGTCCGCCGCGTCGGAAAGGGCATCCTCCCAGGTGCGCACGATATCGCGGATCGCCGCCTCGATCGTCGCCTGCTCGACTTTCGGCGTCTTGCCGCCGGAGCGGCCGATGATGAAGTGCACGCGCGCCAGCCCGCCTTCGGGGAAGGCCGGGTAATAGGCCGACAGCCGGCCCTCGAACACGGTCTTGAGGTAAGCGCCGATCTTCTCGCGCACGACGCTGTCGTAGCGGTCGCGCGGTACGAAGACGAGAATCGAGACGAAGCGGTCGAACTGGTCGGCGCGCACCAGCGCCCGAACGCGCGGCCGCTCGATCAGCCCCAGAATGGCCGCGGCGTGCTTGCGCAGGATCGGCACCGGCACCTGGAACAATTCGTCGCGCGGATAGCTTTCCAGCACGTTGATCAGCGCCTTGCCCGAGTGGTCATGCCGGTCAAAACCGGACTTGGCGATGATGGTCTCGGCCTTGGACCTGAGATACGGGATCTTCATCACCGACCGCGTGTAGGCGGTCGAGGTGAACAGGCCGACGATGCGCAGTTCACCCGACAACACGCCCTTGGCGGTGTAGGTCTTGACGCCGATGTAATCGAGATAGATGCGCCGGTGCACGGAAGACTTGGCATTGGCCTTGGTGACGATCAGCGGCTCCGGCCCATGCAGGAAGGCGCGAATCTCGGGCGTTGTCGTCACCGCTTCGGTGCCGCGCCTCAGCACCAGCACATCGGGATCGCTGAGGATACCGAGGCCGGGCTTGTCGGCGCGCTCCAGATTGCCGCTTTCCTCGCCGCCGGTGTATTTGAACTCACGCATGCCGAGGAAGGTGAAATTGTCGTCGCGCAGCCATTCCAGGAAGGCGATCGCCTCCGCCACGCTCTTCTTGTCGAGCGGCACCGCGGAATAGCGGAACTCGGAGATCGCCTGGTCGAGCCGGGCCAGCATCGGCTTCCAGTCGTTGACGGCGGCGTGAACCTGGCCAAGCATCTTGCGCAGCCGCTCGGTCAAGGCGTTTGCCGCGTCCGCCGTCAGCCGCGGGATATGGACGTGGATGACGCTCAGCCGGTCGTGATTGCCGTCGTCCTTGGCGAAATTGCCGTCGCCCAGGATTTCCTCGACACCGCGCTTGCCGTGGCGCACGGTGATGACCGGGTGGGTGACCAATGTCGGCTCACCTGATGTCTCGGTAACCTCGCCGAGGATGGAATCGAACAGGAACGGCATGTTGTCGTTGACGACGGTGATGACCGTCACCGGGCGGCCTTCGCGAGCGACGCCCGAATCGGTCTCGACGGCAACGACGCACGCGCCCTTCTTGTGCCTGGCGACCGCCTCGCCGGCGAGGTCGGCGGCGCGTTCGAGGTCCGCCACGTCATAGGCGGCGATGTCTTCGGCCGGCGCGCGGGCGAGGAGGTAATCGGCGAGCCGGGCTGGCCTTTCCTCGGTCTTTGTCGCTGATGTGGTTTTTTTCTTCGGCTTCGCTGCGGATTTCACGCTGGCCATGACGCTATTCCCTCCCGTCGAATGCTTTTACGACTATCGTAGCAGATGACCGCTGTTTGGCGACAAAGGTTTGACGGCTTGCCGAGAATTATCCGAATTCGGCGGCAAGGCGGCGCCCGAAGAGGAGAAAATGACCATGACCGGCAAAATCACCGCGCTTGATCTCGATTCAGGGGAACTGAGCGAACCGACAAAGGCCTATTTCGCCAAATGCGAGGAGAAGCTCGGCCTGGTTCCGAACGTGCTCAAGGCCTACGCCTTCGACGACAAGAAGCTGCGCGCCTTCACCGACATGTACAACGATCTGATGCTGGGTGATTCGGGCCTGTCGAAGCTGGAGCGCGAGATGATCGCGGTCGCGGTCTCCTCGATCAACCATTGCTATTACTGCCTGACCGCGCATGGCGCGGCGGTGCGCCAGTTGTCCGGGGATCCGGCGTTCGGCGAAATGATGGTGATGAATTTCCGCGCCGGCGCTCTGTCGCCGAGGCAGGCCGCCATGCTCGAATTCGCGGTCAAGCTGACCGAGGAGCCGGCCAAGATCGTCGAAGCCGACCGGGCGGCGCTTCGAACGGCCGGCTTCAGCGACCGCGACATCTGGGACATCGCCTCGACTTCAGCCTTCTTCAACATGTCGAACCGTGTGGCTGCTGCGATCGACATGCGGCCGAACGACGAATACCACGCCATGGCACGGTGAGGCTCCAACCTCGCCTTACATTAGGCATTCCTCATTCTCGTTGCTTGTTTGCCGGTTTGGTCCGATGATCGGCAGGCGGCATGACCGCATGCCGGTTCGATGCCGCTCATCAAGGGAGGAGAACATGGCGAAGTTTCTCTATGTCTATCACGGCTCCGGAAAGATGCCGACGAGCGAAGCCGAGCGAAAGGCGATGACTGACGCCTGGACAGGCTGGTTTGGAAAGCTTGGTTCGGCTGTTGTCGACCCGGGCAATCCGGTCGGCATGTCGAAGACCGTCATGCCCGGCGGCAAGATAGAGAACAATGGCGGCAGCAACCCAACCGGCGGCTACTCGATCATCGAGGCCAGGGATATCGACGATGCCGCCGAGAAGGCCAAGGGCTGCCCGATGCTGGCCATGCCGAACTGCAACGTCGAGATCGCACCCATCATCAATATGATGGGCTGACGCCTCGCCTCAGGACCGCGCAGCGATCGCCGCGGCAGCGCCGGCCATTGTCGTGGCGCTGATCCGGTTGGCGATCTTCATGGCGCGCTTGCTCTTCAGGAGCTTGCGCGCCTGAGAGGCGGCAAGCACCCAGGCGAGATCGATCGCGATCAACACCACCGCCATGGTCGCCGTCAGCTCGACCCAGCCGACAATGCTGACCGAAGCCAGGTCGATGATGGTCGGCAGCAGCGCCAGGTAGAACATCATGATCTTGGGGTTGCCGAGCGTTACCGCCATGCCCGCGAAAAACAGCTTCGCCGGCGAATCCTCGCGCGGCATCTCGCCTTCTTTCGCGTCGACAGGCGCCGTCCACATCTTCCAGGCAAGGTAAGCGAGATAGGCGACACCGGCCCATTTCACCACGACAAAAGCGAAGTGGAAGGTCTGTGCCACCACGGCCAGCCCGAACACCGCCAGCGACAGCCAGATGCCCTCGCCGATCCACATGGCGAGCAGGAACGGAAACACGTCGCGAAAGCCCTTCGAGATGACGCGCGCCACGAGTGCGGCGATCGACGGGCCGGGCGAGCCGGCGGCAACGAACAAGGCGGCGGCGAAAATCAGCAGCGAGGTGAGGTGCATGGCGGAGCCTTCCAGCGTTGGAGGGTGAAGGATATCCGATCGGTGGTGGTTTGGCACCCTGCCGCCCATCGTGAGATTCGCCCTCAAGAGACGTCGGCAATTGATTGACTCCTGTCATGCATCAGTTGCTCTGCCGGTCGCCGAAGCCCTTGCCCATCCGCCGCCTTGTCGCTAGAAGACCCGCCGCGAAAACAATTTCGAGCTTCACTTTGCCTCAGTAACCGCCGGTCTCGCCAACTCCCCTGATCACACCTGCAGGGCGCCGCATCAGTGGTGTCTGCTCATTTTCATGTGTTCCTCAGGCGGCGGTTCGAGACCGGTTTGGCACTGCTGAACCGCTGTCGCGTGCTTGTCGCCCGTGACACCTGACTTCCGACCATAGCTAGCTCTCGCCACGCCGTGCCCGCATGGGCATCTCGACATTGCCAGCCTGAAGAACTTCCGCACTGGAAGGTTTTTCGGCTTGTCTCAACATCTTGTCATTCAATGGGCGATCACGCCTGCAATCGCCCCTCAACCCCTGATCAACTGCAATCGCTGCGGCGGTGTGAAGGCCTATCGCTGCAGCGGCAAATTCCGCGTCAACGCCAACGGCAAGCGCATCGATGTCTGGCTGATCTATCGCTGCGTCGATTGCGACAATTCCTGGAATTTCGGCATTTTCGAGCGCTGCAATCGCCGCGACATCGAACCCGCGCTGCTGCAGGCACTCGAAAGCAACGACCTGGGGCTTGCGCGGCGCCATGCCTTCGATGTCGTCGCCCTGCGCAACCAGGTTGGGCGTGTCGAGGAGTTTGCCGATGTTTCGGTGCGCAAGCGGTTGCTCGGCGGTACCAGGGAAAGCGCGGCGACCCTGGAACTGCGGCTCGGGCTGGAAATGCCGACATCGCTGCGGCTCGACCGTCTGCTTGCCAATGAACTCGGCATCTCGCGCTCGCGGTTGCAGGCGCTGGAGGAGCGGCGCCGGCTGGTCGTCGATCCGGACGGAGCCAAAGCCTTGCGCAAGCCGGCCCGCCAGGGAATGACGATCCGCCTCGACCTGGCCGGCGAGCCGGACCACGAAGCGATCATCAGGGCGGCTGGCGGATGAACGAGAGAGGGGCGGAGCACGTGATGCTCCGCCCCTCTCAGAAATCGTCCGAAGAAGAAATTACGCCGCGCCGACCGCCTTGGCCGACTTCTCGAAACGCTTGCGTTCGTTCGGATCGAGATAGAGCTTGCGCAGGCGGATGGTCTTCGGCGTCACCTCGACCAGTTCGTCGTCCTGGATCCAGGCCAGCGCGCGTTCCAGCGTCATGCGGATCGGCGGGGTGAGCTTGACCGCCTCATCCTTGCCGGCGGCGCGGATGTTGGTCAGCTTCTTGCCCTTCAGCACGTTCACTTCGAGGTCGTTGTCGCGGGAATGGATGCCGATGATCATGCCCTGATAGACCTTGACGCCCGGGTCGATGACCATCGGGCCGCGGTCTTCCAGGTTCCACATGGCGTAGGCGACCGATTCGCCCTGCTCGTTGGAGATCAGCACGCCGTTGGTGCGGCCCGGCAGTTCGCCCTTGTAGGGCTCGTAGGCATGGAACAGCCGGTTCATCACGGCGGTGCCGCGCGTATCGGTCAACAATTCCGACTGGTAGCCGATCAGGCCGCGCGTCGGCGCGTGGAACACGATGCGCTGGCGATTGCCGCCGGACGGGCGCAACTCGACCATCTCGGCCTTGCGCTCCGACATCTTCTGAACGACGACGCCGGCATGCTCCTCGTCGACGTCGATGACGACTTCCTCGACCGGCTCCAGCAATTCGCCGTTCTCGCCCTTCTGCATGACGACGCGCGGACGCGACACGGCGATCTCGAAGCCTTCGCGGCGCATGGTCTCGATCAGCACGGCGAGCTGCAATTCGCCACGGCCGGAGACGAAGAACGAATCCTTGTCGGGCGATTCCTCGATCTTGAGCGCGACATTGCCTTCGGCCTCGCGCAGCAGGCGGTCGCGGATGACGCGGCTGGTCACCTTGTCGCCTTCGGTGCCGGCGAGCGGGCTGTCATTGACGAGGAACGACATGGTCACGGTCGGCGGATCGATCGGCTGCGCATGCAGCGCCTCGCTCACCGCCAGGTCGCAGAACGTGTCGGCGACGGTACCCTTCGACAGGCCGGCGATGGCGACGATGTCGCCCGCCTGGGCTTCTTCGATCGGCTGGCGCTCAAGGCCACGGAAAGCCAGGATCTTCGAGATGCGGCCGGTTTCGATCTGGGTGCCGTCATGGTGCAGCACCTTGACCGCCTGGTTGGCCTTCAGCGTACCGGATTCGATACGGCCGGTGATGATGCGGCCGAGGAAGGGGTTGGCTTCCAGGATGGTGCCGATCATGCGGAACGGACCGGGATGAACGGTCGGCGCCGGCACATGCTTGACGATGAGGTCGAACAGCGGCGCAAGCTGCTGGTCCTTCGGGCCTTCCGGATTTTCCGAAACCCAGCCGTCACGGCCCGAACCATAGAGGATCGGGAAGTCGAGCTGCTCGTCGGTGGCGTCGAGCGCGGCGAACAGGTCGAACACCTCGTTGACCACCTCGACATGACGCGCGTCCGGGCGGTCGATCTTGTTGATTACGACGATCGGCTTCAGCCCGACCTTCAGCGCCTTGCCTACGACGAACTTGGTCTGCGGCATCGGACCCTCGGCGGCATCGACCAGCACGATGGCCGAATCCACCATCGACAGGATGCGCTCGACCTCGCCGCCGAAATCGGCGTGGCCGGGGGTGTCGACGATGTTGATGCGGGTGTCCTTCCAGTCGACCGAGGTCGCCTTGGCCAGGATGGTGATGCCGCGTTCCTTTTCGAGGTCGTTGGAATCCATGGCGCGCTCGGCGACGCGCTGATTGTCGCGGAAGGAACCGGACTGCTTCAAAAGCTGGTCGACCAGGGTTGTCTTTCCATGGTCGACGTGCGCGATAATCGCGATATTACGGAGTTTCATGTTCTGGTCTCGGGAGCGTTGCAGGCAGCAGGCCAAAGGCGCCGCCTCTTTCGGTTGCGCGGCTCATACAGGGTTTTTCGCATTTGCGAAAGAGGACGCGCGACACCAAATACTCATCAAATCTTAAGCATCTGCGTGTGAGATGATTTTGTTAACCAAGGCGGGAACCTTTTCAGGACCCGGACAGTTCGACCATCATGACCGATAAACTCAATCGTTTTTGGCCGCTCATCGCATCCGCGGCCTTTGCCATGCTGCTGGCGGCCAATGCCGCGCAGTCGGCCGCGACGCTGAAGGAGGCACGGCCGGCCCTGCCGTCCAATGCGCCGGCCGAACAGGTCTTCGCCGACGCACCCGATGGCGTCGATCCGGTGGTGACCGGCCCGGTCACCGCCGCCTTCAAGCAGCGCCAAGCCGCCGCCAACTGCGACAGCGCGGTGTGGCCGAACATTCCGATGGTCTGCTACCCGGATTAGAATCCCATCACGGAACTAGCGGGGTCGAAGCTGCCAATCTCCCTCGTTGAGGGGGAGATGGCCGGCAGGCCAGAGGTGGTCGGTTCGACCGGGCTCAACTCATTCTCGCAGGCGCAGGACGTCAGCGCTTCACGCGAGGTCCCCCTCTGTCGCCCTTCGGCGACATCTCCCCCTCGATGGGGGAGATCACAAGGCCTCACCACGTCAAGCGGCTTGCGGTTCCGGGTCGAACGCTGGCCGGCTGGTGTTGATCAGCAGCGAGATACAGGCCGCCGCGATGGCCGTCATGCCTGCGATGAGGAAGGCCAGCTCGTAATTGCCCTGCAGCTCGCGCATGGTGCCGCCAAAGGCGGCCGCGGCCGCGGCGCCAACCTGGTGTCCGGCAACGATCCAGCCGAACACGATCGGGCCGCTGCGGTCGCCGAACGCCTCGTTGGCGAGCCGCAGTGTCGGCGGCACGGTCGCGATCCAATCGAGGCCGTAGAGCACGGCGAAAATGATCAGGCTGGTGGCCGAGAAGCCGGAATAGGGCAGGTAGATCAGCGACAGGCCACGGATGGCATAGTAGACACCGAGCAGCTTGCGCGGGTCGAAGCGGTCGGTCAGCCAGCCCGACAGCGTCGTGCCGATCAGGTCGAAAATGCCCATCATCGACAACAGGCCGGCTGCCTGCACCTCGCCGATGCCCATATCGCCGCAGAAGGCGATCAGATGCGTTCCGACCAGCCCGTTGGTGGTGAAGCCGCAGACGAAGAAGGTGGCGAACAGGTACCAGAACACCCTTGTGCCGGCGGCGCGGCGCAGCGTGTTCAGCGTATGCGCCAGGAAATTGCCTTGCGATGCGGGCGAGACCGGCGGCACGTCATCGGCCTCGGCGCCATAGCGCACCATGCCGATCGAGGCCGGGCGCTCCGGCACCAGCAGCCAGACCAGCGGCAGAAGACAGGCGGTGGCGATCGCGACCGCGATGGCGACCGGCTTCCAGCCTCCCGATTGCGCCAGCGAGGCAAGCAGCGGCAGGAACACCAGCAGGCCGGTGGCACTTGAGGCCGACATTAAGCCCATGACCAGGCCGCGATTGGTCTTGAACCAGCGGTTGACGATGGTGGCGCCGAGCACGCTGGCGACAGCGCCGGAACCGATACCCGAGAAGACGCCCCAGGTGATGAACAGATGCCATGGTTCGGTCATCAGCAGGCTGAGCGCCGTCGAGCCCGACATCACCACCAGCGACGCGATCAGCGTGCGGCGCATCCCGATCCGCTCCATCAGCGCGGCGGCGAACGGACCGGTCAGGCCATAGAGCAGGATGCCGACGCCTGCGGCCAGCGAGATAACGTCGCGCCGCCAGCCAAAACTGTTTTCCAGCGGCAGCATCATGACAGCGGGCGCGGACCGCAGGCCGGCCGCGATCAGCAGGCAGAGGAAGATGACACCGACCACGACGAAAGCGTAGCGCTGGCCAAATGGACGGGATTGGGCTATCATGTTACTGACCGGTACGTTGCAAGAAGGGAGCATGTATACGTACCGATCGGTAACATTGTCAATCGAGTCCCATGATGCCAACCGACAAAAATATTGAACTGACGATCAGCGACGGTCATGCACCGGCGCCGCCGAAGGCCGCCAAGAAGATCCTCGACGTGGCATATGACCTGTTCTACCGGCGCGGCATCAGGGCGATCGGCGTCGACGAGATCGTCAGGCGCGCCGGCGTCACCAAGCCCAGCCTCTATCGTAGTTTCCCGTCCAAGGACGAATTGGCCGCTTCCTATCTCAGGCGGTACGACCTTGAGTTCTGGGGGCGTTTCGACGAGGCGGTCAACGCCCATCCGGGCGATCCGCGGGCGCAGATCCGCGCCTTCCTGACCCGCATCGGCAAACGCACGCAGATGCCGGAATATCGCGGCTGCGGCATGACCAATGCGGCGGTCGAATATCCCGAGCGCGGCCATCCGGCGCGCGTGGTGAGTGAAGACAACAAGCAGGAGCTGCGCCGCCGCCTGCGCGCCATGGCCGCGGCGATGGGCGCCGGCGACGCCGATACGCTGGGCGACGGGCTGCTGCTCTTGATCGAGGGCGCCTATATCAGCGGCCAGTTGTTCGGGCTCGGCGGCCCCGCGCAATCGGTTGCCCGCAACGCCGATCTGCTGATCGAAGCGAGCTTGAAGAAATAGCGATTGCCGGTACGCTGCTCCGGCTCGAACCGGAGGTGTCCGTCATGCGTGCCGTTCTGATCCCGCTTGCCCTCGCCGGTCTCTGCCAGGCAGCCCATGCCGGCGACATTTCCAGCGCCTACACCGACCTCGACTGGAAGAAGGACTGCGTGACTTACGCGCAGGCTGGTGAAGGCGATGGCGACTGGGCCGATCTCGCCTGCTCCGGCTACCGCGGCTATCCCGTGCTGATCGCCTATGACGACGCCCGCGAATCGCTGTTTTACGGTTTTCCGCCGGGCGGCGACATGACGTCCGCCTGGGAGAGTTTTTCAGGCTTCAATTCATCCGGAGCCAAGGTCGAATGGCGCATCGAAACCAATGGCGACAAGGCCGTGCCCTTCGCGGTCATCCACCGCCGCACAATCAGCAATGGCGAGGACGAGAACAAGTCGATTGAGGTGCTGCTCGTCGCCAAGGTCGGCCAGATGGATGCGCGGGAAAGCTGCGCGGTCGGCCTTGTCCTGGCCACCGGTAACCCGCAAGCCAACGATCAGGCGCGAAAACTCGCCGACGAGAAGGCGCGCACCTTTGCCTGCGGCAAGGACCGGCACACCGCCATCGGCAATGTGCCGCCCTTCGGGAGGGTGGATAATTAGGCACTGTGGCGATTGGGCGCCACGCCCCTAACTTCGTCATCCTGGGGCGAAGCAAGGAGCGCAGCGACGCGGCGCAGACCCCGGGATCCATGCCGCGACATCAACGCCACCGTAGACGGTGCGGAATTCTGTTCCGCCGAGCCCTTTGGCCAGCGTCACGGCATGGATACTAGAGCGGTTCGCATTTTATCTGAATCGGGATTCCCAAGATTGAGCAAATCAGATTCGATGTTCTGACCGTTGAAGGTCGGGACAGATGGCCAAGCCTTATTCGATGGATTTGCGGGAACGGGCACTGGCTCGCCTTGAAGAAGGCGAGACGAGCCGAGAGGTGGCTGCAGCGCTGAAGGTGGCAGTTTCGAGCGTGATCAAGTGGGCGGCGCGCAAGCGTCGGCTGGGCAGTGCGGCACCCGGCAAGATGGGCGGTCATCGACCCTATCTGATTGACGGGGAGCATCGTGCTTTCGTCCTGAGCGAGGTCGAGCGGGATGCCAACATAACGCTTCATGAATTGACGGCCGCACTGGCTGACCGGGGTCTCATCATCCACCCCGCCAGCGTCGGTCGCTTCTTGCATCGCGAGGGCAAGAGCTTCAAAAAAACCGTTCTGCCGGCTGAGCAGCTCAAGCCGAAGCTGATGCGTCGGCGCGCGCAATGGATGCGCTACCAGACCCGCATTGACTCCACACGCCTGGTCTTCCTGGATGAAACATGGGTCAAGACCAACATGGCGCCATTGCGCGGCTGGGGTGTGCGCGGCAAGCGGCTGATGGCTCACGCGCCATATGGGCATTGGAAGACGATGACCTTCATCGCCGCGCTGCGGCATGATCGAGTAGAGGCGCCTTGGGTCATTGACGGACCCATCAATGCGCAGGCCTTCCGTGTCTATGTCGAAACCGAACTCATCAAGACACTGAAGCCGGGCGACATTGTCATTCTCGACAATCTCGGGTCTCACAAGGGCCAAGCCGTCCGCGACATCGTCAGGGCCGCCGGAGCGCGGCTCTTCTTCCTGCCGCCCTACAGTCCAGATCTCAACCCAATCGAGAAGCTCTTCGCCAAGCTCAAGCACTGCATGCGACGTGCCGCCAAAGCGCTGGATACAAGTCAACCTAAATGCGAAACGCTCTAGGGTCTCCGCGACGCCGCTTCGCGGCTGCTCCGCCCTAGTATGACGAAGTTGAGGGGCTTCGTCACAAGAGTCAGCAGAATCCCAGCGTCGCCTACTTGCTCTTCTTCGCCCGTTCGATCGCCTCGACGATCATCTTCTTGGCATATTTGGAATCGTGCCAGCCTTCGATCTTGACCCATTTGCCGGGCTCGAGATCCTTGTAGTGCTCGAAGAAGTGCTGCACCTGCTGGCGCGTGATGTCGGGCAGATGCGTGTACTCGGTGACGTTCTCGTAGCGCAGCGTCAGCTTCGGCGACGGCACGGCGATGACCTTTTCGTCCTGGCCGGCATTGTCTTCCATCACCAGCACGCCGATCGGCCTGACATTGATGACGCAGCCCGGCACCAGCGCGCGCGTGTTGCAGACCAGCACGTCGATCGGATCGCCGTCACCCGACAGCGTGTGCGGCACGAAGCCGTAATTGCCGGGGTAGCGCATAGAGGTGTGCAGGAAGCGGTCGACGAACAATGTGCCGGCCTCCTTGTCCATCTCATACTTGATCGGCTCGCCGCCGATCGGCACTTCGATGATGACGTTGATGTCCTCAGGCGGATTCTTTCCGATGGCTATGGCTTCAATGCGCATGGCTTTGTCCCTCTCTCGATTGGGAGGAGATAGCGGGCGGCGCGGAATGGTGCAATGCGGCGAATGGTGCTCACGAAGGTCAGGCGGGACGCGCCGGCATCCGGCACGTTCAATCATCGGCACAAGATGTTTCAGCGCCGTGATTTGGCGTGGGATACGAACCGCGCACCGGCTTGGCTTGCCGCAATCACCCCTGGGCGGTCACTCCCAGACGAAAGCGACCTTCTTCAACGCCTTCTGCTCGAAGATTTCGACACCCTCGGCGATATCGCGGCCGCCGGCGCCGGCATAGAAAGCCAACGCGTTCTGGTTATCTTCCAGCGCCCACACCACCATGCCTTTCAGGCCATGGTCGGCAAGACGCGCCCTGGCTGCCGCGAACAGGCGACGGCCGAGACCGATGCCCTGATATTCCGGGCGCAGGTACAATTCGTAGATCTCGCCTTGCTGCTTGAGCTCCCGCGCGCGGTTCTTGCCGATCGTAGCGTAGCCGGCGATCGTACCGCCGATTTCGACCACCAGAACGGTGGCGGCGCGGCGAATCGCATTCGCCCACCAATCGGCGCCGCGGCGGTTGATCATCGATGTCAGCGTGCGGTGTGGAATAATGCCGGAATAGGCGCCGCGCCAGGCTTCCAGATGCACCTCGGCGATGGCGCCTGCATCGCGCGGGTCGGCTTTCCGGATGTCGATCGTCAGCGTATTCATGATTTGTTAACCATAAACCCGCATCGCCCGATTGCAAGAGTCCGGGCGACCCGTCGATCGCTTTCTCACAACCGATGCCGACACCGCTGCCGTCGGGCAACGCCCGTCCGCAAACGGGCCGGATCGGCAAGGTGGCGCTTGGCAGGCTTTTCAGATTTCGACCAGATGGTCGTCCAGCTCGTTGGCATCGCCCGGGGTGACCGGGAAATGTTCAGCCAGCACCGCCCCCACCTGCTCGATCGCCTTGACGAAACCGTCGGCAAGCCGGTCGTCGCCCGCGTGCGCCGTGAGATCACGCACCACACCGTCCCAGACATGCTGGCCGACCTTGGCGTCGATGCCCGAATCGGCGACCACCTCGGCGTAGCGCTCGGCGATCGAGACGAAGATCAGCACGCCGGTCCGCGCCGCGGTACGATGGACGTTGCGGGCAAGGAACTGCTTGATCGCATTGGCGTGCGCCGCCTGATAGCGCAGCCGCCGTGGCACCATGTGGATGCGCAGGCCGGGCAACCCCCACAACAGGGCCAGCACGCAGGCCAGCGCCAAGAGCTGGGCGATGACGAAATGCGGCAGGCGGATGGTGAGCCACCATGCCTCTAGCCCGTAGGCCACGGCAAGGCTGACGACCAGCATGCCAAGCGTCGCCATCAGGGCGGCGGGGGCGAAATAGCCGTCGCTGGCATGCGCCACGACGCAGTAGATCTCGCCATCGGTCTTGGCCTCGGCGGTGCGGATCGCATCGGCGATGCGCTCATGATCCTGCGGGCTGATCGGTCGTGTTGCCATTGTCTCACCAGCTTCCTGAAGAACCGCCACCACCGGACGAGCCACCGCCGCCCGAAAACCCGCCGCTGCTCGACCCGGATGACCAGCCACTGCTGGAGCTTCCCGACGACCAGCCGCCGCCTGACGATCCCGTTGTCCAGCCGCTGGAGCCCGACGACGATCCGCTTGGCCCCCGGCCGTAACGAAACGTCATGCCCAGCCATCTATACACGCCCGGCGACAGTTTCGTGCCGAACATCGGCGGCAGGAATGCCATCGCCAGGCCACCGAAGAACAGCGTCGCCCACAGGATCAGGAACACCGCCACAATGGGATCGATGGAGGTGCCGCTGTCAGCAGGATTGCGCTTGCCGCGTGCTTCCAGCTCCTCCGGATTGCCTTCCAGCACCATGACCATGTCGTCCACGGCCTTGGAGATGCCACCCGAGAAGTCGCCTGCGCGGAACGCCGGCACCATGTCGTTTTCGATGATCAGCTTGGTGTGCAGATCGGTCAGCGTGCCTTCCAGCCCGTAGCCGACCTCGATGCGCATCTTGCGATCGTTCGGCGCGACCAGCAACAGGACGCCGTTGTTCTCCTTGGCCTGGCCAAGCTTCCAGAAGCGGAAGAGCCGGTTGGCGTAGGGTTCGATCTCCTCGCCGTCGAGGCTTGGAATGGTGGCGACGACGATCTGGTCGGAACCCTTTGTCTCGAAGTCGGCGAGTTTTTGCGTCAGCGCCGCCTTGGTCGAGGCATCGATGATGCCCGCATTGTCGACAACGCGGCCCGTGAGCGCCGGCAGTTCGGCGGCGAAAACCGCGAAGCTGGACAGCAGCAACGCCAGAGCCGTCAGGACAGCGTGGATCGCCGGACTAAGGAAACCAGGCCTCGGCGTGCTGACGGTGCGTGTCGTCATGCCGTCACCAGCTTCCCGAGGAGCCACCACCGCCGGACGAACCGCCGCCGCCGGAAAAGCCGCCACCGCCGCCACCCGAAGACCAGCCGCCGCCTGAGCTCCCCGAGGACCAGCCGCCCCCGGATGAGGAACGCCGTCCGGGCTCGAAGGTCATGCCAAGCCAGCGATAGCGGCCTGGCCCGAGCTTCTGGCCAAAGATCGGCGGCAGGATGGAGGCGGCGATACTGCCGAAGAAGATGATCGCCCAGATGCTGATGAAGATGGCGAAGAACAGGTCGTCGGAATTGAACGGCGCCTCCTGGTTGCGCTTGCCGCGCGCTTCCAGCTCCTCCGGATTGCCTTCCAGCACCATGACCATGTCGTCCACGGCCTTGGAGATGCCACCCGAGAAGTCGCCGGCACGGAACGCCGGCACCATGTCGTTTTCGATGATCAGCTTGGTGTGCAGGTCGGTCAGCGTGCCTTCCAGCCCGTAACCGACCTCGATGCGCATCTTGCGATCGTTCGGCGCGACCAGCAGCAGGACGCCGTTGTTCTCCTTGGCCTGGCCAAGCTTCCAGAAGCGGAACAGCCGGTTGGCGTAGGGTTCGATCTCCTCGCCATCGAGGCTGGGAATGGTTGCGACAACGATCTGGTCGGAACCCTTTGTCTCGAAGTCGGCGAGTTTTTGCGTCAGCGCCGCCTTGGTCGAGGCATCGATGATGCCGGCATTGTCGACAACGCGGCCCGTGAGCGCCGGCAGGTCCGCTGCGAAGGCGGCTAGGGGGAGAAAAAGGAGGCTGGCAAGAAGGCCAAGAAGGGTGAGGTAAGCGCGAGGCACCCCCCTCTGTCCTGCCGGACATCTCCCCCTCAAGGGGGGAGATTGGCGACTTCGCTGCCGGCTCTCACTTTGAGAGGTCGAAAATTGGCGAAGGCCTGGACCACGGCTAATCTCCCCCCTTGAGGGGGAGATGTCCGGCAGGACAGAGGGGGGTGTTTGCACGCCAGCGGTCCGTCTTGTGGCAAAGAGACGCTCAGCCGATTTCGCGAAATTACCCGCCCTGCTTCGTGCCGAAATCGACCTTCGGCGGCTGCATCTTGTCTTCGTCGACGGTGAAATTGGCGAAGGGCTCGTTGCCGCGGAACCAGAAGGTGGCCCAGAGCACGGACGGGAAGGTCTTCAGCGTCAGATTATAGTCTCTGACCGCTTGGATGTAGTCGCGCCGCGCCACCGCGATGCGGTTTTCCGTACCTTCGAGCTGTGCCTGCAGCGCCAGGAAATTCTGGTTGGCCTTGAGGTCCGGGTAGGCCTCCGACACCGCGATCAGCCGCGACAGCGCGCTGGTCAGCCCTGCCTGGGCATCCTGGAATTTCTTGAGCGCCTCGGGATCCTTCAGCGTTTCCGGCGTCACCGTAATCTGCGTCGCCTTGGCGCGGGCCTCGACGACAGCGTCGAGCGTGTCCTTTTCATGCGAGGCATAGCCTTTGACCGTCTCGACCAGATTGGGGATGAGATCGGCGCGGCGCTGATACTGGTTCAGCACCTCGCTCCATGCCGCCTTGGCATTCTCCTCCGCCGTCGGGATCGTGTTGTAGCCGCAGCCGGCAAGCAGCGGCAGCACGATTGCCATCATCAGGAAGGCGGGCAGCGTGCGGAATGTCGATGGTCGGGCAAGGCGCTGGGCAAGCATGATGGGGTCCCTCGGTAGAAGTTGCATGCGAAGCATTACCACAATCAGCGCGCAAGAAAACGGCCTCGACCTCCTGAGCCGGCCCGGCAATGTATCGTCCTGCCGCAAGGCCCTGTGATTGGCCGCGCGAACGCGATAAGGTCCCGGCAAAACGGGACATCATCATGGCGGAACGCCCGGACAGCGACAGGGAATCGCGCCGTATCCTAGAGCGCGTTGCGCAGGAAACCGACCCGGCCGGCGCCTCCTTCGTGGCGCGGACGACGAAAGGCATGCGCGACCACGTCGCCGCCGCCGACGCCGACCGCACGGACCCGATCGAAGTCTGGGGCACGCGCATTGGCAGGATACTCGGCCTGCTTCTGGCGCTGGGCCTGATGGTCTGGCTCGTGCTTTTCCTCACCCGGGGCAGCTAGGAATCACAAACAATGAGCGCCGAAAAACCCGACGCGCCGCGTGCGGTCATCGTCATTTCCAGCCATGTCGCACGCGGTTCGGTCGGCAACCGTGCCGCCGTCTTCGCCTTGGAGACCCTCGGCTTTCCCGTCTGGGCGGTGCCGACGGTCATCCTGCCCTGGCATCCCGGCCACGGGCGGGCGACGCGCATCGTGCCGCCACTCGACCAGTTCAAGGCACTGATGGCTGATCTTGAGCGCGCGCCATGGCTGGGCGAGGTCGGCGCGGTGCTGTCGGGCTATCTCGGCGAGGCCGGCCAGGCCGAGGCCGTCGCTTCGCTGGTCGCCGCGGTGAAGGCCAGGACGCCTGGCGCCGTCTATATCTGCGATCCGGTGATGGGTGATTCCGGCGGTCTCTATGTGCCGGAGCCCACCGCTGTCGCGCTGCGCGACCGGCTGATGCCGATCGCCAACATTGCCACGCCCAATCGCTATGAACTCGAATGGATGGCCGGCGTTCCCTTGCCCGATCTGAAATCGGTGATTTCGGCGGCGCTCCATGCCGGTCCGTCGACCATGCTGGTCACCTCGGCACAGTCGATGATGACGGGTGGCACCGGCAATCTGCTGCTCGACGGCACCCAGGCCCTCCTTGCCGAGCACCGCCTGATCGACAAGCCGCCGAACGGCCTGGGCGACCTGACGGCGGCCGTCTACCTTGCCCGCATCCTCTCCGGCCAGCCGCCGATCAAGGCGCTGCAATCGACCACGGCGGCGGTCTATGAGATCCTGGCACGCACCGCCAAGCGGGGCGGCGACGAACTGCAGCTCGAAACCGACGCGCAGAGCCTGTCGCACCCGATGGCCATGGTGCAGCTGCGTCACCTCACGCATCCGGGGCGGGACCGTCGGGCGTGACTTCGACCGCGGTCGTGATCGTCGGCGCCGATGGCTGCAAGGCCGGCTGGATCGCCGTGCGGCTCGAGCCCGATTCAACACCTCGTAACGCCGGTTCGACACCTGGTAACCCCGGTTCGGCGCCCCAGGTCGAGGTGTTCGCCAGCTTCGCCGCATTGCTCGAGGCAAGCCCGGACAATGCGGTTGTCGCCGTCGACATGCCGATCGGCCTGCCCGAATTCTCCAGCAAGGGCGGGCGTGGACCGGAGGCGCTGGTCAGGCCGCTGCTCGGCGCACGCCAGTCCAGCGTCTTTTCGATCCCGTCCCGCGCCGCGCTCTATGCCGACACGAGCGAATTCACCACCGTCGAAGCCTGGTACGCCGCGCATCGCAAGGCAAGCGAGGTGGCCAGGGGCACATCCGACCCGCCGCGCGGCGTTTCCATCCAGGCCTTCGGCATCTTTTCGAAAATCCGCGAGATCGATACTTTGCTGATCGCGCGGCCGGATCTGCGCGGCCGCGTCTTCGAATCGCATCCGGAAGTCGCCTTCTGCCACCTGAACGGCGATCAGGCCATGCAATTGCCGAAGAAGATCAAGGGCAGCGTCAACCCGGCCGGCATGGCGGAGCGCAAGGCGCTGCTGTGCCGGCACGGTTATGAGATGGGCTTTCTCGACCAGCCGCCGCCGCGCGGAGCGGCCGCGGACGATTTCCTCGACGCGGCTGTCATGATGCTGATCGCCGGCCGCATTGCCAGCGGCAGCGCGAAGCCATTTCCCAACCCGCCGCTCGCTGACGGTTTTGGCATACCGGTCGCCATCTGGGCATGAATATCGACACACGCTCTGCTTTGGCGCATGGCATTTATGCCCAGCCCCCACAATTCTGCATTGCTCGCGACGGGCTTTTGCCGTTAGAGCCTTTCTCGACCGCAACGAGCTGCCGCCTCCAACTGGAAAGGCCTTAGCCGCCCATGCCTCATCTTCCTGACCACCTCCTCGCCGGCTACCGCAATTTCATGAATGGCCGCTACCTCACCGAGAGCGGGCGCTATCGTGAACTCGCCCGGGAGGGGCAAGCCCCCGAGACGATGATCGTCGCCTGCTGCGATTCCCGTTCGGCCCCTGAAGCGATCTTCGACGCCGGGCCGGGCGAACTCTTCGTGCTGCGCAATGTCGGCAATCTGGTGCCGCCCTACGAGCCGGACGGCGAGTTCCACTCGACCTCGGCCGCGCTCGAATTCGCGGTACAGAGCCTCAAGGTCAAGAATATCGTCGTCATGGGCCATGGCCGCTGCGGCGGCATCCGCGCCGCGCTCGACCCCAATTCGGCACCGCTGTCCCCCGGTGACTTCATCGGCAAGTGGATGAGCCTGATCGCGCCAGCTGCCGAGACCGTTTCCTCCAGCACCTTCATGACGGCAACGGAGCGCCAGACAGCACTTGAGCGCATCTCGATCCGCTATTCCATCGCCAACCTCAGGACCTTTCCATGCGTCTCGATCCTCGAGGGCAAGGGCCGGCTGTCGCTGCACGGGGCTTGGTTCGACATTTCGACCGGCGAGCTCTGGGTGATGAACAAGGACACTGGCGATTTCGAGCGGCCGGTGCTGGAATGAACGGGGCGGTGCGCCAGGCGATGAACGTCCGGTCGGTCGTTTTCACGGCGGCCGCACTGCTGATAGCGATTATCGCCGCCCGCGCCGATGACGGCGCCATCATCAGCCGCTGGTATGCGGCGCTGCTGGTCGCCGACCGTACCGAACTCGCCGACCTGCTTGCCGATGATGTCCGCATCACGCTCGACGACCTCGGCATCGTTCAAAGCAAGCAGGAGTTCATCGCCTCGCTCGACGAATGGAAAGGCGCGGTAGCGGGTGCCGCGATCCGCCACCGGATCGAGAAGAGCGAGGGCGGTGTCACCACGGTGATCGCCTGCTACGACTTCCCCAACAATGACATGCTGATGCAGGAAACCTTCGCGGTGACAGACAACCGCATCACCGCCAGTTCGCAAGCGGCAATCGCCGAAAACTGCGAAGGCTATTGAGGCGGATCGGCCAACTGCCATATTGCGGCCCCGTGGGCCGCGCCCTACATCGGTGACACCCTCCTCCTTGATGCCAGCGAAAGACCGTCCATGTCCCCCACGAAAGCCGTCGACCTCGCCGCCCATCCGCTGACCGCCTGGCAGGGCCCGCTCGGCCTGCCAGACTTTGCCCATATCGGCGACGGTGATTTTTCCCCGGTCTTCGACGCGGCACTGAAGGCGCATGAGGCCGAGATCGACGCGATCGCCGCCAACAAGGATGCACCGACCATCGAGAACACGCTTGAAGCGCTGGAGCTGGGCGGCGATGCGCTCGATCACGTCTCGTCGATCTTCTGGTGCCGGGCCGGCGCCTACACCAACGATACGATCCAGGCGCTGGAGCGCGACATCTCGCCAAAAATGTCCAGGCATTTCTCGGCGATCTCGATGAACGAGAAACTTTTCGCCCGCATCGACGATCTCTACCAGCGCCGCGAGAACCTCGGGCTCGACGCCGAGAGCTTGCGGGTGCTGGAGAAGACCTGGAAGGGGTTTGTCCGTTCCGGCGCCAAGCTCGATGCCGAGGGCAAGAAGCGGCTGGCCAGGATCAATGAGGAACTGTCCTCGCTCGGCACGACTTTCGGCCAGAACGTGCTGGCCGACGAGCGCGATTGGGTGCTGTTCCTCGACGAGGCCGATCTTGCCGGCCTGCCGGATTTCCTGAAAAGTTCGATGGCCGAGGCGGCCGAGATGCGCGGCCAGAAGGGCCGCTACGCCGTCACTTTGTCGCGCTCGATCTACGAGCCGTTCACGACCTTCTCGGAACGCCGCGACCTGCGCGAGATCGCCTTCCGCGCCTTCACCATGCGCGGCCAGAATGGCGGCGCCAGCGACAACACATCCGTGGTGCGCGACATGCTGAAGCTGCGCGCCGAAAAGGCGCAACTGCTCGGCTACGCCTCCTTCGCCGCACTGAAGCTCGACGACACCATGGCCAAGACGCCGAAGGCGGTGCACGCGCTGCTCGATCCGGTGTGGGAAAAGGCGCTGGAAAAGGCCGCAGCCGACCAAAAGGAACTGGAGCGCCTAGCGGCGGAAGCCGGCAGCAATGAAAAATTCGCCGCCTGGGACTGGCGTTTCTACCAGGAGAAGCTGCGCGCGGAAAAATTCGCTTTCGACGAGGCGGAACTGAAGCCCTATCTCCAGCTCGACCGGGTCATCGACGCCTGCTTCGACGTGGCGACAAAGTTGTTCGGCATCACCTTCGAGGAGAAGAAGGGCATTGCCGCCTGGCATCCCGACGCGCGCGTCTTCGTGGTGAAGAATGCCGATGGCAGCGAGCGTGCCCTGTTCCTCGCCGACTATTTCGCACGGCCCTCGAAGCGGTCAGGCGCCTGGATGAGCGCGCTGAAGTCCGGCTATCATCTTGGCCAAGGCTCGAAGCCGGTGATCTACAATGTCATGAACTTCGCCAAGCCGCCGGCCGGCGAGCCGGCATTGCTGTCGGTCGACGAGGCGAAGACGCTGTTCCATGAATTCGGCCATGCGCTGCACGGCATGCTGACCGACGTCACCTGGCCGTCGGTATCAGGCACTTCGGTCAGCCGCGATTTCGTAGAGCTGCCTTCGCAGCTCTACGAGCATTGGCTGACGGTGCCGGCGGTGCTGGAAAAGCACGCCCTGCATGTCAAGACAGGCAAGCCGATGCCGAAGGCGCTGCTCGACAAGATGCTGGCCACCCGCACTTTCGGCGCCGGCTTCGCCACGGTCGAATTCACGTCTTCCGCCTTGATGGACATGGCCTACCACGCTCGGCCCGATGCCCCGGCGGAGCCGCTTCGTTTCGAAGCCGAAACGCTTGAGAAGCTCGACATGCCCGACACCATCGCCATGCGCCACCGCACCCCGCATTTCGGCCATGTCTTCTCGGGCGACGGCTATTCGGCCGGCTACTATTCCTACATGTGGTCGGAAGTGCTGGACGCCGATGCCTTCGCCGCCTTCGAGGAGACCGGCGATCCCTTCAACCCGGCCCTGGCCGAGCGGCTGAGAAAGAACATCTACGCCGCCGGCGGTTCCAAGGATCCGGAAGAGCTGTACACGGCGTTTCGCGGCAAGATGCCGTCGCCGGAAGCGATGATGGTGAAGCGGGGGCTGGTGTAGCCCGGCCTCTTCCTTCTCCCCTTGCGGGAGAAGGTGGATCGGCGCGCAGCGCCGAGACGGATGAGGGGTGTTCCAGGGAACGCCGACATCTCACTCCGCTGGAACACCCCTCATCCGTCGCCTGCGGCGACACCTTCTCCCGCAAGGGGAGAAGGGGGAGCCTACTCCTTCCACGGATCCTTCACCCTCGGCCAGACCGGCCGTGTCAGCTTCCTGTAATCCGTCACCGCAGGATTGCTCGGATAGGAACTCGGCGCCGAGACATAGATGATCTCGGCGGCGATCGGTTCGAAGCCGGCATAGAAATGGTTGGTCGACTTGATCAGCAGCATATCCTTGGCCAGCGGATCGACGCCGATGTTGGAGAAGATGTCCGGCTCGAAAGTCTGCGTGCGGTTGGTGTTGAGGATGATGTCGACCTCGGTGCCTTCGATGCGGACCAAAGCGGCCGGCCCAAGTGTCACCCGGCTTGGCCCGAAACTCTGCCACCCCTCGTTAACGGCTTTCAGCACCTTGACGCGCGCATCGATCGGCTCACCCGCCTGAGGTCCGGCCTTGCCGCCGAAACGCAGGTCGATGACGGCGCCTTCGCCCGCCGCCAGGCAAAAAGTCACGGCGATCGGATCCCAGATCGTCGCCACGCCGAACTTGTCCAGGCCACGCGCCAGCATCTGGCGCAACACGAAGGTGCCGTCGCCGGGAACGCCGCCGCCAGGATTGTCCCAGATGTCGGCGATGACCACGGGCTTGCCGGGATTCCCGGCACGTACGGCCAGCGCCCGGTCGATGCCGCCGGCGGTATCAAGCATCGTCATCGCCGTCTTTTCGCGCATGGCGTAGAGTTCGCGTCCGAGCTGCTGCGCCAGCGCATCGCCCCTGGCCTTGTCATTGTCGGTGACGACGAGGATGCGCGTACCCATTTCCGGCACGTCGGCGGCCATGAAGCCGTGGATGACCGACACCGACAGCACGCCGTCCTTGCCGTGCATCGCCTTGATGCGGTCGACGAAGGAGCGCATCGGCTCGCGGCTGGTCGGCAGCACCTGGATCATGCGGCAGTCGAAGGTCGAAATCACCGGCTTGATCTCGCCGCGCGCGGCAGCCAGGCCAAGCTCGACGACATGTTCGCCGCGCTCATAGAAGTCGGTGTGCGGGAATTCGAGGAAGTAGGCCATGATATCGGAGGCCGCCACGCGCTTTGGCGTCAAATGGCTATGCGGATCGAACTCGGAGGCGATCACCACCTTGGGTCCGACAATTGCCCGCACGCGCTCAAGCAGGTCGCCTTCGCAATCGTCATAGCCTTGCGCCACCATGGCGCCATGCAGGCCGAGGATGACCGCGTCGACCGGCAGTGCCGCCTCGAGCTGCCCGAGAATCTCGTCGCGCAGCGCCTCGAAGGTCTGCCACTGCACCAGGCCGCCGGGCTCGGCCCAGGTGGCGGTGCCTTCGATCACGGTCAGTCCTTCGGCGGCCGCGCGCCGGCGCAAGGCCACGATCGGCGAGGAACACAAGGTCGGCGTCTCGGGGTGCTTGCCCGGCCCGGCATAGAACGCCATCTCGAACGAGGCCCGGTCGGTCGGCACCGGCGAGAAAGTGTTGGTTTCCGTCGCCAGCGAGGCGGTGAAGATGCGCATGAAAACTCCGTGGTGATTGCCGGCTACTTGACCGCCCCGAGCGCCAGTCCCCTGACAAGATATCGCTGCAGCCAGATGAACAGGATCGCCACCGGCAGCGTCGCCAGCAGGGTCGCCGCCATGACGTGATGCCACTCGATCGTGTAGCGGCCGGCGACGAGGGAAAAGACCTGAATCGGCAGCGTGTAGCTCTCCTGGCTGCGCAGCATGGTCAGCGCCACGACGAATTCGTTCCAGGCGTTGATGAAGGTGAAGATCGCCGTGACCGCGATCGCCGGCAGGCAGAGCGGCAGGAACACTTTGCGCAGCGTCAACCAGCGGCCGGCGCCTTCCATCCAGGCGGCTTCCTCGAGATCGCGCGGGATGGTGTCGAAATAGCTCTGCAGCATCCACACGGTGAAGGCGACGTTGAAGGCCATGTAGATGAAGCCCAGCGCCGTTGTCGATTCGACCAGCCCCCAGGCGGCCATCAGCCGGAACAGGCCGAGCACCAGAACGATCGGCGAGATCATCTGCGAGATCAAAAGGAACTGGCGAAAGGCCCCATAGCCGGCAAAGCGAAAGCGCGACATGGCGTAGGCGGCCGGTACGGAGATCAGGATGGCGCCGACCGTGGCGATGACCGACACATAGAGCGAGTTGGCCAGCGCCTGGCCGAAACCGGTCGCCACCCACATGTCGGAGAAGTTCGACCAGCGGAACTCGCTCGGCCACCAGGTCGGTGACAGCACTTCCTGCCGTGGCTTGACCGCGGTCAGGAACATCACCGCGAAGGGAAAGATCGTCACCACGATCAAGGGCGCCAAAAGCAGCCAGGCGATGATGGTGCGTTTGAGCTTGCCCGTCATGAGCTGATTTGTCATACGCGTTGCTCCCGCATGGCGAGGCGCACATAGATCATGGTGAAGACCAGCAATATGGCGAACATCACCAGCGACACCGCCGAGGCCTCGCCCAGTTTGCCGATGCGGAAGGCCAGCTTGTAGAGGTGGGTGACCAGGATGTCGGTAGAGTTGGCCGGCCCGCCCTGCGTCATCACCCAGATGATCGGGAACGAATTGAAGACATAGATGGTGTTGAGCACGATGGCGATGTTGATGAACGGTTTCAGCAGCGGAAAGGTGATTTCGCGGAACTGCTGCAGCGGCGTGGCCCCCTCAAGGGCGGCCGCCTCGTAAAGATCGTCGGGGATCGACGACAGTCCACCGAGGAAGATCGTCGTGGTGAACGGCACCGTCACCAATATGCCGATCAGCACCTGCATCGGGAACGCCGTCCCGGCGCTGGCCAGCCACTGGATGTTATGGTCGATCAGGCCAAGCCCGAGCAGCGCCGAATTCAGCATGCCGCTTTCGCCGCTCAGCGCCCAGCGCCAGACCACCGCCGTCATGGTCAGCGACACCGCCCAGGGCAGCATGATGATGACACGGGCAAGACCGCGGCCATAGAAATCGGTGTTGAGGATCATCGCCACCGGCACCGACAGCAGCAGTGCGCCGCCGACCACCAGCACGGTCCACAGACCGGTGCGCCAGAGGGCCGCGACGAAGTCGGGATCGGCGGCAAGGGCCGCGAAATTGGTGAGGCCGCTGAATTCGCGCAACTGGCCGAAGCGGTTGACGTCATGCGTCGAGATCTGGATCAGGTCCCAGACCGGCCAGAAGATGACGACCGCCGCCAGGAACAGGCTGGGCAAGGTCAGAAGATAGGGCAAGAAGCGATTTTGCATCGGTTGGCCTGCAACCTCGGCGCACAGGATCAGAAGGTTCTGCTTATGCGAATTTCGGATCGGGAAACCAAGGGGAGTGGCGCGCCCCGCCTGAATCTGAGGCGCGCCACGGGCGCAGGGAGATACGCCCTATTTCTCGGGCACGGCCCTTATTTCTTCAACACTGCATTGGCCTTGGCCGCCGCGTCCTTCAGGCCTGCCTCGGGGTCGCCACCGAGATAGATCTTCTGCATGGCATCGGACGTGATCTGGGCAACCTCTTCCCAGCCCGGAATGACCGGCGCGAAGCGGGCGTCGGGCAAAAGCGCGGTGAAGGCGGCGAGGTCGGCATTGTTGACGTAGTAGTCCATCTTGGCCTCTTCCTTGTTCACCGGCAGGAAGCCCTCGCCTTGCGTGAACTTGGCGCGCTGCTCCGTGGTGAACAGGAAGTCCATCAGCTTCCAGGCCTCATCCTTGTTCTTTGAGTTCTTGAACATGATCATGGAATCGGTGACGCCATAGGTGCCGCGCGCGCCCGTCGGGCCGGCTGGAATGGCGGCGACGCCGTATTTCAGGGTCGGCGCCTCGTCCTTGATCTGGTTGGACAGGAAGGGCGCGGTGATCATCATGCCGACCTTGCCCTGCTTGAACAGGTTCTGCACATCCTCGCGGTTGTTGGAGGTGACGCCCGGCTCGGTCAGACCTTCATCGATCATCGACTTGTAGAGCTTGGCGGCTTCGAGCGCGCCCGGCGTGCCGAGGCCCGACGTGCCATCCTTGTTCAGTATCTCGGTGCCCTGCGACCACATGGCGTAGTAGTAATAGACGTCGGTCTCGATCTCCTTGCCCTGCAGGCCGAACCCGAAAGTACCGGACCCCAGCGCCTTGATCTTGCGGGCGTCGTCCTGCAACTCAGTCCAGGTTGCCGGCGGCTTGGCGATGCCGGCCTTCTCGAACAGCTCCTTGTTGTAATACATGGCGCGGGCGGACGCCGCGATCGGCAGGCCGTAGGTCTTGCCGTTCATGATCGAGGGCGACAGGAAGGTGTCGATGAAGCGGCCCTTGAATTCGGGCGTGATGTAGGCGTCGAGCGGCTCGGCGACGTCCTGCTGGACGAAGTCGATCAGCCAGCGCGTGCCGATGATCGACAGGTCCGCATTGGTGCCGGCGGTGATGTCGGTGGTCAGCTTCTGCAGGAGCACATCCCACGGCACGACTTCGAACTTGACGGTGATGCCGGGGTTCTTTGCCTCGAACTCCTTCTTCACTTCCTCGAAATAGGGGCCGGTCTTGGCACTGTATTCGGCGACGGTGACGCGCACCTCACCCGCATTCGCCTGCGCGGCGAAGGCCAGCATGCTCATTCCGGCCATCAGGCCGACAGTCCATTTGGCAAGGCTCATCCGATCTCTCCCATTTGTTTCGCGCATTTGCGCTCCCTGCGCCGATAGCTTGGCACAAGATTTATGTGACTTTCCTACATTATCGATGAATTCACGCCATGCAAGCGGATTATCATGTTGCTTAATTACATTCCTTTCTTTAGCCTGCCGGCATCTGCCTGACCTGCGGGAGGAGCAAGCGCCGTGGTTTCGAAAGCCGAATTCGCAGGCCGCACTGTCGTCGTCACCGGTGCCGGCGGCGGCCTTGGCTCGGCCATCGTCGCGCTGCTGGCCGGCAGAGGCGCGCGGGTGGTCGGCTGCGACCAGTCCCAGGCGGCGCTGGCAAGCCCGCGGCTTGCCTCGCGCCATGTCTTCAACCTTCTCGACCGGGCTTCGATCGAGGCGGGGATCGCCGCTGTTCTGGACAAGGATGGCGTGCCCGACATCCTGATCAACAATGCCGGCTGGACGCGCGCCGAGACGATCTCCGCACTCAACGCCGACAACATCGAGCATGAGCTCGACCTCAATCTGACCGGGGTCATGACCTTCGCCGACCCTATCGCCAAGGCGATGGCCGCGCGCGGCTCGGGCAGCGTCGTCTTCATCTCCTCCGTCAACGCCATCGCGCATTTCGGCAATCCGGCCTATGCGGCCGCCAAGGCCGGCATCAACGCCTATGCCAAATCGATCGCGGTCGAGCTTGGCCGCAGCGGCGTGCGCGCCAATGTCGTCTGCCCGGGATCGATCCGCACCGCCGCCTGGGACCATCGCCTGGCCAAGGATCCGGAAATCCTGGGCAAGTTGCAGCGGCTCTACCCGCTCGGCCGCATCGTCAATGCCTCGGAAGTGGCCGAGGCCGTGGCTTTCCTTGCGTCGGACCGCGCCTCGGGCGTAACAGGCGTGGTGATGCCCGTGGATGCGGGCCTGACCGCCGGCTGCCTGCCGTTCATCGACGACATATTGGGAGCGTGACCATGACCGACGTCCTGTTTCGCAACCTGTCGAAATCCTTCGGCCAGCACAGGATCCTCGAGGACATCGGCCTCGACATCAAGAGCGGCGAATTCGTGGTGCTGGTCGGCCCATCCGGCTGCGGCAAGTCGACCTTGCTGCGCATGCTGGCCGGGCTGGAGACAATCACGTCAGGCGATCTCCTGATTGGCGGCGTGCGCGCCAACGACCTGCCGCCACAGCAGCGCAACATCGCCATGGTGTTTCAGTCCTATGCGCTGTTCCCGCATCTGAAAGCCTCGGACAATATCGGCTTCGGCCCGAAGATCCGCGGCGAGACCCGCGCGACCATCGACCAGAAGGTCAAGAAGGCCTCGGGCGTCCTCAACCTGTTCTCCTATCTCGACCGCTACCCCCGGCAATTGTCGGGCGGCCAGCGCCAGCGCGTCGCCATGGGCCGCGCCATCGTGCGTGAACCCTCGGTGTTCCTGTTCGACGAACCGCTGTCCAACCTCGACGCCCAATTGCGCGTGCAGATGCGTACCGAGATCAAGGCGCTGCACCAGCGGCTGAAATCGACCATCGTCTACGTCACCCATGACCAGATCGAGGCCATGACCATGGCCGACCGTATCGTCGTGATGGACCGTGGCCGGATCCAGCAGGTCGGCGCCCCGCTCGAGCTTTATGATCGGCCGGCCAACAAGTTCGTTGCCGGCTTCCTTGGCTCGCCGTCGATGAGCTTTGTGTCCGGGGCTCTGAAGACAACGCCGGAGAAGACATGGTTCGAATCGGCCGGCGGCGGGCGGCTTGCGCTTGCCGGCAAGGCGGTGCCGGCGGGCAGCGCCGTGGAGGCCGGCATCCGACCCGAGCACTTCATCATCGGTGAAGCCGCCGACGCCATGGCGCTGAAGGTGGATGTCGTCGAGCCGACCGGCTCCGAAACCCACGTCTATGGCGCCATCGGCGCCGATACGGTGCGCGCCGTATTCCGCGACAGGGTGCCGGTCAGGCCGGGCGACCTGCTGCCGGTCTCGGTCGATCCTGGCAACATCCATCTGTTCGACAAGGCGACAGGCCTGCCGCTGTGAAACGAGACGTACCGAGATGAAGACGAAAACACGGGCATGAAGACACCGGCCGACATCATCACGCGGCTGCAGCTGATGTCGCAGGACGGCACCAAGTCGGATCGCCGGCTGGCTGGCCTCGTGCTGTCCGATCTCGACTTCGCCTCCAAGGCCGCGATCTCCGAGATTGCCGCGCGCGTCGGCGTCAGCGAGCCGACGGTGACCCGCTTCTGCCGTAATCTCGGCTGCGAGGGGCTGCGCGACTTCAAATTCTACCTGGCGCAGGCCATCGCCATCGGCGGCCAGTATCTTTCGCCCGAGCCGCTGAGCCGCGACGCCCGTGAGCAGCGCATCGCCTCCGCCATCACCGAAGCCGCGATCTCGGCCATCCAGCGCGCCAGCGAGAACCTCGACATGACGACGCTGGTCGCCGTCGCCGAGCGGCTTGCGACGTCAGGCAATGTGCTGTGCATCGGCTCCGGCGGCATCTCCTCGATGATGGCGACCGAAATGCAGAACCGGCTGTTCCGGCTCGGCCTGCCGGTGCTGGCCCAGATCGACGGCCAGTTGCAGCGCATGTACGCCGCCGTTGCCACGCCGGAAACCACGCTGGTCGCCTTTTCAGTGTCCGGCTATGCGCGCTCGGTCATCGAGGCGGTGCAGGTCGCGCAGCAATATGGCGCCACCACGGTGGCCGTCACCGCGCCCGATTCGACCCTGGCCAAGGTGGCAGACACGGTCATCCACCTGCAGCCGCTCGAGGATGGCAACATCTACAAGCCCACATCGTCGCGCTACGCGCTGCTGGCGATCGTCGACATGATCGTGACATCGGTCGCCGAGACGCGCGGCCCGAAGGTCTTGGAGAATTTGCGCCGCATCAAGCAAAGCGTGAGCACGCTGAAGGTTGACGACCCAAGGCTGCCGCTGGGGGATTGAAGGCCGGCGAAGCTGCCGATCTCCCCCCTTTTGGGGGAGATGTCCGGCAGGACAGAGGGGGGCGCTGTCCCGCCGACATTTCAGGTTCGGAGTTACGACACCACTGGATTGCTGATCAGCCGAGCGCCTGAACACGCTGCGCCAGCGCCTCTGGATCACCCGCTATGCGCAGCGTCTTGAGCCGTGCCGTGCCGCCGGCGACGACCGACACCGCCGATGCCGGCACTCCCAGCGTCTTGGCGACCAGCTTCTCCAGCGCCTGATTGGCGGCGCCGTTTTCCGGCACGGCGCGGACCCGTGCCTTCAGATGGCTTCGCCCATCCGCCGATGTTTCGACGCCTTCCAACCTGTCCATGGAAGATTTTGGTGTCAGCCGCACGAACAGATCTATGCCGTTCTCGCGGATGCGCAGCGCGCTCATGCAATTATCGGGTTCACAGCACCAGCGGGGCCACCGTGGTGAGAATGAACTGCCTGACGAAGAACAGGATCAACAGCAGGATGATCGGCGAGATGTCGATGCCGCCAAGGTCGGGCATGAAGCGGCGGATCGGCCGCAGGGCCGGCTCGGTCAGCCGATAGAGCATGTTGCCGATGCTGCCGACGAACTGGTTGCGCGAATTGACGACGTTGAAGGCGTAGAGCCAGGAAAAGATCGCCGAGGCGATGATGATCCACCAGTAGAGGTCAAGCGCCATGACGATGGTTTGAATGAGGGCGAGCATGCCGGTCTCCAATTGTTGCCGACATGTAGCCATTGCACGCGAAACCGGCAAGGGCCGGCAGCCGCCGTGCCGGCCAACGAGGATTTCGGCAAAACGCCGCCTTGACAGAAATCCGCCGCGCCCGATAAATGCGCCATCCGTTGGACGGGGCTGTAGCTCAGCTGGGAGAGCGCGTCGTTCGCAATGACGAGGTCAGGAGTTCGATCCTCCTCAGCTCCACCATCGGATTTAAAATCAAAGCTTTAGCATATGGGATTTCGCTGGTGGGACAACCAAGTGAGCCATTGCTATGCACATGCCCGCCTACCTGTCACGATCCCGGCACGGAATCTTCTACTATCGACATCCGATACCTAGACCGTTGCACCCCAAGGGAGTTGCGACAGCAATTCGACTTTCTCTAGGTACAAGGGATCGTCGCGAGGCATTGCTAATAGCGCATCGCCTCAGCTACGTAGCCCCTTTGGTAGGGCGCAACGGAGCAAAAGAACAGATGGATTATGCTGAGTTCCGCAGCATGCTTTCTGCGCATTTCAAGACCGTATTGGAGGCTCACAAACAATCCATCAGGGAGAACGGGCACCTATCCCCCGTTGTGATATCAAGTTTCCAGCAAGCTGTTGCAGAGGCTCGCGTCCCGAACGACCAAACCTTCAAGGAAGCAGCGGATAGGAACTTCATCGACAATTTCATAATGGATCAGATTCTTGGGGAATTTGGTCAATCAACGGATATGCCGAATAAGACGCGGCAAATGCTCCTCAATGAGTACCGCCGAGCGAACGGTGCGTACTGCCAAGCCGTACTCAATTATGACGCCACAATAAACGCCTACGATTTTGAGACACGAGACGACAAGGCTTCAACGCCTTCCGTATCGCCTGTTTCACCGGGTCGCATTTCTCTTACCCAGTTGGTGAGCGACTTTTGGAAGTACGCAAAGCTCGAAGAACGGTGGATACCCAAGACGGAGGGCGAGAAGCAGGAACATATAGACCTGTTGTATGAGGTATTGGGAAGTGGCCGGGACGTTGCAGGCATAGGCCACGCCGAAGCGCGGATGGTTAGAGACATTCTCACCCGCTACCCAGTCAACCGGAACAAAATTCGCCAGACCAAAGGCAAGACGCTAGACGAATTGGCCTCGATGCCGGGACTTCGTACCTTGCACACGTTGACCATCAACAAGTACCTGCAAACTTACAAGGCGCTTTTCAACTGGGCAAAGCAGAACGGATATAGCAAGGAGAACCCGTTCTCGGGGCTCTCCATCCGAAACAGGAAGGTCAATGCTGAGGCTCCTCGGCTCCCGTTCCCCACGGCCTTGTTAGAGAAGATACGCGACGCTCTTTTGGACAAAGGCAGAAACCTCCAGGATCACCATAAGTGGGGAACTCTGATTGCCATGCACTCGGGTGCGCGGCTGAATGAGGTTGCACAACTGCACCTGGAAGACATCAAAACCGTGGATGGTATTCAGTGCTTTGACATCAATGGCTCTGGGCCAACCAAGAAACTCAAGAACGCAGCCTCCAACAGGGTAGTTCCGGTCCACCCTCGGCTAATCGAATATGGGCTTCTGGCGTACATAGATACAGTGCGCTCCAAGCCAGGAAACACCCGCCTTTTCCCACAATTTAGCTACACCAAGTCGGATGGGTACGGCCGGAATCTAGGCAGATGGTTTAATGAGACCTTCCTCCCAGACCTCGAACTCAAAACGAAGCAGCTAACGTTTCACAGCTTGAGGCATTCAGTCGTTGGGCAGCTTATTGCGGCTGAGGTAAGTCAGGCGCACATCATGGCGATTGTCGGACACGAACCCGGGACTACCACTCTCAGTACGTATAACCGCACTGGATTCCCGCCGAGCCAACTTCTGTCTGCATTGGAGAAGGTTCTCTAGGGATCAATCCATAGAGGGTAGCTGTCGCAATCTACGCAACAGTGCCTCCACATCGAGGTCGATGATAGCCGCAATATCCAAAAGTTCGACTAGATCGATACGGCGCTCACCGCTCTCAATGTTCGCTATGAAAGGCTGATAGCGTCCAAAAGCCTTGGCGACTTGTGCCTGAGACATGCCCTTAAGGCGACGCTGCTCTGCCAGTGCCGCCGCTATCATCAGATGACGTTTTGAGTGCAGCGACTTCGGCATGGCCCGTTGACGACAAGTTCAACAGGCGGGTAATCCCAAATTCAGATTATCCAAAAATTGGATATTTGAGTCAGATACATGCTGGGATTTGGGAAAGAGATAGGGGTTACAGATGGAAGTTTTGACAGTGCTGATCGTGCTTGGAGCCGCAGTGTTCTATTTCCTCAAGGGCAACGCACGGAGAGGTGCCGAGACGGTGAGAGCTTCGATGTTCCTGACTGGCTTGGAGTCTGGTCACACGGTCGCGGAGGCCAACCTTGTGGCTAACATGGATGTGGAACATTTGCCGACATCTGCGATCCATGACGCCGTGAACCATGTGCGGCTGTTCTACGGAGGTAAGCAGTTGCCCATGATCGCGGAAGCGTATCGAAAGGGTATGACGCCTAAGCTTCCAGGTTGGTATCAAGTCCTTATAGACATGCTTCATTCCTCTGCCCCGAAACACGGCAACGTGAAGCAAAAGGCCCACAACAGCGACATTCGTGAAAATCGCGAGGTTGTCTATCAAGAGATTGTGGAAGCCAACAAACTGCGAAACCAGCGGATGGGATTCGACCAATATCTCAGCGCTGTTGTGGCAGAGGCCAAACGTCTGGACGGCAAAGCTAGCACGGACTTGCATTGGATCGAGCTGACTGACGATGAAGGCACAAAGCGCGCATACACTGACGGGATAGACCCCAAGTGGCTCGCTGCTGAAATCTTGAAGGTCGGTCCGCCGCCTCCGTGGCGCGTGAGCTAGCTTCGCCAGGGAAGGCCCGCAGGACTCGTTTGTTCGCTCGTCGCGGGATTGGGCGCGGAAACGCCCTAACCCCTCTCAGCGGCCTTCCCTGTTCGATTTAGAGCCTAATCGCTAAAGCCCCCAAGCCAGCAACCCAGCTTCGGCCTGACCGGGCTCGGATTTGATGCGCAATACGGTCTGACGAGTGAGCTTTGAAGCCTTCGCAATTGCAGATGCGCCAGCACCGTTGGCGAGCATATCTCGTACCAATTGATATTGGTCGCGGTCATAGGTTGGCTTGCGTCCCCGATACTTCACCGACTTCATCTTGGCATGTGCAATGCCCGCCTTCTGCGCTTCCTTCGTTGCCTCCGCTTGCGCCTGAGCGGTTGCTGCCATGAAAGCGATAAGTGCATCACGGACGGCCAGTTGAATTGGATCGGTGGTCGCACCATCAAAGGTCATGTTGTTGATGACCGTTCTTATTGTAACGCCTCTGCGCATAAACTCCCTGATTGCACCGCAAACGTCTTGGTAGTTCCGGCCAAGCCGATCAACCCATCGCACTACCAGGGTATCGCCCATGCGGAGCATGTCATACAGGCGCCTACCTTCTGTGCGATCCGCGAGCTTGGTGCTCAAGCCGGATGTTCCGTTGTCCGAAACTACAGTGTCGATCTCAAAGCCGGCCTTCCTAGCCTGGGCTTCTTGATGCTCAATGGTCTGATCGGTTGTTGAAACTCGGGCATACAGGATAACGGACATCATCAGCTCCAATGTACGATAGGGTTATGTCCGTAGATACACCTGTCCGTTGACTCATGTCAACCCTAACGTACGCCTCGTTCTGAGCCGGATCATGTGTCCGCTGGGGTATACCCTAACGAGCTGGCCTAGTTGCGATTGTCCTGAGCGCAGGGTAGCTACAACGGGTAAGTTGAAAGGGAGGGGTCATGATCTTCACAAAGTTAGGGCTGGCCATTGCATGGCTGTTAGTGGTCGTTAGCGGCCTTAGAGTGGTTGCCGCCTTCGCCATCGCTTACACGACAGGCCAAGCTACAGCTCCCAGATACTTCGGATCAAAAACCACAGGCGAGGTTATCGACCAGGGTCTGATCTATCTTCTAATCGGCGTCGCTGTGGGCATAGTGGCTGAGATAAGCCGATCGGTGGCCGTGAAAGCCGAACTCAAAAAGCATAGGCCTGAGCAAGAGTCTCGTTAGCATAGCTAGGTTTCAATCGACCCATAGCTTAGTACCTATGCCCTGTTCATGTGCCGATGCTATGTAATCTGATCACCGATCGCGTTCTAGCTGGTAGCACAGGCCGAGATCGAAGCAAACTGGTGGCATGTATATCAAATATTCCCATGTTCGAGCACCGTGAGCATGGATTATACATCTATAGAATATAGTGTATATGCTATACAGGCTATTTATACATAAGATTGTATGTACAGAATTCTGTAGTATGGTATTTAACCTGATATTCTACTAATTATTATACATTATATTACATTATATTGGTGAACTGGTATCTTTTGACTAGATCAGTCAGGATAGCTATCATCATACATATTAATGTGATCTGGAATGTTAACAGAACAACTGATACCGGATGCCTTTAGCTCCATATAGGGAGCACAATCGACATCGGCCAATCCACTAGGGGTATCGGCTCCCATGCGCTAGCTCTCCGATCTGTACCTGGCGGTCACATTCGAATTTTCATGTAAGGCAAAAACCGAAAGAAGCGTCTCAGGCACCCCATGGGGGAATATGCATCTTTGGTTGTATTGATATCCACGAGAAAAATTTCGTCGTCTCACTCACGCCGCTTCCAATGGGTCTAAAATGCTGACTCTATATATTTTGGAATGAAGCGCGACACCTTACAATAGGCCTCGAGTTCATCAGAGCTAAGACCGAGAGTGAGCAATCTACGGGAATATCCCGTTCTGTTATCCACCTCGGACTTATCAAGCAATATGCGCTCAAGCTCTGTAAAATTAAACAGGGGCACGGTGTAAAATTCTGCTACCCCTCTAGGGCACATAGTGGCTAGCGATCTAGCAACAGCTCGTTTGAGTTTACCGGGTCTTTGGGAGCCTCGCCGACAAAAAACACCTCCCACGGTGCACATTGGAACACTGTCCTCATAGATCACTTTGAAGACGGTATGAAACTTACCCTCTGCGCTCCTGTTCGAGAACGCGCTCTTCAGTATCTCTAACAACACTCGGCCTGAGGTATTTGGGAACTGCTTATCTGTAAATTGCCCTGGTTTTAGTCGCTCTATCCACGTCTTCAGCCCCGGCAAACGACTCTTCAAAATGCTCTTGGGAGTACCCTTGCCACCTGGGGTGTTGCCTTTGATTGTAATCAGAATTACGTCGCCATCCTTGGCTCTCGCAGCTATAGCATTGACATTCGAAAAAAGCTCTCCGTTGAGGCCAATCTCAAAATCTAACCAGTACACCGAATTCCCATCGTAATTATCGGTGGACAGAAATACAGAGAAAGGCCCTTTATACATCTCTATAGAATTAAACGGTTTATTAAACTTACAGCGATCAAAGATGTCTTCATCGTGCTCAATACTACGATACGAACTAAAGCCGACATATCGATCCATTAGCTGAAAATCGATAAACTTTGTGCCTCCAAAGCCCACATACCGGTATGAGGCCACATTGAATCCCGCATGCTTGGCGCAGTTTAGGAACTCCACAATTCCCCGGCGCTCGGTCTGCTTTGCAGGCCGTACATCATAGGCAATGAACGAAGCGGTTGACCTCGGCATGCTCAGTGCACTTCGTTCTCAGTAAAATATTCAAATGTGTATATTCCAGCGTCACCATTGGACATCGAGGGTGTACCAATTGCATCCTTAACAGCTTGCAATACCTTCTTGTCTACTTTGTACTGCACAGTGGTCAACGGGCTGCTCTTCCTCTTTGGGGGCGAAAAACTAACCGCTGTTACCTTCAGCGTTGGCTTGATCTCTTCTCCTTGACCAATTGCATCAGCCAATTCCGCCATTGTGATTGTTGTTCCTTCCTCTCCATATCTGCTATCTAGATACCGCGTAACTTGCCGTCCAACATCAGCCATCCGCTGCACAGCCCGTTGCCAGATAATGTTGTCTGTGTTCACACCCAACTTAGTTGTCGTCCACGGTAGCTTTTCAGGGTCATCTGAAGTGAAAAATACGATCCCGACAAACGGCCTGTGCTTTGGTTGGAACGATGGAAGGTAACCGTCCACGCCCCAACCGGTCAGGGGCGATCGGTCGTAAAATATGACTGCGCGGCCATTGCAATAGACATTCCAGCCCGCATACTCGGACTCATAGCGGTCACCGTTGGTTGGCGTCCCCAGTCCCGCCGTGATCGCCACTGAGACGCCATCTAGCTCGAATGACTCGCTAGCCTGATTTGAGCTGATGCGCGCTTCCTCTCGCTCGACAGCCGTGCCATTCACTTTGATTGTCACAATGCGGGATATGAAAAATGAGTAAGCCCGTCCAATCCGAGTGACTAGCTCTGTCTCGAAAACCGGGTTCTGCAATCGAGCCTGTACAGCTGGATGTAATTCTGTGACTGTTAGGTTTGTTCGTCCCTTCCCTTGCTCGACTGCCGCTAACGATTCAATTTGAAAAGTCCACGGTGTGACCTTCAAAGCCTGCCAATCCTTCACCGACAAATCGAGCTTGAAGCCGCCCTTGGGGTGCTGTGACTCCATGTCGATCTGATTGCCAAGCTTGAACATGGCCCTCTTCAGACCAATCCCATAAACGCTCAGTCGATCATCAAGATGACTTTCATCTTCAGCGCCGAATACAAAGACCTTGGTACTGGCGTCTTCTGCGCTTATGCCGCCGCAATCATCAGATATTGCGACTTTTGAGTCGTCAAAGTCTATCTGGATCGTAAACCGCGGCTTGGCTTCTGTAGTGAGCAGAGCGACATAGTCTGCCGCGTTGCCTTCCTGGAGTCCAGTCGCCTTGACTGCTGCATTGATGGAGTTGTCGAGCAGATCTAGGAATGCATCCGCTAGGCTAATATCTCGCGTCAGCAAAGATATGAATAGGCGCTTTTCGGCATGCGCCTGCGCTGCAATCACCGTCAAATGTAGTCCCCCTGCGCAGAGCTTGTATAAGGATCTCTGGCTACCGCAGACCTAGGGTCAGGCTGAAAGACGGGCTTGTCAATAGGGCGAATGCGAACAGTCTCGCTCAATACTGCCTGCCATCGCTGCTCTGATACTTCGCAGTACCGTTTGTCGACCTCAGCACCCAGAAAAGCACGTCCCTCTATTGCAGCCGCAACGCCGGTGCTCGCAACACCAGCAAAGGGATCAAAAACAAGGCCATCAGGCCGACATAGGGCGCGCACTAAACGCTGCGCTAAGGCGACCGGGAACTGACATGGGTGCTCTGTCTTTTCCACGTGATTGGCCTTCACGTTGGGAATGTCCCAAACGTCGCCAGGATTTTTGCCTGCGGGATTGCTGCTCCATTCGCCTTTCCGTGGCCCTTTGTAGAACTTTTTTCCTCGATATTTTTGAGGTACCCGAGTAGCGTCCAGGTCAAAATGATAGCTCTGCGCACCTGAGTACCACAGAACAGTCTCATGTCGGCCGCTAAACCTGTTCTTAGCATGGGTTCCGTGACCGAAGGTCCACACGATACGATTTCGCAGACGCCAGCTGGCTGAAGCGCCAAAGATTTCATGAACGACAAAATCTAGGGGGGTGCAGACGCCATTGCGGATATGGTGACCAACTTGCCAACCTAGGTTGCCACTCTCCTCCAACACCGATTGTAGGTATGGGAAAATTTCTCGATGCAAGTTGGAGAACCCGTCCAACTCCCTGGAGACATCAAATGCTTTACCCAGAAAATAGGGTGGAGAGCTCAAGGCTAAGGCAACGCTCCGAGGCGGTAAGGCTTTCAGCAAGGTGCGGCAATCGCCGTTGTAGATGACGAATTTTTCGCCACTCTGTATCGCCGCAATCGCGGCGTCTGCGCTTTTTGTGATCATCGTTTCGACATAGCAAATTCTCTGTGTACGGATCCAGCGAAATCGGACCACAGCGTATGAGTGTTGCGTCGAGCGCCCGAGCGGTTCAACCGATGCCAGTCAGGCGTCCAACCGGAATGACGAGATTGAACGCGTAAACTGATTCTGAGGGGACCTGAAGCAAGTCATCGACGAAGTCGGCAAAAGCCACTGAACGGCACTTGCGGTGGTCGCCATTCAAGGCCGAGCATATGGCAAGGAGTAGCTATTAATGCCTGTGACGATTTTTCAATTCGAGAGCGGAAATACCGAGTCGTGGTTGACAGTCAATGATGACGGAACTGTCACCTATGTTTCTGAAAACGCCGGGTGGCGGATGGCGCGACGAGGGATGGAGCGCTCGGAATCAACAATGTCGGCTGAAGAGGCGAAAGAGCGGTGGCATACCTATGCAAGCGACATTGACAAGGCTCTGCAAGAAATCGCTGCGACGAAGGCTGGCCACTCAAATTAGGAAATGGCGGGTGGCGCTGTCACGCTCACCAGGCTTGCAAGGCATCTATTTTGCTGTCAGGTGAGTCACGAAAGTGGGACATTCCGTCCCGCTTCCCACTACGCACCCTTCGTACGCAAGGCTTTGCAGATCATGGTGGACGCCCTCCTCAGCTCCACCATCGGAATAATCGCTTCTCCGTTTTTTGGGCGCGCCGCCAGGGCGCAAGCACATGCGATGCAAGGCGTGCGGCGTTCCGCGCGCCAAAGCCCCCAAAAAAAGCCATAGGCGATTTGGCGAGGTCCGAGGCAAGACAGATTGTCAATTGGACTTATGGCGATGACTGTTGTCGGATTGCGCTATTTTTTTTGAAAGCCTCCCCATTAGACTGCTGTTCTCAAATCAGTTTTTTCTGTGAGTTGCGACAAGGCGTTTCGGCGGGGGCGACCGAAGGCGCTATATGGATTCCGAGTCGGAATGAAGAATTCGCCTGCGAAAGCAAAGACGTGTCCATACGCGAGAATCTCGCTGCAAATCTCAGACGGCTCTGCAAGGACCATGCCTCCGTAAGCGCGGTTTGCCGCGAATTGGGTATCAACCGCACGCAGTTCGAACGTTACCTGCAAGGGCAGACCGTTCCGAACAAGGCCACTGCCAAACTGATCTGCGACTACTTCCGCATCGATGAAGCCGAACTGTACCGCGACCCGGGTATTCCCGAGCCCATGGCCCCCGGCCTGCCGCCGATTTCGGAAAGCCTGTTCAAGCAGATGATCCGCCCGCCCGCCGCATCGATCGCGGGAGGCACCTATTTCACCTATTTTTCGATCCCGACCCGTTCCGACCTGTTGGTGCGGGCGGTAACCTTCGTGCGTCGCGAGGCCGAACTGGTCACATTTCGCCGGGTCACCGGGTGGTCGGAGCGCCGTGGCTCGATATGGGCGCGGGCGCGCGGCAATCATTATGGCGTGGCGATCTCTCGCCTGAACTGGATCTATTTCAGCGGCGTCAACCGTCGCCAGACCGGCGAGCCGTCGCTGATCTCCGTGCAATGGGCGCCGATCTCCGAACCGGTTCTGGTCGGCAAGGCCATGCTCCTGACCGAGACCGGGCCGGCATTCGTATCGGTCATCATGCGGCAGGACATGTCCGGCATCCGGCCACGGCATGCGATCCGCATGGCGCATGTCGTCAAGCTTGACGATCCGGGCATCGATCCGTTGGTCGTCAGCCTCGCCCGGGACGGGCAGGGCTGACCTCGCGCACCCAATTTACGCTAAATAAGAATAAGAATACCTCGAAAGAGCGTATGCTAGCGTATACCTACTCGCTATCTGAGAAAAATCGATTTTCTAAACTTTATCGCGAAGAAAGATATTTTAGATCGCGTGCCTTTTACTACGGTTTTAACACACCATTAACTCTTTCGACCTTACCTTTCTTCTCGCGGATCCCACGGTGGGGATCTTTCAACAGATCCCATTGGGGGGTCGGGAAAGGGACGAAAATGGCCAAGAAAGTGAACAATGCCCCGAAGCTGACGGTTGCCGCGGGCACGCAGACCGTCTTCTTTTCGCAGGGCATGCACTACAACAAGCGCTGAAGTCGTTCGGCGCCGACGGGATGTTCGCCCGTCGGCGCCTCACATTCACAAAACGGCATTCAGCATCATGAAAATGCGCTCTTCAAAAACGCTTGTCTTCTATCCCGGGACCAACAAGGTCACGGCCTGCAATTTCCTGACCAGAAGTGTCTTCGACTGCAGCCCCGAGGTGATCGGTCTTCTTGCATCCTGGGACGAATGGGCCTCCACGGCGGAGATTGCACGCGCCCACGGATGGTCGAAATCCGACCTCAATGCCGTCGTGCCGCAATTGCTTGATTTTTCCGCCCTGGTCACCGCCGGCTCGCCGCTGGCCGCACAGGAAACACAGTTCTCCGGACAGTGGAGCTGGGGCATTCCGACCGCGCTGATGCATTTCTGCGTCCAGGACTCAGAGTTCATGACCATCGAACAGGCCGAGGCCCGCCAGATCGAACGCGCCGGTCATGTCGCGCAGCCCGACCTCATGCTCAAGAATGCCACCGGCGCCATCCGGCTGCCGAACGCACTCGATGACAACGAACTGCTGAGCCTGATGGCGCGGCGCCGCACCAACCGCACCGCGGCCGCGCCCACCATCACCGCGCGGCAGCTCTCCGACTGCCTGTTCGCGGGCATGGGCATTACCGGCGAGACCAGCAACTGCGTTGGCGCCCTGCCGCTGGGCATGACCCCTTCGGGCGGCGCGCGGAATCCTTATGAGGCCTATGTGGTCGCGCTTGGTGTCGAGGGTCTGGATCCCGGCGTCTATCATTATTCCGCCGCCGATCACGACCTCGGCAGGATTCCTGCCAACCATCTGCCGAAGATCTCCGAACTGGTCGGCGGGCAGGAATGGGCCGATACCATGCCATGCCTGATCCTGCTCTGCGCCAGGCTCGACCGCACCATGTGGAAATATGAGGATGCCAACGCCTATCGTGTCGTGCTGATCGAGGCCGGCCATATCGGCCAGAACGTGATGTTGGCGGCGACCCGACATGGCTTGTCGGCCTGCCCCACGGCAGCGCTCAGCCATTCGGCGATCAAGCGCCTCCTTGGCCTCGACCGTCTCACGGACGCACCTGTTTATGCGTTGACCCTCTCGACCCCGGAACCAAGCCCGCATCCGGCGGGCCACTCTATTAATTAGCCGACTCAGTATGTCCAGTGTAGCCAGTACGCGTTTCCCGAGTTCCATCCGATTACAGGAGCAACACGTGGCAAATCATTCCTTACGGCAGTCAGAGATCGATAGTCTTCAATATATCGCATCGATGACCAATGAGCTGGTGCAGATGGCCGAAGCAAGCCGTTTTCCCATGATCTCCTATCTGCTGGGCATGGCCTATGCCGAAGCCTTCGACGTCCTGCGCGGCGCGCGGCCGGCAAGGCATGCCCAGCTCAGCGGCAACCCGATGCATCCCAGGCCGAATGTAAAGGAACACGCTCAGCCACGGAGAGCGTAGCGGATGCAACCATCAGCCCTGTGCGCGCCGGTGGGCTCTCAGCCGAACCGGTGGGAGACACTGTGTGCGCTGCAAACCCTGCTGCCGCTCCTGAAAAAGGCAGCCGGCGACCTTGAGCGTCCCGACATGGTCTATTGGTTCGAGCAGGCCGACGCAGAGCTTGCCAACATCATCAGGGGTCGGCCGTCCGATACCGCAGCGATCCCCGCCTTGATCGCCCGCAGTCCGCAGAATTGACATCATGCCTGGAGAATCGAGGGGGACCCGCCAATGAACATGATCGCACCCATCAGGAGCGCCGACTCCAGGGAAAGCGTCTTCGGCCGGCTCCATGTCCTGATCGCCAGTCGACCGGCATCACCGGATGCCGCGCGCGTCGAGGCCCGGCAACTGATCTCCATGGCGATGGCCGACACCTGGCAGGCCGACAGCCTCTGGGGCGCGGTGGACGCCTTTCACATCCATTTCGATTTCATGATGCAAACCATCGAGATCAACGGCGCCGACGATCCGAACCTCCGGCTCCTGCGCACGAAATGCCGCTTCTACCTGGAGCAGGTCGAAGCGCTGTGCCAGTCGATGAGCTGCTGATCGATCGCTGCCCGCGCGAGGGGCCATCACGCCATCGTTTCGCCCCAGGACCCGCGCTAATTGCGCAGGTTGAAGACGAACGGCGCCGTGCGGCTTTGGCGCCCGCCAAGTTCAGGCGGAGGTGCCGGCACGGTAGCACCCTGGAGCACGGACAGTGCCGCCCGATCCAGGTCGGCATTGCCTGAGGAACGGGTCAACCTGGCGGCCAGAACCCGGCCGGATGAGTCGACCGTGAACGTGACGTAGGCACTGCCTTCGACGCGTCGGGCTCTCGCCGCACTCGGATAGCGCGTGTGCCGATTGATCCATGAACGCAGTTTTGAATCCCATTTGCTGGAGTAGCCGGATCGCCCCGTCGCTTCCGCCGACTTCGGCGCGGCTGTCTTGGCCGCTGGCTTGGCATCGGCGCTGGCGGCGGTCACCGTCTTGGGCGGTGCCGTCTTTTCCTTCTTCGGCTTGGGCTTGTCGACAGGCTTTTTGGCCTTGGCCTCGACCGGTTTCTTTTGCTTTGGCGTCTCGATCGGCTTCGCCTGCGGCAACGGAATGACTACCTCCGGGGCCACAGCCTCGACAATGTCCGGGACCACCTCGTCGAGTGGCGGCTGATCGACCTGCTCCGTCTTTTCGATCTGGGTCGGCTCGGTCTCGTCGGGCGCAACCGCTTCCGGCTGTTCGGTAACCGGTTCCGCCTTCTCGACCTGTTCAGGCGCTGGCTCCGTCGTCGGTGTTGGCGTTGGCTCGCTCTGGTCAGGCATCACTGCGTCCAGTGCCGCGACCTCTTCCTCCACGGCCGGCATCACCGTCATGGGTGCCATCTCGATCACCTGGGCCGGTGGCGGACCGCCATCCGCTTCATTGACCATGCTGAAGGTCTGCACGGCATAGGCAACCGCGACATGGGCTCCAAGGATAAGCGTCGCCGCCCCCGCCCAAAGACCAAGATCGCGCCAGCCGAAGCGCGATAGTTGCATCGTGGGCAAGGCGGCGGACTGCGTCATGGCGCGGCAGCTCCCGCTTGTGCCGGTGCATCGGCCGTGGACCCCGTCTCCAGGCCGACCAGCGCGATCTTCAGATAGCCGGCGCCGCGCAACAGGTTCATGGCCTCCATCAGGTCGCCATAGGCGACCGCCTTGTCGGCGCGCAGGAAGATGCGCGTCTGCTTGTCACCCTTGGTCCTGGCTTCCAGCGTCGCCGCGAAGGCCGGGCGCGGCACGGTGTCATTGCCGATCGCCAGCGTGAGATCATCCTTCAAGGTCAGGAACAGCGGCGTTTCGGGCCGGGGCGCGGGCGTCGCCGTCGACCCCGGCAGATCGACATTGACGTCAACCGTCGCCAGCGGCGCGGCGACCATGAAGATGATCAGCAGCACCAGGATGACATCGATGAAGGGCGTGACGTTGATCTCGTGGTTCTCCTCGAGATCGTCATCCATGGTCTGTCGGATTCTGCTTCCCATGGTGTCGCCCCGCTACGCCGCCGCCACGGCTGTCGTTGGCGAGACAGTGCGGAAGTCCAGGTCGCGGCTGACCAGCCGTTCGACGCCCGCCGAGGCGTCGGCGAGGATCTGCCGGTAGCCGGCTATCGAGCGGGCGAAGACGTTGTAGATCACCACCGCCGGAATTGCCGCGACGAGACCCATCGCGGTGGCAAGCAGCGCTTCGGCGATGCCCGGCGCGACCACGGCGAGATTGGTGGTCTGCGCCTGCGAGATGCCGATGAAGGCATTCATGATGCCCCAGACGGTGCCGAACAGGCCGACGAACGGCGCGGTGGAGCCGATCGTCGCCAGCACGCCGGTGCCGCGCGACATGCGCCGCGACGCCGCCGCCTCGATGCGCGACAGGCGCGATGTGACGCGTTCCTTCAGTCCGTCGCCGCCGACGTGGTCGAGCGCGCCGGCCGAAAGCGCGGTCTCTTCTTCAGCCGCCTTTACCAGAAGCGCGCCGGGACCGCCGCTGCGGTCGAGCGCGCGGCTGGCCTGCTTCAGCGTCGCGGCATCGCCGATCGCGCGGACTGCCCGGCGGACGCGCAGCTTGCCACCGAAAATCTCCAGCGATTTGGCCAGCCATATCGTCCAGGTCACGAGCGAGGCGAAGGCCAACCCGATCATCACCGCCTTCACGATGATGTCGGCGGCCATGAACATGCCCCATGGCGACAAATCGTGCGGCAGGTTCAGCTCCATGGCCCCCGCGGGCGCGGCTTCGGCAGGCTCCGCCGTGGCCGGCTGGCCAACTGGCTGCGCGGGCGCCATCGTGGCCGGTGCGGCGGGAGCGGCGGGGGCCTCGGCCGCGGGAGCAGTAGCGGCCGGTTGCTCCTGGGCCACGGCCCCGCCGCCTGCCAGGATCACCGATGCGACCAACGCCGCCAACAAACGAGTTCTAGACAAAAGCTTCTTCCTTGTTCTCGCAGCGACCAGCCGCTTCCTATTGCGCCACCGCGTCAGATCTCGTCACTGCACATAGCCGACGGGTTGTCCGGTAACCGGGTGCGCGAACACGCCCATCTCCACGCCGAAAATGCCTCTCAGCACGTCGCCCCGCATGATTTCGCCCGGTGTCCCGCGCGTCAGCAGCTTGCCGTCCTTCAGCGCGATCAGCTCGTCGCAATAGCGCGCCGCCATGTTGGGATCGTGCAGCACGACGACGACGCAGAGGTCGCGCTTGCGGCTGAGTTCCTTGACCAGCCCCAGCACCTCGACCTGGTGGGCGATGTCGAGTGCGGAGATCGGTTCGTCGAGCAGCATCACGCCGGCGTTCTGCGCCACCAGCATGGCAAGCCACGCTCGCTGGCGCTCGCCGCCGGACAATTCATCGACCAGACGGTCGGCGAAGCCTTCCATGTCGGTCAGGACAAGCGCCTCCTCGACATGCCGCCTATCCTCCCCGCTGAAGCGGCCAAGCGCGCCATGCCAGGGATAACGCCCGAGCGCCGCCAGTTCGCGCACCGTGAGGCCCGTCGCCGCCGGCGTCGTCTGCGGCAGATAGGCGAGCGCGCGGGCGAGCTCACGAGCGCCCCATTGCGGCAACGGCCGCCTGGCGAAGGTGATGGCGCCGGAGCTTGCCGGCTGCTGGCGCGCCAGCAGCTTGATCAGCGTCGACTTGCCCGAGCCGTTGTGACCGATCAGCCCGTAGACGCGCGAGCGCCGCAGTTCGAGCGAGACAGGGCCAAGCAGCGTCCGCTCGCCGACGGCAAACCGCACCGCGTCGATATGGAAGGCGGCCTCGGCTTCAGCCACGGTCATGGTGTCTCCAGTGCGGCCACTCGCATTTCCAATTTCTGGCCTCGGCAGTCCAATGTCCGGTTGACTATGAAACATGACCTTACTAGTCAACATTTAAGATGACTGCAACAATCAACAAATCATCCCGGCCGTCGATCTCGCGGCCAGAATCAGAAAAATGAAGTCCGGACTGGCATATTGCCCCCGCTGCGCCGCCACCTGTAAGCAGCGCCCAGCGATGACGGCCGGTGCACGCTCCATCCCCCCGCCCATCAAGACAGCATGCGGTTCACTGCGATGATCAGACGTTTCCTTGCCTACTACGCGCCCTGGAAGGGCTTGTTCGCGCTCGATTTCTCCTGCGCCGTGCTCGCCGGACTGCTCGAACTCGGCTTTCCGATGGCTGTGCGCGCGTTCGTCGACCAGCTCCTGCCGCAGCAGGACTGGACCCTGATCATCATCGCCTCGATCGGCCTGTTGGTGATCTATCTGCTCAACACCGCGCTGATGGCTGTCGTCACCTATTGGGGCCACATGCTCGGCATCAACATCGAGACCGAGATGCGGCGCAAGAGTTTCGACCATCTGCAGAAACTGTCTTTCCGCTTCTACGACAACCACAAGACCGGCCATCTCGTCGGCCGCGTCACCAAGGACCTGGAGGAGATCGGCGAGATCGCCCACCACGGCCCCGAGGACCTGTTCATCGCCATCATGACCTTCGCCGGCGCCTTCGTGCTGATGTTCACGGTCAACATGCACCTGGCGCTGATCACCGCGGTGATCGTGCCCGTGATCGCCTGGGTGACGATGCGCTATGGCGACCGCATGGAACGCAACTGGCAGGCGCTCTATGGGCGCGTCGGCGATTTCAACGTGCGCATCGAGGAAAATGTCGGCGGCATGCGCGTCGTCCAGGCCTTCGCCAATGAGGAGCATGAGCGCGCCCTGTTCGCGCATGACAACCAGCGCTACCGCCAGACCAAGCTCGACGCCTACCGCATCATGTCCGCCTCGAACTCGCTGAACTATATGGGCATCAGGCTGATCCAGCTCGTGGTGATGATCGCCGGCAGCTACCTGGTCATCACGGGGAGCCTCAGCAATGGCGGCTTCGTCGGCTTCCTGCTCCTGGTCGGTGTCTTCGTGCGGCCGATCGAGAAGATCAATTCGGTGATCGAGACCTATCCCAAGGGCATTGCCGGCTTCCGCCGCTATACGGAACTGCTCGACACCGAACCCGACATCGCCGACCGGCCCAACGCCGTGGCCGTCAGCGGGCTCAAGGGCGACATCGAATACCGCGATGTCAGCTTCGGCTATGGCGACGGCAAGCCGGTGTTGAAGGATGTCGACCTGACGATCCGCGCCGGCGAGACCATTGCCTTCGTCGGTCCGTCCGGCGCCGGCAAGACCACCATCTGCTCGCTGCTGCCGCGTTTCTACGAGGTCGGCGCCGGCCGGATCAGCATCGACGGCATCGACATCAGGGACATGACACTGGCCTCGCTGCGCGGCCAGATCGGCATCGTCCAGCAGGATGTGTTCCTGTTCGGCGGCTCGGTTCGCGAAAACATCGCCTATGGCCGACTCGGCGCTTCGGACGAGGCGATCGCCGACGCCGCGCGGCGGGCACAGCTCGACGGCATGATCTCAGGCCTGCCGGCCGGCTATGACACGATCATCGGCGAGCGTGGCGTGAAACTGTCAGGCGGCCAGAAACAGCGGCTGGCGATCGCCCGCATGTTCCTGAAGAATCCACCGATCCTGATCCTCGACGAGGCAACCTCGGCGCTGGACACCCAGACCGAGCGCGAGATCCAGAAGGCGCTGGCCGAACTGGCGCAAGGCCGCACCACGCTGGTCATCGCGCACCGGCTGGCGACGATACGCGGCGCCGACCGCATCGTCGTCGTCTCCGAATCCGGCATTGTCGAGCAGGGCTCGCACCAGGAGCTGATCCATGCCGATGGCGTCTACCGGCGCCTGCACGACGCCCAGCATCTGGTATCGGCGCATTGAACGATTATGGTTGGTCGAAACCGGGAGCCATCAATGATCAAGGCAACGCCCTTCGACTTCCCTTATGACGGCAGGCTGGTGGCCGAAAACACAGCACTTGTCGTCATCGACCTGCAGCAGGATTTCCTGTCCACGACGGGCTATTTCGCCAAACAGGGATATGATCCCTCGCCGCTGCGGGCGATCCTGCCCACCGTGAACCGGGTGATATCAGCCGCGCGCGGAGCTGGCGTGAGGGTCATCCACACGAGGCAGGGTTATCGCGCCGACATGGCCGACATGACGCCCTACGAGAAATGGCGCCGCAAGCGCTCCGGCCTCGACGGAACCGAAATCCTGCTGCGCTCGGGAGCGGGATTCCAGATCGTTCCGGAAATCGACGTCGCGCCCGATGACATCATCGTCGACAAGACCTGCAACAGCGCCTTCACCTATACAGACTTCGAGCTGGTGCTGCGCGCGCAAGGCATCACGCATCTGATGTTTTCCGGCTGCACGACCGATGTCTGCGTCCACACCACGCTGCGCGAAGCCTGCGACCGCAATTTTCAGTGCCTGACGATCTCGGATGCCTGTGCCAGCGGCGACCAGCGAGCGCACGAGGCGGCGCTTCACATGGTAACGGTGGAAGACGGCGTCTTCGGTGTAGTGGCCGATTCAGCCGCCGTCATCGACGGCCTGTCGCGTCTCGGCGACAGGCCTCACGCAGACGATTGATCGGCTTCAGCCTGCGGCCCGCGTCTCCAGCCCGCCGCGAGGCGCATAGGCTCCCGGCTGGAAAGCATCCTGTTCGCGGCGTGCCAGCGAGTTACGCAGCAAGGCGATGGTTTCGCGGCCGGCCGTCGCGATCTCGCGCGGCGTGTCGACGCCAATGATCATGAATTCGTCGATCCCGAGCCCGGCATAGGCAAGCAGCGACAGGGCGGCTTGAGCTGGCGGGCCAGACAGATCGACCGCCTTGTAGCCGGCGGCGGATGCGCCTTGATGGATCCTCACCGGAAGCGCGAAGCGCAGCTTGCCGGCCCGGCCATGTTCGGCGGCGGCACCGCGCACCCGCTCCATCAGCTGCCGGACCTCATCAATCGAGCCCGGTGCCAGTTCGAAGACATCGGCATGCCGCCCGGCCACCTTCAGGGCCGTTCCCGATTGGCCGCCCATGCGGATGACAAGGTCGGCGCCATGCGGACCCTTGCGCTCGATATAGCCGCCCTTGATGCTGTAGAAGGCGCCTTCATGGTCGAAAGGCCGGTCGTTCGACCAAAGCCGCTTCAAAAGCACCAGATATTCGTCGATGCGCTGCCAGATCACGCCATGTCCGACGGGCCGCGTCTCGGCGTCGTCGTCGTTCAATGGCTCGCTGATCATCCGAAGCGCCAGCCGTCCGCCGCTCTCCCTGTCGATCGATGCCAGCTGGCGGGCCGCCACCGTCGGTTCGATCACGCCGGCCCAATGGGTCAGCACCACTTCCAGCGACGCGGTGCGATTGAGCACCTGGGCACCAAGATCCATATTGGTCAGCAGTCCGGCCGGATCGTCGACGACGATCTTCTGGAAGCCGCCATCCTCGATCAGCCCGAGCTTGGTCGCGGTCTCGGCAAAATCGTAGAAGAAGGGAACGGCGGCCTCAGTGGACTTGCCCGGGACATGGGTGAATTCGATCGGCATTGTCATCTCCTCCATCGCTGGAATCATGGATGCTGTGAAATGCGAACCCACGGTCGCGCGCAAACGCACCGGGATCCGGTTCATTCAACTCCGATTGCCTGAAGACAGTGGGGAAACTAACCCCTGCCGGTCCGACGCCTTAGGGAATGAGGCCCAGAACGACGGCCCCGGTGAACACGAACGCAAGGGCAAAGACGAGATAGGCGAAAGCTCCGGCATAGGCCGGGCGAAAGGTCTGGGCATTGGCCAGCCTCTGGCCGCTGCTGTCAGTCTGAGCGTTCTGGATATACGACATATCGACCTCCGTCTCGCCCGTTAATCTATAAAACTTGTAGACTTTGTCGATTGCTATTTTATGCCATTTGTTGGAATGAATTTCTCAAAATCTTGGAAGGATCGGTATTTTCAACCAGGATTTAGCGTATCCGGGTCTGTTCGTCCGACGCAAAAAGCCAGCCGGATCACCGGCTTGCGATGTTTTTCAGGCCCATCGGCTTTGTCATCGGCCCGCCAGCAGATGCTTGATGAACAGGTTGAACAGTTCCGTCTGGCTGGAAATGTCGAGTTTGGCATAGATGTGCTTGCGATGGATCTTCACCGTGCCCTCGGCGATCTCAAGGATGCGGCCGATCGACATCGAGGAATGGCCGCGCAGGATCAGGCTGACGATGCCTTGCTCGCGCCGCGTCAGCCGCGACGGCGCGAAGGTCTCGAACGCCTGTTCGACATCCTGGCCGGTAGGCTGCTGGACCGGTTCGTTGTCCGAACCGGCCGGCGCCAGATGCTCCCAATGCCGTTGCGCCAGGCTGGTCACCATCGGCGCCGTCCGCTGCAGTCGCTCGAAATCCTTCTCGCAGAAAGCCGGGCTGCCATTCGCCCGCAGCAGCGAATAGGCGATGTAGAAGCTGCCCTGGACCGGAACGAGGAAGACGATCTCCTCCGCCAGCGTACCCGATTCCATCGAAATGCAGGGATGCACGTCGGGCGAATTGTAATATTCGCCCTCGAAGAAGGCGTCCGGCGCCAGGTCGACGAGGCGATGCAGCCCTTGCGGCGCGCGGCGCAGGCAGGCCGAATAGACGGCATCGAGCAGATAGGTGCCGTTGAGGTAGTTGGTCATGATCTGGGTCGAGGACACCGCGCCCAGCCCATCATGCAGGAACATCGGCCGGTCGCGGCCGGGATAGGCGAACGCACAGCTGAGATCAAAGGGGGCTACCTCGCGCAAGGCGTTATCGAGCTTTGCGGCAAATCCCGGTTTTCCGATCAGCGGCACCAACTCCGGCAAGGCGTCATGCCAGCCCGCCAGCGCCGCCATCTCCAGTGAACCCATCCTCGCTTCCTTGCCTGCATATCCTGCGCGTTGCGGTTCGCGCGGAACATATCTCCTTGGGGATATATACGCTGGTGACGTGCTCTTGAACTATGCCCCGATCGCAAGAGAGCGAAGCGGCCACGCTTCGCTGGAAAAGAAGGGGAACAGCGATGACAGAGCAAGCAATGGAGCGCGGCACGGCCGGCGTTACCTATCAGACCGTCGACAAGCAGTATTTCGAACAGCGCCAATTGCAGCGCCACGCCGGCCTGTTCTCGCTGTGGATGATGGGCGTCGGCGCCGTGGTGGCCGGCGAATATTCCGGCTGGAACATCGGCCTCGCGCAAGGAGGCTTCGGCGGCATGCTGCTGGCCGCGCTGATTATCGGCTTCATGTATATCTGCCTGTGCTGCTCGATCGGCGAGATGAGCGCCGCCTTGCCGCATACTGGCGGCGCCTATTCCTTCTCGCGCACCGCGCTCGGTCCCTGGGGCGGCTTCACAACCGGCCTTGCCGAGAACATCGAGTTTGTGCTGGCGCCGGCCGCCAACATGTTCTTCATGAGCTCCTATCTCGCCGCGATCTTCGGCACGCCGCAAAGCGCGCTGCCGTTGTGGTGGGTGGCCGGCTACGTCGTCATGCTCGGCCTGTCGCTGCGCGGCCTCGAACTATCGATGAAGGTGGTGATCTATGTGACCGTCGCGGCGATCGCCGTGCTTGTGTTCTTCTTCGTCGTCGCCATCCCGCATGTCGATTTCTTCAGATACGCGCTGAACATCGGCGCCGCGGCGGACGGTCCGGCGGCACTGGCGGACGGCAATGGCCCCTGGCTGCCCTTCGGCTTCACCGGCGTGATGCTGGCCCTGCCCTTCGGCGTCTACATGTTCCTGGCCGTCGAACAGCTGCCGCTGACGGCGGAGGAGGCCAAGAACCCCACCCGCGACATGCCGCGTGCGCTGATCCTGTCGATCGTGACGCTGATTGCGCTGGCACTCGGCGTTCTGTTCTTCAGCGCCTCGATCCCGCATGGCGCGCACGCCATGGGCTCTTCCGGCGAACCGCTGCTTGACGGCTTCCGCACCATCTTCGGCGACGGCTGGGCCAAGCTTTTGGCTTCGGTCGCGGTGCTCGGCCTTGCCGCCAGCTTCTTCGCCGGCAGTTTTGCCTCCGGCCGCAACATCTACTCCCTGTCGCGCGCCGGCTATCTGCCGACGGCACTTTCGGTGACCGGCGCCCGCACCAAGACACCCAATCGGGCGCTTGCCACCGGCTCCGCCATGGCGCTGCTGATGCTGCTCGTGGTCTGGTATCTCGGCGGCGAGAACAATGTCGCCTTCATGGGCGGCTTCCTGGTCTCGATGATCGTCTTCGCCGGGATGGTGTCCTACATCCTGCAGAGCATCGCATACCTGCGCCTGCGCACGCTCTATGCCTCGATTACTCGCCCCTTCGTCAGCCCGCTCGGCAAGTTCGGCGCCTACGCCACGATCCTGATCTGCATCGTGACGCTGGCCTACCAGTTCTTCGATCCGCTCTACCGCTGGGCGGCGATCGCGGCGGCGGTGTGGTATGCGATCGGCCTCGCCTACTTCGCCTTCTACCGCCGCCATCGCCTGGTGCTGTCACCGGAAGAGGAATTCGCTGTCTCCGGTGGCTCCCTTGGCCATCCTGAGCGCGAGGGATAGCATTGCGATCGAAGACGAAAAGCCACTGAAACGGGACGGGAGTAAAAAGCATGGGCACAAGACTGGCCGGCAAGGTCGCCATTATCTCGGGCGGCGCGACGGGAATGGGCGGGGCGGCCTCGGAGCTGTTCGCGGCCGAAGGCGCCAAGGTGGCGATCATCGACCGCAATGGCGAGGCGGCCGCGGCAACGGCGGCGGCGATCCGCGCGCGGGGGCACATAGCCGAGCATTTTGTCGCCGACGTATCCGACGAAGCCCAGGTCGAAGCGGCGGTAAGGGGCGCGACGGAGAAACTCGGGCCGGCCACGGTGCTGTTCAACCATGCCGGCACCATTGTGATAAAGCCGTTCCTGGAGACGACCGTGCAGGAATGGGACTGGCTGCATGCCGTCAATGTCCGTTCGATGTTCCTGATGACGCGCGCCGTGCTGCCCGGCATGATCGCGGCCGGCGGCGGCTCGATCGTCTGCACCTCCTCGATCTCGGCGGTGGCGGCGACGCCGATGGAGGTGCTCTACGACACCACCAAGGGCGCCTGCCACATGTTCGCCCGCGCCATCGCCGTCGAGTTCCGCGACCGCAACATCCGCTGCAACGCCGTCTGCCCCGGCTTTATCAGGACGCCGCATGGACTGCGCGAGGTCGCCGACCTCGGCAAGCTTGGCGTCGACGTTTCCGATGCGGCACTCGCCGCGCAGCAGGGCCGCATCGGCGAGCCTGAGGAGGTGGCGAAGGCAGCGCTGTATCTGGCCAGCGACGAGTCGAGCTTCGTCAACGGCGCGCATCTGTTCGTCGACAATGGCTTTACGGCGATGTGAGGCTTCTCAGGGACAGCTTGGCGCCTTCCTCTCCCCCGTCGATCGGGGGAGAGGAAAAGACGCCAAGCCCTCTAGCGCTCTTCCCTTCGGAACGGCTTGAGCAGCGCCGACGGCGCCACCGCGTTGCGCGACATGAAGGCCATCGCGACGATCGTGAAGATGAAGGGCAGCATCAGGAATGCTTCGTAGGGTATATGCCCGAGCCCGCTCGCCTGCATGCGCAACTGCAGCGCATCGACGAAGGCGAACAGCAGCGCGGCACCCGCCGAGCGCCACGGGTCCCAGCGGCCGAACACGACCAGCGCGATCGCCACCCAGCCACGCCCCGACACCACACCGAAAGTGAAGGCGTTGAACTGCGCCATCGACAGGAACGCGCCAGCCAGCCCCATCAGCGCACCGCCGAGGATGACGGCCTGGAAACGCGTGGCAATGACGCTGACGCCAGCCGAATCGGCCGCGCGAGGGTTCTCGCCGACCATGCGCACCGACAGGCCCCAGGGCGTGCGGTAGAGCACGAAGGCGGCGAGCGGGATGGCCAGGATCGCCATGTAGACCAGCGCGAACTGGTTGAACACGGCCGGCCCGAGCACCGGAATGTCGGAGAGGACCGGGATCGGCAGCGTCTGGAAACCCTTGATGCTTGGCGGCACCGATTGCTGGCCGAAGATCAGCCGGTAGAGGAAATAGGCGAGGCCCGATGAGAACAGCGTCACGCCAATGCCGCAGACATGCTGGCTGAGGCCGAGCGCCACCGTGAACAGCGCATGCAGCGCACCCATCAGCATGCCGGTCAGCACCGCCACCAGCACGCCGAGCCACAGGCTGCCGCTCAGGCTGGTGGCGGTGAAGCCGGTCATGGCGCAGAGCAGCATGATGCCTTCGATGCCGAGATTGAGCACGCCCGCCCGCTCGGAGAACATCTCGCCCAGCGTGGCGAAGGCCAGCGGCGTGGCGATGCGGATGATGGCGGCCAGGAAACCGACCTGAAAAATCTGTTCGAACACCGCGCTCATGAGGCTGTCCCCACGCGGCGGATGCGGTAGGCGGTGAACAGCAGCGCCACCAGCATGGCGAGCAGCGCTGTCCCCTGGATGACATCGCTGAGGAAGGCCGGCACGCCCGTTGCCCGCGACATCGCCTCGGCGCCGGTCATCACGGCGGCGAGGAAGATCGCCGCCGGCACCACGCCCAACGGATTGAGCCGCGCCAGCATGGCGACGACGATGCCGGAATAGCCGTAGCCCGGCGAGATATCGCTCATCACCTGGAAATGCACGCCGCCGACTTCGCCGACGCCGGCAAGCCCAGCCAGCGCACCCGACAGCAGCGCGGTCGAGAGCAGCACGCGTTCGACATGGATGCCGCCATAGCGTGCGGCCTCCGGATTTTCGCCGGTGACCCTGATCCTGAAACCAAGCGTCGTGCGCGCGATCAGGAACCAGATCAGAGGTGCGGCGATCAGCGCCACCACGACGCCGAGATGCAGGCGCGTGCCTTCGATCAGCACCGGAAAGTTGGCCGAGTCCTCGATCGGCGGCGAGATCGGATAGCCACTGAAACTATCCTTCCACGGCCCTTCGATCAGCGCCATCAGGGCGTAGTAGATGACCGAATTGAGCAGCAGCGAGCTGACCACATCGTCAACCTTGAACTTGACCCGCAGCGTGGCCGGAACAAGGGCGACGGCAGCACCAGCGGCGGCACCTGCGATAGCCATCAGCAGCATGGCGAGCGGCCCCGGCATCGGGATCGCGCCGACAAAGCAGCTGGCGACCGCGCCGGCCAGCAATTGCCCTTCAGCGCCGATGTTCCAGAATTTGGCACGGAAGGCGACGGCGACCGCCAAACCGGTGAAGATCATCGGTGCGGCGCGCACCAGCGTTTCGGTGATCGCATAGCTGTCCCCGAGCGAGGCCGTGAACATCACCCCATAGGATTCCAGCACGCCGGCGCCGGCCAGCGCGATGAGGCCGCTGCACAGGACAAGAGTGGCGCCGATCGCCAGCAGCGGCAGCGCCAGATTGAACCAGGCGGGCGTGGAGGTGCGGACTTCCAGGCGAAACATCAGCTGTGGCCCTCCGCCCCGGTCATCATCAGGCCGAGCCGCGCGATCGTCGCATCGGCGCTGTCGAGCGTGCCGACGATGCGGCCTTCATACATCACCGCGATGCGGTCGCAGAGCACCAGCAGCTCTTCGAGATCCTCGCCGATGACGATGATGCCGCAGCCCTTGGTCCGCATGTCGAGGAATTTTTCGTGGATGAAGCGGGCGGCACCGATGTCGAGGCCGCGCATCGGCTGGGAAACGATCAGCACCTTCGGATCGAAGGCGAGCTCGCGGGCCAGAAGCGCCTTTTGCAGATTGCCGCCGGATAGCGCCCCGGCGCGGGTCATCGGCCCGGGACATCTGATGTCATAGGCCTTGATCTGCGCTTCGGCGAAGGCGCGGATCGCATCCGGCTTGAGCAGGCCCTTGGCTGAAAAGGAGGCGGTACCGATGCGCGGCAGCACCATGGAATCGGCGAGCGGCAGATTGGTGACCAGGCCAGTCGTCATGCGGTCTTCCGGGATGCGACCGAGGCCAAGCGCCTGCACTTCGCGCGGCGAGAACCGCGATACAATCTGGCCGGCGATCGTCATCCGGCCGGCGTCGGGCACGCGCACGCCGGAGATCACCTCGGCCAGCGCCCGCTGGCCATTGCCCGACACGCCGGCGATGCCGAGGATTTCACCGGCGCGAACGGCAAGCGACACATCGCGCAGCACGGTGCCTGAATGACGCGAAGTGGAAATGCCGTCGAGCGTCAGCACATCGGCACCGGGCGTCGACGCGCCCCTTGCCGGCGGTACGATTTCGTGGCCGCACATCAGTTGTGCCATCGCCGCCGAGGTGGTGTTGGCGGGATCGTCGACACGGCCCGCGACACGGCCGTGCCGCAGCACGGTGCAGCGATGGGTGAGCGCCCGCACCTCGTTGAGCTTGTGCGAGATGAAGACGATGCCGAGGCCCTGTGCCGCCATCGAGCGCAGCGCTGAAAACAGTCCGTCGACCTCGCTTGGCGCGAGCACCGCCGTCGGCTCGTCGAGGATCAAGAGCCTGGCGCCGCGAAACAGCGCCTTGACGATCTCCAGCCGCTGCTGTTCGCCGACCGACAGCGCCGAAACCGGCAGATCGGGATCAAGCGTCAGCCCGTGCTGGCGGCTGATTTCTGCCAACCGCGCCAGCCCGCCGGCGCGATCGATCCGCCCCGATTTTCCCGGGATACCGATGAGCAGATTTTCCAGGACCGTCAGTCTTGGCGCCAGATGAAAATGCTGATGCACCATGCCGATGCCAGCGGCCAGCGCATCGGCCGAACTGGTGATCCTCACTGGCTGACCCTGGATGAGGATTTCGCCGGCGTCCGGCGCGTAGGCACCGAACAGCACGTTCATCAGCGTCGTCTTGCCGGCGCCGTTCTCGCCCAGCAGGCCGAGGATCTCGCCCGGCGCGACAATGAGGTCGACGGCCTCGTTCGCCTTGACGGCGCCGAAGCTCTTGGTGATGCCGCGCATTTCGATGAGTGGGGCGGGCGTCGGCAAGGATACTCCTGATCGCTTCACGATTCAGCTTTGACCGATAGGGTTGCGCTGTACCCCCCTCTGCCCTGCCGGGCATCTCCCGCTCAAGGGGGAGATCGGATGTCACTTTCGGATCTCGCCAATTTTCTAAGTCGAAAGAAGAGTGGCGCGGGTGAAGCTGCCAATCTCCCCCCTTGAGGGGGAGATGTCTGGCAGGACAGAGGGGGCGCCTAGCACCGCCCCCCTCAAAGCAAGCCTAATCCGAAACCGGCGTGTTCTCGTCGACGTCGACGCGGAAATTGCCTTCCAGGATTTCGGCCTTCTTCTTCTCGACCAGATCCTTGACGTCCGCCGGCAGCGTCTTGTCGAACTTGTGGTACGGGGCGAGATAGGAGCCGCCCTTGGCCATGCGCGAGAAATCGCCATAGTCCTGCGCGGTGTAGACACCTGCCTTGACCAGTTTGATCGCCTGTTCGACCGTCGGATACATATCCCAGACCGGGCCGGTGATGACCGTGTCGGGGCCGAGGCTCGACTGGTCGGACATGTTGGAGATGGCGTAGATCTTCTTCTCGACCGCCGCCTCGATGACGCCGAAGCGCTCGGCATAGATGACATCGACGCCGGCATCGATCTGCGCCACCGCGGCTTCCTTGGCCTTTGGCGGATCGAAGAAGGAGCCGATGAAGGCGACCTTCTTCTTGACGTTCGGGTTGACCTCCTTGGCGCCGGCAAAGAAGGCGTTGACCAGCCGGTTCACTTCCGGAATGCCCATCGCCGCCACGGCGCCGACCGTGCCCGATTTCGACATCTTGCCGGCGATCATGCCCGAGAGGTAGGCCGGCTCATGGATCCAGTTGTCGAAGACGCCGAAATTGGGCTCCGCCGGGCCGGCTCCCGAGCCGAACAGCCAGGCCGTCTTGGGGAACTGCTTGGCCGTGCGGCGCGACTCGCGCTCGGCGGCGAAGGCATCGCCCAGCACCAGCTGGTAGCCGCCTTGCGCATATTCACGCATGACGCGGCTGAAATCGGCGGTCTGCACCTTCTCGGACCATTTGTATTCGATACCCAGTTCCTTCTCGGCCTTCTGCAGGGCGACATGGATCTGGTTGTCCCAGGGCTCCTCGATCGGCGTGGCGAAGATCGCCGCCACCTTCAGTTTCTTGTCCTTGGCGAAGGCGGCGCCCGGCAGCATCGCCGCAGCCAGGCCAAGCGCGCCGAGCTCCAGCACGTTACGTCGCGAAATCCCTTCGCGTGTCGATTGGAATTTGGTCTTCCGGTTTTCCATTGCAGTCCCCTCTGTTCGACAGCCGTGTCGAGCCGGCTGTTCCTAGAAATGTCAGACGGGGAACTATGGAACGGGTGCGGACTTTTGTCCACATGGTCAAATTTGGCGACGCGCCGAATCCGACCATGTTTTCGGCAAGCCGAAAGATCGCGCGATCAGGCCCTTTCGAGCGCGATGGCGATGCCCTGGCCGACACCGATGCACATGGTGGCCAAGGCATAGCGGCCGCCACGTTCGCGCAGCTCCAGCGCCGCCGTGCCGGAGATGCGTGCGCCCGACATGCCCAGGGGATGGCCAAGCGCGATGGCGCCGCCATTCGGATTGACGTGCGGTGCATCCTCGGCGATGCCGAGCTGGCGCAGCACGGCGATGCCTTGCGAGGCAAAGGCTTCGTTGAGCTCGATGACATCGAATTGTTGCGGCGTCAGACCGAGCCGCGCGCACAGTTTTTGTGTCGCCGGTGCCGGACCGATGCCCATGATTCGCGGCGCGACGCCGGCGGCGGCGCCGCCAAGGATGCGGGCGATCGGCGTCAGACCGTGTTTCTTCACAGCAGCCTCGGAAGCAACGATCAGCGCCGCCGCCCCGTCATTGACACCGGAGGCATTGCCGGCCGTCACCGTGCCGCCCTGACGGAACGGCGTCGGCAACTTGGCCAACGTCTCGACCGTGGTGCCGGCACGGGGATGCTCGTCCTTCGAGACGACGATCGCATCGCCCTTGCGCTGCGGGATCGTCACCGGCGTGATCTCCTTGGCCAGCCTTCCATTGGCCTGCGCAGCGACGGCCTTGTCTTGGCTGCGCACGGCAAAGGCGTCCTGGTCCGCGCGCGAAACGGCAAAATCCTCGGCGACGTTTTCACCGGTTTCGGGCATCGAATCGACGCCGTACTGCTTTTTCATCAGCGGGTTGACGAAGCGCCAGCCGATGGTGGTGTCGTGGATTTCGGCGTTGCGCGAAAACGCCGTCTCGGCCTTGGGCATGACGAAAGGCGCCCGGCTCATCGATTCGACGCCGCCGGCAATCATCAGTTCCGCCTCGCCGGCCTTGATGGCGCGGGCGGCGATGGTCAGCGCGTCCATGCCCGACCCGCACAGCCGGTTGACGGTCGAACCCGGGATCTCCTTCGGCAGGCCGGCCAGCAGCAGCGCCATGCGCGCCACATTGCGGTTGTCCTCGCCGGCCTGGTTGGCGCAGCCATAGACGACATCGTCGACCGCCTGCCAGTCTATGCCGGCATTGCGCTCGACCAATGCCTTCAGCGGGATGGCGCCGAGATCGTCCGCGCGTACCGAGGACAGCGAACCGCCGAAACGGCCGATCGGCGTGCGGATGTAGTCGCAAATATAGGCCTCGGCCATGTCATGCAGCCTTTGCTTTTCCGGTTCCCTCATGCGCCGCCCTGGTGCGGGCCTGCAGGTCGCGCAATGTATTGAGTTCGAGTTCGCTTGGCGCCGGTGTTTCGTCAAGCGCCTCGGCGAACTTAACCACCCAGCCACAGCTTTCCTGCACCTGCTGGCGGGTGACGCCCGGATGCAGCGACACGACGGTGAATTCCTTGGTCACAGGGTCCGGCTTCCAGATAGCGAGATCTGTGATCAGCAAGGTCGGGCCCGATGTCTCGATGCCCAGCCGCTTGCGATGGTCGCCGCCCTCGCCATGGCCAAAGGACGTGAAGAAGTCGATCTTTTCGACCATGCCGCGCTTGGTCTGCGCCATGGTGATGTAGATTTCCTTCGACGAGGTCGCGATCTCCGGCGCGCCGCCGCCGCCGGGCAGCCTGGTTTTGGGATGAAAATAATCGCCGATGACCGTGGTGTTGATGTTGCCGAACTTGTCGAGCTGCGCAGCACCCAGGAAACCGATCGAGATGCGGCCGCCCTGCAGCCAGTAGCGGAACATTTCCGGCACCGCGACGGTGGTGACAGCGGTTTCGCACAATTCGCCATCGCCGATCGACAATGGCAGCACATCAGGCGCGGTGCCGATCGTGCCGCTCTCATAGATCAGCGTGATATCGGGCGCATGCGTCAGACGCGCTACATTGCAGGCGGCGGACGGCGCACCGATGCCGACGAAGCAGACATCGTCGTTCTTCAACGCGCGGCTGGCGGCAATGGTCATCATCTCGTTGGGGGTGAAACCTGTCCCGCTCATGCCGCTTTCCTCAGATGCTCGACACGTCCGGCGAAGTCACCGGCGTTCTTCTCGATGACGTTTGCCTGCATCCAGGCCTGGAATTTCTCGCGGTCGGCTGCGATCTCGTCCCACTCCAGATAGGCGGCGTTGTCGCGTGCGTAGTAGCCATGGGCGTAGGACGGGTGCGATCCGCCGGGCACGACGGAGATCGCCGCGATCGTCCAGCGCGGCAGCACCGTCAAATTGGGATGGAGATCGTCGAAATCGTCGACCACTTCCTCCACGGTCACCACGGCGCGTTTGGCCGCCAGCACCGCTTCCTTCTGGATGCCGATAATGCCCTCGACCAGCACATTGCCCTTTTTGTCGGCCTTCTGCGTATGGATGAAGGTGACGTCGGGACGGATCGACGGCACCGCCGCCAGTACCTCGCCGGTGAACGGACACGTGACCGACTTTATGTTCGGGTTGACCGCCGCGAGGCCTGCGCCGCGATAGCCACGGAACACCGCGCAGGGCAGGCCCGCCGCGCCCGCCTCATAGGCATTGGCCATGCCGGCATGGCTGTGCTCCTCGACTTCGATCGACCGGGGAAAACCGTTCTCGATGGCGTCGCGCGCGCGCCGCAGCAGCCCGACGCCGGGATTGCCGACATAGGAGAAGACGATCTTCTTCGCCATGCCCATGCCGATCATCTGATCGTAGATCAGGTCCGGCGTCATGCGGATCAGGGTCAGGTCGCGAAACCCCTGACGGATCGCCTCATGCGCGGCGGCTGTCGGGATCAGATGGGTGAAGCCCTCGAAGGCGACGGAGTCGCCATCGTTCAAATTCTCCGCAACGGCCTGCTTCAACGGCAGGAACTTGACCATCGCCAGGGCTCCAATCCAAAAAGTTCGTATTGCGAACATATGTTTTATATGCGATACTTCTAAGCCGACTGGGACCACGGAGTCAATCCTGGCACTCAGCACCCTTGCGCGGAGGCGAGATGAACGAAGAGACCCCTTCCCGCGATCATGTCGGCTCGCTCGAACGCGGCCTTGCCGTCATGGAAATCCTGGCCCGGCATCCCGCGGGCATGACGCTGACCGAAATGGCCGAGGAGGCCGGCCTGACCCGCGCCGGCGCCCGCCGCTTCCTGCTGACCTTGGTTGCCACAGGCTATGCCACACAGGCCGGCCGCGTGTTTTCGCTGTCGCCTCGCCTGCTGACGGTTGCCCGCACCTGGCTCGGCGGCGCCTCCCTGTGGAGCTTTGCCGCCCCCATCATGCGGGCCGTGGCGGCACAACTGAACGAAGCCTGCTCGGCCGCGATCCTGTCGGGCGAGGACGTCGTCTACGTCGCCCGCATTCCCGGCCGCCGTATCCTCAGCGTCTCGCTCGATGTCGGCACGAGGCTGCCGGCCTATTGCACATCGATGGGGCGGATCCTGCTTGCCGGCCTGGCATCAGGGGAACTGGACACATTTCTCCGCCAGGCGACCATCGAGAGACGAACGCCAAAGACCATCACCGATAAGCGTGCGCTGGCCGGCGCCATCGGCAAGGCGAAGGCGGACGGCTTCGCCATCGTCGACGAGGAACTGGAGCTCGGCCTGCGCTCCATTGCCGTGCCTATCCGCGATCGGGCGAAACGCACGGTCGCGGCGATCAATGTCTCGACCCAGTCGGCGCGGTTCACCGTCGCCGAGATGGAGCGGGAAATCCTGCCGGCGCTGCTTGGAGCCAGAGAGCGCATTGAGGATTTCTTTGTCGTCTAGACCGCGTCTGGCGATCTCAATGCTTGATCCGGTCCCGCATCGCGTACCACAGCATGCCCAGCACATAGAGCGGCCCACGCAGCGCCGTGCCGCCGGGGAACGGCATGGGCGTGAGCGTCGAGAACAGATCGAGCCGTGAGGCATCGCCGGTGATCGCCTCGGCGAGCAGCTTGCCCGACAGCGTCGACAGGATGACGCCCTTGCCGGAATAGCCATGCGCGAAATAGACCTCGCCATAGTGCCCGACATGCGGCAGCCGCGACGTGGTCACCGAAACCAGGCCGCCCCAGGCATGATCGATGCGGCAACCCCTGAGCTGGGGAAACGTGCCTTCCATATGCGGCCGCACGAAGCCGGCAATGTCGGCCGGCGGCGACGGCGTGTAGCGCTCGCCGCCGCCGAAAAGCAGGCGGCCATCCGCCGACATGCGGTAGTAGTTGACGACGAAGCGTGTATCGGACACCGCGACATTGGCCGGGATGACATTGCGTTCGCCCTCGAGAGGCTCGGTGGCGACGATATAGTTGCCGACCGGCATGATGCGGCTGTTGACGCGCGGCTCCAGCCCGTGCAGCAGCGCATCGCCCGCCAGCACGACATGTTTGGCCCGGACCGAACCCTTCGATGTCGAGACGCGGATCGAAGGCTCTCGCTCCAGCTTCACCGCCACCGAATTCTCATGGATGACGACGCCCGCAGCCACTGCCGCGCGGGCAAGGCCGAGCGTGTAGTTCAGCGGATGCATGTGGCCGCCGAGCGGCTCATACATCGCGCCGTGATAGGGCGTGTCGACCTTGGCCCGCGCATCCGCCGCCGACAGGATCTCGACCTCGCGGAACTTCATCACGCTTTCCAGGCATTTCGCCTCTTCTTCCAAATCCTTGAGGTCGGAACCGTTGACCGCGCCGACCAGATGGCCGGTCAGCCTCAGATCGCAATCGATGGCGTGGCGCTCGATGATGTCGAGCACCAGGCCGCGCGCCTCGAAGGCGAGGTCGAACAGCACCTTCGCCCGCTCGGGACCGTAGAGCTTGACCAGACCCTTGGCGCCCTTGCGCAGGCCGGGGATCATCTGGCCGCCATTGCGCCCCGAAGCCCCCCAGCCGATCTTGCCGCCTTCGAGCAGCACCACCTTCAGGCCGCGCTCGGCGGCGTGAAGCGCGGCGGACAGCCCGGTGCAGCCGCCGCCGACGACGACCAGGTCGGCTTCGACATCGCCGACAAGCGCCGGATGGTCCGGCGCCGGATTGGCCGTGGCGACATAGTAGGATTTGCCGATATCGAGACCGGAATTGAAGTCTGTTGAAGATGCCATGATCACACCTTCAGCAGCAGATGGTCGCGTTCCCAGCTCGTCACCACGCTCTGGAACAGGTCGAGCTCGACACTCTTGACGCGCAGATAGGTCTGGAAAAAATCCTCGCCAAGCAATTTGCGCACCGGGTCGCAAGCCTCGAAACGATCGAGCGCCTCCTCCATGGTCTTCGGCAGCGTGCTCTTGATCTTGTAGGCATTGCCCGACGCCTCGGCCGAGCGCGCCAGCTTCTGCTCGACGCCGAGATAGCCGGCGAGCAGCGAACCGGCGATTGCCAGATAGGGATTGGAATCGGCTCCCGGCAAGCGGTTCTCCACGCGCCGCGCGGCGCGCCCGCCGGCCGGCACGCGCAGGCCGCAGGACCGGTTGTCGTGCGACCATTCGATGTTGGCCGGCGCGCTGTGGTTGGGCCTTATGCGGCGGAACGAATTCACATTGGGTGCGAACAGCGGCATGATTTCCGGGACAAATTTCTGCAGGCCGCCGATGAAATGGCCGAACATCTCGGTGTCGGCATCATCGTCGCCGGCAAACAGCGCGTTGCCCGCCTCGTCGACCACGGACATGTGCAGATGCATCGAGCTGCCGGCCTGCGCGGCGATCGGCTTGGCCATGAAGGTCGCATGCATGCCGCATTGCTGCGCGGCCTGGCGCGTCAACCGCTTGAACAAAAGCACCTGGTCGGCCAGCGGCAGCGCGTCGCCATGCAGGAGATTGATCTCCAGCTGCGCCGTGCCCGATTCATGGATCAACGTGTCGAGCGGCAGCCCGGCGGCCGCGGCATACTCATAGACGCGCCGGATCACCGGCTCGAACTCCTCGAGCGCCGCCATGTCATAGGGATGCTGCACGGTTTCAGCGCGGCCATTGGCGCCGACCGGCGCGGTCAGGGGCTTGTCCGGATCGGGATTGTGCGCGGTCAGATAGAACTCGACCTCCGGCGCCACCACGGCCCGCCAGCCGCGCTGGCGGTAGAGATCGAGCACGGCGCGCAGCACATGGCGCGGCGAGGCCATCCATGGCCTGCCGTCCATGTGGAAGGCGTCGGCGAAGACATAGGCCTTCCCCGCCCCGGCGCCTGGCGCCAGGCACAGCGTCGAAACGTCAGGCACCATGCGCATGTCCGGGTCCGAATAGGCAAAACCCTCGTCGATCGAGCCGGAATAGCGACCGTCGATGCTGACCAGGAAAGCGCTGCTTGGCAGATAGAGCGCGCGGTCTTCCAGCGCCTTGAGGAATTTTACCGTCGGCAGCGCCTTGCCGCGCAGCACGCCGTTCATGTCGGGCACCAGGCATTCGACCTCGTTGATGCCGTGCTGGGCCAGCCAGGCCTTGGGGTCGTTGGTTGCGGTATTCGTCTTCTTGTCGAGCATTTCGTTCACGTCCGTATCAGGGAGAGTATGGCTTGCGCGGCCACGTCCGTTCCGGGTTTCAGCGCCATCTGGGCTGCATTGTCCCTCAGGCGGGCGCGCATGGCGTCATCGGCCAGCAGGCCGAGAATGGCTCTCTCCAATACTCCTTCGGTCCAGCCGTCGCGGCCGATATGGTCACCGGTGCCGGTCTCTTCGGCGCGGCGCGCATTGTCGTGTCCGTCCCAGCAATAGGGCATGATCAGCGACGGCACGCCGAAGCGCAGCGCCTCGCAAAAGCTGTTGTTGCCGCCATGGTGGATGAACAGGTCGGACTTCGCCACCACCGAAGGCTGCGGAAACCAGGCGTCGAGATAGACATTGTCCGGCACCGCGCGATAGGCGTCGCGCAGGCCGCCGGCATTGACGATGAAACGCGCCGGCAGCCTGTCGAAGACGGCGAGCATGCGCTCGATCAGCGCGACATCCATGGCCCCTAAGCTGCCGAAGCTGACATAGACCAGCGGTCCGCCATTGCGCGGGAAGACCGGCACTTCGAATGGTCCTTCCGACCGCACACAGCCTTCGAGATAGACGAAGCGGGCCGGATCGAGCGGCTCGGCACGCTCGCGGCGCACGATCGCCGGCGTCAGCAGCAGGTTGAGGTCGGGCGAGCTTTCCAGGAACAGGCCCTTCGGCAACGGCGCCAGGCCGGCGTCCACGCGAAAACGGTTGAAGCGGTCGTGCGCGGGCGCGGAGGCCGCGAGATAGCGGGCCTCGAACGCCGCGCGTTGCGGGTCATCGGCGCCGAGGCCGGATAAATAGGGTGGCACCCGGGCGTCGGGCAGCTCAGTCTCGGCGCAGGATACGACGCGCACCCAGGGACAGCCGGCGGCGGCGATCGCCGGGAACATGATGACATTGTCGAGCACCACCGCGTCGGGCTTCAGCCGCGCCAGCAATTGGCGTAGCGGCCCCTCCGCATTGACCGCCGTATCGACGATCGCCTGCCAGGTCGGCGCGACATAGGTTTCGAGCTGGTCGATCGGGCTGAGCCTGAAATGCGGCAGGTGCCGGCGCACGAAGGCCTGCCAGTAGCTCTGGCGCTCGCTATCGCTCAGCGGCTCGTCGGTCGGCAGCTGGTATTCCTGGAAACCATAGTCGGCAAAGACGCCGGAGAAGCCGGCATGGCAGATGAAGACCGGCCGAGCGCCCTTGGCACGCAATGCCTGCGCGATGCCGACGCAATTCAGCGCCGCCCCGAAACTGGCTTCGGGAAACAGCGCGATGGTCGGGCTGGCTTTACGCGTCAATTAATCCTCTTCATTCCGGCCGGCTGATCATGCCGAACAGCGCGGGGGCGCCGCGGCTGGCCGCCTGCGGTCGCTGGTTGCGGGAGAGCCGCAGGTGGATGCGAAGCAGATCTGCAGCCACCTCATACTGCCGGCTTTCGAGATGGTCGAGTATGTTCAGGTGTTCCAGCAAGGATTGCCGGAGCCGGAAGACGTTGACGCCGCCATAGAGGCCCGGCAGCCGGCGCAGCCTGAGATGGTCGGCCAGCGCGTCGGCGACAAAGCGATTGGCGCAACCCTCGGCGATCATGCCGTGAAAATCGATGTCCAGCCGCTGGAACTCGCGCGTGTCGAACGCGGCATCCGGCAGCGCCGATAGCGCGTCCATGCCTTGGCGCAAGGCCGCCGCCCGCGCGCCGTCCAGCCGGAAGCCCGGCGTCAGGATCGCCACGGGCTCCAGCACCAGGCGGAATTCATAGCTTTCGCCTTGCGCCTCCGGATCGTCGGGCGTGCGGCGGAACAGCCATGACTGGCCGGGCGCACGGTCCAGAAGATTCTCTTCCGTCAGTTTATTAAGCGCTTTTAGTACCGTCTTCCTCTCGGCACTGTAGCGTCGCATCAACGCCGCGGCGGTCACCGTCTGGTCCAGCCTGCGCGCCGAGCGGTCGCGCAGGATCGCCTCGGCCAACTCGTCCTCCTCCGCGCTGGGAAGCTCGGTGGCAATAGCCGGCTGCGCGGCGAGGTCGACCGCCAGGTGGTAACCGGTATCGGCCTCCCAGCGCACGACGCCCCGTTCCGCCAGCAGGCTGAGCGCCGCCCGCACCGGCGTGCGCGAGACATTGCACAGCGAAGCGATCTGCTGCTCGGGCAGGCGCGCGCCGGGCTCGAAGCCGCGCTGCCGCGCCACATCCAGGATGCGCTGCGCCAGATCGAGATGGTTGGTGCGAGGTCGTCGGGCTGCGGCTTGCATGACTGGTCTCGGGGGACGGATGGGACCTTACTGGTTTGGCCGATCGCCGGGACAAGCGCAATCGGCCAGATTCCTCGGTCGGTTGACAAATTATGGATTGACGTACTTTTTTCTGCAATAGTACTGTCAGCGCAATCGGCGATAAAAAGACCGAGGGAACAGGATCGAGGGCAGCGGCGTGGGTCGCACCCGGTCCAGCACAGAATTCGACGATCAACCGGAATGGGAGTCTGCCATGACCGCTACCAGCCCGCGGCGCCGTGCGCTCAAGGTTTCTTCAATCGCTGTCGGCCTTGCCCTGGCGCTGTCCGCACCGGCAATGGCCGCCGGCCTCGTCATCTCCAACTGGGACGGCTACATGGCGCCCGATGCCATGGCCGCCTTCAAGACCGCGACCGGCGTCTCCGGCGAAGTCGTTGTGCACGCCACCAATGAAGAGATCATGGGCAAGCTGATCGCCGCCGGCGGCAAGGGCTATGACGTGGTCTTCGTTTCCTCGCCCTTCGCCGAAGTGCTGAACAAGCTCGGCCTGACCGAGCCGATGGACCACGCCAAGATCCCCAACCTCGCCAACCTCTATCCCGAGGCGACGAAACTGCCGCACGATGTCGGCAACACTTTCTCCGTGCCCTACACCTGGGGCACGACGGGCCTCTGCTACCGCTCGGACCTCGTCAAGGCGGCGCCAACGAGTTGGAGCGACCTGCTCGCCCCTTCCGATGAGCTGAAGGGCAAGACCACCATGCTGGCGACCGATCGCTGGCTGCTGGCCGCCGGCCAGCTCGACAAGGGCTTTTCCGTCAACGAGACCGATCCGGCCAAGATGGCCGAGGTCAAGGACCTGCTGATCTCGGCCAAGAAGACCCTGCTCGCCTATGACGACACCACCTTCTATTCAAAGCTGGTTTCCGGCGAGGCGCTGATGGTGCAGGCCTGGGACGGCTGGTGCAATTACGGCATCGCCGAAAAGCCGGAGATCAAATACATCATCCCGAAGGAAGGCTCTGACCTGTGGGTCGACACGATGGTGGTGATGAAGGCTTCCGAGCACAAGGACGACGCCTTCAAGTTCATCAACTTCATGCTCGACGCCAAGAACCACGCCTGGGCGGCGCAGAACATCGACTACAAGGTGCCGAACAAGCCGGCGATGGAAAGCCTGCCGGCCGACTTCCTCGCCAAATTCCCCAACATGGCGATGCCGGTGGCCGATCTCGTCAAGTTCGAGCAGTTGCGTGACGTCGGCGAGGCCCAGCGCGACTATTCCAAGATCGTCAGCGAGATCAAGGCCGCGCAGTAAGCGGCTTGGACATCACGGCCGGCGGCGCTTCGTCTGCCGGCCTGAGCGGTACCTTAAATTGTCCCAGACCCGACTTCGCTCCTCCTTGCTGATGGCCCCGGCGCTGGTCTGGCTGACCGCGCTGATGGTGGTGCCGTGCGCGCTGGTGCTGGCGCTCGCCTTCTTCCGGCGCGGCATCTATGGCGGCATCGACTACACCTTCACGCTGGAGAATTTCGGGCTGGTCTTCGACCCGCTCTATGCCGGCATCTTCCTCAAATCGGCGCGCATCGCCGGAACCGCCACCCTGATCGCGGTGGTGGTCGGCTATGCCGCCGCTTATGCCATCGCTGCCGCGCCGCGCCGGTGGCAGCCGGTGTTCTTGTTCTTCGCCGTGCTGCCGTTCTGGTCCAACTACCTGGTCCGCACCTATGCCTGGATCGTGCTGCTCAACCGCGAAGGCCTGATTACGCAACTGCTGCGCTGGTTCGGCTACACCGGCGAGCCGCCGTCGATGCTCTATACCGAAGGCGCCGTCATCGCCGGCTTGGTCTACAATTATTTGCCCTTCGTCATCCTCGCCTGCTACGCGCCACTGTCCCGGCTCAACCCGGAGCTTGCCGAAGCCTCGCGCGATCTCGGCGCCTCGGCCGCCACGACCTTTCGCCGTGTCATCCTGCCGCTGACCGTGCCCGGCATCGCCGCCGGCGCGGTCTTCGTCTTCGTGTTGTCGATCGGCAATTTCGTCACCCCGGCGCTGCTCGGCGGTGGTCGCTTCCAGATGATCGGCAATCTGGTCTACGACCAGTTCCTGACCGCCAATGACTGGCCCTTCGGCGCGGCGCTCGCCATGGCGCTGATCGCCATCATGCTTCTGGTGCTGATGGCGCAAGCGCTGGCCGCCGATCGCGCCTCGGGCCGGGCGGCGGAGGCCAAAGAGAACGCCGATGGCTGAGCGTTCCCCAGCCACGCGGCGCACGCTCTGGTTCGTGCTCACCCTCGTCTTCGCCTTCCTCTACATCCCGATCGGCGTGCTGGTGGCCCTGTCCTTCAATGAAGGCGGCCTGCCGACGGCATGGTCGGGCTTTTCGCTGAAATGGTATGTCTCGCTGGCCAACAACTCCGCGATCCTTTCCGCCGCGCTCAACACGCTGATCGTGGCGCTGGTTTCCACCGCCATCGCCACACTGCTCGGCACGCTGCTGGCGATCGGCGTCGAGATGCGCCGGCAATATGGCAAGGGCCTGGAAGCGCTGATCTTCGCGCCGATGATCATTCCCGACATCGTGCTGGCGATCGCGCTGCTGTCGTTCTTTTCCATGCTCAACCTGACCATGGGGCTGCACACCATCATCCTCGCCCATGTCGTCTTCAATCTCGCCTTCGTCTGCTCGGTGGTGCGTGCCCGGCTGAAGAGTTTCGACTGGTCGATCGTCGAGGCCTCCGCCGACCTCGGCGCCTCGGCCGTAACGACCTTCCGGCGCGTGACCTTGCCGGTCATCCTGCCGGCGGTGATCGCCGGCGCGCTCCTTGCTTTCACGCTTTCGGTCGACGAGTTCATCATCGCCTTCTTCACATCCGGCGCCGGCCGTGCGTCGACAACGCTGCCGATGCAGATCTACGCCATGATCCGCTTCGGCATCACACCGGAGATCAATGCGCTGGCGACCATCGTCATGGCTGTCTCCATCACCGCGTTGACCCTGTCACAGCGGCTTAACAGGGGGATTATCGGCCAATGAGCGAACCGCGCACGCTGCTGGCCATCGATCATGTGTCGAAGAAATTCGGCCGGGTCACAGCCGTCGACGGCATCTCGCTCGATATCCGGGAGAACGAATTCTTCGCGCTGCTTGGCCCCTCCGGCTGCGGCAAGACCACGCTCCTGCGCATGCTGGCCGGCTTCGAGACGCCGACCGACGGACGCATCCTGCTCGACGGCAAGGACATCGCCAGGACGCCGCCCAACAAGCGGCCGGTCAACCTGATGTTCCAGTCCTACGCGCTGTTCCCGCATATGAGCGTGCGTGCCAATGTCTCCTACGGGCTGGAGATGGAGCGCTTGCCGGCTAAAGAAATCCGCTCCCGCGTCGACGCCATCCTGGCGACCACCGAACTGGTCCCGTTCGCCGACCGCAAGCCTGAGCAATTGTCCGGCGGCCAGAAACAGCGCGTCGCGCTCGCCCGTGCCCTGGTCAAGCGCCCCCGGCTGCTGCTGCTCGACGAGCCGCTCGGCGCGCTCGACAAGAAACTGCGTGGCGCCATGCAGCTGGAGTTGAAGCGCCTGCAGCACGAGGTCGGCATCACCTTCGTCATCGTCACCCACGACCAGGAAGAATCGCTTGTCATGGCCGACCGCATGGCGGTGCTGAAAGACGGCAGGCTGCTGCAATGCGACACGCCGCACGCGATCTATGAACATCCCGCCGACCGCTTCGTCGCCGATTTCATCGGTGTGATGAATTTCGTGCCCGGCAAGGCCGCCGCCGATGGCGTGCTGGCCGCGAACGGCGCGCGCGTCGCCGGCGAGGTTCCCGCCACACTTTCACCTGGCGCATCGGCGGTCGCCTCGGTCCGGCCCGAGCGCATCCGATTGTTCCCTTCAGCCGAGACCGCCAACCGCACGACCGGCACAGTCGAGGCGCTGGCCTATCACGGCCTCGACCTGCAGCTGCATGTCCGCACGCCTTTGTCGCCAAAACCGTTCCTGGTGCGCGTCACCGCGGATGCCGCCGACCGGCGGCCTGTCGCATCAGGCGACCCGGTCGAACTCGGTTGGGACGCCGCCGACGTCAGAATTTTCGCAGAATGAGAGGAGCAGCCTGATGGCCCAGAAGACGATCGCCTTTTTCCCTGAAGCCGCCTACGGCCCGGCGCTCAATTCCGTCGGTATCGCGCAAGCCATCGAGGCGCGCGGCCACAAGGCTGTGTTCCTGTCGGACCCCGGCTTTGTCGAGGTCTACAGGAGTTACGGTTTCGAGGCGCATCCGGTGAACCTGTCCGAACCGATGCCGCCCGAGCAGATGGCGAAATTCTGGGAAGATTTCATCAACGGCCACATCCCGAATTTCCGCAAGTCGCCCTACGACCAGGTCGACAATTACGTCAAGGATTGCTGGACCGCGATCGTCGATAGCGCCAAATGGGCGCAAAAGGATCTGCCGCGCGTGCTGGCCGCCATCAAGCCCGACGTGATCTGCGTCGACAACGTCATCCTGTTCCCGGCCATAAAACAGTTCGGCAAGCCGTGGGTGCGCGTCATCTCCTGCTCGGAAAACGAGATCGAGGACGAGGATATCCCGCCGCATCTCTCCGGCTGCGGCGAGAACGACCATGCCGGGCACCAGCGCTACCGCGACCATTTCAACGCGGTGATCAAGCCGATCCATGACGACTTCAATGCCTTTCTCACCGCCAACAACGAAGCGCCCTATCCGGTCGGCCAGTTCTTCGAGGCGTCGCCCTATCTGAACCTGCTGCTCTATCCCGAGGCAGCGAAATTCAAGCGCCGCCATCCGCTCGACCCCCGACAATTCCAGTATCTCGAGGGCTGCGTGCGGCAAGAGAAGCCTTATGCGGTGCCGACCTTCGCGAAGAACAATGATGGCCCGCTGCTCTATGTCTCCTTCGGCAGCCTCGGGGCCGGCGATGTCGATTTGCTGAAGCGTATCATCGCGACGCTGGGCAAGACGCGCTACCGCGCTCTGGTCAATGTCGGTGGCTACAAGGACCAGTACACGGACCTACCCGGCAACGTCATTGTCGAGAGCTGGTTTCCGCAGCCTTCGGTCATCCCGCAGGTCGATGCGGTCATCCACCATGGCGGCAACAACTCGTTCACCGAGTGCCTCTATTTCGGCAAGCCGGCCATCATCATGCCCTATGTCTGGGACGGCCACGACAACGCCACCAGGGTCGAGGAAACCGGCCACGGCTTCGGCATGCCGCGCTACGACTGGACCGATGCCGAGCTGATCGCGAAGATCGAGACCAGCCTGACCGATCCCAGGATGAAGACGAAGCTGGCGAAGACATCGGCACAGATGCACGCGCAGAATGGGCCGGAAAAGGCGGCTGGGTTGCTGGAGGCACTGCTATGACCTCTTCGGCCCCACACCTCCACCAGGCCTCCACCCGCGCCGACCTCGTCGACTGGGGCGCCCAGCCCGATGCACTGGAAGGCGCCTCGCATTCCACCGGCAGGCTGGTGCACAAAGGGCCGAACAACCAGCCGGAATCCGGTATCTGGGTGTGCACGCCAGGCCGCTGGCGGCTCTCGATCCCGCGCGATGAATTGTGCCATTTCGTCGCCGGCCGCGCGACCTACCGGTCGGATGTCGGTGAAGTGATAGAAGTGTCGGCCGGGACCGTGGTCATGTTCCCCGCCGGCTGGACGGGCGAATGCACGGTGCATGAGACCATGCGCAACGTCTACATGCTGGCCTGACCGAGGAACTGATATGCCGACACCGCACTGGCCAAAGGCCTCAACCGTGGAACTGGACGACTGGGGCGCGGGCAGCAACACGCTTGCCGGCGCCCCGCGCGCCTCCGGCAAGATCCTGTCGCGGAACCCGGACGGATCGAGCGAATGCGGCCTGTGGTCCTGCACGCCGGGCACCCGCAAGGTCACCTTCGCCGCCGACGAGTTCTGCCACTTCCTGTCCGGCCACGGCAGCTATGTCCACGAGAACGGCGAAGAGATTCCGGTCGAGGCCGGCACGCTCGTCTTCTTCCCCGCCGGCTGGACCGGCATCTCCATCATCACGCAAACGTTGGCCAAGGCCTTCATGTGCCGGTGAGCCCCATTTCAAGGAAATCGATATGACCACGCCCATCATGCAATCCCCCTTGGCCATCACCGACCTCGTCGACTGGGGCATCATCCCGACCATGATCGAGGGTGTGTCCCATACTTCTGGCAAGCTGCTCTACAAGGGGCCGGAAGGCCGCTCCGAATGTGGGCTGTGGGTCTGCACGCCGGGCAAATGGCACTGCCACGTTACCCGCGACGAATTCTGCCACTTCCTCGAAGGCCGCTGCACCTATGTCCATGAATCCGGCGAAGTGATCGAGATCGAGCCCGACACGGCGGCCTTCTTTCCGCAGGACTGGAAGGGCGTCTGCACCGTCCATGAGACGATCAAGAAGGTCTACATGATCCGCTGAGCCTTCTCGATCAGTCTTCAAGGAGCACAGAATGCATTTCTCGCCCGATCGGCCGACCTTCTTCGTCAATCCGGACTACCGTTCGATGGCCGGCACAACAAAACCGGTGATCGATCCCGCGACGCTAGAAACCGTCGGTGCGATAACCGCAGCCAGCGACGGCGAGATAGACGCCGTGCTCACAGCGGCGACCTTGGCGCAACTTGCCTGGAAGAAGCTCGACGCCAAGAGCAGGGCGAAACAGCTGCATGCCGTCGCCAACGCCATCGAGGCGGCGGACTTCACGCGCTGCGCCGAACTGATGGTGCGCGAGATGGGCAAGCCCTATCCCGAAGCCATCGGCGAAATCGCCAATTGCGCGCCGATCTTCCGCTACTATGCCGAGATGGCGCGCGACGACGCCGGCAAGGTCGCTGGCACGACGCAGGCCGGCTCCTTTCAGTATGCGCGCTACGAGCCCTATGGCGTCTCCGTCCACATCATGCCCTACAATTTTCCGATCCTGCTGATGTGCTGGACGGTGGCCGCCTCGCTTGCATCAGGCAATGCCTGCGTCATCAAGCCGGCCGAGGCGACGACGCTGTCGACGCTGGACTACATGGCCGTGTTCCGCTCGCTGCCGGAAGGCCTTGTCTCCTGCCTGCCGGGCGGCGCGGCCACGGCGCAGGCACTGATCACTTCCGATCGCACCCATGCGGTCGCCTTCACCGGCTCGGTCGCCGCCGGCAAGGCGGTCGCGGTGGCCTGCGCCGAGCGCATGAAGCCTTGCGTCATCGAGGCGGGCGGCAGCGATCCGCTGATCATCAGCGAACACGCGCCACTGGAGGTCGCGGCCGCCGGCAGTGTCACCGCCGCCTTCCACCTCACCGGCCAGGTCTGCACCTCGGCCGAGCGCTTCTTCGTCGTCGATGCCGTGCATGACCGCTTTGTCGAATTGTTCGCCGAAAGGACACGAGCGCTGCGTATCGGCAACGGCATGGACAAGACCGAGATCGGGCCGCTGGTCAGCGAAAGCGCGCGGGCCAAGGTGATGCGGCTGGTCGATGACGCCATTGCGCACGGAGCGAAGGCCGTCACCGGCGGGCGCATCCCGCCGGCGCACAACACCGGCTGGTTCTACGAACCGACGATCCTGACCGGCGTCACCCCGGACATGGCGATCGTGCGCGAGGAATGTTTCGGGCCGGTCGCCGCCATCTGCCGGGTGAAGGATTTCGACGAGGCGATCCGGCTCGCCAATGACAGCCCGTTCGGGCTCGGCGCCTCGGTGTTCACGACGGACCTCGCCGAGGCGCATGAGGCGGCCGAGCGGCTCGAAGCCGGCATGGTCTGGGTCAACAACCCGCTGATCGACAATGACGCCTTGCCCTTCGGCGGCTGGAAGGCCTCAGGCCTTGGCCGCGAGCTCGGGCGGCAAGGGCTCGACGCCTTCCGCCGTTCCAAGATGGTCATCATCGACCACAAGCCAGAAATCCAGGGCTGGTGGTATCCCTACCCGGACAGCTGGTTCCGCGAGACCGGCGGCCGCAAGCATGTGTGAGAAATGCGGCGCGGCACAGCCGCGCTGCTCCGACGACTCATGCCTCGATTGCTTCCACCAAGGCGCGCGAGACCGAGGCAATCGTCGCATTGCGGTTGGCCAGGCTCTGCTTGGTACCGGTCAGATAGACCGACATCAGGACCGGATTGCCTGACATCGGCCAGATGACCGCCGCGTCATTGGTGCTGCCGTGTTCGCCGGTGCCAGTCTTGTCGCCGCATTTCCAGCCTTTCGGCAGTCCTGCCCTGATGCGGTCGTCACCTGTCTTGTTGGCGACCAGCCAGTTTACGAGCTGCGCCCGGCTCTTTTGCGACAGGCTGTCGCCGAGAGTGAGACGCTCGTAGTCCTCGATCATGGCCAGCGGCGAGGTCGTATCGCGGGGGTCGCCCGGCACGGATTCGTTCAGCGCCGGCTCGATCCGGTCGAGCCTGGTCACCGTGTCGCCGATCGAACGCAGATAGGCGGTCAGTTGCGGCGGTCCGCCAAAGGAGGCCAGCAGCAGGTTGGCCGCACCATTGTCACTGACCGTCACCGCGGCCTCGCAAAGCTGCGCCACCGTCATTGCGCCGCCAGCATGGTTCTTGGTCGTTGGCGAGTTCGCGACGACGGCGTTATGCGGCACCTGTATGCTGCGGTCGAGCTGCTCGATGCCGCCGTCGACACGATGCAGGATGAACGCCGCGGCAAGCGTCTTGAAGGTGCTGCACATCGGAAACAGCTCGTTCTCGCGATAACCGAACTGAACCGGCGTTCCTGCGATCCGGCAGCCCACACCAAGCCGACCGCCGCTTTTCGCTTCGATCCGCCTTATTTTCGGCAAGACCCCATCAAATTTTGTCGGGCTTGTTGACGCCTTCGCCACCGCGCCAAGCGTGATGGGGGCCGTCAGAACCACTGCGAGACCACCAATGAAACTGCGTCTGCTCGTCATGTCCACACTCTCTGTTGCCCCGCGCCGCAGAACTGGACCGGATCCGACGCCATCGCAAACGAGTAAACGTCGCCTCCGCCATAAGAAAAATTAGGGCTGCACCCGATGAAGCGATCGCATCTTCCGCTGAACGGCCTGCGCGCCTTCGAGGCCGCCGCACGGCATCTCAGCTTCACCGGCGCCGGCCTCGAACTGCGCGTCACCCAGGCTGCCATCAGCCATCAGGTCAAGGGCCTTGAAGAGGTGCTTGGCGTCCGGCTCTTCCGCCGGCTGCCGCACGGGCTGACTTTAAGCGATGAAGGCGAAGCCTTGCTGCCGGTGCTGAGCGACGCCTTCAACAGGATCAGCATCACGCTCGACCGTTTCGAGGGCGGCCGCTTCCACGATATCGTCACCGTCGGCGTCGTCGGCACCTTCGCCTCGGGCTGGCTGATCCCGCGATTACCGCTGTTCCACCAGGCCTATCCGGACATCGAATTGCGCATCTCGACCAACAACAACCGGGTCAACCTCGCCGCCGACGGCCTCGACTTCGCCATCCGCTTCGGCGACGGCTCCTGGCAAGGGACGGACAACACGCCGCTGATGTCGGGTTCGTTCTCGCCTGCTTGTGCGCCCGACATAGCCGCGCGCCTGCGAGACCCCTCCGATCTCGCCCGCGAAACGCTGCTCTGCTCCTACCGGGAGGACGAGTGGCTGCGCTGGTTCGAGGCGGCGGGGCGCCATTGCCCGCCGATCAAGGGCATCGTCTTCGATTCCTCCGTCACCATGGCCAACGCCGCCGTCCAGGGCGCCGGCGTCGCGCTGCTGCCGGTCTCGATGTTCAGCCGGGAGTTTGGTTGCGGCCAGTTGGTGCAACCCTTCGGCAGCACGGTCGATGTCGGCCGCTACTGGCTGTCGGCAAGACGCAGGCGGCAGAATTCGCAGGCGATGACGACCTTCGCGGACTGGCTGACGGCGGAAACAGCTCGGAGCAATTCCAGGAAAAGTGTGTAGCGGTTTTCCCGGGAAAAGCGCTTGGCGCTTTCCCTGGGAAATTGCGCAAAATCAGGGATCAGCCGATGCTTTCGCCGCCGTCGATCACCAGCGCCTGGCCGGTCATGAAGGATGACCGGTCGGAGACGAGGAACAGGATCGCCTCGGCAATCTCCTCGGCACTCGCCCAGCGGCCCATCGGGATCTTGGTGCGGACATAGGTCTCGATCGCCTCGCGTCCGCCCATCTGGGCGATGAACGGCTCGTTGAACGGCGTGTCGACCCAGCCCGGGCAGAGCGCGTTGACGCGCACATTGTGGCGGGCATAGTCGAGCGACATTTGCCGCGTCATCGCCACCACCGCATGCTTCGACGTCGCGTAGGCGATCATCTCGCGGTCGTAGAAGACACCCGAATTCGAGGCGGTGTTGAGGATGACGCCGCCGCCTTGCGCGATCATCGACGGCATGACGATCCTCGCCGCCAGGAATTGCGCCCGCACATTGACCCGCCACGAGGCATCCATGCCGTCGGTCCCGACCTCGGTCAGCGTGCCGCCGACCTGGATGCCGGCGTGATTGTGCAGGATGTCGATGCGCCCATGCTTTTGGAGCGTGCCGGCAAGGAGCTGCTCGACATCGGCGTCATCCGAAACGTCGGCGGCAATTGCCTCGGCACTGCCGCCCGCCGCGCGGATATCCGAAGCTGTCGCCTCGCCGCCCGCCTGGTCCCTGTCGGCGATGACGACCATTGCGCCTTCCCTGGCCATGATCATGGCGCCGGCGCGGCCGATGCCGGAACCCGCGCCTGTCACCACGGCGATGCGGTCTTTGAGGATCATGATACGGCTTTCAGTTGGACGGCTTGCGCTGGCGCAACTGCCACTGGGCAAGCACCACGAGCAGCACGGAAGCGACGAGCACGATCGTCGCGATGGCGTTGATTTCCGGCGTCACACCGCGCCGGATCGAGGCGAACACATAGATCGGCAGCGTCGTCTGCGCGCCGGCGACGAAGAAGGCGACGATGAAATCGTCGAAGGAGAAGGTGAAGGCGAGCAGGAAGCCGGCGACCACCGCCGGCATGATCTGCGGCAGCACGATCGAGCGGAACGTCGTCAGCGGCGTGGCGTAGAGATCGCTGGAGGCCTCGACGAGATTGCGGTCGAGGCTGCCGAGCCGCGTGCCGACGATCATCGTCACCAGCGCCATCGAGAACAGGCCGTGCGCGGCGATGATTGATCCATAACCAAGCGACAGTTTGGGCGGCTGGTCACCAGGCCAGATCGAGGCCAGGAACGGATTGACGACGGCGAACAGCTGGACGAGCGCGACCAGCGTCGAGATGCCGATGACGACGCCGGGAACCACGATCGCGGCACCCAGCAGCGCGTCGAAGACAGCCCGGGTTCTGACCCCGACCCGCGCCAGGCCGAGTGCCGCCGCCGTGCCGCACACCGCTGCCAGAAGCGCGCTGGTGGTGGCGATGAACAGGCTGTTCTTCAGAGCCTCGACCAGGAACGGATTGGACAGCGCCGTGCCGTACCACTGCACCGAAAAACCGGTGAACTCGCTGGCATGGCGACCGGCATTGAACGAGAACAGCACGACCAGTGCGATCGGCAGATAGAGGAACGCAAAGACGGCGGTGACGAAGGCGCGCATCAGATCAGGTCCACACGGCGAGCGCCCGAGACGCGGGTCGAGATGCGGTTGGCCACGATCAGCACAACCACCGAAACCAGCACCAGCGTGATGGCGATGGCCGATCCGAACGGCCAGTTGCGCGACTGCAGGAACAGGTCGACCAGCGCATTGCCGATGAAGAACACCTTGCCGCCACCGAGCAGCGTCGGGATCAGGTATTCGCCGAGCAGCAGGATCATCACCAGCGAGAAGCCGGTCATCACGCCCGGCAGCGAGAGTTTCAGGGTCACGCCGAGGAAGGTCGACAGCGGCGTCGCGCCGAGATCGGCGGATGCTTCCAAGAGCCTTCGGTCGAGCCGCTCGAGACTGACATAGATCGGCAGGATCATGAGCGGCAGATAGCCGTAGACGATGCCGAGCAGCACGGCGCCCGGCGTGTTGATCAGCCTGACATCCTCGATGCCGACAAAAGCGAGCAGCGCCGGGATACCGCGTCCGCCCAGAATGTACATCCAGGCATAGGTCCGCATCAAAAGGCTGGTCCAGAACGGAATGACGACGAGCGCCAGCAGGATCAGCCGCCAGCGTTGCGGCGCCCGCAAGGCGAGATAATAAGCAACCGGATAGGCGACGAGCAGACAGGCCAGCGCGCCAACCGGCGCCAGCACCATCGTGTTCCAGAAGGCCGTCGCCCGCGCCGGAAGGTTGGCATACTGCGCGAAGGTGAAGGCGGCCTGATAGCCGCCTTCCGGTGCCCGCTCGCCGACGCTGAAGACGGCAATGGCGATGAACGGCAGCACCAGGAACACCACCAGCCACGCCGTTGCCGGGGCAAGCAGCAAGGCGGTCAGGAAATTATGACGAAATCTGTTGCCGTGCATTTGAAACCGCCCCGATGCCGGCGGGCATGCGCCCGCCGGTCAATTGTCCGCGTCAGGCCGGCGCTCAGGCCGACTTGAAGCGCGCCATCAGCTCGGCGCGGCCCGGATCGGTCAGCGTTGCCGCGGCGCCGAACTCCAGCGGCGTCAACAGGTCGGCCGCCGGATAGAGGATCGGATTGTCGAGCACTTCCTTGGGCAGCAGCTTGTTGACGCGAGCGTCGGTCGAGGGCGCGCCGTTGGCAAGGTGCTCCTTCACGGCGACCTGCGGGTTCATCAGATAGTTGAGCAGTGCATAGCCAGCCGGCTTGTTCGGCGCGTCCTTCGGGATGGCGTAGAAGTCGGTCCAGATCTCGCCGCCCTCCTTGCCGAGCACATAGGCGATCTCGGGAATGTCGCGATGCAGCTGCGCGCCGTCATTGGTCCAGCACATGGTCATCCAGGCGTCGCCCGCGCGCATGCCCGGCTGATAGTCGGACGAGACCGCGAACAGATGCGGCTTGACCTTCAGCAGCAGCTCCTCGGCCTTGGCGAGTTCGTCCTGCTTGAGCGAGTTGAACGAGTAGCCATAGTATTTCAGCGCGTTGCCGATCGTGGTCAGCTGGTAGTCGTGCACCATGGTGCGGCCGTCGCCCTCGGCCATGGCCGTATCCCAGAACTCCTTCCAGCTTGTCATCGGCTTGGTCAGCTTCTTGGTGTTGACGGCGAAACCTGTCGTGCCCCAGTTCTTCGGCACGGCGTAGATCACCTTGTCGATCGTGCCTTCCGAGGTGAAACGCGGGTCTTCCTGCGTGCCGTCGAAATTCGGCAGCTTCGCCATGTCGAGCGGCTCGATGATGCCGAGCTTCTTGTAGGTCGAGATCGTGTAATTGGTCGGCACGAACAGGCTCCAGCCCGAGGCGCCGGCCTGCAGCTTGGCCAGCATCTCCTCATTGGAGCCGAATACGTTGACCTCGACGGCGACGCCGGTGTCCTTCTTGAAGTTCTCGAAGGTCTGCGGATCATGGTAGTTGGGCCAGGTGGCGATCGACATGCGGTCGCCGAGGTTCTCAGCGGCAAAAGCCGGCGTCGGCATGATGCCGATCTCGCGCGCCATCACCGCCGTCGCGATGCCAAGGCCGGTAAGGCCCAGGAAGTCGCGGCGGCCGATCGAGCCGCGCTTGAGGCGCATCAGTTGGTCGACGAAGTTTTCAGGGCTTATCGGCAGTCCGTCACGATATGATTTCGACATTTTGGTTTACCCTCTGGTTGGTCCCGTTGTTCTTGGTTTCCGGAAACGCCAACGGCGTTCCGGCGGCATAGCCGATGGCGACGGGTTCGCCCGGCTTGAAGAGATTGCCTTGGCCGATCAGATGGTCGGCCTTGGCCAGCAGCGTTCCGATGCCCTGGACCTCGATCGCGTATTCCGCGGTCGAGCCCAGGAAGATGCGGTTGCGCACGATGCCCTTGAGCGGGCCGCTTTGCGGAGCGCCGAGGCTGAGTGATTCCGGGCGCAGGCTGACCGAAACGGTCTCGCCTTGCCGCAAGGCGGTCCGCTTGCGCGCCGCTATGACGGTGCCGTCGGCCAGCGCCACATCAACCAGATCGCCTGAATGCCCGGTGACCTTGCCGCTCAAAAGATTGGTCTTGCCGACGAAATCGGCGACGAACAGATCGGCCGGTTCGTCGTAGATTTCGCTCGGCTGGCCGAGCTGGACGATGCGCCCGCCATTCATGACGCAGACGAAATCGCTCATCGACAGCGCTTCCTCCTGGTCGTGGGTGACCAGCACGAAGGTGATGCCGATCTCGCGCTGCAGGTTCTGCAGTTCGATCTGCATGTCGGTGCGCAGCTTCTTGTCGAGCGCGGCCAGCGGCTCGTCGAGCAACAGCACCGCCGGCTTGTTGACCAGCGCACGCGCCAGCGCGACGCGCTGCTGCTGGCCGCCCGACAGTTCGTGAATCTTGCGGCCGCCATAACCGGCAAGCCGCACCATTTCGAGCGCTTCGCCGGACCGCTGGCCAATCTCGTGGGACGACAGGCGCGGCCGTGCCTGGCGCAGCCCGTAGGCGACGTTGTCCTCGACATCCAGATGCGGAAACAGCGCGTATTGCTGGAACACCATGTTGACCGGCCGCCGGTAGGGCGGCGTGCCGGCCATGTCCTGGCCGCGGATGAACACCTGGCCTTCGCTCGGCTGTTCGAACCCGCCGATCATGCGCAGGCACGTCGTCTTGCCGCAGCCGGACGGGCCGAGCAGGGCGACAAAGGCGGAGGGCGGGACAGAGAGATCGATGCCGCTGACCGCGGTCACCGCGCCATAGCGCTTGGTGACGCCGCGAAACTCGATGTCGGGCACTGCGGTCAAAGGCTGCGGGCTCCAGCAACAGGGCTATTCCAGAACGCTACCAGAGCCAATGGCGACTAGTATATACCTCGCAGGTGGTATATCTGATCTATTTTCTTGTTTAAGGGGGTAGGGATTGGGTGCGTCCCGCAGCGACGAATACAGCCGGCTCGCCGCCCTCGTCGCGGCGACGCGGGAGACGAGCGGCGACCTGTTCGGCAAGGCGATGGTCGATTGGCTGCGCCAGCATGTCAGCTTCGACCATTGCGTGGTCTTCGGTTATCGCGGCGCCTCGCGCCCGCCATTGCTGTTCGAAACCTTCTCGCCGGCCGAAAGCCATGTCTTCGTCGCGCTCTACCAGGAAGGGCCCTATCTGCTCGATCCATTCCACCACGCCGCGGTCGAGCGCAAGGAAGGGTTCTGGCGCATGCGCGAACTGGCGCCGGACCGCTTCTACGCCAGCGAGTATTTTCGCTCCTATTACAGCCAGACCAGGCTGGCCGAGGAGGTCGGCTTCTTCGTGCCGCTGCCGGGCAAGGACGCGCTTGTGCTGTCGCTGATGCGGCTGCGCGCTTCGGGCCCGTTCGGCACCGCGGACGCCAGGCTGCTGCGCGACATGGCACCGGCCGTGATCAGCTTCATCAGGTCGCGCTGGCCTGCCCTTCCCGCCGACGAGCCGGCTGAAGCCAGACAAGATGAGACGATCGCCGCGGTCAACGAGTTCGACCGTGCCCATATCTGGAAGAGCCTGTCGCTGACGCCGCGCGAAAAGCATGTGGTCGACCTGGTGCTGCAGGGCCACTCGACGGAATCGATCGCCAGAGCCATGCGCATCGTGCCGGGGACCGTGAAGGTCCACCGCCGCAACATCTACCGCAAGCTCAAGATCAAGTCGCAGGCCGGCCTGTTCGCCCGCTTCGTCGAGATCATCGACGCGCGGATTCGATAACCGCCACAGCCCTGAGCAGTCATCTGATCAGGCTGTCGCGTCGGTCTCCCAGGAACCGGTCTCGGCCATCCGCTTCAGCAGTGGGGCTGGCTTGAACACGTCCTTGCCGGTCTGCCGGGACCAATGCTCGAGCCGCTCGACAATCCTGGCTCCGCCTTCGAGGCCGGCCCAGAACATCGGACCACCCTTGCCGATGGGAAAACCGTAGCCATTGACCCAGACGACGTCGATGTCCGAGGCGCGGGCCGCGATCTTTTCTTCGAGGATCTTCGCCCCCTCATTGATCATGGGATAGAGCGTGCGCTCGATGATCTCCTCGGCGCCGATGGCGCGCGGCTCAATGCCCCGCTCGGCCGCCTTGACGCGGATCAGCGCCTCCACCTCGGGATCGGGAACGCCGGCCCGAGCGCCGGCCTCGTAGAGGTAGAAACCACGGCCGGTCTTCTGGCCGAAGCGCCCCTGCTCGCACAGCGTGTCGGCGATGACGGCAGTCAGGCCGCGCGCCTTGCGATTGCGCCAGCCAATGTCGAGCCCGGCGAGATCGCCCATCTGGAACGGCCCCATCGGCCAGCCGAAATCGGTGAAGGCCTTGTCGATCTGGCTGGGTGTCGCGCCCTCCAGCAGCAGCGCTTCCGATTCCGAGCCGCGCGCGGCCAGCATTCGATTGCCGACGAAACCGTGGCAGACACCGACGACGACAGCCACCTTGCCGATCCGCCGCGCCAGATCAACGACGGTCGCCAGCGCATCCGGCGCGGTCTTTTCGGCGCGAACGATCTCCAGCAGTTTCATGACATTGGCCGGCGAGAAGAAATGCAGGCCGAGTACATCCTGCGGCCGCGGGATCGAGCCGGCGATCTCATTGATGTCGAGATAGGAGGTGTTGGTGGCAAGGATGGCGCCCGGCCTGGCGACGGCATCCAGCTTGCCGAAAACCTCCTTCTTGACCGCCATGTCCTCGAACACCGCCTCGATGATCAGGTCGCACTCGGCGAGATCGGCATAATCGGTCGAGCCCTTGAACTGGGCGAGCCGCTGACGCTTGGCGTCTTCGGTCAGGGAACCGCGCGAAACGGAGACCGCATAGTTCTTCTCGATCGTGCCCAGCCCGCGTTGCAACGCCTCCCCGCTGGTTTCCAGCAAGGTCACGGGATAGCCGCCATTGGCGAAGGCCATGGCGATGCCGCCGCCCATCGTGCCGGCGCCGATGACGCCGACCCGGGCAATCCTGCGCTTGGGCGTGTCCTTGCCGGGAAGTTTTGCCGCCTCGCGCTCGGCGAAGAACAGATGACGCTGGGCGCGCGACTGGTCGCTGCCGACAAGCGTCACGAACAGCGCGCGCTCCGCCGCCAGCGCCTCGTCGAAGGGCAGCGTGACGGCATTGCGCACCGCTTGCGCACAAGCGATCGGCGCTTCCAGCCCGCGCGCTTTCCTGGCGAGGTCGGCGGCCTCGGCATCGAAAGCCCTGAGGTCGGTTTCCTTGAGCCCGTCATCGCGGTCACGCACCAGCGTGAAGGGGCCACCCTTGCGAGCGATTTCCCGGGCGAAGTTCACGGCATGCGTGGTCAGATCGCCTTCGAAGACGGCGTCCACGAGACCGGCGGCATGCGCCTCGGCCGCACCGATCGGCGTGCCCGAAACGATCATCTTCAGCGCCTTCACCGCGCCGACGAGGCGCGGCAGCCGCACGGTGCCACCGCCGCCCGGCAATAGCCCAAGCTTCACCTCGGGAAGGCCGAGCCTGGCGCCGGTATCGGCAATGCGGAAATGGCAGCCAAGCGCCAATTCCAGGCCGCCGCCGAGCGCGGTGCCATGGATGGCGGCGACCGTAGGCTTGGCGATGGTCTCAAGCGTGACGATCAGAGCGCGCAGATCGGGCTGTTGCACCGGCTTGCCGAATTCCGTGATGTCGGCGCCGGCAACGAAGGTCCGTCCAGCGCAGGCAATCACGATGGCCGCGACCGAAACATCATCGCGCAAGGAAACCAGCGCGTGCATCAGCGGTTCGCGGACATGAAAACTCAGCGCGTTGACCGGTGGATTGTCGATGATGACGACGGCAACGTCGCCGTCCCGGCTGACCTTCACGAAATCGGACACACAAACCTCCCAGCAATGGTAAGCGGCCTAGCCGCGATCGGGATTTACAGGGCTATGGCGCGGATGGGAACCAGATGCCTGCCTGGCACAATGTTTACCGTTTGGATCAGCGCCGGCCGGCACCCTCCGCCGCCAGCATCTCCGGCATCGCGGTATCGATGGTGCGCCCGCCACGCCAGGAGGCGAAAGCCGCTACAAGGTAGAGAATGGCCGAGAAGGTGAAGGCGAAGACCAGGCCATGCTTGAACGGCCCCGACATCAACTCAGGGAAGAAGACGTGGCCGGTCAGCGTGTCGATGCTCTGCTGCGGCAGCGCGTGCAGCACATTGGCCGGGATCAGTTCGCCCATCGGATTGTAGCCGAGGAAGGCTGCGAACAGGCTGGCGACCGGCGGCATGTTGGCGATCTGGTGAGCGACCGCTTCAGGCACATGCTGTGCCAGCAGGCCGGCCTCCATGCTCTGCGGCAGGCTGGCGGCGAGGCCGACGATCATCAGGCTGAAGAACAGGCCGATCGACAGCACCTGGCCGGCATTGGTGGTGGTGGCGCGCATGCCGGAGGCCTGGCCGCGTTCGCGCGCCGGCACCGAATTCATGATCTGCGTCGAGTTCGGCGCCACGAACAGGCCGGAGCCGAGACCGTTGAGGAACAGCAGCGCGGCGAACGCCGTGTAGGAGAAATCGGCCGGCAGCGCCATCAGCGCCACGAAGCTTGCGGCGCCCACGACCATGCCGCCGACCGCGAACGGCACGCCGCCGACCCGGTCTGAGAAATAGCCCGAGACCGGCCCGGCGATAAGGAAGCCGACCGTCAGCGGCAGCATGAAGATCGCCGACCACAGCGGTGTCTCCTCGAAGGAATAGCCATGCAGCGGCAGCCAGATGCCTTGCAGCCAGACGATGAGCATGAATTGCAACCCGCCGCGCGCTATGCCCGAGGCGAGATTGGCTATGTTGCCATAGGCGAAGCCGGGGATGCGGAACAGTTTCAGGTCCAGCATCGGCTTGGCGACGCGCTGCTCGATGAAGACGAAGGCGATCAGCGAGACGAAGCCTATGGCAAACAGAACAAGCACTTTCGGGCTGGTCCACGCCATCACCTGGTCGCCATAGGGCTGCAGCCCGTAGGTGATGGCGGTGAGAATGAGCACGAGGCCGAGGCCGAAGCTGATATTGCCGAGCCAGTCGATCGTGTGGGTGGAGCGGTTCGGCGCGTCGTGCAGCTTGAGATAGGCCCAGACCGTGCCGACGAGGCCGAACGGCACGTTGATCCAGAACACCAGACGCCAGTCGGTATCGGCAAGCAGGCCACCGATCAGAAGTCCGACGAACTGGCCGCCAATCGCCGCCACGACATTGATGCCGAGCGCGAAGCCGCGCTCGTTTTCAGGAAAGGCATCGGTGAGCAGCGCCGTGGAGTTGGCCATGATCAGCGCGCCGCCAATGCCCTGGATGATGCGCACGGATATCAGGTACATCGCGGCGAAATCGCCTTGTCCCGGCAGCAGGCTGAGCGCGATCGAGGCGGCGGTGAAGACGGCAAAACCGAGATTGTACATTTTCGCCCGGCCGAACTGGTCGCCGAGCCGGCCGAAGGCGACGACCAGCACCGCGGTGGCGATCATGTAGCCGATGATCGCCCAGAGCAGATAATTGATATTGCCGGGATCGAGCGCCTTGAGGCCGATACCGCGGAATACCGCCGGCAGGCTGATCAGCAGGATCGAGCCATTGATGGCGGCGGCCAGCATGCCGAGCGTGGTGTTGCTCAGGACCATCCATTTGTGGCTCTGCGGGCTTCTGTCTGCGGCGGTATTCATGATGGTAACGTCCAACGGTGCTGGCGCGGTTGCCGTCAGCGCTATATATGAGGATAGTCTCAGGTTTGGAAATATGAGGATGGCCTCGGAAAAAGCAAGAGTGTCGGCGACGAATCCGCGTGCACCGCAGCAAAAAAGAGGGCGCGAACGGGTCGCGGCACTCATGGCGAGCGCGGCGGCGCTGTTCGTTGAGAAGGGTTTCGACGCCACGACGATGACCGAGATCGCCGCCCGCGCCGGTGCCGCCATCGGCACGCTCTACCTTTTCTTCCCGACCAAGGAAGCGTTGGCGCAGGCCATTCTGGCCGAGAACGCGGAAACCCTGTCCACTCAGCTTGACGCCTTGCAGGAACAGGCCAGGGGCTTGGCGCCGGCAGCGATCGCCGACGCACTGTTCGAGGTGCTGGGCCGTTTCGTCGCCACGCACCCGGTCTATTCCGCCTTGCTCGACCTGCCCGGCGACGATGGCTGGCGCCGCAAGATGCGGGCACGCCGGCGCGACCAGATCGCTGCGCTGTTCGCGCAAGCCGAGCCACCGCTTCCAGCCGGCCAGGCCGAGCGGCTCGCCGTCATCGTGCCGCAGCTGATGCGCATCCCGCTGGCGCTGGTCGGCGAAAAGCGGTTGCGCGATGGCGTGCTGGAGGAGCTGAGGCTGATGCTGGCGCGGCACCTCGAGGGCAGTGCGTAACGGGACGACTCAGCGCACTGCCTTCTCGCCACCAGCAGCCGTAATCACCCCGACGATGATGAGCCCCGTCAGCAGCAGCCGCACGCCGGCGCTGACGCCGAACGTGTTGAGCATGGTGAGTAGCAACACCAGAAACAGCGCCGCGCCCCACACACCAGGCACATTGGCCTTGCCGCCCGCGACCGACGTGCCGCCGATGACCACCACGGCGATCGAGGCCAGCAGGTATTCATTGCCGATATCGACATTGGCGCCACGGAAATAACCGGCGAGCAGCGCACCGTCGATGCCGCCGAGCGCCCCAGACAGCGTATAGGTGAGGAAGCGGATGCGGCCGACATTGACGCCGGCGAGCCACGCGGCGCGGATGTTCTGGCCGATCGCCAGCACCGAGCGGCCATAGATCATGCGCTGCAAGGCGATGGCCGCCCCGATGGTGAACAGCACGGTCAGGATCGCCAGCACGGGAATGCCCAGGATCTGCCAATTGGTGAAATCGGCGAAGCCGGGCGGCGGCTTGATCTGCAGCCCGCGCCCATAGCTGATGTCGATCGACTGGATGATGAAGCTCGCCGACAAGGTGGCGATGATCGGCGGAATGCGCAGCGCCCAGATCAGCAGGTAGTTGACCGCGCCGATCGCCGCGCCGCAGGCGAGCGCGGCAAGCAGCCCGACCAGTATCATGGAATCGCTGCCGGCCATCACCTTCATGGCAACGGCGCTGGCGAGCCCGATATTGGCCGGCAGCGACAGGTCGACATTGCCGGGCCCGAGCGTGATGACGAACATCTGGCCGACGCCGACGATGACGGTGAAAACGGCGAGCGAGAGCGCCGCCGTCACCATGCCGCCGGCGCCATAGCCGCCGGTGAAGGCGATCGTCGCCAGCCACACGACAAGCGCGCCGACGAACGACCAGATCCAGGGTTTGGCGGCCAGCGATTTCACCAATGCCATCGCTCACCTCTCCCTGCGGCTGATCAGCACCCGCGCCGCCAGCACGATGATCAGGATGGCGCCGTTGGCGGCCACCTGCCAGTCGGGTGGAATGTGCATGAAGGTGAGCAGCGGCGAGGCCGCCAGCGCCAGTGTCAGCGCGCCGATCACCGCGCCGATCGGCGACACCCGGCCGCCGACGAATTCGCCGCCGCCGAGGATGACGCCGGCGATCGCCAGCAGCGTGTAGCCATTGCCGATATTGGCGTCGGCCGAAGTGGTGATGCCGATCAGCGCCATGCCGGACAGCACGCCGAACAGGCCGGCCATCGCGAACAGCATGACCTTGGTTTTAAGCAACGACCAGCCGGCACGTCGAAGCGCTGCCGGATTGCCGCCGGAACCGCGCAGGATCGCGCCATAGGAGGTGCGCATCAGGCCAAAATGGACAATGAGACCGATCAGCAGCGCCGCGATGATCGGGAAGGGAATGAATGGCGGCTTGAACGACATGATCGCCAGCAGCCAGTCCGGCGCCTTGCCGCCGGGCTTGGGCAGGACGAGAATGGCCAATCCCTGCCAGACGAAGCTCATGCCGAGCGTCACCACGATCGACGGCAGATTGCGCAGATGGATCAGCGCGCCGAGCAGCGCATAGATGCCGATCGAGCCGAGCAGGATGGCGACGCCGATGAGCGGCGCGTCCTTCAGCCAGGTCGCGGTGACACAGCCGACGAACCCGACGAAGGTGCCGATCGACAGGTCGAGCTCATTGCCTGATATGACGAACATCTGCGCGATCGTCGCCAGCGCGATCGGGATCGCCAGGTTCAGCATCAGGCTGAAGCCGAAATAGCTGATCGCACGTGGATTGAGCCAGGCAATGGCGAGCAGCACCAGCGCCAGCGACAGCGCCGGCAGCAAGCCACGCAGCAGGCGGGCACGCGCCGCCGCATTGCGCGCCGCCGCCCCTTTGAAGCCATTGTCGATGGATGCTGCCGTCATCTCAGGCCGCATCGCCGAACGAGGACTGGATGATCTTCTCCTCCGTCAGTTCGTCGCGCGTAAGGTTGGCGACGATGCGACCGTTCTTGAAGACATAGACATGGTCGCAATTGTCGAGCTCTTCGGTTTCGGTCGTGTACCAGAGGAAGGTGCGGCCACGGCCAGCCTCCTCGCGCACGAGGTCGTACACTTCGAGCTTGGTGCCGATGTCGACGCCGCGCATCGGGTCGTCCATCAGCACGATCTGGGCATCGGAGCCGAGCGCGCGGGCAAACAATGCCTTCTGCTGGTTGCCGCCCGACAGCGAGAAGATGTTGTTGTTCATGTCTGGCGTGCGGATGCCGATCCTCTTCTGCCAGACCTCGGCAAGTTCAGCCTCGCGCTGTGGCGAGATCAACAACCCCTTGCGCAGGCGCGCCAGCGAGCGGATGCCGATGTTTTGCGCGATCGACCATTGCGGGAAGATGCCGTCCGACTGACGGTCGCCCGCGACAAGCGCCACTGGGGCGGTCACCTCGATCCCTGTCCTGGCACGCGAGGCTCCGCTGAAGATCGCCAGCAGCAGGTCGGTCTGGCCATGACCGGCCAATCCGGCAAGGCCGATGATCTCGCCGGCCCGCGCCTCAAGGTCGGCGCCATCCTGCTGCGCGGCGGGCCGTGCCCGCACCCGCAGCGGACCCGCCCCAGGCTTCGCGGCAGCGGCTTGCGCCGCGATCTTGCGGCGTGCTTCCGCTCCGCCCATCACCGTCACCAGCCGGTCGCGGTCGAAGATATCAGCCGCATCCGACGCCACCACCTTGCCGTCGCGCATCACCACGATGCGGTCGGCGTTTTTCAGCACCTCGCCCAACACATGCGAGATCAGGATGCAGCTCTTGCCGCCGGCGACGAAGCGGCGCACGAAGGCCAGCAACTGGCCTGATGTATGCGCGTCGAGCGACGATGTCGGCTCGTCGAGGATGACGAGGTCGAGCCGGTCCTGCGTGACCGTGAAGGCGCGCGCCACCTCGACCATCTGGCGCCGACCGATCGAGAGGTCGCCGACAATATCCCAGGCCGAGATGCCATGGTCCGGGAAGATCTCGTCCAGCTTGGCGGTGATCAGCGCGGCCGCCTTGCGCCGCCAGCCGAAGCCGGAGAGCGAGGCATGGTTGATGCGCGTGTTCTCGGCGACGCTGAGATTGGGGCACAGTGACAGTTCCTGGAACACGCAGCGTATGCCGAGCTTTTGCGCACGCGACACCGAGTAGTTTTCCTCGATGCCGCCATGCACGCCGATCTTGCCGCTGTCGGGCGCCATCGTCCCCGCCACCATGTGCATCAGCGTCGATTTGCCGGCGCCATTGTGGCCGACCAGACCGACGCACTCGCCAGGCCCGACATGAAAATCGACCCCGCCCAGCGCGCGAACGGCGCCGAAATGTTTTTCGGCGCCGTTCAGTCTGATGATGTCAGCGTTCCCTTCAGGCATGCTCAACGGTACCCGCTCGGCGATACGGACGGCAACGCTGCCGCGATGCTCACTTGATGTTGGCTTTGATGGCCGCCATTGCATCTGCCTGGCTGTATTCGTGGGTGGCGACGCCGCCTTCCTTGATCTTCGGCAGGGCTGCCTCGAAATCGTCCTGGGTGAAGGCCAGATACGGCACCAGGAGATCGTGCGGAATGTCCTTGCGGCCGTCGAGCACCTGTTGCGCCACCCAGAAGGCAAGCGAGGACACGCCGGGCGCGATCGAGGCCGACCAGGTCTGGTAGCCGTCCTTGTCCTTCTGTTCCTTCCACCACTTCAACTCGTCCTGGCGGTTGCCCATGATGATGGTCGGGCGCGGCTTGTTGGCGGCGGCGAATGCCTGGGCCGCGCCATAGCCGTCACCGCCCTGGTCGACGATGCCGACGACATCGGGCAGCGAGGGCAGGATGGTCGCGACCGCTTTCTGCGCCGTCGTCTGGTCCCAGTCGCCGGTCACCGAACCGACGATCTTGAATTCGGGATGGGCGGCGACGCCTTCGAGGATACCGGCATGGATGGCATCGTCGATGGACGTGCCGGCAAGGCCGCGGATCTCCAGCAGGTTCCCGCCCTTGGGCTGGAACTTGGCCATCTGCTCGATTTCCTGCTTGCCCATGTCCTTGAAGTCGACGACCACGCGATAGGCGCAGGGTTCGGTGACGATGCCGTCGAAGGAGACGACGACGATGCCGGCGTCGCAGGCCTGCTTGATGGCGCCGTTGAGCGCATCCGGCGAGGCGGCGTTGATGACGATGGCGTCATAGCCCTGCAGGATCAGGTTCTGCACCTGGGCTGCCTGCGTCGGCACTTCCTTGTCGGCGGTGGTGAAGATGTCGGCCGCGCCGACGACCTTGTCGTCGACCGCCTTCTTGGTGACGATGCCGTAGCTGTCGAGCATGGCCTGCCGCCACGAATTGCCGGCGTAATTGTTGGAGAATGCGATCTTCTTGCCGCTGGTGTCGGCAAGTGCGGTGCCCGAGGCCAACATAGCCGCCAGCGCACCCAGAACGAGCAGTTTCTTCATATGATTTCCTCCCGAAGTTGCTAGTTTTGCCTGATGATCGTTACGCGCAGTCCCTGTTTTTTATCTATTGTCAGACAAATGCAGACGAACCGCAAGCTGTCAACTGCAAAGCTTGGCATGCCTTCGATCAACTTGCGGTGCGATGATTGAAAAAGCCGCCGGCCCATGGTCTAGGAGCACGACAGGAGGCCATTTGATGGCAGTAACGCCGACCGTTGCCAAAGGCGCGCCCGGAATACCGGCGCGCTGGACATCAAGCGCCAAGAGTGGCGTCGGCACCGCGTTTTCAGCCAAGAGCCCGCTCTGGTTCACCATCAGTCACGGCATCTTGAACGAGATCTACTATCCGCGTCTCGACAGCGCCTGCACGCGCGACATGGAGCTGATCGTCACCGGCCCGGGCGGCTATTTCTCGGAAGAGAAGCGCGACGCCGCGCACGCCATCGCGCCGTTCGAGGACGGCGTGCCGGGCTACAGGCTGACCAACACCGCGACGGACGGCGCCTACCGTATCGAAAAGCGCATCATTACGGATCCGAAACGGCCTGTCCTGCTGCAGGAGATTGCATTCGTACCGCTGAAAGGTCCGGCGGCCGACTACCATGTCTACGCGCTGCTTGCGCCGCACCTCGTCAATGCCGGGATGGGTAATACCGCCTGGGTTGGCGAACACAAGGGCCAGCGCATGCTCTTCGCCACGGGGCGCGGCGTCTCCCTGGCGCTGGCCTGCTCACTGCCCTGGCATGGCTGTTCGGCCGGCTATGTCGGTTTCTCCGACGGATGGCAGCAATTGCAGAATGGCGGTGCTCTCGAGCCCTCCTGCCAGCGGGCGGAAGACGGCAATGTCGCCCTGACCGGCGAGATCGGCTTTTCCGCTGGCAAGACCACGGCCTTGCTGGCGCTTGGCTTCGGCGCTTCGCCGGAAGCAGCCGCGGACCTGGCGCTGGCCAGTCTCAAGCAGGGTTTCGACGCCGCCGCCGAAACCTATGTCGGGAACTGGCGGACATTTCAGACCGGGCTTGAGAAGCTCGACCGCCACACCGCCTCAGGGCTGAACACCTATCGTGTGAGCACCGCGGTTCTGGCCACGCATCTCTCGGTCGCGAGACCCGGCGCCGCCGTTGCCAGCCTGTCGATCCCATGGGGCTTCAACAAGGGCGACGACGATCTCGGCGGCTATCATCTGGTCTGGCCGCGCGATCTGGTCGAGACCGCTGGAGGTTTCCTTGCCGCCGGCGACGGCAAGCAGGCGCTGCAGATCCTGGCCTATCTGCGCTCGATCCAGCAGCCGGACGGTCACTGGCCGCAGAATGTCTGGTCGGACGGCACCGCCTACTGGCACGGAATCCAGATGGACGAATGCGCCTTTCCGCTGCTTCTGGCCGACGCCTTGCGCCGCGCGGACTATCTGCCGCGTGCCAGGCTCGCCGATTTCATGGCCATGATCGAAACCGCCGCCTCGTATGTCGTGCGCAATGGCCCCGTCACCGGCGAGGACCGCTGGGAGGAGGACGCCGGATACAGCCCGTTCACGCTGGCCGTCGAGATCGCCGCGCTGCTTGCCGCCGCCGATATGCTGGATATCGCCGGAAAGAGTGAGCCGGCAAACTACCTGCGCGAAACCGCTGATTGCTGGAACGATCAGGTCGAACGCTGGACCTACGTCACGGGCACCCAGCTCTCCATCGACGCAGGCGTCAGAGGCTATTATGTCCGTATCGCGCCGCCGGACGATGCGGGCGCCGCTACGCCGAAGGACGGCTTCGTGCCGATCAAGAACCGTCCCCCGACCGACACCGACAAACCGGCGGAAGCCATAGTCAGTCCCGACGCCCTGGCCCTGGTTCGCTTTGGCCTCAGGGCGGCCGACGATCCGCGCATTGTCGATACGGTCAAGGCCGTCGATGCGCTTTTGCGTTGCGATCTACCGCAAGGCCCGGTCTGGTACCGCTACACCAGTGACGGCTATGGCGAGCACGAGGATGGCACGCCTTTCGACGGCACCGGCCAGGGACGCGCCTGGCCGCTGCTCACCGGCGAGCGGGCGCATTACGAGCTTGCCGCCGGGCGCAAGGAGAAAGCCGCGCAGCTCCTCGAGACTTTCGAGCGCTCGGCGGGGATCGGCGGATTGCTGCCGGAGCAGGTCTGGGATGCCGATGATAACCCTGAGCGCGAGCTGTGGCTCGGCAAACCGTCCGGCAGTGCCATGCCGCTGGTCTGGGCACATGCCGAGCACATCAAGCTGTTGCGCTCGTTGCGCGACGGCGCGGTCTTCGACATGCCACCGCAAGGCGTCGAGCGCTACATCAAGGGCAAGACAGGCTCGCCGCTCAGGACATGGCGCTTCAACAACAAGATCCGCACCATCCCGGCCGGCAAGGTTTTGCGCGTCGAGCTTTCGGCGCCGGGCGTTGTCCATTGGAGCAGCGACAAATGGCTGACGATCCAGGACCACAAGACCAGCGAGAACGCTTTCGGCGTTCATCTGGTCGATCTGCCGGTCGCCGGACTGGAGCCGGGAGACACCCTCGTCTTCACTTTTTTCTGGCCCGATGCGATGCGTTGGGAGAATGTCGACTTCAGCGTCGGCATTGACGCATCATGATTAAGGCAGCGGCGCCGATAGATTTGTTCTTTCCTCAAACAATCGGGACGAAACCATGCAGATCGGAATGATGGGACTGGGCCGGATGGGCGCCAACATGGTCCGCCGCCTGATGCGCGACGGCCATGAATGCGTCGTCTACGACATCAACCCTGCCAGCGTCACGGCCCTGGTGAGCGACGGCGCCCTGGGGGCGGCATCCCTGACGGAATTCGTCGGCAAGCTCGCCAAGCCGCGCTGTGTCTGGCTTATGCTGCCGGCGGCGATCACCGGCAAGATCATCGATCAGGTCGCGGCGCTGATGGAGCCCGGCGACATCGTCATAGACGGCGGCAATTCCTATTATCACGACGCCGTCGACCAGGCCGCGAAACTGGCCACCAAGGGTATCCATCTTGTCGATGTCGGCACCAGCGGCGGTGTCTGGGGCCTGGAGCGTGGCTACTGCCTGATGATCGGCGGCCCGGTCGTGGCGGTGCAGCACCTCGATTCCATCTTCGCCACGCTGGCGCCGGGCGCCGATGCCGGCTCGCCCGCTCCCGACAAGGCGGCCGGGACCGCGCCCTTCGGCTACCTGCATTGCGGACCGAGCGGCGCCGGCCACTTCGTCAAGATGGTGCATAACGGCATCGAATATGGCGTCATGGCCGCCTACGCCGAAGGCATGAACATCCTGAAGTCGGCCAATGCCGGCAAGCGGCAACGGACGGCGGACGCCGAGACCAGCCCGCTGGAGAACCCGCAATATTATCAGTTCGACATCGACCTTCCCCAGGTGGCCGAGGTCTGGCGCCACGGCAGCGTCATCGGTTCCTGGCTGCTCGATCTCACCGCCGGCGCGCTGAAGAGCGATCCTGGCCTGGCGAATTTCGGAGGCCGCGTTTCGGATTCGGGCGAAGGCCGCTGGACGCTGAAGGCGGCGATCGATACCGGCGTCCCGGCGCCGGTGCTGTCCTCGGCCTTGTTCGACCGCTTCTCCTCGCAAGGTGAATCCGAATTCGCCGACAAGCTGCTGTCCGCCATGCGTTATGCCTTCGGCGGCCATGTCGAGAAGCCAAAGGCTGGCCAGTGACGCCGCAGGGGGAGACACACGCATGAGCCAGGAACGGTCCGACACGCTGGTGCTCTTCGGAGCGACCGGCGACCTCGCCCACAAGAAAATATTTCCGGCACTTTACCAGATGGTCGCCAAGGGCACGCTCACCGAACCGGTGATCGGCGTCGCCTTCGACGCCTGGGATTTGAAGCAGCTTCAGGATCGCGCCCGCGACGGCATCGTCAATGCGTTGGGCAAGATCGACGAGAAGGTGTTCGCCAAATTCGCCTCGCTGCTGCGCTATGTCAGCGGCGACTATCGCGACCCGGCCACGTTCGAGAAGCTGAAGACCGCGCTTGGCAGCGCCCAGCGGCCGCTGCACTACATGGCGGTACCGCCGACCATGTTCGAGACCGTCGTGCAGGGCCTGGAGCAGTCCGGCACCGCGCATGGCGCGCGGCTGATGGTGGAAAAACCCTTCGGCCACGATCTGCAATCGGCGCGCTGGCTGAACCGCGTGCTGCACCTGGTGTTCGACGAACAGTCGATCTTCCGCATCGACCACTATCTCGGCAAGGAAGCGATCCAGAACCTGCTCTATTTCCGTTTCGCCAATTCCTTTCTCGAGCCGATCTGGAACCGCAACTTCGTCGAGAGCGTGCAGATCACCATGGCCGAGGATTTCGGCGTCGAGGGCCGCGGTAAATTCTATGACGATGTCGGCTGTATCCGGGACGTAATCGAGAACCACCTGCTCAACATCCTCCTGCTGCTGGCCATGGAACCTCCGGTCGGGCGCTCCGCCGACGACCTGATCGACGAGAAGGTGCAGGTGCTGCGCGCGATCCGCACGCTGACCAGGGACGATGTCGTGCGCGGCCAGTTCACCGGCTACCTCGCCGAGCCCGGCGTCAAGCCGAACTCGCCGGTCGAGACCTTCGCGGCGGTGCGCTTCTTCGTCGACACCTGGCGCTGGCAGGACGTGCCGTTCTTCATCCGTGCCGGCAAGAACATGCCGGTGCATGTCACCGAGGTGGTGGTGCGGCTGAAGCGGCCGCCGCTCGATGTCTTCGACCCGATCAAGCCCGCCGACCAGAATTATGTGCGTTTCCGCATCGACCCGCAGGTGGTGATCGCCATCGGCGCCCAACGCAAGGCGTCCGGCGACGACATGGTCGGCGAGCAGGTGGAACTGACGGCGCTCGACGACAGCAAGGCCGACATGCCGCCCTACGAGCGCCTGATCGGCGACGCCATGAACGGCAACGGCCAGCTCTTCACCCGCCAGGACGCGGCCGAGCTCGCCTGGCGCATCGTCGGGCCGGTGCTTGGCGACACCACGCCGCCGCATCTCTACGAGCCGAAAACATGGGGGCCGGCAGACGCCATGGCCGGCTTCGGGCCGCCCAATGGCTGGATCGATCCGGTGGCATGAGCGGAGGCGACCCGATGGCCAAGGCGGTGAAGCGAGCAGCAACCGGCCCCGAGCAGATCGTGCTGGCGATCGACATTGGCGGCTCGCACGTCAAGATCCTGACCAGTGCCGGCGGCACGGAGCGCCGGGACGATTCCGGCCCGGACCTGACGCCGCAGCAGATGATCGACAAGGTGAAGAAGCTCGCCGAGGGCCTGTCCTACGACGTCATATCGATGGGCTATCCGGGCCCGGTGCGTCGCAACAAGCCGGTGCTCGACCCGATGAATCTCGGCAAGGGTTGGGCCGGCTTCGATTTCGCGGCGCAGTTCGGCAAGCCGGTCAAGGTGGTCAATGATGCGCTGATGCAGGCCATTGGCAGCTATGAAGGCGGGCGCATGCTGTTCCTGGGCCTCGGTACCGGCCTCGGCGCGGCGATGGTCTTCGACAATGTCGGCCAGCCGATGGAGCTCGCCCATCTTCCCTACAGAAAAGGCCGGAGCTTCGAGGACTATGTCGGCGAGCGCGGCCTGGAAAAGTACGGCAAGAAGAAGTGGCGCAAATACGTCTTCGACGTCGTCAACCGGCTGCGCGCCGCTCTGCAGCCAGACTATGTCATCATTGGCGGCGGCAATGTCGACAAGCTCGACGAGTTGCCGGCCGAGTCCAGGCGCGGAGACAACACACGCGCCTTCGAAGGTGGATTTCGTCTGTGGCGAGACAAGGCCTTGATCGTCTGATATTATTACAGTTTAGTATAGTTGTTCAAAATAACGTGTGACGGCGCGCTAAATCATTGCGTTACGCAGATTTGCCGACTAGGAGTTTCGCCGCACTGCCCGGCGTGCTCCAGTGGATACGCTCAAGACGCTTCAGCATTTTTGATTTTGTGCCTCGTCCTGTCGAAAGCGATTCTGATTTTCGAGGCCGTGCGCCACAGACGGAGGATACATTGACCGACGATAGCAACGACGCTCGCAAAGACATCGACCTTCTCGAGCTGACCGCCCACATCGTGTCCGCTTACGTCGAGAAGAATCGCCTGCCCGTCTCCGGCCTTGCCGACCTCATCGCCAGCGTCGCCACCTCGATCGGCGGGCTCGGCAAGCCGGCCGTGCCAGTGGCGGCCCCGCTGGTTCCCGCTGTCAACCCGAAGAAGTCGGTGACGCCGGATTTCATCATCTGCCTCGAGGACGGCAAGAAGTTCAAATCGCTGAAGCGTCATCTCGGCGTGCATTTCGGCCTGACGCCGGACGCCTATCGCGCCAAATGGGGCTTGCCGGCGGACTATCCGATGGTTGCGCCCAACTATGCGGCCTCGCGCTCGGAACTGGCGAAGTCGATCGGCCTCGGCCGCAAGGCCGTCGAGGTGGTGCCCGTCAAGGCCAAGGGCCGGAAGGCCAAGGTCTCGGCCTGAGAAGATCAGTCCTGAGCCAATCGATAGGACGACTGGAACAGAAGCCTGCCGGCGAATTCGCCTTGGCAGGCTTCACGTTTTTGTGGCTTGGATGAACCGGACAGGTTTTTCGGGGGAAGCGAAGCCATGAACTACACCAGGATGGTGATCGAGAAGGAAGCGCCGGAGGAATACGGCTACGACCGTATTCGCTACAATCTCTCCGAAAGCTCGATCGCCGATCAGAAGCTTTCCGACATTGGCCTGTCGCTGCCGGACCTGACGCTGTTCTACGGCGAGCATCGCGGCGACAAGGACTTGCGCGCGCTGGTCGCGGCGCAGGATACCGGCATTTCGCCCGATGATGTGCTGGTCACCGCCGGTGCCGCCGGGGCGCTGTTCATCATCTCGACCTCGCTCTTGTCGGCGAGCGACCATCTCGTCGTGATCAGGCCCAACTACGCCACCAACATCGAAACCCCGAGGGCGATCGGCTGCGCCATCAGCTTTGTCGACCTCGCCTTCGAGAACGGATTTGCCATCGATGTCGAGGCCATCAAGGCGGCGATCCGGCCGAACACGAAACTGATCAGTGTCACTTGCCCGCACAACCCGACCGGCACGATGATGTCACGTGCCGATCTCGACGCGCTGGTGGCGCTCGCCGAGGCCAATAACTGCCATTTGCTGGTCGACGAAACCTATCGCGATCTCTCGTATGGCAGGCGCCTGCCGTCGGCGGCCTCGCTGAGCAAGAAGGCGATCAGCGTCTCGTCGCTGTCCAAGGCCTTCGGCATTCCCGGCATCCGCATCGGCTGGCTGATCACCAGGGATGCCGCCCTTCAGGAGACATTCCTCGCCGCCAAGGAGCAGATCGGCATCTGCGGCAGCGTCATCGACGAAGGCATTGCGCGCGGCATGCTGGAGCGCCGGGATACGTTCCTGGGCGCGCTGCTGCCCGAGATGGCCAAGCGCCGCGATATCGTCCAGGCCTGGATCGACCGCGAGCCGCTGGTCGACTGGGTGCGGCCCGAGGGCGGTGTCGTCGGCTTCCCGCGCCTCAATGTCGAACCCGGCTTCGACCTCGACCGCTTCTATGGGAACCTGCTGGAAAACCACGGCACCTATGTCGGTCCCGGCCACTGGTTCGAAATGGAAAAGCGCTTCTTCCGCGTCGGCTTCGGCTGGCCGACGGAAGCCGAGTTGAAAGGCGGGCTCGAAGCCATTTCGGCGGCGCTGCGGCAGTAACTTCCTCGTGCAGTCGAAGGAAAAGGTGCAAGGTCCCTTGATCCTGCACCGATTTTACCGCATATGCGCGCCGAACTTTACTAAGTTTCATTGGCCGGAACAGCGCCCATTCGGGAAGTGCCCCGCCAGCCGGTGCAATCGCAACGGGGCCTCATTCCATGACATCCGTACAAACTTCGCCGGAGCAGCGCTACGCCGCCTTCCGGCACAAAGCCTTCCTCAGCTACTGGACGGCACGCTTTCTCACCACTTTCGCGACCATGATCGTGTCCGTCGCCGTCGGCTGGCAGATCTATGATTTGACGCGCGATCCCTTCGACCTTGGCATTGTCGGCATCGTCCAGTTCCTGCCGTCGCTGCTTTTGGTGCTTGTCACGGGTGTCGTCGCCGACCGCTTCGGCCGCCGCCTGATCATGGCTCTGGCAACGGTGGTCGAGGCAAGCTGCGCGCTCGTGCTCCTGTACTTCACGCTGCACGGCCTCGTCAGTCCGCTGCCGATTTTCGTCATTCTGGCGCTGTTCGGCATGGCGCGCGCCTTCTACGGGCCGGCCTCGTCGTCGCTGTTCGCCAATCTGGTGCCGCCGGAGGATTTCGGCAACGCGATTGCGTGGAACTCGTCCGCCTGGCAGACGGCGACGATCGTCGGCCCTGTCGCCGGCGGCCTGCTCTATGGCGTCTCGGCCGAAGCCGCATACGCCGTCGCCTCCGTGCTGATGCTGGTGGCCGGTCTGCTGATCTTCACCATTCCCAAGCCCGCCCAGCAGACCGCCACCGACAAGCCTACGATGGAGACGCTGTTTGCCGGCTTCCGCTACATCTGGAGCGAGAAGATCGTGCTCGGCGCCATCTCGCTCGACCTCTTCGCCGTGCTCCTGTCCGGCGCCTCGGCGCTGCTGCCGGTCTATGCGCGCGATATTCTTGAACTCGGCCCATGGGGCCTCGGCCTGTTGCGCTCGGCGCCCGGCATCGGCGCCATCTGCGTCGCGGTGTGGCTCGCCGGGCACCCGCTTCGCGACAATGCCGGCAAGATCATGCTCGGCTTCGTCGCGGCATTCGGCGCCTGCACCGTATTGTTTGGCCTGTCCACCGTCACCTGGCTGTCAATCGTCGCGTTGGCCCTCCTCGGCGCCACCGACATGTTCAGCGTCTACATCAGGGAGACGCTGATCCAGTTGTGGACGCCGGACGCGGTGCGCGGCCGCGTCAACGCCGTCAACCAGGTCTTCGTCGGCGCCTCCAACGAAGTCGGCGAATTCCGCGCCGGCACCATGGCGGCGCTGATCGGCACCGTGCCGGCGGTCGTGATCGGCGGCGTCGGCGCCATCGCAGTGGCGGGGCTTTGGGCTTATCTGTTCCCGGCGCTGCGAAAGGTGCGGCATCTGAACGGGCGGAATTGATTGAGTACCGGAGCCAAGCCGCTGGACCCGACGCTCAGGCTAATCAGGCTGCGCCGACGACGGCTGAGATGGGGCCGTTTCCTGACAGTCTGGTTTCGAGCCTGCACAAACGAAAGCTACCGTTCGGCAACCGATTCCATTGCGGACGTTCGCGGTCACCGACAACTGCTTGAAAGCTGTCGTTTCCGGCACACCAGCTGTCAGCGTGACGGGGCCGAGAGCGGACTATCTACCATCAGCTGGACTGGGAAATAGTCTTACAACTATCATTCTTTATCTCATAGCAACTTCTTTTGGCAAAGATAGCGAACACTGCGTCCCTCGACGGCAGGGATTTCTCGCTATTCTGTAAAATTTCGCGGCCTTTTCCACCACATAGCCAGAGTGATCACTTCACAAATTACAGCCAATATGAGCACATTCCGGGCGAGAAACATATTTTCTGGCCAGGTCATAGAATGAAAAACAAATCTGACTTCGACCTCTTCTTCGACCTCAATTTCAATTCTCTCAATCAGACCGGCTTCGAACAATGGTTCGCCACTATGGCTGCATGCGTCTATGGCGGGGACTTCGAACTCATTAAGGCAGGCGGACCGAAAGGCGACAAAAAGAGTGACGGTCGACGTCTCTCCACTGAAACTATATTCCAGTGCTATGCGCCTGAGTCGCCTGCAAAATTTGCGAGTAATGCTGCGACAAGGATGGCAGATTCATTCCCGGAGGTGGTCGAGTTTTGGCCAACGATGAGAGTTTGGCACTTCGTTCATAACAACGATGGTGGGTTGCCAACCTCGGCAAGCGACAAGATCGAAGAGCTACGGAAAGCCTATCCGAGCATCAAATTCCTCTCAGGCTCGCGGCGATTCCTGAAAGACGAGTTGCATGACAAACTATCTCTGCAGCAACTGATCCACCTTTATCCAAAGGCCGCCCTGAATATCGAAGGGGTGCAGATGGAACACATTCGCCCTCTCCTAAAGCGGATCATCACCGAACGTGGGAAGCAATTCGGTTCAACGGAGTTTGGCGAAATACCGGATAGGGCTAAGCTGGAATTCAATCGGCTTAGCGAGGCATCGAAATTCGATATCCGCAGGGCCCGGAGCAATGTGGACGTAGTGGGCCGGTTCCTAGACGGTCAAAGCAATCCGGCGGCGGTTAGCGTCATCCAGTCTGCTATGCGTGAAAAATATCTTCAGCTCGTCGACCTTGGATACGATCCTGACGATATTTTTTTCAAGTTGTGCGATTATGTTCGAAACACCGCGACGTCGGAAGAAGTCGCAGCCTCGCATGTCATCATAACCTATTTCTTTGATTCCTGCGACGTTTTCGAAAACGTGCCGGTGTCCTGATGCTTTTGCCCACGAAGCACATCAAGATTGAAAATGCACTTTTAGGGGTGGGCGCAGAAGTGTTGGCGGAACTGGATCGCCCAAAGACCGTCTCTACACTGTTTTATGACATCCAGGCGCGCCGTTCAGAGTATGAAATGACGACGATCGAATTCGACTGGTTTCTGCTAGCGGTTGACTTCCTATATGCAGTCGGTGCGGTTCGCCTAGAGGCGGGCGTCCTCAAGAAGCTCAACCAATGATCACTGAAATCTACAGCAACCTACCGAGTTTCAGAACCCTGACATTTAAACCGGGGATGAGCATCCTGCTGGCTGAGAGGCATAAGGCCTCAAGTGCACGCGACACTCGCAATGGTACCGGGAAGACCAGCATGGTCGAGCTGATCCACTTGCTAGTGCAGGATCGAAAGAACCCTGACGACGATTTTCACAAAGAAATCTTGGTGGGCCGAACATTCGGAGCGAGGTTTCGCGAAGCCAAGCACCAATTTACAATCGAACGGAGGACAAATCCTGGCAAGGATAAAGATGAGGCCTTCCTTGACGGCGCCTCAATCGATTTTAAAGAGCTTCGGTCAAGGCTAGCGCGGCAGTGGTTCGGGTTAACTGACGAGGACGCGGGAAGCATATATTCGCCCAAGTTCGGCGCATTGTTCGCATTTTTTGTACGAAAGGCGAGAAACGGGGCCTTTAATAGCCCAACCCTAAACTCATCTGACCAAAGCGCCTGGGATAGCCAGGTCAATCTCGCTTACCTTCTCGGCTTCGACTGGCGCCTAGTGCAAAAACTCCAGCTCCTCAAAGAAGAAAAGAAGAAGGCCGACAACCTTGTTGGAATGATCCGCGAAGGTTACTTTTCCAATGGCGCGCTCGATCTGAACAAGATGCAATCTCGCCTCGACATTCTTGAGGTTGAGGTGGAAAGAAAGCGCGGCGAGATCGCCTCGATGGAAGTCGTTGACGGCTATCGAGACCATCAGCAGGTTGCCAATGCAATTGCCGCTGACATCCGAGACTTGAACGAAGCAAATCTGCGGGACCTCGACCTTAATGAGAATATCAATCTGGCTTTGCAAGAGGTTGAAGAAGCGAAACTTGCTGATGTGAAAACAATGTACGAGCAGGTCGGTATTTTCTTCGCCGACCATGTCAAGCGTCGGTTCGACGAAGTGACCGAATTCCATAGAAAGCTCGCGGAAAATCGACGCGCGCAGCTGAACGACGAGAAGACTCGGGCACTACAGCGCATAAAGGACCGGCGAACTCAAATTGACCGCCTGCAGAAGGCTCTTAAGGAGAAAATGGCGATCCTGCGCTCGGGCATCGCAATTGATCGAATGACGTTGATGCAGTCCGAACTGACCGCCCTTGAAAGAGAGATGGCGGACCTCAACCAACAAATCCCGCGTCTTCGTGATGTGATTGAGGATCAGGCTCGTCTTAAGCGGCAAATTGGCGAGCAGGTGGAACTAATCGGACGCGACGTGTTGGAGCGCGAGGACGTCCGAAAATTCGCTGTCCAAGCCTTTGCCGACGTTTCTAGATGTCTCTACGACGAACCTGGTAATTTGATCATCGGGCGCTCTAAGGGTGTAGGCGGTCTCGAAATTGACACGGATATCGTCGGAAAGAAGAGCGGTGGCAAAAGCCACATGCAGGTGTTCTGTTTCGATTGGATGCTTGCCCAAGCGGCAAAGCGACACGACCGCTCGCCAGGCTTTCTGATCCACGACAGCCATATCTTTGACGGTGTGGACGGACGCCAAATCGGTCTTGCGCTCAGCTTTGCCGAGCAGAAATCCCGCGAAATTGGCATACAGTATATCGTCGCGATGAACTCCGACGACCTCGACAAAATCAAGACCGAGGAAACCGCCACCGGAGAGCCAATTTTTGATCCAGAACCGTTTATCATAGACCCCCGTCTTACGGACGATGAAGCTGGGGGACTGTTCGGCGTCCGGTTCTAGGTTAAAGACGCCCCGCTATAACAGCACTTAAGCAGTTCACGGCGAATGATCGCTATCAGGACCCGGTCACGAACGGCGAAAGGATCGACATGAGGGCGCAAAGCGGTCGTCCACGCCTGGGCAAGCGTAGTCGTCTTCGGTTCAATCCCGGCCGCTCAGAGTAACCGAGAGTTGACCCTATCCCTCAGCAGGTCTCCCAAACACCATCCGCAAAAACTCGTCCAGCCAGCGCTTCAGATGCATGTCCCAGATCAGCCGGCCGCCGAGATGGTCGCGGCCGGGCTGGGCGCCGGGCAGTTCGAAGCGATGCGCGCCGCGCACCACCCAGCGCTGCATCATCACCCTTGTCAGTTCGCCATGGAACTGGATGCCCCAGGCATTGTCGCCGTAACGGAACGCCTGGTTGGGGTAGGTATCGGCCGTCGCCAGCAGCGTCGCGTCCCTCGGCAGCGAAAAGCCCTCGCGGTGGAACTGGTAGACCATGTCGGGCCAATGCATCAGCTTCTTGCCGGCCTCGGTCGCCTTGAGCGGATACCAGCCGATCTCGACCAGCCCTTCGCCATGCCCCTCGACCTTGCCGCCGAGATGGTTGACCAGCATCTGCGCGCCGAGGCAGATGCCGAGACATGGCCGGTTCTCCTTGAGCGGAATCTCCAGCCAGTTGGTCTCGCGGCGGACGAATTCGTCCTCGTCATTGGCGCTCATCGGCCCGCCGAACACCACCGTGCCGGCATGGCCATCCAGCGTTTCCGGCAAGGTGTCGCCCAGCGGCGGCCGGCGGATGTCGAGCTCGAAACCCTCTTCGATGAGCATGTGGCCGACGCGTCCGGGGCTTGAATTCTCCTGATGCAGGACGATCAGGATTTTTGGCTTCGAAGGCGTTCCGTGCGGCATCTGCAGGCGAGATCCCGTCTATTCGTCGCTGGAGGTTCCACGCGCGCCCGGCGCATGCGCCGCCGCCTTGCGGCGCGCCTCGACCCGGTCATGGCGCTCGACGCCGATTAGCTCGGCGACACGCCAGACCGTATTGTCCTCGAGCTCGTGCAACTCGCCATCCGCATAGACGATCTCCCACATCAGGCCGATGAATGCCTTGCGCCCCTCGGCGTCGAGATGGCGCTTGAGCACGCTGGTGAAGGCATAGAGGTCGATCGCCTCGTTGTCGGCGCGTTCGCCGGCGGCGGCGAGCGCTTCGAGTTCGGCGCCGCTGATCGAATAGCTTTCCGCCAGCACCGCCTTGAACCGCTCCCATTCGACGTCCTGGCGCACGCCGTCGGCGTTCATCACATGGTAGAGCAGCGCCGAGGCGGCAACACGAGGATCGTCCGTGCTGGCATGCGCGCCGGCACCGGCCGGCAAGTCCCTGAGAAACGACAGAACGCGTTCGAACATCAATCCATTCCCAAACGGCCCAAAGGCCAAGTCAATCACCCGAAGGCCAAAATCAAAACAGCCGGAAGCGGCGCGGCGCCTTCTCCGCCTCGTCGTCCGGATCGACGCCGGGATCGTCCGGCAGGCGCGTCAGTTCTTCCGCCGGCTCCACGGCCTCGGCATCGGCCGGCACCGCCGCGAACGCCGCCGCCGTGACCGGGGTAACATCGTCTTCCCGGTTTTCGGTTTCCTTGCCCCTCGCCTCGTTGGCCGGGGCGGCATGATCGATCACGTCGATCGGCTTTTCACTGGCCGGCTTCGCCAGCGCTTCGATGACCGGCACGGCGGCGTCAGGCGCATCGTCACGGCTGTCGATCAACTGGCCAAGCCGCTCCATCGGCGCGCGCCACTCAAAGGCGTCAAGCCGTCCGGTGATCGGCGACACCGGCGCCCAGCGCTCCGACACGACACCGTCGGCCACCCAGGCCGGATCGCGCGGTGCCCGCAAAGCCTTGGAAAGCAATTGCCGAACCTTGCCCTGGTCGCCGGTCTCGGCCTCCTCGATATCGGCCAGAAGCAGATAGGCGCCCTCGCGGCGGTCCATGCGGATCGCGGCCTCGGCTTCGCTGCGGGCGGTCGAGAAATCCTGCGCGTCGAGCGCCGCACGCGCCACCGTCATCGACGATTCGGCGTGGTTCTTCTTCATTTCCTGCAGCTTCCTGGCCCTGTTGAGGCGGTCGAGCACGGCGTCACCCGGACGAGCATGGGTGTAGAGCTCGGCGATCTCGGGATGCGGCTCGGCCCTCCACGCCGTCTCCAGGATCTTGGAGCCTTTTCGCACATCGTTCTGCTTGAAGAGCGCTGCCGCGGCGGCAACGGCTGCCGGCGCGAAATCCGGCCTGAGCTTGTTCGCCTCAAGCGCCGCTGTCCTGGCGGCGGCGGGATCGCTCTCGGCGAGCGATTGCGCCTTGGCGGTCAACAGCACGGCGCGACGGCGGCTGGCGGCGTCGCGTTCGATCTGCCGCGTCGACTTCTGCGCGTCGACCAGTTTCAAGGCACCGTCCCAGTCACCGCGCGCCGTCAACTCCTCAAGCGTGGATTCGGCCGCCCAGGCAAGTTGCGGCGCAACGGCGGCGGCACGGCCTGCATAGTGGCGGGCGGCATTGCGGTCGCCCAGCCGTTCGGCTTCGAGATAAAGCCCGCGCAGGCCGAGCAGCCGCATTTCGGGATCGTCGAGCATGCTCTCGAATTTCTGCCGCGCGCCTTCATGGTCGCCTTCGAGCAGCGACGCCTGCGCCTCGAGCAGATGGATCAGCGGCTCCTGGTCGGAACGGATCAGTTTGGCCGCTTCCTTGGTCTTCTTGCGGGCCAGCGCGCCATCGCCGGCGCCGGCGGCGATCATGCCTGTCGACAGCGCCTGGTAGCCGCGGTCGCGGCGGCGCACGCGGAAATAGCGCGAGATGGTATAGGGGCTGTTCCACAGCGACCTGACCAGCCACCACAGGATCATCACCGCGGCGACGACGGCCACGATTGCTACCGCCGCCACCATCAGGCTGACCTGGTACTGGTAGCCGTTGAAGGTGACGACCATGTCGCCCGGCCGGTCGGCCAGCCAGGCAAAGCCCAGCCCGAGCGCGAAGACGACGATGAGGAAGGCGAGCAGGCGGATCATCGTTTTGCCCTCATGCCTTCATCGCGCCGGAGATCAGGGCGTCGACCTGGGTTTCGACCTCGATGCGCGCCTTCAGTTTGCCGGCAAACTCGGCGCCGGCGGCCTTCGCGGCCTCAGGCAGCGAATTATACTCGCTGAGCGCCTTGGCATAGTCGCCCTGGGTGACCGCTACTTCCATGCGCGCCACGGTTTCGGGTGCACCCACACCCTCGACAGCGCCGATCGGGCGGACCTTGACCAGCGATTGGGCGCTCGACATCAGGTTCTGCAGGAAGCCGGCATTCTGGTCGACCGGCGTGGCGGCGGCGACCATGGCATTGGCGGCGGCATCCATCTGCGAGGCGATTTCGGTGCGGGTCGGAACGCCCTTCTCGGCATAGGGCCGCAAGGTCGCGAGTTCAGGCGCGTTGGGAGAGATCGCGGCCAGCGTATCGAGTTCCGCCGAGAACGGCGCACCGCGTTCGAGCGCCGACTTCAAGGCCGACGCGGCAATGGCGAGCGCGATCTTGGGCTGTCCCGCCGCCGCCTCGACCTTGTCGGAAAGCTGCGACACCGATTGCTCCAGCGCGGTCAGCCGGCCGTCCTGAGCCTTCGCCGCCTCGCCGGACGATTTCACCAGCGCGTCGAGACCGGCCAGTTTTTCATTGAGCGGGCCGAGATCGACCGGTGCGGCGCTGCCGGCCTTGCCGAGAGCGGCGAGCGCGGTTTCGATCTGCTTGACCTTGTCGCCAAGCGCGGCAAGCCCGGCACTGTCGCCCGCGCCACCCTGTTCGACTGCCGATTTCAGTGCCGCGACATCGGCCTTTACCTGCTCCAGACCCGAGGAAAGCCCAACCATCTTGGCCGCCGCGTCATTGTTGCCACCGGTTTCCTTCAGGCCGGCGATTTCGCTCTTCAGCGAGGCGATCTCGCCATTGACGCCATCCAGCGAAACACTGGCGCCGGAACCGGGCGCGCCGAGCAGGCCTGCAAACTGCAGGCCGCCGGCGCCGACCAGCGCGATGACGCCGCCGATAAGGCCGGCGGCAATACCGTTGACGCCGCTACGCTTTGCCGGAGGAGGAGTCGGCGCCATTTTTTCGCCCCGCGTCTCGGTTCTTGCCTTGCTGTCGTCGGCGCGCTTTGCCGACGCGTCCTCGAAATTATAGTCCGAGGCCTTGGCGCCGTTGGATGGCGCATCCGAACCGGGATAGGGCAGCTCCGGCCCAGTGGCTTTGGCCTCCACGGGCGGCTCTGTCCCGGCCTGCCCGGCGGCATCGGCGTGTTCCCAGGGTTCAAGGTCGATCTGGTCGGCATGCACCGGCTCTTCGGGAATCTCTGCTTCAGACCCTTCCGCGGCCTGGGCTTCTTCGCTTGTCGCTGACGGCTTCGCGGCATCCTCGTCGACGATACGGGAGACGGCGCCGGGTTCGAGATCGATGGTCACCGGCTCGCGGCGGCTTTTCGAGTGTCGCATCTTCGGCGTCTTGACCATGCCTGGCTCCGCAAAATTCGCTTCGTCTCAACGCCTGGCGGCGCGTGATGGTTCACAAAGGGTCTAGCACATCACCAAGCGGTGAAAAGGGGCGGTGTGATGACGCGGGTCAGCGGGGCGGCGGCAAAAGTGCCAGCAGGGCTCCCTCATCGGGCTCTTCGGCGACGCGGATTGCCTTGCCGCCACTGTCGTCGAAGGCAGCGGCGATACGCGCGGAAAGAGCGAAAAAGCGTGTGTTTTCAAAAGCCCCTTGCAAGGCAGGCCGTGTGGCCAGGCCCTGCATCGCGGCGGCCGCCTTGGCCGAATAGAGCAGCACCGCATCGACCGGTCGGCCGGACAGAAGCGCAAGGATGGTGTCATCCGAATGCCGCACCGGAAGCGTGTCATACGTCTCCACGGCGTGGACCAGGACTCCAGCCGCTTCGAGCCTCTGCTCGAACACCGGAAACCGCACATGGCCGCAGGGATAAACGATTGCCTTGCCGGGGAACGCGGCCGCAAGGCTATCGGCAAGCGCCTCGGCATCGCCGGCGCCTTCAACGACCGACGAGAACCCCATCTTGCGCGCCGCTTCGGCGGTCCTGGCCCCCACGGCGTGGCAAGGCAGGGCGGCAAGCGCCGCGATCACGTCCTTCGGGGCATGACGCAAGGCATTGGCGCTGGTGACGGCAACGGCGGCAGCGTCATCTGGAATCAGCCCGGCATCGACAGGCAAAGCCGCCGTTTCAGTCAGGGGCAGGAGAACCGGCTGAAAGCCTGTGTCCTGAAGCCGCCGGGCCGTGCGCGAGGCGCCCGGTTCCGGTCTGGTCACCAGGACGCGAAGCATGTTCAGACCCAGCCGTCGAAGAACTTTTCGCCGGCCTTGGCCCGCACCGTCCGCGCGGCCTCATCGCCGATGCGGGCGGCATCCTGTGCTGCCCCTTGCAGTTCGACCGTGTGCGACTGCGTGCCGTCGGGCGAGATGATCAGGCCTGTGAAAGAAAGCTTTCCGGCCTCGATCGCCGCATAGCCGGCGATCGGCGTGCGGCAGGAGCCGTCGAGCGCCGCCAGGAAAGCGCGTTCGCAGGCGAGTGCCTGTCCGGTCGGCACATCGTGGATCGCCACCAGCATCCTCTCGGCAGCGCGATCGCCGATGCGCGTCTCGATGCCGATCGCGCCTTGGCCGGGCGCCGGCGGGAAGATCTCGAGCGGCATCAAATCGGTGGCAACATGTTCGAGCCCCAGCCGCTTCAGCCCGGCATAGGCGAGGATGGTTCCGGCCGCGACGCCTTCGTCCAGCTTGCGCAGCCGCGTCTGCACATTGCCGCGGAACATCACTACATCGAGATCCGGCCGCATGCGGCGGATCAGCGCCTGCCGCCTCAGCGACGAAGAGCCCACCTTGGCCCCGCGCGGCAGTTCGGCGATTGTCTTCACCGCCTTGCCGACAAAGGCGTCGCGCGCATCCTCGCGCGGCAGGAAGGCGGAGAGCTCCAGGCCGTCGGGCAATTGCGTCGGCATGTCCTTGGACGAATGCACGGCGATGTCGATCGCGCTGGCGAGCAGCGCTTCCTCGATCTCCTTGGTGAACAGGCCCTTGCCGCCGGCCTCCGACAGGGGACGGTCCTGGATGCGGTCGCCGCTCGTCGAAATGACGACGACCTCGAAGGCTTCCGCCGGCATTTTATGCGCGGCCATCAGCCGCGCCTGCGTTTCATGCGCCTGGGCTAGCGCCAGCGGGCTGCCGCGTGTTCCGATTTTCAAGGTTGTTTGCATGGCGCGCGGTCCGTGATAACCCCCGGCCAGAGCATTTTGCAGCCAAGTGGAGCCACCTGGCGTCGCGGAAATGCGGCTGGAATAACCGAGGCCTTTTCGGGCTTTCTCCTAACGGGGAAAGGCCCGATAAACAATCTCTTGGGATAGCGACGAATTGATCCGTGTTCTGGGCATTGAGACGAGTTGCGACGAGACAGCCGCCAGTGTCGTGGCGCTCGAAGGCGACGCCGCGCCGAAAATCCTGTCTAACGTCGTGCTTTCCCAGATCGAGGAGCATGCCGCCTTCGGCGGCGTCGTGCCCGAGATTGCCGCGCGCGCCCATGTCGAGGCGCTGGACGGCATCATCGAGGCGGCCCTTGCCGATTCGGGCACGGCCCTTGGCGACATCGATGCCATCGCCGCCACCGCCGGCCCCGGCCTGGTTGGCGGCCTCATCGTAGGGCTGATGACGGCCAAGGCGATCGCCGCGGCGGCGGGCAAGCCGTTGCTCGCCATCAACCACCTGGAAGGCCATGCCTTGACGGCACGGCTGACCGACGGGCTCGAGTTTCCCTATTTGCTGCTGCTCGTCTCCGGCGGCCACACGCAGATCCTGGCCGTGCGCGGCGTCGGCGACTACCAGCGCTGGGCCACCACCATCGATGACGCGCTCGGCGAGGCTTTCGACAAGACCGCCAAGATGCTCGGCCTGCCCTATCCCGGCGGCCCGAATGTCGAGAAGGCGGCACAGAGCGGCGACGCCACGCGCTTTGCCTTTCCCAGGCCGATGAAAGGATCGGCGCAGCCCGATTTCTCCTTCTCCGGCCTGAAGACCGCCGTGCGCCAGGCCGCGACGGCGATCGAGCCGCTGAGCGACCAGGATATCGCCGACATCTGCGCCTCGTTCCAGGCGGCGGTCGCCGATGCGCTCGCCGACCGCGTGTCGCGCGCGTTGGCACGGTTCAGCGAAACATTTCCCGGGACGAAAACCCCGGCGCTGGTCGTCGCCGGCGGCGTCGCCGCCAACCGCACGATCAAGGCGACGCTGGAGCGGCTCTGCGCCCAGGCCGGTTTCACCTTCGTCGCGCCGCCGCTAAAACTTTGCACCGACAATGCGGCGATGATCGCCTGGGCCGGCATCGAACGCCTGCGCAAAGGCATGGCGCAGGAGAACGGCTTCGATTTCGTGCCGCGTTCGCGCTGGCCGCTGGACAGCATCTCGGCGCCGATGGTCGGCTCCGGCCGGCGCGGAGCCAAGGCATGACGGCTGAAGCCAAGAACAATCCAGGCAAAAGCGGCTGGCGTGTCGCTGTGCTGGGCGGCGGCGCCTGGGGCACGGCACTGGCGCTGGCCATGCTGCGCGCCGGACACGCGGTGCGGCTCTTCGCGCGCGACCCGGAAACCGTGGCCGCGATCGGCCGGGGCCAGAACCCGCGCTACCTGCCCGGCATCGCGATTGCGCCCGCCATCGAAGCGACATCGGACATCAGGATGGCGCTCGCCGGTGCCGATTGCGTGTTGGCGGTGACCCCGGCGCAGTCCTTGCGGGCGACGCTGGCGGCCGCGAAGGACCATATTCCGGACGGCATCCCGCTCGTTCTCTGCGCCAAGGGCATCGAGCGCGACACCGGCGCCTTGCTGTCGGCGATTGTCACCGAGATCCTGCCGCGAAATCCCGTCGCCGCCTTGTCAGGCCCGAGCTTCGCCACCGATGTCGCCCGAGGCCTGCCGACAGCGGTGGTGGTGGCCGCCGGCGACGAGGCCCTGGCGGCCGACCTCGCTGCCCGCTTTTCCGCGGAGAACCTGCGCTGCTATTCGAGCGACGACCTGATCGGCGTCGAGATCGGCGGCGCCCTGAAGAATGTCTTTGCCATCGCCGCGGGTGCCGTCACCGGCGCCGGGCTCGGCGCCAGCGCCCAGGCCGCGATGGTGACGCGTGGCTTCGTCGAACTGCGCCGCATCGGCGCCGCCTTCGGCGCCCGGCCAGAGACCCTGATGGGGCTTTCCGGCCTTGGCGACCTGCTTTTGACCTGCTCGTCGGCGCAATCGCGCAATTTCGCCTACGGGCTTGCGCTCGGGCAAGGCAAGGCGCTTTCCGGGCTGCCGCTGGCCGAAGGCGTGCCGACGGCGGCGATCGCCGCTCGCATCGCCGCCGAACGCGGCATCGACGCTCCGATCATCGCCGCCGTCGCTGCCATACTGGACGGCACCATCACCATCCGCCAGGCTGTGACGGCCTTGATGACCCGGCCGCTCAAGACCGAAACCAACGATTGATCCCCCAAATTTCAATCCCCCTAGCCTCAATCCCAAGACCAGGAGAAAAACCATGCTGTTTGCTTTGATTTGCAAGGACAAGCCGGGAAGCCTGCAGGTGCGCCTCGACACGCGGCCCGAGCATGTCGCCTTTCTCGAAGGGCTGAATGGCGACAAGAAACTGGCCTTTGCCGGTCCGTTCCTCGATGCCGACGGCAAGCCCAATGGCAGCCTCGTGGTCGTCGAGGCGCCGGATCTGGCAGGGGCGCAAGCCCTGTCGGCCGCCGACCCTTATGCCAAAGCCGGACTGTTCGAAAGCGTCGAAATCCGTCCGTGGAACTGGACGTTCAACAAGCCGGCGGCTAGTTAATCCCGGTCGCTCGCAGCAGGACCGCAAGGAGGAGAAGAAATGAACTACTGGCTGTTCAAATCGGAGCCGTTCAAGTTCTCCTTCGAGATGCTGAAGGCCAAGGGCAAGGCCGGCACGCAGTGGGATGGCGTACGCAATTACGCCGCCCGCAACAACATGAAGGCCATGCAGATCGGCGATCTCGGCTTCTTCTACCATTCCAACGAGGGGCTGAACGTGGTCGGCATCGCCGAGGTCTGCGCGCTCGCCCATCCCGACACCACGTCGGATGATCCGCGCTGGGAATGCGTCGATGTCCGCGCTTTCAAGGATGTGCCAAACCCGCCGACGCTGGCGGAGATCAAGGCCAACGCGAAGCTTGCCGATATGGCGCTGGTGCGGCTTGGACGGCTTTCCGTGCAGCCGGTCACCCCGGCCGAATGGAAGGAAGTCTGCCGCATGGGCGGCCTGACGCCTGCTCCGTGACGGCACTCACCCCGCACGGCGCCAGGCAATTCATCCTCGACAACACGGCGCTGATGGCGCCGCCGCATGTGGCTGAGATTCTGCTTCATCTTGCCGATGAAGCGCACGATCTTTGGCAGCGCACCGAGGACGAACTGGTCGAGATCGGCCTGCCGCCACCCTTCTGGGCCTTTGCCTGGGCCGGCGGCCAGGGCCTCGCCCGCTATATCCTGGACAATCCCGACACGGTGCGGGGCAAGCGCGTGCTCGACTTCGCCTCGGGTTCCGGCCTTGTTGGGATCGCCGCCGCCAGGGCGGGTGCCGCCGAAGTGACCGCCGCCGACATCGATCCGTTCTGCGCCACCGCCATACGCCTCAACGGCGAGGCCAATGGCGTCGGCATCGATTTCCTCGGCACGGACTGCATCGGCACCGATGCGGGCTGGGACGTGATCCTCGCCGGTGACGTTTTCTACGACAAATCCTTCGCCGACCGCCTCATGCCATGGTTTGCAACGCTCAAGGCGCGTGGTGCCGAGATCCTCGTCGGCGATCCCGGCCGGTCGTACCTGCCAAGATCAGGGCTGGAACCGCTTGCGGTCCATGAGGTCGCCGTCACGCGAGCATTGGAGGATTCCCTGGTCAAGTGCACCACCGTCTGGCGCTTTGCTTGACGCCACCGCCGAACAGGCGTTTCCATAAAATCCGCATCGGAGGGGCAAGCTCATGGATTTTTCGGCGGTGAACTGGCTGGCGGTGATCGCCGCCGCCATCTTGGCCTGGCTGTTCGGCGCCGCCTGGTACATGGCCCTGAGCAAGCCGTGGCTGAAGGCGGCCAGGCTCGATCCGGCGACAATGAAGAAATCGCCGCTGCCTTTCGTCATCAGCTTCATCGCCGAACTGGTCATGGCCTATATCATGGCCCTGGTCGTCGGCGCGGTGACCGGCGGTGAGCCGACACTGCTTGCCGGGCTTGTCTTCGGCTTCGTGCTCTGGCTGGGTTTCGTCGCGACAACGCTGTCGGTCAACCATCGCTACGAGAATTTCGGCTGGGACCTGACCCTCATCGATGGCGGCCACTGGCTGGGTGTGCTGTTGATCATCGGCACGGTGATCGGCTGGTTCGGCGCCGCGGCAAGCTGAGAGTGGGTTGACGATGGCAGACGAGTCCGGTTTCCCGCGCGACCTGGTGTTCACCCGGGTCTGCCACGTCAAACAGGGCTATGACGACCGGCGCCGCCACATTGTCCGCGAGTTCGAGCGGCGCGGCGTGCCGGTCTATTTTTACACGGACTGGGACCGTCCGGATATCACTCAGGAGATTCGCGACGAGTTGATCGCGCCCGCCTTTACCCACCCGCCGGCCGTCTCGCTGGCGCTGAAGCATGTCGGCATCTGGCGCGATTTCCTCGAGACCGACCAGCCTTATTGCCTGGTGTTCGAGGACGACGTGTTCCTCGCCCGCGACTTCGTCGCCAAGTTCCGGCAGGGACTGGTTGAGCTCGGCAGCCCCAAGCGCAAGGCCGTCATCTATCTCGGCAATGGCAGCAACTACTACACGCCGAGCTGGGAACTGCGGAGGGGTCAAAGGCTCTACCCGGCACTGCATGCCAGATGCACCGATTCCTACCTCATCACCCGTCCGGTCGCCGAGGCCCGTTGCGCCTGGATCGCCCAGAACAAGATATACACGTCGATCGACCACCAGGTCGAACAGATGGACGAGAAGCTTGGCATTGAAATGCTGTGGTTCGAACGGCCGATTGTCGAACAGGGGAGCGAGAATGGAGCGTTTCAAACCTCCATTTCCGCGAAGAGATACCCGCGTTTGTACAAAAGCCTGAAATGGAAGTGGAAGAAATACACCCGCATGATCTTCGGCCACAACGCCAGGTCGTGAGCTGAATTGGCCGTGATGATCTATGCCTTGTCCATCGTTCGCGTCCTGGCCACTTCCTCCAGGATCCATTCACGGAAAGCGACGATGCGGGGGTCGTCGACCATCGCCTGAGGATAGACCAGGAAGTAGGCGTATTCGGGCGCGACCTTGATGCTGAGCGCGAAGGGCTGCACCAGCCGGCCTTCGGAAAGGTCGTTCGCCACCATGGCGAAATCGGCGAGTGCGACGGCGTTGCCGTCGAGCGCCGCCTGGACCGCATCCGTGGAGGTGCCGAAGACAACGGTGCGGCTGTCGTCGAAATCGTCGACACCGGCCGCCGCCATCCACATGCGCCAGTTCGGCCATGTCACGCCCTGCCGCGCCCATTCGATATGGGCGAGCGTGTGGAGGAAGAGGTCGCGCGGTTCGCGCAGCGGTGGCCCGGACGCCAGCAGGCCTGGGCTGCACACCGGAATGATGATGTTGTCGAACAGGCGGTGCGCGCAAAGCCCCGGATACTTGCCGGCGCCGAAGCGGATGCCGACATCGACATCATCCAGGTCGAAATCACGCAGCCCGTAGGCGATGTCGAACCTGAGCTCGATCCCCGGCCTTTGCTTGCGGAAATCCTCGACGCGCCGCATCAGCCATTTCGCCGCGAACTGGGCATCCAGCGTGACCTTCAGGAACTCCGTCCCGCGTGCCATCTTGCGCGCCCGCATGACCGCCCGACCAAGCAGGTCGAGCGTGTCGGTCGCGGCCTCGAACAGCACCGTGCCCGCCTCCGTCAGACGGATGGTGCGGCTGGTGCGCGTGAAAAGCACGATGCCGAGCTGATCCTCGATTTCCTTGATCTGGTGGCTGACCGCGGCCGGCGTCAGCCCAAGCTCGTCGGCGGCGCGGGTGAAATTGAGGTGACGCGCAGCCGCCTCCAGCGTCCTCAACGCCCGCGTTCCCGGCAGCAGGGTTGCCATCAGCGCGCGACCCGGGGAAAGCGTTCCATGGCACTTCAATCCTCAAATAAAACTTGATGATTGAGAAAAAACTACTCGTTTCCTTCCAAGATTTCAATCCGGCATGATGCGGGCACTGAAACACCATCAAACCGGATTTGAAGTCCGGAAGAACGGATCACACCATGTCTCACATCGCTCTTCACCCCGCTTATACCGCCCGGTCGGCACGGCTGTCGGCGATCCGCGACTGGCTGCGTCAGGCCAGGGTCGCGGTCAACCTTCCGCACCAGAACGTCGAGGACCTCTCCGATCGCCAGTTGCGCGACATCGGCGCCGGGCGCACGGACATCGCCCGCGCCATGGACCGCGAGATCGGCCGGCTGGGTCTGCTCGACATCGGCTGGCAGCAGCCGAGACGGAGGTGAATGGGAGAGTAAGGCAGTACGGCAGTAGGGGGAAGCCAAGGCAGCATCGGAAGTCACACCCTACTGCCCTACTGCCCTACTGCCCTACTGCCCTACTGCCCTACTGCCCTACTGCCCTACTGCCCTACTGCCCTTTCCTACCTCACCACCCTCACCACCGTCCGGGCCGACAGCAGCGGCAGCAGCCGCGCCATCGTGCGTGCGCTCACCGCGACGCAGCCTAGCGTCGGCGTGAAACCGGGACGCGCCAGGTGGAAGAAGATGGCGCTGCCGCGCCCCCTGCGGCGTGGCGCGATGTTCCAGTCGAGCACCAGGCAGGCGTCATAGAGATCGTCGTCGCGCCGCATGCGTTCGTGGCTGGCACGGTAGGGGATTCTGACCGGACGGTTGTAGTTGCGGTCGTCAGGCACTTCGCACCAGCCGAGATCGGGCCCGATCGGCGTCATCGCCAGACGCGTCCGGCGGCCGCCGGCGAACTGATCTCCCCGGAAATAACCCGACAGGATTCGCATCGAGCCGAGCGGCGTGGCGCCGTCGCCCTCGCGCTTGTCGGCCGAGATGCCGCCATGCCCCAGCGCACAGGCAAACACCGCATTGCCGGCCTGCAGCAGGCCCTGGCTGGGATGGCCGGGCCTTGCCCGCACGGTCAGCACGCGCAGCCGTTTTACCAAAATTGAGGCGGCTGCATTGCGATCGCGTTTTTTCTTGTATGATCGTGCCACGGAACAAATCACTGTGATCGGCTATTGTGTCGGCCAGCTTCCGCATAAATACGCAGCGGTCAACTGAATTTCATTTTCAAAACAACGGATTGATCCATGACTTCACGCACCATCCTGATCGTCGACGACGATGACGACCTGCGCGGCACGCTGGTCGAGCAACTCGCCCTCTACGAGGAATTCGACGTGCTGCAGGAAGCGACTGCGGCAAAAGGCGTCGCGGCGGCACGCGGCGGCCTCATCGACCTGCTTATCATGGATGTCGGCCTGCCCGACATGGATGGCCGCGAGGCCGTCAAGATCCTGCGCAAGGGCGGCTACAAGGCGCCCATCATCATGCTGACCGGCCACGACACCGATTCGGACACGATTCTTGGTCTCGAGGCCGGCGCCAACGACTATGTGACGAAGCCTTTCCGCTTCGCGGTGCTGCTGGCGCGCATCCGCGCCCAGTTGCGCCAGCACGAGCAGAGCGAGGACGCCACCTTCTCGGTCGGTCCCTACACCTTCAAGCCCAGCCAGAAGCTGCTCATCGATCCCCGTGGCGGCAAGGTGCGGCTGACGGAGAAGGAAGCCTCGATCATCAAATATCTCTATCGTGCCGACCAGAAGGTGGTGACGCGCGACGTGCTGCTCGAGGAGGTCTGGGGCTACAATTCCGGCGTCACCACGCACACGCTGGAAACCCATGTCTATCGTCTGCGCCAGAAGATCGAGCGCGATCCTTCCAATGCGGAAATTCTTGTGACAGAAAGCGGCGGCTACAAGCTGGTTCCTTAAACATTTCATTATCCAATGAGCAATTCCAGGAAAAGTGTGGGCGGTTTTCCGTCCGGAATTGCGAAAAACTAAAGGAATAGAGCGGTCTGGGCGGGACCGCTTTCGGGTGCGATCCTGTTGGAGGGTATTCGGGATCGGCTCGTGAAGGAGGATTGGACTGACCGTTCGGGGACGCAGCTAGAGATGGCGTTGGATGACGACATCCGCATCCTGTCCGCCGTGAGGCTCTTCGAGGGTTTCACGCAGGAACAACTGCGCCTGCTCGCCTTCGGCGCCGAGACCACCGTAGTGCGGGCCGACCACAAGCTCTACCGCGAGGATGACGAGGCCGATTCGGCCTATATCGTGGTCAGCGGGCGCATCGTGCTCTATCGCGAGCAGAATGGCCAACGCATCCCGATCGGCGAGGCCGGCCCCGGCACGATGCTCAGCGAACTGGCATTGATCGCCGACACCAACCGGCTGACCAGCGCGTCGGCCGAAATCGACTCGGAGGTGATCCGCCTCAGCCGCAAGATGTTCCGCCGCATCCTGGAGGAATATCCCGAAGTCGCGGTGAAACTGCACCAGCGCATCTCCGAGGAATTCCAGGCCATGATCCGCCGTATCGAGGAACTGGCGTCACGGTTTTCAGGGTGAGATGCCGGCAATCATCGGTCGCAGCCAGGAACTATCCTTCGACATTTAGCTGGAGCCGCCCTCCACTCTTCGTCATCCTGGGACGAAGCAGGAGCTTCGGCACACCTAGTCCAGATCGAACCGCGCAATGACGGGCACATGGTCCGAGGGGCGGTCCCAGCCGCGTGCCGCCCTCAGGATTTCGTAGCCGGCGAAATCCGGCACCAGGTTGGGCGACGACCAGACATGGTCGAGCCGCCGGCCCCGGTTCGACGCTTCCCAGTCCTGCGCGCGATAACTCCACCAGGTGTAGAGCTTCTGGTCCGATGGCACGTTGAGCCGCATCAGGTCGACCCAGTTGCCGGCCAGGCGCATCGCCTCGAAGTTTTCGGTCTCGACCGGCGTATGGCTGACCACATTGAGCAATTGCTTGTGCGACCAGACGTCGTGCTCGAGCGGGGCGATGTTGAGGTCGCCGACCAGCACCGAAGCGGACACCTCGTTGTGCTCGGCGCGGATGGCGTTCATCTCCGCGACGAAATCGAGCTTGTGCTTGAATTTCTTGTTGATTTCGGGATCCGGCTCGTCGCCGCCCGCCGGAACGTAGAAATTGTGCAGCAGGATCGTCTTGCCGCCGGCGCGCACCGTCACCGACAAATGCCGGCTGTCCTCGATCTCGCAGAAACGGCGCTTTTCGACCACCTCGATCGGGCGCCGCGCCACGGTGGCGACGCCGTGATAGCCCTTCTGGCCATGGAAGGCGATGTGCCCGTAGCCGAGCTTGCGGAATGCCTTTTCCGGAAACAGTTCGTCCGGAACCTTGGTCTCTTGCAGGCACAGCACATCGGGGGCGTACTCATCGAGCAGGCGTTCGACGATCGGCATGCGCAGGCGCACGGAGTTGATGTTCCAGGTGGCGATCGAAAAGGGCATTGGCAATCCGGGACAGCGTACTTCCAGCCAGGACCGATGAATCCTGGCGGAGAAGACGCCTTTTGAGGGAGTCAGTCCGGAAACTGCCAGCCGGGCGCCACAAAGACAAGCCGAAGCGTGTTGCGAACCTTTTGAGATCGGTCAAAGGCCGCCCCAACTTCGTCAGCCCTGGGCGAAGCAGGCGCGCAGCGCCGTCGCGGAGACCCTGGGATGACGAAAGCAGGGGCCTGCCGAGTTGGCGATCAGCGAGTCTTGGTGTTCAGCTCGCGGTTGGCCGTATAGTCGATGGCAAAGGTGTCGGCGGCGAAGCTGACGCCTTCCTTGGTATTGAAGATCATCACCGTGGTGTCCTTGCCTTGGGCGTCGGTGATCGTCCACTGGCGCAGATCGTAGGTCTTCGGATCGAACATCATGGTGATCATCGCATTACCGAACACCGACTTGTCGGCGAGCTTGATGGTGGTGAGATCGTCTTCTTCCTTGACGCTCTTGACCCGATCGCCGGAGAGGTCGATGCGGTCGTCGAGCAGCAGCTTCAGCGGCGTCTTCGACAGCGGATAGAGATCCGACGTGTTCAGCTTCTTGTTGAGGATGACCACCGACTTGCCGTCGGAAATCACCCGGAAATTCGACGCTCCGTCATAGTTGAAGCGGATCTTGCCCGGCCGCTCGAGGAAGAACTTGCCGCCGGTCTGCTCGCCCTTGGGGCCGAACTGGACGAATTCGCCGCTCATCGATTTGACCGCGGAAAAATGGTCGGCGATTTTCTGCGCGGCCGTGGGCACGGCCGCCTGCGCCGAGGCCAGCAACTGGAACCCGGGCACCACATTGATGGCGGCGGCACCCGCAAAGGCAAGGCCGAGACCGAGCAGCTGACGACGGGTCGGGGCAAAATCGCTGAGTGCGGAAAGATCGTTCTTCATGTCGGTCACTCGCTTGATGATTCTGTGTCTGTCGCTGTCCTGAACCCCCAGTTGGGCTGAAGTTTGGCGGCGCATCCTCGCTTCAACGCGCCGCAAGGTTCAAGGTTGCGGCCGGCTTCCCGTCAGAACTTGTCCTCTTCGGTCGGCACCAGGATTTCGCGTTTTCCCGCATGGTTGGCCGGGCCGACAATGCCTTCCTTTTCCATCTTCTCGATGATCGAGGCGGCGCGGTTGTAGCCGATGCCGAGACGGCGCTGGATGTAGCTGGTGGATGCCTTGCCGTCGCGCAGCACCACGGCCACCGCCTGGTCGTAGGGGTCGTCGGAATCCTCGAAATTGCCGCCGCCACCACCGCCGGAACCACCCTTGCCTGACGGCTCGTCGTCGTCCTCGTCGTCATCCTCGGTGATGGCGTCGAGATATTCGGGCACGCCCTGCAGCTTCAGGTGCCCGACGATCTTCTCCACCTCGTCGTCGGAGACGAAAGGACCGTGCACGCGCTGGATGCGGCCGCCACCGGCCATGTAGAGCATGTCGCCCATGCCGAGCAGCTGCTCGGCGCCCTGCTCGCCCAGAATGGTGCGGCTGTCGATCTTCGACGTCACCTGGAAGGAGATGCGGGTCGGGAAGTTGGCCTTGATGGTGCCGGTGATGACGTCGACCGACGGACGTTGCGTCGCCATGATGACATGGATGCCGGCGGCACGCGCCATCTGTGCCAGGCGCTGCACGGCGCCTTCGATGTCCTTGCCGGCGACCATCATCAGGTCCGCCATTTCGTCGATGATGACGACGATGTAGGGCATCGGCTCGAGGTCGAGATTCTCGGTCTCGTAGATCGCCTCGCCGGTCTGACGATCGAAGCCGGTCTGCACCGTGCGCGATATCTTTTCGCCTTTTTTCTCGGCCTGCTGAACGCGGGCGTTGAAACCGTCGATGTTGCGCACGCCGACCTTGGACATCTTGCGGTAGCGGTCCTCCATCTCCCGCACGGTCCATTTCAGCGCCACCACCGCTTTTTTCGGATCGGTGACGACGGGCGTCAAAAGATGCGGGATGCCGTCATAGACGGAAAGTTCGAGCATCTTCGGATCGATCATGATCAGCCGGCATTCCTGCGGCGTCAGCCGGTAGAGCAGCGACAGGATCATGGTATTGATGGCGACCGACTTGCCCGAGCCGGTGGTGCCGGCGACCAGCACGTGCGGCATCTTGGCGATGTCGACGATGACGGCCTCGCCATTGATGGTCTTGCCCAGCGCCAGCGCCAGCTTGGCCTTGGTCGTCTCGAAGTCGCGGCTGGCCATGATCTCGCGCAGGTACACCGTCTCGCGCTTGGCATTCGGCAATTCGATGCCGATGGCGTTGCGGCCGGGCACCACGGCGACGCGGCAGGCGATCGCGCTCATCGAGCGGGCGATGTCGTCGGAAAGGCCGATGACGCGAGACGATTTGATGCCGGGCGCGGGTTCCAGCTCATAGAGGGTGACCACCGGACCGGGGCGTACGGCGATGATCTCGCCCTTGACGCCGAAATCCTCCAGCACGCCTTCGAGCAGGCGCGCGTTCTGCTCCAGCGCGTCTTTCGACAGGCTCGGGTCCTTCGCCACGTTCTTCGGTTCGGACAGGAAATGCAGCGACGGCATCTCGAACGTGTCCGAGCCGATCAGCGAGGTCTGCGCCTCACGCTGGACGCGCGCGCCGGGCACGGGGCGCGCCGCCGGAGCCGCGACACGGGTCGCCGCATCGGAGCGGAAGTTCTGCACCTTGGCATTCGGCGTGGCGCGACGCTTGACCGGCTCGTCGTCGAGATCGACATCCTCGTCGCCATTGTCGAAACCGGCATCGAAGACATCGTCATCGTCCGGATCGACGGAAACGCTGCGGTCATTGACCATGGCGGCAAAGAATTCCGGCTCGACGCGGGCGCGACCATCCGGGCTCATGCGCTGCTCCGCGAATTCGGCCGATTCGACCCGTTCGGCGGCGCGGCGCCATGCGGTGGAGCGCTGCTCCATCTCCGGCTCATACTCCTCCCGCTCCTGCCTGCGGCGTACCGCGCGGCGATGCTTCCAGGCGCGCAACGAAAGCCACCAATGCGTGATGGCGCCGAGCGCCAATATGCCCTCGTCGCCTTCATCCTCGTCATTGTCGAACAGAAGATCGTCCTCGCGCGGGTCCGCGGCCGGTTCTTCCATCACGGCGAAGCCGTTCTTGCGCCCGATCAGCGCCGAGCCATAGGCGAACAGCCAGAGCGCGGGTGCCGCGAGCAGAACGGCGAGCACGCTGGCGATCAGTCCCGTCGGGTAGCCGCCGATGAGGATGCCGGGAATCTTGAGCACCATGTCGCCGAACACGCCGCCGAGGCCGGTGGGCAGCGGCCAGGTCTTGGGTGGAACGATGCAGCCGGCGATGGCGGCGGCAAGCAGCGCGAAGCTGAACCAGAACAGCCCGCGCTTGGGCAGCCTGTCGACACCACGCGCCGAAAACAGGAGGTACCCCCAGATCACAGCCGGGACCAGCGCGGCAACCGCGGCAAGGCCGAAGAACTGCATGGCAAGATCGGAGAACACCGCGCCGGCATAGCCCATGGCGTTGGTGACGGTGTTGTTGGTGGCGTGCGAGAAGCTTGGATCGGCAACGTTCCAGGTGGCGAGGCTGGCAATCCCGAAGGCCACCGCCAGGAACATGCCGGCACCGACCAGCCGGCCGACCTGGCGCCGCGCGAAAGCCTGGATGCCGTGCCCCGTATCGGCCAGCGCGAGCGGTGCTGAAGCCCCTGAACGCATGCTCTTCCCCGTCAGATTGCCTGGCCAGAGCGCATGACGCACTCCGGCAGATTCGGAGGTCAGACTAGCCGTGGGAAGGTTAAGGCCGCATTAACCATGGCTTTTTACCGATGCCGCCCCGCGGACAGGAATGGCGGGCCGCGAAGCCCGCCATTCTTGTCTTGAAACATCGAAGCGATCGGGGCCTTCCGGACCCGATCCCGCGCGATCATTTGTGACCGGCGTACATCATCAGGTTGGCGCAGAATTCGGCATGAGGCTTGCTCATCGCCGCGTCCTGGCACTCCTTCATCATCGTGTCCTGCTTGTCCTTGGCCGTCGAGGCCCAGGCTGCCTTGAAGTCCGCTTCCGACTTCATGGTCTTCATGCCGGAATCGGTGAAGAACGGCGCCATGTTGTCAGGCTCGTCGAGCGCGCCAGCAAGTGCAACACCGCTGAGCATCGACAGAGCCAGCGCTCCCAGGAAGATGTTCTTAATGTTCATCAGTTGGTTCCTTCCCTGTTGGTTAGCGAGCGTCGGAACGGCGCTCGCTAACCCCAGTACGGAGCCGGGAAGCCCTATGTTTCTTCCCTTTGGTCGATCACGCGAACGTGATCATTCCGAAAAACGATTCCTCCTTCATCTTTTCGAAGCGTACGATTTTCCAAAAAAAGAGGCCCGAATTGCTTCGGGCCTCAATGCGTGAGCCTCTTTCGAGAACGTCACGACGGGATCTCTGGAGCAACTCCGGTGAAAACCGAACCGTGGTCTTCAGGTGGAAGTTGCGTGAAATATGGGGCCGGCGGGAGGAGGATCCGCCGGCCCCTTGGCGAGGCTGGCCTTACGGCACCACTTCGCCATGCTGGGAGATGTCGAGGCCTTCGACCTCTTCCTGGGTCGTCGGACGCAGGCCGACCAGCGCCTTGACGATGTAGAGGATCACGAAGGTGGCGATTGCCGTCCACAGGATGGTGAAGACGATGCCGTAGAGCTGCTTGCCGACGGACGCACCCGACGACAGGCTGTTGATCGCCGGATCGGCGAGCAGGCCGGTCAGCAACGCACCAACCACACCGCCGACGCCATGGACGCCGAAGGCATCGAGCGAGTCGTCATAGCCGAACATGTGCTTCACCTTGACCGCCGAGATGTAGCAGACCACGCCTGCAGCGATGCCGACGATGAAGGCGCCGGTCGGGTTGACGAAGCCGGAAGCCGGCGTCACCGCGACCAGGCCGGCGACGGCACCCGAGATGATGCCGAGCACCGAAGGCTTCTTGGCGACAATCCATTCGGCGAACATCCAGGCAAGGGCGGCCGCCGCGGTGGCGACCTGGGTGTTGAGCATGGCGGCACCGGCAAGACCGTCGGCCGCCAGTTCAGAACCGGCGTTGAAGCCGAACCAGCCGACCCACAGCAGCGAAGCGCCGATCACCGAATAGACCAGGTTATGCGGCGCCATGTTGGTGGTGCCATAGCCTTCGCGCTTGCCCAGAACCAGCGCGCAGACGAGACCGGCGACACCGGCATTGATGTGGACGACCGTGCCGCCGGCGAAGTCGAGCACGCCGGCCGCGCCAAGGAAGCCGCCACCCCAGACCCAATGCGCGATCGGCGCATAGACGACCAGCAGCCACAGCGCCATGAAGATCAGCAGCGCCGAGAACTTCATGCGCTCGGCGAAGGCGCCGGCGATGAGGGCGGGCGTGATGATGGCGAAGGTCATCTGGAACATCGAGAAGACGAATTCAGGAATGTTCGCGACTCCCGGCGCCCACAGCGTCGAGGTGGTGATGCCGTGATGGAAGAATTTCGAGAAGCCGCCGAGATAGGCATTCATGCCGCCGCCGTCGGAGAAGGCCAGCGAGTAGCCGAACATGAACCACAGGATCGTCACCAGGCAGGTGATGGCAAAGCTCTGCATGATGGTGGCGAGCACGTTCTTCTTGCGCACCATGCCGCCGTAGAACAGCGCCAGGCCCGGGATGGTCATCATCAGCACCAGCGCCGTCGAGGTCAGCATCCAGGCGGTATTGCCGGTATCGAGCACCGGTGTGGGGGCGGCGGCCGGTGCGGCGGCGGCAGCGGCCGGAGCGGCTTCCTGCGCGAAGGCGGCGACGCTGCCCAATGCTGCGAGAGCAAGCGAGCCCAGAAGGGCCGCCCGTCCCGTCGTCTTCAAGGTGGAAGAAATATTCATTGAACTCTCCATTGGAATACGTGTTCGCCGCTTAGAGCGCGTCGGTGTCTGTTTCGCCGGTGCGGATACGCACCGCCTGGTCGATGCCGAAAACGAAGATCTTGCCGTCGCCGATCTGGCCGGTCTTGGCCGCGGCGGTGATGGCTTCGACGGCCTTGTCGACCGTGTCGGCACTGACCGCGACCTCGATCTTGATCTTCGGCAGGAAACTGACCGCGTATTCCGCTCCGCGATAGATTTCCGTATGCCCCTTCTGACGCCCGTAGCCTTTGACTTCGGTGACGGTCAGGCCTTGGATGCCGACGGCGGTAAGCGCTTCGCGTACCTCGTCCAGCTTGAACGGCTTGATGATTGCCATCACGATTTTCATAAGGTTTCACCCTTTGCTGTTGCGGTCCCCCGCGTTTGCACGACTTCACCGATCCCAAGGAGCCGGAGAGTGCCCCCAAGGATTCAAGCTCCGTGCCAAGTGCCGAAGCAGCGTGTTAACCTATTGTAAACAAAGGGAATGGAGTGACCGAGGTCAGCGGGCGCCGGTCCCTACGGCGCGCCACATGCTCAAAATTTGTGCAATTTTTCTGTTTTGCCTATTTTGCCGGCTTTGAGCATGGCGCGAAAGGGAGGAGCCCGGTTTTCTCGGACAAACGGTTTTCGTTTGTCCAGTCATCCTGCTCAAACAAGACTCGCAATGCTCAACGCTTGAGCCGGATCAGGCCTTCCTGGGCCATCGAGGCGATCAGCGTGCCGTCGCGGGCATAGAGGGTGCCGCGGCTGAAGCCGCGCGATCCCGAACTCGAAGGGCTGTCCTGCGCATAGAGCAGCCAGCCGTCGAGCGAATGCGGCCGGTGGAACCACATGGTATGGTCGAGGCTCGCCGCCTGGATATCGGGATCGAACAGGCCGCGCCCATGCGCGAAGGTCGAGGTGTCGAGCAGCGTCATGTCGGAGAGATAGGCGAGCAGCACCGATTGCAGCGCGCGGTCGTCGGGAACCGGCCCGGCAAGACGGATCCAGACATTCTGCCGGGGCGGCAGCTTGTCGCGGCTCTCATAGTGCTGGAGATTGACCGGCCTGAGCTCCAGCGGCCGCTCACGCGCCCAGAAACGGCGCACCGCCTCCGGCACACGTTCGGCCTTTTCGAGCAGCTGCCGCTGGGTCTGCAGGCCCTCCGGAGGCGGCACGTCATCGGGCAGCGCGAATTGATGCTCGAGCCCCTTTTCATCGACCTGGAACGAGGCTTCCAGCGAAAAGATCGCCTGTCCGTGCTGGATCGCCAGCACGCGTCGCGTGGTGAAGGAGCCGCCGTCGCGGATGCGGTCGACCTCGTAGACGATCGGCACCTTGATATCGCCCGGCCGCATGAAATAGCCGTGCAGCGAATGCACGAAACGGTCCGGCTCGACCGTGCGCTGCGCCGCCACCAGCGCCTGGGCGATGGTCTGGCCGCCGAACACGCGCTGCCACTCCACCTGGGGGCTGCGACCACGATACAGATTGTGTTCCAACCTCTCGAGGTCGAGAATGCGCAGAAGCTCGTCCATGGCCGCCGTCATTTTTGTGACCTCGCCGCAAAATTGCTATGGCGGTTTCCGACAGGAAGGACGAGCCGTCAAGGGCGCAAGCCCGGTCGGTGCGCAAGGAGCCAGGACAATGGAACGCAAGGCGGACGCCAAGATCAGATCCGGGCTCGATGTTCTCGTTGCCGGCGCCGGCTATGTCGGACTGGCCGCAGCCGTCTCGCTGAAGCAGGCGCGGCCGGGTCTTGCCGTGGCGTTGGTCGATGCCGCGCCGGCCGGCGTCTGGCAACGCGATGGCCGCGCATCGGCCATCGCCGCCGCAGCCTGCCGCATGCTCGACCAGCTCGGCGTCTGGGCCGAGATCGCCCCGCAGGCGCAGGCCATCACCGAAATGATCATCACCGATTCGCGCAGTTCCGATCCGGTGCGCCCCGTCTTCCTGACCTTCGGCGGCGAAGTGGCGCCGGGCGAGCCCTTCGCGCACATGGTCGCCAACAAGGCGATGAACGGGGCCTTGCGCGCCAGGGCCGAGAAGCTCGGCATCGACATTATCGAAGGCGTCGCGGTGCAGGGTTTTGAGACCAGCGGTGCCGGCATCACGGTCCATCTGGCCGACGGTGCGACGCTGACGGCGCGGCTGCTTGTCGCTGCCGACGGTGTCAATTCGAAGCTGCGTGACATGGCCGGCATCAAGACAGTGAAATGGGAATACGGCCAGTCCGGCATCGTCTGCACGGTGGCGCATGAGCGGCCTCACAATGGCCGCGCCGAAGAACATTTCCTGCCCGCCGGACCCTTTGCCACGCTGCCGCTGAAACCCGACGAGGACGGCACCAACCGTTCGTCGATCGTCTGGGTAGAACGCACGGAAGATGCCAAGGCGCTCGTGGAAGGCGACGATCTCGTCTTCGAGCATGAGCTCGAACAGCGCTTTGGCCTGAAGCTCGGCGAGATCCGTGTCGCCGACAAGCCGCGCGCCTGGCCGCTCGGCCTCAGCATTGCGCGCGCCTTCGTCGCGCCGCGCGTAGCCCTTGCCGGCGACGCCGCCCACGGCATCCACCCGATCGCCGGACAGGGCCTCAATCTCGGCTTCAAGGATGTGGCGGCACTTGCCGAGGTGATCGTCGAGGCCGACCGGCTCGGACAGGACATCGGCGCGCTCGACGTGCTGGAGCGCTACCAGCAGTGGCGCCGTTTCGACACGGTGCAGATGGGCGTCACCACGGATGTGCTGAACCGGCTGTTTTCCAACGACATCACCCCACTGCGCACCGTCCGCGACATCGGCCTCGGCCTCGTCGAGCGCATGCCGCGCCTGAAGGAGTTTTTCATCCGGCAGGCCTCGGGACTGTCGGCCAGTACGCCGAGGCTGCTGAAGGGCGAGGCGATCTGAGCCTCTCGCCAGCACCCGACTTCGTCATCCACGGGCGAAGCAGGAGCGAAGCTCCGTCGCGAAGACCCGAGGATCCATGCCGCGACCTTGGTCGTAGGGTGCGGCGGAGCAGAATTCTGCACCGTGGCGGCGCTTCCGAGTCCCGGCATGGATCCTATGGTCTGCGCCGCGTCGCTTCGCTCCTTGCTCCGCCATAGGATGACGACGCAGCGGATGTTTGGCGCCAATCGTCGGGCCGGCGATCTCAATTCACTTCAAAACCCAGCTTCTGCCGCAGCCTCAGCATGCGCTGGTCGGCGATCTCAAGGCGCTTCTCGCCGCCTTGGGCCGCACGGTTCACCATCTGCAGCAGGTCGTTTCGTTCAGATACGTCGAGGCGCTCGCGCAGGAACGGCGCCAGCTTGTCGATGACGACAGTGGTGTCGTCGATCTGTGAGGCCGCCCACTTGGCGTAGATCACCGCCTCGTCGGTCTTCTTCTTGTCGGCGATCTCGGAAATGACCGCTCGGATGACGGCCTCGCGCCGCGGCAGGACAGGCCCACTCTCGGAGACGATCGATGTGATCAGCGTCGCGGCGGCCACCACCGGATCGTCGATTGCCGTCAGCGGCGACAGGGCCGCCTGGTTGCGCAGCTTCTTGCGCCTGATGTTGCCTTGCACGCGCCCGACGACATCGGCGACCTCGCGCGCGGCGTCGTTCATGGCCTTCATCCGGTACCACCAGAACGCCGCCGCCCCGAGCACGCCAATGACAGCAATCAGGAACGGCATGTCGAAATCCCCCCAGGAATCCGACGGACGATAAGAGAACCGCCGCGTTGCTTCAACACGCAAGAGTTGCCGCTGGCGAAGAAAAACAATTTGCGGCTGGCGTAGCCTGGGCGACCGGACAAGCCGATTTGCGGGCCCGACCGCCAAGGCCAAGCGCCGCCTATGACCCGGGTATGTCATAGATCGCCCTGACCTCGATCGTGCCGAGTTCGGCCAGCGGAATATCGGCGGCGATGTCCAGCGCTTCCTCGAGAGTGTCCGCCTCGATCATGACGAAGCCAAGCAACTGCTCCTTGGTTTCGGCGAAAGGGCCGTCGGTGACAAGGCGCTTGCCCTTGCGCCGTCGCACCGACTTCGAGGTCTTCACCGACTGCAGCGCCTGCGCGATGATCAGCTTGCCCTGTTGATCCAAGGACCTGTCATAGGCCAGCGAATCGGCGTCGAGCTTGGCTCCGCGCTCCACGGTCAACGCATGAAGGTCTTTTTCCTCACCATAGACCAGACAGACATATTTCATTGCGCGCTCCCGTGCCGCGAGGAACCATAGGATGCGGCGACGAGCGTGTCAGCCGTGCCGTCGACCGCGGCGATGTGGTCGAGAAGGCATGCCGCGACGCCGATGACGGCAACAGCCGCCAGCAGCCTGCCGAAGCCGGCCGCCGGCGGATCGAGCCATAAATCTTCCTGTCGCCCAGCCTTATGGCCTGGCCCCTTCCACAACGCGAAAAACAGATTGTCCATGTGAACCTCCATCCGGCCACAAATCCCATGGCCGCCCCCAGGACGGCCGGGCTGGATGGAAGTCGACATTTTCGCACGCGCTTTTTTTCAGGAAAAATCTCGGCGCGACACCAATGTCGCGGTTTCCGTTGCGATCGCGCGGTGGCCTTCCCCCGCGCCCGCGCTATAGTTGGCTGGAACGCCGGCGCCGGGCCGGCGCAATCGAGGCCAAGGAGGACTTCATGGACCGCACCGCAACCGCCGTCTGGAAAGGCAATCTGAAAGAAGGCAAGGGCACGCTCGACAGCCAGAGCGGAACCTTGAAAGGAACGCCCTATTCGTTCAAGGCGCGCTTCGAGGATGAGAGCGGCAAATCCGGCACCAATCCGGAAGAGCTGATCGCGGCTGCCCACGCCGGCTGCTACGCCATGCAGCTTTCGCATTTCCTGGCCGAGAACGGCACGCCCGCCGCCGAACTCGACGCCAAGGCCGTGGTGACCCTGGTCCCCGGCACCGGCATCACCGGCAGCGCGATCACGCTCGTCGGCAAGGTGCCCGGCATCGATGCGGCGAAATTCAAGGAATTGGCCGAGAAGGCCAAGGCCGAATGCCCTGTCTCCAAGGCTCTCGGCGCTATAAAAGTGTCGCTCGACGCCAGGCTTGGCTAGGGGCAATTCCTGGAAAGGTGTGAAACGGTTTTCCCGGGAAGGCGCGCAGCGCTTTCCCTTGGGAATTGCGTCAGGCTGGCGTTTCGCGTTTGAGGATCAACCCTTCAACGCCGCCGCCCGCACATCGGACGGCGTTGCATCGTAGCGGCGCCGGAACGCCCGGTTGAAATAGGACAGGTCGTTGAAGCCGGCCTCGAAGGCGATCGCGGTGATGCTGCGGCCTGAGTGGCGCGGATCTGACAGCATGCGATGCGCGCGCAACAGGCGCTGGCCGAGCATGAAGTCCGATAACGACGTCCCCTCACCCTCGAACAGCTTCCGGATATAACGGGCTGAAAGGCGGTGACGGCGGGCGATGTCTTCGGCCGACAGGCCGCCATGCCCTCCATGGGCCACAATATCGGCCTTGATGGCGCGCAGCCGCGCCACGCGCACGCCTCGCCCGCGCGCGATTTCGGCCGCCTCCCGGGTCGCTCCCATGGCCAGCGCCACGAGATCGAACATATGCGCGGTCGCCAGATGCCAGGTCTCCGGCGACAGCGCGTCGCCGGCATCCTGGAGCGACTGCACATAGTCGAGCAGCAGCCGCATCGCCCCGCCGCCGGTCGCCAGGGGCTGCATCAGGGCTCGCGCCGGATCGCCGATCAGCGGTGAAAGTTCTCTCAGCGAAAAGCTCATATTGACGAAGCGAAAGCCGCCGGGCTGGATGACGTTGAGGCCGACCTCTTCACCGCTCATCATCAGCGCCTGGCCGTTGCCGACCGCCTCCTCGCGGCCGCGATGCTTCATGACGCTCGCGCCATCGAGAGCCGCCAGCAGGATGAGATCGTCGCTTTCGATCAGCGATGTCGAGTGATGGACGCGGAATTCCGAGGAGGTGCCGGTGGCGATGCCGAGACCCGGCAGGGCGCGCACCTTCATGTCGACCTGGGTGGGACCGAGCGGATCGAGGTCGACCTTGAGCACCGTGCGGCCATAGACCTCGCGCATGACCTCGATACGGTCCCGCTCGGGAACCATGTCGGTAATCAGTCGAAACGAGGCGGTTGACCCCATCATCGCCGTCATCGGCCCCCCCATGCCAGAGCGCGCATATGCGCCGTGACCCCGAAAACGTCAATACAGGGCCGTCTGGGCCGTTTTTAGGGCCGCTGCGTCCAAGCTGGCCTCATTCCCCGGACCTAGTTTGCGGCGCGCTTCCGACCCGGAGGGCGCAAACCGAAACAACCACAAGGGGGTTCGATGTATCATTTGCAGCTGTTCAAGACCCTGTCGGGTCTCGCTTCGGCGGGCTTCAATCCACGCGTCTATCTGCTGTCCATCGCTCTCGGCGGAACCGTTGCCGACCACCGCGACCTGAAGCGGCCGCCGCGCACCGGGGAGCGTCGGCCATGAGGCCGGCAACGAGCGCGCGCAATACGCTTCTCCGCCGGCCAGCGGCTCGACGCGGGCACGCAGCCTCGCGGCTTCAACCGCCCAGCGCGTCAAGCCTGGCGCGAAGTGCGGCGACTTCCTGCTCCAGAGCCTCCAGCCTCGCTTCCAGGTCGGAGTGAGGCAGGGCCGGCGCGCTGCGCTGCGCCGATAGCACCGCGACGTCCACCGGGCCGGCGAGAAGATGCACGTAACGGTCCTCGCGCTGGCCCGGCCCGCGCGGTATTTCCTGGATCAGCGGCGGCCGGCGGCCGATCAGCATATCGAGTTCACCGCGCAGGTCTTCGATCGACGAAAACCGCGCCATGCGCTCGGCTCGGGCCAGAAGCTCGTGCGCCGTCTGCGGTCCGCGCAGCAAGAGCAGGCCGAGCAACGCGCTCTGCGGCGTGGTCAGCGAGAAGCGCTGTGCCATCTGATGTTCATAGCGCTCGACGCGCGAGCCGAACATCTGCCGCACAAGCCCCTTCTGCTCGAGCAGCTTCAATGCCCGGTGCACCTCTGTCTGCTCCAGCGCCATCACTGGCTCGCGCGCCGTCTTCTGGTTGGCGGCGGCAAGTGCTGCGTTGAGCGTCAGCGGGTAGACATCAGGCGTCAGCTCCTTCTTCTCGATCAGGCAACCGAGCACGCGCGCTTCGACGGGATTGAGGATAGGAAGGTCTTCGCTCATGAAAGTTGTTCAGCCTCCCGGCGGTAAAATTCGGTTGCAAGCGCATATTTGCGCGCCTGGCGGGTCTCATCCCTGACCGTCGCCGCAAGGTTCATTTCGTGGTGACCATAGCGCGCTTCGAGATAGTGCGCGATTGCGGTCGGGATGAGACCGGACCCCATCTCCCGCGTCTGGCTTTTCCGCTCGATCAGGCCGCGGATTTCCTCTGCTGCCGGCGCCGGCACGTCCGTCTGATCCAGGCATTGGCCGAGATTCATCGGCGGCAGGCTGGCAAAGTCGCGCTGTTCCATCCAATCCAGGGCAACCAGCGGGCGGATCAGATAGAACAGCTTCTTCAGCTTCACCTCGCCGGAAAAACTGCCGATCTTGGCGACATGCGAACGCGCCAGGCCGAGATAGTGATGCGATACCTTTCCTGGATCGACGATCTCGCCCAGCAGGCCGAGAAGGCGCGCGCGGAATCCGGCGACTTCCTCATAGACGATTGGTGACTTTGCCCATTCGACGATGACCGCGTTGCCGCCGAGCGCCAGAAGCAAGGCCTTGCGCAGATCCCAGCTACCGGCATCGATCTCGCCTTCGATCGGAAACTCGATCACGTCGCGCGGCTGTTGCAGCACGAGGTGATCTGTTATCGGCCGGATGTAGACGAAGCGGCAGTCGTAGTCGCTGTCAGGCGAGGGGAAGCCCCAGGCGCGGCTGCCGCTTTCGATGGCGAACAGGATCGTCACGCCTTGGGTCCGCACCAGATCGAGCCGCACGCGGATCGCCGCGGCGGCCTCGGGCGAAAAATCAGCGGGCAGCGGCCATTTCATCCAATGCCTATAGCCGCCACCGGATGCGCCGTTCAACCGTCATTTTCGCGGTTGCTGTCGTCACCGCCTGTCGTCGCCAGGCAAGGTCGCGGCCGAACCGGCCCCCACGGCGGATGCTGGCGGGATCAGCGGCGTTACCATCCGGCCCTCCTCCGCCTTGTAGAAATACTGGCTGGCCACCAGCCATCCCTTCAGCGGCCGCAGCGGCGGGATGCAGGTCAGAAGCATGAATGGCAAGGTGGTGAACAGATGCACCCAGTAGGGTGCTTCGAAGCGCACCTCGATCCAGAGCGCCAGCACCACGCTCGGCACGCATGCGAAGCAGATCACGAAGAAAGCCGGGCCATCGGCGGGGTCGGCGAACGAATAGTCGAGCCCGCAGACCTCGCAGCCCTTGCGCAGCTTCAGGAAGCCCTCGAACAGATGTCCCTCGCCACAGCGCGGACACCGTCCTCTTATGCCCGTCTCAATCGGTGAGAGGGGAGGCCATTCGCGATCCTGAACCATTTTGTTTTGCCCTTGTCTGCGGCGCGTGCATGGAGACCCCTGCCCCTTCGCGGTCACTCGCCCGCGTGTGACGGCATGAACTTGCTGGTCTCCACAGCGTTATTGATTGCACAATGTATGTGGTATGTATGCATACATTGTCAAGAGCAATCCCTACAAGATCAAACCACCATCGACGATATGGCCGGTGACTGCGACAGAAGGTCCGCAACGACCCGCAGGCTGTCACGCAGATCGTCTTCGTTCGCGGCCGCGCCAAGTCCCAGGCGGACAGCCTCGGGCGGCGACGCGATGGCGAAGGCATCGCTCGCCACCACGCCGATGCCGGCCGAGCGCAGGCGCGCGGTGAATTCGCCCCGCGTCCAGGGACCGGTCAGCCGCAGCCATGCGTGGAAACCCTGCGGGTCGGCCTGTCCGAAGCCGGGCGGCAGGATGGCGGCGGCGATCGCCTGCCGGCGACGCGACTCCTCGCGGATCGCGGCAAGCACCGCGTCCGCGGTTCCCTCCTCGATCCAGCGCGTCGCGATCGCGGCCGTCAGGGGGGAGGCCATGGAGGCGGTCGCCCTTATGGCGCCCGCCACCCTAGCGGCAGAGCGGCCGTCCGGCAGCACGAGATAGGCAATCCGCAAGGCTGGGGACAGGCATTTCGCCAGGCCCGCGACATGATAGACGAGATCCGGCGCAAGCGCGGCCAGCGGCGGCATGGGGTCGGCCGGCAAGGCGCCATAGGCATCGTCCTCGATAATGGGCACCTGATGGCGGCGGGCAATCTCGATGAGGGCCTCGCGACGGCCGAGAGGCAGGGTCGCGGTGGTCGGATTGTGCAGGGTCGGCGTGCAATAGAGGGCTTTTGGCCGATGTTCCGCGCACACCGCCTCGAATGCTTCGGGAATGAGCCCATGCTCGTCGATCGGCACGCCGACGAGATTGATCCTGAGATGCGCGGCCAGCGACCGGAAGCCGGGATAGGTCAGGGCCTCGACGCAGATCGTCTCGCCGGGTCCGGCGAGAACGCCGGCCAGCGCCAGCAGCGCGCCCTGTGCTCCCGGGCAGACCAGAAGCCGCTCCGCCGGAATGGCGCCGAGCCTCGGTGAAAGCCAGCGCGCGCCAGCGGCGCGGTCACGCGCGGTTCCCCCGGCCTCCTGGTAGCGCAGAAGCAGGCCCAGCCCGTCACCCGCCCGCAGATCGGCAATTCCATCCCACATCCGTGCGACCAGCCCGGCATCCTCGAACCGGGGGGGCAGGTTCATGCTCATGTCGACAAGGCCGGTCGAGGCACCTCGCCCCTCGGCCGGTCGCCGAGCCCGGACATAGGTGCCCTGCCCGACCCGCCCGTCGATCAGACCGCGCTTGCGCGCCTCGGCATAGGCGCGGCTGACTGTGGTGAAATCGATGCCCAGCGCATCCGCCAGCGCGCGTTGCGGCGGCAGTCTGAAACCGCCGGCCAGCCGGCCCGAGGCGATATCGGCCGACAGGGCATCGGCAATGGCGAGATAGACCGGCCCATCGCCCTTGCGGATGGCCGGCATCCATGAAGCCTGATTGTCGTCCATTGTCTTCGCCTCGTGATCCAGATGTATGGATATTGTATGTCACGATGGACGAATGCAAGGCCCCGACAATTGGCTGGCAACGGGAACACTGCCGGCGACCGGACGATCCGACCTTGCCGACACGGCAGCCCGCCCCTAGGACGGCAAGATAGTCGGTGTCAGACGCGCCGCTCGACCATCATCTTCTTGATCTCGGCGATCGCCTTGGCCGGGTTGAGGCCCTTGGGGCAGGTCTGCGCGCAGTTCATGATGGTGTGGCAGCGATAGAGCCGGAACGGGTCTTCGAGATTGTCGAGCCGCTCGCCCTTGGCCTCGTCGCGGCTGTCGATCAGCCAGCGATAGGCCTGCAGCAGCGTCGCCGGGCCGAGATAGCGGTCGCCGTTCCACCAGTAGCTCGGGCACGAGGTCGAGCAGCAGGCGCACAGGATGCATTCGTAGAGCCCGTCGAGTTTCTCGCGGTCCTCGTGGCTCTGCAGCCACTCCTTGGCCGGCTGCGGCGACACCGTCTTCAGCCACGGCTCGATCGAGGCGTGCTGGGCGTAGAAATTGGTGAGGTCGGGCACCAAGTCCTTGACCACCTGCATATGCGGCAGCGGGTAGACTTTTACGGCGCCGGAAATGTCGTCGCAGCCCTTGGTGCAGGCGAGCGTATTGGAGCCGTCGATGTTCATGGCGCAGGAGCCGCAAATGCCTTCGCGGCAGGAGCGGCGCAATGTCAGCGTCGGATCGATCTTGTTCTTGATCCAGAGCAGCGCGTCGAGCACCATCGGCCCGCAATCGTCCATGTCGACGAAATAGGTGTCGATGCGCGGGTTCTCGTCATCGTCCGGCGACCAGCGGTAGATGCGGTATTCCCGCAGGTTGGTGGCGCCCTCCGGCTTCGGCCAGGTCTTGCCCTGCTGGATCTTCGAGTTCTTGGGGAGCGTGAGTTCGACCATTACCTCAGGTCCTTTCGGATGACGAGCTTCAGCCCGGACCAGATTTCATTCACTGCGGCGACCTTGACGTCGACAAGGTCGCGCTTCAGCGCTTCAGTGCGCACGACACCTTCGGTGACATCGGTCGGCACTTTTGATGCCTTTTTCGGCCAGGACACCCAGACCATGCCGTCACGCTTGATCGCCGCCTCGACATCGCCCAAGCGATTCTCGATCTCGGCGCGCTGCCTGGTGAAGGCGTGGACAGCGTCGTATTTGAGAGCAACGCCGGAAATGCCGGACCAATCGGCCAGCCGATCGACTCCGGCAAAGGCGACGGCGTCCGTCAGGCCGTCGAGTTCCGGCGGCAGCGCGATAAAGGCCGCGGTCATGCCGTCCTTCAGGCCGAGCTTGGCCGGAAGAGGCGTGCCGGAATATCCCGTCGCCGCCAGCGCCATCGTCAGTACACCCTGGCCTTGGGCGCGATCTTGGCGAGGTTGATGCCGCCGTCCTTTTCGGCCAGCAGCGGCTCGGTGTGCACCGGCCGGTAGCTGAGCGTCACCTTGCCGTCTTCGCTCAGCTTGGCCAGCGTGTGCTTGCGCCAGGTGGCATCGTCGCGCGCGGAAAAGTCTTCCCGCGCATGCGCGCCGCGGCTCTCCTTGCGCGCCTCGGCGCTGTAGACCGTGGTGATGGCATTGGCCATCAGGTTCTCCAGTTCCAGTGTCTCGACCAGGTCGGAATTCCAGATCATCGAGCGGTCGAAGACCTTGACGTCCTTGAGCTCGCCCCAGATTTCCGAAATGCGCTTGCAGCCGTTCTCCAGCGATTCCTGCGTGCGGAACACGGCAGCGTCTTCCTGCATCGCCTTCTGCATCTTCTCGCGCAGCACCGCCGTCGGCGTCGAGCCATTGGCATGGCGCAGCCCGTCGAAGCGATCCATGATCTTCTCGACCGAGGCTGCGTTGGGCGAAGGGATCGCCGCCTTGCGGTCGATGACCTGGCCGGCGCGGATCGCCGCGGCGCGGCCGAACACCACCAGGTCGATCAGCGAGTTGGAGCCCAGCCGGTTGGCACCGTGCACCGAGGCGCAACCAGCTTCGCCGACCGCCATCAGCCCGGGCGACACCTTGTCGGGGCTGCGCGTTGTCGGGTTCAGCACCTCGCCCCAGTAATTGGTCGGCACGCCGCCCATATTGTAGTGCACCGTCGGCAGCACCGGGATCGGCTCCTTGGTCAGGTCGACGCCGGCGAAGATCTTGGCCGATTCCGAGATGCCGGGCAGCCGCTCATGCAGCACGGCCGGATCGAGATGGTCGAGATGCAGGAAGATGTGATCCTTCTTCTTGCCGACGCCACGACCCTCGCGTATCTCCAGCGTCATGCAGCGCGAGACGACGTCGCGCGAGGCAAGGTCCTTGGCCGACGGCGCGTAGCGCTCCATGAAGCGCTCGCCTTCGGAATTGACGAGATAGCCGCCCTCGCCGCGCGCGCCTTCGGTGATCAGGCAGCCGGCGCCATAGATGCCGGTCGGATGGAACTGCACGAATTCCATGTCCTGCAGCGGGAAGCCGGCCCGCGATGCCATGCCGCCGCCGTCCCCGGTGCAGGTGTGGGCCGAGGTGGCCGAGAAATAGGCGCGGCCGTAGCCGCCGGTCGCCAGCACCACCATCTTGGCCGAGAAGCGGTGGATGGTGCCGTCATCGAGATTCCAGGCGACGACGCCGGTGCAGGTACCGTCCGGCTCCATGATCAGGTCGAGCGCGAAATACTCGATGAAGAACTGCGCGTTGTTCTTCAGCGACTGGCCGTAAAGCGTGTGCAGGATGGCGTGGCCGGTGCGGTCGGCGGCGGCGCAGGTGCGCTGCACCGGCGGGCCTTCGCCGTAGTTCATCATGTGGCCGCCGAACGGCCGCTGGTAGATCTTGCCCTCTTCGGTGCGCGAGAACGGCACGCCATAGTGCTCGAGTTCGTAGACCGCCGCCGGTGCTTCGCGCACCAGATATTCCATGGCATCGACATCGCCGAGCCAGTCCGACCCCTTGACGGTGTCGTACATGTGCCACTGCCAGGAATCAGGCCCCATATTGGACAGCGAGGCGGCAATGCCGCCTTGCGCCGCCACCGTGTGCGAGCGGGTTGGGAACACCTTGGTGATGCAAGCGGTGCGCAGGCCCTGCTCGGCCATGCCGAGCGTGGCGCGCAGGCCGGCACCGCCGGCCCCGACCACCACCACGTCGAACTTGTGGTCGACAAAGGTATAGCCTGCCGTGTTGGCTGATTTCGCGTCCTTGGCCAACTCAGCCTCCGAATGCCAGCTTGAGCAGGGCGAAGATCGAGGCGACGCCAACCGCTACAGTGAAAAATGTATTGAGCGCGATGAGCGCCAGCTTCATGCCTTCGCCATGCACGTAGTCCTCGATGATCACCTGCATGCCGAGCCGCATATGGATAAGGCCGGAGACCAGCACCAGGGCCAGCACCAGGGCGACGAACGGATTGGCAAGCGCCGCGCGCACCTCCGCATAGCCGGCGCCGTTGAGCGCGATGAGGAACCCGACGAAGAACAGTGTCAGCGGAATGTTGGCGATGGCCGTGAGGCGCTGGCGCCAGAAATGGCCAGTGCCCTCACGGGCGGAGCCGAGGCCGCGGACTTTCGCCAGCGGCGTGCGCATGTCGGTCTTGCCACTACTCATGGTCAGGCTCCTCGCGCCATATAGCCGGCGACCCAGATCAGCAATGTGAGCAGGATCGAACCCGCAAGCGTTGCCCAGGCGATCCTGGAGGCCGTGTGCTTTTCGAGGCCGGCGCCGGTATCCCAGACCAGGTGGCGCACGCCGCCCAGCATGTGATGCATCAGCGCCCAGGTGTAGCCGAATAGGATGAGCCGGCCGAGCCAGGTGCCGAAAGCCCAGTTGACCCAGTCGAAAACCGGTTGCGAGCTTGCCGCCGCCATAAGCCAGGCCGCGACCAGCAGCGTGCCGAAATAAAGCGCGCCACCGGTGATGCGATGGATGATCGACATCGTCATGGTGATCGGCGGCCGGTACACGCTCAGGTGCGGCGAAAGTGGCCGTTCACGCCGGGCGAATTCGCGGGTGGCTGGTGATTTGCTCATGGCTCCCCCAGTTCGGCGTCTCTGGAGCCCCAGGTGGAAATGCGGCATTACCGCTTTCGGTTGCGACTTCGGACAGCCGGTTTCTAATGCTCTTTTTGCACCGCGTCAAAGCCAGAAAATCGTTTTGGAAACGTCATTTAGTCTGACAAACCGGCGGCCTTTCGCCTCAATCGATTAGAAGCCGGCACAGCGTTCGCTGCAGTGCGATAGGCCGCCGCGGTTTACGCGGGCCTCATCGCTTGCAGGTCTGTGGCGTGGAGCCCCTTTTCATCACCAGCGCCTCACGCCCGTCGATCACGATTGCGTCATGCGTCGCGGCCTCCTGGTAGCGGCTGGACTGGTTGGCGGGCGACGCCGCAAACTCCTCGGTCGCGCCGTCGGGCCCGACCACATGCAACGACGAGCCGAGGTTCTGGATGGTGATCATGCCGTTATTGCCGCATCTGTAGGTGGCCGTGCCGATGCCGGATCGCGGCGCGGTCAGATCGGTGGTGATCTTGGTCGCGGGCGCCGGGGGCGCCGCGGCCGCGACGGACTGCTGAGCCGGCGGGGGCGGGACGGTATTGGCCGCCTTCGGCGCGCCATCCTGCGGCACGCAGGCGGCAACGATACCGAGCAACGGGAAAACGGACACCCAAACCGTTCGGCGTAACGCCATATGCTGTCCTCCCGCGCGGCAGACTAGCCACGATGCCGCGCCAAGATCAAGGTTGCCCCGGCGTTACCCTCAGATCCATTCGATGCCGGCCGCGATGGTGCGGCCAAGCATGGCCGAATGATGGCCGCCGGGTTTTTGCCCAGACGGATATTAACCATGTTTATCGAGACATCGCCGCCAAACGCGCCGGCCTCTTAACAAAGGTTAAGAAAAGGTTAATTTCTGATTCGAGGAGGCTGTGCATGTCGATCCAAAGTGCGTCGGCGGTTTTGGGCAACGACATGCGTCCTATCAACCTCGAACACGGAGGACGCCATGCGTTCGAACTCTGGCAGATCGCGCCTTGCGGCGATCATCATGGCGGCTTCGGTTGCCGGCCTGGCTGTACCGGCGCTCGCCGGGACCCGTCATCAGGACCGCGTCTACGCCGATTCCTTCGGTAATCTCGTCATCGACAGCGCCGCCGGCTACAAGCGCATCCTCGTCGGTGAAGGCAGGCTGGCCAAGCAGCTGTCCGACTACACCAGTGCCGGCCAGCCCAAGGTGATCTACCAGAACGAATCCGACGAGATATCAGGCTACAGCGATTGCTACCGGCCGCCGGTCTTCGTCAAAGGCCGCAGCTACATGTACGGGCTGTCCGACGGCGAAATGCCCGAACTCAGCCCCTGCCGCTAGCGTTGGCTTCCGACGCGGCTGACACCCGTGCATCCGCCGGCCCGGCGGAAATGCGTACGCAGTCGCGACCGGCATTCTTCGCCTGATAGAGCGCTTCATCCGCGCGCCGCATGAGATCGGCAATCTCCTCGCCCGGATGAAGTTCGGCGACCCCGAAACTCGCCGTGCAGCGATTGTCCGTGGGCAGCCCTTCGATGGGCAGCGCGCCGAAAGCGCTGCGCGTGCCTTCGGCGAACAACCGGGCGGCGGCGAGGTTGGTCCCGGGCAGGATGATTGCGAATTCCTCGCCGCCGAGGCGGCCCGCGACATGGTGGCCGGCGGCGGCTTCGCGCAGGAAACCGGCAAAGGTCTCGATCACGCGGTCGCCGGAGGCATGGCCGAAACTGTCGTTGATGCTCTTGAAATGATCGAGGTCGGCGATGACCAGGGCGACCGGCACGCCTTGTCGCATCGCGCCAAGCACCGCGAGCTCGGCCTGGCGCGTGAAGGCACCACGATTGAGCAGTCCCGAGAGCGTGTCCGTCTCCGACCTGGACGTCACTTCGGCAAGCGCCTCACGAACCAGGATGGCCAACATCAGCAGCGCCAGCGCCAGGGCAAAGACAGTGCCGAGCGATTGTGAGACCAGCGCGTAGCTGCTTTGCAGATAGGCCCGCGGATTGGCCCCCCAGCCGCCGAGCGCATGCGCGATGAACGGCTTTGAGGCGAACAGCAGCACGCTGGCGGCCAGCACGGCCATCAGGAGACGATCGAGCCGGCCATGCCTTTGCCTCGACGACCAGACGATGGCCAGCCCGACGAATTGCATGACGGCATAGGGAAGCTGGTAGGCCGCCATGCGGGCCAGCGACTGGCGCGGCAGGTCCTGGACGAGATAGACGGTGATGGTGGCGGCGAGGAGGAAGAACAGCATCGCCGGCCATGGCGGCGTGACGCCGTATTTGCGCGCCAGTCCGGCATTGAAGGCTATTGTTGCGCCAAGGAAAACCGCGAAGGCCGTCACCACCGGCAGCCGGGCATCGGTGAAGGCGGGAATGCTGAATTCGATGGCCGAATAGGCCATGCCCAGGACATAGCTTGATGCAAACCATCGTGCCGGGGCGCGGCCGGCATCATGGAACGCGACCGCCATGAAGGATGCCGCCAGCAGGCCGGCAACCGACAGATTGATCAACAGGATGAAGTTGGCGCCGCTCATCTCTTTTCGCACCCCCCGAAAAGTGTGAACCGGTTTTCGGACGGCATCATGCTCTATCTCTTTTGAATTGGGGACGGATCAGACTTCAGGTCGATTCGCTCTGAAATCATCCGGCTCTGGACGGCTCCGGTACGAACACCGCCTCCGGCCGCTCGAAGGAAAGGCGCACACTGTCGCGGCCATTTTTCTTGGCCTTGTAGAGCGCTTCGTCGGCACGGCGCATCAAGGGTTCCAGCGCTTCCTCGCCGCTGCGGGCCGCCACGCCGAAGCTGGCGGTGACCTTGGTGCCGGCGGGGAGCCCGTCGATGCCGCCTGCCGAATAGAGTGTGCGCACGGCCTCGGCGAACAGCCGCGCGGCGGCGAGATCGCTCAGGGGCAAGAGCACGGCGAACTCCTCGCCGCCGATGCGTCCGGCCGCCCCTCGCGCGCCAGTAGCCGTCCGCAGCTTGGCGGCGAAATCGGCGATCACCCGGTCGCCGGCGGCATGCCCGTGCACATCGTTGAGCGTCTTGAAATGGTCGAGGTCGGCCAACACCAGTGCGACCGGGAACTTCGCCGCCGCGCAACGCTGCAACAGGAACTCGGCGCGTTCCTCGAAGCCGCGCCGATTGAGCAGGCCCGACAACGGATCGGTATGCGTCTCGGCCTTGAGCGCCTTCATCACGTCGAGTGCGGCGGCGGTGAACAGGCAAAGCGCGATCAGCAGCGACAAGAGCGCATGCGAGAGCAGTGCCGTCGTCCAGTAGGACGAACCGTAGAAACCATCATAGCTGGTGAACGGCCCGTGCGCGATGACGACGATCAAAGTGCGCACGAAGAAGTTCAGGCTCGACAGCAGGGACAGCAGGAACAGGATCTTCTCGGTTGGACCATTGTTGCGCACCGGCCGCAATTCGGCGGCGACCAGCAGGCTGATGCCACCGAAGGCAAAATTCATCGCCAGGATGCGCCAGGTGAGATCCGGCTCGACGAACAGGAACCAGCAAAATGACGCCAGGCCGCCGCCCGCCAGCACGCCGATCCCCACACGAGGCACCTTGCGGCCGTAGCGGGCGACGATGGCACCCGACAGGCAGCAGCCGGCGATGGTGAAGCAGATGTTGGACACCAGCTTGGTCAGCGCCATGCCGATGGGCAAGGTGAAATACTGGAACAGGAAGCCGGGTGCCGAAACACAGTAGCTGAACGCCAGCACGGCCAGATAGGGGCGGTGGCGCTGATAGGTCCATAGCACGAAGAAGGCCGCGCCGAGGGCCAGCGCGATCGTTGGATTGAGCAGCGCTATGAACAGGCCGGTGTCCAAAGGACCGTGACTTCCCCTCGTTTGACGTCGCGTAAGAGTGTAGAGGGCAAGCCCAAACAAGCGGTTAAGCCTGGAGCATGATGCCGAAAAGTGTGAAGCGGTTTTCGGACGACATCATGCTCTATCTCTTTGATTTAGAGGCGGATTCAGATTTCAGGTCGAACAGACCTGAAATCATCCGGCTCTAGGCGATTATGCGCGTTGCTCGGATGAAAAAGACCCCGGAACCGCGATGCGGTCCGGGGTCTGTCATACGTGGGAACGTGTGGACCGGCTGTTATTTCCAGTCGCGGATGTCGACGAAGTGGCCGGCGATCGCCGCCGCCGCCGCCATCGCCGGCGAGACCAGATGGGTGCGGCCCTTGAAGCCTTGCCGGCCCTCGAAATTGCGGTTCGAGGTCGAGGCGCAGCGTTCATGCGGCTTCAGCCGGTCGTCATTCATGGCCAGGCACATCGAGCAGCCCGGCTCGCGCCAGTCGAAACCGGCGGCCAGGAAGATCTTGTCGAGGCCTTCCGCTTCCGCCTGTTCCTTGACCAGGCCCGAGCCCGGCACGATCATGGCGTTGACGCGCGGATTGACGGTCTTGCCCTCGATCACCTTGGCGGCGGCGCGCAGATCCTCGATACGGCCATTGGTGCAGGAGCCGATGAAGACGCGGTCGAGCGTGATGTCGGTGATCTTGGTTCCCGGCGTCAGGCCCATATAGTCGAGCGCGCGCTGCTTGGAGGTGCGCTTGTTTTCGTCGGTGATATCGTCCGGGTTCGGCACGATGCCTTGCACGGAGACGACATCCTCGGGCGAAGAGCCCCAGGAGACGATGGGCGGCAGTTTCGCCGCGTCGAGCACGATCACCTTGTCGAAATGCGCGCCTTCGTCGGACTGCAGCGTCTTCCAGTAGGCGAGTGCGGCATCCCAGGCCGCGCCCTTCGGCGCGCGCGGCTTGTCCTTGACATAGGCGAAGGTGGTCTCGTCGGCCGCGATCAGGCCGGCGCGCGCGCCGCCCTCGATCGACATGTTGCAGATCGTCATGCGGCCTTCCATCGACAGCGAGCGGATCGCCTCGCCGGCATATTCGATGACATAGCCGGTGCCGCCGGCAGTGCCGATCTCGCCGATGATGGCCAGGATGATGTCCTTGGCGGTGACGCCTTCCGGCAGCTGGCCGTCAACGCGGACCAGCATGTTCTTGGCCTTGCGCTGGATCAGCGTCTGAGTCGCCAGCACATGCTCGACTTCCGACGTGCCGATGCCGTGCGCCAGCGCGCCGAACGCGCCATGCGTCGAGGTGTGGCTGTCGCCGCAGACGATGGTCATGCCGGGCAAGGTAAAGCCCTGCTCCGGGCCGATGATGTGGACGATGCCCTGGCGGATATCGTTCTCGGAATAATACTCGACGCCGAAATCCTTGGCGTTCTTGGCCAGCGCCTCGACCTGGATCCGGCTTTCCTCGTTCTTGATGCCGAACTTGCGCTCGGGCGAGGTCGAGACATTGTGATCGACCACGGCCAGAGTCTTTTCCGGATGCCGGACTTTTCTGCCGCTCAGGCGCAGGCCTTCGAAGGCCTGCGGGCTGGTAACTTCATGGACGAGGTGGCGGTCGATGTAGAGCAGGCAGGTGCCGTCGTCCTGGCGGTCGACGACGTGGTCGTCGAAAATCTTGTCGTAGAGGGTGCGCGGTGCGCTCATGTGCGTAAATCCGTCGATATGAGAATGGGAAAGAGCAGACGCCGGGCAGTTCCCGGCGCGACAACCTGAACAGGTTGGCCTAGGTAAGTCGGCTGGTCAGCGCGCCGGACACGCGCGCGGAGAAGCGCGACGGCAGGCGTTTTCTGTCCTGCAGCACGAACCCCTTGTAGGCCGGATCGCCAAAAAGCTCTTCCATGGCGTGGCTCATACCAATGTTTTGGCTTTTCGGCAATTGCGGCGTGGCGGTGCCTTCTTCCTTCCCCCCTTGTGGGGGAAGGTGGATCGGCGCGTAGCGCCGAGACGGTTGAGGGGTGGGTGACGGAGTGTCGTCAGTGCCAAGCTGGAGCACCCCTCATCCGACCTCGCTTCGCGAGGCCACCTTCTCCCACAAGGGGGAGAAGGAAGAAGGCGCAGCTCACATCACCTCGAATACGAACGTCTTCACCAAAGCATCCGGCTCGGCGATGGCATAGCAGCGGAACCACGGGCTTTGCTCGACCAGGCGCCATTTGCCTGCCCGTTCCAGTTCGTCGAACACCGCCTGGAAGCCACCGCTTTCAAACACCTGGTCGCGTACGGTGAAGATGGCGTGGCCACCCTTTTTGGTGATGCGCACCAGATCGTGCAGGCCGGATGCCGGAGCGTGGCTGATGGTGAACACGCCCGTCGAGAAGAAGGCCCGGAAATGACCGTCCGGCCATGGCAGCGGTCCACCCAGCATCGCCTGTTTCAGCTCGCTGAAGGCGTTGCGGCTGCCGGCGATCTTGAGCATGTCATCCGACAGGTCGAGCCCGGCAATGTCACGATAGCCAAGCGCCTTCAGCGACGGCCCCGACAGGCCGGTGCCGCAGCCGGCGTCGAGCAGCGGCCCTTCACCGGTCGGAACATAGCGCGCCACCCAGGCGGTGATCAGGAAGGGGAGCAGATAGCCGAGCGAGGCGGTCTCGCTGTCATAGGTCGCGGCCCATGCGGCGTAGGCCTGCGCCAGCGATTCCGGCGTGTCGGCGCCATAGACGGAATCCAGCGCCGCATTGGCTTTGTCGACGATCATGAGACCTCCCGAACCTGTATGTCGACAGGATCGTAACCCTGTCCGCGTCCAAAGACTATTCCTCGTGCTGGCGGCGCAAGCGCCGCTCCAGCGCCCTCAGCGCCAGCGACAGGCCGACGGTCAGGATGAGATAGATATAGGCTGTTATCGAATAGGTCTCGAAGAAGCGGAACGAGCCGGCGGCATAGACCTTGCCCATCTGGGTGATGTCGGCGACGCCGAGCACCGAGACCAGCGAGGAATCCTTGACCAGGGCGACGAAATCATTGCCGAGCGGCGGCAATATGGTGCGGATCGCCTGCGGAAACACGATCAGCCGGAAGCGTTGCGCGCGGCTCAGGCCAAGTGCCTTGGCCGCTTCGATCTGGCCCTTCTCGACCGACTGGATGCCGGCCCGGAAAACCTCCGAGATGAAGGCCGAGTAGCCGATGGTCAACGCCATGATGGCGCGCCACAGCAGCGACACGTCGCGCACCAGAAGCTCGCCGAGATAGCCGGCGTTTTGCAGCGGCGCGGTCAGCGCGTTCCAGGCCGCGACGAAGCCCGGTGCACCGGCAAAGGCGATCCAGAACAGCAGCACCAGGATCGGCACGCCACGGATGATCTCGACATAGAAGCGGGCGATCTGGCGCAGCCAGGGCGACGCGGACAGGCCCATCAAGGCGATGCCGAGGCCGATGATCGACGCCAGGGCGAAAGCGACCACAGTGACGAAGACGGTGACGCCGATGCCCTTGGCGACGGTGGTGAAGACCTGGGCGTAGAGATCGCTGGCCGCGATGAACAAAGCCGCCGCCAGGGCAAGGGCAGCGGCAACGGCAAGCCACCAGGGGAATTCGGCTTTGGTGGAGGAAGACGAAGGTGCCATCAGGCGCGGCTGGCAAGGCAGATATCGCGAAGGTCAGGTGCCAAGGCACCCCCTGTCCTGCCGGCAGGGCAGAGGGGGGTGCTCAAGCGCAAACTCAGCGCGATTTCCCGCACAGGCACTGCTGTCAACAACAGGGCCTACTGCCCCATCTTGTAGTCAAGAAACCACTTCTTGTTCAGCGCGTCGAACGTCCCGTCCGCCTTGAGAGCCGCGATCGCGGCGTTGACCGGCTTCACCAGGTCCGACCCTTTCGGGAAAATGAAGCCGAAATCCTCGGTGCCGAGCGGTCCGCCGATGAGCTTCAGCTTGCCCTCTGACGCATCGACATAGCCCTTGCCGGCGGTGCCGTCGGTCAGCACGACATCGACGTCGCCCGACTTCAGTGCCTGCACCGTGGCGCCGAACGTCTCGAACAGTTTGATGCGCGGGTTCTGCTCATTGCCGTCGAGCACGCTGTAGACGGCGGTGTAGAAAGGCGTGGTGCCGGCCTGCGCGCCGATCAGCCCGTCCTTGAAGGCACCGAAGGTCTTGGCGTCGGTGAAGCGGCTTTCGTCGCCGCGCACCAGCATGAACTGTTCCGAGCGCATATAGGGGTCGGAGAAATCGACCTTCTCCTTGCGGTCGTCCTTGATGGTGATGCCGGTCATGCCGATGTTGTACTGGTTGTCGGAAACGGCCTGGATCATCGCGTCCCAGGAGGTGTTCTGGTACTCGACCTTGAAGTTGAGCCGCTTGGCGATCTCGTTCATCGCGTCATATTCCCAGCCGATCTGCTTGCCTGTCTTGGCGTCGATGAACTGCAGAGGCGGATAGGCGTTTTCGGTCACCACCACCACCTTTTTGCCGCCGAGGTCGGGCAGCGCCTGCGCGAAAGCGGCAACAGGCGCCAGGACGAGGGCAAGCAGGCCGGCCAGCAGCAGTTTCGACTTGGTCATGACACACTCCCGAAAATTGAAAGCGCCCGGATGGGCTTACAGGAAATCCGGCGCCGACTTTAGCTTTCCGCAAACGCCATGCAAGACGGTCCGCTGCGTCAGCGCGCGTGAAAGGGGATTCCAATGCCCTCAATTCAGGGATTTCGGGATGATCTGCTTATCTCGAGCCGGAGACCGGCGCTTCCGCATCCGCTGATCGATCATCGGTCGCAGCGTTGCGCAGACCGGCGACAAGATGGGTGAGTGTTGCGTGCAGCGCTTTCACTTCGCCAGGCTCCAACGGCACGCTGCAGGCAAGTGCAGCGGACACATCCTTCATGTGAGCACGCAGCGCCTGGCCCTTGGCCGTCGGTTCGACGAGCACCCGGCGCTCGTCGGCGGCATCGCGCCGGCGGGTGACGAGCCCACCCGCCTCCATCCGCTTGAGCAGTGGCGTCAGCGTCGCGGAATCCAGGCCCAGCGCTTCGCCAAGCGCGCCAATGGTGCTCGGCGCGTGCTCCCACAGCGCCAGCATCACCAGATATTGCGGATAGGTGAGACCAAGCGGCTCGAGCAGCGGGCGATAAACCTTGGTCATCAGCCCGCTCGCCGAATAGAGCGCGAAGCACAGCTGCTGATCGAGCCGCGGCACGTGAAATGTCCCAGCGGCCTCCGCCGGGACATCCTTGGCTCTCGTTTCGACTTTTGTCGTCATGCCGCCTTTACCGAAAGCGCTACGTCGACATTGCCCCTGATGGCGTTCGAATAGGGGCAGATCTTGTGTGCCTCCGATACAAGCGCCTCCGCGGCCGCCTGATCAAGGCCTTTCGTCTCCGCCGCGAGCGCGACACCGAGCTTGAAGCCCTCGCCATTGGGAAGCAGGTTGACGGTGGCGGTTATCGCCGCATCCTCGAGCGGCAGCTTCTGTTTGCGCGCGACGAAGCGGATGGCGCTTTCGAAGCAGGCAGCATAGCCGATGGCGAAAAGCTGCTCGGGATTTGTGGCGCCGCCCGGCCCACCAAGCTCCTTGGGCATCGCCAGATCGACCTTGAGCAGACCATCGCTGGTCTCGCCATGGCCGGCGCGGCCACCAGTGACGTGAGCCTGTGCGGTATAAAGTGCCATATCATGTCTCCAATTATCTTGTGCACTATTATTTAGTACACAAGGTAATATGCCGTCAACACCCGGATCCAATTTCCGAGGCCTGAGCGTTCACAGTCTGGTTAAACGAAAAAAGGCGGCCGAAGCCGCCTTTTTGAATGAGATTGCCGAAAATCTTATTCGGCCGGGGTCGCTTCAGCGGCCTTGGCGGCCTCAGCTTCGGCGGCGGCCTTCTTCTCGGCGGCTTCCTTGGCGGCCGTCTCGGCGGCCAGCGCCTGGGCAGCGGCGACCTTCTCGGCCTCGATGCGGGCCTTCTCGGCGTTCAGCGCGTCGCGCTCCTCATCGTTGAGCTTGCGGGCGCGCACGCCGGTGTTTTCCGAAATACGGGCCGACTTGCCGCGACGATCGCGCAGGTAATAGAGCTTGGCGCGACGCACCTTGCCGCGACGCACGATCTCGACACCCTCGACCATCGGCGAGTAGACCGGGAACACGCGCTCGACGCCTTCGCCGTAGGAGATCTTGCGGACGGTGAAATTTTCCTGGAAGCCGGAGCCGGCGCGGGCAATGACGACGCCCTCATAGGCCTGGACGCGGGTGCGGGTGCCTTCGGTCACGCGGACCTGGACGCGCACGGTGTCGCCGGGCTGGAATTCGGGGAGCTTGCGCTTGGCTTCGATCTTGGCGGCCTGCTCGGCCTCGAGCTGACGGAGAATATCCATCTCAATAGTCCACTTCTTGTTCTTCCGACAGTCAGAGCGCCCTGCGCTCGCCTTGCAGTTCCATCGACCGCTCGGCTATGTCCTTTGTCTCCGAGACATTTTTGTCTCCAAGACATCGGACAGGGGCGACTACACCGTCATTGTTGACGGGCCCGGCAGATTTTTCTTCCGGTTCGGCGCGCACATACAGCTATTTCGGCGCTTTGTCACGCCCGAGCGCGAGTCTTTTTTGCCTGCATGGCACCATTGTATTACCGGCCTTGCCGGGTTGCGCCCGCCAGCCAGGCTTCCTAAGCCTGGAATACCACAGTTTCCGCGGCGGCATTCCATGTCTGTCTTCGACGCCATCCTGCTTTTCCTGGCGGGCTTCCTGTCCGGCGCTGCCAACGCGGTCGCCGGCGGCGGCACCTTCATCACCTTTGGCGCCATGACATTGGTCGGCGTGCCGCCGATCGTCGCCAACGCCACCTCGTCGGTTACCCAATTTCCAGGCTACATCACCTCGACGCTCGCCTATCGGGACGACATCAGGCATTTCTGGCGCGGCGCCCTGCTGCTCTGCCTCATCTCGGCGATTGGCGCACTGGCGGGCGCCCTGATCCTGCTGGCGCTCGACAATCCCTCGTTTCGCGTCCTGGTGCCGTGGTTGCTGCTGGGCGCAACGGCGCTGTTTGCCGCCGGACCATGGCTGAGACCGGCGCCAAAACCCGGCCAAGAGGCATCGGTGAGCTCACTCGCCGGCTCGCTGGCGCAATTCACCACCGCTATCTACGGCGGCTTCTTCGGCGCCGGCATGGGCGTGATGATGCTGGCAACGCTTGGCCTGACGCAGGCCGGCGATTACCACCGGCTGAATGCGCTGAAGAACATGCTGGCGGTGGTCATCGCGGCTGTCGCCATCGTCGTCTTCGTCTCGGGTGGCGTCGTCGCCTGGCCGCAGGCAATCGTCATGATCCCCGGCGGCGCGCTGGGCGGCTATGCCGGCGTCTGGATCGCCAAGCGCGTGCCGCAGAACGTGGTGCGCGGCTTCGTCATCGCCGTCGGCCTGTTTCTGGCGTTTTATTATTTCGGCAAGGGCTGATCGCCGAGCAGATCCGGCCGCCGTTCTTTCGTCAGCGCTTCCGACTCCGCACGCCGCCATGCCGCGATCTTCTTGTGATTGCCGGAGATCAGCACGTCGGGAATCTCCCGTCCCTCGAATTCCTGCGGCCTTGTGTAGTGCGGATGTTCGAGCAGGCCGTTTTCAAAGCTCTCTTCCTCGCCGGACACGGCGTTGCCCATCACGCCGGGCAACAGCCGCACCACCGCGTCGAGCAGAACAAGCGCCGCCGGCTCGCCGCCGGAAAGGATGAAATCGCCGATAGACACCTCTTCCAGGCCACGAGCCTCGATCAGCCGCTGGTCGACACCCTCGAAGCGGCCGCACAGGATGACGGCGCCCGGCCCGGCGGCAAGTTCACGCACCCGCGCCTGCGTCAGCGGTTTGCCACGCGGGCTCATCAGCAGGCGTGGACGCAAATCGCCTCCCACAGAGGCGTGGTCGATCGCCCTGGCCAAGACATCGGCGCGCATCACCATGCCGGCGCCGCCGCCGGCCGGCGTGTCGTCGACGGTCCGGTGCTTGTCGGTGGCGAAGTCGCGGATCTGGATGGCTTCCAGCGACCATGTGCCCGCCTCGAGCGCGCGGCCCGCCAGCGACAGGCCGAGCGCGCCGGGAAACATCTCGGGATAGAGCGTCAGCACCGAAGCCTTGAACGTCACCGGTTGCCCCCGGCGTCGCGCGGTCCGCGCGGCCTGCCCTTGGGGTCGAAATCTTCCTCGCGCGGCGCTTCGCCATCCTCGTCCTCGACCAGCCCCGCTGCCGCCGGATCGACGCGGACAAAACCCTCGGCGATCGACACCTGCGGCACGGCGGCCTGCGTGAACGGGATCAGCACACCCTTGCGGCCGGAAAGCGTCACATCGAGAATGTCGCCGCCACCGAAATTGTGCACCGCGACCACCTTGCCGAGCGCGGCACCCGTATCGTCGCGGACTTCCAGCCCGATCAGGTCGGCATGATAGAACTCGTCCTCCTCGCCATCGTCGGGCAGCATCGAGCGGTCGACGAACAGCTCCGTGCCGGCGAGCGCCTCGGCCGCGTTGCGGTCGCTGATGCCCTTGAAGCGCACTACGACGACGGTGTTGGCCGGCCTTATGTCCGTTATCTGGAAGGCGCGGCCATCCCTGGCATAGAGCGGTCCGTAATCGGCCAGCGCCATCGGCTCGCCGGTGAAGGTTTTCACCCTGAGTTCGCCCTTGATGCCGTGGGCGGCGCCGATAACGGCCATCTGGACGGGGTTTTGCGGCTTGCTCATCGCGAAATATCCTTTGGCCTCCTCTAGCCCCAGCCCGGCGTCATTTCAATGATCGCCCGCTGTCATTTCAATGACGGGCTCTTCACCGCTTCCTAACCCGAATACTCGAAAATGCCGTCATGCAGGAATTCCTCATCCCGGCCAAACCCGATCTCCAGGCGGCGCGTGAAAGCTGGCTGAAGATGCTCGCGCGTGAACGTCGCCTGTCACCCGAGACAGTGGAAGCCTATGAGCGCGACACGCGCCAGTTCCTGCATTTCCTTACCGGCCATTGCGGCGGCTCGCCGGGCATTTCCGATATCGCCAATCTGCGCCCGGCCGATCTGCGCGGCTTCCTTGCTGCCCGCCGCAACGAAGGCGTCGGCGCCCGCACGCTCGGCCGGGGTCTCGCCGGCATCCGTTCGCTGCTGCGTTTCCTGGAACGGCGCGGTCTCGCCAATGCGGCGGGTGCCACTGCCCTGCGCGCGCCGCGCCAGCCCAAGTCGCTGCCCAAACCACTGACGGCGAGCGACGCCAAGCACGTCGTGTCGATGGAAGGCCAACTGGCGGAAGAGCCCTGGATCGCTGCCCGCAACGCCGCCGTGCTGACGCTGCTCTACGGCTCGGGCTTGCGCATCTCGGAAGCGCTCGGCCTCGCCGGCGCCGATCTGGCCTCGGAGGCCGACACCGTGCTGCGCGTCACCGGCAAGGGCGGCAAGACGCGGCTGGTGCCGGTGCTGCCGGTGGCGCTCCGGGCAATCGCCGAATACCGCCTGCTCTGCCCCCATCATCTCGACCCGAAAGGCCTGTTGTTTCGCGGCGCGCGCGGCGGCCCGCTCAACCCGGCCATCATCCAGCGCGACATGGCGAAACTGCGCTCGGCGCTCAACCTGCCCGACACCGCGACGCCGCACGCGCTGCGCCACTCCTTCGCCACGCATCTGCTCGGCAGGGGCGGCGATTTGCGCACCATCCAGGAACTGCTCGGCCATGCCAGCCTGTCGACGACGCAGATCTACACCGGCGTCGACACGGCGAGGCTGCTCGAAATCTACGAATCGGCGCATCCGAGGGCGTGAACGCCGATGGCGCCGCACAAGTATCGGTGGCCTCGCAAACATTCGCGATTAGCCGAAGCGTTCCCAACTTCGTCATCCACGGGCGGAGCAGCGGCGTCGCGGCGTCGCGGAGACCCGAGGATCCATGCCGCGACCTTACTGACGGGTGCAGCGGAGCAGGATTCTGCACCGTTGCGGCGCTCGAGAGTCCCGGCATGGATCCTCGGGTCTACGCCGCGTCGCTTCGCTCCTTGCTCCGCCCGTGGATGACGAAGTCACAGCCGGTCGAAGACAATTTCAATCCCCTAATTAACCGTTTTGCCGCTTTTCACCTCTAGAAAAGGTGTCATGAAACGCGTCATTGCCATCGCCGACCGCGCAGCTTCCATCTCGCTGAAGCTGCTTGTCGCGCTCAACGTGCTGTTTTTCCTGTCCTTCCTTGCCGTGCTGTTGTTCGCGACCGGCAGGGCGCATGCGGAAATCCCGACCTGCACCGGCGCCGACATGGTGTCGGCCCTGCGGAAGAGCAGCCCTGCCGCCTACAGCAAGATCGAGGCGGAAGCCGCCGCGACGCTCAACGGCAAGGGCCTGTTGTGGAAGCTGGAAAAACCAGGCGAGCAGCCATCCTACCTGTTCGGCACCATGCACATGACCGACCCGCGCGTCACCACGCTGCCGCCGCAGGCGCAGAAGGCTTTTGACGCCGCCGGCACCCTCATCATCGAGACCACCGACGTGCTCGACAAGCAGAAGATGATGACGGCGATGCTCAAGGAGCCGGACCTGATGATGTTCACCGACTCCACGACGCTGTCGTCCTTGCTGTCGCCGGACGAAGCGGCGGCCATGAATGCCGCGCTCGATGCGCGCGGCATTCCGCCGGCAACCGTCGCCAAGATGAAGCCGTGGATGCTTTCGGCCATGATGGCGCTTCCGGCCTGCGAACTCGCCCGCCAGTCCGGCGGCGCCCCGGTGCTTGACGTCAAGCTGGCCGAGGGTGCCAAGGCCGCCGGCAAGCCGGTCGAAGGTTTGGAAACGGCCGAGAGCCAGCTGCGCGCCATGGCCTCGCTGCCGCTCGCCTTTCACATGAAGGGCCTCGTTGACACGCTGAAGCTCGGCGACAAGGTCAACGACATCAATGAGACCATGATCCTGCTCTACCAGCGCGGCGAAACCGGCATGTTCTGGCCGCTGTTCCGCGCCGCCATGCCCGAAGAGCAGAACGACGCGGCCGGCTATGCGGCCTTCGAGGAAACCATGATCACCAGCCGCAACAAGGTGATGATCGATCATGCCGAGCCGATCCTGGCCAAGGGCAACGCCTTCATGGCGGTCGGCGCGCTGCACCTTCCCGGCCCGGAAGGACTGGTCGAGGATTTCCGCAAAGCCGGCTATACTGTCACCGCCGTCAATTGAGTCGGATGGCAGCGGAAGGACCCAAACGCCGCGTTTTCGGCGCTTTCCTTCCCTAGCGTGAAACCCATTCAACGGTTGCGCGTTGATGGCTGTTGATTGATTATTTTCATCCACGGAGGACACTTTTATGGCGAATCCATCGAACGACACTCCCAGGCCAAGCGGCGGTGGCGGCAGCCCCTGGCTGATTGCGCTGGTCGTCGTTATCCTGGCGATTGTCGCGTATTACGTTTTCGGCAGAAGCGGCGAGCATCCGGCACCCGCCGAAGCGCCGGCGGCCAGCACACCGGCACCGGCCCCTGCGCCCGCTCCGGCACCAGAGCCAGCACCGGCTCCCGCGCCAGCTCCGGCCCCAGCGCCAGCACCCGCGCCTGCTCCGGCACCAGCGCCCGCACCCGCTCCGGCGCCTGCACCGGCCAACTGATCGGCTCGATACCAGATACAAACGGCCCGCTGAAAAGCGGGCCGTTTTGCTTTGAGCGATGACGCTTGGAAGGCCTTTCCAGAAACTCGCTCCGGTGAGTCAGCTGGTGTGGTTTTCGAGAACCGGAGCGCAGCGGACATTTGGGTCCGTGAGCAGCGCATGACCCCGAAAATCGGTCCGATTTTCGGAAAGGATCATGCGCCAGTCAAAAGTGTCACAGCGTCCTTTGCGCGTCCAAGAGGGCGCGCGGCGCTGTGAGAAGCGGAGAAAGCCGCACCAGATGGCCGCCGGAGTAGAGCTTATGAAAGGCCTCAGATATGGATCGGCTTGAAGAAGGTGGCCAACGCCGCTTCCTTCACCGCTTCCGACATCGTCGGATGCGCATGGCAGGTGCGGGCGAGATCCTCCGACGAGCCGCCGAACTCCATCAGCACCGCCGCCTCGTGGATCATCTCGCCGGCACCGAAGCCGACGATATGCACGCCAAGCACGCGGTCGCTGGCCTTGTCGGCAAGGATTTTCACGAAGCCGTCGGTGTGCAGCATGGCGCGTGCCCGGCCATTGGCGCTGAACGGGAATTTGCCGACCTTGTAGTCGATGCCGGCCTTCTTCAGTTCTTCCTCGGTCTTGCCGACCGAGGCGATTTCGGGGCTGGTGTAGACGACACTCGGAATGACCTCGTAGTTCACATGGCCGGCCTGGCCGGCAATGGTTTCAGCCACCGCCACGCCCTCGTCCTCGGCCTTGTGCGCCAGCATCGGCCCGGCGATGACATCGCCGATGGCATAGATACCAGGCACGTTGGTCTTGAGATGCCCGTCGGTCTTGACCCGGCCGCGCTCGTCGACCTCGACCCCCGCTTCCTTGAGACCAAGAGTGTCCGAAAAGGCGCGGCGGCCGGTGGCGATCAGCACGACATCGGCCGCGATGGTCTCGGCGGCGCCGCCCTTCACCGGCTCGAAGGTGACGGTCGCACCCTTCTTGGCCTTGGCGACGCCGGTGACCTTGGCGCCGAGCTTGAACTCGAAGCCTTGCTTGGAGAGCAGCCGCTGGAACTGCTTGGACACCTCGCCGTCCATGCCACCGAGGATCGTGTCGAGGAACTCGACCACGGTGACCTTGGCGCCGAGCCGCGCCCACACCGAACCGAGCTCGAGCCCGATGACGCCCCCGCCGACCACCACCAGATGGCCGGGAACCTTGTCCAGCGACAGCGCGCCCGTCGACGACACGATCACCTTCTCGTCGAAATCGACCTTGACGCCGGGTATGCCGGCGACATCCGAACCGGTGGCGATGACGATGTTCTTCGTCTCGATCTCCTCGACCTTGCCGTCCTCGCCGGTGACCGACACCTTGCCGGCCGCGAGCACCTTGCCGTTGCCGCGAAAGCTATCGATCTTGTTCTTCTTGAACAGGAAGGCGACGCCGTTGACGTTGGACGACACAGTCGCATCCTTGTGCGCCATCATCTTCTTCAGGTTCAGCTTCGGTGCGGCGATCTCGACACCGAGCGTATCGAAGGAATGGCCGGCCTCGGCGAACATTTCGGAGGCATAAAGCAGCGCCTTGGACGGGATGCAGCCGATGTTGAGGCAGGTGCCGCCGAAGGTCGCGTTCTTCTCGACCACCGCGACCTTCAGCCCGAGCTGTGCCGCCTTGATGGCGCAGACATAGCCGCCGGGTCCCGATCCGATGATAACGACGTCATAAGCCATGATACTGTCCTTCTGTTTTGAGCATGATGCCGAAAAGTGCGACGCGGTTTTCGGATAACATCATGCTCGAACTGCTTGAGAGCGCTCAGCGGCCGCCGCTGACATTCAGGATCGCGCCTGTCGTATAGGACGCGGCGTCGGATAGAAGATAGAGAACGGCAGCGGCGACTTCATCGGCGGTGCCGGCTCTTTTCATCGGCAGCGTGTCCTGGATCAGCGCCACCCGGTCCGGCTGTCCGCCGGAGGCGTGGATGTCGGTGTCGATGATGCCCGGCCGCACCGCGTTGACGCGGATGCCTTCCAGCGCCACCTCGCGGGCGAGCCCGACGGTGAGCGTGTCGATGGCGCCCTTGGACGCGGCATAGTCGACATAATTGTCCGGCGCGCCCAGCACCGCCGCGGCCGACGAGATATTGACGATCGCTCCGCCCTTGCCGCCATGGCGTGTCGACATGCGCTTGACCGCCTCGCGGGCGCAGAGGATGGAACCGACGACATTGATGCGCATCATGCGTTCGAGCCGTGCCACGCTCATCTCGTCGACGCGCGCCTTGGCGTCGACGATGCCGGCATTGTTGACGAAGGCATCGAGCCTGCCCCAGGTGCGGTCCACCGCGTCGAAGATGGCCAGTATATCGGCCTCGCTGCCGACATCGCCCTTGACCGAAAAAGCGTCGCCGCCGGCGGCCTTGATGTCGCCGACCAGCGCATCGGCGGCAGCCCGGTTCGAGGCATAGTTGACTGCCACGCGATAGCCGGCCTTGGCCCCGAGCCGGCAGACGGCGGCGCCGATGCCGCGACTGCCGCCGGTGACCAACAGCACTTTTTGCGCCTCGCTCATTCCTGACATCCCTTCAGCGTGAACACATCCGACGGCACTTTCGAGAATCCGCTGCCGCCATAGGCGGTTGACTGATGCAGCATCGGACCGAGATCCGGCAGGATCAGCGTCTTCGGCGCCTCGACGCCTTCCGCCGGCAAGAGCCCGATGCTGCCCTTGTCGTCCGACGTATAGATGACGCCATGCCAAGGGGTACAGGCGTCGAGTTCATCGCCCGTGGTGTCGCCTTCCGGGCATTTGTACATCAGCGCGCCGTTAGGCCTGGAAACACCTTCGTTCCACATGACGATGCCGTTCAGCACCACATTGTTGTCGAGGATCATGCGGAATGTATTGGTGACGGTGGCCGAGGTGCCAGTCGGGGTAAAGTCGATCTCGCTGCCGCTTTGAGGGTCGCCGTAGACGGCGAGTTCGATCGGACAGGCGGCGAAAGCGTTGGCTGAGATCATCGACGCGCAGACCGCTATCGATGCAGTCGACAGGCATTCCGACAAGAACGAACGGATCGTCACGGTTATCCGCCTTGAACAGCTTGATCGAGTATGAAGATCGTCGAGAGAAAATAGTCTATTTCGAACGCAATGTTGCCATTGCCGTCAAACGGAATGGCGTTCACCTCATATTTAAGGGTCAAGTTACGAGAACTCTCCGCCAGCTCAATATAGATGTCGCGTTCCCGACCACCGCCGATTGTCCACTTGAATTCGCTCCTGTTCAGGAACTGCAGAGCCTTGGGCAAGGTATGTATGGCTATCGGCTTTGTGCCTGCAAAAGTCACGGGATGCCGACCCACATCGACGTCCAGATTGCCATGCCAAGTCGCCATCATTCCACCCGGTTGCAGTCTTCCGAAGACAGGTTCGACGTTAATCGACCGCAAACGATAATCAGGGCTGAAGAAGAACTCGCAATTCGCGCCGTAGATGCACCAGGCGGATTCGGTGTCTCCGTGGCGAAAATGATTGTCCGCCCGCACGTCCTCCGGATCGATCAAGCCTCGAACCGTTTCACGGCTGCTTTTACCGAGCGCGACAGGCCCTGCCCGGCCTGTCGCCAGAAGCTCGAACAGGTCGATTGGCTCGACAGACTCAGCCACCGCAACAGACCTAGAGATCGAGCACGAGCCGTTCCGGATCCTCCAGGCTTTCCTTGACGCGCACCAGGAAGGTCACGGCTTCCTTGCCGTCGACGATGCGGTGGTCGTAGCTCAGCGCCAGATACATCATCGGCCGGATCACGATCTGGCCGCCGACCACGACCGGCCGGTCCTGGATCTTGTGCATGCCCAGAATGCCCGACTGCGGCGCATTGAGGATCGGCGTCGACATCAGCGAGCCGTAGACGCCGCCATTGGAGATGGTGAACGTGCCGCCCTGCATGTCGGCGACCGACAGCTTTCCGTCACGCGCCGCGATGCCCAGCCGGCCGATTTCCTTCTCGATCTCGGCGATCGACATCTGGTCGGCATCGCGCACGACCGGCACGACGAGGCCCTTCTCGGTGCCGACGGCGACGCCGACATGGGCAAAGTTCTTGTAGATGATGTCGCTGCCGTCGATCTCGGCATTGACCGCCGGGATTTCCTTCAGCGCGTGCGTGACGGCCTTGGTGAAGAAGCCCATGAAGCCGAGCTTCACGCCGTGCTTCTTCTCGAACACGTCCTTGTACTTGGCCCGCAGCGCCATCACCGCCGACATGTCGACCTCGTTGAAGGTGGTGAGCATGGCGGCGGTCGACTGCGCTTCCTTGAGCCGCCGCGCGATGGTCTGACGCAGCTTGGTCATGCGCACGCGCTCTTCGCGCGAGGCATCGTCGCCGGAGGATGGCGCACGCACCGCGATCGGCGCCGGAGCCGCCTTCGGCGTCTCGGCCGGCTGCGACGGCGCGCCCTTGGAGATGGCGTCGAGCACGTCGCCCTTCAGCACCTGGCCACGCTTGCCCGAGCCGGAAAGCTGGTCGACCGACAGATTGTTCTCGGCGATCAGTTTTGCGGCGGCCGGCGCCGGCGGCATCGAGCGCGGCTCGACCGCGCCATCGCCGGCGATCTTGGCGGTCTCGGCCGCGGCCTGCTTCGTGGTCTGCGCCGCATCCGGGCTCGAAGCCTGGGCCACGGCCTGCGGCTTGGTCGCGGGTGTGGCGGCGGCGCCACCGGCCGAAATCGACCCCAGAAGCGCGCCGACGCCAACCGTTTCACCTTCCTTGACCGCGATCTCCGAAAGGATGCCCGCAGCCGCGGCCGGAACCTCCACCGTCACCTTGTCGGTTTCGAGCTCGACCAGCGGTTCGTCGACGGCAATGGCATCGCCGACTTTCTTGAACCATTTGCCGATGGTCGCCTCGGTGACGGATTCGCCGAGAGTGGGAACGCGGATTTCGGTAGCCATTGTGCCTGTCCGTTCTTGTCGGTTCTGTTCTATTCGCCTGCTTTATTCGCCGAGCGCGTCTTCGAGCAAGGCGGCGAGCTGGGCTAGGTGCTTGGACATCAAGCCGGTCGCCGGCGACGCGGCCGCCGGCCGGCCGGTGTAGCGCACCCGCTGATGCTTGGCGTCGATATGGGCCAGCACCCATTCCAGATACGGGTCGATGAACGACCAGGCGCCCATGTTCTTGGGCTCCTCCTGGCACCACACCATCTCGGCGTTGCGGAAGCGGGACAGTTCGGTGATCAGCGCCTTGGCCGGGAACGGATAGAGCTGTTCGACGCGCAGCAGATAGATGTCATTGATGCCGCGCTTCTCGCGCTCCTCGTAGAGGTCGTAATAGACCTTGCCCGAGCACAGCACGACGCGGCGGATCTTGGAATCCTTGGTGAGCTTGATCGCCTGGTTGGGCAACAGCTGCGCGTCGTCCCACAGCAGCCGGTGGAACGAGCTTTCGCCCGAGATTTCCGGCAGCGTCGACACCGCCCGCTTGTGGCGCAGCAGCGACTTCGGCGTCATCAGGATCAGCGGCTTGCGGAAGTCGCGCTTCAGCTGCCGGCGCAGGATGTGGAAGTAGTTGGCCGGCGTGGTGCAGTTGGCCACTTGCATGTTGTCTTCGGCGCAAAGCTGCAGGAACCGCTCCAGCCTGGCCGACGAATGTTCCGGGCCCTGGCCTTCATAGCCATGCGGCAAGAGACAAACGAGGCCGGACATTCTGAGCCACTTGCGCTCGCCCGACGATATGAACTGGTCGAACACCACCTGGGCGCCGTTGGCGAAGTCGCCGAACTGCGCTTCCCACAAGGTCAGCGCCTTCGGCTCGGCGAGGCTGTAGCCATATTCGAAGCCCAGCACCGCCTCTTCCGACAGCATCGAGTTGATGACTTCGTAGCCGGCCTGCGCCGCCGACAGATTGTTGAGCGGGATGTAGCGGGTCTCGTCGCGCTGGTCGTAGAGCACGGAATGGCGCTGCGAGAAGGTGCCGCGCTCGGAATCCTGCCCCGACAGGCGGATCGGATTGCCGTCGAGCAGGATGGCGCCGAACGCCAGCGCCTCGGCCGTCGACCAGTCGATGCCTTCGCCGGACTCGATCGCCTCGCGGCGGTTCTCGAGAAAGCGGATGATGGTCTTGTGCGCCTCGAAACCCTTCGGCACCTCGGTCAGCTTCTTGCCGATTTCCTTCAGCGTCTTGACCGGCACGGCGGTCTTGCCGCGCCTTTGTTCGTCCTGGTTGTCGGCCGTGCGCAGGCCGGACCAGGCGCCATCCAGCCAGTCGGCCTTGTTGGGCTTGTAGTGCTGGCCGACTTCCCATTCGGATTCCAGATGCGCGCGCCAGTCGGCCTTCATCTGGTCGAGCTCGGCCTGGGTGATGTGGCCCTCGGCGATCAGACGGTCGCCATAGATCTGCACCGTCGTCTTGTGGGTGCGGATGTTGCGGTACATGATCGGCTGGGTGAAGGCCGGTTCGTCGCCCTCATTGTGGCCGAAGCGGCGATAGCAGAACATGTCCACGACCACCGGCTTGTGGAACTTCATGCGGAATTCGATCGCCACCTTGGTGGCGTGGACCACGGCTTCCGGGTCATCGCCATTGACGTGGAAGATCGGCGCCTCGATCATCTTGGCGACGTCGGACGGATAGGGCGACGAGCGCGAGAAGCGCGGATTGGTGGTGAAGCCGATCTGGTTGTTGATGATGAAATGCAGCGTGCCGGCGACGCGGTGGCCGCGCAGGCCCGACAGGCCGAGGATTTCGGCGATCACGCCCTGGCCGGCGAAGGCGGCGTCGCCATGCAGGAGCAGCGGCAGCACCTTGGCGCGCTCCTCCAGCGGCACGATCTCCTCGCGGCCGCGGCCGAACAGGTAATCCTGCTTGGCGCGCGCCTTGCCCATCACCACCGGGTCGACGATTTCCAGGTGGGACGGGTTGGCCGTCAGCGACAAATGGACCTTGTTGCCGTCGAACTCGCGGTCCGACGAGGCGCCGAGATGGTACTTCACGTCGCCCGAGCCCTCGACCTCGTCGGGGGCTGCCGAGCCGCCCTTGAACTCATGGAAGATGGCGCGGTGAGGCTTCGCCATCACCTGGGAGAGCACGTTCAGGCGGCCGCGATGGGCCATGCCGAGCACGATCTCCTTCATGCCGAGCTGGCCGCCGCGCTTGACGATCTGCTCCAGCGCCGGGATCAGCGCTTCACTGCCGTCGAGGCCGAAGCGCTTGGTGCCCTTGTACTTGACGTCGATGAACTGCTCGAAGCCTTCCGCTTCGACCAGCTTCGAGAGGATTGCCTTCTTACCGGTGGCGGTAAACGAGATTTCCTTGTCGGCGCCTTCGATGCGCGCCTGGATCCAGGCCTTTTCCTCGGGGTCGGAGATGTGCATGAATTCGACGCCGAGCGTCGAGCAATAGGTGCGGGTCAGGATCTCCAGCATCTGCCGGATGGAGCCGAATTCGAGCCCGAGCACATTGTCGAGGAAGATCGGCCGGTCGTAGTCGGCTTCGGTGAAACCGTAATTCTCGGGCGACAATTCATTGTAATCCTCGAGCGGCTTGGCGATGCCGAGCGGGTCGAGATTGGCGTGCAGATGGCCGCGCATGCGGTAGGCACGGATCATCATGATGGCGCGCACCGAATCGCGCGTCGCCTGGTGCACGTCGGCGTCGGAAAGAACGACACCGTTGGTGACCGCCTTGTCCTTGACCTTCTTTTCCAGATGCTTCTCGACAATGCCCCAATTGCCGTCGAGCGCCGACACCAGCTCGCCATTGGCCTGCAGCGGCCAGGAGGGCTTGGCCCAGGAGGCGCCCTTGGCATTCCTGCGTACATCGCCGGCATCGTCCTTCAGGCCCGCGAAGAACTCCTGCCATTCGGGATTGACCGAGGCGGGGTCATCCTCATAGGCGGCATAGAGCGCGTCGATGTAATCGGCGTTGCCGCCATAGAGGAATGAGGTGAGCGAAAATTGGTCGTTGGCCTGATCTTGTCTTGCCATGTCGTTTCAGCGGAGCCGCGCTCCGTCTCCTTACGTTTGCGGCAGGGCCGCGATAGTGGGCGGTTCACCCGCCCTTCTTGTCCCCTCAAAAGCCAACGAACCGTCGTTGGCCCTCATTCCATAACCGGCGCCAGATTCAGCCCTTGATGGCTTCAACCAGCGTCGTGCCAAGCCGCGCCGGTGACGGCGAGACCTTGATACCGGCCGATTCCATTGCCGCGATCTTGTCCTCGGCGCCGCCTTTGCCGCCGGAGATGACCGCGCCCGCATGGCCCATGGTACGGCCCGCCGGCGCCGTGCGCCCGGCGATGAAGCCCGCCATCGGCTTCTTGCGGCCACGCTTGGCTTCGTCCTTGAGGAACTGCGCGGCGTCTTCCTCGGCCGAGCCGCCGATCTCGCCGATCATGATGATCGACTTGGTCTCGTCGTCGGCGAGGAACATCTCGAGCACGTCGATGAACTCGGTGCCCTTGACGGGATCGCCGCCAATGCCGACGGCGGTGGTCTGGCCGAGGCCGACATTGGTGGTCTGGAACACGGCCTCATAGGTAAGTGTTCCCGAGCGCGAAACAACGCCGACCGAGCCCTTGCGGAAGATGTTTCCGGGCATGATGCCGATCTTGCATTCGTCGGGCGTGAGCACGCCGGGGCAGTTCGGCCCGATCAGCCGCGAGGTCGAGCGGTCGAGCCGCGCCTTGACCTTGACCATGTCCATCACCGGAATGCCCTCGGTGATGCAGATGATCAGCGGGATTTCCGCCTCGATCGCCTCCAGGATCGCTTCGCCGGCGCCCGCCGGCGGCACATAGATGACCGAAGCGTTGGCGCCGGTCTTTTCCTTGCCCTCGGCGACGGTGGCGAAGATCGGCAGGCTTTCGCCCTTCGACCCGGTCCAGGTCTCGCCGCCCTTCTTGGGATGGATGCCACCCACCATCTTGGTGCCGTGATAGGCCAGCGCCTGTTCGGTGTGGAACGTGCCGGTCTTGCCGGTCAGGCCCTGCACCAGCACCTTGGTGTTCTTGTCGACGAGAATGGACATCGGAGCCCTTTTCTAAAAGCCGTTGATCGAGGAAGGCGAGACGCGCTTGTAGACGCCGCTCACCATGTCTTGCCATGCATCGCTGCCGGCGGGTTTGAAATGCAATCGCATGCGGTAGGTGTCGGCATCGTCAAAAATATACGTCACGCGCGCCGAACCGCGCGGTGATGACCGCTCCAGATTGAGCTCGCCGCCGTTCCACGTGCCCGTGGCCGGCGAGGCCGGCACGAAGCCCATCGAATCGAACTGGTGCATGGTGACGACGCTGTTCTGCTGGTCGAAGCCGAACACGTTGTGCGAACCGAAGGAAATCGTGCCGTCGCGGCGCTGGCGATAGCGCTGCACCACGAACAGGCCGCCGAACTGTGCCTCAGCCAGCACCTCCGATGTCGCCGTGCCGCCATCGGCCCATTGTGTGTCCGCCACCTCTTCCTCGCCACGCCACGCGCCGACCAGCGCCTGTAGGCGCAGGTGATCGGCCGAGAGCGAGGAGAAGGAAGCCGCGTTCATCGGTCAGAGCCGCTTCAGGTCGGTGACGGTGAGATCGCTCTTGGCATTGCCGGTGTTGAGCGTCGTCGACGGCTCGAACATCAGCACCACGGGCTCTTGGGTCAGCGAACGCGGCCGATGCTCGACGCCACGCGGCACGACGATGAAATCGCCCTCGCCGAGCTCGACCGGACCGTCGCGGAAATCGATGGCGATGCGACCGCGCAGCACGAGGAAGGCTTCGTCCTCATGCTCATGCGCGTGCCAGTCGAAAGCCTCGCCGAACTTGGCGACCTTCGCCTGGCTGTCGTTGACGTCGCCGGCGATGTGCGGATCGAAGACCTTGCTGATCTTTTGATCCGCCGCCTCGACCAGATTTATCTTGCGCGGAGGCATCCGCTCAGCCCTTCACCGCCGCCACGATCTTCTTGGCCGCGTCATCGAGATCGTCGGCCGACACCACGTTCAGGCCGCTGTCGTTGATGATCTTCTTGCCGAGCTCGGCATTGGTGCCTTCCAGGCGCACCACCAGCGGAACCTTGAGGCCGACTTCCTTGACCGCGGCAATCACGCCCTCGGCGATGATGTCGCACTTCATGATGCCGCCGAAGATGTTGATCAGTATGCCTTTGACCGCCGGGTCCTTGGTGATGATCTTGAACGCCGCCGTCACCTTCTCCTTGGACGCGCCGCCGCCGACATCGAGGAAGTTGGCGGGTTCGGCGCCATAGAGCTTGATGATGTCCATCGTCGCCATGGCAAGGCCGGCGCCGTTGACCATGCAGCCAATATTACCGTCGAGCGCGACATAGGCGAGGTCGTATTTCGACGCCTCGATCTCCTTCTCGTCCTCTTCGGTGGTGTCGCGCAGTTCGAGCACGTCCGGGTGGCGGAACAGCGCGTTGTTGTCGAATGACACCTTGGCGTCGAGCACGCGCAGCCGGCCATTCTTCATCACGATCAGCGGGTTGACCTCGAGCAGGCTCATGTCCTTCTCGACGAAGGCCTTGTAGAGGATCGGGAACAGCGTGCCGCCATCCTTGGCTGCGTCGCCGTCGAGCTTGAGGGCCGCGTTGAGCTTCTTCACATCATCCGCCGTCACGCCCTTTTCCGGGTCGATGGCGACGGTGATGATCTTTTCCGGCGTGTCATGGGCGACCGCCTCGATGTCCATGCCGCCTTCGGTCGAGACGACGAAGGCGATGCGGCCGACCGAACGGTCGACCAGGATCGAAAGATAAAGCTCGCGCTCGATGTCGGCGCCGTCCTCGATATAGAGACGGTTGACCTGCTTGCCGGCCGGGCCGGTCTGCTTGGTCACCAGCGTGTGGCCGAGCATCTCGTTGGCGTTGGCGACGACGTCGGCGACCGACTTAGCCAGCCGCACGCCGCCCTTGGCGTCGGGCGACAGTTCCTTGAACTTGCCCTTGCCGCGGCCGCCGGCATGGATCTGGCTCTTCACCACATAGAGCGGGCCGGGCAGCGCTTGTGCCGCGGCTTCGGCCTCGCTTGCCTTGAACACCGGCACGCCTTCGGCCACCGGCGCGCCAAAGCTCTTCAGCAGCGCCTTGCCCTGATATTCATGGATGTTCATGGGGAACTATCTCCAGGTCTTTGCCGGGGTTGTTTTTGGCAGGGTTACTTCGAGGCGAGTTGCGGCGCGATCTTGACGCAGGCCTCGGTCAGGCCCTGCACCGTCGCCACCGAGCTTTCGAACATCTTCTGCTCGGCCTTGTTGAGGTCGATCTCGATGATGCGCTCGACGCCGCCGGCGCCGATCACCACGGGCACGCCGACATAGGTACCCTTGACGCCATACTGGCCGGAGAGGTGCGCCGCGCAAGGCAGCACGCGCTTCTTGTCCTTGAGATAGGCTTCGGCCATCTGGATTGCCGAGGCGGCCGGCGCGTAATAGGCCGAGCCGGTCTTGAGCAGGCCGACGATCTCGGCGCCGCCGTCGCGGGTACGCTGCACGATCTGGTCGAGCTTCTCCTTCGAGGTCCAGCCCATCTTCACGAGGTCGGGCAGCGGAATGCCCGAGACCGTCGAATAGCGGATCATCGGCACCATGGAATCGCCGTGGCCGCCGAGCACGAAGGCGGTGACGTCCTCGACCGAAACCTTGAACTCCTCGGCCAGGAAATAGCGGAAGCGCGCGCTGTCGAGCACGCCGGCCATGCCCACGACATGGGTCTTGGGCAGGCCCGAAAACTTCTGCAGCGCCCACACCATGGCATCGAGCGGGTTGGTGATGCAGATGACGAAGGCCTTCGGCGCGTACTTCTTGAGACCGGCGCCGACCTGTTCCATGACCTTGAGGTTGATGCCCAGCAGGTCGTCGCGGCTCATGCCCGGCTTGCGCGGCACGCCCGCGGTGACGATGCAGACATCCGCGCCCTCGATGCCGGCATAGTCGTTGACGCCGGTCAGCCGGGAGTCAAAACCATCGACCGGCGACGACTGCGCGATATCGAGCCCCTTGCCTTGCGGGATGCCCTCGGCAATATCGAACAGCACCACGTCTCCGAGGTCCTTGAGGCCGATCATATGGGCGAGCGTGCCGCCGATCATACCCGAGCCGATAAGCGCTATCTTGTTGCGTGCCATGTGAGGATGTTTTCCCTTTGTCTGTGACTGCGCCGAAATCTTTGACGACTTGATGACGGTGCCGAGGAAGAGGCCGGAATGCTGAGGAAACCCGCGAGATTTCGCCGCACCCAATAGCCCCGGTGCAAGATAAATTCAATCGATTATTTTGGAGTGAGCGTTTTCAATCGGTTAGATGGTTTGGGATTTACGTAAACGTCAAAATTCGTAAGACGATTTGCCTGAGATTACACAATTAGGATGACAATCAGAAGGCTTGAAGAGGTGATGACGCCGTTGTGATGCTGGCCGCCGAGGATGTGAGCTTCAAAACTCGGCGAGAAAAAGGAGCGAGAAGGATCGCGGCCTTTCGGAAAATGTCCCCTTACGCCTGCGCGCGCGACGCTTCCGGGGCGAGCTTCTCTTTCCGCCGCTCAGCCCAGTCTTCCAGCCAATCGCGACTCTGCATCTCGATCAGGCGTGACGCGGTGCGTTCGAACTCGAACACCTCGACACCGCGCTTGGCCACGTAGAGCTCTTGCGGCGGCGCCTCGGCGCTCACCACCAGGCGCACATGGTGGTCGTAGAGCGTGTCGATCAACAGGATGAAGCGCTTGGCCTCGTTGCGCTTGCCCTCGCCCAGAACCGGAACGTGGTCGATGAAGACCGTCGAGAAGCGTCCGGCGATCGCCAGGAAATCGCGCGCGCCGAGGGGTTTTTCGCAGAGATCGGCGAAGGCAAACCGTGCCGCGTCGCCGGCGGCTGCCGGCACCACGACTTGCCGGCCCTTCAGCGTCAGCGATGTCGCGGCCGTCGGCATGCCGCGCGTCATCGTCTGCCAGGCCTCGTCGAGCGCGCGGTCGGCTTCCGCGTCGGCCGGCATGACATAGACCGGCGTCCGGGCGAGCTTTTCCAGCCGGTAATCCTTGTCGCTGTCCAGCGACAGCACCTGCGCGTGCCGTTCCAGTATGCCGATGAAAGGCAGGAACAGCTGGCGGTTGAGCCCGTCGCGGTAAAGATCCTCCGGCGCCACGTTCGAGGTGGCGATCAGCACCACGCCATTGGCGAACAGCGCCGAAAACAGCCTGGAAAGGATCATCGCGTCGGCGATGTCGGTGACGGAAAACTCGTCGAAGCACAGCACCCAGGCTTGCTCGGCCAGGGCTTTTGCCACGGGTGGGATCGGATCGTCTTCCTTGACGTCACCGTTCTTGCGCGCCTGCCGATGCTTCTGGATGCGGTCCTGCACGTCGGCCATGAAGTCGTTGAAGTGGACGCGACGCTTGCGCCGGACCGGCAGCAGCTCGAAGAACATGTCCATCAGCATCGTCTTGCCGCGGCCGACGCCACCATGGATGTAGAGGCCCTTGACGATTTCCCGCGTCTCGCGCTTGCGGGCAAACAGCCAGCCCAGCGCACTGGATTTGTGCGCCAGCCGTTTTGCCGAGATTTCCGATGTCAGCCGGTCGAGCGCGGCGGCAATGCGCTCCTGCGCCGGATCGCGCTCGATCGCGCCGGTTTCCACCAGATGGTCGTAGCGCTGCCTGACGGTCGCATGGGTCTGGAGGCCGTCACGCAGATGCATCGGTCACGTCGTTGTTCAGAGCAGGATGCTCCGGGGAGAACTAATGTGTTTGAGATTCAGGTCAGGCCAAGCCGAGAATGTCGGCTTTCGAGAAGCCGCCGTTCACAGGCCGGCATCACCTGAATATCGGCATATCCAGCTTACCTTGTAAGCGAAATCGGCTGCCCGCTGGAAGTCTGACCGTCGAATTTCGAGCCACCCGAGGAATAGAGCCGCGCCAGCGAACCGCCATTCTCGTCATAAAGCGTCAGCTGCTTGCCGGCGACATTCCACGACTTGATGCCATCGATCGGCGCCGGGCAGTGCAGCGGCCCGGCGCGGAAGCCGGCGCCGAACTTGGTCTGCGGCGTCGCGATCTTGCAGCTCTGGCCGGAAACGCTGGCGTTCCAGACGCCGGCGACGCTTGCCGCGCTGAGATCCGAGGCACCGGCGGGTGCCGAGCCGTCCGGCGGCAAGGATGCGACCTGCGTATTCGCCGGGGCGGTCGGGAACTGCGACGGGTCGGTGGCGCCGGGCGAGGCCGGCGGCGGCAACTGGTTGGAGGTCACCTGGCCAGCCGGGGCCGGCTGCAGCGGCGCCGGCTGCTGGTCGTCCATCGACGAGAACCGTGAGGTTGAGCAGCCACTCGCAACGAGCGCCGCCAGCGATGCGGCCACCAGGCCGCTTTTCGAAAAATTCATTCCAACCTCCGTCGGATCCGGCTGGGGGGACGCCGTCCGCGCAATCTCTCACCTCCACCAAGATGGAGAAGGTGGCGAAATTTCAACCCGATATGGTTAAAATAGGGTTTGTAGCAAGATTTGTTGCAAATTTATCGCAATCAGGATGGACCGGGCGGCTTGCTGCTCGGCCTCCGCGATCCCAGCTTCCGCCTTCGCCATTCGGCGCTTGCACCGATCGGCACAGGACCTATGTCTAGGGGCCGAAACGCTGGAGCAGACCTTGGCCGCGAGAAAGAAAGCCGCCAACCGCTATTACAGCGGTCCGCCCAGCGATCATTTCGATGGCACCTTGTTCTTCAATCCGGGCGGCCGGATGCCCGGCCGCTTCGTGGATCTGCTGAAATGGCAGTTCAACGGCCAGCGCGCGAAATGGCCCGCGACGAGTCCGAGCCCCTTTTCGCAGGCAAGGCCAGCCGCGAAGGTCGAGGGTGCCGAACTCACGGTGACCATGGTCGGTCACTCCACCCTGCTGATCCAGACCGCCGGGCTGAACATCCTCACCGATCCGGTCTGGTCGCAACGCACCTCGCCGTTTTCCTTCGCCGGGCCACGACGCGTCAATCCGCCGGGCATCGCCTTCCCCGACTTGCCGCCGATCGACCTCGTCCTGGTCAGCCACAATCACTACGACCATCTCGACCTCGCCACGCTGAAGCAGCTCAAGGCCGGCCATCATCCGCTGGTGGTCACCCCGCTCGGCAACGATGTCCTCATCGGCGAGGCGGTTCCCGGCATGCGTCTTTCGGCATATGACTGGGGTGACAGGGTCGATCTCGGTAACGGCGTTTTCGTCCACATCGAGCCGGCGCATCACTGGTCGGCGCGCGGCGCGCGTGACCGGCGCATGGCATTGTGGGCCGGCTTCGTCATCGAGACGCCGGGCGGAAAAATCTATTTCGCCGGCGACACCGGCTTCCACGACGGCATCAACTACCGGCTGATGGCGGCGAAACATGGCGGCTTCCGCTTCGCCATCCTGCCGATCGGCGCCTACGAGCCGCGCTGGTTCATGGCGCCGCAGCACCAGAACCCGGAGGAAGCGGTGCAAGGCATGAAGCTGTGCGATGCCGCCTTCGCCGCCGGCTGCCACTGGGGCACCTTCCAGCTCACCGACGAACCGATGGACGAGCCGGTCCGCAAACTTGCCGAAGCGCTTGACGCCGAGGGCATCCCACAGGAGCGCTTTCGAGCCCTGCGGCCTGGTGAAGTGTGGAGAGTGCCTTGAACTCCGGCAGGGTTTGACGTCTACCCACGAGGGTTTCGCCCACCATCTCAAAGAACGGAGACGCATCCTATGAAATCGATCCTGGCTGCCCTGCTTGCCGCCACAATCTCCACCTCGGCGGCCTATGCTGGAGACATCGCCGATCGCGCCGCCGACGCCGAAAAGGCATTGCAGGCAGGGGACGGAGCCGGCGCGCTGGAGAAATTCCGCGGCGCCGAGGAAGCCTTGTGGCAAGCGATGCCGCTCGCCGTGCAGAATGTCAAACAGGTCGACACGGCCAGCGGCTTCGGCATCTACAGCGAGCGCGCCAATCACATCTACAAGCCCGGCGAGAAGGTCGTGCTCTATATGGAACCGGTCGGCTATGGTTACGGGTCGGACGGCCTCGGCAACAGCCAGATCGCGCTTTCCGTCGACCTCACCGTGCTTTCAGACTCTGGCGAAGCCCTGGGCACGTTCGAGAAAATCGGCAGCGTTCAGGTCGCTTCCCGCTCGCACAACCGCGAACTCTTCTTCAAGCTCGACCTGTCCCTCGATGGACTGCCGCCCGGGAAATACAAATGCAATTTCCTCATGCATGACCAGAACTCGGCCAAGACCGCACCCTTCAGCACCGATATCGAGATCGCGGGCTGATGCATGTCGCCCAAAAGTGATCCCGGTTTTAGGGGAACGACATGCATAAAAACAAAGACCTAAAGCGCGTCGCATGAATCCGCTTCAACGCGACGCGCTTTAGGTTTTAGCACTGACATCGCCTCGCAAACCGCGGGAACCCAGGCACGACAGCCGCGTTCTTCATGCGGTTTCAAAATCTGTCGGTTTGCGAGGCATTCCCATGATCAAATGGATCATCATTCTCCTGATCATCGCCGCGGCGGCGAGCCTGCTCGGCATGCCGGCGCTGGCCGGAGCCGCCGCCACCGGCGCGCGCATCCTCATCGGCATCGTTCTCGTCATCTTCCTGCTGGTCGTGCTCGGCATCTTCGCGGTGACCTAAGAGACCTCGAAGGCGCCTGCGCACTGGTAATTCCCGCCCGTTTCCGCCATATAGCGCCAAATGGACACGGAATGACGGAAGAATGGCAGGCACCGCCCCCTTCGCCAAGATGAACGGCATCGGAAACGAAATCATCGTCGCCGATATGCGCGGCCGTGCCGACCGGGTGACGGCGGCGGCCGCCCTTGCGCTGAACGCCGATGCCGCGACCCGTTTCGACCAAATCATGGCGATCCATGACGCCAAGACACCGGGCACGGCCTACTATGTCGACATCCTGAATTCGGATGGCACCGGTGCGCAGGCCTGCGGCAACGGCATGCGTTGCGTCGTCCAGGCGCTTGCCGCCGAGACTGGCCAAAAAACCTTCACCTTCGAGACCCGCGCCGGCATCCTCAACGCCAGGGAGCATGCCGACGGCACGATCTCGGTCGACATGGGCATGCCGCGTTTCGGCTGGCAGGAGATTCCGCTCGCCGAGGAATTCCGCGACACCCGCATGATCGAATTGCAGATCGGCCCGATCGACGCGCCTGTGCTGCATTCGCCTTCCGCCGTCTCGATGGGCAACCCGCATGCCATCTTCTGGGTCGACCGCGACGTCTGGTCCTACGAGCTCGACCGCTTCGGCCCGCTGCTCGAAAACCACCCGATCTTCCCCGAGCGCGCCAACATCACCATCGCCCAGGTCACGTCTCCCGAGAGCATGATCATCCGCACCTGGGAGCGCGGCGCCGGCTTGACCAAGGCCTGCGGCTCGGCGGCCTGCGCCGCCGTGGTGGCAGCGGCGCGCACCAAGCGGACCGGGCGCAGCGTCAGCCTGTTGACCCCCGGCGGCGGCACGCTGCATGTCGAATGGCGCGACGATGACCACGTCATCCTGACGGGTGCGGCCGAATGGGAATTTTCCGGCAGCTTCGATCCCTCGACCGGCACCTGGGCCCGTGACACCGAAAGCGCGGCCTGATGTCGGTTGCTCTGTCCAGGAGCCATGACGTTGACGGCTCCCTTTCCGAGGCCCCCAGCCGCATTGATGTGGTGACCTTCGGCTGCCGGCTGAACACCTATGAATCCGAAGTGATGCGGCGCGAGGCCGAGAGCGCCGGTCTTGGCGCGCTGGACGGTGGCGCCGTCATCTTCAACACCTGCGCCGTCACCGGCGAGGCGGTGCGCCAGGCCAAACAGGCGATCCGCAAGGCGCGCCGCGACAACCCTGGCGCGCGCATCATCGTCACCGGCTGCGCCGCGCAGACCGAGCCGGAAAAATTCGCCGCCATGGACGAGGTCGATCTCGTGCTTGGCAATGAAGAGAAGCTCAAGGCGCATTCCTATCGCGCACTGCCGGATTTCGGCGTCAACGACACCGAGAAGGCCCGCGTCAACGACATATTCTCCGTGCGTGAGACCGCCGGCCATATGGTCGATGCCATCGAGGGCCGCGCCCGTGCCTTCGTCCAGGTGCAGAATGGCTGCGACCACCGTTGCACCTTCTGCATCATTCCTTACGGTCGCGGCAATTCGCGCTCGGTGCCGATGGGCGCCGTGGTCGATCAGGTCAAGCGGCTAGCCGGCAACGGCTATGCCGAGATCGTATTGACCGGTGTCGACATGACCAGCTTCGGCGCCGACCTGCCGGGCGCGCCGAGGCTTGGCAGACTGGTGAAGACCATTCTCAGGCAGGTGCCCGACGTGAAGCGCCTGCGGCTATCCTCGATCGATTCGATCGAGGCCGATGACGAATTGCTCGAAGCCATCGCCACCGAGCCCAGGCTGATGCCGCATCTGCATCTGTCGCTGCAGTCGGGCGACGACATGATCCTGAAGCGCATGAAACGCCGCCATCTGCGCGACCAGTCGATCCGGTTCTGCGAGGATGTGCGCAAATTGCGCAAAGATATCGTCTTCGGCGCCGACATCATCGCCGGATTCCCGACCGAGACCGACGCCATGTTCGAGAACTCGATAAAAATCGTCGAGGAATGCGGCCTGACCCACCTTCACGTCTTCCCGTTCAGCCCGCGCGAAGGCACGCCCGCCGCGCGCATGCCGCAGCTGCGCCGCGAGATGGTCAAGCAGCGCGCCGCCCGGCTGCGCGCCGCCGGCGAAGCCGCGTATCGGCGCCATCTGTCCTCGCTGCCCGGAACCCGGCAATCGATCCTGATCGAGCGTGACGGCCTTGGCCGCACCGAAGGATTTACCCTTGCCGCGCTCGGCACCGGCGCGCCGGGCGAGATCGTCGAAGCGACAATTACTGGCCATGATGGTATCCGGCTGATCGCAGCCCCGCTTGCCGCACGCGCCGCCTGAGAAACGCAAAGCATGGCTGGTTTTTTCAAGAAGATATTTTCGTTCGGCAAGAAAGAGGTTGTCGAGGAGCGGATCGACGAGACCGCCCCGCTGCCGCCGATCAAATGGGACCAGCTCGATGCGCTGAAGCCTGCGGCCGAACAGGTCGTTCCGGAGTTCTTGAAGCGCGACGCGCCGGAGCCTGAGGCGAAGGTCGCGCGTGTATCCGAACCGGAGGTAGCTCCGTCACTGGAACCGGCGCCGGTTGAGGAGCCTGCACCCGAACCCGCTCCAACCATTCCACCGGCACCGACCGCTCCCGCCGAGCCGGAACCACTGCCGGAGCCCGCGCCCGAAGAAAAGCCGGCACCCGCTCCAGAGACCCCGGAGCCGCCGGCACCTGAAGAAATTCCCGCCGCACCCGCTGTTCCGGAACCAACGCCCGAAGCGCCGCAAGAAGTCCCTGGTCCGGCGCCAGCCGAGCCGGAGATTGCACCGCCACCGCCGGAACGGCGACCGGAGCCAGCACCGGTCGAACTTCCGGCGCCCGCGGTTCCAACCGAACAGCCCGCGCCGATCGAGGTGCCGCCCCCGGCGGCGCCTTCCGCGCAGCCAACTTCTGAGGCCAGCGCCGCCCCTCATCCGCCTGCCGGCACCTTCTCCCCGTATAGTGACGGGAAGAAGAACGCTGATCTTGACGCCAGCGCCCCCCTTACTGACATCGAAGAAGAAGCCTCGACGCTGACGCCCCCCTCTCCCCGTAGTTCACGGGGAGAGGGTAAGGGTGAGGGGCAGCGCCAGCCTGCGAATGACGTGGCGCCAGCCGCCGAGGTCGCGCCTACGATTCCCGCGCCATCGGCGGAGATCGCGCCCCCCATTCGCCAGCCCGCGCCGATTGAAGTGCAGCCTGTCATCGCTGAGATCGCGCCAGAACTGCAGCCAGCCGCACCACCTCCAGCGCCCGAGCCGAAACCCGCCCCCGGCAAGGTGACCGTCGCCAAGAAGGTCGAGCAGAAGGCCGAGCCGGTGAAGGCGCCGGAGGCGGCGCCGAGGCGATCGTGGTTCCAGCGCATGCGGGACGGGCTTGCCCGTTCGTCGCGCGAACTCACCGGCAACATCGCCGGCGTCTTCACCAAACGGAAGCTCGATGAGGACACGCTGCAGGACCTGGAGGATGTGCTGATCCGCGCCGACCTCGGCATGGAGACAGCACTTCGTATCACCGACGCGCTGGCCGCCAGCCGCTATGGCAAGGATGTCTCCGACACGGACGTGCGCACCGTCATGGCCGCCGAGGTGGAGAAGGTGCTGACCCCTGTCGCCCGGCCACTGGAGCTCGACCTCTCGCACAAGCCGCATGTCATCCTGGTGGTCGGCGTCAACGGCACCGGCAAGACAACCACCATAGGCAAGCTCGCGGCAAAACTGACCGATGGCGGCCTGTCGGTAATGCTGGCGGCCGGCGATACGTTCCGCGCGGCCGCCATCGAGCAGCTGAAGATCTGGGGCGAGCGCACGAAATCGCCTGTCATCGCCTCCAAGCTCGGCGCCGATGCGGCGGGCCTTGCCTACGATGCCTTCGAGAAGGCCAAGGAAGCCGGCTCCGACGTGCTGATCATCGACACCGCCGGCCGCCTGCAGAACAAGACCGAGCTGATGGCGGAATTGGAAAAGATCGTGCGCGTGCTGGGCAAGCTCGATCCGGAAGCGCCGCACACCGTGCTGCAGACGGTCGACGCCACCACCGGCCAGAACGCCCTCAACCAGGTCGAGATCTTTCGCAACATCGCCGGCGTCAACGGCCTGGTGATGACCAAGCTGGACGGCACGGCGCGCGGCGGTATTCTGGTGGCGATCGCGGCAAAGCACAAATTGCCTGTCTATTTCATCGGCGTCGGCGAACAGGTCGACGACCTCGAGCCTTTCTCGGCAAGCGAATTCGCCAGGGCGATCGCTGGAGTGGCGTAACGGCATGATCCCTTTTGAACGGGATCGTGCGTAAGAAGGAAGATCATGAACCCACCCATTCTCGAACGCGATCCGTCCGACCCGCAGAAAGAGAAGAAGGAAGGCGTCAATCCCCTGCTCAAGCTGGTGCTGGAGCTTGGGCCGCTGCTGGTCTTCTTCTTCGCCAATGCGCGCGGCGAATGGCTGGTGCAGAAATTCCCTGTCCTGGGCGAATTCGGTGGCCCGATCTTCGTCGCCACCGGCCTGTTCATGGCCGCCACGGCCATCGCGCTGATCGCCTCCTGGCTGCTGACCCGCACCTTGCCGATCATGCCGATGGTTTCGGGCGTCGTCGTCTTCATCTTCGGCGCGCTGACGCTCTATCTGCAGGACGACATCTTCATCAAGATGAAGCCGACCATCGTTAACACACTGTTCGGCGGCGTGCTGCTCGGCGGCCTGTTCTTCGGCAGGTCGCTGCTCGGCTATGTCTTCGATTCAGCCTTCAAGCTGGATGCCGAAGGCTGGAAAAAACTCACCTTCCGCTGGGGCCTGTTCTTCCTGTTCCTGGCCGTCGTCAACGAAGTGGTGTGGCGCAATTTTTCAACCGATGCCTGGGTTACCTTCAAGGTCTGGGGCATCATGCCGATCACGCTTTTGTTCACCTTCAGCCAGATGCCGCTGATCCTGCGCCATTCGCTGGACGACAAGGCGAGCGGGGAAGAAAAGGCAGGCAAGTAGAGCAATTCCAGGAAAAGTGTGAAGCGGTTTTCCCCGGGAAAACCGCATAGCGGTTTCCCTAGGGAATTGCGCCAAACTAAAAAAGAGGGGGAAGAGCCATGGAATTCGTCACCACGCGCGAGGAATTGCGGACGATCTACAAGACGCCGCGCCCGACTGACGGCTCGATCCGCAAGGAGCTGAAGGCGCTCGACGGCCATTGCCGTTCCTTCATCGGCAAGAGCCCCTTCGTGCTGATCGGCTCGTCCGACGGCGCCGGCAATGCCGACGTGACGCCGAAGGGCGACAAGCCAGGCTTCGCCGCCATTCTCGACGACCGCACCATCGCCATTCCCGACCGGCCAGGCAACAACCGGCTGGATACGCTGGAGAACATCCTGCGCAATCCCTCGGTCGGACTGCTCTTCCTCATCCCCGGCATGAATGAGACGCTGCGCGTCAACGGCGATGCCCGCATCACCGTCGATGCCAATCTGCGCGAGCGCCTGGCCGTCGACGGCAAGGAGCCGCAAAGCGTCATCGTCGTGGCCGTCAAGGCCACCTACATGCATTGCGCCAAGGCCTTCATGCGCTCCGATCTGTGGAAGCCGGAGAGTTGGTACGACCGTGCCACGCTGCCGACACTCGGCCAGATCCTGCGCGACCAGCTAGCACTGGCCGACTCGGCCGAGGCCACCGACCGCTGGCTCGACGACGATTACAAGCAGACCATGTGGTAGGCTTTTTCGGACACGATTCGTCCTGACTGGTTCCACACCTTGCCGAACATCCTCGCCATCTCCGGCAGCCTGCGGGCCGCCTCCACCAATTCGGCCTTGCTCGCGGCACTGGCGCGCAACGCGCCGCTTGGCTGCCGCGTCACCGTCCATGACGGGCTCGGCCGCCTGCCGATCTTCAATCCGGACGACGAGGGCGAGCGCACGCCGTCCGAAGCCTCCAGGTTGATCGACGCCGTCACCGGCGCCGACGGCCTCATCGTCTCCTGTCCCGAATATGCCCATGGTGTGCCGGGCGGGCTGAAGAACGCGCTCGACTGGCTGGTCTCGCGCGACGCCGCCGTCGCCAAGCCGGCCATGCTGGCCCACGCCTCGCCCCGCTCGCTGTTCGCCCGGGCGGCGCTGGCCGAGATCATGCGCACCATGTCGTTCGCGATGCATGATGGTGGGCTGGAGATCGCCCTGCTCGGCAAGAAGCCAGCGGAGATGGAGGCCATTTTGGCTGAGCCGGAAAAGGTGCTGGCAATGCGCAATGCGGTGCAGGGTTTCGCGGATTTCATCCGCTCGCATTGAGCGGCACAGCCTTTCCCTTCTCCCCTTGTGGGAGAAGGTGGATCGGCGCGCAGCGCCGAGACGGATGAGGGGTTCCAGCGGAGTGAGGCGTTGGTGTTTTCTGGTTCGGTTCGCTGTTGACGTACCGCCAAGCTGGAACACCCCTCATCCGACCTCGCTTCGCGAGGCCACCTTCTCCCACAAGGGGAGAAGGGAAGAGCTACCCCTTCCGCAGCGTCTCGACATCGGTCTTGCCGACGTACCAGTCGCGGGCGTTGACCTCCTCGAAAACCACCCAGACATCGTCATTGCCGAGCCCGGTGGCATCCATGATGGCCGCCGTGACCTTCTTGGCGATATCAGCCTTCTTGCCTGCCGGATCGGCGGCGATCACTTCCTTGACGATGCGGATGTTGACGAATGGCATGACGCTCTCCCCTTGGGTTTTTATGCTTTCCGGCAGGAAGCTGCCTTGAAAGCCTCTCCGACGGACTGAATGGTGGCCGCTTCGGCAACTTCGGCGCGGCGGGCGCCACTTTTATGCGCAGGAGCGCCATCAAAACCCGCCAAAGAAGAGTGTCCAGCAGCCTCAATAGGTCTTGGCCCCGTTCACCATCAGCCGCACCGAATAGAGCGAGGTGGTGCCCGCGATGTAGAGGCAGTTCAGCTTGGCGCCGCCGAACACGCAATTGGCGGTCACCTCGGGCACCTTGACCTTGCCGATCAGCGTCCCGTCCGGATCGTAGCAATGGATGCCGTCAAAGGCGCTGGTCCAGATGCGTCCGTCGGCGTCGAGCCGGAAGCCGTCGAACAGGCCGGCCGTGCAGTCGGCGAAGACCTTGCCGCCCGAAACCTTCTTGCCATGCTTGCCGACATTGAACACCCGCATATGCGCCGGGTTCTCTGCGCCATGCGTGCGGCCGGTATCGACGACGTAGAGCAGGCTCTCGTCAAGCGAGAAGGCAAGCCCGTTGGGCCTGACCATGTCGGTGATGACGGCCTCGACCTCCCCGCTATCGGGATCGACCCGGTAGACGTGGCAGGCGCCGATCTCGCTCTCGGCCTTGTCGCCCTCATAGTCGGTGTCGATGCCGTAGCTCGGATCGGTGAACCAGATCGAGCCGTCGGATTTCACCACCGCGTCGTTGGGCGAATTCAGCCGCTTGCCCTTCCATTTGGCGGCGATGGTGGTGACCGAGCCGTCATGCTCGGTGCGGCTGACGCGGCGGCCCGAGTGCTCGCAAGTGACCAGCCGGCCCTGCCGGTCGACGGTGTTGCCATTGGAATTGCCCGAGGGCTGGCGGAAGACGCTGACGCTGCCGTCCGTCTCGTCGAAGCGCAGCATGCGGTTGTTCGGAATGTCGGACCAGACGACATAGCGGCCGGCTGCGAACCAGGCTGGCCCCTCCGCCCAGCGGCATCCGGTGAACAGCTTCTCCACCTGCGCGCTGCCATTGAACAGGCGCGCGAAGCGCGGATCGAGAACTTCATAATAGTCTGCGGCCGCCATGCATTTCCTCCCGGCATCACGTGACGGCAGATCAAGCCAGCCTGCGATCGATCTGGCAAGACGGCGCCTTCGCAATTTGTATGACAAAACGGAGAGGAAGCTGCCATGCGGCTCGGCCGGCCCACGACCGTGCGGCCGCGACGCACCTTAGGACTCGATTAACCGGCTATGCGCTGCGTGCAATGGTGCATTGCAACATCTTCTTTTTGCAATGCACCATTCCTATGTCATGCTCCGTATCGATCAAGGGAGGAACAACCGGCCGCAACAAACGCGGCACGAAAGGAACCCTTGCTATGTTCAACGATCTCATGAACCGCGCTCGCAGCAGCATCGCCAAGCGCAAGCACTACAACCGCCTCGTCGCCGAAATCGACAGCTTCTCGAGCCGCGATCTGGCCGACATGCGCGCCGATCGCTCGGAAATGCTCTACCAGATCCACAAGCAGATCTACGGCTGATCTCTGTCTGATCGGCCCTCGCGCGTTCGTCATCCTCGGGCTTGACCCGAGGATCCATGCCGCGACGCCGGCGAGGAACGTAGCGGCTCGGAATAGCAGTTCTATCCGCCGCGAACAGTCCCCAATCCTGGTTCGCCTTGCCTGTCACCAACGTCCCGGCATGGGTCCCAGGGTCTGCGCCGCGTCGCGTCGCTCCTTGCTTCGCCCTAGGATGACGAAGGCGAGAGATCGCCGTCAGTTCGGTACGGCTAATGCCTTCTCGATCTGAGGCAACAGCAGATCCCGGGCCGACTCCGCCGTCAGCGGGCCGACATGCTTGTAGGCGATCTTGCCGTCCTTGCCGATGACGAAGGTTTCCGGCACGCCATAGACGCCCCAGTCGATCGCCGCGCGGCCGGCTTCGTCGACGCCGATCGCCTGGAACGGGTTGCCGAGGTCGCCGAGGAACCGGCGGGCGTTTTCCGGCTGGTCCTTGTAGTTCAGCGCCGCCATCACGAATCGCTTGTCCTGCGACAGCGCCAGAAGCACCGGGTGCTCTTCCCGGCACGGCGCGCACCATGACGCAAACACGTTGACCAGCGTCACCTTGCCGGCGAACGCTTTCGAATCCAGCCCCGGCAGGTTTGAGCCCTCCAGCGCCGGCAGGTTTGTCGGCGGCGCCGGCAGGCCGATGAGCGCCGACGGCACTTCCGAGACATCGCGTCCGGAAAGCAGCTGCGACAGGAACAGGCCGGCAAGGCCGAGGAAGACCAGCAGCGGCAACAGCACGAACAGGCGTCGACCGCGCGTCGGCGTTTCGGTTTCGCTGCTCATGGCTTGGCCACCTTGTCGGAACGGCGCCGCACGCCGGCTGCTTCGAGTTCGGCGAGTTCGCGCTTGCGGGCCCGCTGGTCGAGCAGGATCCAGACGATCAGCCCGGCCAGCACAATGGCGGTGATGCCATAGGCCGCGGTGACGTAGAGCGCGTGTGCACTCATGCGCCTCGCCCCCCTCCCGCTATCATTTCACCGTACCCGATCATGACCTTCCCTTAGCTTTGCGCCATCGGCTTCGCAATCGGACGCCGCGTCGCGGCCTTCGGGCCTGTCGGCGACATCAATCCGTTCCATGCCGCAAGGCGAGCGCCGCCGAGACCGGCCCCAGTACGGCAAGAAACAAGGTCAGCGCGGCAAGAATGAGGAAGGGCTGCAGGAACGGATCGGGATTTGCCGTCGCGCCATAGCTCGCTGAAACGCCGAAGATCAGCACCGGTATGGTCAGCGGCAGCACCAGCACGGAGATCAGAAGTCCACCGCGCGGCAGCGCCACCGCGACGGCCGCACCTGCCGCGCCGATGAAGGTAATGGCCGGCGTGCCGACCAGAAGCGTGAGCGCCGTGGCGCCGATGGCGAGCGGCTCCATGTTCATGAACAGGCCGAGCAAGGGCGCGGCGATGACCAGCGGCAGCACGCTGCCCGCCCAATGCGCGAGGCACTTCACCAGCACGGTCAGCGCCAGCATGTGCCGGTCGTTGCCGAGCACCAGGAGATCGAGCGAGCCGTCCTCGCGGTCGGCCTGGAACAGCCGGTCAAGCCCGAGCAGGCAGGCGAGCAGAGCCCCGATCCACAGGATCGCCGGACCGATGCGGGCGAGCAGCTTCAGGTCCGGCCCGACACCGAAGGGGATGGTGGCGATGACGGCGAGGAAGAAGATGACGCCGGTCAGCGCACCGCCGCCGGCGCGGATGTTGAGGCGGATATCGCGCAGGAAGAGGGCTAGCACTTCACCCTCCCCCTTGTGGGGAGGGTGAATGCCCCATCGCCAATTCCTTCGCCCCCTCGATCCCCAGCGGCAGATGCGTCGCCGCGACGATCATCCCACCAGACCGGCAATGCCTCGTCATCAGCCCCGCGAATCGCTCCTCCGAGGCCTTGTCCAGCCCCGCCGTCGGCTCATCGAGCAGCCACAATGGCCGGTGACTGACCAGGAGTTTCGCGATCGCCGCGCGGCGCCTTTGCCCGGTCGACAGATAGCCGAACGGCAGATGCCCGATGCCACCAAGCCCGACCGTTTCCAGCGCCTCTTCGACCCCGACATCTCCATCGCCGTTGAAGTCACCCCAGAAGCGCAAATTTTCCGTGACGCTCAGCGCGGTCTTCATCGCATTCTGGTGACCCAGATAGTGACAGGCTGAGGCAATCGAGGGAAAGTCATCGCCGCCGTCTTCGATCAGCAGTCGACCTTCCGCCTTCGGCAGCAGCCCGGCGATGATCCTGAGCAAAGTTGATTTGCCTGATCCATTCGGTCCGGTGACGACCAGCGCCTGGCCATCCCCGAGGTCGAAGCCAATGCCGGAAAACACCGCCTCGCCGCCGCGTTCGCCGCCCAGATTTTCGGCGATAAGCCGCATTCCCCGCCTGCCCTGAAAACAATGTTTCGCGAGCGCTGCCGCATCGCACAAATTTGCTCTCCAACTGTCTAGAACTATTCCAGAAAATTCTCTATATGCGGTGCATCCGTGCCAGCGGTCGGCGCGGGAACAGAATTTGCGCCGAACCAGCGCACGCGCCGCCTTGAACGGCTCGGGTTGCTTGGGAACGGACAGCGGAAATGGCCGTACCCGCACCTTTGCGCGTGATTGCATGCCATCGGCGTCCGTTCCCTTTCAGGCTGAACAGACAAGGACGGATCGCACGTGTCAAAATCCCTCGATAGTTTCAATTGCCGCCGCACCCTGACCGCGGGCGGTACCGAATATGTCTATTTCGACCTCGTCGAGGCCGAGAAGAACGGCCTCACCGGCATCGCCCAGCTGCCCTATTCGATGAAGGTGCTGCTGGAAAACCTGCTGCGCAATGAGGACGGCCGCTCCGTCACCAAGGAATCGATCCAGGCGGTCGCCGGCTGGCTGACCGACAAGGGCACCGCCGGCGTCGAGATCGCCTATCGCCCGGCCCGCGTGCTGATGCAGGATTTCACCGGCGTTCCGGCCGTGGTCGACCTTGCCGCGATGCGCGACGCCATGGCTTCTCTCGGCGGCGATCCTCAGAAGATCAACCCGCTGGTGCCGGTCGACCTCGTCATCGACCACTCCGTCATCGTCGACGAGTTCGGCACACCGATGGCCTTCGCCCGCAACGTCGAGCTCGAATACGAGCGCAACGAGGAACGCTACAAGTTCCTGAAATGGGGCCAACAGGCATTCCGCAACTTCCGCGTCGTGCCGCCCGGCACCGGCATCTGCCACCAGGTCAACCTCGAATATCTCGGCCAGGTCGTGTGGACCAACACCGAGGATGGCGAAACCACGGCCTATCCCGACACCTGCGTGGGCACTGATTCGCACACCACCATGATCAACGGCCTTGGCGTGCTCGGCTGGGGCGTCGGCGGCATCGAGGCCGAGGCGGCCATGCTCGGCCAGCCCGTCTCCATGCTTCTGCCCGAGGTGATCGGCTTCCGCCTCACCGGCAAGCTGAAGGAAGGTGTCACCGCCACCGACCTGGTGCTGACCGTCACCCAGATGCTGCGCAAGAAGGGCGTCGTCGGCAAGTTCGTCGAATTCTTCGGCCCGGGCCTCTCCAACATGACGCTGGCCGACCGCGCCACCATCGGCAACATGGCGCCCGAATATGGCGCCACCTGCGGCTTCTTCCCGGTCGATTCGGAGACCATCCGCTACCTGACGATGTCGGGCCGCGAGGAAAGCCGCATCGCGCTGGTCGAAGCCTATTCCAAGGCGCAAGGCATGTGGCGCGAGGCGGGCTCGGCCGACCCGGTCTTCACCGACCTGCTCGAACTCGAGCTGAGCAGCGTCGTGCCGTCAATGGCCGGCCCCAAGCGTCCCGAGGGCCGTGTCGCGCTGGAAGGCATTCCGGACGGCTTCGCCAAGGCGATGGAGACCGAATACAAGAAAGCGGCGGAAATCTCCAAGCGCTACGCCGTCGAAGGCACCGACCATGACCTCGGCCATGGCGACGTCGTCATTGCAGCCATCACGTCGTGCACCAACACCTCGAATCCGAGCGTTCTGATCGGCGCGGGCTTGCTCGCCCGCAACGCCAACCGGCTCGGCCTCAAGCAGAAGCCCTGGGTGAAGACCTCGCTCGCCCCCGGCAGCCAGGTGGTCGCCGAATATCTGGAGAAATCCGGCCTGCAGAAGGAGCTCGACCAGATCGGCTTCAACCTGGTCGGCTTCGGCTGCACCACCTGCATCGGCAATTCCGGCCCGCTGCCGGCGCCGATCTCCAAGACCATCAACGATAAGGGTTTGATTGCCGCCGCGGTGCTCTCAGGCAACCGCAACTTCGAAGGCCGCGTCTCGCCCGACGTCCAGGCAAACTACCTCGCCTCGCCCCCGCTGGTCGTGGCGCACGCGCTGGCTGGAACCGTGACAAAGGACCTCACCACCGAGCCGCTCGGCGAGGACAAGAACGGCAATCCGGTCTACCTCAAGGACATCTGGCCAAGCTCGGCAGAGATCCAGGAGTTCATCGAGAAGAACGTCACCCGCGAGCTGTTCGCCCGCAAATATGCCGACGTCTTCAAGGGCGACGAGTACTGGCAGAACGTCAAGGCGCCGGAAGGCCAGACCTATGCCTGGGACGACAACTCGACCTATGTGCAGAACCCGCCCTATTTCGCCGGCATGACCGCCGGTTTCGGCAAAATCGGCGACATCAAGGGCGCCCGCGTGCTCGGCCTGTTCGGCGACAAGATCACCACCGACCACATCTCGCCGGCGGGTTCGATCAAGGCCGCCTCGCCGGCCGGCAAGTACCTCACCGACCATGGCGTCGGCGTCGCCGACTTCAACCAGTACGGCACGCGGCGCGGCAATCATGAGGTGATGATGCGCGGCACCTTCGCCAACATCCGCATCCGCAACCACATGCTGGGCGAGAACGGACGCGAGGGCGGCTACACCATCCACTACCCGTCGAAGGAAGAGGAATCGATCTACGACGCGGCGATGGAATACAAGAAGGAAGGCGTGCCGCTGGTCATCTTCGCCGGTGTCGAATACGGCAACGGCTCGTCGCGCGACTGGGCGGCCAAGGGCACCAACCTGCTCGGTGTCCGCGCCGTCATCGCCCAGTCCTTCGAGCGTATCCACCGCTCGAACCTGGTCGGCATGGGCGTCATCCCCTTCGTCTTCGAGGAAGGCACCTCGTGGGCCTCGCTCAACCTCAAGGGCGACGAACTGGTCGAGATCGACGGCCTGAGCGCCATCAAGCCGCGCCAGACGATGACCGCCAAGATCACCTATGGCGACGGCTCGGTGAAGAACGTGCCGATCATCTGTCGCATCGATACGCTGGATGAACTCGACTACTTCAAGAACGGCGGCATTTTGCAGTACGTGCTGCGGGATTTGGCTGCTTAGCAGCAGCCAGGGAGTAGGGCTTAGGTAATAGGCAGTAGGGAAGGAACACCTACTGCCTACTGCCTACTGCCTACTGCCTACTGCCTACTGCCCTTCGGCGCCCCATACCGCGCCGCGGCGGCCAGCAGCACGCCCAGCATCAGCCCGTTGAAGATGTGCCACAGGAAATGCGTGCCGAGCGGAAAGCCGGCGCAGACCATCGGGTCGATCATGCGGAAGATGACGGACACCACGAAGATCGCCGACCCGGTCAGATTGTACCAGCCGGCCCGGTTGCCGCTCACCGTTACCCAGACACCGAAAAAGGCGAGCGCCAGGAACGGCGGCAGGTAGCCCGTCGTGCCGTTTGACGCCTGGCGCAGCCAATCCGGCACGGCGAAACTTATGGCCCCGGCCACCGCATAGAAGACGACGAAGACCGCGATCGCCTTGCCCCATTCCATCCCGAGGAAGCGGCGCAGGTTGAACAGCGTGTACGCCAGCGTGAAGCCGGCGATCGGCAGCACGTCGACCCAGACCGTGCCCTTGGTGGCGAAGGTATGGAAGATCGTCGAGCCGATGCCGATCGCCACCACCCACCAGGCCAGCACTTCGGCGAAGGTCCCGGTTTTCAATCGGCGTACTTCCCGCACACCCCATAGTCCCGCGATAATGAAAGCAAGGTTAGTCAAAGCATTCGTCGGCTCGGCCCAAAGTCCAGGTCCGGTCCGCTCGCAATAGAGATCGACAGGGGTCAGGAGAGTTTGCCACATGGTGATGATGCCATCCCCGAATCGAACCACGTCGTGAAATGCAGTGTCTCTCCTATTGCGCCCTTACCTTCGGTTGCAATGGCAAAAATTTCACCGCAACGTGACTTCCCGTTGACTTCCGCTTCTGCCACATATTTCAACCAATCAGAACAAAGCCGGCGCCACCGGCGGGAATTGGAATGGTCATGGCCTGGCGAAGATCACTGTGGCTGGCAGCGTTTGCGCTGGCCTTCTCGGCTTTTGCCGATGCCGGCCATGCCGGCGAAGCCGAAAGAATCCAGGCCGAGAGAGCCCAGCCCGACAAGCCGCTCGGCGTGGTCGAACTGTTCACCAGCCAGGGCTGCAGTTCCTGTCCGCCGGCCGACGCGTTTTTCGCCGAACTCGCCGCCAGGGAAGATATTGTCGCGCTCTCCTACCATGTCGATTATTGGGACTATCTCGGCTGGAAGGACACGCTGAGCCGCAAGGAAAACACCGAGCGGCAGAATGACTATATGCGCGCCTTCGGCAGCCGCTCGGTCTATACGCCGCAGGCCGTCCTCAATGGCCGCGTGCATGTCAACGGCGCCAATCGTGGCGAGGTCAACGGCGCGCTCGCCCGCATGGCGAAATCCGGCGAAGGCATGCATGTGCCAATCAAGATCAGCCGTACCAGCGACCGCGTGATCATCGATGCCGGCGACGCCGGCACCGGACCCAACGATGCCCATGTCGTGATCGTCTATTTCGAGCCGCCGCAGACGGTCAAGATCGCCCAGGGCGAGAACTCCGGCCGCAAGATGACCTATTGGAACGCCGTCACCAGCATCCAGACCGCCGGCATGTGGCACGGCAAGGCGCAGCGCTATGAACTGCCGTTGAGCGAGATCACCAAGAAGGGCGGCTGCGCCGTCCTTTTGCAGTCGGTCGGCAAGGACGGCATGCCAGGCCCCATCCTCGGCGCCGCCTTCATCCACAAGCCGTAACGCCTCTTCCTTCTCCCCTTGTGGGAGAAGGTGGATCGGCGCGATAGCGCCGAGACGGATGAGGGGTGCTGGACGGATCGTAACGTCGAACTAATCTTGCGCAATGCCGCATCAGCCAGTTCCACCAGCCAAAACGTCGCTTCGCTCGCTCCCTTCGGCGCGACATGACGGAAGCGGAAGACAGGCTTTGGCAAGAGCTGTGTGGCCGCTGGCTCGACGGGATGAAATTCCGGCGCCAGATGCCGGTCGGAAAGTACATTGCCGATTTTGTCTGCGTCGAGGCAGGACTGATTGTCGAGATTGATGGAAGCCAACACGCTGAATCATCTTACGACAACACACGTAGTGCGGAACTGAAAGCGAGAGGCTTTTGTGTGTTGCGCTTTTGGAACGACGACGTGCTGAAGGATTTGAACGGCGTTTGCGACACCATCATTGCCTGCGTACAGGATCTCAACCTGCAACCGTGGCGGTCGAACGCCGGCGTCAAGCTGGAACACCCCTCATCCGTCTCGGCGCTGCGCGCCGATGCACCTTCTCCCACAGGGGGAGAAGGAAAAGGCCAACAAAAAACCGACGTCAGCTTGCTTCTGACGCCGGTCATTTAGGTTTTGGGATCGTCGCACCTGATTTTTCCAAGGAAAAACCGAGGTTGGTTCGATCCGACGCTGACCCGTGGGCGGGGGGCTTGGGGTTTACGAGCCGGTGCCGGACCGAACCGTCTCAGGCAACACGGGTAAATTCGTCGGACATTGGGGCATGAGCGCGGATAAAAAAAGGCAGAAATGTGGCGAAGCATCACCAATTCCAACAGGCTGCGTTACAAAAGTGACTGGACGTGGCAGAAATGGCGCGCCGCCGCACCGCTTCGCCGGCTCTTGCAATTGCAGCGCGAAGGGGCCAACTTTGGTTGGCAAAGATTCATTTTGAAGGATCGAGGCATGAGCGACGACAGCGGCGGGACGGGGGATGGTGACGCATCCGCAATATTGATCCCGCTGCATGAGGCGCGACATGAGCGCCTCGACCAGCCTGTGCGCTTCGACCGGCGTGAACTGGACCAGATCCTCAGGCTCTACGGACGCATGGTCGCCGCCAATGAATGGCGCGACTATGCCATCGATCATCTCACCGACAGGGCCGTGTTTTCCGTCTTCCGCCGGGCCAGCGAAGTGCCGCTGTTCCAGATCGTCAAGGATCCGAAACTGGCCCGCAAACAGGGCGCCTTCGCCGTTATCGCCGCCGGCGGCCGCATCCTCAAGCGCGGGCAAGAACTCGGCCGCGTGCTCGGCGTCTTCGATAGCAAGCTCAGGGTTGTGGGAGCTTGAGCGGGACAATTGGAATTGAGGAACTGAAGAACTAAGGAACTGGGGAACTGGGGAACTGAGGAACTGAGGAACTGAGGAATTTAAGAAAAGGCTCGACGTCTGAAGAACCCGCCTTCTTCTTCAGTTCCTCAGTTCCTCAGTTCCTCAGTTCCTCAGTTCCTCAATTCCTCTCAAGCGCCGCGGAACTTCCGCTCAGGCAGCGAGGCCGGATCGGGCGGCAACGACGCGCCACCATTCAGGGACAGTTGCATGAACACCGTGTCCAGCCAGCGTCCGTGCTTGTAGCCGGAGCCTTCGAGCCGGCCTGAGTGGCGGAAGCCGAGCTTTTCATGCAGCTTGACCGAGGCGCTGCCTGGATGGCCGTCGCCGATCACCGCGACGATCTGGCGGAAGCCCGCCGCCTCGGTCGCCGCGATCAGGCTGCGCATCAGCATGAGGCCGACACCCTGGCCCTTGGCCTCCGGCGCGACATAGACCGAATCCTCGACGATGAAGCGGTAGGCCGGGCGCGGCCGGAAGGCACCGGCATAGGCATAGCCAAGCACGGCCCCGTCCTTTTCCGCCACCAGATACGGGAAGCCGCCGGCCGTGAGCGTGGCGAATCGCGTGCCCATCTCGGCGCGACCTGGCGGCTCCAGCTCATAGCTCGCCGTGCCATGCGTCACCGCGTCGGCATAAATTTCGGTGATGGTGTCGAGGTCGGCAGAAGTCGCCGGCCGTATCACGATAGTGCACATTCTTTATGCAGGCCTTCTATCTGCTTCCGATAACAGCAAACGCCAGCACAAAAGAAAAGGGCGGCCGTTGGGCCGCCCTTTCCAAACCCGATGGTCCAGTCAGACCATGAAGCGTGCCTTAGCGGCGGTCGCCCATGAACTGGAGCAGGAACATGAACAGGTTGATGAAATCGAGATAGAGCCTCAGCGCGCCCATGATGGCCTTGCGGCCGGCGACATCGGAAACATCGCCCTCGAAATACATCTCCTTGATCTTCTGCGTGTCGTAGGCGGTCAGGCCGGCGAAGACCAGGACGCCGATCGCCGACACGGCGAAGGACAGCGCCGACGACTGCAGGAAGATGTTGATCACCGACGCGATGATGATGCCGAACACGCCCATGATCAGGAACGAGCCCATCGCCGTCAGGTCGCGCTTGGTCGTGTAGCCGTACAGCGACAGCGCGCCGAAGGCGGCGGCCGTGGCAAAGAAGGTCTGCGAAATGCTGGCCGTGGTGTAGACCAGGAAGATCGACGACAGCGACAGGCCGACGAGACCGGCATAGACCCAGAACGTGGTCTGCGCGGCAGCGATGCTCATCGACTGAATCCTGAACGACAGGAAGAACACGGCGGCCAGCGGCGCCAGCATCACCACCCAGCGCAGCGGCGACCCGAAGATCGCATAGCCGAAGGACGTCAGCATCTCGCCGCTCGGCAGCGTTGCGACAGCCGAGGCCGGATCGGTGGTGGTGGCCAGCATGATCGTGCCGACGGCGGCAAGGCCGGTGATGAGGAGGCCAAGCCCCATCAGATTGTAGACCTTGATCATATAAGCGCGCAGGCCCTGATCGATGTCGGCGCGGACGCCGGGCACCGCCGACGTCTGATAATTGCGAATGGGATCAGCCATTGGAATCCTCTATTGCTTCTGCCCCGTCCGGTGTCGGGCCTCTTGCGGGCCCAGGCGCCGCTGGCGGGGCTCCAGCATGCCTGTGGCGAAATATGATGGTTATTCGCGTCAAGAACAAGACCGTAACCGGATGTAACGGTTCGTGAGAGGCCGAAATACCGATTCTCCGGGCTTCCAGGCCGGCATCCTTACCAAGATTTAATTGCGGAGGGCTCGCTCCGCCCCAGAGTCCCGCCAAGGATTAGGGAGGGATCAGAGGTCGCGCAGCACCGGCGCCGCCTTGTGGCCGAGCACCCGCCAGGTGCCGGCAAGACCGATGCCGACCGTGATGACCAGCGCAAAGACGATGGTTGCCACGGCCACCTCCGGCATGAAATGCGATGGCAGCGTCATGATGCGGGCGACGATGTACCAGGCCGCGATGCCGCCGGCGGCCAGCGCGAAGATGGCCGTGGCCAATCCGATCAGCATGTACTCCAGGGAGAACGCCGTTATCAGCGTCCTCCTGGTCGCGCCGAGCGTCTTCAGCACCACGGCGTCGTGGATGCGGGCCCGGTTGCCGGCGGCAAGCGCGCCTGCCAGCACCAGCACCGAAGCGATCAGCGCCACCCCGGCCGCGGCCCGGATCGCGGTGCCGAGCTGGCCGATCAGCCGGTTGACGACATCGAGCGCGTCCTTGACGCGCACCGTCGTTACCGCCGGGAAGGCGCGGGTAACGGCATTGAGGATACGGGCATCGTCGGCCGTCGAGGCACTCTTTTCAGTCAGCGTCGCCATCCAGCCATGCGGCGCGCCCGCGAATGTGTTGGGCGAGAACACCATGACGAAATTGATGCCCATCGTCTCCCACTCGACCTGGCGGAAATTGGCGATCCTGGCCGTCACGTTGCGGCCGAGCACATTGACGGTGACGGTGTCGCCGAGCTTCAGCCCGATCTCCTTGCCTTCCTGCGCCGAGAAGGAGACCAGCGGCTCGCCGGCATAATTGTCCGGCCACCATTCGCCCTCGGTCAGCGTCGCGTTTTCCGGCTGTTCGGCGTCATAGGTCAGGCCGCGATCGCCTTTCAGCACCCAGGCCCCCTCGGCCGGCACTTTGACCTTGTCGACGGCGACGCCATTGAGCGCCATCACCCGGCCGCGCAGCATCGGCACCTTGACCAATGTCCCTTGCGGCGCCTCCTTGCCGACCAGGGCCGAGAACGCATCGACATCGCTGCTCTGGATGTCGACGAAGAAGAAGTTCGGCGCCCGCTCCGGCAGGCTGCCGGAGATCTGCTGCCGCAGATTGCCGTCGATCAGCGCCAACGTCACCAGCAGCGTCAGCCCGAGCCCCAGCGACAGCACCACCGATGGCGTCAAGGCGCCTGGTCGATGGATGTTGCCGACGGCGAGACGGAGCGCCACGGAGCGCACGCGCGGGCTCTTCCTTGCCACCCATTGCACCAACGCTCCGACCAGACGCAGCACCAGGAAGGAAAAGATGGTGGCGCCGACGAAGATCGAGGCGATGCGCTGGTCGCCGGAAAAGAGGATGGCCAGAACCGCCAGCAGCAACGCGATGCCGATGGCCGACGCAATATAGACAAGTCGCGGAAAGCCGCGGCCTTCCAGGCCCATCTCCCGAAACAGCGCTGTCGCCGGCACGTCGCGGGCGCGTCCGAGCGGCAGCAGCGCGAAGGCCAGCGTCACCAGCAGCCCGAACAGCGCCGCCATGCCGAGCGCGCCGGGGTAGAAGCCGCCTTGCGCCGGCACCGGAATGACGGATTGAAGCGCGGCACTTGCGGCAAAAGGCATCAGCGCGCCGAGCACCAGACCAGCGGCGATACCGAGAGCCGCTATGATCAGGATTTGCACGAGATAGACGGTGAAGACAAAACCGCCAGAAGCCCCGAGACTCTTGAAGGTGGCGATGACGCCGCGCTTGCCGTCGAGATAGGCGCGCACCGCATTGGCGACGCCGACGCCGCCGACCACCAGCGCCGTCAGCCCGACCAGCGTCAGGAACTGCGAGAAGCGCTCGATGTTGGACGACAGGGCCGGGGCGGCGTTGCCGCGCGTGCGGATCGACCAGCCAGCTTCCGGAAAATCCCTGGCCGCCTGATCCTGTATGGCCTTGAGCCGCGCCTCGTCGGCATCGGCGGGCAGCCGGATCTTGTAGGCGTTTTCGACCAGGCTGCCCGGTTGGACCAGCCCGGTCGCGGCCAGGCCTTCGGTCGAGATCATCAGCCTTGGCGCGAAGCCGAAACCGTCGGACACGGCATCCGGCTCGGTGACCAGCCTGGCGCGCAATTCGAAGGTGGCGGTGCCGAGCTTCAGCCGGTCGCCGAGCTTGAGATGCAGCCGTTCGAACAGAAGATCGGGCGCCGCCGCGCCAAAGACGCCGAATTCCTCGCCGAACAATTCCTGCTTTGTCAGCGCCGGCTCCGTCTCCAGCGCGCCATAGAGCGGATAGGCATCGTCGACCGCCTTGGCCTCGACCAGCGCCTGGTCGGAGCCGTCTGCCAGACGCGCCATCGAGCGCATGCTGGCGGTGCGCGAAACAACGCCCAGCCCGTCGAGGAAGCCATGTTCGGCCTGGCTGGCATCGCGCTGGTTGACCTGGAAGCGAAGATCGCCGCCAAGCAGCGTCTGGCCCTGATTGGCGACGCCGGCACTGATCGAACGGGCAACCGAATTGACGCCGCCGATCGCCGCGACGCCGAGCGCGATGCAGGCGAGAAAGATCAGGAAGCCGGACAGGCCGCCGCGCATCTCGCGCAACGAAAAGCGGACGGCGAGCTTCAGCGTCCGTGCCAGCGGCATCAGGCGGTGACCTTCAATGGGGTCGGCGGGGTCGGCGCCTCGATACGGCCGGAGCGCATCGACACCTGGCGCGCGCAGCGTGCCGCGAGCACGGGATCATGGGTAACCAGCACCAGCGTCATGCCGCGCTCGGCCGCCTTGGCGAACAGCAGGTCGGCGACCTGCCGCCCCGTCGCCTGGTCGAGATTGCCGGTCGGCTCGTCGGCGATGAGAATGCGCGGCGAGGGCGCCAGCGCCCGGGCGATCGCCACGCGCTGCTGTTCGCCGCCGGAGAGTTCGCCGGGGTAATGGGTGACGCGGTCGCTGAGGCCCACCGCCGCCAGCTCGCGCGCCGCCACCGAAAACGGATCGGCATGGCCGGCCAGCTCCAGCGGCACCGCGACATTCTCAAGCGCAGTCATGTTGGGGATGAGATGGAAGGACTGAAAGACAATGCCAATGTTTCGGCCGCGAAACGAAGCGATCTGATCCTCACTTTTGCCATTGAGCAACTCGCCGGCGATTCGTACCGTACCCGAATCGATCCTCTCCAAACCCGCCAGCACCATCAGCAAGGTCGACTTGCCAGACCCCGACGGACCGACGATGCCGGTCGCCTCGCCGCGCGCCACCTCGAGGCTGACGCCCTTCAGCACATGGACTGACGACGCGCCCTCGCCGAGCGTCAGGGATACGTCTTTCAGCGCGATGACGGCTTCTGTCAAAATGAAAGCGTCCTATATCAGTGATGATGGCTCTGCTTGCCGGAAGCCGTCGCCGGAAGAATTCCTTGGTCATATGGGGCCTGCCGCATGTCTTTCAAACGCCAGATAGCCGCAGGCTTGGTCCTTTTCCTCGCCATTTGCGGCGCCATTTCGTCGGCGCGTGCCGAGCCCTTCAAGATCGTCGGCTTCGGTGACAGCCTGATGGCGGGCTTCGGGCTTGGGCCCGATCAAGGCTTTACCGACAAATTGCAGGCAGCGCTGCGTGCCAAGGGCCATGACGTGACCGTCGCCAATGCCGGCGTTTCCGGCGACACCACGAGCGGCGGCCTAGCGCGGCTCGATTGGTCGGTACCGGACGGCACGCAACTGGTCATCCTCGAACTCGGCGCCAACGATATGCTGCGCGGAATCTCGCCCGATATCACCAGGAAGAACCTCGACGAGATGCTCGGCAAGCTCAAACAGCGCAAGATCGCTGTGTTGCTCGCCGGCATGCGCGCCGCGCCCAATCTCGGCGCCGACTACCAGAGCGCCTTCGACGCCATCTTTCCGGACCTGTCGGGAAAATACGATGTCGCGCTCTATCCGTTCTTCCTCGACGGCGTCGCCGGACAGCCCGGCCTGCAGCTCGAGGACGGCATGCATCCGAACGCAAACGGTGTCGACCGGATGGTCGAGCGCATCCTGCCGACGGTCGAGAAGACCATCGCGGCGGTCCCGGGCGGCTCATGAGGCTTGGATAAACTGCTTTCCCCTGCGGAAACTTTTGGCAAAGCCTGTGACCAATAAACCACTTGCTCCATTCGACTATCGATGATTCGCTATGGATGACAGTTCGATTCGAGGAAGGGAGGCTCTTCATGCCGCGTCTTTTCACCGCCCTCGAAATTCCGCGTGACGCCGCCCTTTCGCTGTCCCTGCTCCGGGGCGGCCTGCCCGGGGCGCGATGGATCGATGTCGAAAACTACCATCTGACGCTGCGCTTCATCGGCGATGTCGAGGGCCATGTCGCCGACGAGATCGCCAATGCGCTGGACCGCGTCCACCGGCCCTCTTTCTCGCTGACCCTGTCCGGTGTCGGCGCCTTTGGCCAGAAGAAGCCGCATGCAGTGTGGGCCGGCGCTTCCGCCTCGCCCGATCTGGCGGCGCTTCAGGGCGAGATTGACCGCATCTGCCAGCGGCTCGGCATTCCCGCCGATCCGCGCAAGTTCATGCCGCATGTGACGTTGGCGCGGCTGCGCAATTCGAGCCCGCTGGATGTCGCCCAGTATCTGTCGGCCCGCGGCAATTTCTCGACGCTGCCATTTCGTATCGGCCGCTTCGTCCTGATGTCGTCGCGCGATTCGGTCGGCGGCGGCCCCTATATCGTCGAGGAGGCCTGGCCGCTGTCGGGCACCGACGCCCGCGCGGCCAGCCGCGTCGCCAGCGCCTCCGACGCCTCGCGGATCATGCGATAGACCTCGGCAAAGGCCTCCGGCCCGTCATAATAGGGATCGGGCACGTCGCGCGCCTGTCCGTGCGCGAGTTCCAAAAACAGCTGTACCCGATCCCGCGCGGCTGCTGGCGCCAGCGCCTTGAGGTCGGCGACATTCGAGCGGTCCATGCCAAGGACCAGGTCGAAACGGGAGAAATCCTGCGGCGTGATCTTGCGCGCCCTCTGTCCGGAAATATCGATGCCGTGACGCATCGCAACCGCGATCGATCGAGGATCGGGGGGCGAGCCGACCTCCCAGCCGCTGGTCGCGGCCGAATCGAGCCGGATATCGCGGCCCCAGCCACGCTCGGCCCAAACGGCGCGAAAAACGCCCTCTGCCAGCGGCGACCGGCAGATATTGCCGAGACAGACGAAAAGGATGGAATTTATGGGCGTTATGCTCATTCGATATGCGCCGTTTGTGCATTTGGACCCCCAAAACCGCAAAACACTTTTGGCCGACTTGCAGTATGGTGAGGGTCAAATTCGAGATAGCACGGGAAATCATCATGACGAGAGAAAAACTCAGCAAGGACGCCATCACCGCTGCCCTTGCCGAACTCGGCGGCTGGTCGCTGGCCAAGGACGGCGCCGCGATCAGGCGCAGCTTCGTCTTTAACAATTTTTCCGAAGCCTTCGCCTTCATGACCCGCGTCGCGCTGGCAGCCGAAAAGATGGACCATCATCCCGACTGGTCAAACGTCTACAAGACCGTGGACGTGACGCTGAACACCCATGACGCCGGCGGCGTCACGGCGCTCGACATCGCACTGGCGAAGAGAATGAACCGCTTTGCCGGTGGTTGATGCCCGGTATCGCACGGTCGCCAAGACAGCGGAGAATCCCAAATCGGTGCCGGCATCTTGCACCCGGGTTCACCTTTCACCACATTTTCCCCGCGAGGCATGCGCCTGGATGCGCATGAGACCCGCCAGGAGACATTGATGGCGCAACAACCCGGTTTTGATTTCTTCGGCTTTGGCGACAGGCTGGGCGGCGAGGGCGAAGTGCGCGAGAAATTCTGGCGCACGGCGAAGAAGGCCGCGCGGCAGATCCCCTTCATGGAAGACGTCGTCGCCGCCTATTACTGCGCCATGGACAAGAACACGCCGTTGCGCGCCAAGGGCATATTGGTGGCGGCGCTCGGCTATTTCGTCCTGCCGGTGGACCTCATTCCCGACTTCATCTTCGGCCTCGGTTTCACCGACGACATCGCCGTGCTGACCGCCGCGATCACCGCCGTCAGCGCCCACATCACGCCGGCGCATCGCCAGGCCGCCAAGGACGCCATCGCCGACAGGGGCTGAGCGTCTTCGCGCGGTGCTCATCTTGTGGATGGAGGCGTTCGCAGCTCCGGTTGAAAAGTCAAACTCTTGCCGCTTTCGTGGCCTCCAAGTCGCCGAAGGGACGTCGCGCCGGCTGCCGACAAGGGCGGCGGCGCGGGAATGGCGGCGGTTTCCTGGGGTGAGCGTCCTTTTGTTGAGGGAAATTCACCGTTTGGTAACCCAGATTAAATCAAAATGAAGCGACGGCAGGACGCCAAGCGGCCCGCCTCCGCACCATTTGGAATACGGGAAAGACGATGCGCGGATTGATAGCACTAGTTTCGAGCCTGGTCCTGGCGGCCTCAGCAGCGCCGGCACTGGCGCAGCAGGCGACCAAGATCGGCCAGCACAATGCCTGGGGCACCTACAGCTATCAGGCGCAGGGCGGCAAGGTCTGCTACGTGCTGACCGTGCCGACCGACAAGCAGCCGCCGACGCTCGACCATGGCGATATGTTCTTCTTCGTCAGCCAGCGGCCTGGCCAGCAGGTTTCCTATGAGCCGCAGTTCATTGCCGGCTACAATTTCCAGGAAGGTTCCAAGGCAACCGTCACCATCGACAAGAAGTCGTTCTCGATGTTCACCCGCGGCAAGTCGGCCTGGGTCGAGAACGCCGCCGAGGAACCTGTGCTGATCGCCGCCATGAAGACCGGCACCGACATGAAGGTGACGGCGAAATCCGGCCGCGGCAATCCCACCTCCTATGTCTTCTCGCTGAAGGGCATTTCGGCGGCGCTGTCGTCGATCGCCAAGTGCAAATAAGCAGAGCTTAGCTTTGACGCAAAAGGCCGGGGCGCAAAGCCCGGCCTTTTGCTTTTCAGGCATGGCCGGATTCCGGCGCGGCCTCCGCCCGCCGACGCCGGATCGCCTCGGCGATGAAGACGCGCGACAGCGCGTGATAGAGCGGCTCGTGCGAGATCATCCGCGCCGTGCCGTAGCCCAGCATCGAAGCCAGCATCAGCGCGATGACATTGTCGTGGTTGCCGGTCATCTCCAGGATGATGACGAAAGCCGTCATCGGCGCCTGCACCACGCCGGCGAAATAGCCGGCCATGCCGAGCAGCGCGGCGGCTCCCGCGCTGGCGCCGAACAAAAGGCCGAGCGAACTGCCGATACCGGCGCCGACCGCCAGCGAGGGCGCGAAAATGCCGCCTGGAATGCCCGAAACCATCGACAGCAGCCCAGCCAGGAATTTTTCCACGAAGAAGAGCCATGGCAGCGGCGTACCCTCCACCGCGCCGCGCGCCTGCGCGTAGCCGGTGCCGAAGGTCAGCCCGCCCGACGCAATGCCGATCACCGCCACGCCGAGCCCGCAGAATGCGGCCACCAGCAGCGCGCGAGCCAGGGGCTGCTGCGTGTGCCAGCGGCGGATCCGTCGCGTGATCTTCAGCGCCAGTAGCGAGAACAGCGCGCCGAAGCCGCCCCCGATGACGCCGCAGGCAAGCACCAGCGGCCACTCGGCGGCAAACGAGATCGTGTCTCTGGAGATGCCGAAATAGGTGTAGTTGCCGAGCAGGCCGAGCGATGCGATGCCGGCCAGGATGACCGCCGTCAGCACCAGCCCGTTGGTGCGCGCTTCATAGGTGCGACCCATTTCCTCGATGGCGAAGACGATGCCGGCCAGTGGGGTGTTGAAGGCAGCCGCGATGCCGGCGGCCGACCCGGCCAGGATCAGGCCCCGCGCCTGCGCCATGCCGCCCCAGCGCGCCGCCTGCAGCATCAGCGAGGCGCCGACCTGCACGGTCGGGCCTTCGCGACCGATGGAAGCGCCGCAGAACAGGCCGACGATGGTGAGCGCGATCTTGCCGGCCGCAAGCCGCAATGAGAGCAGGTGGTTGCGATCGTCGTCGTCACGCAAATGGCGCGCGGCGATCGCCTGCGGAATGCCGCTGCCTTGCGAGCCCGGAAAGAAAGCCTGGGCCAGCCAGGCGCACAGCACGAAGCCAAGCGGCGTGATCATGAGCGGCAGATAGAAGCGCCAGCCGCCGCCATCACCGATCATGACATGGAACAGCACCTGCGCCTTGTCGGCCAGCACCGCGAACAGCACGCTGATGACGCCGATCGAGACCGCTCCGGCCCAGAACACCAGGCGCGGCTGCCACACGCGCCGCGAGCCCCACATCGCGCGCGAGCGCCGCAGCAGGGGATATTTTCGCGATTGAAGGGCCATGTTTGTCCTCGAAGGGGAGGGAATAGGGAGTAGGGCAGTAGGACCTGCCTTGCTACCCTATTCCCCTACCCCGGCATGACTCTGCCCTCAACCTGTGCTATGCGCCGCGCTTCAGTTCCCGGCACGATGGATGAAATCGGCCGCAAACCGCTTATATCAGTGCGACCATGACCCTTTCCTTCGACCTCACCACTGAGGGTGCCCGTGACGCGTTGCGCGCCCGCGCCGCACCCGAAAAGCCGTCGCTGATCGGCCTGACGCGCGCAGAGCTTGGCGAGGCGCTCGTCGCGTCCGGCATCGTGCCCGAGCGCCAGGCAAAAATGCGCGCCCAGCAGCTCTGGCACTGGATGTATGTGCGCGGCGTTTCCGACTTCCCCGGCATGCTGAACATCTCCAAGGATCTGCGCGCCGAACTAGACAAGCATTTTACGGTCGCGCGGCCCGAAATCGTCGAGGAGCAGATCTCTTCCGACGGCACGCGCAAATGGCTGTTCCGCTTCCCGCCGCGCGGCGCCGGCCGGCCGGTGGAGATCGAGACCGTCTACATTCCCGAGGAAGGCCGCGGCACGCTCTGCATCTCCTCGCAGGTCGGCTGCACGCTGACCTGCTCCTTCTGCCACACCGGCACCCAGAAGCTGGTGCGCAATTTGACGGCGGAAGAGATTCTCGCCCAGTTGCTCACAGCACGCGACCGGCTGGGCGATTTCCCCGACCGCGACACGCCGGACGGCGCCATCGTGCCGGCCGAGGGCCGCAAGGTGTCCAACATCGTCATGATGGGCATGGGCGAGCCGCTCTACAATTTCGAGGCGGTGAAGAAGGCGCTGCTGATCGCCTCCGACGGCGACGGGCTTTCCTTGTCCAAGCGGCGAATCACGCTGTCGACCTCCGGCGTCGTGCCCGAGATTTTCCGCACCGGCGAGGAGATCGGCGTCATGCTGGCGATCTCGCTGCATGCCACCAATGACGATCTGCGCGACCTGCTGGTGCCGATCAACAAGAAGTATCCGCTGAAGGAACTGATCGCCGCCTGCCGCGCCTATCCCGGCCTGTCGAACGCCAAGCGCATCACCTTCGAATATGTGATGCTGAAGGACGTCAACGATTCCATCGAGGACGCCAAGGGCCTGATCAAGCTGCTCAAGGGCATTCCGGCCAAGATCAATCTGATCCCGTTCAACCCATGGCCGGGCACCAACTATCAGTGCTCGGACTGGGAGACGATCGAGAAATTCGCCGACTACATCAACAATGCCGGCTATGCCTCGCCGATCCGCACCCCGCGCGGCCGCGACATCCTCGCCGCCTGCGGTCAGCTCAAGTCGGAATCGGAGCGCATGCGCAAGGTCGACCGGCTGGCGCTGGAAGCCATGATGATCGCGGGGCACGGCGAAGCGTGAGCTTTTCTTGGCGACTGGCGGCTGTTACCATTTCCTATGCATTAGCCTCGCTCGTCATGCCCCTTGTGTTTCTTTTGTACGAAGACGCTTCCATCTTTTGGCGCAGCGGCCGGCTTTTCTTCGATCTGAAAGACCAGGTGGTGGCCTTGGTCGCGGGCACGATAATAGTCGCCATTTATGGCGCGCTGCCCGCGGTACCGCTGATTGTGGTATCGGAACTGACCGGGCGCCGGGGATGGACACTTTCGATCCTCGGCGGCGCCCTGGTGGGGACCGTTATGTTCGCGATCATGCAGATCTATCCGATGGCGCGGACGCGGCCCGCGCTCGACTTGCTGATTACCCTGATCGTCGCGGGTAGCCTGGGCGGCGCCGTCTACCGGCTGGTCATGGGACTGCTTCCGAGCGACACGCGCATCAGGACAGCCCGATGAACCGTCCCCTCGCCGGGCTCAAGCGCTTCGCCATCATAGCAGTCGGTTATGTCGCCGCTGTGCTGACCTCAATCCTGGTGCCTGTGCTGCTGATCACCCTTCTGGAAGGGATCGAATACGGCAACTGGTCCCTGGTCTTCACATTCGACTGGCTGGGTTCTTTCCCGCTCGCCGTGTTGACCGTGGCGATCTGCGCGCTGCTGATCGTCGGCCCCGCGATCTTGCTTGCCGAACGGCTGTCGCTGCGGGGATGGTTCTATTTCGCGGTCACGGGTGCGATCACCTCCATCGCATTTGGCGTTTTCGTTCCCGGCTCGGCTGGAGGCTTTGTGTTCAATCCGGGCTTTCTCGGGTTCCTGGCCACCGCCGGCACCGCCGCCGGGTCGGTCTACTGGCTCCTGGCGGGGCGCAAGTCTGGCCGTCCCCTACAGCGGGATGCGGGATGAACCGTCTCGTCGCCTATATCGTGCGCCTTGCCATGATCCTGTTCGGCTATGTCGTCGCGTCACTGGCGGCGAGCGCCTTCCTCAACATCCTGTTCCTGGCCTCGCTTGGCTATGCGCCGCAGCATGCGCAGCCGGCCGCAACCGCCTCGCTGTATTTTTCGATTCCCTTCGTCGCCCTGTTCGTCGCCTATTTCGCCTTCATGCCGGCGGCGATCGTCATCCTGGTTGCTGAAATCCTTGGCCGGCGCGACTGGTTGTATTATGCGCTGGCCGGTGCGGTGGTGGCGGCCGCCTTCCTTGGCCTGGTCGATCACGCCCAGGAGTCCATCTTCGCCGTGACCGACACCAGCGGCATCATGGCCGTCATCGGTGGCGGCATGGTCGGCGGCATCTTCTACTGGCTCAGCGCCGGGCGCTGGGCCGGAAGCTGGTGGAAGGACGCCCCTACTTCGCCTGGGCGGTCAGGATCCTGAGCGCGAAGGCCGAGAACACGCCGGAGAAGAGATAGTCGACGACCCGCGTGACGCGCGGGCTGGCCTTCATCGCCGCCGAAAACTTTTCCGCCGCCAGCACCATCGGCACTGTCACCGGGATCGACAGCACGATGAACATGGCGCCGAGGAAGAACAGCTTTCCCGGCGCGTTGGGATCATGCGCGGAAACGAATTGCGGCAGGAAGGTCATGAAGAACAGGATGATCTTCGGGTTGAGCAGATTGACGCCGAGCCCTGCCGCCCAGCTGCGCAACAGCGAGATCTGCGGGCCTGTCTTCTTTTCCGGCGAAAAGGCCGAGCCCTTGGCTATCGACTGCCAGGCCAGGAAGACTAGATAACCGGCGCCAAAAATCTTCAGCACGAAGAAGGCCATCGGCGAGGCGACGATCAGCGCCGAGACGCCGACCACCACCAGCGTGGTGTGGATCAGCGTGCCGCACAGCGCACCGGCCATCGAGGCAAAGCCGGTGACGCGCCCCTGGCTCAGCGTGCGCGAGACGAACAGGGTCATGTCGGGACCGGGGGTGATCGCCAGGATCACGGTGGCGACGGCGAACTGGATCAGCGTGGTGGTGTCGGGAATGAAGGACATGGAAGGCCCCTGGGAATGCGCAGGCCTATACAAGATACGTCGCGCCGGCGCCAGATGCGAGACTGGCGCACCCTCCGGCAGGGGTGTCTAGAGCAATTCCAGGAAAAGTGTGTAACGGTTTTCCGTCCGGAATTGCGTAAAAACAAATAGTTAGAGCGGTTCTGCGATTCCGTGAAACGCTGAACCGCTCTAGGCCGCCGACTGATCGAGTTCGGCCAGCACGACAGCTGCCGCTCCGGTCGACTGGATCTGATCGATCGGCTTTGGACGGCCCAGGAAATAGCCTTGCGCCTCGTTGCAGCCTTCGACCTGCAGAATGGAGAGCTGGACGCGCGTCTCGACACCTTCGGCGAGCACGGGAATGTCGAGACTGCGCCCCAGCGTCAGCACGGCGCGGATAATCGCCTTGGCCTGCGGGCTGCGCTCGACATCGGCCATGAAGGAACGGTCGAGCTTGATCTTGTCGAACGGGAATGAGCGCAGCGTGTCGAGCGAGGAATAGCCGGTGCCGAAATCGTCGATCGCAATCGTCACGCCCAGCGCCTTGATCTGGCGCAGCACGTGCAGCGTGCGGACCTTGTCGGCAACGATCGTCGATTCGGTGAGCTCAAGCTCGAGGCGCTTCGGCGACAGGCCGGTCTCGACCAGGATCTGATGGACGAGCTTGGCGAGATCGGCATGGGCGAACTGCACCGGCGACAGGTTGACCGCGATCTTGTGGCCATTGTCCCAGGAGGCCGCCTGGCGGCATGCGGTCCGCAGCACCCATTCGCCGATCGCCAGGATCGAGCCGTTTTCCTCGGCGATCGGAATGAATTCGGCGGGCGGGATCATGCCGCGCACGGGATGGGTCCAGCGCAGCAACGCCTCGTAGCCGCAGGTGGCGCCGGTCGCGACCGAGGTCTGCACCTGATAGTGCAGCGAGAGTTCGCCACGCTCGGCCGCCTGGCGAAGGTCGGTGGCGAGCGCCCGGCGCGCCCGTGCCGTCTCGTCCATGGCCGATTCATAGAAACAGACGGCCCGCGTCACGTCGTTCTTGGCCCGGTACATGGCAAGATCCGCATTGCTGACGAGCCTCTCCCGGTCGGCCCCGTCGCGCGGATAGACGGCGACGCCGATGCTGGCGCCGGTGACGGCCTCGAAATCGTCGATCCGCAACGGTTCGAACAACGATTTTTCCAGCCGCGATACCAGGCCGAGCAGGTCGTTCTGGTCCTTGAAGCGTTTGATGGCGGCAAATTCGTCGCCGCCGAGCCGGGCGACGAACTCACCATCGCCGGCCAGCTTCGCCAGCCTGCGGGCGATGATCTTGAGCGCCTGGTCGCCGGCCGCGTGCCCCCTGAAGTCGTTGATTTCCTTGAAACGGTCGAGATCGATGACGATGACGGCGGTCATCGTCTCCTCCTCGCGCGCCCGCTCGATCTCATGGTCGAGGCGGTCGTTGAAGGAGACCCGGTTGGCAAGGCCGGTGAGCGCATCGTTGAGGGCAAGATGCTGCAGCCGCTCGAAACTCTCGAGCCGGCCGCGTTCGTCGATCAGGTAGCTGGCGAAGCCGGTGGCCGCGACGATCAGGCCGACCACGGCGACGGCGACGGCCATCGCTTCGAGAATATCGGGATTGGTGCCGGTGGTGATGAAGGAGAGCGGCGTCACCGCCACCGCCGTCATCGCCGTGAAATGCAGGCCGACGATCGCCAGCACCAAAAGCCCGATGCCGAGATAGTGCGACCAGCGATATGGCCGGCGCACCGCCTGGCCGATCGCCACGGCGGAGAATGCCGCCGAAATGACAAGTGAGGCGATGACATAGGAGCCGTCCCACTCGACGATGCCGGCCACGTGGTAGGCCATCATGCCGGTATAGTGCATGGCCGAGATCGCCAGTCCGACAAGGCATCCGCCCCATTCCGGGGCCAGACCGCGGCTCTTGTCCAGGGCAAGGCCGAAGCCGGCCCCGGTTCCGACCATGGCGATGACCAGGGATATCATGGTGAGCGCCGGATCGAAGGTGATCGGCGCGCCGGGCCGATAGGCCAGCATGGCGATGAAATGTGTGCACCAGATCGAGGAACCAGCCGCGACCGCCGTCAGGAACAGCCATCCCCGCATCTGCACGCCGACGGTTTTCCGGGCGCGGTCGAGGAGACCGATCGTCACCCAGCAGCCGGTGACGCACATCAGCGCCGCCAGCAGGACGAGCCACAGATTATGCTCCGTGACGATGCATGATATGACGCGCATCAAGAATGGTCCAAGCCCGAGGACACCCGCATTGAGCAGGCAAAGCCGCTTCGCCACGGTTGCGTGGACAGTGCAGCTCAGTGTCGCTGGTTTAGCGGCAGAGCATGAAAACTTGCTTAAATCCTGGCCGTAAATGCAGCCTACGATTGTAGCAGGTTGTTTCACAGGGGCATGATCGCGAACAGCGGGGAACCCGTTTGGGAAAAAGATCATGCGCCGCGAAATGACCGAGATGGGGTGGAAAGGCGACTGTCGGCTTTCGGTTTGGCAGGTGGAAAGCTGCCCATTCAATGAAGGCTCAATCAGTTAAATCACGCAAATACCGGTCGACGTGATCTTTCCAAAGCGCAGGCTTGAACATCAACGCGTGGCCCATGGGCGCCGCTACGAAGTCTCCCTGCCCGCCAGCCGACAGGAATCGTTCAAAATTTCCTCTGCAGTGCCCTATCTGGTAGTACTGATCGTAGCTGCCATGCAGCCAAAGGGTCGGAATTTCGGCAGGTGCGCCACGCTCGAAGAGCGTTGGATTGACAAATTCGTGGCTCGGGCAAGCTCTCCCCAGCCAACCGCCGTTGAAGTTAATGGAGCCGCGGAACGTGTTTGGCTTCATCCCGGCATATGCTATGGCCAATATTCCGCCGCGTGAGACACCCCCGATGACGAGCTTGTCCTGGTCCACGTCAGATCGATCGCGCAGGTAGTTGACTACGGCATCAACATCTTCAACGGCGCGCTCGAAACCGGTAATCGCAATTTCCACGTCGCAGGAATAGCCGGAGCCATCTGGAGCAAGCCCTTCACCATATACTCCTTCTGATTTCCCCCTTCCTCGACGTTGGGGGAACAGAGCCATCCATCCCCGCTCAACGAAGTAACCTGCCACAATCGCGGGAGCCACCGTTCTAGAATAGAGGGACCTGTTCTGACCCCTTCCGGTCGAGCCGTGGTTGAACACAACCGTTGGAAACGGGCCTTTGTCGTTGGGCTTCGCGGCAACAATCTCCAATCGGACGCCAGACTCAGCGGAAGGTATGAAGAACTTTTCAAATTTCATTGTGTCTACCGCCGGAATTGTCCGCTTACGTCGCAGTTACCATTTCGATCAATCGCCCGGAATAGGGTCGTTCTCCGACTGGCGACTTTGATATTGCGGCACAATCTGATTCAGGCTCCGCATGAGCCTTTATGACCCGACCGATTTCCGAGTGGCGCGTGATCTAACCGTTGCTCGCGTGGTGTGGCGCACGCCAGAGCACCACTGCCCGGGCAACCCAGCGCATCGCCGCTCCCGCCACCCCGCTGGATCAGCAGTCTGGCGCCGCGCGTGCTTGCTCGCTTTGCCGTTCCTGCTAAAAGGCGCTCCGACAATGCGTGACGCCCTTGCTTCAAGCGTCCGCCATCGACGGAGCCGAAATGTCCAAGACCAAAGACGTCAAGAAAGTCGTGCTCGCCTATTCCGGCGGCCTCGACACATCCATCATCCTGAAATGGCTGCAGACCGAACTCGGTGCCGAGGTCGTCACCTTCACCGCCGATCTCGGCCAGGGCGGCGAGCTGGAGCCGGCGCGCCGGAAGGCCGAGATGATGGGCATCAAGGACATCCGCATCGTCGATGTGCGCGAGGAATTCGTCTCCGACTTCGTCTTCCCGATGTTTCGCGCCAACACCGTCTATGAAGGCACCTATCTGCTCGGCACGTCGATCGCGCGGCCGCTGATCTCCAAGCATCTCGTCGAGATCGCCAAGGAGACCGGCGCCGATGCGATCGCGCATGGCGCCACCGGCAAGGGCAACGACCAGGTGCGTTTCGAACTATCGGCCTATGCGCTGAACCCCGACATCAAGGTCATCGCACCGTGGCGCGACTGGTCGTTCAAGTCACGCACCGATCTGATCAATTTCGCCGAGCAGCACCAGATCCCAGTGGCCAAGGACAAGAGGGGCGAGGCGCCGTTCTCGGTCGACGCCAACCTTCTGCATTCGTCTTCCGAGGGCAAGGTTCTCGAAGATCCGTGGAGCGAGCCGCCGGAATTCGTCCACCAGCGCACCGTTTCGCCGATGGACGCGCCGGACGAGGTCACCGAGATCGAGATCGAATTCCTGAAGGGCGACCCGATCGCGCTCAACGGCAAGAAGCTGTCGCCGGCGACAATGCTGGCGGCGCTCAACGATCTTGGCCGCGACAATGGCATTGGCCGGCTCGATCTGGTCGAGAACCGCTTCGTCGGCATGAAATCGCGCGGCGTCTACGAGACCCCGGGCGGCGCCATCCTGATCGTGGCCCACCGCGCCATAGAATCGATCACGCTCGACCGGGGTGCGGCGCACCTCAAGGACGAGTTCATGCCGCGCTACGCCGAACTCATCTACAACGGCTTCTGGTTCTCGCCCGAGCGCCTGATGCTGCAGGCGATGATCGACAAGAGCCAAGAAGACGTCGAGGGCACGGTGCGCCTCAAGCTCTACAAGGGCAATGTCATGGTTACCGGCCGCAAGTCGAAAAAGACGCTCTATTCCGACGCGCTGGTCACTTTCGAGGACGACCGCGGCGCCTACGACCAGAAGGACGCCGCCGGCTTCATCCGCCTCAATGCGCTGAGGCTGCGCACGCTGGCCGCGCGCAACCGCAACAAATAGGCATGCGCCGTCTCAGCCTGGTGCCGCTGGTCCTTCTGGCGGCACCGGCCAAGGCCGGGGATTTCGACCCCGCCTCGCTCGACCTTGCAGCGCTCATCGAATGCAGGGCCGACGTGCCGGCCTATAACGGCTTTGCCCTTTGGCTCGCAAGCGAGCCCGGAGCGGCGGATACGCTTGGCTGGAAGGAGACTGCATCAGGCAATCCATTCCTCAGCCAGTATCAATTGCCCGCTCCGGTCCATGTCTTCGGGCGTGAGACGGCGACAATCGTCTTCACCGCGACAGGGCCGATGGCCGTGCTTGACGGCATTGGCGCGCCCGACCTCGCCCGGCAGCTCGACGTCCCGGCGACGGTCTCGACGCCGGACAAATTCCTCGGCGAGAAAGTCGTGGCCGAAAGCACCGAGGAGAGTGGCGACGTGAACCTTTCCACGCGCGTCACGCTCAATGTCTCGACCGTCGATACCCACCCCGGCCAGACGCTGGCCGGCTGTTCCTACGTGATTGATGTGAAATAGAAATCCGGCATTGCACCGAGTTCGATTGAGTCAGGTGAAATACGCCCCGGCTAAGGAATTTGACCGACGCATTGGTGAACCCGCATACCTTGGCGGTTAGCCGGGAACACCACCGCTTCGTCATCCACGGGCGGAGCAAGGAGCGTAGCGACGCGGCGCAGACCCGAGGATCCATGCCGGGACTCCAACGCTTCGCCACGGTGCAGAATCCTGCTCCGCTGCACTCCACGGCCGAGGTCACGGAATGGATCCTCGGGTCTCCGCGACGCCGCTATGCGGCTGCTCCGCCCGTGGATGACGAAGTTAGAGGTCTCGGCCAACTCCGAACATCCGCGACGCTCCCGCGCAACAAAAAGCCCGGCGCATGGCCGGGCTCTTGCTCGAACAGAGGCTTCAATCAGTTGGCATCGATCGCGTCGGCGATGCGCGCGATGGCCTGCTGATAGACGTTTGCCGAATTCCAGCCGGCAATCGCGCCCATATTGGCACTCGCGCTCGCGCCGGCCCGCCAGCCATGACCCTTGAGGTAGTTGGCGGTGGAAGCCAGCGCTGTGGCCTTGTCGCGCAGGTTTCCGTTGCCGACCGCATATTTCAAGACATTTCCGGGCAGGAACTGCGTGTGGCCGACCTCGCCATGCATGGCGCCGACCGACGAGGAGGTCAACGCGCCGCGATCGACCAGCTTCAGGGCCGCGATGGCATGCGGATGGAAGTAGTCCGGGCGGCGGCAATCATAAGCAAGCGTCAAAATGGCGGAGACCGTATTCTGGTTGCCCATGGAAGCGCCGAAGCCGGTTTCCATGCCCCAGATGGCGAGCAGCACGCCCGGCGACACGCCATAATTCCGTTCGATCTGGCTGAACAGCGCCGCGTTCGACTTCTTCAGCGAGCGGCCCTTGGAAATGATCGCGGCTCCGCCACGGCGCTTCATGAAGTCGTCCACCGAGCCGCTGAACGCCTTGTGGATGGCGCGGTCGGCCGAGATCGTCCTTGTTGCGTAGGTCGCGCCGGCCAGAGCGGCCAGGCCCTTCGCGCCGACACCTTCGGCCTTGGCGTCCGCGGCAAAATCCTGCTTCCAGGCATCGAAGCCGGCGCCGGTCTTGCCGCAACTCCCGGCCGCCTGCGCGCCCGTCGCCAGCCCAAGCACCGCCACCAGTGCGGCCGCTAAAATCCTACCCTTGGCAAGTAATGCCATGTCTTTCTCCTGGTTGCCTGATTCACGTCCCGGCGGGAATTTGCCAGCGAAACGCGCCTTTGTCACCGTCCTGTGGCGCGATGCTGGCGAATGCCGGGGAATTTGCTTACGATCAAGTGATTATTGTGGCGGGGTCGAAATAGCCATGGAAGACGTTGATGTCGTGATCATCGGCGCCGGCTCGGCGGGGCTGTCCGCGGCCAGGACCGTGCAGGCGGCGGGCCTCTCCTTCAAGCTGCTCGAGGCCATGGACCGCATAGGCGGCCGCGCCTGGACCAGCGACCGGCATTTTGGCGTGCCTTTCGACATCGGCTGCGCCTGGCTGCATGCCGCCGACCGCAATCCGTATTTTCCCGAAGCCAAGAGTGCCGGCTGGACCCTGCACCACCACGATATGAACGTCGACCACCTCTACTACCGCAAGCGCAAGGCGAGCGAGGCCGAGGAAGCCGAGATGAAGGCAGCCGATGCGAAGCTGTTCGAATTGCTGGCGAAACATGAGGTCGGGGTAGGCGACGACGACCGCCTTTCCGCATTGCTGGAAAAAGGCCATGCGCCACGCGCGGCCGCCACCTTCGCCGGGCCGATGGATTTCGGCGCCGATGAGGACGAGATTTCGATCCGCGACTTTCAGGCCGCCGCCGATCTCGACCCCAACTATTTCAGCAAGGAGGGTTTTGGCGCGCTGGTCGCGCGTTTCGGCGCCGGCTTGCCGGTCGAACTGTCGACGCCGGTGCGCCAGATTCTCTGGGACGTGCCGGGCGTCGCCTGCGTCACCGACCGCGGCACCATCCGCGCCAAGGCGGTGATCGTTACCGCCTCGCCGGCGGTGCTTGCCTTCGAGGAGATCGCGTTTTCACCTGCCCTGCCCGACACCCATTTCGGCGCCTTCTTCGACCTGCCCATGGGCATGCTGACCAAGCTGCCGGTCGAAATCACGGGCACGAGGCTCGGCCTGCAGCCCTTCGACGACCTTTTGATCGAACGAATGGCCAGGCACGACATCTATTTCCTGTGTTTCCCATTCGACCTCGACCTGATGGTCGGCTTCGTCGGCGGCGATTTCGCCTGGGAGATGTCGGCCGCGGGTGAGGCCGCCGGCATCGACTTCGTCGTCGACCGGCTGTGCGGGATTTTCGGCGGCGATACGCGCAAACATGTCGGGCGCGCCATGATGACCAATTGGGGCGGCGAACGCTTCGTGCGCGGCGCCTATGCGGCTGCCCGCCCTGGCCGCTCGCAAGCGCGGGCGGCGCTGATGCAGCCGGTCGCGGAAAAGATCTTCTTTGCCGGCGAGCATGTCGCCGGCCCGCTGATACAGACTTGCGGCGGCGCGCGGCTGTCGGGCGAGGCGGTGGCCAGGCAGGTCGTCGCCCAGCTTGCGGCGAAATAGTCTCGATGGAATGCGGAACGCCGGCCCGCGGTTCGCGTTTGGGCACGGGCCGCCATGCACACCGTGCCTCCTCTGGTGAATCGAGACAGACATGAAACTCTTCGACTGCCCGCATTGCGGCCACCGTCTCTATTTCGAGAACGCGCAGTGCCTGAACTGCGGGAGCCTCGTGCTCTACGATCCCGAGCATGCCCGCTTTGCCCTGTCGGGCGCGGACGGCACTTTTCAGTGCACCAATGCCGATGAATGCGCCTGCAACTGGATGGCCGAGCCGGGGCAGGTCTTTTGCCGTGCCTGCGGGCTGAACCAGCTGATCCCCGATCTCTCCGTCGACGGCAACCGCCGCCGCTGGATCCGGGTCGAAGCGGCGAAGAAGCGAGCCATCTATTCGCTGCTCGCCTTCGGCCTGCCGGTGGCGCCCAAGCAGGCGCCCGCGGACGAGGCCGGCCTCGCCTTCGACTTCCTCGCCGATCCGATCGGCGGCGGGCCCGGCGGCGAACGCATCCTCACCGGCCATGACAATGGCCTTATCACGCTCAATGTCGCCGAGGCCGACTCCGCCGAGCGCGAGAAGCGTCGCGTCGAGATGGGTGAGAACTATCGAACGCTGCTCGGCCATTTCCGCCATGAACTCGGCCACTACTACTGGGACCGCCTGATCCGCGACGACCCACGGAGGCTGGATGCTTTCCGCGCCTTGTTCGGTGACGAGCGCACCGATTACGAACAGGCGTTGAAGACTTACTACGCCAACGGTGCTGCGCCCGACTGGCAGCAAGACCACATCTCGGCCTACGCCACTTCGCATCCCTGGGAGGACTGGGCCGAAACCTGGGCTCACCACCTGCACATCACCGACACGCTGGAGATGGTCCATGCGCTGAACTTCCCGCTCGGCCGGCTTGAGACGGTGGAAGCCAACGATTTGCCGCGGGGCGACACGGGCGGCGAACTGCAGGCAGCCCCTTCGGAACCCGCCAACACGCCCGAGCCCTTCGACAAGATTCTTGCGCGCTGGCTGGTGCTGTCGGAAGCCTCCAACTCGATCAACCGCTGCATGGGTCTGCCCGACCTCTATCCCTTCGTCATTTCGGACGTGACGGCGCGAAAACTGGCTTTCGTTCACGACCTTTTGACGGGCCTGCCGAAAGGTGCGGGAACAAATCGTGAGGCGGCGCAGGCGTTTTAGCCGGAACGCATGCGCGACTGCCCCGTTTTCACCGCCGAGGGGCCATGAAAACGGAGAGAAACCATGAAATCCCTATTGTTTCCCGCAATCGCCGGGATGATGACCGTGATGTCGGGTGCCGCCTTTGCCGACACCGCCGTCTCGGCCGTCACCGATCTCAACGTGCGCGCCGGCCCCGGCCCGCAATATCCTGTCATCGGCGTGCTCGCCGCTGGCCAGTCGGCGACGCTCAATGGCTGCATCGAAAACAGCAAATGGTGCACCATTGCCGAAGCCGGCGGCCAGGGCTGGGTCTATTCCGACTATGTCACGGCCGATTTCAGCGGCAGCCGGGTGGTGCTGACGCAGCGTCCGCACGGCTCCAGCGTTGCCGTCGTCTCGCCGCCGAAAGACATCGGCGACTATTCGACCGACTATACCGGGGCGATCGTCGCCGGCGAGCCGGTCGAGGACGCCTTTCCCCCGCCTCCGGCCGAAGTGCGCACCTATGTCGATACGCATCGCCTCGACCCCGTCTATCTCGACGGCGAGGTGGTGACCGGCGCCACCTTGCCCGACACAGTCGAGCTGCGCGAAATTCCCGACTACAACTACCGCTACGTCTATGTGAACGGCCAGCCGGCGCTGATCGATCCCCAGACACGGCGCATCATGTACGTGGTGCGTTGATGGAAGCCGGCGGTCGCGATCGCGGCTGCTGGCAACAAACGGAATAGCCGTTCCTACCCGCGCGGCGCCTGGGTGCCGCGCGGTGTTTGTTCGCGCATTGAACCCTGACGAATAGCAATTCCGATTTCCGAGGCCATCGGCTAGATCAGAGGCGATGGATTCGGGCGAGGGGCTCAGCGTGAAGATCGACGACACTGCCTTCGAACGCTACCGGCACTCGCCGAACGCCAGGACGACCTTGCTGCGTCTCTTCCTCGGAACGCTGATCGTCGTCCTGCTCTGGGCCGTCACCACCGCGGCCGTACTGTTCGGCGGCACCTATGCCTACTTCGCCTGGCAGGCGGCTGCTTCGCCGTCCGGCATGCAGGATTTCCTCGCCTCGCCGATCGGCATCCTCAGCGCCCTCGCCTCCTTCGCCGGCATCTGGATCGGCCTGTGGATCGCCATGCGATGGGTGCATGGCGAACCGCTGTCGGCGCTGCTTGGCGTCAGCCGGCGCGTCTCCTGGCCGGACTTCCTCAAGGGGCTGGTCGCGGTGCTGATCACCTCGGCTCTGTCCGAAATCCTGCTCTATTTGCTGCAGCCGGAGATCGCGCGCGGCACGATCAGCCTGTCTTCCTGGCTGCTGTTTCTGATTCCGATCGTCGCGCTCACTCTGCTGCAGACCTCGTCGGAGGAGGTGCTGTTTCGCGGCTACCTGCTGCGTGGCCTGGCCAACCGGTTCAGGAGCCCGCTCATCTGGGCGCTGCTGCCGGGCCTGCTGTTCACCTCGCTGCACTGGAGCAGCGCTTCGTCGCTTGCCATCAACGCTTGCGTGCTGGTCTCGATCGCGGCTTTCGCGCTGCTTCTGACGCTCGTGGTCTATGTCACGGGCAACCTCGGTGCGGCGCTGGGCGCCCATCTCGGCAACAATCTGACCGGCTTCCTGCTGATCTCGCACCAGGAGAGCTACAACTCCTTCGCCCTGTTCATCGCGAGGCCGCTCGAAGGCCCCGGTTGGATGACGTCGGATGCCGTTCTCATCGCCCTTATCGGCATCGCCTGCAGCCTGCTGACGATCGTGCTGCTGCTGCATCCCCGCTCGCCGCTGAAGGTCACGGCTAAGCTTCCGAGCGGCGCGAAGGCAGGCTGATCGGGGCGCGAGGAACGGCGCCGCCCGGCCCTTGTCTTGACTCCGCGGCCGATTTCCTGTCTACACGCCTCGAATTCCGCGACGAGTATCCCTCCGAGCAAGCCGACCAGGACGCCGAAGCCTCTTTGAGGCGGGTGCTATAAAGAGATCCTGGAGGCCAACACCCGGCAGCGCAATGCGCCCCCGGGTGCTTTTTGGTTTTGGGCTTTGCTTTTGCTTGGACAGTTGGCGCGAACGCATTACCTCTCGGGCACCATCCGGGTGCCAGGGAAAAGGAAAACGAATGTTTGAATCGCTGCAGGAGCGCACAAGAGGCGTGGAGGGCCACCGGCCCGACAGGGATTACTATGACTCCAAGGCGCTCTCGAGCGGCGGGTTGACCAATGTTTGAGTCCCTACAAGAGCGCCTTGGCTCCATCCTCAACGGCCTGACCGGCCGCGGCGCGCTGTCGGAGGCGGATGTCTCGGCGGCACTGCGCGAGGTGCGCCGTGCGTTGCTCGAGGCCGACGTGGCACTGGAAGTGGTGCGGTCCTTCACCGACAAGGTACGCGAGAAGGCCGTCGGCGCCGCGGTGCTGAAGTCGATCAAGCCCGGTCAGATGGTCGTCAAGATCGTCCATGACGAGCTGGTCGACATGCTGGGCGCCGAAGGCGTCGCCATCGACCTCAATGCGCCGGCGCCCGTCGTCATCATGATGGTGGGCCTGCAGGGCTCCGGCAAGACGACCACCTCGGCCAAGATCGCCAAGCGGCTGACCGAGCGGCAGAACAAGAAGGTTCTGATGGCCTCGCTCGACACGCGGCGTCCCGCCGCGCAGGAGCAGCTGCGCCAGCTCGGCGAGCAGGTCAAGGTCGCGACGCTGCCGGTCATTGCCGGCCAGAACCCGGTCGATATCGCCAAGCGCGCCGTGCAGGCGGCCAAGCTCGGCGGCCACGACGTCGTCATCCTCGACACCGCCGGCCGCACCCATATCGACGAGCCGCTGATGGTCGAGATGGCCGACATCAAGAAGGTGTCGAGCCCGCACGAGATCCTGCTGGTGGCGGATTCGCTGACCGGCCAGGACGCCGTCAATCTGGCGAAGAGCTTCGACGACCGCGTCGGCATCACCGGCCTTGTGCTGACCCGCATGGACGGCGACGGCCGTGGCGGTGCGGCGCTTTCCATGCGTGCCGTCACCGGCAAGCCGATCAAGCTGATCGGTACCGGCGAAAAGATGGACGGGCTGGAGGAATTCCACCCCAAGCGCATCGCCGACCGCATCCTTGGCATGGGCGACATTGTCTCGCTCGTCGAAAAGGCCGCCGAGAACATCGATGCCGAGCAGGCGGCGGCGATGGCCAAGAAGATGCAGTCGGGCAAGTTCGACCTGAACGACCTTGCCCAGCAGCTTCAGCAGATGTCGAAGATGGGCGGCATGGGCGGCATCATGGGCATGATGCCCGGCATGGGCAAGATGAAGGACCAGATGGCCGCCGCCGGCCTCGACGACAAGATGTTCGGCCGCCAGCTCGCCATCATCTCCTCGATGACCAAGGCCGAGCGCGCCAATCCGGATATGCTCAAACACTCGCGCAAGAAGCGCATCGCCGCCGGCTCCGGCACCGACGCGGCCGAGATCAACAAGCTCCTGAAGATGCATCGCGGCATGGCCGACATGATGAAGGCGATGGGCGGCAAGGGCAAAGGCGGCGGCCTGATGCGCGGCATGATGGGCGGCCTCGCCTCCAAGATGGGCCTTGGCGGCATGATGCCCGGCGGCCCGGGGGGTATGATGGGCGGCGGCATGCCCGATCTGTCGAAGATGGATCCCAAGCAGTTGGAAGCCTTGCAGAAGCAGGCGCAGGCCGCGGGCCTCGGAGGCATGAAAGGCCTGCCTGGGGGTCTTCCCGGCGGCGGCCTGCCGGGCCTTCCCGGCGGCATGAAACTTCCGGGGCTTCCCGGCCTCGGCGGAGGCGGACTGCCGGGCCTTGGCAAGAAGAAGTGAGAATACGGATGAATGAAGAAAAGGACATGGCCGACGCCCGCACCATCCTGGCCGGCTATCGCGCCTCGATCGACAACATCGATGCCGCCCTCATCCACATGTTGGCCGAGCGCTTCCGCTGCACCAAGGCGGTCGGCGTGCTCAAGGCCGAGCATGGCCTGCCGCCGGCCGACCCGGCGCGCGAGCAGCAGCAGATCGCCCGTCTTCGCCAGCTGGCGAAGGACGCGCATCTCGACCCCGATTTCGCGGAGAAGTTCCTCAACTTCGTCGTCCGCGAAGTGATCCGCCACCACGAACAGATCGCCGCAGCCAACGGCGTGACGAAAACCGGCTGACCGGTGCATGTCGCCCAAAAGTGCTCAGCGGTTTTGGGACAACGACATGCACAAACAAAAAATTCAGCTAAATCCAATTAAACGAAATCAGAGCTTTTAGGAGAAAAGAAATGGCACTGAAGATCAGACTGGCCCGTGCGGGCTCGAAGAAGCGTCCTTACTACCACGTCGTCGTTGCCGACGCTCGTTCGCCGCGTGACGGCCGGTTCATCGAGTCGCTCGGCTCGTGGAATCCGCTGCTGCCGAAGGACGGCGAGCGCGTCAAGGTCGATGCCGACCGCGTCAAACATTGGCTGTCGCACGGCGCCCAGCCGACCGACCGCGTGCTGCGCTTCCTCGACGAGGCCGGCCTTGCCAAGCGCGACGCCCGCTCCAACCCGAAGAAGGCGGAGCCCGGCAAGAAAGCCCAGGAACGCGCGGCCCTTCTGAAGAAGGCGCAGGAAGACGCCGCCGCCGCGGTTGCCGCCGCTGCAGCAGCTCCGGCCGAGGCGGAAGCCGCCACGGCCGAATAAATATTGCGTCATCGCATCGACGAAACGGCGGGCTGTGCCCGCCGTTTTGCTATTGTCCGGCAATGCCATGGCATTCAGGCTGATGGAGCGGATGGGCGAACAGGCAGTCACGGAAGAAATCCTGTCCGGTGGCGTTGCCGGAACGCTGTTGCGATGCGCTGATGCCACGACGGGTGTCGTTGTGTTGAGCGGATCGAGCGGCCGTGTCGATGCCGCTCGCGCCGGACTGTTTGCCAGGGAAGGGGCATCCGCGCTCGCGCTCCAGTGGTTCGGCGGCGAAGGCCAGGTTCCCGGCATCTGCGAAATCCCTCTCGAGACGTTTTTCGCGGCAACAGACTGCCTTGTCGGGTTGGGCTGCCGCCGCATCGTCTATGTCGGCACCTCGAAAGGCGCCGAAGCATCGTTGCTTGCGGCGGCTCATGACCCGCGCATCGATGCCGTGGCTGCGATCAGCCCGACATCGGTGGTTTGGGGAAACATCGGGCCGGGCCGCGACGGCATGGACTGGCCCGAGCGCTCTTCATGGACGCTCAAGGGGATTCCACTCCCGTTCGTTCCAACCGACCCGCATTGGAACGCGAGCCGTGTCGATGGCCTTGTGTCCTACAGGGGGCTTTTCGAGCATTGCCTGACAAGCTTCAGGCAGGAGGCAGACAGGGCCGCCATTCCCGTCGAGGCCATTTCGGCGGAGATTGTGCTGGTCGCGGGCGGCGATGACGCGCTGTGGCCATCGCTGGATTTTGCCCGGTCGATTGTCCGGCGCCGAAAGGATGCCGGAAAGGCCACGCGCCTCGTGTGCGCCCCCGGCGCGGGCCACCGCATCCTGCTGCCGGGTGAAACCACGCCACGGTCGGGCTCGCACGCACATGGCGGCAATGATCTTGACGATGCGCATCTCGGCCGTGACGCGTGGCAGGCCATCCGGGAACTGCTGTAGAAACGGCGGGCCTGTTGCCCGCCGTTTGCCGGCTACAGTCCAGCGCCGGTCAATAGCCGCGCGGGCAGCGGTCTACATAGACACGGCCGTGACGGTCGCGATAGCGGCATTGGCCGCGTTCGCTGGCATGGCCGATCAGGGCGCCGGCAACGGCGCCAACCGCGCCTCCGACGACTGCGCCCTGGACCGGATCGCCGGCCACGGCTGCGCCGATCGCTGCGCCACCAAGGCCGCCGACCGCAGCGCCTTGTTCCGTCTGCGAGCACGCACCGAGCGCCGTCGCCAACACCAGAATGGTCAGGATTTTCTTCATTTTCGTTCCTCTCTCACGCGGATCGCCGTCTCGCCGCCGAGTCCTTAACTCTCAGACAGCTGATTTGATCCCGAGGAGAATGACGATCTCGACCATGCAGTATCGTCCCACGCCGATCATGCCTCGCTGAGGCGCTTCAAATTGGCGAGCCCGGCCTCGAAATCCCTGCCGATCAGCGTGTCGAAATTCATGAACAGGCCCATCAGCTTGGCGATGAAGGGGCGGCTGCCGCGCATGGCCCAGTTGACGGCGGTGTTATCGCCCGAAGGCGTCAAGGTGAAGTCGACGCTGTTGCTGGCCCGGAACGGCTTCTCGAAATCGAGCTTGAGCGACACCAGCGAGGACGGCACTGAGTTGACGATCTCCATGCGCCCCTTGCCGGCCTTGCCATTGCCTTCCCAGGCATAAACGGCACCCCTACCGCTTTGCGCGCCGGAGAGCGTTCGCTTCATGTCGGGGTCGAGCTTTTCGTAAGGCGACCATGCCGGCCAGCGGCTGAAATCATTGATCAGCGGGAAGATCGCTTCCGGCGGGGCCTTGATGGTGGCGGTGCGGGTGGTAACGAAATCATTGGGCCGCGTCGCGGCATAGATGAGGACGGCGGCGATGATGACGAGCAGAATGATGAGGATGGTGCTGAACATTTTTCTCTCCCTAAAGTAGAAAAGTGTGAAGCGGTTTTCCCGGGAAAGCGCATAGCGCTTTCTCCAGGGATTGCGTCAAAACAGTGAGACTATCGGCTGAACGGGAGCAATGCGCGCAGCCTGGGGTCGCGCAGGAACAGTCCCGCCCACAGGATGACACCGAGATAGACGCCGAACAGCGTGTGCGAGAACAGCGGGCTGTCGATGCGCAGCTTGGTTGCGATGGCGCCGCCCATATAGGCGGTGAGCAGGATGGCGCCGAGCACCGAAGTGCGCGGCCAGGCGTAGAGCGCCGTCGCGATCAGGCCGATGACGCCGAGCATGCGCGCGACGTTCGGATCTGCCGGCCAGCCAAGAGGCACCATCGTCTGGGTGACGATGTCGAGCGGCGGCAATTTGATGGCGCCGTCGAAGATCATGAACAGCACGATGATGCCGCTGAGGACGCGGCCGGTCCACAGGGCGCCAGTCGAAACGGGTGCAACTTCGGAAATGCTCATTGATGTTCCCTCCGGTGATTCAGGTTCAGGCGCCGGCCTTCTTGGCGAAGGTCGATCCAAGGACGCGCGGCGGGACGATGACCCGACACGCCACGGATTCTTTTTGCTGTCCGGTGCGGCGGCCCTCGACGCGACATCGGGACCGCGCTTCGTTCAAAGCGTCTTGAGATAGGCCTCCAGGCGCGCGTAGCTCGCCATCACCATCTGGCCAAAGCCCATCTTCACCGCCATGTCCCGGGCGGCGATGGAGTTGGCGCGGATAGTGGCGACGATCCGCGTCCCGCCGCCGAAATCCTCGAACACGATAGTTGTCACCATGTTGGGCGCGGGCAGGCTGTCCTGCCATTGGCTGCGGTCGAGCGGCGCGTCGCGGTAGACGATCCGCTCCGGCGGGGCAATCTCGAGATAGACGCTGTTGGTCGGATACTCGCTGCCGTCGGCGAAACGCATGGTCAGGCGCCATTCGCCACCCGGCCGCACATCCATCTGGCAGACCGGGTAGCTCGATCCTTCCGGCCCCCAGAACCGCACCAGATGATAGGGATCGGTAAACAGCTTGAACATCAGGGCGCGCGGCGCATCGAACGTCCTGGTGATGATGATCGCCGGGTCGTCGGACGGAAGGTCTATCGACTGATCTGTCACTTTTTTCCCCTCTTTGAATGGGCCGGCGGCTTCAGCTATGGCTGCCGTCGGGATCTCCCTTTTGCAAAGCCTGCAGATAGGTTTCGAGCCGATCGAACCGCCCGTCCCACAGCACGCGATAGGATTCCAGCCACGCGTCGATCTCGCGCAGTGGCTCCGGCTGCAGGCGGCGCGGCCGGAATTGCGCGTCGCGGCCGCGCACCACAAGGCCGGCACGCTCCAGCACCTTGAGATGCTTCGACACCGCCGGAAAGCTCATGGCAAAGGGCTCCGCCAGCTCCGTCACCGAAGCCTCGCCGCGCGACAACCGCGCCAGGATGGCGCGCCGCGTCGGGTCTGCAAGCGCAGCGAGGGTCAGGCTGAGACTGTCGGTCGTCATACTTATAAAACCATATGGTTATATAACCTTTTGGTTCTATACGAGACGCAGGCCGATACGTCAAGGCCCGCGTTGAGGTGGCCGAAATGCCACTGCACTCGTCAGGGCGCGGGCGGTTCGAACGCCGGCCGAGTCAGGACTTGCTATGAAAAATAGAACTTCTCGGCCGGGAGCATTTTCGGCGGTGTTTCGCCCAGTGCCTCGAACACCGAGATCTCGCAGACGCGGCACAGGCCGTCGAGGGCGAGGTCGTTGGCCTCGGTGCCGAAAGGATCCTCGAGCTCTTCCGAAAGCGCGTCGAGGCCAAAGAAGGTGTAGGCGATCAGCGCGGTGAACAGCGGCGTCGCCCAGCCCGTGGTCGAGATCAGCCCGATCGGCAGGAGCAGGCAGACTATGTAGGCCGTGCGATGCACCAGCAGCGTATAAGCGAAGGGCAAGGGCGTGCCGGCGATCCGCTCGCAGCCGGCCTGGATGGCGGTGATCGACGCCAGCCTCTCGTCGAGGATGCGGAAGCCGATCGGATCGACTTCGCCCGCCCGGCGCTGCGCGTTGGCCCGCCGGCCCATGCGCCTGACCATCTCATCCGCCGGATTGGCGAAATTTGCCGCCGTTTCTGCTTCCGTGTCGATGAAGGCGCGGGCATCTTTCACGCTGTCGGTCTTGCGCAACTGGCCGCGCAGGAAATGACAGAAGGCCAGCGCCTCCATCAGCAAGGCGCGCTGCTCGGCCGGATCGGGAATGAGACTGGTCGTGGCGCGCGCCAGATTGCGGATTTCGAAAACCAGCGTGCCCCACAGCTTGCGCGCTTCCCACCAGCGGTCATAGGCGGCGTTGTTGCGGAACGACAGATAGATGGACAGCGTCACGCCCACCAATCCGAACGGCGCGATGTTGAAGACGCCGAGATCGAGCTCGAACCACCGCGCCAGGGCAAGGATGACCGCCGAGTAGATGGCGAACCCAAAGATCTGCGGCAGGATGCGCGGCACCACGGAGCCGCGCATGATGAAGAACAACTGCAGGAAGTTGGGGCGCGGGCGAACGATCATGGACGGGCCTTTCATGGACCGGCGTCGGCCCTCGGCTCCTGTATTGTGCGATGCGGCAGATCCGCAAGCCCAGCCGTCAGCGACATCGCAATGTCGTGCGCCCGGTGTGCGGACTATCGGCATGTACAGGTTGCGGATATTGAGAAGCCTGTGGGCCATGGCCCGCCCAAGAGGCGAGACGAATGACCGGCGAAACCGATCTGAAGACATTGTTGGCGTCGATGACGCCGGAATTGCTCGACGGGACCTATGTCTTTGTCACGCTGGCGCCTGGAGTTTCCCAGCCGAAGAACCTCGACCCCGTGATGCTCTTCCTCGAGCGCGAGGGCACGACGCTGATCGTGACGGAGGATACAGCAAAGGCAGCCGGGCTGAGCGCCTCATTCCGTTGCCGGATGATCACTTTGAACGTCCACTCGTCCCTGGAAGCGGTCGGCTTCCTCGCCGCCATCACCACACGGCTCGCCGCCGCCGGCATGGGCGTCAATCCGGTCTCGGCCTTCTATCACGATCATCTGTTCGTACCGGCGGAGCGGGCGGAGGAGGCAATGGTCTTGTTGCGTGGACTGGCGGCGGAGAACGGACGGGTTCAGTAAGCGGTCAACGTCTGCGGACGTACAGAATATCCGGCAGCCCCTCCTCGTTGGTGGTGCCGTCGCCGAACGCTTCCGCACGGAACCCATGGCGCTCATAGAAACGCCGGGCGCCGGTGTTGGCCTGGAAGCAATGGAGTTTCACGACCGGCAAGGCAGCGGTCGAGTCGACCAGCAACCGGCTGCCTATGCCTTGCCCCGCCCAGGCCGGGTCGAGGTAGAGTTGTTCCACCCAATCGCCGCTGACGGCGATGAAGCCGACAATCTCGCTATCGGCTTCGGCCACCATCACCTGCTGCCGTGGCAGGACGATGTCGCGGATGAAGGATAGGTCTTCCTCCGGGGTGTGCAGGAGCGGCATCCACTCGAAAGCATCGAGCGACGCGCGCATCGTCTTGGCGATGGCGGCGGCATCCGAACCTATGGCCGGACGTAGGGTGATATCTATGGGCTGAGTGCTAGTCATGAATGGAACACCAACGTCTCACTCCGCTGGAACACCCCTCATCCGTCTCGGCGCTACGCGCCGATCCACCTTCTCCCACAAGGGGAGAAGGAAAAGCGCCCCGGCCGAAGGCCGAGCCCGCGACCGCGGGCCGCCGGTCGTCCGGCGCCCTCGCGGAGGGCCCGCCGCGGCAGCGGCGATACGGCCCGTGAGCGAAAACAAACCAGCCCTCAGGCCGCCTTCTTCTTCGGCTGGATCAGGCCGCGCTCGACCAGCAGCTCGGCGATCTGCACCGCGTTGAGCGCCGCGCCCTTGCGCAGATTGTCCGACACCACCCACATCGACAGGCCGTTGTCGACGGTCGAATCCTCGCGGATGCGCGAGATGAAGGTGGCGTCCTCGCCGGCCGATTCCAGCGGCGTGATATAGCCGCCGTCCTCGCGCTTGTCCAAGACCTGGCAGCCGGGAGCGTCACGCAGGATATCGCGCGCCTCGTCGGCGGTGATCGGCTTCTCGAACTCGATATTGACCGCTTCCGAATGGCCGATGAACACCGGCACGCGCACGCAGGTCGCCGTCAGCTTGATCTTGGGGTCGAGCATCTTCTTGGTCTCGGCGACCATCTTCCACTCTTCCTTGGTGAAGCCGTCATCGAGGAAGACGTCGATATGCGGGATGACATTGAAGGCGATGCGCTTGGTGAACTTCTTGACGTCGACCTGGTCGGCGACAAACACCGCGCGGGTCTGGGTAAAGAGCTCGTCCATGCCTTCCTTGCCGGCGCCCGACACCGACTGGTAGGTGGCGACGACGACGCGCTTGATGGTGGCGAAATCGTGCAGCGGCTTCAGCGCCACGACGAGCTGCGCCGTCGAGCAGTTCGGGTTGGCGATGATGTTCTTGCGCGTGAACAGCGAGATCGCGTCCGGGTTCACTTCCGGCACGATCAGCGGCACGTCCTGGTCATAGCGGAAGGCCGACGAATTATCGATGACGACGCAGCCCTGCTTGCCGATCTTCGGCGACCATTCCTTGGAGACGTTGCCGCCGGCCGACATGACGCAGATGTCGGTGTCGGAAAAATCATATTGGTCGAGCGCCCTGACCTTCAGCGTGCGGTCGCCGAACGACACTTTCGTGCCCTGGCTGCGCCGCGAGGCCAGCGCCACCACTTCGCTTACCGGAAAGCCGCGCTCTTCCAGTATGTTGAGCATTTCCCGGCCCACATTGCCCGTGGCGCCGACGACTGCAACCTTGAAACTCATCTGATATCTCCTGTCCCTCTCCGCTTGGTTTTTGGAGAAAACCCGCCGGCCGATGCGGGTTCCGTCCCCCGGGCCGGACCCGGGAGAGGGTGGTTAGGCCAAGGGAATCACACCGTTTTGGCGGTGGTTTTGCCAGTTTTTTCGGCCAAGAATGGGGTTTTGCTGGAACGGACGGACGCGTCCAAGCGCCCGGCCCAATGCTTTACATTGTGGCTGGGGGCGTCGAATGCAAGAAGAGCCATCAAAAGGCCGCGCATCGAAAAACGATCCCGTTCGAAGCGGGCTTTTACGCGGTTTGCGGCAGGAGTCAATTGGGACGAGGCGCGGCTTTCCTTCTCCCCCTGTGGGAGAAGGTGGATCGGCGCGTTAGCGCCGAGACGGATGAGGGGTGTTCCAGCGGAGTGAGGCGTTGGCGTTCCCTGGAACACCCGTCGCCTTCGGCGACACCTTCTCCCACAAGGGGAGAAGGGAAGGCAGTGCTGCTCGCCCTGTACAAGAGCGACGCCAAGAAGTACGAACGGCCAAGATTGTTTGGCTGGCGCGGCGCCGGCCCCGGCTCGTGCTCCATGATGAGCGCAGAACCCTGAATTCCGAAAGAGCGAGATGTCCAACTTCGAAGGTATTGTTCCCGCGCTGGCAAAGGCGCTGGAAAAACGCGGCTATGCCGAGCTGACGCCGGTGCAGAAGGCCGTGCTGGAGCTCGGGCAGGCCGACGCACTGGTGTCGGCGCAGACCGGTTCGGGCAAGACCGTGGCCTTCGGCCTTGCCATGGCCCCGACGCTGCTCGACGGCGCGGAACGCTTTGGCGCGGCCACGGCACCCCTGGCATTGGCGGTGGCGCCGACGCGGGAGCTGGCACTGCAGGTGACGCGCGAACTGGAATGGCTTTACGAGCCGACCGGCGCCACGGTGGCGTCCTGCGTCGGCGGCATGGACATGCGCACCGAGCGGCGCGCGCTGGAGCGCGGCGCCCACATCGTCGTCGGCACGCCCGGCCGGCTGCGCGACCACATCACACGGCAATCGCTCGACATGTCGGCGCTCAAGGCCGTGGTGCTCGACGAGGCCGACGAGATGCTCGACCTCGGCTTTCGCGAAGACCTCGAATTCATCCTCGACGCCGCCCCGGCCGAGCGCCGCACGCTGATGTTCTCGGCCACCGTGCCGCGCTCGATCGCGACGCTGGCTCAAGGCTACCAGCGCGATGCCGTGCGCATCTCCGCCGCCGGCGAGGAGAAGCAGCATCTCGATATCGAATACCGGGCGCTCAACGTCGCCCAGGCCGATCGCGAGAACGCCATCATCAACGTGCTGCGTTTCTATGAGGCGAAGAACGCGCTGGTGTTCTGCAACACGCGCGCCGCCGTCAACCATCTCACCGCGCGCTTCAACAACCGCAATTTTTCGGTCGTGGCCCTGTCGGGCGAGCTCAGCCAGAACGAGCGCAGCCACGCGCTGCAGGCCATGCGCGACGGCCGCGCCAAGGTCTGCATCGCAACGGACGTCGCCGCGCGCGGCATCGACCTGCCCAATCTCGAACTGGTGATCCACGCCGATTTGCCGACCAACCCGGAAACGCTGCTGCACCGCAGCGGCCGCACAGGGCGCGCCGGGCGCAAGGGCGTCAGCGCGCTGATCGTGCCGAACAGCGCCCGCAGGCGCACCGAGCGGCTGCTGCAGAACGCCGGCCTCAAGGCGACATGGGCAAGCCCGCCCTCGGCCGACGACGTGATCCGCCGCGACGACGAGCGCATCCTCGCCGACCCGGCCTTCGATGAGCCGGTGAGGGATGACGAGCGCACCTTCATCGACGCGCTTCTCAGCCGTCATGGCGCCGAGCAGGTGGCGGCCGCCTTCGTGCGCCAGTGCCGCGCCAGCCGCTCGGCGCCCGAGGATCTGATGGACGTCGCCCCGTTCACGCCTTCGCGCGAAAGAACGGCGGGCGAGAAATTCACGCCCCGCGACGAGGCGCCCAGCCGCCGCGACGATTTCGGCGCCAGCGTCTGGTTCTCGCTGTCGGTCGGGCGTCGGCAGAATGCCGAGCCGCGCTGGCTGATCCCGATGCTGTGCCGGGCCGGCAGCATCTCCAAGCGCGAGATCGGCGCCATCAAGATGCAGCCGGAGGAGACTTTCGTGCAGATCGCGGCGGATTGGGCCGACCGTTTTCTGGCCGCCATCGGACCCGACCGCAAATTGCAGGGCAACATCGTGGTGAAGCGGCTCGAGGGCACGCCGGATCTGTCGCGCGCCGGCTATCAGCCGCCGAGCCCGGACAAGAAACCGCATCGCGGCAAGGCGCCATTCGACCCGAACGCGCCGAAGCGCAAATTCGAAAAGCGCGCACCGGCAGCAGCCGACCAGCGCCCGGCTACCGCGCATGAGGCAAAGCCCTGGGCAAAGAAGCCGGGCAAGCCGAAATTCGACAATGCCGGCCCGCCAAAGCACAAGAAGCCGAAGCGGCCATCGTAAGAAACTGCGGCGGTTGCTGGCGCGGGCGTTGCGCCAGGTCCAGGGCGGATAGCCGCCTTGGCGCCAGATCAGCTTGTTTGCTGCTGCCGCTTTTCATTCAAACGCATATTTTGTTTGATCATTTGGCTGTCGATCGCCGTCGGGCGGCCATCTTCATCGAAACAGGTTTTGAAATCGAAGGCAAAAGGGCTGGCCTTGTGGTCATGGAGAAATTCGTGTCGGACCACGGCCTCCCCCCAAGCGGGTTTATGGTCCCAGTCGACCCACCAAAGCACATAGGGTGGCCATGCCGGTTTGAGAAACCATTCCCGCCCGTGCCGCATCGCCTCCATGTGAATTCCTGCGTAGGTGAATGCCATTGGTGATGCCAAATCTTTCCACAACGACAGCGTCGATGGCGTCCAGCCGTCTCCCTGCTCACGGTAGAAGCGCGGGAAAACTTGCGTGCCCCAGCTTTCCGGACCAGCTTCTTCCTCATAGCCCGACCTTGCGATGAATCCCTCGCTCGTTTCGGCAATCAGAAAATTGCGATCGTTGCGGTCATGAAAGCCCTGGTTCACGGGATCACTGGCTGGCGCACGGAATATGCCGAAAGTGTACAAGGCAAGTCTTTTGCTCTTCATTTTGCCTCCGCCAGACAGCCCTGTTGCACTCGGTTTTTCCTCATTGTTCCAGGCCGGTAACGGGTCGAAACCGGTCGGCCGCGTGATCCGGTTCGGTCAGGCGTTCGAAGCCCGGGAGACCGACGCCTGCAGACCGGCCTTGATGGCTGCCCAGCTTGCGGAAGCCGGCGTCGGACGGTGTTGCCTTGCGATGCGCTCCACAAGCGAGGAGCGCCAGTCATGGTCCTCGGCCATCCGGCGGATGGCGGCATACCAGCCGGCCTGATCATTGGAATCGATCGCCGGCATCATCCCGCCGCTCGCCTCGATCAGCGACGGCGCGGTCGACACGATGACCGGAACGCCGAAATCGAGACATTCGGAAGCGCCGTAGCCCCAGCCCTCTATATGCGAGGGAAAGACGCCGAATGTGGCGCTGCGATAATAGCGGATGAGTTGCTCGTCGCTGACCAGCCCGGTGAAGGTGACCGACTGGAGCAATTCGGGATGCGCCTTGAGATAAGCGCGCAGCGGCTCGATCATCCAGCCCCAGCGCCCGGCGCAGATGAGCCTCGGCAGCTTGACGCCTTCCTCCCGCGCCTGCTGCCAGACCCGCGCCAGCAGGATGTGGTTCTTGCGCACTTCGATGGTCGAGCAATAGAGCACGAACGGTTCGCCGGACTCGATGCGCGATGTCGTGCCGGCGCGCGATGCGTTTGCGTGCAGGATGGAGGGCATCGGAAAGCGGTACACAACCGGCGTGGCGATGCCGGCCTCGCGCATGTGATCGGTCAGCGTCGCGCCGACCTCGTTGGAGGCGCAGAATGCCGGTGCGCCACTGCGCACGAGCTGTTCGAGATAAGAGCCGTAGCGGCCCTCGCCGCCGCTGGTGCCAAGCAGATCGGGGCGCAATTGCGGGATGATGTCGTGGCACAGGAAGGCAAGCTTGCCGGCGGTGCCCGAAACGGCGGAGCGGTCTTCATGGGTGAGGATGTGATGGCTGATCAGCACAAGGCCGGGCTCCGTTTCGGCCAGCGGGGCGGGGGCATATCCGCGCAATCCCGACCAGGCCCAGGCCCTCGCCCGCCGGTACAGGCGATAGGCGCGGATCAGGAGCCGCGTCGCCTGGTAGGCGATCCCCTTGCGGCCATTGGTCACCGTCTTGGCCAGGTGGCAGTCCATCCCGCGCTTGTCCCAGGGCTGCTGCCGCACCGTCTCGAAAGCTTGCGATAACGCCATATGCCTCCCCGGCCACCGTTTGACACGATGCGGTGAAATCTCCCCTGCCGCGACATGCTCCTGTTCGTAGGCGGCAAGCGGCCGGAACCGCCCGGATCGGCATGCCACCACCTCCACGCTGGGGTCCGGATCCGCCAACGCCGCGTTGACGAGAAAGCTTTCCACGCGCGGAATGCCCGCCAGGCCCTCGCCGGGCGGCCAGAACATCAAGCCTGTGGCGTCGATGGCCAGCCTGGAGGAGGTCTGCCTCGGAGGCCTTGCGACCTGCCTATCCCCGGTCGCGGCGCTGGCATCGGAATGCTCTGCGGTCATCGTCTCTTTGGTAAAAGCGGCTGCACTTGAAGCCTTATGCTTCATTTGCCGCTGCCATGGTAGCCATGTCGCACGGCTTGCCCATGGGCTCGGCCCTGTGCCACACCTTGGCAGGGACACGGGCGACAAGGGGGTGGGTGATGCGCGGCGAAGTGCTCCACTATGACGAGGACCAGGGCTTCGGCTTCATCACCGGAGCCGACGGCAACCGCTACACCTTCACCCGCGAGAACCTTCGCCGGCAAACCGCGATGCCCAAGGGAACGGCGGTCGAGTTCCAGGCGGGCGGCGGCCAGGCCCGTGACGTTTTTTCGATCGCCGCCCAGGCTGCAAGCCCGGCCGCCGACGCCGCCACCAGCGCCGCGCCGGCTCAAGCTAATCCCGCGCCGGCGGCTGTCGCATCTCAGGCGCAGCCCTTCGGCCGGTCGGCCGAGCCAGCCGGGCCCACCGATCTCTGGTCTTATTTCTGGCGAGCGATGACCGGGAACTATTTCAATTTCGCCGGCCGCGCCCGCCGCAAGGAATATTGGGGCTATTGCCTGTTCTGGACGATCGCGCTGCTGGTGGTCATCGGCGTCGGCGTTTTCACCGATGTCCAGATAGGCAATTTCGACAGCATCGAGATGCCGGTGGTGACGATCGGGCTGTTTGGCGCTTTCCTGCTGGCCACGTTCTTCCCCAGCCTCGGTATGATCGTGCGCCGCCTGCACGACCTCGGCCTGTCGGGTTGGCTCTGCCTGCTCATCCTGATCCCGACCTTCGGCAGCCTGATCATCCTGGTCTTCGCCCTGATCCCGACACAGGGACGCGAAAACCGGTGGGGACCGGTGCCGGCGGGGGTCAGCGCTTAATCTTAACGTGCATATTGCAATTGTTCACAACCTAGAATAGTAGGATAAATCCTACGCAAGGGGGGAGCAATGCGCGGAGAAATCTTTCATTACGACCAGGATCAGGATTTCGGTTACGTGAATGGCGTTGATGGCAAGCGTTACATCTTCAGCCGTAGCGACTTGACCCAAGACGTGACCATTGCGAAAGGCATACTGGTCGAGTTCACACCGGACGACGGAACAGCTCACGAAATCGTCGCCGCAAAACCCGCCGCATCGTCACCAAATGGCAGGCCGGAGCAATCTGGCCAGACATTCGAAACGCGCCCCCTCAGGCCCATGGGGCTCTGGGCCTATTTCCTGCGAGCTTTTGGGGACGATTATCGCAATTTCACCGGCCGGGCCGGTCGCAAGGAGCTTTGGGCGTTCTATCTCTGGTTCTACGTCATACTCGTCGCGCTGTTCGGTTTCGGCATTCTCCTCAACCTGGCGATAAGCGGCTTCGACGACGGCCCAAGGACCTCGATCGGTTACATTCCTGCCCTGCTCTTCGTGCTGGCGGGAATCCTGCCGTCGATCGCAGTCGTCGTGCGGCGTCTGCACGACATCGGGCTGACAGGCTGGCTTGTCTTGCTTTGCTACATCCCGGTTTTGGGAGCGTTGGCCTTTCTCATCTTCGGGCTCACTCCCTCTCGGCCCCTGGAGAACCGGTGGGGATTTATGCCGGCGAGGGTGCGAATTTAGCGATCCCGGCAGGAATGCCGAAGGGATTTGGGATGCGTCTCGGCCTTGCCGCAAGATTCCTCTTGCATTTTAATCCGTGCACAGATAGTCTGTTGGCAGATTAAATGAGATGGATGGAGCCAAGACGATGTGGAGCAATGAGTACACCTCGATTTCGCCGCTTCCCGCACAAGCCATCTGGAACGCGCTCAAGGCGTTGCATGAGGGCCGCCTGACCTATGAAGGGTCCGATACCTTCGTGCTGCACGGGCCGTTCGCCAAGGGCACCCGTGTCTCCGTGACCCCGGCCGGACAGGACACGTTCGAATCTCTTATCGTCGATCTCGTCGACAACGTCACTTACGCCGACGAGACTTCGTTCGATGACACGAAACTGCTGTTCCGGCACACGCTGGTGCCGGTTCAAGGCGGCACGCAGGTGACGCACAGGCTGGAAATTTCCGGCCCCTCGGCCGCCGAGGTCGGACCCGAGCTCGGCCCGCAGATCAGCGGCGATTTCGACGTCTCGATGGCCAAATTGTTCGAGCAGGCAAAGGAGTTCGCGAACGGTGGCTGATGGGCAGGATTTGAACACGCGCTTCAGCGGACCTTCGGAGAGCCCCGGCTTGTTGCTGTGGCGAACCACCATGCGCTGGCAGCGTGTCATGACGGCGGCGCTGGCGCCGCTCGACCTGACGCATGTCCAGTTCGTGCTGCTGGCCTCGGCCATGTGGCTCGGCCGCAATGGCGAGCCGCCCAACCAGGTGCAGCTCGCCGCCCAGGCCGGCACCGAAGTGAAGATGACCTCGGACGTCGTCGCCCGGCTCGAGGCAAAGGGGCTGATCGCGCGGGAGGCCGACCCCAGGGATTCCCGCGCCAAGGTGATCCGCGTCACTCCAGCCGGGGCGGCAGCCGCGCAGCGCGCCATCGTCGCCGTCGAGACTGCCGACGCGGCCTTTTTCGAACCGGTTAACGAGGCGCAACTCATTGGGCTGCTGCGGCAGCTCGCCGGCGACATTCGCTGAGGCCGCTTCGCTGAAGTTGGATAACCAATCCTGGGAAACCATGCCGTCAGGCGCCAGGTTTTAATACCTTCAGCGCGTCGCTCGAAAGCCTGAGAAAAATCTTCTGGCCGTGCCGTTCGGCGCCGAGCCGCGCGTAGAAGCGCAGCGCGCCCTCGTTCCAGTCCTCGGTGGTCAGGTCGATGCGGCCGATGCCGTGGCTGAGGCAATGACCGGCGAGAAAATCGATCAGCGCCCGGCCGACGCCGGCACCGCGGACCTGGTCACGCACAAACAGATCCTTGAGGAACAGCAGCCGCTCGAGATCGACGCCCGGATGCGCGATCGCCACCGACGCCAACCCGCTCACCTCATCTTCAACGAAGGCAAGCGCAAAATGTGGATAGGCCGGGCTTTCCTCGCCAAGCCATTTGCGCGCCGCGGACAAAGCCCGATCATGGTCGAGCGGTGGCTGCCGGTAATGCGCCGCCATGGCGCACAGCATGACCGCGAGCGCGGAGGCATCCGCGGCCGTCGCCCAACGGACGTCGACCGGCACGGGATCAGCCCAGGAACTTGGCGATGATCGCGTCACCCATCTCGACGGTTCCGACCTCGGTCATGCCGGCGGAGAGAATGTCCTTGGTGCGCAGGCCATCGTCGAGCACGGCGGCGATTGCCGCTTCAAGCTTGTCGGCTTCCGCGACCATGCCGAAGGAATAGCGCAGGCACATGGCGAAGGACGCGATCATGGCGATCGGGTTGGCGATGCCCTTGCCGGCAATGTCTGGCGCCGAGCCGTGCACCGGCTCGTAGAGCGCCTTGCGCTTCTTGGTCTTGACGTCGGGCGCGCCGAGCGAGGCCGACGGCAGCATGCCGATCGAGCCGGTCAGCATGGCGGCGATGTCGGACAGCATGTCGCCGAACAGATTGTCGGTGACGATGACGTCGAACTGTTTTGGCCAGCGCACCAGCTGCATGCCGCCGGCGTCGGCCAGCATGTGGTCGAGCTTGACGTCGGCGTAACGCGCTTTCTGCGTCTGGGTGACGACCTCGTTCCACAGCACGCCCGACTTCATGACGTTGCGCTTTTCCATCGAGGTGACGTGGTTCTTGCGGGTCCGCGCGAGTTCGAAGGCGACGCCCGAAATGCGCTCGATCTCGAACGTGTCGTAGACCTGAGTGTCGATGCCGCGCTTCTGGCCGTTGCCGAGATCGATGATCTGTTTGGGCTCGCCGAAATAGACGCCGCCGGTCAGCTCGCGCACGATCAGGATGTCGAGGCCTTCGACCACCTCCTGCTTGAGCGAGGAGGACGCCGCCAGCGCCGGATAGCAGATGGCGGGGCGCAGATTGGCGAACAGCTCCATGTCCTTGCGCAGCCGCAGCAGGCCGGCTTCGGGGCGCACCTCGTAAGGCACCGCATCCCATTTCGGACCGCCGACGGCACCGAACAGCACCGCATCCGCCGCCATCGCCTTTGCCATGTCGGCATCGGAAATGGCCGCACCATGCGCATCGTAGGCGCATCCACCGACCAGGCCCTCATCGGTGGCGAAGCCGCTGCCGAGCTTTTCGTTCATGGCCGATATCAGTTTCTTGACCTCGGCCATGGCCTCGGGGCCGATGCCGTCGCCGGGGAGCAGGAAAAGATGCTTCGTTGCCATGGAGAAAACCGTCCCAGAAAAAGAATTTGAACCGCGGCCTTGCTAAACGCCAAGCGCTTGCGGCGCAAGCCTGCGCTTGAGACGCGCATTCACCGATGCGAGAGAATGTTGACCAGCCGGCCGAAGGGATCGCGCACATAGAAGCGCCGCACGCCCCAGGGCTCGTCGGCCGGTCCGTATTCGATGGCAAAGCCGGCGCCCTTCATGCCTTCAAGTGCGCCCTCGACATCGTCGACCTCGATCGACAGGTCGGGCACCGGCGTGCCCGAGCCGCCCTGCTCGGCAAAGCTGACCTGCACACCCATGGTCTCGGACGAACCATAGGTGGCGATCCAGCCATGATCCATGAGCAGATCGAGGCCGAGCACGTCCTGATAAAATCGCTTCGCCGGCGCGATATCCGACGTGGCGATGTTGGCAATGATGCGCCGGACCTTCATGCAGTCCGCCGCAGCGCCGTGACTTCGATCTCGATCTTCATTTCCGGCTTGTTGAGCTGGCAGACGATCATCGTCGCGGCCGGCCTGATGTCGCCGAACGTGTCGCCCAGGATCGGGAAGACCGCGTCCACAAAGGCGTGGTCGGTGATGTAGTAATGCGCCCGCACCACGTCGGCCATGTCGAAGCCGCCGTCCTTCAGCGCCTTGCCGATGGTCGCCAGGCAATTGCGGGTCTGCGCCTCGACACTGTCGGGCATCGTCATGGTGGCATAGTCATAGCCGGTCGTCCCGGAGACGAAACACCAGTCGCCCTGCACCACGGCCCGCGAATAGCCGGCGGTCTTTTCGAAGGGCGAGCCGGTGGAGATGAGTTTGCGCATGGCGTCCTTGCAAATGTTCGGTTGTTTAGATCGTCAGGCTCGCAGCTGGGCCCGGACGCCTGCGATATCGCCCATGCCCCAATGCTCGACGATACGACCGTCTTGCACCCGGAAAATGTCGCAGGAGGTGAAGCGCAGCGCCCGGCCGGTCGGTGCGACGCCGAAATAGGCACCCTTGTGCGTGCCGCTATAGACGAAACTCGCCGCGACATGGTCCTTGTCGGCGACCACGACTTCGATGTCGAGATCGGGCATTGCCGCCAGCCGCGCCTTGAAGAAAGCGACAGTCGCCTGTTTCGGGCTGACATTGGCCGGCGGCGGTGCGGCGGCGCTTTGTTGATGATTCACATAGGTGTCGGCGAACAGGTCGGAGAAGCCGTCGATATCGCCCGCGCTCAGTGTCGCCGCGAACCGTTCCGCCAGCGATTGCGGCGCGGTCGCCGCCCGGGCGAGGGTCGGTGCCAACAAGCCGCCGCCAAGAAGCAGCGCGGCTGCCGTTACTTGTCGCCTATTCTGCATCGTAGCCTCCGTCCGGAAATGGCGACAGAACGGCAGTCCCTTGGCGACGCCGCTAGTTCGCCTCGCCCTGTGCCTTGTCCAGCGCTGCCTTGACATCGGCCGGCCATGTCTCCAGCGCCGGCCAGCCCTTTGGCTGGCCATCGTCCCCCCGACGGGCGAAGTAGAGCTTGTGCTTGGCCGGGTCGACCGCCATGAAGCCGTCATTGCCTCCGCAGTCATGCGGCACGCAGCCGCTGGCATAGAAGGCGCCCGAAGCGGTCTTTTCCGTGCCGCCGCCGACCAGCAGGCTGGTCGCCATGTCGGGCATGTCCTTGCCGAGCAGCTTTTCGGCTTCCTTGTAGACGGCCTCATTGTGGAAGGCGTCGATGATGTTGTCGTATTTCGACGGATCGATATCCTTCCAGTCGGTGCCGGGTTCGGGCATGTAGGTCAGATTGCCTGATGTCGTCAGCCCCGATGTCGGCGACCATTGCAAGGCCGGCTTCTCATCACCCGGCAACAGATAGGGCACGAAATAAATGGCGCTGTCGGAGATTGCCGCCGGTGGCGCGCCGCATTCGTCCTGCTCGACCGTCGTGGTCTGGATCTCGCCACCTTGCGGCTTCCACACGATCACCTTTGCCGGGCCGCATTGATTGCCGCCGTCGCCGACATCGACCAGCGCCACATTGACATCGCCGATCTTCACTATCTTGTCGAAGAAGACATCGTAGTTGCTGGCCAGCTGCTTGCCGTCATAGGCGAGCACCTTCTCGCCATCCTGCTCCGGCTGCGTGATGGTCAGTTGGCCGCCCTCGAACGGTATCGGCGCCTGGCTGTCATCGTCGGCGGGCGCCGCGTCGCTGGTGCTCGACGATCCCTGGTCGGCCGGCTTCTGGGCTGCCGCGGGCGTCTGCTGCGCGGCGGGCGTCTGTGTCTGCGCAAAGCCGCCCATGGTGGGAAGCAGCAACAAGGCCAGCCCGCAAACGCCGGCAAGAAGCGAACGTGCCATGACTGTCCCTCCCTCAGTCGATGCGAGCCCGGCCTGAAAGCGGCCGGGATCGGATGGTGCCGCTCAGGCCCAGGGGCGCTGCTCGGCGTTGCGCTTCTCGAACGAGGCGATGGCGCCGGCCTTCTCCATCGTCAGGCCGATGTCGTCGAGGCCGTTGAGCATGCAGTGCCGCTTGAAGTCGTCGAGGTCGAAGGCGACGACGCCGCCATCGGGGCCGCGGATTTCCTTGGCTTCGAGGTCGATCGACAGAGTTGCGTTGGAGCCGCGCGAGGCGTCATCCATCAGCTTCTCGAGATCCTCGGGGCTGACGGTGATCGGCAGCACGCCGTTCTTGAAGCAGTTGTTGTAGAAGATGTCGGCGAACGAGGTCGAGATAACGCAGCGTATGCCGAAATCGAGCAGCGCCCACGGCGCGTGCTCGCGGCTCGAACCGCAGCCGAAATTGTCGCCGGCGACGAGGATCTGCGCCTTGCGGTAGGCCGGCTTGTTGAGCACGAAATCCGGGTTTTCCGAACCGTCATCCTTGTAACGCATTTCGGCGAACAGGCCGGTGCCGAGCCCGGTGCGCTTGATCGTCTTCAGATAATCCTTCGGGATGATCATGTCGGTGTCGACATTGACGATCGGCATCGGAGCGGCGACGCCGGTGAGCTTGGTGAATTTTTCCATGGCTTTGGCCCGTGTTTTCGTTGCGGGGGATTTGCTGAAGCTCCGTTTACACAAAGCCGCGGGCAAATAAAAGCCAACTGTTCGTGCGCGCCGGCACAAGGGGGATGCATGGTGCGAGATCTTGCCGCTTGACATGCAACCAAATGGTTGCATATTAAAGCCATGAGCATGGATGCAGTCTTTCGCGCGCTGGCCGACCCGACACGCCGGCAATTGCTGGACAGCCTCCACGCCAGGAACGGGCAGACGCTGAACGCGCTGTGCGCGGAGATGGACATGACGCGCCAGGCGGTGACCAAGCATCTGGCGATCCTGGAAGAAGCAAACCTCGTCACCACCATCCGCAAGGGGCGCGAGAAGGAGCATTACCTCAACCCGGTTCCGATCAACGAGATCGCCGAGCGCTGGATCGGCAAATTCGAGCGGGGGCAGTTGACCGCCCTCAGCGACTTGAAGAGACGCCTCGAAAGGAAAGACTGATGAGCAACAGCTTCGTTTACGTGACCTACATCCGCACCACGGCCGAAAAGCTCTGGGAGGCCCTGACCGACCCGGAGTTCAACCGGCAGTTCTTCCTCTGCTCCTATCAGGAGAGCGAGTGGAAAGTGGGCTCCAGCTGGAAGCTGATCCTGCCTGACGGACGTGTCGCCGATAGCGGCGAGATCCTCGAGATCGACCCGCCGCGGCGCCTGGTCATCAAATGGCGCAATGAATGGATGCCCGAGGTCAGGGAAGACGGCTACACGCGCTGCACCTTCACCATCGAGCAGGATGGCGAGCTGATGAAGCTTGCCGTGACCCATGAAGCCGACGGACCGCACAAACTGATCGGCAACGTCGCCAAGGGCTGGCCGCTGGTGCTGGCCAGCCTCAAGAGCCTGCTTGAGACCGGCAAGGGTTTTGAGCGCCCGCCATCGAAGGGATGAAAGGACCGTTTCGATAACGAAACAAATTTGCGCGGAGGTATCGATGATGCATGATCCCTGGGTGCGGAGCATGACCAATGGCGAGACGATCATGGCATCGGCCGAGATCGAGGCGCCGCCGGAACGCATCTTCCGGGCACTGGTCGGCGAGGAAGTCGAGCAATGGTGGGGGTCCGCCGACAGCTACCGGATGGTCGATTGGTCGGCCGACCTTCGCGTCGGCGGCCGCTGGACGGTCACCGCGCGTGGCGCCGACGGCAGGGACCTGCCGGCCAGCGGTGAATTCGTCGAGATCGAGGCGCCGCGCCGGATCGTGCAGACGCGAGCTTACGCATGGGATCATCCCACGCTTGGCCGGCGGCAAACCACGCTTGCCTGGCTGCTGCAGCCGACCGGCAGGGGCACGCGCCTGACCATCTGCCATGGCGGTTTCGCCGGGCTGGGCGAAGCGGCGACCGAGCATGCCGAGGATTGGGGCCGGGTGCTGGCCTGGCTGCAGGCGTATGTGGAAGCCGGGAGGCTGGCGGCGGCTTGAGCAGCAGGTCAGTGGCAGCGATTCTTCACGCACTCTCGCCTTGACCCGCACCGCCTCTGGTCCACATCCCCATGCATGGAAAAACAGGAATGCTTCATAGGCACGGCCGGCTGGGGAATCCCAACCCGGCACAAGGAAGACTTCCCGCAGCCCGGATCACATCTCGAACGTTACGCCAAGCGTTTTCCGATCGTCGAGATCGACACGTCCTTCTACAAGCCGCATCGCCGCGAGACCTATGAACGCTGGGCAAACTCCGTCCCGGAGCACTTCCGCTTCGCCGTGAAGACGCCGAAAGCCATGACCCATGAGCATCGTCTCGTGGATTGCGATGCGCTTGCCGAAATGTTTCTCCAGCAGGTCGAAGGTCTTGGCGAGAAGCTGGGCGTGCTTCTGGTGCAACTGCCGCCGAGCCTGCCGTTCGAGCCGGACATCGCCGGCGGCTTCTTCGACATGCTGAGCAAGCGGACAAAGGCAAGGCTGGCCTGTGAACCACGCCATCCCAGTTGGTTCGAAGCGGCGGCGGAAACGCTTCTCGCCGGCCGCCAGATTGCACGTGTGGCCGCCGACCCGGCTCCGGTCCCTGCCGCGGCAGTGCCGGGCGGCTGGTCCGGCCTTGCCTATTTTCGCTGGCATGGCGTGCCGCGTGTCTATTACTCGGACTACGATGCCGGAAGCCTCGACCGGATCGGCCGTCAGGTGCAGGAAACGGCCACATCGGGCGCCGAGGTCTGGGGCATCTTCGACAACACGGCCGAAGGCCACGCGCTTGGCAATGCTCTCAAGGTTGATGCGATGGTTGCAAAGACTTCGTCATTCCAGGGCGGAGCAAGGAGCGAAGCGGTGAAGACCCTGGAATGACGAAGAAACTGGGACGCTTTGGCAATCCCGAAGATCGTAGCCCGTCTTGCTCAAATCACATTCAGTTCCCGGAACGCCCTTCCTTCGGCCACGCGTTCGTAGCCGAACGCCGAGCAGTCGATCGTCCGATAGCCGCCATGCACGATCAGTTCCGCCAGCGCCTTGCCCACCGCCGGCGCCTGCTGCAGGCCGTGGCCGGAAAAGCCATTGGCGAAGAGGAAATTGCCGACCTCGGGATGCGGGCCGATCACGGCGTTCTGATCCAGCGTGTTGTAGTCGTAATGCCCGGCCCAGGCGCGGGTCGGCTTGATCGCCTCGAAGGCCGGAATGCGGGTTGCCAGCGTCGGCCAGATCACCTCTTCGAACAGCGGCCAGTTGACCTCGAAATCGGTAGGATCGGCCGGGCCGTCGCCCTCTTCCGGCTCGGCCCCGCCGGTGAGGTAGACCGAGCCTTCCGGGCGCACATAAATGCCGGAGGGATCGACCAGCAGCGGCATGTCGGCATATTTCTCGCGCGCCTCGAAGACGAAGACGTTGCGCTTGCGCGGCTCGACCGGCAGCGCCAGCCCGGCAAAAGCCGCGACATTGCCGGCGTTCGGCCCGGCGGCGTTGACGACGATGCCGGCAGCAAGCGTCTGGCCATTGTCGAGGGAGACGCCGGTGACGCGGTTGCCGTCGCGCGCAACACCGGTGACCGAAGCGGCGATGAAATCGATCTTCTTGTCGCGCAGCGCCTTGCGGAACAGCATCAGCATCGCATGCGCGTCGAACCAGCCTTCGCCGGTCCGGCCATAGGCGCCGGCGGAGATGCCTTCGGTCGACAGCCACGCGAACCGCCGCGTCAGCTGCTCGGCGTCCTCGAGCACAATGTCGGCGCCCTCGGCGATCTGCGCATCATGATTGGCCTTGAGGATCGGCAGGCCGTTCTCCCCGGCGAGGATGAGGTAGCCGCCCTCGCGGAAACCGATATCAGCGTCAGTGCCGAATTCTTCCTTCAGCCGCCGGAACAGCTTCAGCGTGAACTGCGACAGGCGGATGTTTTCGGGGATCGAAAATTGCTGGCGGATCGAGGCCAGTGACAATGTCGTCGCCGCGTGGGCGAATTGCGGATCGCGCTCGATCAGCGCGATCGAGCCGGAAAACCCTTCCTCGCGCAGATAGTAGGCAATGGAGGACCCGACGATGGCTCCGCCGATGATGACGATGTCGTAACGCATTTTTTCTCCGATCCGGTCGGCGGCCTGTCTATGCCGCCGGCAAGATGATCTCGAAGCGCGTGCCGCGCTCGCTGTCAACCAGCCCGATCGAGCCATCATGCGCTTTCAGGAGGGCCAGCACGATGCCGAGGCCCATGCCGGTGCCGCCAGTATCGCGCCGCGTGGTGAAGAACGGCTCGAAGATGCGCGCCCGGTTGCTCGGCGAAATGCCGGCGCCGTCGTCGCCGACCAGCACCGTTGCCTTGCCGCCGGCACTTGCCGCCGTGATCGAAACCTGCGTCGCGCCGTGCCTGGCGGAATTGTCGATGAGATTGGCGAGCACGATTGCTCCGTTCTCGCCCGATATGCGCAGGGCCAGATCGCCGCCGGCCTCGACGCGGACCGCCAGCCTGCTGTCGACGGGCAGCAGCGACAGCGCGGCATCGATCGAGGTGCTTTCGCCGCTGGGTGCGAGGTTTTCGGCTTTCGCCAGATCGAGGAGCCGGCGCACCAGCAGATTGAGCCGCCCGGCATCGGTGACGATATTGTCCGAGAAGCGCCGCCGCTCGGCATCGTCCATCGCGCTGCCGGAATCGCGCAGCAGTTCCGCCGCGCCCTGGATCGCCGTCAGCGGCGATTTGAGTTCATGCGAGACATGGGTGGCGAAAGTCTGGATCGAGTCCGAGCGCGCCTGCAGCTTTTCGGCCATGTCGAGGAAGGCGGCGGAAAGCTCTGCCATCTCGTAGGTGCCGTGATGGTCGAGCGGCCGGATCGCGTCGCGCTCGCCGGCGGCGATACGCTGGGTGCGGTCGATCAGCGCATAGATCGGCCGGCTGACGGTGCGCAGGAAGACGAGGCCTATGAGCAGCGTGCCGCCGAGAATGGCAATCGCCGCCAAGGTCACCTTGCCGCGTTCGCCATAGAGATGTTTGACGATGTTGTTGGGCGTCCGCGACACGTAAACCACGCCGGCCACCTTGCCGTCGACGGCCACCGGCATGGCGACGAAGACACGCACCCTGGTGCCGCGGCTGACCGAATAGAGCGGCGGCGCCGGCTGGTCGGGGATGCGCAGCCGGAGCGCGCTGGCATAGTGGCCGGCAAGTGCATCGCGCACCTCCTGGACCTCGGCCAGCGACAGCCCGACCTCCTCGCGCCCGGCAATGACGACGCCCCTGGCGTCAAGCAGCCGGAAGCCGGCCAGCGTGGTTTTCTGCGTGGCGTCGAGAATGCCTGACAGGCGCGCGCCGATCGCGGCGAAAGCGGGATCGGCGGTGGCTGATATCGCCGCCGGCCGGGTCGGCAGCACGGTGTCGGAGGCGAGATCGAGGCGCGGCTCGATCGGCCGGTAGGGTCCGTCGGTATTGGCGCCTCGGCCGGCACCCCCGTCCGGCCGCGGCATCGGCGCGCCAAGCTTGTCCGGCGCAATGCCGGCCTCACGCACCTCTTGCGCATAGATGGCGGCAATCGCCGCGCCTTGCGCGATCAGTTCCGCCTCGGTCTGGCGGATCAGCTGGTTCTCGTAGAGGCGGAAGAAGAACAGGCCGACCAGCGGCAGCGCCATCACCAGGATCAGGATGGCGACGACGACCGTGGCAAGCCGTGGCCGCCATTTGCGGCCGATCCACTTGCTCGTCAGCCGCATCGGCCGAGCCGGAAGCCGACGCCATGCACGGTCTCGATGACCTCCAGGCAACCCACCGCCGCCAGCTTGGCGCGGATGTTGCGGATATGGCTGTCGACTGTACGGTCGGCGACATGGACCTTGCCGGCATAGGCATTGGCCATCACCGCATCGCGGTCGAGCACATGCATGGGCCGCGCCAGAAACCCTCTCAGGATCGAGAACTCGATCCCCGTCAGGGCAAGCGGCTGGCCGTCGAAGCTGGCGGCGTGGCTCGCCGGCGCCAAAGCGAGCTTGCCGTGCGCGAACTGCCTGTCGTCGATCGGTTCCGGCGCCGCCGGGCGCGCGCGGCGCAGGATGACGTTGACGCGGGCGACGAGCTCACGCGGGCTGAACGGCTTCGTCACATAGTCGTCGCCGCCCATTTCGAGACCGAGGATGCGGTCGATCTCTTCGTCGCGCGCGGACAGGAACAGCACCGGCACATCGGATCGCTGCCTGAGCCGCCGGCAGACCTCCAGCCCGTCCATCTCGGGCATGCCGATATCGAGCACGATGAGGTCGGGCGGATGCCGTTCGACCGCCTGCAGGGCGGCGGCGCCATCGGAAACGGCTGAAGTCTTCATGCCGGCCTTTTCCAGCGCGAAGCAGATCACTTCGCGGATATGCGGATCATCGTCGGCGACGAGGATGTGATGCGGCATGGATCAGCGGCCCGTCCCGTACGGTTTGGTCGCATCAGGAACCACGAACGACCCCCTGGTGTCGAGATATCGAAGCAGGAGCCAGTCGCGAAAGCTCCAGGCCCGCCAGTTTTCCTGGACGGTTCGGTACCAGCCTTCATCGATGCCACGCAGTCTCGCCAGTTCGAGTGTGGCGCCGGCTTCAGCCGTCCTGCTTTGATGATCGAAGAAGCGATCGAGCGCCGGAAACGCGCCCGGACCGAGCGAGCGCAGATACCAGGCGTCGAGGGGAATGCCCTGGCCGGTCATTTCGAAGGAATGGTCGACATTGTAGTTGGCGATCGTGGCGGCGAAGTTGATGAAACAACAGGCATAAAGCATCGCCGATAACGTCAGAAGATTGGCGGACAGGAGCCATTCGTTGGATTTTCCAAGCGCGATGCGGGCGATGATAAGCGCAAGGCCCGCCGCCACCAGCACCATCCAGACGAAGGCGGCGATGCGCCAGTAGGTCAGCGCGTAGATGCCGACATAGAGGTCGAGCCGCAGGATCGACGAGATGACCAGGATGATGTTCTGCGCCACCCAGGCATAGACCAGCCGGCGGATGAGCGGATCCGCCGAGGTTTCGCTTCCGGGCCTAAGCGCCGCCAGCACGAAACCGGCGGCAAGCAGCGCCGTGACGATCAGGGGATAGGCGCCGCGATGCGCATAGGCGGCGTAGCTCAACCCGTCGGGAAGGGCTGCCCCACCCCACAGGTAGGTGGCGTCGAGCCCGGTCTGCAGCGCGAACAGGATGTTGAAGACGACAAGCGCGCGCAGGATGGCTGCCTTGCCGAACACTATGTCCTCGACGACATGCCTGTCCGGGACGGCCGCCGGCTGGGCATCGGCAGGGGGATGGTTCGGCCGAGGGAGGCGCTGCCGGAATCGCGGCAGGCGTGGCCGCAGAAAGGCCCAGACGCCGGCGAGCACGAACAGCCAGAAGGCAATACGCGCCAGTTGGATGAGATCGAGCAGCTTCATCAGGTCGATCAGCGACAGCCAGTGGTCGATGACCGGATTGGCGGCGCCGAACAGCGCCAGGAAGACAGCGCCCAGCGTCAGCGGCATCACCCAGACCGCGATCGCCGCCAGCCGGATGCGGCGCCCGCCGAACCGGCGCGCGGTCTTGCGCCAGCGGATGAAATCATTGGCGAACCGGAACGGCGCCGCCAGCCAGAACAATGCGATCTGGCCGGCAATGCGGACGATGCGGTGTCGCAAGCGGCCGCTCAGCGAAAGCGCGAACACGACCAGGGCCGACAGTGCGATCGCGACCGACAGCGCGCTGACGTTTTCGGCGAGCGGCAGCAACGCGACAAGCAAGGCGGCGGGCTTGAGCCAGACCCTGCCGTCGCTGAAGGCCGCGGGGTGCACGGCCACGATCGCCGCGGCGATCAGGAGGGCGAACAGGAAAACCGTGATGCCGGCGGGCTGGCCATAAAACAGAAAATCCGCCAGCACGACCAGCAGCACGGCAGCGCCGAAGCGGCTGCAATAGTTTGGTGCCGCTGTGAAGAACGATGTCATGAGCGGACCTTCCTGATCGCGGCCGGCCGCATGGCCGGCAGGCTCTTGCGGACAAAGGGAATGAGGATCGCCGTGGGATTGGCGCGCGGCGGATCGACCAGCCACCAGCCTTCGCTGCGCAGCCGGTAGGGCAGGGACCAACGGGGTTTTGCTCGCTTTTGCATGCCGCCTGTCTCGCAGGCCGGCAGGGAGACGGCAGGGCGGATCCGAGGAGCTTTTCCGCAGGCCTGTGCAGTTTTCGTGCAGGGCGCGCCGAACATCTGTTGCTGCGGCAGCTGGATCGCGGATCTGGGCTGAGGAGATTTGGCGTTGAGCCAACCTTTCAACCAATGACGCACCGGGATGCAAGGGTTGAAGGCGGCGATGTCGAAGCCGGAGGCCGGGCTGTCGCGACTGCGGCCACTTGGACCGCCGCCCGCGCGGTCAGGATGCACGGGCGGCGATAGCAACAAACAAGTCTTACTTGGCGATCTTGTCCCAGCCTTCGGCGATGTTCTTGATCGCGCCGGAGAAGCTGGCGAGATTGGTCGGGAAGCGAACCTTCTCATAGGCGCTCGCCGGCAACATCTTGGCCTTCACCGCGTCGGACAACGCGATATCACGTGTCGGGTGCGCATAGCCCTCGGCCAGCAGGTGCTGACCTTCATCCGAAAACAGGAAGTCGATGGCGACCTTGGCGGCATTGGGATGCGGGGCGGCGCTGCTGATGTACTGGGCAAACAGCATGCCCACGGTGCCGTCGCTCGGGATGATGACCTGAAGCGGCAGACCCGTAGCGTCGCGCTTGGCGAAGCCGTCGAAGTCATAGACCATTGAGATAGGGCATTCGCCTTTCTGCACCGAGGCTACGTTCAGCACCACGCCGTTGCGCAGATTGCCGCTGTCGCGCAATTGCTTGAACCAGTCGAGGCCGGGCTGGACATTATCCTCGCCGCCGCCATTGGCGTAGGCCGCCGCCAGGACGGAAGCCGTGGCGTAGCTGGAGATGCGGGGATCGCGGCTGCAGACCATGTCCTTGTAGTCGGGCTTGAGCAGGTCGTTCCATGTCTGGGGCGCGACCTTGACCTTGTCGGTGTTGACCAGGAAGGCGATGGCGCCCCAATAGGACGAGGCCCAGCGTCCGTCAGCGTCCTTGTATCGCGGCTCAATGCTGTCCCAGAATGCATTCTTGTAGCTCGCGGCCAAGCCGTTCTCCAGCAAACGCCCGGTGAAATCATAACCGATGTCGGCAATGTCCATCACCGGCGCGTCTTTTTCCGCCAGGAGATGGGTGATCTGCTCGGCGGAGGTCATATCGGTGTCGACATGCTTGAGACCGAACTTGCTTTCAATCTCGCCGAAAATAGTGCCGAGATTAACCCAATCATCCGACATGCCGTAGCTGACATACTGTCCCTCGGCCTTGGCTGCCGCGAGCGTGTCCTCGGCCATTGCCGGCAACGCCTGGATCGCAAAAGCGCTGGCACCAAGAAGCGCGGCTAACAGTCTCTTGTTCATTTCGTCTCTCCAAATGCGGGTCGATGTCGGTCTGCCTTCGCGCCCGCTCGCGACGGCATGTCTGGGATGCTGGTCTTGCCGCGCTAGCGGCTCCGGGTCGGGCTGTCGGCCTGTCGGTGTCGGGCCGTCCGCCCGGCCGTCCACAAGATGGCGAGCGAGATGATCCAGGCGATCACGAAACTCATCAGAGCCAGAGCGCTGGCCTGCCGAGCATCGGAACGCGTGAATTCGACGAGGTAGATCGGAAACGTCTTCAGCCGCGTGCCGATCAGCAGATTGGCCAGGACGAACTCCGAAAAAACGGCGGAGAGCACCAGGAGGCTGCCGTTGACGATGCCGGCAGCAATATTGGGCATGATGACCCGGCCCACGACCTGGAGGGGATTTGCACCGAGGCTTTGCGCCGCTTCGGCCAGGAGACGCGTGTCCACGCTCTCCAGCGTGTTCATCACCGCGCGGTACATGAAGGGCAGCGTAACGATCACATAGGCCGCGACCAGGATGTTGGGCGTGTTGATGAGCGGCAGCGGCAGTTTCGAATAGAGCCGGATCAGGCCAAGCGCCAGCACGACCCCCGGCAGCGAAAACGGGACGATCGAGAGGAATTCGAGCCACGGTTTCGCGTAGGGAAGCCTGGTGTGGGCGAGATAGGCCGCCGGCACCACAATCATCAGCGAAACCAGCATCGAGATGACGGCGATCCAGAAAGAATTCAGCAGCGTGTCGGTGAAGGCGGAGCGTGACGCGACCTTGATCCACCAGTTCAGCGTCAGACCTTCCGGCCACAAAGTCCGGTCCCAGCGCGTTGCGACGGAAAACAGCGCGGTGGCAGCCACCGGAACGATCATGAAGGCCACGAAGACGCCAATCACCGGTGCCCGCCATGTGAGGGGCGCGGCGCTCATGCCGAGCGCCTCATGCGGCGCGCGAAATACTGGTAGGCGAGCAGGCAGACAGCCATCACCAGCAGCGAAGACATGGCGAGCGCATCCGCGAGGGCCGGATCGAGCACGACTTCTCCACGCACCAAAGCCGCGATCTGTACCGGTATGAGATTGACGTCGGATCCGGTCAACGTCCACGCCGTCGCGTAGGCGCCGAAGGCATTGGCAAACAGCAGGAAGAAACTGGCTGATATCGCCGGAGCCAGGATCGGCAGGGCGATCCACCCCCAGTATTGCGTTGTGGTCGCGCCGAGGACCTCGGCGGCTTCCCGCCATTCCGGCCGCAGCTCCAACAGCGATGGCATCACCAGCAGGATGGCGAGCGGGGTCTGGAAGTAGAGATAGGCGATGCCCAGCCCAGTGATCGAGTAGATGCGGAAATCCGGATAGAGTTGAATTCCAAGATAGCCCAGCAGAAGTGTGACGAAGCCGGTCGAGCCAAGCGTGATGACGAAGGCAAAAGCGAGCGGGGCACCGCCGAAATTGGCGGCGACATTGGCGAGCGCCGTAGTGGCATGGCGCATCGCCGGACTGCGCGACGTGACGATGGCGTAAGCCACCACGGAGCCGAAGAGCGTGCCGCCAAAAGCTGTCGTAACAGCCAGTTTCAGGCTGTTGGTGAAGGCTGTCAGCGTCGCTGGCGTAAGCGCTCGCCGGAAATTGTCCAGCGTCGGTCCGCCTTCTCCGCTCAGGCTGGACCGCAGCAAGGTCAAGACAGGGAATATCTCGAAAGCCAGGATGAAAGCCACGAACGGGGTCAAGCCGATCCAGGCGAGCCAGCGATGGTTGCGGCGCATCGTCATACGCCCGCGATACCCAAGCCCGGGCCCCCTGTGCGATCATGGAACGGGCCGTGGTCGGCAGCGGGGAGCCCGTTGCACCATGTCGCGATAGTCAATTGCATATCTGTTCCGATGATTTGTCAGATCCGGAGTCACACCGGTCCAAAATGATGAATCGTGCTATTGTTTAGTGATACTAAATGGTGTTTATTATTAATGCATGAGATGGATGTCTGTTTGATGACGCCCTGCAGTATTGTTCGATGACGGGAGATCGATATCGGGTGCAAAGTGTCGGCCGCGCGCTCGACATCATCGACAAGATCGCCAGTTCCGGAAAAGACGGTGCCCGCCTGACCGACCTGGCGGTCGCGGCTGGAGTGACCAAGGCAGCCGCCTATGCGATCCTGCTCAGTCTGAAAGCGGCCGGCATGGTGTCCGATACCGGCGAGGGTATGGGCAAGCGCTACCGGCTTGGTCTTGCGCTGGTTCGACTTGGTGATCTTGCGGTCGCCGGCACAGGCGTCGCCGAAGTCGCCATGCCGGTGTTGCGCCAGCTCACGCAGGCAACGGGCATCACCTCGCGCGTCGCGATATGGGACGAGGATGCGGCCGTCGTCGTTGGCCGGGCCGACGCGCCCGATGCCATTCGATTCGACGCCGCGCTTGGGCGGCGCGAACGACCGCATTGCTCGGCGGTCGGCAAGATCTTTCTCGCGGCAATGCCTCGGCAACAAGCGATCGACATCCTTGAGCGCACGGGCTATCCGGCCCGCACACCGAAGACGCTCAGCACGATGCCGGCGCTTACTTCATCCCTCGATTTGGTCATCGCCCGCCACTATGCGATCGATGACGAGGAAGACCATGCGGGCGTCGTCTGCGTCGCCGCGGCGATCTTCGGGCATGACGGCGCGGCCGTCGGCGCGATCAGCGTCACGACGCTCAAACAATTGCTGCCGGATCACGCCGTTCCGCCTTTGACCCGTTCGATCATCGAACATGCGGACCAGATCTCGGTGGCGCTTGGCGGCTTGCCGTCATCGGCGGCATGGCCTTCAAAGGCCTGATCACGCGATTGCCCCTCCACGCTTGCCTCCACCGTCCAGTGACGGCATAGATCGGATATGACCGAACCCTACCGCCCGCGCCGCTCGGTGCTCTATGTCCCGGCCTCCAGCGACAAGGCATTGGCCAAGATCGCGCAGCTTGCCTGTGATGCCGTCATCATCGACCTCGAGGATGCCGTCGCCCCGGCCGACAAGGTCGCCGCCCGTGAAAAGCTGGCTGGCATTTTCGCCAATCGCCCGGTCGCCTCTGGCCGCCGCTGCGAGATGGTGGTGCGCGTCAACGCGCTGGCCAGCGAATGGGGCGCCGACGACCTGCTGGCCGCGGCAAAATTCGAGCCCGACGGCATCCTGTTGTCCAAGGTCGCCACACCGCGCGACATCCTTGAGGTCGGCGACGTGCTCGATGACAATTTTGCCCCCGACAGCGTGAAGCTGTGGGCGATGATCGAGACGCCCAAGGCCATGCTCAACATCGGCGCGATCGCCGAGCTTGGCCGCGATTCGGCCTCACGGCTCAATTGTTTCGTTGCCGGAACGAATGACCTGGCCAAGGACACCGGCGTGCTGGCGACGCCGGACCGGCGCTATCTCGTGCCGTGGCTGATGCAGATGGTGCTGGCCGCGCGCGCCGGCGGTCTCGACATGCTCGACGGCGTAGCCAACGATTTTCGCGACCTCGACGCCTTTGCCCGCGAGTGCGCGGAAGCGGCGGCCATGGGCTTCGACGGCAAGACCCTGATCCATCCGGCCCAGATCGACGCGGCGAACCGCGCCTTCGCGCCGTCGCCGGCAGCGCTGACCGAGGCGCGCCTGGTGAAGGACGCGTTTGCCCTCGCCGAAAACAGCGGCAAGGGCGTGATCGCGCTGAATGGCAGAATGGTCGAGCGGCTGCATCTGGCGCAGGCCGAAAAACTGCTGGCGAAGGCCGCCGCCATCGGCGCATGATCGCGGCCAAGTTCATTCACGACAGGACTTGAGAAAATGAAACTCTACCGCTTTCTTACCGGCCCGGACGACGCCAGCTTCTGCCACAAGGTGACGGCGGCGCTGAACAAGGGCTGGCACCTGTTCGGCTCGCCGACCTATGCCTATGACAAGAAAGCCAAGACCATGCGCTGCGGCCAGGCCGTGGTGAAGGATGTCGATGGCCAGGAATACGGGCCGGACACCAAGCTCAGCGACTGGTAGGGGCTTCCTCTCTTCGTCGTCCTAGGGCGAAGCAAGGAGCGATGCGACGCGGCGCAGACCCTAGGGTGACGAAGGTTCGAGCCTATTCGGCCGCTTCCTCGATCCGCTCCATATCATCGTCCGACAGGCCGAAATGGTGGCCGATCTCGTGGATCAGCACATGGGTGACGATGTCGCCCAGCGTTTCCTCGTTTTCGGCCCAGTAGTCGAGCATGGCGCGGCGGTAGAGCGTGATGCGGTTCGGGCCTTCGCCGGTCTGCGGGTTCCAGCGCTCGGCGATGCCGCGTCCCTCGAACAGGCCGAGCAGGTCGAACGGCGTTTCCAGCGACAGGTCGTCCATGATTTCGTCGGTCGGGAACTCGGCGATCTGGATGACGATCTCGCCGGTCAGCTTGCGAAACTCCTCCGGCAAATGGGCATAGGCCTCCAGCGCGAGGAACTCCAGCTCCTCCATCGAGGGCGCAAGTTCGCCATGCCAGGTGCGGGTTTTGTAGATGCGGGCCATGCTTTGTCCTTTGATCCCGGCATATAGGCTTTCGCACCGGTGGAGGCAAATAAGAGGGCTGAGGCGCGCGGGGATGAGGAATAAATTCCTTGTGACTCTGCTTGACTCTTCCAACGCCCTCTGGAATCTATAGGAACATAACAGGAACAATTGTGAGTGGAAGCTGACCGTCATGGCGATGAGCGCCGTGGCGCGGGAGACTGTTTTTGCCCTGCGCCGCCAGATCGCGAAAATCGAGGGAACGCTGCCCGAGCGCCTGCAGCTGCCGGCTGGCGCGCCGCTTGATGCTGGCGTCAGCGCCGATGTCACGTCCAATACCGATCTCACGATCGTCCGGCGCGGCCTTGCCGCGGCCCTGCCGGATGCCTTCCTGCCCACCGGCGTCGAACGCCTCGATGCCGCCCTGAGCGGCGGCCTGCCGAAAGCCGCCTTGAGCGAAATCCATGGCGGGCAAACCCGCGATGCCGGAGCCGTTGCCGGCTTCGCTCTGTCGCTCACCAGCCTGATCCTGAAGCAGGCCCACGGACTGCCGGTGCTGTGGATCGGTACATCGGAAATCTTTGGCGAGGCCGGCTTTCCCTATGCTAGGGGGCTGCATGCCGCGTTCGGCATCGAGCCCGGGCAATTGCTGTTTTCCGAGGCGCCCAGGCTCGTCGATGCGCTGTGGGTCGCCGAGGAGGCCGCCCGGATGACGGCGCTCGCCGCCGTCATCCTGGAGATTCGCGGCAACCCGCAGCGGCTGGACCTGACCGCGACGCGCCGGCTGCATGCAAGGGCGGCAAGCGCCGGCCGGCCGGTGTTCCTGCTGCGGCAGGCGGCCGAGCCCGAACCGACTGCGGCGCCCGTCCGCCTCATTGTCGCGTCGGCGCCTGCCGTGCCGCGCGCCACGATCACCGGGCCGCTCGCCGGTTCGATCGGCCGCCCCGCCTTCACCATCACCATCGGCAAGAGCCGCACGGCCCTGCCAGGACAATTCACACTGGAGTGGAACCCCGATGAACGCGTATTCGACGAGAGATGGGGCGAAGAAAGACGAAGCGAGGAAAGACGGGCAGGCCGGGCAAAGAATCCTGTCGCTGTGGTTTCCCTACCTCGCGGCCGAAAGGATCCTGCGGCAGCGTCTGGGGCGATCCTGGCGTTCCCGGCCGTCGGATCACCCGACGCCATCTCACCCACCGCTCGTGATCAGTCACCGCCAGGGGAACGCGCAGCGCATTTCGGCCCTCGACGAGCGGGCTGAGGCGCTGCACCTGAAGCGCGACATGGGCATTGCCGATGCGCGCGCCATGCATCCGTCGATCGACATCGTCGAGGCCGATCCGGAAGCCGACCGCCGCCTGCTCGAAGGCCTTGCCGACTGGTGCGACCGCTACACCCCGCTGGTGGCGCTGGATGGGACGGACGGCCTGTTCCTCGATGTCACCGGCTGCACCCATCTGTTCGGCGGCGAACGCGCCATGCTCGACGACATCCTGTCGCGCTTCTTCCATCAGGGGTTCGATGTCCGCGCTGGCCTTGCCCCGACGCCGGGAGCGGCCTGGGCGGCGGCACGCTTTTGCGGTGACCGCATCGTCGCCGGCGGCGAGGAGGAAGCACTGCTGGCGCCCTTGCCGCTCGCCGCATTGCGCATAGCGCCGGAAATCCGAGCCAGCCTGGAGAGCGTCGGCCTGCGCACGGCGGGCGCCGTCATGGCGGCACCACGCGCGCCGCTCGCCCGCCGCTTCGGCGCCACCCTGCTGCTGCGCCTCGACCAGGCGCTTGGCCGTCTCGACGAGGCGGTCTCGCCCCGCCTTCCCGTCGCGCCGCTTTCTGTCGAGCGCCATCTCGCCGAGCCCGTCACGCTGACCGAGGATATCGAGCGGCTGGTCGGCCTGCTGGCGACGACCCTGAAGACCGATCTCGAGCGCCGTGGCGAGGGCGCTCGGACGCTGGCGCTGCTGCTCTTCCGCGTCGACGGCGCGGTCAGCCGCATTGCGCTGGGCACCTCGCGGCCGATGCGCGATCCCCGGCTGATCCAGAAGCTGTTCCATGAAAGGCTGGCGGCACTCGAGCAGAGTATCGATGCCGGCTATGGCTTCGACCTGGTGCGGCTCTCCGTACTGGCCGTCGCCGCTTTCGACATGGCGCAGGCCGACCTGACGGGCGACGTGGCCGATGACGGCGCCGATATCGCGCTGTTCGCCGACCGCATCCGCGCCCGGCTCGGCGAAGGCGCGGTCCTGCAGCCGGTCGCCGTGGAAAGCCATCTGCCGGAACGCGCCGTCGCCATCATCCCCTTCACCGAGGCGCCGCGCCGGACCACGCCGCCGAAGAAGCCGGACAGGATGCAGGCGCCCAAAACCATCTTCCCGCTGGAGCGGCCGATCCGGCTGTTCCGCGCGCCCGAGCTCATCGAGGTGCCCGCCACCGAAATGCCGGAGGGGCCGCCGCTGCACTTCCGCTGGCGGCGCGCGCTCTACCGCGTCACCCGGGTCGAGGGTCCGGAACGCATCGCCGCCGAATGGTGGCGTGAGGCGTCAAGCGATCCGGCCACATCCACCCGGGACTATTTCCGCATCGAGGATGCCGACGGCCGCCGCTTCTGGCTCTACCGGCAAGGCCTTTATGGCAACCCGCAGGTGCCGCCGCGCTGGTTCATGCACGGGGTCTTCGCATGAACGCGCTGACCGTCATCCCCTATGCCGAGTTCGGCATCCAGTCGAATTTCTCCTTCCTGCGCGGCGCCTCCAAACCGGAGGAGCTGGTGGTCGCGGCCAAGCTCCTGGGCTTCTCCGCGATCGGCCTTGCCGACCGCAACACGGTTGCCGGCGTGGTGCGCGCCTGGCAGCAGGCCAAGGTCGAAAAACTCTCCTATCACCCCGGCTGCCGGCTGGTTTTCGGCGACGGCACGCCGGACATTCTCGCCTATCCCCGAAACCGTGCGGGCTGGGGGCATCTGTGCCGCATGCTCACCCAGGCCAATCTGCGTGACGAAACCGAAAAAGGCGCCACCCTTCTCCAGCGCAGCGACCTCCTGGAATGGGGGGACCTGATGTCGCTGGCGGTCCTGCCCGATCTGGTGGCGGAGGCGCAAGGCACTCTTGCCCTGCTTCGCCAACTCAAGGATCGTTTCGGCAAAGCCCTGCGGCTTGGCGTCTCGCCCGACTATGCGGGCAATGACCGTTTCCGGATCGAGCAGGCCGCGGCGATGGCCGAGAGTGCCGGCATCCCGCTGATGGCGACCAACGATGTCCTCTACCACACGGCCGAACGGCGCCCATTGCAGGACGTGCTGACCGCGATCCGCCTCAACACGCCCGTCGCAGAGGTCGGCCTCGAACTCACCGCCAACGCCGAGCGTCACCTGAAGCCGCCGCTGGAGATGGCGCGGCTTTTTCGCCGGCACCCGCAAGCGCTGGCCGAGACGCTGCGTTTCGGGGAGAGTCTAGAGTTCTCTCTGGAAGAGCTGAAGCACAACTACCCGGAAGAGACCACCGAGGCAGGCGTCGACCCTCAGACCGAACTGGAAAGATTGACTTGGGATGGCGCCAGGAAACGTTACCCCGAGGGCATCCCTGACAAAGTGGAAGGTCTCATCCGGCATGAACTCACAATTGTTGGCCTGAAGAAATATGCCCGTTATTTCCTTACCGTTCGCGACATCGTTCGGTTCGCGCGCTCGGAGGGTGTTCTGTGTCAGGGACGCGGCTCCGCCGCAAACTCCGTCATTTGTTTTTGCCTTGAGATTACGGAAGTTGATCCCAGCCTTCTGGACGTTCTTTTTGAGCGTTTTGTTTCAACGGAACGTGACGAGCCCCCAGACATTGATGTCGATTTCGAGCATGAAAAGCGCGATGTCGTCATCCAGTATATTTACAACAAATACAGTGCCAAGCGCACGGCACTTGCTGCTGCTGTCATCAGCTATCGCGGTCGCTCGGCACTACGCGAAGTGGCGAAGGCGATGGGCCTCTCCGAGGATGTCAGAAGCGCATTGTCGAGCACGATCTGGGGCTGGTCAACCTCTGAGCTTGGCGAGAAGGAGGCTCACGCCGGCGGCATCAACCGTGCCGATCCACTGGCGAGACTGGTGATCGAGCGCTCCAACGATATTATGGGCTTTCCTCGTCATCTGTCCCAGCATGTCGGCGGCTTCGTCATCACCAAGGATCGGCTTGACGAGATCGTCCCCATCGTCAAGACGGCGATGGACGAGCGCAAGATGGTCGAATGGGACAAGGATGACCTCGACAATGTCGGCATCCTCAAAGTCGATGTGCTCGCGCTAGGGATGCTGTCTTGCCTGAGGCGCGCCTTTGATCTGCTGGAAACTCACTACGGTGTGAGAGACAAATATGGCCGGCGCCTGACCCTAGCGACGATTCCGCAAAAGGATGGCCGCGTCTACGATATGATCTGCCGTGCCGACACGCTTGGGGTTTTCCAGATCGAATCGCGCGCCCAGATGTCCATGCTGCCGCGTCTCAGGCCCCGCACATTCTATGATCTGGTCATCGAAGTGGCGATCGTTCGGCCCGGCCCGATCCAGGGCGATATGGTTCACCCCTACCTCCGCCGACGGCAAGGGAAAGAGAAGGTTGAGTATCCGAGCAAGGAGCTTGAAGCCATTCTCAAGCGGACGCTCGGTGTGCCGCTGTTTCAAGAGCAAGCAATGAAGATCGCCATTGATGCCGGGGGCTTCTCTCCCGGCGAGGCAGATAAGCTAAGGCGCGCGATGGCCACCTTTAAACGCAATGGCACGATCGGGAACTATGAAACGCTAATGATCGAAGGGATGGTCAAGAAAGGCTACAAACGAGACTTCGCCGAGCGCTGCTTCAAGCAGATCGAAGGCTTTGGCGAATACGGCTTTCCTGAAAGCCACGCCGCCTCCTTCGCTCTGCTCGTCTATGCCTCGTGCTGGTTCAAGACCTTCTATCCCGACGTGTTCTGCGCCGCGATCCTGAATTCGCAGCCGATGGGATTCTACCAGCCGGCGCAACTGGTACGCGACGCGCGCGACCATGGCGTCGACATCCGCGAGGTCGACGTCAATTATTCAGTCTGGGACTGCACCCTGGAAAAGGCAGCTTTCGATCCGGCCCGCATCCTGCCTCGCCATGCCGAGATGCGTGGTGTCATCGAGACAAATCATGCGCTTCGGCTCGGTTTCCGGCAGATCAAGGGGCTTTCCAAGGAACGCATGGAGCAATTCGTCACGCGACGCGGCTCAGGCTACGAGACCGTCCGGGATGTCTGGCTGCGCTCCGGCCTCGATGTCGACGAGATCGAGAGGTTGGCGCAGGCCGATGCCTTCCGTTCGATCGGCCTCGACCGCCGTGCCGCACTGTGGGAAGTGCGCGCGCTGGGCGCCAGGAGTGCGGCCGAAAAGCTGCCGCTGTTCGACCAGCCGGCGCTGCGCCTGCGCGAACTCGAGCCCGAGACGAAGCTGCCGAAAATGCCGCTTGGCGAACACGTCATCCACGACTACCGCTCGCTCGGCCTGTCGCTGAAGGCACATCCCGTCGCCTTCCTGCGCGAACGGCTCGACCGCGCCGGCGTCACGCCCAATGCCAACCTGCCTTCCCAGCGCGACGGCAGGCGGGTTTCCGTCGCCGGGCTGGTGCTGGTGCGCCAGCGCCCCGGCAAGGGCAATGCGATCTTCCTGACGCTGGAGGACGACAAGGCTGTCGCCAATGTCATCTTCTGGGAGCGGACCTTTACCCGCTTCCGCCCCATCGTCATGGGTGCGCGGTTCGTGAAGGTCAGCGGGAAATTGCAGTCGGAATCGGGTGTGATCCATATCGTGGCGGAAAAGATCGAGGATCTGACGCCCTGGCTGACCGTGCTCCTGGAGAAGGTCAGCGGGGCCGGAGCGCCGGGCGCCTCCCCTGCGGCCGCGAAGGCAGAGGCTCCGGGTCGCGATAGCAGACCCGCGCCACGCAATGCGCCGGCCGGACAGGATATTGCAATGCTGTCGGAAGAGGCGGAACGCGTCATGCCCAAGGGCCGCAATTTTCAGTAGGTGCGGCCCTTACCTTCGTCATCCACGGGCGGAGCAGGAGCGAAGCTCCGTCACGCAGACCCGAGAATCCATGCCCCGACTTCGAACGAAGAGTGTCACGGTCCAGAATTGCGTCTCTATATTGTGGGGAGAAAGGCACCTGGTTCTGGACCGCTTCCGCACGTCACATACGTCGCGGCATGGATCCCAGGGTCTCCGCGACGCCGCTGTGCGGCTGCTCCGCCCTGGGATGACGAAGCGACTGGCGGCTCTGCACCTCCTACGAAGGCCCACCCAGCCGCGGCGGCGCCGGCACATCCTCCGCCGAGATGGTCCGCGCCTCGGACGGCAGCATGATCGGGATGCCGTCGCGCACCGGATAGGCGAGCTTGGCGACCCGCGAGATCAGTTCGCCCCGCTCCGGATCCCAGGCCAGCGGCCCCTTGGTCAGCGGGCAGGCCAGGAGCTCCAGCAACTTGGGGTCGACATTGAAATTCTTTCCGTCACGCCCATCCGCCGCCACCGTGTCGCCTCCTGACCAACCATCGGAAGATGCGTTGAGATTCAGGCCAGGCCGGGTCGAAAAATGGCCGGCATCACCTGAATATCGGCACATCTTACTGCAGACTCGAGCCAAAATCCTCATTCTCGCGCGCCAGCGCCATTTCGGTGATGGCGATCAGCGTTTCGGCCCTTGTCTTCAGGTCGGCGGCCTCGAGCAGCGCCTGTTTCTCGGCCGGACCATAGGGCGCCATCATCGACAGCGCGTTGACCAGCATGGCATTTTCGGCGCGGCTGACGCTTTCCCAGTCGGCTTCGAGATCATTGGCCTGCAGATAGGCGCGAAACGCCCTCAGCAGCGCCGGCCGGTCGATCTCGTTCGCCGCCGGATCGTCATCGAGATCGGCGAGGAAAGGCGCCGGTTTCGCCTGGCGAAACGGCGTCTTGACCGTCAGTTCATGGCCGATGCGGAACCGGCACACGCCCTGCAGCGAAATCAGGTAGCGGCCGTCTCCGGTCTCGGAAAAGGCGATGATGCGGCCGGCGCAACCGACATTGCAGAGCTGAGGCTCGCCATCGTCGCGCAGGGCGCCGTCAAGACTGGGCTGGATGACACCGATGAGCCGCGACCCGGCGACCGCCTCGTCCACCATTTGCAGGTAGCGCGGCTCGAAGATGTTGAGCGGCATGCGCCCGCCCGGCAGCAGAAGCGCGCCCTCGAGCGGAAAGATCGGGATCGTCGACGGCAGATCCTTGGCGAGCCGGTAATGCGCGTTTCCCGCTTGCACCATAGTCCTCCCATCGACTTCTACAGCTTCCCGCCGCCGGGATCATCGGCGAACCGGCGCCAGCTTCCTAATCTGGCGCGGCCACCTCCGACGCCAAGCCCATGCGACGAAACAGCCGCCGGCTCAGGAAAACAGCAGCGCCGACAATTTGCGCCGCGCCGCCAGCGTCGCCTCGTCGGTCATGCCCCAGGCCTCGAAGAATTGCAGCAATTGCGTCCTGGCGCCATCCTCGTTCCAGGCGCGGTCGGCCTTGATGATGGCCAGCAGATTGTCGGCCGCCGCCGTGCGCTCGCCCTTGACGTTCTGGATCATGGCCAGATCGAAACGGGCCTGATGATCTCCGGGATTTTCCGCCAGGCGGCGCTCGAACTCGGCCGGATTGCCGAGCGTCGCCGCTTGCGCGGCAAGCGCCATCTTGGCACGCAGCGCGGCAAGCGCGGGCGCATCCTTCTTGGCCTCTGGCGCCGTCGCCAGCAACGCCTCGGCGCCTTCCGTGTCGCCGGCCTCGAACAGCAGGTCACCCAGCCCGGCGATCGCCTCGACCGTCTCCGGCGCCTGCGCCAGGATGGCGTCGAAAATGTCGGCGGCGGTCTGCATGTCGCCGGCGTCGCGGGCTTCCGTCGCCGCCGCCAGCGCCTCGGCCACGGCCGGGGCGCCATTGCCCTTGCCGCCGACCTTGGTGATGAATTCGGCGATCTGGCTCTCCGGGATCGCGCCCATGAAGCCGTCGACCGGCTGGCCGTCCTTGAAGGCGATGACCGCCGGAATGGACTGGATGCCGAGCTGGCCGGCGATCGAGGGGTGATCGTCGATGTTCATCTTGACGAGCTTGACCTTGCCGCCGGCGGCCCTGACCGCCTTTTCGAGCTGCGGCGTCAGCTGCTTGCAAGGCCCGCACCACGGCGCCCAGAAATCGACCAGCACAGGCTGGCGGCGCGATTCCTGGATGACGTCGGCGGCAAAGGCGGCGGTCGTCGTGTCCTTGATGACGTCGCCAGCGGCAGGAGGCGCGTCGCCAAGCGCGACCTTTGCCGGCGCGGGTGCGGTTCCGCCATACTGCACTGATGTGGCATACTGGCCGCCATTGCTGCCGAATGACCCGCCAAACGGATTGTTGTCGCTCATCTCGTCACCCTTTCGGTCGCGCCGCCGGCCCGCGGGTCGGCGCAATGTCTTCACTGGAAGTCGGTTTCGCCATCCATGTGGCGATCATGCCGAGACTTTCAAGATAGCAGCATCATGCCCGGTTGCCTCGACGAATCTGATGAGGTCGGCCGCCGCGATCGATGTCGTCGCCTCATTGGTCAGCGGATGCGCATTGATGACGGCATGATCCATCAAATCCTTGTCGAGCACCAGCTTCACCTTGTTTGCCGTGTCGTTGATGACGCCAAAGACGGTGACCGCGCCCGGCGAAACGCCCAGAAGCTCCATCAGCATCTCCGGTTTGCCGAAGGAAACACGGCTGGCGGCGCCGATCAGCTGGTGGATCTGCTTCAGGTCGACGACAGCGTCCTCGCCGACGGTGACCAGGAAGAAATTGTCCTTCTTGTCCTTCAGGAACAGGTTCTTGGTGTGCCCGCCGTCGATTTCGCCGCGCAGCGCCTGCGAATCGGCCACCGTATAGAGCGGCGGATGGCGTTTCGTCGAAACGGCGATGCCCAGTTCGGCAAGAAAGGCAAAAAGCTCGGCTTCGGTCTTCGGCATTGGTTTCTTCTTTGTCCGTTTCCTGCCTCGCCGTTTACGGCCAATGAGGCGTAAGACACAAGACCATCGCGCGATGGCACAATGAAATCCGCGCATCGCGGCGGTTTGCCGGCATCACTCGAAAGGTTGCAAAAAGGCTGCGATTTCCCTGTTGCAATCGCCGCGCTCTTAAGCCATATAGGCCCGGCTTGCGGCCAAGACGCCGTGTGAGCGGGTGTAGCTCAGGGGTAGAGCACAACCTTGCCAAGGTTGGGGTCGAGCGTTCGAATCGCTTCACCCGCTCCAATTTCCTCAAGGGAAATCAAGCATCGAAAAGCCGCGGTCCGCCGCGGCTTTTTCGTTTTTGGGGGCGGGCTGAACCCCGGCGCCAAGGGCCGGTCGTTACTTTTGGGACTGTTGGAAGCCCGCAACATCGTACTGAGATACGCTCTTCGGATTCTTGGAGTTCTGCGGCTGGATCCCCGCGTAATGCGTTCCAGCGTTTCCGTTCGGGTTGAAGGCTGAACCCGGGGCGGTGCTGGCATTGCCAGGCGTGGCAGTCCCTGTCTGAGGGGTGCCGATTGTCTGATTGGGCTGACCCTTCGTCCCCGTTACCGAGTGGACATTGGCGGCCAAGGCCGGGCCGGCGGAGGTTGCAAGCAAGCCCAGCACCATGGGAATGAGGCGATGTTTCATCGTTGTTCTCCCAAAAGCGGTTGATTCAAGGGCGCTCGGGGTCTCAGGAGCACCCGGCGAACTAACGATTAAACGCTCCTGGGACCACCGTTCATCCCGAATATTTCGAATCCGTGATGTAGGGCGACACTGACGTGGCTTGTTGCATAGGGTAAACCGCGCCGGTCTGATGGATGCGCGAGACATCCGGAATTCCGGCGCCGACTTGAAATTCGCGCCCGCAAGCCAATTTTCAGGCGGCGTTGTGCCGGCCTGTCGTCAGGCCGGCTCTTTTCGCTCCCAGCCGCCCTTACCCCGCCTTGCGCAGCGACGCCTGGTGCACCAGCGAGGTCCAGCTGTTGGTCGAGGCGAGGTGGCAGTAGAGCAGGGTGAGCGCGCCGGATTTCCTCAGGTCGAGAAACGCCTCGTCGCTCAATTTGTTGAAGGCGTCCTCGTCGATCACCTGGAAATCGGTGAGGTTGAGGGTTTCGCCGCCTTCCAGCGTCACCGTGCTCTGGCGCGGCGCGAACAGGCCATGCGCGTCGATCCTCTCGACCATCGCGCGGGTGGCCCTGAAGTCGATCTGGAACTGATTGCAGAAGGCCAGCGCCTGCCTCGTCGCTTCGGTCGGCTCGGCGCCGTTGAAGAAGGGGGCTATCTTGTCGTCACGCAGTGGCGACAGGACCTTGTCGACGACCCGCTCGCTTGCCCTGTCCACGCACAGCGTCAGCCGGCCCGCCGTGGTCGGGTCCTCGGCCAGGATGAACGGATAGCGACGGACATAGGCGGGAATGTAATGCGGCGCGGTCCACCGGCCGTCGGTGCCGACGAACAGGTTCTCACCCTGGCGCACGCCGGTGATGATCACCGGCGCTTTGGCCGGACCGATGAAGACGATCGGATAGGACCGCATCGCCGCCGGCATCTCCGACGCCACCACCGGAATGGCATGCACCCCGCGCGCGAAGGAAAGGTCGCTGTGCGCGGTCAGGCCCAGCGAGCCGTGCCGTGCCGGGTTGAGCGCCTCGGGCCTGGAATAGAACAGCGGCATGGCATCGCTTCCCGGCACCGCCTCCGTCTTCGCCGCCTTGTCCGCCATGGTCGATCCCTTTCTCACGCCAGCCGGTCGAGCCGGCTTCTTCAGCATCGGACCCCGAAGACCGTAATCCGCTTTTGCCGCGCTGATCTTGCTTGGGCAAGAATCCGGCGCGGCAGCAAGCTACTACAGTGTCCACCGGCATGGAATCGGTCACCCGGTCACCATCCCTGTGCCGTTGATCGGCTTCACCGCGACCATCCAAGCTGGAGCCGATCAAAATAACGATTTCGCCGGCATTGCCGCCCGGTTGGTATTTGCCCCTTGATCGTCGCTGCCCGCAATGCTCCGTTGCCGCTTCGGAGATCGGGAGAAGACATGACCGGCTTTGTCGACCGCCAGCGAGCCGCGCATTTGATGGAACGCGCCGGCATCGGGGCGCTGGTGCTTTCAGCGCCCGAGGCCTTCCACTATGCGACCGGTGCGTGGATCGGGCCGGCGGGACTGTTCCGGCGCGCCGGCGGCGGCTTCGTCGTCATCCCGGCCCGGCAGGATCTGCCGATCGGCATCGTCGTCGCGGACTTCAACGCCGCGCAGTTGCGGCTCGCCGCGCCCGAAGCGATTGTGCGTTCGCACCCGATCTGGATCGAGACCGCGCCAATGGAGACAGGTGCTCACGGTCTTCTGGCGGAACGCATCGAGGCCGGCCTCGCCTCGCTTGGCCGCGCGCCGGATTTCTCACGGCCCGCCACCTTCGATCTCGCCGGCGCGGTACACCAGCTGCGGGCCCTACTGGACGACTTCGGGCTGGCGCGTGCAACGCTCGGCGCCGACCTCGACTTTATTCCGGCCGCCGATTTCGCGGCCATCCAGGCGCTGCTGCCGGATAGGCCGATGGTCGACGGTTCACCGGTACTGGACCGGCTCAGGGCCATCAAGACGCAGCGCGAGATCGATTTGCTGCAACAAGGCATCATCCTGTCGGAAGCCGGGCTGGAGCGTCTGCAGGTCGACGCCATGGCCGGCATGCGCCAGGCCGATCTCGTCGCGCTTTACCGGAAAGGCGTCGCCGAGGCGGCGGCAGGGCTGTCGCATCCGGTCGCCACGGCCGAATATGTGACGCTGGGCGCCCGGGCCAAGGGCGCCGATGCCAGGGCCGTGGCCGGCGACCCGCTGAAATGCGACATGGTCTGCACGGTCGGCTTCTACGCCTCCGACATGTCGCGCAATTTCATCTTCGGGCCGGCTTCCGCCGACCAGGCCGAACTGCATGCGATCGCCGAGCGCGCTTTCGAGGACGGGCTGGCCGCGCTGATCCCCGGAAACACGCTCGCCCATGTCCACCGCGTCACCACCGAAAGCCTGGCGCGGCAAGGGCTGCGCTCGTACCGCCGCGGCCATTTCGGCCACAGCGTCGGCCAGTCGGTCTTTTCCGAACAATGGCCGTTCATCGCGGCCGACAGTGATGTCGTCATCGAAGCCGGCATGGTGCTGGCCTTCGAGATCCCACTCTACATAGACGGCCTCGCCAGCTTCAATCTCGAAGACCAGTTCCTGATCACGCCGGACGGGCCGAGGCCGATGAACAGGCTGCCGAGGCGGCTGGAGAGGATTGGGTAGCGGAAGGCGGGGTCCCTATCGCCGTTGGCACTCTACGGCGCCCCCCTCTGCCCTGCCGGGCATCTCCCCCACGAGGGGGGAGATCGGCTGTCGTAGCCGCTTTCGTCAATTTTCAACTTTGCAAAGATGGGGCCGCCGCCGAAGCTGCCAATCTCCCTCCTTGTGGGGGAGATGTCCGGCAGGACAGAGGGGGGCGCCGTGGAGCGCGACGGTGGAAGCCTCTGTTCACCGCTCCATCCTCGCCGTTCCGCAAAATTATGCACTCACCGGCGGCCGCCGATCCTTCCACGGCATCTCCTGCTCCAGCTGCGCCGACGCCGCCAGCACCGTCGCCTCGTCACCATAGCGGCCAACCAGCTGCACACCGATCGGCACGCCGCCCTTCGACCATCCGAGCGGCAGCGAGATCGCCGGCTGGCCCGAAATGTTGAAGGGGAAGGCAAACACGGAATCCGCCCATTTGGCGTTGTAGCGGTCGATGTCGGTTTCCGACATGTCGTAATAGCCGAGCGGACGCGGCAGCTGGGTCAGTGTCGGCGTGATGAAAAGGTCGTAGGCGTTGAGGTCGCCGACGATGTCGCGGCCGACCTGCCTGAGCTGCTCGACATCGGAAATGTGCCTGACACCGCTCGTCGCGCGGCCGCGCTCGATGATCGCCCAGGTCACCGCTTCGACGTCGCCTGGGATCACCGGCCGGCCGATCACCGTTTCGAGATAGTCGAACGTCGCCGCCGTCTGCACGCAGGTCATGTTGGTGTAGGTCGCCCAGACGGCATTGGCGTCGAGCGGCATGTCATGCGCCTCGACATCGTGGCCCAGCCGCTCGAGCGTCGCAACGGTTGCCAGCACCGCCGCCTTCACCTCCGGATCGATGGCGGTGCCGTTGGGTGGCGTGACGGAGAAGCCGATGCGCAACCTCTTGGGCGCCCGCGCCGACAGGCTTAGCCAGGAGCCATCCGGCACCGGCGGCGTGTAGGGATCGCCAGGCAGCGCGCCGGACACCGCGTCGAGATAGGCCGCCGTGTCGCGAACACTGCGCGAGCAGCAGAGAAAATAGGCGCCGCCATACCAATAGTCGCCGAACGGCGCGAGGCTGACGCGGCCGCGCGACGGTTTCAGGCCGACAATGCCGCAGCAGGAGGCCGGGATGCGGATCGAGCCGGCGCCGTCGCTGGCTTCGGCGATCGGCACCATGCGCGACGCAATGGCCGCCGCCGCGCCGCCGCTCGAGCCGCCGGGCGTGATGCCTTCCTTCCACGGATTCTTCGTCACCCCGTAGAGTTTCGGTTCCGTCGTGATCGACCAGCCGTTTTCAGGCGCGTTCGACTTGCCGACCAGTACCAGCCCCGCCGCCTTCATGCGGCGGACCACTTCGGTGTCGAAATCGGCGACGACATCTTTCAAATAGAAGGAAGAATTCGTGTTGGGTGCCCCCGTCCAGGACGAGGCCAGCTCCTTGAGCAGGAACGGCACGCCGGCAAAGGGCGCCGATCTGTCGACCGTCTGCGCCTGCGCGCGCGCCATGTCGTAAAGGCGGTGGATAACAGCGTTCAGTGCCGGGTTGAGCCGCTCGACCAGCGTGATCGCCGCCTCGACAAGTTCGGCCGGCGAAACCTGGCCACCGCGCACCAGTGCGGCGAGGTCGAGCGCATCGGACTCGGCATAGGTTTTCAACAGACTGTCGGTGACCATGTCTCTCTCCCAGTTTCCATGCCTCGACACCGCGCCTGAAATGCGCGCTGTCCCTGCCAGCCAATTGCAAATGTAAGCGCCGCCCCTCATCCGCCTGCCGGCACCCTTTCCCCGTATAGGGACGGGGAGAGGATGAAACTCCCGCGGCGCCGGCACCTCCTCCAGCACCAGCAGCCGGATTGCGTCAGGCCAGCTCGACGGTCCGGCCGAGCTCGATGCTCTGTTCGGCGGCGAGCACGATGCGCAGGCTGTTGACCGCCGCGTCCATCTGCTCGGTCAGATCGAGATCCTCGCGAATGGCGCGCAGGAAGAAGGCCTGCTCGCGGTCGCACAGCTCCTGGTGGCCGGGCTCGTCCTCCATGCTGACGATCTCGTCCGGTTTCTTGAAATTCTTGTCGCCGTCGACGGCGGCATAGTGGATCTTCAGCGCATCGGTCTTGGTATGCCGGTCGATGTCGGCCGAATTGGAGACCTCGGCATCCGAGGCCGTGCTTGCGGCCTGGCCGGCGACGATCGACACCGCGCCCTTGGGGCCGACCACATCCTTTACGAAATAGGCCGTCTCGCTCATCATCGGGCCCCAGCCGGCTTCATACCAGCCGACGGAGCCGTCATCGAAGGTGACGTGCAGATGGCCGTAATTCTGCTTGTCGGCCTCCGCCCAGAGCTTGGCGCCGATGCCGTGCACGCGTACGGGCTTGGCGCCCGTCAGCTGGCACATGACGTCGACATAGTGCACGCCGCAATCGACGATCGGAATCAGCGAATCGATCAGGTTCTTGTGCCAGTGCCAGGCGCTGCCGCTGCTCTGCTGGTTGAGGTTGAGGCGCATCACCAGCGGCTTGCCGAGCGTCTTGCCGACCTCGATGAACTTGATCCAAGAGGGATGGACGCGAAGGATGTAGCCGAGCACCAGCTTGCGGTTCTTGGCCCGTGCCGCCGCCACGACCTTTTCGGCATCCTCGATATTGGTGGCGAGCGGCTTTTCCATGAACACATGGCAATTGGCCGCGATCGCCTTCAGCGCGTATTCGGCGTGGGTGTTCGGCCAGCTGTTGATTGAGACCGCGTCCGGCCTTGTCTCCTTCAGCGCCAGGTCGAAATCCTCGTAGAGCGGATAGCCGGCTAATTCCGCCGGGATCTTGGTGTTGCTCTTGATCGAGCGGCTCATGATGCCGACGATCTGAAAGCCCTCGGAGCGGTGATAGGCGCTGGCGTGCGACGCACCCATATTGCCCAGACCCACCACCAGCACTTTTACCTTGTCGGCCACATCAGCCTCCCATGCTTTTTCCAATGAAGTGCGGGCGGCAACCCTGTCGCCGCCCAATTTTGCTGCCGGCAGTTCTTACTTGACCGCCGAATCGAACAGATGCGCCTTGATCTTCTCGACATCGAGCGCGGCAAAGCCTTCCGACAGCTTGACGCCGTCGGCATCGGCCTTGACCTTGGCCTTGTCGAAGTCGTTGGCCGCCGGGATCAGGTCGTTGGTGCAGACATCCTCGGCCTTCACCGGACTGGTGATCTGGCCGATCTTGTGGATCTCGTCGAAGAAGCCCTGCCAGCTCGCCATGTCGTGCGAGCCCCAGCCGCCGCGCTTGTCCATGTCGCCACGGAAGACGTTGATCTGCTGCAGGATCGAGGTGGTGCCGAGCTCCGGCCCGAGATTCTTGGCCAGCGTCGGGAACTGCTCGAACACCGCTTCGACCGCCGCGCGCGGGTTCTGGTAGCCGAATTCGAGACCCATCGCCCAGCCACGCAGGTACTTTTCCAGGAACGCCTTCTTGTCGGGATCCTCGAGATCGGCGCTGCGCACGACGAAGGTGTTGGCCGGCAGCTTGGAATGCTCGACGCCGAGCCAGTATTCGAAGTCGAGGCCCTTGGCGATCCATTCGGCGCGCAGCCCCTCCCACGACAGGGCCGCGTCACCCTGGCCGCCGGCAAGTGCGGTACCCCAGGTCGGCCAGCCGGCCTCGACATATTTGACCTTCTTGATGTCGACGCCTTGCGCGGCCAGCAGCGGATCGGTGATCGACTGCCAGGCGGCGGAGCCGAGCAGGATGGTCTTGCCTTCGAGCTTCTTCAGGTCGTTCGATCCCTCGCCCTTGCGGAAGGCGATGCTGAACGTGTCGCGCGCGCCCATATGGAACACCGACTTCAGCTTCATGCCGTTCTGGATGGCGAAGGAGAACACGCCGGGCGAGGGGAAGCCCATATCGGCCTGGCCGACATCGACGAACTTCACCGTCGCCGTACCGTCCGACGGACCCGGCTGCATGTCGGTGTCGAGCCCGTCGAAATAGCCGGCCTTCTTCGCCGCCCAGTAGGGATAGTCGTCGAGCACCTCGAGCGTGCCGCGCGGCGAGATCCAGGTGAACTTGCCATAGGCCTCGGCCCTGGCCTTGAGGCCGGTGGCGCCGAGCGCCGTTGCCGTCACCAGGCCGGCGCCGGTGACCTGCAGGAAATAGCGGCGGGAGATCACCGCCTGGCGGATCGAATTGTCTTTGGTCATCGCTTTCCCCTTTTTGTTTGACGTCAGTCTGTTGCCGCCCGCCTCCCGGGCGCCGTCGTTGCGTGTTGCCTATGCCTCCCAGCTCGCCCATTTCTTGCCGATGAGGAAGAACAGCACGTAGATCAGGATGCCGAGCGTCGACAGGATCAGCACCACGGCGAAGAACTGCGGCATCTGGATCATCGACGAATAGGTGGTCAGCCGGTTGCCGAGGCCGAAGCCGCCGCCGACCATCTCGGCGCCGACGGCGGTGAGCAGGCCGAAGATGGCGCCGATCATCAGCCCGACCAGGATCATCGGCAGCGCCATCGGCGCGCGGATCTTCCAGAAGATCTGCAAGGTGCTGGCGCCGTAGGAGCGGGCGAGCGCGATCTTGGCGCTGTCGACGCGGCGGAAGCCTGTGGCGGCGTTGATCATCACCATCGGCCCGGCCGCCAGCGCCACCGCGATGATGCGCGGCGTGTAGCCGAAGCCGAAGCGTAGGATGAGCAGCGGCACCAGCGCCAGCATCGGCGTGGTGACCAGCAGCAGGATGTAGGGCGCGACGATCTTTTCCGCGAAAGGGAACTGGGTGATGACGGCGGCCAGCACCAGCCCGACGACGGCGCCGATGGCAAAGCCCGACAAGAGCTCGACCAGCGTATAACCGAGATGCGGCGCGATCAGCGGGAACTCGTCGAACAGCGCGTAGGCGATCGAGCTTGGCGGCGGCATGATGTAGAGCGGCACGTGGAACAGCCGCAGCGCCAGTTCGATGCCGCCGATGATGATCACCGCAACGGCGATGATGGCCGCCACTTCCTTGCCCGACTTGATGCCAGGCCCGCTGGCGAAGGCCGACAGATTGGTCAGGCTGACATCCTTGCCGTCGCCCGGCTTGGATTTGGAGAATTCGGGGATCGCGTCGCTCACGGCCTGATCCTCACGATCTCGGCGCTGGTGCGCTCCTGTTCCGGTGCCTTCGGCCTGGCGCGCTCGCCGACAATGTCCATCTTGATCCGGTTGGTGAGGTCGAAGACTTCCTTGGTCGCCATGATCTCCAGTGAGCGCGGCCGCGCGAACGGCACGCGATATTCTTTTGCGACCCGGCCCGGCCGGGCGCTGAGCACCACCACACGGTCGGAGAGAAAGATCGCTTCCTCGATCGAGTGGGTTATGAAGACGATGGTGGTCTTGGTGTCGAGCCAGATCTCCTCGACCAGCCGGTTCATCTCTTCGCGGGTAAAGCTGTCGAGGGCGCCGAACGGCTCGTCCATCAACAGCACCGAGGGCTTCAGCGCCAGCGCCCGCACGATCGCCGCGCGCTGCTGCATGCCGCCCGAAAGCTCGCGCGGGAACTTGCCGCCAAAACCGTCGAGGCCGACCCGGTTCAGGAGGTGCGCGATCCAGGCACGGTCCGGCTTCTCGCCCTTGATCTCGAAGGGGAAGCGGATGTTGGCGTCGAGATTGCGCCAGGGCAAAAGGTTGGCCTCCTGGAAGACGATGCCGATATCGGGATGCGGGCCGGTGATCGCCTTGCCGTCCAGCCGGATCTCGCCGCTGGTCAGGCCGTGCAGGCCCGACATCGACCACAAAAGCGTGGTCTTGCCGCAACCGGATGGGCCGACGATCGAGACGATTTCATTGGCTCGGATGTCCAGGCTGCAGCGGTCCAGCGCCAGCAGGTCGCCGGATGCCGTGTGATAGATCTTGGTCGCTGCCTGCACGCCAAGTTTCGGCGTTGTTGTCTCGCCCGCGTTCATCCGCCCCTCGGAGATTGCGCGATGATCCAATGGTCATCGGACTGCCAAAAATCAGTGTGTAACTATCCTACTTTGCTGTCAAGCGTTCGCGGTAATACCTGTATCACCAAAACCCATATCCATGTTCATGGCATTGTTTTGAAAGGATTTTCTTCGTCTTGAAATGCGTGTTGCTTTCCTACATACTCGGCGAAACGGATGCGAACATGCCCTTGCGGCACGCAACGGTTGCAGCGTGGCCGGGCGCATGGAACGACAGCGTGCAAACATGATAAGAGGTCAGGTCGAAAAGGGCAGGGAAGACCGACTTCATGACCGAAGCTGACAACAGGGAAGACAGCGCCTTGAGCACCGATCCGGAGGAGCGCGAGCCTGTCCGGCGTATTCCCGACATCATCTCGCTGGTCAAGGATTCCTACGCCGAGTTGCGCCCGGCCGAACGCCGCGTCGCCGATGTCGTGCTCGACGATGTCAAATACGCCGTCGACGCTTCCAATGCGGCGATTGCCGAACGCGCCGGCGTGAGCGAACCGACGGTGACCCGCTTCTGCCGCGCCATCGGCTGCGAGGGCGTGCGTGATTTCAAGCTGAAGCTGGCGCAAAGCCTCGTCGTCGGCGCGCTGTACCTGGCCAAGTCGCCGACCGTCAGCAACGACAATGGCATGCCGTTCTGGAACGCCGTCTTCGGCGAGGCGCGCCGGGCGCTGCAGGAGGCCGAACGGCAGCTCGACCCGGGTGAGCTGCAGAAGGCCGCCGAGCTGATCGCCAAGGCGCGCCAGATCACGGTCTTCGGTCTCGGTGGCAGTTCCTCGGCGCTGGCGCAGGAGACCCAGTACCGGCTGTTTCGCTACGGCATCACGGTCAGCGCCCAGTGCGACCCCTATCTGATGCGGATGACCGCCTCGACGCTGAAGCCCGGCGACCTGGTGATCGCCATTTCGGCGACCGGGCGCACGCGCGAGGTGATCGAGGCCGTCGAACTCGCCAAGCATTACCGCGCCAACGCGATCGCCGTGACCGCGCCCGACACCGATCTGGCCCGCGCCTGCGACGTCAGGCTGACCGTGGCGGTGCCGGAATATCCCGACACGCTGAAGCCGACGGCCTCGCGCTTCGCCTTCCTGGCGGCGATCGACCTGCTGGCGGTGGCCTCGGCCTACAAGCTCGATGGGTCCGCACGCGAGACGGTGCGCCGCATCAAGTACAACGCCCAGATCCACCGCACCGGCAAGGAGATGGAGCCGCTCGGGGATTAGTTCATTGCAGGAAGAGGGGAAGACATGCTCGAAATAGCACCGACGAAACAGGCAGCCGCATGGCTCGAATCCCTGGCACAGGCGCTCGCAGCCGGCGACGTGGCAGCGGCGGCCAACCTGTTCGTCGACGATTGCTACTGGCGCGATCTTCTGACCTTCACCTGGAACGTCACGACCATGGAAGGCCGCGAGGCCATTGCCGACATGCTCGCGGCAACGCTGGCGACGACAAGACCCACCGCGTGGCGGATCACCGGCGAGGCGACTTCGGACGAAGGCACGATCGAAGCCTGGTTCACATTCGAGACCGCGGTGGCTTCCGGCCAAGGCATCATGCGCCTGCGCGATGGCCGCTGCCGTACGCTGTTCACGGCGATGACCGACCTCAAGGGCTTCGAGGAACGCAAGGGCGCTGAGCGGCCGCTCGGCGTGCGCCACAAGGCCGACCCCGAGCGCGAGACCTGGGCGGAGGCGAGGGCGCGCGAGACGCGCGAGCTTGGCGCCTCCGAGCAACCCTATTGCCTGGTCATCGGCGGCGGCCAGGGCGGCATCATGCTGGGCGCACGGTTGAGGCAGCTCGGCGTGCCCACCATCGTCATCGAGAAGAACGCCCGGCCCGGCGATTCCTGGCGCAACCGCTACCGCACGCTCGTGCTGCACGATCCGGTCTGGTACGACCATCTGCCCTATATTCCGTTCCCGGAAAACTGGCCTGTCTTCACGCCCAAGGACAAGATGGGCGACTGGCTGGAAATGTACACGCGCGTCATGGAGCTCAATTACTGGGTCGCCACGAAATGCCTCAGCGCTTCCTATGACGAGGCGGAGAAGGAGTGGACCGTGGTCGTCGACCGCGTCGGTCGCCAGATCACGCTGAAACCGAAACACATCGTCTTCGCCACCGGCGCCTACGGCCCGCCGCGAAAGATCGACCTGCCCGGCGCCGGTGAGTTCAAGGGCGAGCTGCTGCATTCCAGCCAGTATGCCAGCGGCGACAAATTCCGTGGCAGACGTGTTGCGGTCATCGGCGCGGCAAGCTCGGGACATGACGTCTGCGTCGACCTCTGGGAAAGCGGCGCCGACGTCACCATGGTCCAGCGCTCGCCGACCACCGTGGTCAAGTCGGACACGCTGATGGAGGTCGGCTTCGAGATCTTTTCGGAGAACGCGCTGGCGCGCGGCATCACCACCGAGAAGGCCGACATGATCGTCGCCTCGACGCCATTTGCCCTGGTGCCGAAGGGCCAGCGCGCGCTCTACGATGTCATCCGGGCGCGCGACGCCGCCTTCTATGACCGCTTGCGCGCCTCGGGCTTCGCCATTGATTTCGGCGACGACGAGACCGGCCTGTTGATGAAGGCCTATCGCACCGGCTCGGGCTATTACATCGATGTCGGCGCCTCGGACCTGATCATCGACGGCAAGATCGGCATCCGCAGCGGTGTCGCCATCAAGTCGCTGACCAAGAACGGCATCCTGTTCGGGGACGGCACCGAGCTCGAGGCCGACGCCATCATCGCCTGCACCGGCTACCAGTCGATGAACGAGAATGTGGCCGCGCTCGTCTCGCGCGAGGTCGCCGACAAGGTCGGGCCCTGCTGGGGCCTTGGCTCCGGCGTCAAGGGCGACCCTGGCCCCTGGCAGGGCGAGCTGCGCAACATGTGGAAGCCGACGGCGCAGGAAGCGCTGTGGTTCCACGGCGGCAACCTGGCGCTGTCGCGTTTTTACTCCAAATACGTGGCGCTGCAGATCAAGGCGCGTATGGAGGGGATCGTGACGCCGGTTTACGGGAAGCCAAGCAATTCCGGGCAGTGAAGCTGCCCGATCGCCCTCCTCGTTGGGGACGTAGCGGACGGAGGCGGCAGATCCGCGAAGACGCGGCAAGGTGCGACGGGCAACGTCAGTCTGTTTGAGACCGTATGGCGGCACGGGCACGTGCGGTCGCTCGCGGCTTTTTCGATAATCCTTGCAGTTCGCCGATCGATGAGGCGGCCGCCGGCGATGTCTTAAATGTGAACGGACGCGCCCTACTCGCTGAGTCTCGGTCCCCTAGAATCCGATGGACGAATTCCGTTCATCCGCCGGTTCCAGGCAGGGATAGAGACATGCTCACGCTTACGATCAACGGACAGTCACGTGATGTCGATGTGCCGGAGGACATGCCGCTTCTGTGGGTCCTGCGCGACCATCTCAACCTGGTTGGCACCAAATATGGCTGCGGTATCGCTCAATGCGGCGTCTGCACGGTGCATGTGGCCGGCAAGCCGGTGCGTTCGTGCCAACTGACCGTTGGCGATGTCGGCACCCGCGCCGTCGTCACCATCGAAGGGATTGGCGGCACGCCCACCGGCGCCAAGGTCCAGCAAGCCTGGATCGAGGCCGCGGTGCCGCAATGCGGCTATTGCCAGGCCGGCCAGATCATGTCCGCCACGGCGCTTCTCAACAACAATCCCCAACCCGGCGACGCCGACATCGATGCGGCCATGGCGGGCAATCTCTGCCGGTGCGGGACCTATATCCGCATCCGCAGCGCCATCAAGAACGCCGCCGCCAAATCGGCCTGACCATGAAGAAGATCATCGGCATTCTCGTCGCGGTCATTGCCGTCGTCGCGCTTGGTTTCGCGGGCTGGCTTTATCTTGGCCGGGATCCGATGTCGTTTGCTGCCGGCTCGACAGTGACGCTGGCCGATTACCATGGCGCCGATGTCACCGGCGTGCCGTCGCAGCTTGCCGGCGCCGATCTGGTCAAGCGCGGCGAATACCTCATCCATGCGGCCGACTGCCAGGCCTGCCATACCGCGCCGGGCGGCGCGCCCTTCGCCGGCGGCTTCGCCTTCAACATGCCGTTCGGCACCATCTATTCGACCAACATCACGCCGGACAAGCAAACCGGCATCGGCAACTATACCGACGCCCAGTTCCTGGCGGCCGTGCACAGAGGCATTCGCGCGGACGGCGCGAAACTCTATCCCGCTATGCCCTACGCTTCCTACAGCCTGATGACGGATGCCGACGCGCTGGCGATCAAAGCCTATCTGTTCACACTGGCGCCGGTGAATGCGCCGCCGAAACAGAACCAGCTGTCCTGGCCGTTCAACCAGCGCGGCCTGATTGCGCTCTGGAACATCATGTTCAATCCCGACGAACGCTTCCGCCCCAACATCGGCCAGAGCCCGCAATGGAACCGGGGCGCCTATCTTGCCGAGGCGATGGGCCATTGCGGCGAGTGCCATACGCCGCGCAACCTGGCTTTTGCGCTGGACAATCACGGCAAATTCGCCGGCGCCCTTACTGCCGGCTGGCGCGCCTACAACATCACCGGCGACAACGTTTCCGGCCTCGGCGACTGGACCGACGAGGATCTCACCTCTTATCTGTCCACCGGTCATGCCAATGGTCATGGCGGTGCCGCCGGCCCCATGGGTGAAGCCGCCGACGACAGTCTGAGCTATCTGGTGCCGGACGACACCCGTGCCCTGGTGACCTATCTGCGCAGCATTCCCGGCCATGCGAGCGACCTGCCGCGTACCGTCACGACGGCGGCGCCCGCATCGTACAAGGAGGGCGTGGCGGCGGTCGCCAATGCGCATGGCGAAAAGATCTTCGCCGGCGCCTGCGCCTCCTGCCACGACTGGACCGGCGTCAGCCCGGTCACCGGCTTTGCCACGCTGACCGGCGTGCGCGCGGTGAATGATCCCAGCGCCACCAATGTGGCGCAGACGGTCATCAACGGCGTCAACCGCAAGACCGCTGACGGCACGATCTTCATGCCGGCCTTCGGCGAGGGCTATTCCGACGACGACATCGCGGCCGTGGCGAATTACGTCACCGCCCGGTTCGGCGCCAAAGGCGCGAACCTGACAGGCAAGGATGTGAGCGCTCTGCGGCAGCAGGCGGCACAGCAATCCAGTGAGGCCCCCCATGGTTGACACCCAATCCAACTTTGCCCAGTCCGATGCCTACCTCTCGGCGCTGATACGCGGGGTCCGCTCGGCGCCGCCGGCCAGCGCGCCGACGACCATGGGAAGGCGCACCTTCTTCAAGCTGGCAGGCGTTGGCGCCGCGGGGCTGGTGCTGGGCTTCCATCTTGGCGGCGCGGCGTTCGCGGCCGAAACAGCGAACGTCGATACGCCTGACGGCAACGACCAGGCGATGAATGCCTTCATCCGCATCGCTCCCGACAACACGGTCACCATCTATTCGAAATGCCCGGAGATTGGCCAGGGCATCAAGACGTCCTTCGGCGTGATCATCGCCGACGAGCTCGACGCCGACTGGAGCCATGTCGTGATGGAGCAGGCGGACATCAATCCCAAGGTCTATGGCAGCCAGGGGGCGGGCGGCTCAACCTCCATCCCGCATGCCTGGGACCAGTTGCGCCAGGCCGGTGCCGGCGCCAGGGCGATGCTGATCGCCGCCGCCGCGGGTCAGTGGGCGGTGGATCCCTCGCAAATCACCGCCAGGGATTCGATCTTGACCCATGCCGCCAGCGGTCGCTCCGCAACCTATGGGTCGCTTGCCGTGGCGGCAGCGAAGATGCCGGTGCCCGATCCCAAAAACCTTAAGCTGAAGAGCCGCGCGGACTACCGCCTGATCGGCAAGCGCTATCGCGGCGTCGACGATCCCAAGGTGGTCAGCGGAAAGCCGCTGTTCGGCATCGATGTCCAGCTTCCCGGCATGGTCTATGCCACCTACGCCAAATGTCCGGCTGCGGGCGGCAAGGTCAGGTCCTTCAATGTCGACGAGATCAAGGGTGAGCGCGGCGTGCTCGACGCCTTTGCCGTGGACGGTACCGGCATGATGGTCGAAGTGATGCCGGGCGTGGCCATCATCGCCAGGGATACCTGGAGCGCTTTCCAGGCCAGGAACAAGCTGCGGGTGGATTGGGACCTGAGCGAGGCGTCGAGCGATTCCACATCGCAATTCTCGGCCCAGGCCCGGAAGCTGGCGGCCAGTTTCCCGCAAAAATCCGATGACAATGTCGGTGACGTGGACAAGTCCTTCGCCAATGCCGCCAAGACGGTGGAAGCCTATTACGAATATCCCTTCGCCGCCCATGTGCCGCTGGAGCCGATGAACACCACGGCGCACTGGCACGACGGCATCATGGAAATGTGGGTGCCCACCCAGCAGCCCGATCGCGGCCTGCCGCTGATTGCAAAGGTGGCGGGCATCGCGCCGGAAAAGGTGGTGATGCACCAGACCCGGGTCGGTGGCGGCTTCGGGCGGCGGCTGGTCAATGACTATGCCTGCGAGGCCGCGGCCATCGCCAGGAAGGTCAGTGCCCCGGTCAAGTTGCAATGGACCCGCGAGGACGATTTCGCCCACGACTTCTACCGGCCCGCCGGCTATCACCAGTTCAAGGGCGCGATCGACAAGGGTGGCCGTCTCGACGCCTGGCGGGAGCATTTCATCACCTTCACCGCCGACGGCAAGAAAGAAGCCTCCGGCGCCAACCTCACCGACAATCTGAGATATTCCATCAAGGCGCCGAACCTGCGCCGCGCCAAGACCATGTTCCCGTTGAGGATCCCCACCGGCGCCTGGCGCGCGCCGGGCGACAATGCCCAGGTCTTCGCAGCGCAGAGTTTCATGCACGAACTGTCGCTGGCTTCCGGCCGCGACCATGTCGAATTCCTGATCGATGCGGTGACCCGCGACGTGCCCGAACTGGTGGCCAGGGACAAGAGCGTCAACTTCAGCCCGAGGCGGGCGGTCGACGTCATCAAGATGTGCGCCGACAAGGCAGGGTGGGGCAAGGCGCTGCCGAAGGGCGGCGGCCTGGGCCTCGCCTGGTGTTATTCCCACGCCGGCCATGTCGCGCAGGCGGTCGAGCTGAGTGTCGACGCCGGCAGGCGGATCAGGATCGCGCGCATCGTGGTGGTGCTCGATGTGGGCCCCATCATCGACATGGCAGGCTCCGAAGCCCAGGCGCAGGGCGCCTCCACCGATGCGCTCTCGACCGCCATGGGCCTCAAGATCAACATCGAGAATGGCCGGATCGAGGAACAGAACTACAATGCCTATCCGATCCTGCGCATGCCTTTCGCGCCGATGACGATCGAGCCGTATTTCATCCAGTCGGACAATCCGCCGACCGGCATGGGCGAACCCGCCTTCCCGGCCCTGGCGCCAGCACTCGGCAACGCCATCTTCGCCGCCACCGGAGAGCGGGTACGCCGGCTGCCGTTGCGCGACCTGGGCTACTCGCTGGCGGCCTGATCGACGGCGCCGCTGGACCAGCCGGGACCGAAATCGCTTGCGAAGCACTCGGAACGGAGGATTTCCGCTATAATAGCCGGCAAACTCGGGGGAGGAAGCCCATGGGTCTGCTGAGAGGACTTCGCATAAAACTGGGATTGAAGAAGGACCCGTTGCCGCCGCTGCCAGGCGTCGAGATCGGTCGTCATACCTACGGCCTCACCAAGGAATCGTTCTTCGTTCCGCACGAAAACGTTCCGGTGCGCATAGGATCGTTCTGTTCGATTGGCCCGGATGTTCTCTTTATCTGCGCGGCCGAGCACCGCGTCGACACCGCGACCACCTTTCCGATCCAGTTTGCGAACGGCAAGATCCGCAACGCAAATGGAACCGCCGGCAAGGGGCCGATCACGGTCGGCCATGACGTCTGGATCGGTGCTCGCTGTATCGTCCTGAGCGGCGTCACGATCGGCAATGGAGCGGTCCTCGGTGCCGGCAGCATCGTCACCCGGGACATTCCGCCCTACGCGATCGCGGTCGGCAATCCGGCTCGCACCATCCGGTACCGGTTCGCGCCCGATGTCATCCAACGCCTGCAGTCGCTGGAGTGGTGGAACTGGAGCGACGACCTTATCCGTGAACGCATCGAGCTTTTGACGGCGACAGGTATCGAGCGTTTCCTGAGCGTTGTGGGGGCGGCGTGACCGTGCCGACGCTCCGCACCGCGCATGATCTCACTCGTGCCGATGCCCGAAATGCCGGGCGGCAACCTCGACATGCGTGTGGTTGGCATGCGGCTCGAAGCGCTCGGTTTCGCTGACATCGTTCGCCGCCTCGTTCGGCCACCAGGTACCGCCGATGACGATGCCTTCCGAGACCAGCCGCTGATCGGCGACCAGCGAAGCGCCGACCGCGTCGACGAAGGTAAAGCGGCCCGGCCGCTGGCGAAGGACCGTGACGTCGCCGACGGTGCCGACCGCCAGCGTGCCGAGATCCGGCCGTGCGATCGCCTGCGCCGGCCCTTGCGTCGCGGCCCGCAAGACCTCGACCAGCGGCATGCCGAGTGCCAGGAGTTTCGACATGCAGACCAGTATGTCGAAGGCCGGCCCGTCGACGCAGTAAAGGTGCACGTCGCTCGAAATGACATCGGGCGCCAGCCCCTCGGCGAGCATGGCGCGGGCGACTTCGAAATCGAACGAACCCATGCCGTGGCCGAGATCGAAGATGACGCCGCGCTCACGCGCCAGCCGCATGTCGGGCCGCACCGCGCCGGAGGCAAAGACCGGCGCGTTGGGGAACGGCCGGAAGCAATGGGTGAGGATATCGCCCCGCCGCAGGCGCGGCAGCACTTCCGAGCGGCCGGGCGGCGGCTCGTCTATATGCGCCATCAGCGGCAGGCCTGCCTTGTCGGCGGCCTCCAGGGCGAGATCGACAGGCGCGATGCCGCTGGTGCCGCCGGCATGCTTGCCGGAGCGGACTTTCACGCCGACGACCACGTCCGCGTGCTCGCGCGCCGCCGCAACCACCTCACGCGGTTCGCAGAGCCTGAGATCGCTGCACTCGCCGACCGACACGGTCTGCGAGAAACCGAAGATGCCGGCAAAGGAAATGTTGACATAGGCCAGGATGCGCACCCTGGAGCGCTCCATGACATGGCGGCGGAAGCCGAGGAAATTGCCGGCGCCCGCACTGCCGGCATCGATGAAGGTGGTGGTGCCGCTCTTGGCCGCCAGCCGGTCGGCATCGACGCCAAGCGAGGTGCCGCCCCAATAGACGTGGCTGTGCAGGTCGACGAGGCCGGGCGTGACGATGCAGCCGGTCGCGTCGACGACCTGCGCGGCGCGATCCGCCGGGATGTCGGCGTCGATCGCGGCGACCCGGCCATTGGCGATGGCGACATCGCGCGGCGCGTCGAGCCCGGACGCCGGATCGATCAGCCGGCCACCCCTGAGCAGGAGGTCGAATTGCATGGGGAGACCCTCCGCTTCGTAGCTTCTTTTATCAGACCGGCCGGTAGGCGACCGCCTCGACTTCGATCTTGATGTCGATCATCAGCCGCGATTCCACCGTGGTGCGTGCCGGCGGGTTCTTGGGAAAGTGCCTGGCATAGACCGCGTTGAAGGCGCCGAAATCGCGCGCGTCTTCCAGCCACACGGTGGTCTTCACCACATCGTCCAGGGTGCAGCCTGCCAATGCCAGCGCTGCCTTCACATTGGCAAGTACCTGCTCGGTCTGCTCGGTAATACCGCCCTTGACCACGATGCCGTCGCTGCCGACCGGGACCTGGCCTGAGACATAAACGAAGTCGCCGGCCCGCACGGCGGGCGACAGCGGCACATGGGATGTTCCAAAAGTCTGCTTGGGCAAGGGACGACCTCCTCTGATCACACGGGCAGGACACCGGGCGGCGCCCGCTTCGGCGCAGATTTACCGCGATCGGGCCGGTCCCGATAGGGCCCTTGTTGGAAAGCAACATTCTTCGAAATCCGTGTTGCTTTATTACAAGAGCGCTTGCATCGTGCGCGCTTGCCGGACGGCCTCGAGGCCGCGACGGACAGGTGCCTATGCCAGACCGGAGAAACCGAGAATGACTTTCGACAAGAACCCGTTCCCACCAGGCGACGCCGACCGCCACGCGCTGTGGGAAATGCTGGTGCGGCGCGACATCGACGCCTTCATCGGCCAGGACTGGTCCATGGTCGAGAATGACTTCATCGCCGAAAGCTTCTTCGGCATGCATGCCCATTTCCTTCCCAACGCCGATGCCTGGCGGCTGCAGTTCCCGAGGCTGGAAATCTATCGCGACGAGTGGCTGCGCCAGGCCGGGGAGACGGCCGCGACCAAATTCGCCGAGCCGCTGCGCGAGGCGCTGTTTCGTGTCACCAATCTGCGCGACATCGATGTCGACGGCGACCGCGCCGTGCTGCACAAGAAATTCGATGGCTCCGTTGCCAAGGCGGATGGCACCGTCGACCGGCTGAAATGGCAGACGCTGTACTTCTGCCGGAAGGTCGGCGGAACCTGGAAGATCACCGGCTTCGTCGGTTACATGCCTTATCCGCTGGGAAGTTGAGCAGAGATGGGTTAGCGGGATTTCGTCGTTCGTTCGTCGGCTTATCGTAGACGTTCGAGATTTGCCAAGGCGCTCCCCTCTTCGTCATCCCCGGGCGGAGCGGGAGCGTAGCTCCGTCGCGGAGACCCTGGGATCCATTCCGTGACATTAATCAAAGAGTGCAGCGGAGCATAATTCTGGACCGCAGAGGCGCTCTGAAGTCGCGGCATGGATCCTCGGGTCTGCGCCGCGTCGCTACGCTCCTTGCTCCGCCCGTGGATGACGAAGTGATAGGCGTCTAATTCCACCGAACGCTATCGCCCGACCAGCACAGCGGCGCGGTAGGCCGGATTACCGTACCAGGCCATCCGGTCGAGCTCCGCCGCAATGACCGGAAGGTCGACAACGTCCATCTTCTGTTCGAACCGGTCAGGCTCGATCCAGGGATCGTTGAGGAAGTAGATGCCATCGCCATGGCCATGGACGAGCACCCAGTGCGGGCAGGTGTAGCCCATCATCGGCGCCTGATCGATCAGCACCAGCGCCAACAAGCCGCGATCGAGCGCCTGACCGATTTCTTCGATGGCAAAGGCGCGCGTCTCGATCGGCAATGACGCGGCTTCGGCGTCGCGTTTGAAACCGGCTTGCACGAAACGCATCAGCCCGCGCCTCTCCTCCGAGGCGGCACGGTCGAGGAAGATCGGCTCGGCGCTGCTCATGAACACCTCGACCCGCAACCCGCGCCGGTGCGCCGCCAGCGCCAGGCCGTAGGGGTCGCAGCCACCCGGGCCGCTTGGACCGATGATGGTTGTGGCCTCGCGCCACAGCTCGACCTCCAGCGCCCGATCCGGCAGCAAGGCCGGGTCGAGGCCAGCCATGGCCATGGCGAGCGCCGACGGTCCGCAGGTGAAGCCCGCCGTCTGCGGCCAGGACGGCGGTATCCGCCCCTGCAAACGGGATGGTTCAATGCCGATCCGGCGTTGCAGAAAACCGTGCCGGCGCTCCCATTGGCCGCCGATGCGCAGCGCCATGTCCTCGTCGGCGCGCATGCAGAGCACGTCTTGCACAAGCGCCTCCGTCTCCAGCGTCTCCAGCAGGCACGGGCCGTCACCCGCGATGAAGCTGGCGGCGGACCAAGACAGGGCAATGCGCATCATCGCCGCCGACGGCCGCCGCTGGCCGACCATGATCGCCTCCGGGCGGCCTTCGCTGTATCGCGCCACGCCGGTGACGCCGGCAATCTCCCGCAGGCCGGCCAGACGATCGCCGATCTCCGCCGGCACCGCCGCCATCAGGTCCGCCCAGACGGACGCGTCCTTGGCAGTGAAGACTGTCACGCCGCCAGCTCGATCGACGGCGTGTTGGAAAGGAAGCCGAACGGCGAATGGTAGCAGAGCTTCTCCGCCTCGGCGGCGATCGCCTGCGCCATCTCCTTGCGGCCATAGCCGATGTTGACGCACCACATGCCGCCGATGCCGTCGATCATCCGGTGGCCGTTGCTGTCGGGGACATGGGCGCCATTGCCCTCCTCCAGGATCAGCACCGGCTGCTCGCGGAAATCGGTCCAGGGATGGATCAGGTGGCGCGCGTCGAGCGCTGCGCGTTGGTCGTTGGCGAGGTCCTGCGGCGGCATGGCACGGCTTCCTGTTGTCCTGGCAACCGTTCCTGCGTTTCCGGTTGCAGCCGGCCGATAATCTCGTAGACTGATTGATCAGTCAATGATGATTGTGCCGTTGGACCATCGCATGAAGGGCAGCGCCAACGCTCGGAAAGGGGCGATGGACGACCCGACACCTCCAGTGATCGCCTGCACGCACGGCCATCCACGAAGCATTGCTTGGCCGGCCGAAAACCGGATACGAAACCACTCCAGGGAGAACGGCGCCATTGAGCAAGCCCGACAAGAAAAGCCGCGATGCCGAAAAGGTCGCGCGCCGGCGACAGAGCCTCACCCAGGCGGCCATCACCGTTATCGCGCGAAAAGGCCTGCCGGGCGTGACGCTGGCCGATGTCGCGCGGCAGGCCGGCTGCGGCTACGGCCTGGTCTCGTTCCACTTCGAGACCAAGGACCGCCTGCTGCTGGCCGCGCTCGACGCCCTGGTCGAGGAATACCGCGCGGCCTGGCATGCGCGCAGCGACCCCCATGACGATGCCACGGCCAAGCTCGAGGCGCTGATCGATCTCGACCTCGGTTCCGATGTCACCGATGACAGGCATATCGCTGTGTGGACGGCGTTCTGGGCCGAAACCTCGCGCAACGCCGACTACCGGGCGCGATTCAGCGAACTCAACAGGGCCTATCTGGCGCGGCTCGAACCGCTGATATCGGCCCTCGCCCAAAAGGAGCCGCCGGCCGCGGACTATCGGCTGGTCGCTGGCGGGCTGAGCGCCATTTTCGACGGGCTGTGGATCGAAAGCCAGATCGGTGACGGCCATGGCGAGGCAGACTGGGCGCGTGCCCGCGCCATCTGCCGGACTTATCTCCGCGCCTTCTTCCCGAAAAGTTTCGGTACCGAAACGAGCCAACGGCCATGACCCTGCGCAAGCTGCTGCCCTCGCCAAACGCGATCTTCATGTTCGAGGCAGCCGCGCGCCATCTCAACTTCACCAGCGCGGCGCGTGAGTTCAACGTCACCCAGTCGGCGATCAGCCGCATGATCGCGCGGCTGGAAAGCCATCTCGACGTCAAGCTGTTCGTGCGCGCGCCGACCGGCATCGACCTGACCGACGACGGCCGCCTGCTCTATGGCGCCGTAGGCAGCGGCTTCCAGCAGATCGAGATTGCGCTCGACGATATCAGGGCACGCCAGGGCGAGGCCGGCACGGTGACGCTGTCGCTGTCGTCCGCCTTCGCCATGCACTGGTTCATGCCGCGCTTCGATCGCTTCCAGGCCAGCTTTCCCGGCATCGACCTGCGTTTCCAGCTGGTGCGCGGCGAGCCGACCGGCCCGATCGAGGATGTCGATCTCGCCATCCGCTACAACCAGCCACCCAATGCCGAGCAGCAGAGCTGGGCGCTGATGGAAGAGGTCGTGCTGCCGGTCTGCAGCCCGTCCTATCTGGCCGAGCACGGCAGTCTCGACGATTGCAGCGATCTCAGCCGGCACACGCTTGCCCATCTCTCCGGCGCGTTGCGCATCCCCTGGCAGCACTATCTCGCGCAGTTCGACTATCCACAGCCGGTGGGCAGCCGCAGCCTGACCTTCTCCGACTACACGCTGGTCGTCCAGTCGGCGATCAAGGGCCGTGGCATGGCGCTCGGCTGGTGGCACGTCGTGGCCCACGAACTGCTGCAGAAAGGCCTGGTCAAGGGCGGCAAACATGAGTTGCGTACCGGCGACCACTATTACCTGGTGGCAACGGCACGACGCCCGCTGCGCAAGCCGGCCGTGCTGGTGCGCGACTGGCTGCTCAATGAAATGGCCGTGCTGAAACGGGAAATCCTCGCCGGCTGAGCCGTCGACGGCCACATTTGGCTTTACCCCCATGACTGCAGGTCATCGCCTCGTGACTATTCGGAGCGTGCGCGATCGTTTCCCGGTTCTATAGTCGCCATCGGTCCGACAGCTCGCAAAATCAAAATCAGAGCGCCGGGACGAGATGGCTTTGGGAACGAGCCGTGGGAGGAAGAGATTTGGCTGGGATTCCTGCCGCCCTCGGTGGCATGACGAACGCAGGACATCGTCTCGACCCGCTGTTGCGGCCGGCGTCGATCGCCTTCGTCGGCGCGTCCGTGCGCCCCAACACGCCGGGCAACACCATGGTGCGCGCCGCGGCGATGGACGGCTACAAGGGCCGACTCTACGCCATCAACCCGAAATACGACGTCGTGGAAGGCGTGCCGTGTCTTCCCGATCTGGCGAGCCTGCCGGAGACGGTCGACCATGTCGTGCTCGGCGTCGCCAATGACTATCTCGAGGACAGTCTGCTGGCGGCCGCCCGCCATGGCGCCAGGGCGGTCACGATCTTCGCCAGCTGCGACCTGACCGGTGCGGCCAACGATCCGCTCGCCGGCCGGCTGACCGAAATCGCCCGCGAGGCCGGCATCGTCATTTGCGGCGGCAACGGCATGGGCTTCTGCAACCCCGGCATCGGCCTGCGCATCTCCGGCTTCGCCTCCCGTCTCGCCATGAAGCCCGGCGGCGTGGCGCTGGTCACGCAATCCGGCTCGGCCTTCTCCGCGCTCGCCTACAACGACCAGCGGCTGAAATTCCAGCTCTGCGTTTCCAGCGGCCGCGAGCTGACGACGACGACATCAGACTATGTCGACTGGGCGCTCGACCAGCCCGACACCTCGGTCATCGGCCTGTTTCTCGAAACGGCGCGCCGGCCGGACGATTTTGCCCGCTGCCTGGAAAAGGCCGACCGGCTCGGCATTCCGGTCGTTGTCCTGAAGGTCGGGCGCACGGAATTGAGCGCCGGCTTCGCCGCCAGCCACAGCGGCGCGATTGCCGGCGACAATGCCGCCTACGAGGCGCTGTTCGACAAATGGGGCGCCTTCAGCGTCGACACGCTGGACCAGCTCGCCGCCAATCTCGCTCTGTTTTCGGCCGGCCGGCCGGCCGGCAGCGGCGGCCTTGCCAGTCTGCACGATTCCGGCGGTGAACGCGAAATGGTCGCCGACCTCGCGGCCAAGGCCGGCGTGCCGTTCGCCGCCATCTCGGAGCGGACGAAGGCGGGGTTGCGGCTACATCTCGACAGCGGCCTGCAGCCGGCTAATCCGCTCGATGTCTGGGGCTCGGGCCTCGACTTCGAGACGCATGTCGAGGCCTGCATGGACGCCATGCTCGCCGACCCCGACACCGCCATCGGCGTGCTGTTCCAGGACATACGCGACGGCTCCTACGTCGCCGAAGGCTTTACCCGCGCCGTGATCCGTTCCCACGCCAAGACCGGCAAGCCGGTTGCCGTGGTCAGCAACTACGCCACGGTGAACCACCGCGCACTCGCCTTGTCGACCACGGAGGCCGGCGTGCCGGTCATCGACGGCACCGATGAAGGCCTGCAGGCCATCCGCAATCTGCTGGCGTTTCGCGACCGGCGCGCCGCGACCCACACCTATCCCGATGCCGTGGCGCGTGACGTCCGCGAGCGCTGGCGCCTGCGCCTTGGCCAGGAAAAGCCGTTCGGCGAAAGCGAAGCGCTGGCGCTGCTGGCCGACTATGGCATTGTCACGCCGCGCTCGATCGCCGCCGCCACGCCGGATGACGTTGTCGCCGCCGCGCGAAAGATCGGCTTTCCCATCGCCCTGAAGACCGCCGTCCCCGGCATCCAGCACAAATCCGATGTCGGCGGCGTCCGCCTCAGCCTGGCCGATGAATCGGCGCTGGCGGTCGCCTATGCCGACATGGCGGCGCGGCTCGGTCCGCAGGTGCTGGTTGCCGAAATGGCGCCTAAGGGCGTCGAGATCGCATTCGGCCTGATCCGCGACCAGCAGTTCGGACCCTATCTGGTCATTGCCTCCGGCGGCATCTGGATCGAAGTGCTCAGGGATCGCGCGGTCGCCTTGCCGCCGCTCAGCCTCGAACAGGCGCAAGCCCTGGTCGTCAGGCTGAAGACAAGCCCGCTGCTCGACGGCGGGCGCGGCCGGCCGGCCGCCGACAGGACAGCACTCCATGCCGCCCTCGCCCGCTTCTCGATGCTCGCCGCCGATCTCGGCGACCTCATCGACGAGATGGACGTCAACCCGCTCCTGGTTTCCGGCCATGGCTGCATGGCCGTCGACGCGCTCCTGCTCGGCCGCAACGCCGGGCACCCGACACGATGAATTGCTTTTAGAGGACTGCCATGAATTTCGATCTCAGCCCGCGCGAAAAAGAACTGTCGAAGAAGGGGCGCGACTTCTGCGACCAGGTGCTGCTGCCGCTGGAAGCAATCACCGACGACCACGGCGAACTGCCGATGGAGCGCCGGGAGGCTGTCCGGCAGCAGGTGCGCGACTGGGGGCTGGCCGGCATCAACCACTCGAAGGAAAATGGCGGCCTCGGCCTCACCATGGTCGAGCAGACGGCGATCGAGGAACAGCTCGGCCGCGTCACCAACGGCTTGTGGAGCTGTGTCTGGCGTCCGCCGGTGAGCCTGAAATTCGGCACCGAGGCGCAGAAGCAGGACTATCTGATCCCGTCCTCGCACGGCCATCGCCGCGGCGCCTTCGCCATCACCGAACCGGAGGCCGGCTCCGATCCGCGCCGGGTCAAGACCAGCGCGGTCTTGAAAAATGGCCAGTGGCACCTGACCGGCGAGAAATGGTTCGTCACCTCCTACAACGCATCCGATTTCGTCATCGTGCATGCCCATGTCGACGACGATCCCGACAAGCCGACCTTGTTCCTGGTCGACAAGCCGGTGAACAACATGGTGCATCTGCGCTCGCCGAAATTCATGCACAATTTCGCCTTCGACCATGCCGAATTGCGCTTCGAGGGCACCACGGTCGGCGAGGACAAGATGCTCGGCAAGATCGGCCAAGGGCTCGAGCTGACCAAGGACTGGTTCGTCGAGGCGCGCCTGCAGATCGCCTCGCATGCGGTGGGTGCCGCGACCCGCGCCGCCGAGATCGCCAATGACTACGCCACCTCCCGCCACCAGTTCGACCGGCCTATCCGCGATTTCCAGGGCGTGGAATTCATGCTGGCCGACATGGCGGTCGAGATCTTCGCCGCCAAGTCGATGCTGTACCGCGTCGCCTGGGAGATCGACCAGGGTCTCGACCGCAAGCGCGTGCACGCCCATGCCAGCGCGCTGAAGCTCTACTGCTCGGAAGCCGCCGGCCGCGTCATCGACAAGGCGCTGCAGGTGCTGGGCGGGCGCGGCTACATGCGCGAGAACCCGGTCGAACGGCTCTATCGCGACATCCGCGTCGACCGCATCTGGGAAGGCACGTCGGAAATCCAGCGCGTGGTCGTCGCCGGCCAGATCCGCAAGCGCGGCATAGGCGTCTTCAGCGAGGTGGCCTGGGCGTGACGGCAACAAGCACCTTGCCGGAACCGAGGGCACGGGCCGCCTTGCCGTCGCGCCGGCATGTCGAGACCGCGTGCCTGCTCGGCCCGGCGCTGATCGTGCTGGCGTTGCTGTTCGTGGTGCCGCTGGCGCGGCTGTTCTCGCTGGCCTTCACCGACCCGGCCGGACCGTTCACGACTTTCGGCGTGCTCGCCGAAAGCGCGGTCTACCGTCAGGTGATGTGGAACACTTTTGTCGTCGCGATCATGGTGACGGCACTTTGCGTGCTGCTCGCCTGGCCGGTCGCCTATGTGCTGTCGCGCCTCGACGGCGTCTGGTTCGGCATCGCGCTCTACGGTGTGCTGTTTCCCTTCTGGATCTCGGTGCTGGTGCGCACCTTCTCCTGGATGCTTCTTCTGGAGCGCAACGGACCGATCAACCGGCTGTTGATGGCGACCGGCGTCACCGACGCGCCGCTGGCGCTGCTGTTCAACAATGTCGGCGTGCTGGTCGGCATGATCCACATCCTCTTGCCCTACATGATCCTGCCGCTCTACGGCGCCATGGTCCGCATCGACCGCCGCCTGCTGCTGGCAAGCGATGGGCTCGGCGCCAGCCTCGTCGACACCTTCCGGCGCATATATCTGCCGCTCTGCCTGCCCGGCCTTGCCGGCGGCGCGACCTTCGTCTTCCTGCTGTCGCTCGGCTTCTTCATCACGCCGGCCCTGCTTGGCGGCTCGAACGCCATCACGCTGTCGATGCTGATCGCCAGCTTCGTCAACGACCGCCTCGCCTGGTCGCTCGCCGCAGCCGGCTCGCTGGCACTGCTCGCCATCGTGCTGGTGCTGATGGCGCTGACCGCCCGGCTGCTGCCGATCGAGAGAGGGCTGTTCGCACGATGAACAGCTTGCCGCTCCTGCTCCGCGTATCAGCCAACGCCGGCGCCAGCCTGGTGCTCGCCTTCCTCGTGCTGCCGATCCTTGCCGTGGTGCCGGCCTCCTTCAACAAGGCGAGCTTCATCTATCTGCCGCCGCGCGAATGGTCCGGCGTCTGGTACGAGCGCTTCCTCGCCGATCCGGAATGGCGCACCTCGCTCATCAACAGCGTCGAGGTCGCCACGCTGGCCACGATCATCGCGGTGGTGCTCGGCACGCTGGCGGCAATCGGGCTGCGCCGTATCGACGGCCGCCTGCGCACGCTCGTCACCGGCCTGTTCCTGGCGCCGATGATCGTGCCGGTCATCGTCACGGCGGTGGCGCTCTACCGCAGCGCGCTCGATGTCGGCCTGAGCGGCACCATCCTGGGCATGAGCCTCGGCCATGCCATACTGGCGCTGCCTTTCGTCGTCATCAATGTCGGCATCGCCTTGCGCGCCGTCGACGACAACTGGCTGCGCGCCGCCGCCGGCCTTGGCGCCGGCCCATGGCGGATCTTCCGCACCGTCACCTTGCCCAACATCACGCCGGGCATCGTCGGCGGCGCCATCTTCTCCTTCATCACCTCCTTCGACGAAGTGATCATCGCCGTGTTCATGGCCGGCTATGCCTCGAAAACGCTGCCGGTAAAGATCTGGGAATCGATCCGGCTGGAATTCACGCCGGTCATCGCTGTCGCCGCGACGGTAATGATCGCGCTGGCCATCGTCCTGTTCGCGCTGGCGCAGACATTCAGCCGCAAGACTGGCAGCCGCAAAACCGGGAGCCCGAGCCGATGACCGCGATCCAATCGGGACAGTCGCTGCGCCTGGCCGGCGTGTCGAAAACCTATGGCAGCTTTCGGGCGCTGGAGCCGACCGACCTCGACGTCAAAGCCGGGGAGTTCCTGACGCTGCTCGGCCCCTCCGGCTCGGGCAAGACGACGCTGCTCAACCTCACCGCCGGCTATATCGAGCCGACGGCGGGCGAGATCCGCATCGGCCAGCGCGACGTCACCCGCATGCCCGCCCGCCACCGCAACATCGGCATGGTATTCCAGAACTATGCGCTGTTTCCGCATATGAGTGTGGGCGAGAACGTCGGCTATGGCCTGAGTGTGCGCCGGCTGCCCAAGCCCGACATCACCAAGCGGGTCACCGACATCCTGGCGCTGATGCGGCTCGACGGCTTTGCCGACCGGCCCGTCCAGCAACTTTCGGGCGGCCAGCAGCAGCGCGTGGCGCTGGCCCGCGCGCTGGTCATCGAGCCCGACGTGCTTTTGATGGATGAGCCGCTCGGCGCGCTCGACAAGCAGTTACGCCGCTCGGTGCAGCTCGAACTGCGCCGGCTGCACCAGAGCCTCGGCCGCACGACGATCTATGTCACCCACGACCAGGAGGAGGCGCTGGTGCTCTCCGACCGCATCGCGGTGATGGACAGCGGCCGCATCCAGCAATTGGGCACGGTCGACGACCTTTACGACCGTCCCGTCAACGCCTTCGTCGCCGGCTTCATCGGCGAATCCAACCTGCTGCCGGTACGCGTGCTCTCGTCATCGGGCGGCAAGGCCTCCGTCGATGTCGAGGCGTTCCGCAGGACGATCGCCGTCGATGCGGCGCCGGGAACGACGCCGGGTGAGCCGGCGCGGCTGCTGATCCGACCGGAGCATGTCGAGCTCGGCCGTGATGGCGAAGGCGTCGCCGCCGAGATCGTCGAGGTGATCTATCTCGGCGAATTGACCCAGCTCACCTTGCGGCTGGAGAGCGGCCAGACGCTCGCCGCCCGGCAGATCACCGACCGGACATTGCAGGCCGGCGCCAGGGTCCATGTCTCGTGGAAGCCTGGCCATGTCCGCGCGGTTCCTCATTCCCCATCCAAACCCACCAAAACGGAGAAAGCTGATGCATAGGCGTACTTTCCTTCTGACGGCAGCGGGCGGCGTGCTGGCCGGCGCGACGGGTCTTCCTCGACTGGCGCGCGCGGCGGACCGGCCTTTCACTTTCACCTCCTGGGGCGGCGCCCTGTCGAACGCCGAAAAGGCGGCTTTCATCGATCCGTTCGGCCAGCTCAAGGGCATTCCAGTGGTCAACACCTCGCCGACCGAGACGGCCAAGATCAAGGCCATGGTCGAGGCCAAGGCGGTCGAATGGGATCTCGTCGACGTCGGTGGCCGCACCGTCTGGCAGGGCGCCCATGATGGGTTCCTCGAGCCGGTCGACGTGTCGAAAATCCCCAATGCCGCGGCGCTCGAAAAAGGCTGGGTCGCCCCCAACGGCATCGCCACCTCGACCGGCGCCACCATCATGGCCTGGTCGAAGACCGCATTCCCGGATGCCGGACCGCAATCCTGGGCCGACTTCTGGGACGTGAAGCGCTTTCCCGGCCCGCGCGGCCTCTACCGCTTCTTCTATTACAATTACGAGGCCGCCCTGCTGGCCTCCGGCGTCAAGCCCTCGGAAGTGTTCCCCTACACGACCGAGAAGGCCGACATGGCGATGGCCAAGATCAAGGAGCTGAAGCCGCATGTCACCGTCTGGTGGGGCAGCGGCGCGCAGCCGCCGCAACTGCTCTCCTCGGGCGAGCTGGCGCTGTCCTCGGCCTGGAGCGGCCGCGTGCTGGCGGCGGAAGCAGAAGGCGCCCCCGTCGGCTTCACCTACAAGGACGGCATCGCCTGGGCGAACTGGTGGGTCATTCCCAAGGGGTCGCCCAATGTCGAGCTGGCGCATGAGGCGATCGATTTCGCGCTCGCCGAAGCCCAGCAGGCGAAGCTGCTCGCGCTCAGGACCTATGGCCCGGTGCTGAGCAGCGCGACATCGGGCGCCGATGCCGACACGAAGAAGATCCTCGTCATGGCTCCCGACAACATCAAGGACATGCTGATCCTCAACGAGGGCGAAGCCGACAAATATTCGGTCGCCTATGAGGAAAAGTGGAACCAGCTGATGCTGCAGTGAACCGCACCGACCGGCGTGGCTGATCCGAGCCCCGCCACGTCGGAGCATCGGCCCAAGGACGGCGCCCGCGATTGAGGCGCCGCATCGCACCACCTCGCCGGAGAAGACATGCCTGTTGACGCACCCCAAGCTTTGCCGGCCAGCCTGTGGGCGGCGACGGCCACCCCCGCCCCGCTCTATGCCGGGGCAAAAGGCGATGCCGTGGCCGACGTCGCCATTGTCGGCGGCGGGTATACGGGCTTGAGCGCCGCCCTTCATTTGTCGCAGGCCGGCAGGAAGGTGATCGTGGTGGAGGCCAGCGAACCCGGCTGGGGCGCTTCCGGACGCAATGGCGGGCAGATCATCGCCGGGCTGAAGCACGATCCCGACACGCTCGAAGCCAAGTTCGGCCGGAAGCTGGGCAGCGCCATCACCGAGACCTTTGGTGCCGGCGGCGATCTGGTCTTCGATCTCATCGAGAAGTACCGCATCGACTGCCACGCCGAGCGCAGCGGCTGGATCCAGGGCGCGCACGGACCCAAGCCTTTTTCGGACATCGTGACGCCCCGCTTCCGGCAGTGGCGCGCCAGGGGCGTCGAGGCGCGCCTGCTCGACCGCCAGCAAATGGCCGATCTCACCGGCTCGGCGCCCGAGGCCTATCATGGCGGCTGGTTCGATCCGCGCGGCGGCGTGCTGCAGCCGCTGAGCTACGCGCGTGGCCTGGCCGCCGCCGCCATCTCGCAGGGCGCCACCGTGCTGGCGCGGTCGCCGGCGCTTGGCCTCAGGCGCGAAGGTTACAACTGGCGGCTCGATCTCGGGCAAGCCTCGATCCGCGCGCGGCAGGTCGTGCTGGCCACCAACGCCTACACCGGGAACCTGTGGCCGGGTCTGCGCCAGACCGTCATCCCGGTGACCAGCTTCCAGATCGCCACGCAGCCGCTGTCGCCGGCGCTGCGCCGCACCATCCTGCCGGGCGGCCAGGGCGTCGCCGACACCAGGCGGCTCCTGCTCTATTTCCGCCTCGACCATGAAGGCCGGCTGGTGATGGGCGGCCGCTCGCCGGTCGACGACAATCCGACCATGGACGATGCGGCCCCCCTGAGGGCCGCTCTTGCCCGCATCTTCCCGCAGGCGGCGGGCGCGCCGGTTGAATTCGTCTGGAGCGGCAAGGTCGCGATCACCAAGGACACGATGCCGCATATCCACATGCTGGCGCCTGGCCTGTTCACCGCGCTTGGCTGCAACGGACGCGGTGTTGCCGCCTGCACGACGACAGGCAGGCTGCTTGCCGATCTTGCCCTGGGCACCGCTCCGGCCGACCTGCCGTTCCCGGTCACCGCCCCCGACCGCTACGCGCTGCATGCCTTGCGCAAGGTCGGTGTCTTCGCCTTCAGCCAGTATTACAAGCTGCTCGACAGCCGAAGCGCCGCATGACCGAATAGCCGGCTAATGGATGGTCAGTAAAGCGTGACGAAGGCCGGGAATAGGATGCCCGTTTCCCGGAAATACTCTATCAGCTCGATGGCCGGGAAGATGGCTAGGAAATAGAGCCCGTCATAGAAGGTGCGCTTGAGCGCGCGCGTCGAGAACTGCAGCTCGTCATTGTCACGGTAGAGCAGCGGGTTCGGCCAGAACCTGGGCGTCGCCTTGATATAGGCCGCATAGGCCGGGCCGAATTTGCCCAGGAGATATTCGGCTTCCTTGCGCGCCGTGACGCGGAAGATGAGAAAGCTGGCAAGGCCAAGGATTGCCGCCGCCACCAGCGAGCCATAGAGCAGACCGATGCCGACCGCGCCGACCGTCGAAAAGAAATAGAGCGGGTTCTGGCTCATGGAAAACGGGCCGGTTGAAACCAGCTCCTCGTTCTTCTTGCCGCCGACATAGAGAATGCTCCAGAGCCGGCCGGCGACGCAGACCAGCACCAGGCAGAAACCGAAGAATTCGAGGGCTTCGTGACCTTCCGAGCCCTCGGTGAGCGCCGGCTTGGTGAGAAACAGGAGCAGCACCGCCAGCACCGCCGCCACCCGCACGAAGATCAGCCGTTTGCGTTGGACGAACGCATTCGAAACCGGCTTGAGGGAAGCATAGGTCATTCGGGTTTTCCTGGGGCACGGATTGCAGGTTCGGGCACTGGGGCACGCCATTGATGGCGGATACAAGGCGGTGGCTTCTATCAGCGCAGCGCGCGAGGTTCGTAAAGGCCTTTTGCGCGGCCCAGGTTCATTCTTACGAATTTGTATGCCGCCGGACAGGCTGGAGTGAAGTCGCTTCCCTATCGTTCGAATGCCAGCCCGCCATTTTGGGGCCGGCTTCAGTTTACGGCAGCCGGACCACCGGCATCAGACAGGGAATGGTTTCATGAGAAAATTTGCACTTGCGGTCGCATTGGGCCTCCTCGCCGCATCCGGTCCGGTTTTCGCGGCCACCGCGCCTTGCGAGGAAACACTGAAGGCGCTGCGCGCGGCGGAGGCGGCGGCCAAGCTCAATGACGCGGACAAGAACAAGGTCTCGGAACTGGAGACAAAGGGCATCGAACGCTGCAACGCGGATGACGACAAGCGCGCCGACGACTTCTTCGCCCAGGCCATGAAGGTCATGGGCAAGTAATCCATGCCGTCCAAAGCACCCTCGGGCATCATCCGAGGGTGTGCGGGCGATTGAGAAGACATGCATCAATAGGGGCGGATCGCATGAATCCCTCGCGATGCGCTTTCATCCCGCCACGACCATCAAAATCAGGACTTCAGCCATGCTCCCCAGCAACAAGCAGCCCGCCGGGCCGGCCCAGAACAGGGTTCCGGATGTCACCTTCGATTTCTGGCTGATCAAGCTGATGGCGGTGACCATGGGCGAGACGGCGGCCGACTATCTGGCCGTCAACCTCGGACTCGGACTGACCGCCACATCGCTGATCATGACCGGCGTTCTGGTCGTTGCCCTTGTCCTGCAGTTCGCCCAGAAACGCTATGTGCCCTGGGCCTACTGGCTGGCCGTGGTACTAATCAGCGTCGTCGGCACGCTGATCACCGACAACCTCGTCGACAATTTCGGCGTACGCCTGCAGACCACCACGATCGCCTTCAGCGTGGTGCTCGCGGCGACGTTCGCGGTCTGGTACGCCAGCGAGCGGACGCTCTCGATCCACACCATCTTCACGACCAGGCGCGAGATCTTCTACTGGCTGGCGATCCTCTTCACCTTCTCGCTCGGCACAGCCGCCGGCGACCTGGTCGCGGAAAGCTTCGACATGGGCTATCTGACCACGGGCCTGCTGTTCGGCGGCGTGATCGCACTCATCGCACTTGCCTACTATCTCCTCCATCTGGACGCTATCCTGGCCTTCTGGCTTGCCTATATCCTGACGCGGCCGCTTGGCGCTTCCTTTGGCGACTTGCTGTCGCAACCGGGCGAATATGGCGGCCTTGGCTTCGGCACCACCTTCACCAGCGTGATCTTCCTGGGCTGCATCATCGCCCTGGTTCTCTACATGACATTGAAGAGAACCGCCGACGATGCCGACGAGATCCTGCTGGAATCGGATTGAGGCTTCGGCATGCGCTGCGTGGCTTGCCATTCCCTGACCGTCCTAGGAAAGGATCCGCCCCGGTGATAGCCTGCCCCCGATATCGGCAATCACCCGGATAAGCCAATGCGACTTCTTCTTGTCGAGGACGACCACAGGACCGCGGACTACATCGTCAGGGGACTGACCGAGGCCGGCCATGTCTGCGACCTCCTGCGCGATGGCCATGACGCGCTTTTCGCGGCGACCAGTGGCGCCTATGACGTGATCATAGCCGATCGCATGATCCCGGGTCTCGACGGCCTGTCGATGATCAAGGCGGTCCGAGCCGCCGGCGTGCGCACGCCGGCCATCTTTCTCACCTCCGTCGGCGGCGTCGACGACCGCGTCGAGGGGCTGGAAGCCGGCGGCGACGACTATCTGGTCAAGCCCTTCGCCTTTTCGGAGCTTCTCGCCCGTATAAACGCCCTTGGCCGCCGCCCGGCGGCGTTGGAGCAGAAGACCGTTCTGCGGGTCGGCGACCTCGAAATGGACCTCATCATGCGCCGCGTTGCCAGGCAGGGCCAGCCGATCGACCTGCAGCCGCGCGAGTTCAGCCTGCTGGAGGTGCTGATGCGCGGCGAAGGCCGCGTGATCACCCGCACCATGCTTCTGGAGCGCGTCTGGGACTTTCATTTCGACCCCAAGACCAGTGTCGTGGAGACCCATATCAGCCGGCTGCGCGCCAAGATCGACAAGCCGTTCGAAACCCAGCTTATCCATACCGTCCGCAACACCGGTTACAGCCTGCACGCACCGCTTGCATCATGACCGGAACCTGGGCCCGCCTGCTGCGCAGCACGCCGTTCCGGCTCGCCTTGACGTTTGCCTTCTTGTTCATGCTGGCCTTCGTGCTGGCGGGCGCCATCGTCTACCAGATGATGAGCGCCGATCTTGCCGAGCAGCTCGATGACAGCATCAAGGAAACCTACTCCGTCGTCGCCGCGACCTATGCCGACAACGACCTCAAGGAGCTGGTGGAGACCGTCCAAAGCCACTCCACGCGCAGCCCGAGGAAGGAACAGCTCTTTTCGCTGACCGACGCGGCCGGCAACCGTCTGGCCGGCAACTTCACCGCGGCGGAGCTTCCCGACGGCTTTTCGATGTTCGGGGCCGAAATGCCCGGCCTGCCTCCCGATACCGAATACCGCGCCTATTCCGGCTCGGTCGGCGGCAACAACCTGACCATCGCCTTCAGCCTGTCCGAGACGGAGGAACTGGAGACGATCATGCTGATGAGCTTCGGCTGGGCAACCCTGATCATCACCGGGCTGGCGATCGCCGGCGGCGCCCTGCTCGCCTCGCGCGTCCAACGCCGTCTCGACGGCATTGCCGCCACCATGGTCGACGTCTCGCATGGCCGGCTCGACACGCGCATCCCGCTGACCGGCAATGGCGACGACATCGACATGGTTTCCGGCCAGGTCAATGCGGCGCTCGACCGGCTGTCGGGCCTGGTCGACGGCATGAAACAGGTCAGCACCAACATCGCGCACGATTTGAAGACGCCGCTCAACCGGCTGCAAATGATCCTGGAAGGTGCCGCCGACAAGGCCGCGCGGGATCAGGACGTCTCCGACGATCTCGCCGATGCGCGCGCGGAGGGCTATCAGATCAACGAGACCTTCGATGCGCTGTTGCGGATCGCCCAGATCGAAGCCGGCGCGCGCAAGGCCCGCTTTACCGATGTCGACCTCGACGAGATCCTGCAGACCATGGCCGAGATCTACGCCGACGTTGCCGAGGATGACGGAAAGGTGCTGTCGTTCTCGCAACTGAACGGAATCGGGGACCGTATCCATGGCGACAGGGAACTGTTGACGCAGATGTTGGCCAATCTGGTCGAGAACGCGCTGCGCCATTGCCCGCCCGGCACGACCATCAAATTGTCGGTGGCACGCCAGGGTGAGCGTGTCCTCGCCAGCGTCGCCGACGACGGACCCGGCATTCCTGCGGAGGAGCGCGAAAGGGTATTTCAGCGGCTCTACCGATTGGACCACAGCCGCTCGACCCCGGGCAGCGGCCTTGGCCTCAGTCTTGTCAGGGCCATCGCCGATCTGCACGGGGCATCCATCGCCCTTGACGATTGCCGGCCCGGCCTTGCCGTGGTGGTGAGCTTCCCAGTCGTAAGGTCGCAAGCGCCATAAGGCCGAAGCGAGTCAAAGCCTGCGAAAGCGGCAATAGCTTACAAAAGCGTATGGGACTGGCGACCCGTCCGTAAGCTTGCAGCTTCATACTGGATGGACCTCACCTTCCATCGAAAGGCCGTGGAAAATGAAACCCCATTTTCGGAAAGCCATCAGCGTCCTGCCGGCGCTCACGGTCGCGGCGTGCCTGGGCACGACAAGTCTGGTTCCGGCGCTTGGTTGCTTGCCGGCCTCGGCCGCCGAGAAGCCCATCCAACCGGAGAAGAACCCTCCGGGCGACATTCCCGATACGCAGGTCTTCATCGACTATACCTCGCCGGAAGGCTTCACCCTGAAGGTGCCGGAGGGTTGGGCACGATCGGATCGTGCCGACGGCGCCAGCTTCGTCGACAAGCTGGACGGCGTCGTGGTCTCTGTTTCCAAAGCGAACGCCGCGCCGACCCTCGACAGCGCCAAGGCGGACTATGTCGCCAAGCTCGAAGCCGCCGGACGCGCCGTGCGGGTGAGCGCCGTCAAGCAGGTCAAGCTGCCGGCCGGCGCCGCGATCCGCATCGTCTACACATCGAACTCGGAACCGAACGCGGTCACCAACCGGCAGGTTCGCCTCGAGAACGAGCGCTATCTCTATTTCAAGGACGGCAAGCTTGTGGCGCTCGAACTCTATGCGCCCAAGGGCGCCGACAATGTCGACCAGTGGCAACTAATGTCCAGCTCGTTCCGGTGGAAATGAGATGCACGCGTTGGACGTGCATGAAATCTATCGTTTTTTCCACATCGGCGACGACGAGACGGCCGCATTGCGAGGCGTCAGTTTCCACGTCGCCGCCGGCGAGATCGTCGCCTTGGTCGGACCCTCCGGCAGCGGTAAATCCACCTTGCTGGCCTGCGTGACCGGCCTCGATGAACCGGATGGCGGCTATGTCGAGGTGGCCGGCGTCCGGCTGACCCGGCGTCCGGAGGCGCATCGCACGCGCGTTCGCGCCGCCAGCTTCGGCATCCTGCTGCAATCGGGAAACCTGTTCGGCCATTTGACCGTCGAACAGAACCTGCGATTGCAGATGCTGCTTGCCAGGAAGCCGGATGACCGGCGAACGGCCAGCCTGCTGGAAAGTGTCGGCCTCTCGCATCGCGCACGCGCTTTTCCGACCGAACTGTCCGGCGGCGAGACGGCGCGCGCGGGCCTCGCTGTCGCGCTGGCCGCCGATCCGCCGATCCTGATTGCCGACGAACCGACGGCGGAGGTCGATAGCGAGACCGAAGCCCGGCTGATCGCTCATTTCGAGGCGCGGCGCGACGCCGGACTGGCGACGCTGCTGGCGACCCACAGCAGGGTCCTGGCACAGAAAGCCGATCGCATCGTCAGGCTGAAGGATGGGAGGATCGACCGTGGCTGAGACACTGGTCGTCGCAAAAGGCCTCGGGCGAGACTTCCGGGATGGCAACGCCGGCCGGATCGACGTGTTGCGCGATGTCGACTGCGAGATCGCCTCAGGCGCGCGCATCGCGCTTGTCGGACCTTCGGGCAGCGGCAAGACGACCTTGCTGCATATTCTTGGCGGCCTCGACCGGCCGACGGCCGGTACTGTCGAATGGCCCGGGCTTGGCGCGTTCGAGAGCTTGAGGCCACGCCATATCGGCTTCGTATTCCAGTCGCCCAGCCTGTTTCCCGCCCTCACCGCTGCCCAGAACGTCGGCCTGCCCTTGCTGCTGGCCGGCGAGAATACCGGCGCCAACGACATCGCGGTATCGCTTCTGCGATCGTTTGGCGTCGGCGAACTCGGCGACAAGCTGCCGGAGGAACTGTCCGGTGGCCAAGCCCAGCGCATTGCCATGGCGCGCGCTCTTGCCATGGGTCCAAAGCTTGTGCTGGCCGACGAGCCCACCGGGCAGTTGGACAGCCGAACGGCGCTGCGCTTCTTCGACGCCGTGCTCGATCGCCTGGACGGTACCGACATCGCCCTGGTGGTTGCCACGCATGACGAAGCCATGGCCAACCGCATGGCAACGCGCTGGACGATGGATCACGGCCGGCTCACCGCCGGGCATCGGCCAGGGGCGGCCGCGGCATGATGGTCCTGCTGTGGATTCGCGGTGTGCTCGCCCGCCGCTTGCTGCGTGTGGCCGGCGCTGCCTTCGGCATCGCGCTGTCGGTCGCCTTGCTGGCGGCGATGTCGCTCTTCCTCGCCGACGCCGGTGCATCGATGACCGCACGCGCCGTGTCGGCGGTCTCGATCGACTGGCAGGTGCAAGTAATCCCCGGTGCCGATCCGGACCTAATCGGCAAGGCGCTGGCGCAAGCCGCTCCGGTCAAGGCCGTGCATCAGGTGCGCTATGCCGACGTCGCCGGCTTCGAGGCTCGGACCGGCGAGACGACCCAGACCACGGGCCCCGGTCAGGCGGTTGCTTTCGACAGCCGGTATTCCGGCGATTTCCCGGCGGAAATCCGCTCGCTTTCCGGCACCCTTGACGGCGCGCTGATTGCCCAGCAGACAGCCGCCAACCTTCATGTCGGTCCTGGCGACACTGTCTCGATCCAGCGGGTGGGCCTGCCGCCGGCGGAGGTGAGGATTGCCGGTGTGGTCGACCTCCCGGACGCCGACGCCCTGTTCCAGGCTGTCGGCCTGCCGCCCCAGGCAGCGCCGCAGGCCCCACCCGACAATGTCCTCATCCTGCCGCGGGAAGCCTGGCGGCAATTGTTCGATCCGCAGCAGAAGGCCCGCCCCGACACCGCCCGGCTGCAATTGCATGTGCGGCTTGCCCGTGAGGCGCTGCCGCCGGATCCGGTCACGGCCTACACTTTTGTCACCGACGCCCGGCGCAATCTCGAGGCAAGGATCGCCGGCCAGGCCATCATTGCCGACAATCTCGGCTCGCGCCTCGGAGCGGTCCGCGAGGATGCGCTGTACGCCTCCGTGCTGTTTCTGTTTCTCGGGCTGCCCGGCGTCGCGCTGGCGGTCGCGCTTACCTTTGCGGTCACCGCGTCCGGCGCCGCACGCCGACGCACGGAACAGGCGCTGCTTCGCGTCCGCGGCGCAACGACCAGGGACATCCTGTTTCTGTCCGCCGCCGAAGCCGCCATGGCGGCAATAGGTGGAACCGCCATCGGAATGGCCGCCGCACCGCTCCTGTCCGGAACCGGACCAGGTTTCAAGGCGACGCTTGGCGTTGACGGCCCGACGTTGCTTCTTGTCGCCTTCTTCGGGCTGCTGGTCGGGTTCATCGCCTTTCTCTATCCGGCCTGGCGCGATGCGCGCTGGGCGACCGTTAGCGCGGCACGGCGCACCGTGAGCCGGCTACAGGCGCCGCTCTGGCAGCGCCTGTGGCTGGATATCCTGTTGCTCGCGGCGGCGGGATTGTTCTTCTGGCAGTCGGCGAGCACCGGATATCAGGTCGTGCTCGCGCCCGAAGGCGTGGCGGCAACGGCGGTGGACTACAAGGCGTTCATCGCGCCGGCCCTGTTCTGGCTCGGCATGGCGCTGCTGACGATCCGGCTGTCGGCCACGGTCATCGCCCGCAATGGCGCGCTCCTGCGAATGATGGTTGCTCCGGCATCGGGAACGCTGGCGCCCGTCGTATCGGCCGCCCTGTCGCGGCAATCGGGGCGGCTGACGATCGGCATTGCGATGACCGCGCTGGCCATCTCCTTCGCCGCGTCGACCGCCATCTTCAACACCACCTACAATGCCCAGGCGCGCATCGACGCCGAGCTCACCAACGGTTCCGACGTCACCGTCTTCGGCACGGCGGACAAGCCCGCCGGAGCGCACTTTGCTGCTCTCGCCTCGCTGCCCGGCGCGGCAGCGGTGGAACCCATGCAGCATCGTTTCGCCTATGTCGGCGCGGACCTGCAGGACCTCTATGGCATCGACCCCAGCCGCATCGGACACGCAACCAGTCTTTCCGATGCCTATTTCAGCGGCGCCAGCGCGGCAGGCACGCTTGCCCTGCTCGCCGCGACGCCGGATGGTGTCCTGGTCTCGGAAGAGACCGTGCAGGATTTCCAGCTCCAGCAAGGCGATACCATCAATCTGCGGCTCATCGACGCCAGGGATCACCAGTATCATCCCGTGGCCTTCAAGTTCATCGGCGTCGCCCGCGAATTTCCGACCGCGCCCAAGGATTCCTTCCTTGTCGCCAATTCGGCCTATGTCGCCCGCATGACCGGCTCCGATGCGTCCGAATACGTGCTGATGCGGGCCAAGGCGGATCCCGCGGCACTGGCGCGGCAGGCTTCGTCGATGCTCACATCCGATCCGTCGCTGAAGGTGGCCGAGATCGGCCAGGCGGCGCATCTTATCGGCTCAAGCCTGACCGCGGTCGACCTCAGCGGCTTGACGACAATCGAACTGGGCTTCGCTGTCGTCATGGCCGCCGCCGCCGCCGGGCTGATGCTGGCCCTTGGATTCCTCGAGCGTCGCCGGCCTTTCGCCATCCTCGCCGCGATCGGCGCCAAACCGCGCCAGCTCGCGGCCTTCCTGTGGAGCGAAGGTTTGCTGATCCTTGTCGGCGGCATGGTGTTTGGCCTGCTTTCGGGCCTGCTGACGGCATGGATGCTGGTCAAGCTGCTGACCGGCGTTTTCGATCCGCCGCCCGAGGCCTTGTCGATCCCCTGGCTTTACCTGGCGACCATGCTCGGCCTCGTCGCCGCTTCGGTGGCTGCCGCCATTTGGTCCGCCAGGCCATCGGCGGGCCAGGCTGCGGAACAGTTGCGCGACCTGTGAGCTGGACGTCGGTTACCTATTTGTAAACTCGCGGCCAGCCCGCCGAAAACTCCACGGCCTAGGCTCGTTTAGCCGCTCCAAGGGCCGATGGACCTGCGGCTTAACAACCAAGCAAAACGGGAAAAAGACCATGAAGAAATCATCTATCGCAGCCGCAATGATATTCGCCGCCGTATCGTCAACCGGTGCGTTCGCCAAGGCAGCCACAGGCACCATCGCCAGCGTCGACAAGAAGGGCGACTCGATCACGCTTTCGGACGGCAAGACCTTCACCTTGCCGGAGGGCATCGAAGCCGAGACACTGAAAGTCGGCGAGAAGGTGGTCGTGACCTACTCGACCAAGGCTGGCAAGCTGGCGGCATCGAGCATCAAGCCGGCTAAATAAAACAATGCCACCTGGAGCAATTCCAGGGAACATGCGTAAAGCCGAGGGGCCCGCCGGCAGCGATCCCGACGGCTGTCGGCGGGCTTCTTCAAAGTATTCCAGTGACCAGCCGATCGAGCCGGGTGTTTTCCCGGTACGCGAAGCGAACCAGGACCGCCGCCAGAAAGCCGGTCGCGGCGCCGCCGAGAATGTCGCTGGCGTAGTGGGTTCCGAGATAGACGCGCGACAGCCCGATCAGCAGTGCCGCCGCAAGAAACCAGAATCCGCGCCGGGACAGGCCATGGACAAGGAAGGCGGCCGCGATGGCGAAACTTGCCGTCGCATGATCGGACGGGAACGAGAAATCGACGGTCCTGTCGATGATGAGGTGCGTGACATGCGCATCGTAAGGGCGCGCCCGTTGCACGAACAGCAGGATCAGCTGGTTGATGCCAAGTCCGATGAGGAACGAAAGACCGGCCGCTATCAGGACATGACAGATGGCCGGATCGGAGCGCGGCACCCACCACTGCGCCACGACCGCCAATACCAGCAGCGGCACGCCTGCCGTCGAGATCCCGATCATCACGGAATCAATCGTCGGAGCATGTCCGGCCCATGTGTTTATCCAGGTGGTGATCGCGGCGTCGAATTGATACATGCGTGGGCGGCCTCGGTTGGAGTAAGTCCCCGGAAAAGTGCCTGACGGGTTTCCGTCCGGACGCGCGTCAAGGCAAAGAAATGAACCGTTTCCGTGAAACGGGCACCGCTCTATTGGCGGCGCCAGGTGATTGCGGAATTGGTGATGTAGTTCCACGCCGAGCCCACGATTGCGCCGGCAAGGCCGGCAACCCACCAGCGTGAGTGGCCGCTGTAGAGAAGCGTCGACACGCCGACACCTGCCACGACGCCGAAGCTGCAAAGCGCGGCGAACATAAGCAGGCCGGTCAGGAACCGCCAGCCGCGCCGGCGCTGGTCGCGATAGGTGAAGGCGTTGTTCAGGGTGTAGTTGAAGGCCATTGCCGTGAACATGGCTGCTGTCTGGGCGACGGCAAACGACAGGCCGTGCGGCAACAATGCATGCAGGACCGCGAGATGGACGACAACGCCGGCGGACCCGACCAGGCCAAAGGCAAGGAAGCGCGTCGAGATCAGGTCTCCCGACATTTTCGCGACCAGCAGGCCGGCATATTCAAGCGCGACCAGGGAGTCGAGCTTGCTCTGTCCGTGCAGACGCGGGGCAAACACGTAAGGGATTTCCTTGATCCTGATGGCGCTTGGCGAAGACGCGACAATGTCGAGCAGGATCTTGAAACCTTGCCGCGACAGCCGGGGCGCCACGGCGTCGACGATTTCCCTGCGCAGCATGAAGAACCCGCTCATCGGATCATGGATCGGCGTTCTCAGGAGCAGGCGCGCAAGATACGTCGCCAGCCGGCTGACGCTCGACCGCAGCCTGGTGAATCCGCCATGGGCACTGCCGTCGCTCCCGTAACGGCTGGCAATCACCAGGTCGGCCTCACCGCCTTGCAGGATCGCGAACATGGCGGGCAGGCATGTTTCGTCGTGTTGCAGGTCACCGTCCATGACGGCGACGATCGGCGCCGAGCTCGACAGGATGCCCTCGAGGCAGGCTCCGGCGAGGCCTCGCCGAGCAATACGCCTGATACCGCGAACCCGGTGATCGCCGGCGGCAATATCGTGAACCGCCAGGATCGTGCCGTCCTTCGAGTCGTCATCGACAAAGACCACTTCCCAGTCGATGTGCGCCAGCGATTGCCGCAGCCGGGCCACCAGCAGGCCGATGTTGGGGCGCTCGTTCAGCGTCGGAATGACGATCGTCACTTCCGGGCCGCCATGCGCAGCCGTGACGGGCAACGCGCTCTCCGCCGTCAACGCCACGCGGGCGTCCTGGTAGGTGGTCGCCTGGTTCATGGCTGTCCCCCGGCCGGCTGCCCATCGGCCTTGGAGAGCGGCGGCGCTACGCGCTTCACCGGCAGGATCAGCATGTCGAAGACCGGAAATCCGGAGATCCGTTGCGTTATGTGCCTAGCGTCGCCGTCGACGACAAACAGGCCGCCGAGATTGTCGCGATAGGCTTTTTCCTGGGCGGCCTCGTCGTCGCGGAAATTCATGGCTCCGATGAAGAAGCCGGCGGTTTGGCTGGCGAGTCGCCTGTGGTCCATGAACTGGAAGTGGCGCGGATCTCCGGGAAGCACATCGACCGGAATGTCCGGGCCAAGTTCGTAGCCGAGCTTTGCCGCCTGCATCCAGTTCGAGGCAACGACATATCCGTTGGCGCGCCTGATCTCGTCGGCGACCTTGCTGTCCGTCAGCCCAGACCAGTCGACGAGCTGCCAGTTGACGTCGAACTTCGGCGCCCTCTGGAAAAATGGCCTGGTCAAGGCGCCGGTTGTCGCCTGCACCGCAAACCCGGTGGCCAGAAGCGGAACGACAGCGGCGGCGAGAACGATAGACACGATGAGCAGCGTTCGCCTGCGCATCGAGAATGCGCCGCACCATTGGCCGACGAGCGGAAAGGCAAACAGGAAGCCACTCATCGACCAGTGCGGCAGCGAGTGGGCACTGAACAGGGCGACCAAGTCGAAGAACACGACGGGCAGCGCCGAAAGCAGCACAAAGAAGCGATCCGTTGCCGAGCCGGCCCAGGCACCTCGCCACAGGCACGCCATGGCGACCAGCCAGATCGGCGGCCAAACATAGAGCGCCTGGCCGAGCAATGTGACGGCGAGGTTGCCGGGATGCAGGAGATGGCCTTCGTTGGCGGTACCCCGGCCGGACTGGAATGCCAAGGAAATCCAGCCATGATCCATGTTCCATATTATGACCGGCAGCAGACCAAGTGCCGCGATGGCGCCGGCCACCCATGGCCCGGCGGTTCGAAGCTGGTCCCGCCCGGGTTTCGTCAACAGCAGGACCAGCAGGGCGGAAATGCCGAACAGACCGGCCTGATATTTCGACATCAGCGCCAGCCCGAGCGCCACGCCGGCCACGCACCAGCGCAGAAGGGCAAACCGGGTTTCAGCGCCGAGAAGCATCGGTGCGGCCAGGCAGGCGGCGGCCAGCAGAAAGAAATCAAGCGGCCCGTCGGGAACGACGAAATGGCCGGCGGAGATAAGAAAGAACGGGGCGACCGTATACCAGGCAACGGCCCAGAATGCGGCAACGGCGCCATAGGCGTATCGGGTCAGCGCAAAAAGCAGCAACGCCGACGCAGAGCCGAGCAACACATAGGGAAGTCTCACCACGAGCCGGCATTCGCAGCCGAAAATATCCGCCATGAACCGGGCAAGCGCGAAGCCGATCGGAGGATGATCGAAATAGGAAAGCGAGTGGCTGCGTGACACCACCACCGCATAGGCTTCGTCAATCGAAAGTGGGATGACCGATGCAAGCCCTATCCTGAAGATCAGGAAGACGACGACGAGAAGTGCCATCTGAGAGATCGGGTACGCCGGAAAGGAGCGCGCCGCGCTGGATGTGGGCCATGTGGCAACCCCGGCACCTCGCCAGGTCTCGTCGTACTGCATCTGGGCGCTACCAGAACCAGAACAGATGGGTGCCGTAGTCCGGCATCGGCTCGTTTCCGGACATGACGATCAGCACCAAGGCAATGGCCAGCAACACGATGCCGGTCGTAATCCAGATCCACCGGCCAGCCCGGACGGGAATATTGCGCGGTACGGACAAAGCCACCTCTCGGAACACGACAGGCTTTCGGCTTGGGACGGTCTTAGCCGCAGCGGTTCAGGCGTGACACTGCCTCGTCAATCATACTGCCGCCTTGCCGGGTTCTTACAAATCAGTAAGGGGTGGAATTGTTCTCGGACGACCCGGCCCCGGCCGGCCCCGACACTCAGCGGTCGATGCGCGTCGACAGGATGATCGACGATGAGGTCCGCTCGACCCCGTCCATGGCGCCGATCTGGTCGAGCAGCGCGTCGAGGTCGCGGATCGACGGGGCGTCGACGATGACGATCATGTCGAAATTGCCGCTGACCGAATGCAGCGTCCTGACCGGCGGCAGCGCCTGCAGAGCCCGCACCACCCTGTCAGCAAGCTTCGGCGTGACGGTGAGCAGCACATGCGCCTTGACCAGCCCTTGCTCATAGTCCGCCGAGAGCCTGACGCCGTAGCCTGCAATGATGCCGCGCTGCTCCAGCCGCTCGATCCGGCTCTGCACCGTCGTGCGCGACACGCCGAGCTGCCGCGCCAGTTCGGCCGTCGAGGCGCGTGCGTTGGCGCGCAGCAGGGAAAGCAGGGCCTGTTCGGCTTCACTGAGCATTTCGACGAATTCCTTCGGCAAATTGGCTAATATTAGGGTTCACTCCGCCAGATTTCACACTTCCTTTCGACAGGCAAGCTGCGATGATTCCCGCCGGATTGAAGTGACAGGGGTATTGATCATGAACAACATCGTTATCGTCGGCGCCGGCAAGATCGGCTCGACCATTGCAGGGATGCTCGCCGCGACGGGCGACTACCACGTTACCCTTGTCGACCGCTCGGCGGCACAGCTCGCCGCGGCCGAAGTGCCCGCCGGCGTCGAGACGCTTGAACTCGACATCGCGGCGGTAGGCGCGCTGGAAGCAGCGCTCGCCGGCAAGTTCGCGGTGCTCAGCGCCGCCCCCTTCCATCTCACCACGCGCATCGCCGAGGCGGCGGCCAGCGCCGGCGTGCACTATCTCGACCTCACCGAGGATGTCGTCTCGACCCGCCGCGTCAAGGAACTGGCGCGTTCGGGCAAGAGCGCCTTCATCCCGCAATGCGGGCTGGCGCCTGGCTTCATCTCGATCGTCGCCAATGATCTCGCCAGCCGCTTCGATACGCTCGAAAGCGTGCGCATGCGCGTCGGCGCCTTGCCGCAATACCCGTCCAACGCGCTGAACTACAATCTGACCTGGAGCACCGACGGCGTCATCAACGAATATTGCGAGCCCTGCGAGGCGATCGTCGAGGGCGAGCTGGTCGAAGTGCCGCCGCTGGAGGAGCGCGAGGAATTCTCGCTCGACGGCGTCACTTACGAAGCGTTCAACACGTCGGGCGGGCTGGGTACGCTGGCCGAGACGCTGAAGGGCAAGGTGCGCACGCTGAACTACCGCACCATCCGCTATCCCGGCCATGCCGCGATCATGAAGGCGCTGCTCAACGATCTCGGCCTGCGTCACCGCCGCGACGTGCTGAAGGACATTTTCGAAAGTGCTTTGCCGGCGACGCTGCAGGACGTGGTCATCGTCTTCGTCACCGTCTCCGGCCGCCGCAACGGCCGCCTGCTGCAGGAGACCTACGCCAACAAGATCTATTCGCAACGCGTCGGCAACAAGGTGCGCAGCGCCATCCAGATCACCACCGCGTCCGGCATCTGCGCCGTGCTCGACATGCTGGCCGACGGCAGCCTGCCGGCGACCGGTTTCGTCAAGCAGGAAGAGATCGCGCTGGATGCATTTCTGGCCAACCGCTTTGGCCGCGCCTACGCCCAGCACGAGATGGTGAGCCGGCTGGCGAGCTGAGCTTTTTACCCTCCCCCTTGTGGGGAGGGTTGGCTCGCAATCGGAGCGAAGCGGAAATTGCGAGACGGGGTGGGGGTGAGCGCCGACGGTCGGCGAGGACCCCCACCCCGCTCCGCTTCGCGGATCGACCCTCCCCACAAGGGGGAGGGTAACCGTTCAAATATGCAGCGCATGGCCCAGCGCCTTCAGCGCCGCTTCCTGGAACCCCTCGCCTTGCGTCGGATGCGCATGGATGGTCCCGGCGATATCCTCCAGCCTTGCGCCCATTTCCAACGCCAGCCCGAAAGCCGCCGCCAGTTCCGACACGCCTTGCCCGACCGCCTGGATGCCGAGCACCAGATGGTTGTCCGCGCGGGCGACGACGCGGACGAAGCCGTCTTCGCCGAGCCTGGTCATCGCCCGCCCATTGGCGGCGAACGGGAACAGGCCGATCTTGACCTCGCCCTGGGCCTTGGCCTCTTCGGGCGACAGCCCTGATGTCACCAGCTCAGGATCGGTGAAGCAGACGGCGGGAATCGAGCGCTTGTCCCAGCCGCGCTTGTGGCCGGCGACGATCTCGGCCACCATTTCACCTTGCGCCATCGCCCGGTGCGCCAGCATCGGCTCGCCGGTCACGTCGCCGATGGCGAAGATGCCGCGCATCGACGTGCGGCACTGGTCGTCGATCTTGATGAATTTGCCTGCCATGTCGAGGTCGATCTGGTCGAGGCCCCAGCCTTCCGTCACCGGCTTGCGTCCCACCGTCACCAGGATCCTGTCCGCGGCAACCTTGGCACTCTTGCCATCCGCTGTCTCGACCAGCAGGGCATCGCCCTTGGTCGACAGGCCCTTGGCCTTTGCGCCTGTCATCACCTCGATACCGAGCGCGGCGAGCCGCTTGACGACAGGCCGGGTCAATTCGGCGTCATACTGCGCCAGCACGCGCGGCAAGGCCTCGACCACCGTAACCTTGGCGCCAATTTTCGCGAAGGCCATGCCGAGCTCCAGCCCGATATAGCCGCCGCCCACCACCGCGAGTTTCCTGGGGACCTCGCTCAAGGCCAGCGCGTCCGTGGACGATATGACAGGCCCGCCAAAGGGAAGAAAAGGCAGTTCGACCGGCGCCGAGCCGGTGGCGATGACGATCGTCTCGGCCCGGATCACCTGGCTTCCGGTCTCGGTCTCGACCTCGACGGTCTTGCCGTCGCGGAATGTCGCCCAGCCCTGCACGGTCTTCACGCCAGCCTTCTTGAGCAGGCCGGCGACGCCGCTGTTGAGCCGGCTGACAATGCCGTCCTTCCAGGCGACGGTCCTGGCAAGGTCGAGCGCGGGCGCGGTGACCGAAATGCCGAGCGGGCTCTTGCCGCCGGCCATATGCGAGACCTTCTCGAACTCCTCCGCCGCATGGATCAGCGCCTTCGACGGAATGCAGCCGACATTGAGGCAGGTGCCGCCGGGCTTGCCCGCTTCGACGATGACCGTATCGACGCCGAGCTGGCCGGAGCGGATGGCGCAGACATAACCGCCCGGACCGGCGCCGATGACGAGCAGCTTGCAGGAGATTTCTTTCATGTTGGCTGTCCTTTTGGCGACGGTCGATACGCGCCTTCCCTTCTTCCCTTGTGGGAGAAGGTGGATCGGCGCGACAGCGCCGAGACGGATGAGGGGTGCTCCAGGGAACGCCGACGCCTCATTCCGCTGGAACACCCCTCATCCGTCGCCTGCGGCGACACCTTCTCCCACAAGGGGAGAAGGGGGAGCTCAAACCCCGACGCTGGCGCCTTCTGAACCGTTTCGATCAACTCATCGCCCTCAATCCACGAAAATCAAAGCCGGCGTTTCCAGAAGCGCCTTGATGCGCTGGATGAACACAGCCGCATCCCAACCGTCGATGACGCGGTGGTCGAAGCTCGACGACAGGTTCATCATCTTGCGCGGGATGAACTGCGTGCCGTCCCACACCGGCCGCACCATCATCTTGTTGACGCCGATGATCGCCACTTCCGGATGGTTGATGACCGGGGTCGTCGCCACGCCGCCCATCGCGCCGAGCGAGGTGATGGTGATGGTCGAGCCCGATAACTCCTCGCGCGTCGCCGTGCCGGACTTGGCCGCCTCGGCCAGCCTGTTGACCTCGGCGCCGCAATCCCAGATGTCGCGCGCCTCGGCATGCTTGACCACAGGCACCACCAGCCCCGACGGCGTCTGCGCGGCGATGCCGATATGGATGCCGCCATGCTGGTGGATGATGCCGGCTTCGTCATCGAACAGCGAATTCAGATTGGGCTGGTCTGATATCGCCTTGACCATCGCCCGCATCAGGAACGGCAGCAGGGTCAGCTTCGGCCTCTCCACCCCACCCCTGGCGGCGCGCTTTTCCTTGTTGAGCGCGGCGCGCAGTTCCTCCAGCGCGGTGACGTCGATTTCCTCGACATAGGTGATGTGCGGGATGCGCGACTTGGACAGCGTCATCTTCTCGGCGATCTTGCGCCGCAGACCGACCACCTTGATGTCCTCGACCGTATCGTTGCGGGCGAGGCCCGATGCCTTGGCGACCTGCGGCCCGCGCGCCAGGAACGCCTCGATGTCCTCGTGGCCGATGCGGCCGGCTGGGCCGCTTCCGGCAACTTGTCTCAGATCGATGCCGGCCTCTTTCGCGCGCAGGCGCACGGCCGGCGACGCCAGCGGTTTTTCGCCTTCCGGGCGCGGCGCGCCGGAGACGGAGGGTTTCCCGGTGCTCTTCGAAACGGCAGGTGCAGGTTTCGCTTCCGGAGCGGCGACCTTTGGCGCGGTCTTCGCGGCGGGCGCGGCGGCCTCGGGCTTTGGCGTCGGAAGTTTGGCCGGCGGTTCGGCAGCCACGGCCTCGCCGCTCTGCGGTTTCACATTGCCCTCACCCGCAACTTTCAGCCGCACGATCGGGGAGCCGATCGCCACCGTGTCGCCGATCTCGGCGCCCAGCCACAGGATCTCGCCATCGACCGGCGAAGGAATTTCGACCGTCGCCTTGTCGGTCATCACGGCGGCAAGCACCGTATCCTCGCGCACGATATCGCCGACCTTGACGTGCCACTCGACGAGCTCGGCCTCGGCGACGCCCTCGCCGACATCGGGCAGCTTGATGATGTGCTCGCCCATGTCAGGCCTCCATGGTTTCTATAAGGGCGCGGCCGACCCGGGCGGGACCGGGGAAATAGTCCCATTCCTGCGCATGCGGATAGGGCGTGTCCCAGCCGGCGACCCGCGCCACCGGCGCCTCCAGATGATAAAAACAGTTTTCCTGCACCAGCGCCGACAGCTCGGCGCCGAAGCCGGAGGTCAGCGTCGCCTCGTGAACGACGACGCAGCGCCCGGTCTTCTTGACCGACGCGACGATCGTGTCGAGGTCGAGCGGCAACAAGGTTCTGAGATCGATGATCTCCGCATCGATGCCGGTCTCCTCGGCCGCTGCTTGGGCGACATAGACCATGGTGCCGTAGGCAAGCACGGTAACCGCCGAGCCCGCCCTGCGGATCGCCGCCTTGCCGAGCGGCACGGTGTAGTGACCATCGGCGACTTCGCCGAGCTCATGCTTCGACCACGGCGTCACCGGCCGGTCGTGATGGCCGTCGAACGGACCGTTGTAGAGCCGCTTCGGCTCGAGGAAGATGACCGGATCGGGATCCTCGATCGCCGCGATCAGCAGCCCCTTGGCATCATGCGGGTTGGACGGCACCACCGTCTTCAGCCCGGACACATGGGTGAACAGGGCTTCCGGACTCTGGCTGTGCGTCTGGCCGCCAAAAATGCCGCCACCAGTCGGCATGCGCACCACGATCGGACAGGTGAAATCGCCGTTCGAACGGTAGCGCAGCCGGGCCGCCTCCTGGGTCAGCTGGTCGTAGGCCGGATACATGTAGTCGGCAAACTGAATTTCCACGCATGGCTTCAAACCGTACGCAGCCATGCCTATGGCCGAACCGACAATGCCGGATTCGTTGATCGGAGCGTCGAAGCAGCGGCTCTTGCCGTATTTGGCCTGCAGCCCATGGGTGACGCGGAAAACACCGCCGAAGAAGCCGACATCCTCGCCGAACACGACGACTTTCTCGTCGCGCCCCATCGACACATCCATGGCGTCGCGGATGGCCTCGATCATGGTCCGTCTTGGCATGGCTCAGACCCCCGCCTGCTGGCGCTGGCGCCTGAGATGCGGCGGCATCTCGGCATAAAGACCCTCGAACATGTCGCGCGTCGACGGCTTGCCGCCGGCATGCAACGTGCCGTGGCTTTCCGCCTCCTTCTGCGCCGCGATCACCGTGTCGAGGATCTCGGCTTCGGCCTGCGCATGCCGCTCGTCCGACCAGACGCCGAGCCCTATCAGATGGTTCTTCAGCCGCACGATCGGGTCGCCGAGCGGCCAGGCGTCGGATTCGGTCTTCGGCCGGTAGGCGGAAGGATCGTCCGAGCTGGAATGCGCGCCGGCGCGGTAGGTGACGTATTCGACCAGCGTCGGCCCGAGATTCTTGCGCGCGCGCTCCGCCGCCCATTTGGCCACCGCATGCACGGCGAGATAGTCATTGCCGTCGACGCGCAGCGACGGGATGCCGAAACCGAGCCCCCGGGCCGCGAACGTGCCGGAGCCGCCGCGTGCAATGCCTTGAAAGGTCGAGATCGCCCACTGGTTGTTGACGACGTTGAGTATCACCGGCGCCTTGTAGGTGGAGGCGAACACCAGGGCCGAATGAAAATCGGATTCCGCCGTCGAACCGTCGCCGATCCAGGCCGCGGCGATCTTCGAATCGTTCGAGATCGCCGAAGCCATCGCCCAGCCGACCGCCTGGATATACTGCGTCGCCAGATTGCCGGAGATCGAGAAGAAGCCGTGTTCCTTCGAGGAATACATGACCGGCAGCTGCCTGCCCTTCAGCGGGTCGGCCTCGTTGGAATAGATCTGGTTCATCATGGTGACCATCGGATAGCCGTCGGCGATGAGCAGGCCGGCTTGGCGATAGGTCGGGAAATTCATGTCGCCCGGCTCGAGCGCCTTGCGGAACGCGCAACTCACCGCCTCCTCGCCCAGATGCTGCATGTAGAACGAGGTCTTGCCCTGGCGCTGCGCCATCTGCATGCGCGCATCGAAGGTCCGCAGCGTCATCATGTGACGCAGGCCTTCCAGCAACTCGTCATTGGAAAGCAGCCCGGCCCAGGGGCCGACGGCTTCGCCATTGCGGTTCAACACGCGGATGATCGAAAACGCCATGTCGCGGATGGTGCGCGGATCGACATCGATATCGGGGCGCGGCACCGAGCCGGCCTTGGCGATGGTCACATTGGAGAAGTCAGGCGTGCCGCCCGGCCGCACTTCCGGCTCAGGAACGTGAAATCGCAACATCCCAGCATCGGCCATGACCTTTGTCCTCCAATGTTGCCTGGCGCCGATATTTGCACATCCGCGCCGCCAGACCAGAGCGAATTCGTCGGGCAGGCCTTTCGCATCGGGCCAGCGACGCCGGCCGATCCAGCCTCCCGAGTACAAGATGAAGATATGTCCGCGAAATTTCTTGTCGATGTTGAGGGGAGGCGCGCAATTAGGCGCAAGGTTGCGCGGGGGTTTTCGCCAGATAAGGCGATTCACTGTCGGGCGCATGCGGCTGAAGCTGCCAATCTCCCCCATCGTGGGGGAGATGCCCGGCAGGGCAGAGGGGGGCGTGAAGGAACGCCAGCCTTGCCATCTTTAACTTTCCTACAGGTAGCCAGAAAGCAGGCTGAATGGAGAAGACAGCGGGACAGCGAACTCTGTTCACGCCGGCGCCTTGCCATGCTAACCACCCTCCATGGCACAGAAGAAAGCTTTCGAGGTCGATTCCTGGCTGGCGCGGCCCGATCCGCGCATCTCCATCGTCCTGCTTTATGGCCCCGATCGCGGGCTTGTTTCCGAGCGCGCGAAGGCCTTTGCCGAGAAGACCGGCCTGCCGCTCGACGATCCCTTCTCCGTGGTGAGGCTCGAAGGTTCCGAGGTCGACCGCGACGAGGGCCGCCTGCTCGACGAGGCCCGCACCGTGCCGATGTTTTCCGACCGGCGCCTGCTTTGGGTGCGCAATGCCACCGGCCAGAAGGCGCTGGCCGAGGACGTGAAAGCGCTGACGGCGGAACCCGCGCGCGATGCCATCATCCTGATCGAGGCCGGCGATCTCAAGAAGGGCGTTGGGCTGCGCGCCGTGGTCGAGGGCGCGGACAACGCCATGGCGTTGCCGTGCTACGCCGATGAGGCGAGGGATATCGATACGGTCATCGATGACGAGCTGCGCAAGGCCGGCATGTCGATGACGCTGGAGGCTCGCCAGGCACTGCGCCGCAATCTCGGCGGCGACCGGCTGGCTTCGCGCGGCGAGATCGAAAAGCTCGTCCTTTATGCCCACGGCCAGAAGGAGATCGGGCTGGAAGAGGTGCGGGCGATGTCGGGCGACGTATCCGGCGCCTCGTTCGATGAGGCGGTCGACGCGCTTCTCGAAGGCAAGGTCGGCGATTTCGACACCGCCTTCACCCGCCACTGCCAGTCCGGCGGCCCGCCCTTCCTGGTGCTGTCCTCGGCGATGCGGCAATTGCAGCAGATCCAGGTCATGCGCGGCCAGATGGATTCTGCCGGCCGCAACGCCGCCTCGGTCGTCGCCGGCGCGCGCCCGCCGGTTTTTTTCTCGCGACGCAAGCTGGTGGAAAAGGCGCTCGAGCGCTGGAGCAGCGAGGCGCTCAGCCGCGCGCTGACCCGGCTGCAGACCGCCGTATTGCAGACGCGGCGGCGACCGGATCTCTCGGTGGCGCTGGCACGGCAGGCGCTGCTGGGGATTGCGGTGGAAAGCGCGAGGCTGGGGCAGCGGTAGGAGACGCTGCTCCCTGCTCCCATTGGTCAATTCATCATCATGGCGCCCACCGGCTGAAAGGTTGGCAGCGCCTGTGGAAAGACCAGCACCGCCGCGCCATAAAGCAGCAGGCCGACACCGGACACCTTTGCGATTCCTTCTCCTGACGGGAGGGTCTTTTCCGCAAAGACCAGCAAGGTGACCACGGCCATTGCGGCGACGTTCATGATCCCGAGCGGAAAGAGGGCGAGAAACAAAAGCCAGCAGCAGCCTAGGCAGAAAAGCCCATGCTCCAGGCCCATGCGAACCGCGCCCCAGTAGCCATCGCGCCATGCGGTCAGGATGAAGCCGATCGGCGTGCGGCATTTAGCGAGGCACAGATCTTTCAGGGGCGAGAGTTGATAGGCGCCCGCAATCATCAGCAGCGCGCCGCCGATGCGCGCGGCCGTCGCCGTCGACAATCCCACACGCCCAGCAAGTATCTGCGCACCCGCCGCACCGGCAAAGGCGATAGCGCCCATCACGCCCCAAACCAGCATGTACCCGGCCACGAACACCCAGCTCGAGACAAAGGTCTCGCCCCGGCCCTGTCTGCCGGCCTGGACCTGGTGAAACGTCAGGATCATGGGCGCGGCGGTTGGAAACATCATGGCAATCATCATGATCATCCAGACGGCAAGAAACAGCGGCGCCTTCATGCCCATGGTGAGTGATACCATTTCCATGCGCATGTCCGCGTCCATGCCCATCCGCTGCCAGATAAGCAGGGTCCACGCCGCCGACGCGATAGCGATCAGCAGCGCGAGAAGGATGTATCGCTGCAACGTCGGCGCCATGGACGAGCACGTTCCATGCTATCCGGCCAACAGCTACTGCTGGCCGGACCAATTGATCGGGGCGTAATGTCCATTTCGGCGGGAATTGTCCCAGCTCATGCCATGGTCGGTGTATGTACTGCCTTCCGATCCCATCGCCAGGGCGAGCCAATCTGGATTGACTGGATGGCCGGTCGCCGCCCACATCTGCCCGTCCTCGCGCATTGTCGGCAGCGGCTCGACCGCCATCCGCATGACGCCGGCAATCTCCGCCGACCGCTTCTTGCCGTCTATCCGGTAGTCTATCGGCACCTTCCTGGCGCCGAGGTTCGTGCCGATCATGGGTGCCAACACCGCCATGGGGCCGCCCGCGGCGCCCGTGAAGATGGCACCCAGCGCCTCGGTCTGCCTGTCATCGGCCCGTTCGTCGATATAGGCGGCCGCGGTCCAATTGCCGTTTGCCATCGGACCCGGCGTGTGAGCAACCATCGCGACACTGAGTCCGTCCAATCGAACGTCGCCGTAATTGCCCGTATCGATATGAAAGACCAAACCGACGTCGCAAACGCCTCTCGTCGGCTTCGATGTCAGCTGCGCGTTGGTGGACAGCAGGCAAGGACACACGACATCGCAGCTGCAATTTTCGAAGTAACTTCCGGACAATTGCCAACGGACTGCCATTTGCACCTCCCACTTGCGTCAGGCGCGTCGGCATAGTCGGCGAGGCGGTGCCATTTCACGACACTTGCAGGAATGGCAAATAGCCCTCACCGCGACTGACCGGCACGCTAGGGCAGATAATTAAGCCATATCTAATTCAGGCTACTCCGTTGCCCGGCACTGTCAAGCCGCGAGTGGCAGGGCCGGCGACAGGCGATTGGTCGATCTCCCCCCTCGTGGGGGAGATGGCTGGCAAGCCAGAGGGGGCGCTGTCCCGCCGGCCTCTCGATCAATCGCGATGCGAGTTCTCGGCCACCGCGGATGACCGAGGTAGCGCTCTACGGCGCCCCCCTCTGCCCTACCGGGCATCTCCCCCACGAGGGGGGAGATTGATCGCTTCGCTGATTTCGCCAATCACCAACGCCGCAAAAGAAAGGGGCGGGCCTGGCAGCCCGCCCCTGTGTCATCCCTTGAGTTCAAACCTTGAGTTCAAAAGAAATTCGCCGGCTAATTACCGATCCTGCTTCAACCTGCGGCACAGCTCATCGAGCTGCTCCAGCGAACGATAGGAAACGCGGAGCTCGCCGCCCTTGCCCTTGTGATCGATGGCCACGATCATGCCGAGCGTATCGGTCATCAGCTTTTCCAGCGCCAGCGTGTCGGTATCCTTTTCCGGCGCGGCTTGCGCCTGCTTCGGCTTGGCCGGCGTCGGACCCGCCGGCATCTGGGCCAGCGCCTCGGCCTGGCGCACCGAAAGACCTTCCTCGACGATGCGCTTGGCGAGACCCGCCGGATCCTCCGCCGTCACCAGCGTGCGGGCGTGGCCGGCCGACAGCGCGCCGTCCACCAGCATGTCGCGGATCACCTCCGGCAGCTTCAGCAGCCTGAGCGTGTTGGCGACATGGCTGCGGCTCTTGCCGATGACGTTGCCGAGATCGGCCTGGGTGTAGCCGTGCTCGTCGATCAGCTGCTGGTAGCCCAGCGCCTCCTCGACCGCGTTGAGGTCGGTGCGCTGGACGTTCTCGATGATCGCCAGCTCGAGCGCGGTGCGGTCGTTGACTTCGCGGATGATGACCGGGATCTCGGTCAGCCCGGCGCGCTGCGCCGCCCGCCAGCGGCGCTCACCGGCGATGATCTCGTAACGCCCAGCCTGCGTTGGCGACGGCCGCGCCACTACCGGCTGCACCACACCATGTTCGCGGATCGACTGGGCGAGGTCGGTCAGTTCGGCGTCGCCAAAATGCCGGCGCGGGTTTTTCGGGTTCGGGCTGAGGAACTCGATAGGCACCTTGCCATCGGCGCTCATGCCGGGCTTTTCCGGTGCCGCCGGGCGATCGATCTCGCCGATCAGTGCTGCCAGGCCACGCCCCAGTCTTTTCCTCGAGAGATCTTCGCTCATCTTTATTCCAAGTCTATTTTAGATAATTGTTCAGATCGTTTCGGTATCGAATCGGCTGTTAATCATGCATCCGGTCTAATCAAGCGGCGCGCAATTTGCGCTCGCGGCGGATCACTTCCGAGGCCAGTTGCAGATAGGCCTGGCTGCCCGAGCACTTCAGATCGTAGAGAATCGCCGGCTTGCCATAGGAAGGCGCCTCGGACACCCGCACATTGCGCGGAATGATCGTCTCGTAGACCTTGTCGCCCATATGCTCGCGCACATCCTGCACCACCTGGTTGGCCAGATTGTTGCGGCCATCATACATGGTCAACACGATACCCTGGATGGTGAGGTCCGGATTGATCGACCGGCGCACCTGCTCGACAGTCTCCAGCAGCTGGCTCAGGCCTTCGAGCGCGAAGAACTCGCATTGCAGCGGCACCAGCACCGAATCGGCGGCCGCCATCGAGTTGAGCGTGAGCAGATTGAGCGACGGCGGGCAGTCGATCAGCACATAGCCGAACCCGGCCGAACGCGCCGAGGCCGCACGCAAGGCATTGCGCAGCCGCAGCACCCGGTCGGGCGCCGAGGCGATCTCCATCTCGATGCCGAGCAGATCGAGCGTCGACGGCACGATGGACAGGCCAGGCACCGCTGTGGGAATGGCCGCGGCTTCCAGTTCCAGTTCGCCCGTAAGCACATCGTAGGACGACACGGTCCGGTCCTTGCGGTCGATGCCGAGGCCGGTGCTGGCATTGCCTTGCGGATCGAGATCGACGATCAGCACCTTTTCGCCGATCGCGGCCAAAGCGGTGGCCAGGTTGATGGCAGTGGTGGTCTTGCCGACGCCGCCCTTCTGGTTGGCTACGGTGATGATTCGGGGGCCGTTCTTCATCATGGGTTTATGCCAGAAATTCATTTTGGGTCGCCAGATAGCTCGACAAGTCGAAGATCAGACAGGTCGCAGATTTGACAGTTCAAGGATGACGCCATGCCGGTCCGTCACACTGGGATGTTCTACCAGATCGAAGGACCATCGGTTAACGCTTTCTTGCACTTCCGCGCGATAATCCCGGCCTTTGTGGAACAGCCCGCGCGCGCCTGACATCAGCCACGGCGCCGACAGGTCGAGAAGGACCGAAAGCGAGGCCAGAGCCCGCGCCGTAACGATTTGCGGCGTCGTAACAAGCGCATGGCTGTCCTCGATGCGGCGCGCCACGACCCGAGCCGGCAGGTTGAACTGGCCGACGACAGCCTGCAGGAACGAAGCCTTTTTGCGGTTGCTTTCCACCAGATCGATACTGGCCCCTGGGCGCTCGGCGAGCAGGAAAGCCATGACAAGGCCTGGAAATCCACCGCCGGAACCGATGTCGACCCAACGCAGAGCACCGGGTTCTATGCGGGCGAGCTGTGCGCTGTCCAATATATGGCGTTGCCAGACATCGCCCGACGTCGACTGCGCGACGAGATTAATGCTGCGGTTCCATTTCTGGAACATCTGTTCGAACGCCACCAGGCGGTCGAATGTTTCACGTGAAACCGGGCCGGCGGCCGCCTCCAGCCTCTCCAGGGAAAAAGAGCTCACGCAACATCCTTTTGTTCGCGCTGGAGCCTTTGCGCGCTTTCATGATGCCGGACATGGGCGACAATGATCGCCAGCGCCGCCGGCGTCATGCCCTCCATGCGCTGGGCATCGGCAATGGAACGCGGCCGCCGTGCCTGCATCTTCTGCTTCAATTCATTCGACAGTCCGGGAACGCCGGTGAAATCGACCGTCTCGGGGATCAGCCGGCTCTCCTCATGGCGAATCTGCGCCACATCGGTCTTCTGGCGGTCGAGATAGACGGAATATTTCGCCTCCGTTTCGAGGCGCTCGGCGGTCTTGGCATCGATCGCGGCAAATTTCGGCTCAATCCTGGCCAGCCAGGCGACATCGACGCTGGGATAGGCTAGCAATTCATAGGCGGACCGGCGCACGCCGTCTCGATTGATCTCCAGCCCGTGCCGCGCCGCCTCGTTGGGCGTCATGGTCAGGGCATTGGCCAGCTCCCGCGCCGCGTCGAGACGCTGCATCACCTCACTATAGCGTTGCCTCCGCCGCGCCGAAGCGATCCCCAGCCTCTCCGCCAGCGGCGTCAGCCGCTCATCGGCATTGTCGGCCCGCAGCGAAAGGCGGAATTCGGCACGCGAGGTAAACATCCGATAGGGCTCGCTGATGCCCCGGCTGGTGAGGTCATCGACCATCACCCCGATATAGGCTTCGGTGCGGCTGAGCACGATGTGCTCGCCGCCCGCCGCCCGCCGCGCCGCATTGAGCCCCGCAAGCAAGCCTTGTCCGGCGGCCTCCTCATACCCGGTCGTGCCGTTGATCTGTCCCGCGAGGAACAGCCCGGCGACGCGTTTTGTTTCCAGTGTCTGATGCAGCTCGCGCGGATCGACATGATCATATTCAATGGCATAGCCGGGCTGCAGCATCACCGCGCGCTCCAGCCCCGGAATGGTTTTGAGGATATCGAGCTGCACATCCTCGGGCAATGAGGTCGAGATCCCGTTCGGATAGACCGTATCGTCGTCGAGCCCTTCCGGCTCGAGAAAGATCTGATGGCCGTCCCGGTCACCGAACTTGACGATCTTGTCTTCGATCGACGGGCAATAGCGCGGGCCGACGCCTTCGATGGAGCCGGAATACATGGCGGAGCGGCCAAGGTTGGCGCGGATCAGTTCATGCGTGGCTGATGTCGTGCGCGTGATGCCGCAGTCGATCTGCGGTGTCTCGATGCGGTCGGTCATCAGCGAGAACGGCACCGGATCCTCATCCGCCGCCTGGCGGTCCAGCGAAGCCCAGTCGATGGTCTTTCCGTCCAGCCGTGGCGGCGTCCCGGTCTTCAGCCGGCCAAGCCTGAAGCCTGCCCTGTCCATCGTCGCCGACAGACCCAGGCTCGCCTGCTCGTTCATGCGGCCGGCAACAATCTTCTTCTCGCCGATATGAATGAGGCCGCGCAGGAAGGTACCGGTTGTTAGGACCACGGCGCCGCAAGCCAGCCGCCTGCCGTCCGCCAGCAGAACGGCGGCGATCTTGCCATTGTCGATCTCGAAATCCAGGACCTCCGCCTCGACCACCTCGAGATCGTTCTGCTGCCGAATCGCTTCTTGCATCGCAAGGCGATAGAGCTTCCTGTCGGCCTGCGTGCGGGGCCCGCGGACCGCCGGGCCCTTGCGCCGGTTGAGCAGGCGGAACTGGATGCCGGCGGCGTCCGCCACGCGACCCATCAGGCCGTCCATGGCGTCGATCTCGCGAACCAGATGGCCCTTGCCGAGGCCGCCAATCGCCGGATTGCATGACATGACACCGATCGTGGCGAAGCGCAGTGTCACCAACGCGGTTTTCGCACCAGCGCGCGCGGCGGCGCTCGCCGCCTCGCAACCCGCATGGCCGCCGCCCACCACAACCACATCATAGTGATCGGTCATTTCAAATGTCCCGGACTCAAAGATTGAGGGACACATGTCCCCGCAGGGCGAGCCTGTCAAGAAAACTTCGCCGCAAGTTTCACGTGAAACAAAGGATTACCTACCCTCCCCCTTGTGAGGAGGGCGAGCGTAGCGCCATGTTTCACGTGAGTCACAGCGGTCGAAGCTGTTTCACGTGAGTCATGGCCGCGCATTGCCGAGGCGTCCCAACTTCGTCATCCACGGGCGGAGCAGCCGCGCAGCGGCGTCGCGGAGACCCGAGGATCCATTCCGTGACCCTGGATGCAGGGTGCAGCGGAACAAATCCTGCGCCGCTGCGGAGCATTGGAGCCCCGGCATGGATCCTAGGGTCTGCGCCGCGTCGCTTCGCTCCTTGCTTCGCCCTAGGACGACGAACCTGTTGATGTCGCCGCTCAATTATCAGCGCCGAGCACTCGAGCCAGTCTCCGACCCAACTCATTGTTTCACGTGAGTCATTTGCCGATGCAGAACTGCCCGAAGATCACATCGAGCATATCCTCGACATCGATGGCGCCGACGATCCGGCCAAGGCGATCCGCCGCCAGCCGCAACTCCTCGGCGCGCAGTTCCTGGCCCGCGGCGCCGTTATCGGTGGCGCGAAGCAGATGGCGATTGGCCTCGCCGAGCAGTTCGACGTGGCGCAGGCGCGATGGCAGAACATCGCCGATATCACCGGCAGCTTCCGCAGCGCGCCTGCCGATTTCAGCAAGCAGCGCCTCCACGCCTGTCCCCTTTACGGTTGAAATAACAAGGTCATAGCCGCCGGCCGCATCCCGAGCCGCCTGCTCATCCAGCAGGTCGAGTTTGGTGCCAACGCGCAGCAGAGGTGCCGTACCCGCGAACGGGCCGACGCCTCGGGGAGACAAACTATCTTCGAGCAGCAGTAAGAGATCGGCGCGATCCGCCTTGGCCCGCGCCTTCTCGATGCCGATTGCCTCTACCTTGCCCGGCGCATCGCGCAGCCCGGCCGTATCCGTCAGCCTGACGCGCATCCCATCGAGATCAAGCAACACCTCAAGCAGGTCCCGTGTTGTGCCCGGCTCATCCGTTACAATAGCTGCATCGCGTCGCGCCAAGGCGTTGAACAGACTCGACTTGCCGGCGTTCGGCGCACCAAGGATGACGACTTCGAACCCCTCACGGATGATTTCGGCGGTGCGAAATCCGGCGACGTGGCGATCGATTTCGGCGATCATCACACGCACGTCAGACCAGACCGTATCCGAAACGGAACCCGGCACATCGTCTTCATCGGCAAAGTCGATCTCGGCCTCAATCATGGCACGCGCATGAATCAGCCGCCGGCGCCAGCCGAGATAAAGCGCGCTCTGAGCGCCCTCGGCATTCTGGATGGCAAAGCGGCGCTGCGCCTCGGTCTCGGCATTGACCAGATCCGCCAGCGCCTCGGTTTCGACCAGGTCGACCTTGCCATTGAGAAAGGCTCTACGCGTGAATTCGCCCGGCTCCGCGTGCCTGACGCCGTCAAAAGCAACGATCGTCTCCAGCATTCTGGCCACAACCGCGCGTCCGCCATGGACATGGAATTCGGCCACGTCCTCTCCGGTAAAGCTGGCCGGGCCCGGAAAGAAGACGACAAGTCCGCTGTCCAGCACCGATCCATCCGGTGTCCTGAACGTGCGCAGAACCGCGGCACGGGGCTTAACCATATCGCCGGCGATCGTTTCGACTACGAATCGAGTCTGCGGACCGGAGATGCGCAGCACGGCAACGCCGGCCGGAAGCCGGCCGCTGGACAGCGCTACGATCGAATCGCCTGAAATCATTTGCCCGCTCTGCTGAACCGCCCTAGCTTTCGCCACACGCTGAACCGAGTTACCCGAGTTCCATTGTGACATTGCCCGCGCAAAACCTGCTTGCCGACGAGGCCAGCCCCTACCTGCAGCAGCACAGCGGCAATCCCGTCCATTGGCGGGCCTGGTCGCCGGCTTCGCTCGAGGAAGCCAAGGCCCTCGACAAGCCGATCCTGCTTTCCGTCGGCTATGCCGCCTGCCACTGGTGCCATGTCATGGCCCATGAAAGCTTCGAGAATGACGCGGTCGCCGCCGTCATGAACCGTCTGTTCGTCAATATCAAGGTCGACCGCGAGGAGCGCCCGGACATCGACCAGATCTATATGGCGGCCTTGTCCTCGATGGGCGAACAAGGCGGCTGGCCGCTGACCATGTTCCTGACCCCGGACGGCAAGCCGTTCTGGGGCGGCACCTATTTCCCGCGCGAGTCGCGCTATGGCCGCCCGGGATTCACCCAGGTGATGGAAGCGGTCGACAAGGCCTGGCGGGAAAAGCGCGCCAGCCTGAACCAGAGCGCCGACGGCCTGACTGGCCATGTCGAAGCGCGGCTCTCCGGCACGCACGCCAAGGAAAGCCTTGACCGCGGTACACTGAGCGACCTCGCCGGCCGCATCGGCGGCATGATCGATCGTGACCTTGGCGGCCTGCGTGGCGCCCCGAAATTCCCCAACGCGCCATTCATGCTCACGCTCTGGCTGTCCTGGCTGCGCGACGGCAACGCCACGCATCGCGACGACGTGCTCATCAGCCTCGAACAGATGCTCGGCGGCGGCATCTACGATCAGATCGGCGGCGGGCTCAGCCGCTACTCGACCGATGCCGAATGGCTGGTGCCGCATTTCGAGAAGATGCTCTACGACAATGCGGAGCTCGTCCGCTTCTGCAACTGGGCCTATGCGGCGAGCGGCAATGATTTGTTCCGGATACGAATCGAAGAGACGGTCGGGTGGCTTCTGCGCGAAATGCGCGTCGACGGCGGCGCTTTCGCCGCCAGCCTGGACGCCGACAGCGATGGTGAGGAAGGTCTTTTCTACACCTGGAGCCGGGAGGAAGTGGAAACCGTCCTGGGCGACGATTCCTCGTTGTTTTTCAACTACTTCACACTTTCCAGCCCGCATGGCTGGGAAGGCAAGCCGGTTGTCCACCAAACCCGCGCCCAGCAAGCCCAGGGCGTGGCCGACCGCGAACGATTGATCCCCCTCAAGGCGCGGCTTCTGGCGGTCCGGGAAGAGCGGGTCAGGCCGGGCCTGGATGCAAAGACCCTCACCGACTGGAACGGCCAGATGATAGCCGCGCTCGCAGGAGCCGGCCGCTCGCTGAAACGGCCCGACTGGATCGAAGCAGCGGCAAAGGCCTTTGCCCATATCGTCGCGGCCAGCCACGACAAGCGCCTGCCGCACTCCATGCTCGGCCCGAGAAAACTCTTCCCCGCACTGTCGAGCGATTATGCCGCCATGGCCAACGCCGCGATCTCGCTGTTCGAAGCGTCAGGCGATTGGAATTATATCGATCAGGCCAGCGGGTTCGTCGAGCAACTCGACCGTTGGCACGCCGACGCCACGGGGACGGGTTACTATCTGACCGCTTCGGACAGCACAGACGTGCCGATCCGCATCAGGGGCGATGTCGACGAGGCCATTCCGTCAGCCACCAGCCAGATCATCGAAGCGCTGGTCCGGCTCGCCTCCGTTACTGGCGATCTCGATCTGCAGGAAAAGGCCTGGCAGGTCGCCGAGCACGCGGCCGGCCGCGCCGCGCATCAGGCCTACGGCCAGGCGGGCATCGTCAATGCCTGTTCGCTCGCAATTGAGCCCCTGAAACTGGTCATCGTGGACAGGCCGGAAGATCCGAAGCTCGTTCCGGTTGCGAATCGATGCCCTGACCCACGCCGCGTCGACATCATCACAACGATTGGTTCGGAGGCGAATCGACCACTCCTGCCCGGTGGCATCTTCCCGCCAACCAACAGGCCGGGCGCATGGCTTTGTACCGGCCAGGTCTGTCTGCCGGCGGTGACAGATGCCGAGGAATTGGAGCGGCTGTTGCGGCGAAAGTGAATCGCCAACCCCGGCGCTGGACCCACACGTTGCGCGGATCGGCCCTCCCCACAAGGGGGAGGGTAAGAGCCTTACGTGTTCATCGAATCGAAGAAGTCGGCGTTGGTCTTGGTCTGCTTCAGCTTGTCGATGAGGAACTCGATCGCGTCGGTGGTTCCCATCGGCGCCAGGATGCGGCGCAGCACGAAGATCTTCTGCAGGTCGGAGCGCGGAACCAGCAGGTCCTCCTTGCGGGTGCCGGACTTCAAGATATCCATGGCCGGATAGATGCGCTTGTCGGCGACCTTGCGGTCGAGCACGATTTCCGAATTGCCGGTGCCCTTGAACTCTTCGAAGATGACTTCGTCCATGCGGCTGCCGGTGTCGATCAGCGCCGTGGCGATGATGGTTAGCGAACCGCCTTCCTCGATGTTGCGCGCCGCGCCGAAGAAGCGCTTCGGGCGCTGCAGCGCGTTGGCGTCGACACCGCCGGTCAGCACCTTGCCGGATGACGGCACCACGGTGTTGTAGGCGCGGCCGAGACGGGTAATGGAATCGAGCAGGATGACGACGTCACGGCCATGTTCGACCAGGCGCTTGGCCTTTTCGATAACCATTTCGGCGACCTGGACGTGGCGCACCGCCGGTTCGTCGAAAGTCGAGGACACAACCTCGCCCTTCACCGAACGCTGCATGTCGGTCACTTCTTCCGGCCGCTCGTCGATCAGAAGCACGATCAGATAGCATTCGGGGTGATTGGTGGTGATCGAGTGGGCGATGTTCTGCAGGAGCACCGTCTTGCCGGTGCGCGGCTGCGCCACGATCAGGGCGCGCTGGCCCTTGCCGAGCGGCGCCACCAGGTCGATGACGCGCGGCGAGATGTCCTTGGAGGTCGGAACCTCCATCTCCATCTTCAGCCGCGAGGTCGGATAGAGCGGCGTCAGATTGTCGAAGTGGATCTTGTGACGGATCTTCTCGGGATCGTCGAAATTGATGGTGTTGACCTTGAGCAGCGCGAAATAGCGCTCACCCTCTTTGGGGCTGCGGATCGGCCCTTCGACCGTATCGCCGGTCTTCAGCGAAAAGCGCCGGATCTGCGACGGCGAAATATAGATGTCGTCGGGACCTGGCAGATAGTTGGCGTTGGCCGAACGCAGGAAGCCGAAACCGTCCTGAAGCACTTCGACCACGCCGTCGCCGATGATCTCGACGTCCTGGGCGGCCAGTTTCTTCAGGATCGCGAACATCAGCTCCTGCTTGCGCATGACGCTGGCGTTCTCCACCTCGAGCGATTCGGCATAAGCGATCAGCTCTGGCGGTTTCTTGTTCTTGAATTCGGTAAGTTTCATTTCTTGCATAGACGGACTCTGGGTGAGCTTTGGGAAAAAATATCGGCGGGATGCGACAAATGCCGGGCGCGGCCGAAAACAATGAGGGGCGGCGCATGACGGGAAGGAAGACCCGTCTTTTATCGTCGGTCGGATGAAAGAGCAAGCCGCGTTTTGCGGGCTGAAAAAGCCCGAAGCGCGGCATGTCGTTATCTATAAACCGCGACCACTTTCGCGCGGCCTGCGTCAGAACGGTTTGACGACAACCAGGATCACGATTGCGACCATCAGTAATGTGGGGATCTCGTTGACGATCCGCCAGTGCTTCGCGGACTTTTCGTTGCGATCTTCAGCGAATTTCCGCACCGCGCCGGCCAGATAGCCATGAACACCGGACAACAGAAGCACCAGGCCGATCTTGGCGTGCAACCAGCCGCCCTGGAAGCCAAAGACTTTCCAGGCGAGCCACAGCCCGAACACCCAGGTGACGATCATCGCCGGATTGATGATGCCTCGCAGCAGGCGCCGCTCCATCACCTTGAAGGTCTCCGACTGCACCGAACCTTTCTCGGCATCGACGTGATAGACGAACAGCCGCGGCAGATAAAGCATGCCGGCCATCCAGGAGATGACGGCGAGGATATGGATCGCCTTTGCCCAGGGGTAGAAGCCTTCGGGTGCGACGAAAAACAGAAGCGCTGTCAGCACAATCAGGATGCCGATGCTGATGATCATGCGCATCATCGCCTGGCCGGTGCTGTTGGTGTTGTTCATATCAGCCATCAGCGTACCGCGCTCCTGACCTGTTTCACCATAGCCTCGACATGCGCGATCGGTGTCTCCGGCGTGATGCCGTGGCCGAGATTGAAGATCAGCGGTCCGTCTCCCAGCGCCTTCAGGATGGTCTCGACGCCATCGGACAGCGCCTTGCCGCCAGCCACAAGACGCAAGGGATCGAGATTGCCCTGAACAGCCCCAGAGCGCTGCAGGTCCTTCGCCGCCGCCAGCGGCACCGTCCAATCGATCCCCAGCCCCGTCACGCCGGTCTTCTGGCGATAGGTCCGGTAGCGGGCGCCGGCACCCTTGGGAAAACCGATGATCGGGACATCGGGATGGACCGCCCGAACCTGCCTGACGATCTCGGCCACCGGCCAGACGCAAAACTGGTCGAACGACGCATCGTCGAGCACGCCGGACCAGGAATCGAAAATCTGCACGACGTCGGCGCCGGCCTCGATCTGGCGGATCAGATAGGCCGCCGAATGATCGGCGAGCACCTTCAGGAGATGTTGAAACGCCGCCGGCTCACGATAGGCGAACAGCCGCGCCGGCGCCTGGTCGGGGGTTCCATGGCCGGCAATCATGTAGGTCGCCACCGTCCACGGCGCGCCGCAGAAGCCGATCAGGGTGGTTTCATCAGGCAGTTTTGTCCGCAACCGGCGAACCGTCTCATAGACCGGTTCGAGATTCACGTGAAACACATCGCTTTCCAGAGCCATGATCTCGGCAACCGAGATCGGCGTCAAAAGCGGCCCTCGCCCTTCTTCGAAGCGCACGTCGCGACCTAGCGCATGCGGAACGACAAGGATATCCGAGAACAGAATCGAGGCATCGAAGCCGAAGCGCTCGATCGGCTGCAGCGTCACTTCGACGGCGAGGTCGGGATCGTAGCAGAGGTCGAGGAACGAACCGGCGCGCCTGCGTGTTTCACGATACTCAGGCAGATAGCGCCCGGCCTGACGCATCATCCAGAGCGGAGGCGGAAACACTGCCTCGCCCTTCAGGACGTCCAGCATGATCCGGCTTTTGGGCATTGAACGCTCGCCTCTCCCAGCCTTCCTATAATCAAAGATTCTTATATCTAAGATTCTTCTGATTCTAAGAGTCTGTTGGTTGTGGTGGTTGTCACCTGTCCCGCTTCGCCAGGCAAAAAGCCAGCAAGCATATTGTCGCGCGCTTCTCTCTCCCGGCTACGGTGTTCTGGGGACAGTCCGGAATCTATCATTGGAGTCAAAGCCTTGGAACATCCCGCAAAAACCCGGCCCTGTGGATGGCCTGAAGGCAAAAGAACCCGTCCCCAGATTTGTCCCCAGCCGCTCGGTGAAGCTGACAGACGATCGAATTGTGGACAAACCGGCATCTGATACAGTCGCCTCCCACGGTCCTGTCTTTCCATCCGACCTTATCCACATCCGCCCACAGCCCCAGGTGATCCCTGTGAACAAACCCCAGAGCTTCTTTCACCTGCATCTGATTTCCGATGCTACCGGCGAAACGCTGCTCGCCGCCGGGCGGGCGGCGTCGGCGCAATACAAGGATGCGCGCGCCATCGAGCACATCTACCCTCTCATCCGCACCGAAAAGCAGGTGGCCAAGGTGTTCGAGGACATAGAGGAGGAGCCGGGCATCATTCTCTATACGGTCGTCGACCAGAAGCTGGCGCGCGGCATCGACGAGCGCTGCGCCACCATGGGCCTGCCCTGTGTCTCCGTGCTGGAACCGGTGCTCACCGTCTTCCAGTCCTATCTCGGCACGCCGGCCGGCCGGCGCGTCGGCGCCCAGCACGTTCTCGACGCCGAATATTTCCGCCGCATCGATGCGCTCAACTTCACCATGGACCATGATGACGGCCAGTTGCCGCTCAACATGGACGATGCCGATGTCGTGCTGATCGGCATCTCGCGCACTTCGAAGACGCCGACCAGCATCTATCTCGCCAATCGCGGCATCAAGACCGCCAACATACCGATCGTGCTTGGCGTGCCGGTGCCGGAAAGCCTGGTCGCCGCCAGGACACCGCTGATCGTCGGGCTGATCGCCACCGCGGAGCGCATCTCGCATGTCCGCCAGAACCGTATCCTCGGCAACAGCAGCTCCTACGTGCCGACCGACTATGTCGACCGCGCGGCGATCAATGAGGAGCTCGCCTACGCCCGACAGATCTGTACCCGTCACGGCTGGCCGATGATCGATGTCAGCCGCCGCTCGATCGAGGAAACGGCCGCGGCGATCGTTGCCCTGAGAGGGAAGAACAGATAATTGGGGCCGGGCTGCGCGGTGATGGCACCCCACCGCCGCGAAGCTTGAAGGTCACGGCATGCCGTGACGGTGGCCAAGGGGTGCGGCGGTTGAATGCGCGCCACTCAGTCAGCATCCCAACCACAATACCCAGGCACAAACCATGACCGAAAAAATCATCCTCGCCTCCGGCAGCCCGTTCCGCAAGGCGATGCTCGTCAATGCCGGGCTCGACATCGAGGCGGTGCCCGCCGAAGTCGATGAGCGCGCGCTCGAGGCACCGTTGCAGGACAGCGGGGTTTCGCCCGAGGATGTCGCCCTGGTGCTGGCCGAGGCCAAGGCCACCGAGGTCAGCGAGCGCCGGCCCGGCGCGCTGGTGCTTGGCTGCGATCAGACCTTGTCGCTCGGCGACGAGGTGTTCCACAAGCCGGCCGACATGGAGGGTGCGCGCCGCCATCTCCTGGCGCTATCGGGCAGGACGCACCAGCTCAACAGCGCCGCCGTGCTGGTCCGTGACGGCAAGGTGCTGTGGCGCCATGTCGGTATCGCCTCCATGACCATGCGCAAGCTCGACCCCGGCTTCATCGGCCGGCATCTTGCCCGTGTCGGCGCCAAGGCGCTGGCCAGCGTCGGCGCCTACCAGATCGAGGGTGAAGGCATCCAGCTGTTCGAGAAGATCGAAGGCGACCATTTCACGATTGTCGGCCTGCCGCTTTTGCCGCTGCTGGCGGAACTGCGCACACTGGGAGCCATCGATGGCTGAGGCAATGAAGAAGGCCTTCGTCACCGGCCATCCGATCAAGCATTCGCGCTCGCCGAAGATTCACGGCCACTGGCTGGCAAAACACAGCATTGACGGCAGCTACCAGGCCATCGACGTGGCGCCGCAGGATTTCGCCGAATTCATCGCGACATTGCAGGCAAACGGGTTTCGCGGCGGCAATGTCACCATCCCGCACAAGGAAGCCGCCTTTGCGCTCGCCGCTCGCCGCGACCAGGCGGCCGAGGAGATCGGCGCCGTCAACACGCTGTGGTTCGAGGAGGGCGTCCTGTGGGGCGGCAACACCGATGGCCACGGCTTTGCCGCCAACCTGGATGACTACGCGCCGGGGTGGGCGAACACCGGACCCGCGGTCGTGCTTGGCGCCGGCGGCGCGTCGCGCGCCGTCATCCAGGCGCTGAAGCAGCGTGGCGTCAGCGATATCCGCATCGTCAACCGCACGCTGGCCCGGGCACAGGAATTGCGCGACCGTTTCGGCGCCGGCGTTTCGGCGCACGGCACGGCGGCGACCGACGAATTGCTGGCCGACGCCGGCCTGCTGGTCAACACCACCGCGCTCGGCATGGTCGGCAATGAAGGCCTCTCCGCCGATCCGGCCTTGCTGCCGGACCATGCCGTCGTCACCGACCTCGTCTATGTGCCGCTGGAGACGCCGCTGCTCGCCGCCGCGCGCGCCAGGGGGGTGAAAACGGTCGACGGCCTCGGCATGCTGCTCAACCAGGCCGTGCCCGGCTTCGAACACTGGTTCGGCGTCAGGCCTCAGGTCACGGCCGAGCTGCGCGCGCTCATCGTCGCAGATCTGGTGCCGAAACCATGATCGTGCTCGGCCTTACCGGTTCGATCGGCATGGGCAAGTCGACGACGGCAAAAATGTTCGCCGAGGCCGGCGTGCCGGTCCACGATTCCGACGAGACGGTGCATCGCCTTTATTCCGGCGCGGCGGCGCCTCTGGTGGAGGCCGCCTTTCCCGGCACCACGGTTGGCGGTGTGGTCGACCGCGTAAAGCTCGGCGCGCGCGTCCTTGGCGATGCCGCCGCGCTGAAGCAGCTGGAAGCCATCATCCATCCGCTGGTCCGCGCCGATGCCGACGCCTTCCTCGCCAGGCATCGTAACGCTGGCGAATCGATCGCGGTGCTCGACATCCCGCTGCTGTTCGAAACCGGCGGCCGTGGTCGCGTCGACAAGGTCGTCGTCGTCACCGCGCCCGCCGAAGTGCAGCGCCAGCGCGTACTGGCGCGGCCGGGCATGACGGAAGAGAAACTGGCGGCCATCCTGGCCAAGCAGGTGCCGGATGAGGAGAAGCGCAAGCTGGCGGATTTCATCATCGACACCGGCCAGGGTCTGGATGCCGCGCGTGCCCAGGTCGATGCAATCATTGCGGAGTTGATCGGGTGTCACTGACGCTTCCTTTCCTTCTCCCCTGTGGGAGAAGGTGTCGCCGAAGGCGACGGATGAGGGGTGCTCCAGGGAACGCCAACGTCTCACTCCGCTGGAACACCCCTCATCCGTCTCGGCGCTAACGCGCCGATCCACCTTCTCCCACAAGGGGAGAAGGGAAAAGAGGCATTGCCATTTTGTTCCGGCCTCGTGATTCTGCTCCTTTGGAGCGACTGATTCGATGCGCGAGATCATCTTCGACACGGAAACCACCGGCCTTGATTCGCGCGACGATCGCGTGATCGAGCTGGGCGGCGTCGAACTGGTCAACCGTTTCCCGACCGGCAGGACCTTCCACCACTACATCAACCCGCAGGGCCGGGCGATCCATGAGGAAGCGCAAGCCGTGCACGGCATCAGCGCGGCCGACCTTGCGGGCAAGCCGACCTTTGCCGAGATCGCGCAGGCGTGGCTCGACTTCACCGACGGCGCCAAGCTGGTCGCCCACAACGCGACCTTCGATATCGGCTTCCTCAATGTCGAATTCGGCCGGCTCGGTCATCCCGTCGTCGATCCCGGCCGCGTCGTCGATACGCTGGCGCTGGCGCGCCGCAAGCACCCGATGGGCCCCAATTCGCTCGACGCGCTCTGCCGGCGCTACGGCATCGACAACACGAAGCGCACCAAGCACGGCGCGCTGCTCGATTCCGAATTGCTGGCCGAGGTCTATATCGAGCTGATCGGCGGCAAGCAGGCCGCCCTCGTCCTCGACAGCTCGACAGCACCGGCGCGAGGCGGCGAGAATGTCAGGCACATCGAGATCATCGTCGCCGAGCGTGCGAGGCCGCTGCTGCCGCGCCTGACCGACGCGGAGCGCGCGGCGCATGCCGCCATGGTCGCCACGCTTGGCGAAAAGGCGCTTTGGCTGAAGGCGACGTCACCCGAATCAAATACCGCGACGTCGTCCTAGCCTTCAGTACGGCCATTCGCTCCGGCCCAGCGCGCCAGCCGCCGCGATGATGCGCGCGAATGCCTCGGCGGCTGCGGGCACCGTGGTGCGGGCGCGCAGGAAACTGTGAACCAGGCGCTTCTCCTCATGACACCATGCCTTGCCGCCGGCGGCCAGGATGCGGTCGCGGTAGGTCTCGCCGTCGGATGACAGCGGATCGCACTCGGCCGTGATGACCACCGTCGGCGGCAGGCCGGAAAAGTCGCTGTCGCGCAGCGGCGAGAAGGTAGGATCGTCTGGCGCTTGCGGCTTGGCCGAGCGGACGTCGCGGTAGAAGGCGATGTCGCCGACGGACAGCAGCGGCGCCTCCGCATGTTCGACATAGGAACCCTTGCTCTCGTCGCCGCCGAGACCGGGATAGATCAGCACCTGGCCGATCGCGGTCCGGGCGTGTTGGCGCGTCGCGTGCGCCACCGCGGCGGCCAGATTGCCGCCGGCGCTCTCGCCGCACAGCACGAGCGGCAGGTCTGACGTCGCCACCGCCCATGTGAAAGCGGTCATCGCATCGTCGAAGGCGGCGGGATGGACATGCTCGGGCGCCAGCCGGTAGTCGACCGACAGCACGTCGAAGCCGGTGCCGGCGCAGAGCTCGGCGCAGATGTCGTCATGGCTGTCGAGCCCGCCAAGGATGAAGCCGCCGCCATGGAAATAGAGCACCATGGCGCGCGCGGGGCTGCCGCCGAGCTGGTAGTGGCGGATCGGGATGTCGTGGCTCGGCGCGGCGACCAGGCCGTCGCTGACCTTGACCGCTGTCGGGCGCCCTTGATGGAAGGCCCGGCACATCCTGTCATAAACCGCGCGCTGCCTGTCGATCGGCAGGCCGGTGATCTCGGGCGGATACCAGGCGTTGACGCGGTCGATGTAGGCCCACAGCGCTGGATCGAGCCGTGTTTCGTACTTGCCGCGGCCGGTCATGTCAGCCTGCCCAACCTGTCACAGATCCGCGTAGAGGGCGGCTGCGTTATCGAAACCGAAGCGCAGCGGCACCGAGCCCTCGACCTGCCAGGCGGAGACCGCCTCTCCGGCCAGCAGCCGGCAGGCGCCGTCCGTGTCGGTGACAGCGCCGCCATAGAGCCGGTTGGCAAGGTTGAGGATGCCGGTCTGGTGCATGGCCGCGCTGCCGCTGCCGCAGGCATCCTTGACCAGCAGCACGCGAAAACCTTTCGCAACCGCATCCTTTACCGATGCGTCGATGCAGGCCTCCGTCCACACACCAGCGATGACCAGCCATTCGATGCCGGAGGCCTTGAGTCGATCGGCGGCTGAGCCAGTGCGAAAGGCGCTGGCCTCGGCCTTGACCAGCAGCGCCTCGCCAGCGGCAGGCGCCACCTCATGGCAGATTTCGGTCAGCGGATCGCTTTTGTCGGAGAAAGCCGATTTGCCGTCGGCGCCGACGGGATGAAAGGGCCGGTCCTGCTTGTCGAGGTCGACGATATAGGCCCAGTGCTGGAGCGGCACGTGGTTTGCGCGCGCCGCTTCCTGCAGGCGCTGGACATTGGCCAGGATCCCGGCGAAGCCTTCGACCAGATAGCGCGGGTCCTGCCGGTGCTCTTCCTGCAGGTCGATGAAGACCGCGGCCACGGTGCCGCGCTTGATGGCGATGGGAGCCTTCACGCCAGAAACTCATCCTCATAGGGGAAGCGCGACAGAAGCTCCGTCCCGGTGTCGGTGATCAGGATCTCGTCCTCCAGCTTGACGCCCTCGCGGCCGCCCTTCTCGCCAATATAGCTTTCCACGCTCACCACCATGCCTGGCACGATATGGCCGTCGCGGCCATAGGTCTCGTAATCCATGGCATGCGCGATAAACGGCGTCTCGCCATGCATGCCGACGCCGTGCATCACCGAAGTATAACGCTGGTCGACGAAACGGTCCGGGATCTTCCAAGCCTTCTCGGCGATTTCGCGGAAAGCCATGCCGGGTTTGACGATCGAGATATTGTGCTGAACCTGGTCATGCGCCATGCGGTAGAGCGACTTCTGGTAAGCGGTCGGCTTGCCCGGTCCGCAGCGGAAGGTGCGGGAGAAATCGGAATAGTAGCCGTAGCAGCCGATCGTGTCGGTATCGAGCGCCAGCAGTTCGCCGGGTCGGATCTTGCGGCCGCTGGCTTCGTTGAACCACGGATTGGTGCGCTGGCCTGATGTCAGGAGCCGCGTCTCGATGAATTCGCCGCCCTGGCGGATGACCTCGCCATACATGATGGCGAACAGGTCGTTTTCGGAAACGCCGGGCTTGATCGCCTCGCGCACCGCATAGACCGCGGCTTCAGCGCCGGCCATCGACACTTGCAGGCATTTCACCTCCTCCGGCGTCTTCACCGCGCGCACCGCCAGGATTTCGCCCTGGCAGTCGCGGACCTCGCAGCCGCGCTTCTCCAGCGCCAGCGCCTGCAGATGGCTGCAGCGGTCGAGCCCGAGCTTCATCGAGCCGCCGCCATGTTTTTTCAACAGCTCGGCGATCTCGTCGGCGAACGGCCCGGCGGTTTCGTCGTCACGGCCGGAGACAGACGACCAGACCAGCTTGGACGGACGCGCCTCGTCGATCGTGTCGAGCACCATCGAGACATGGTAGCTCTGCGGGTATTCGAACAGCACGATCGGCCCTTCGGTCGGGATAAAGAAATAGCGGGTCGAGTTGCGCAGGAAATAGCCGAACATGTTGCGCGAGCCGGTGGCGTAGCGCTGGTTGTAGGGGTCGAACAGCACGACGCCGCCATAACCAGCCTCGCGCATCCAGCCGCGCAATTTGGCCAGCCGACCCTTTCGCAGAGCGTCGGCATCGATGAAGGACGGCTCGGTGTCCGACAGCCACATGCCGCCGGCCGGATCGGCCGCCGCCGGGTGGCGCATGCGGTCCTTGAAGTCCACGTCTTCGGTGCTGTCGGGGTCGAATACGACGATGCTCATGGGTGCCTGGCCTTGGGTGGATTGCAAGGTCGGAGCATGGCGCAGCCGGGGCGGATGGATTGTGCGAAATACCGCGTTTGTTGTGCGGAATGCCGCCGCAACCTCGGTTAAAGCCAATCACACATGATCAAAGACGGTCCGGCCATTCATCGGTATTGTGGAGGCATTTCAACTCAGCGAATATATCCATGACTATTGGAGCTCAAATCGTGCCAAAAAGAAGAGAACCGGCGATAGACATGAATGCGCTACGGCTCAGAGCTAAGAAAGAAGTTACGCAGAAATATTCGGCTTCGCTCATGTCCAATACAAAATGGCGCACTTTGTTCAAAGCATTGGAAAACTCTGGCGTTGATATCAAGGGAATCGCAGTCAAATTTGTTGGCGACAGCGAGGAATGGTCACCGGTGTTCCCTGGTTTATACCCACCCCATGCCTACGTGGATTTATGGCCCTTGAATGTCCACCCGTTGGTCGAGATAGAGTGGATTGAATTTCGGCGGATTGTGATGAAGACGAGACCAAACAATGTGCCCCCGGCGCTTCTTCCACAAGACATAGACGCTATTCGCAAAGTGATCGAGGCTACCGGCAAACGCTTCCCCCTTGAAGCTACCGAACAAGGTTTGCGCGTCGTCGGCCATCTGAAGTAGCCAAGCTACATTTCGCCGATCTTGGGCTGCGGGGGCAAGGCCCTAATGCCTCCTCGCCAGTTTCGGCGGGTGCCCATGCTCCTCGCGAAAAGCCCGGGCAAAACTCGACATCGAGGCAAAGCCGCAGGCCAGCGCCACGTCGCGCACGGCAAGCGTCGAATGCGCCAGCAGGTCGGCGGCGCGCTTCAGCCGCAGGCGCCGGTAGTAGCCATTGGGCGAGATGGCGAGTTCGGAGCGGAAGGAGCGCTCGAGCTTGTCGGAGGATACGCCGAGCCGGGCCGTCAGCTCCGTCATGCCGAGCCGCTCCTCCACCGCGTCCTCCATGATGGCGATGGCCGACAGTACCAGTTCGTTCTGCACGCCGGTGCGCAGCCTGAGCGGCATCAGCTTGCGGTCGACGCTCGATCGCAACTGGCTGTGCACGAACCATTCGGCGACGCCGGCGGCAAGTTCGGCGCCATAGTCCCGGGTGATGATCTCCAGCATCATGTCGAGGCTGCCGATGCCGCCGGCCGAGGTGAAACGCTTGCGGTCGATGACATAGAGGTCGCGCCTGAGCTCGATCGTAGGGAAGGCCTCGGTGAAGGCGGCCTGGCTGGTCCAGTGCAAGGTGCAGGCATGGCCATCGAGCAGGCCGGCCCGTGCAAGGAAGAACGCGGCATCCGCCACCGCGCCGATATGGGCGCCATTGCGCAGGCTCTTGCGGATCCAGCTTGCCGCGTCCTCGGCGACGAGATGATCGGCGTCGCCGCCCGAGCAGACGACGATGCGGTCGACCTTCGGCGCATCCTCGGCATGGAAACCGGGCTGGATGACGACGCCGTTCGAGGCCTCGACGGCCCCTTTCGTGCCGCCGACGATGATCCAGCGGTAGCACTCCCGCTTCGCCAATATGTTGGCGGCACGCAGCGGCTCGATGACGGAGCTGAACGCCATCATCGGAAAGCCGGGGAACACCAGCACCGCGAAAGTCAGGGGCTCGGTGGGTTTTTCGGGTTCGCGCGTCGCCATGGGCGCTACATCTCGGGCGAATGGCGCGCGAGGTCAACCTGGGGTGATGCCGATCGACAACCATGAAACGTCGGCGCCGGACAGCGCTGGCTTTGGAGATTGGCTGGTTCCTACGAGAGCGCCGCCGCTTCTATCCCCCCAGCGCCTGCTCCAGATCCGCGATCAGGTCATCGCCATCCTCGATCCCGGCCGACAACCTGACCAGCGAATCCGATATGCCGATCTCGTCGCGCTTCTCGGCGGGAATGGAGCCATGCGTCATCAGCGCCGGATGCTCGATCAGGCTTTCCACGCCGCCGAGGCTTTCGGCGAGTGTGAACAGCTGCGTGCGCTCGAGGAAGCGTTTCGTCCCGGCAAGATCGCGGTCGAGCACGGCTGATATCATGCCGCCGAAGGCATGCATCTGCTGGACGGCGATCGCATGCTGCGGGTGGCTGGCGAGGCCGGGATAGATGACCCGGCGCACATCTTTTCGCGCTTCCAGCCACTGCGCGATCTTCAGCCCGTTGTCGGAATGCCGCTCCATCCTGAGCGCCAAGGTCTTCAGGCCGCGCAGCGCCAGGAAACTGTCGAACGGGCCCGAGATGGCGCCGATGGCGTTCTGCAGGAATTTCAGCTGGGCGGCGAGATCCTTGTTGTCGCCGACAACGGCCACGCCGCCGACCATGTCGGAATGGCCGTTGAGATACTTTGTCGTGGAGTGGACGACGATATCGATGCCGAGTTCCAGCGGCCGCTGGATATAGGGGCTGCAGAACGTGTTGTCGGCGACCGTGAGAACCCCCTTGCGCTTGGCCAGCGCCGCGACGCCTTCGAGGTCGACGATGCGCAGCAGCGGGTTGGTCGGCGTCTCGACCCAGAGCAGTTTCGTTTCAGGCCGGATCGCGGCCTCTACCGCCGCAAGGTCGGTGAAGTCGACGAAGCTGACCTGGAGATTGGCCGAGCGCTTGCGCACCCGCTCCATCAGCCGGAAGGAGCCGCCATAGATGTCGTCGGTGGCGACGATATGGGCGCCGGAATCGAGCAGCTCCAGCACTGTCGAGATCGCCGCCAGGCCGGAGGCGAAGGCGAAGGCCGCCGTGCCGCTTTCCAGATCGGCCACGGCGCGCTCGAAGGCAAAGCGGGTGGGGTTCTGGCTGCGCGCGTATTCGAAACCCTTGTGCACGCCGGGCGACTGCTGGCCGTAGGTCGAGGTGGCATAGATCGGCACCATCACCGCGCCAGTCAGCGGGTCGTGGCTCTGGCCGCCATGGATGGTGCGCGTCGAGAAGGCCAGGCGGTTCTTGCCGGCCGGCGGGGTATGTTTGGTCATCGTGCGCGCCTCAGATGGTTGATCAGGTCGATGCGGGTTATCAGGCCGACGAACTCTTCGCCGTCGAAGATGATGGCGACCTCGTTGCGGTCGAACACCGGCAGCAGCGCATCCAGCGTCTGGCTGGCCTGCAGAGTATGCAGATTGGAGGTCATGGCCGTGCGCACCGGGCCGTTGAAGCGCTCCCAGCGCCCGTCATAGGGGCCGTCCACCTTGGCCAGGATATCGCTCTCGTCGACGATCCCGACGAGCTTGCCATTGTCGAGCACCGGCAGCTGCGAAACGTCCGAGCGGCGCATGCGGCCATAGGCGTTGAGCAGGCTTTCGTCCGGGCCGACAAAAACGGTGTCGCCGGTGCGGTGCGAGCGCATGACGAGGTCGCGCAGATCGCCATGCTGCTCGTGCTCGGCCAGCCCCTGCTCGGCCAGCCAGAAATCGTCGAACACCTTGGACAGGTATTTGTTGCCGCTGTCGCAGACGAAGGTGACGACGCGCTTCGGCACCGTCTGCTCGCGGCAATAGCGCAGTGCGGCCGACAAAAGCGTGCCCGACGACGAGCCGGCCAAAATGCCTTCGCGCGACAGGAGGTCGCGCACCGCCAGCATGCTCTGCTTGTCCGTGATGGAATAGGCCTTCTTGACCAGCGACAAATCGGCATTGGGCGGCACGAAATCCTCGCCGATGCCTTCCACCGTCCAACTTCCGGCCTCTTCCATCTTGCCGGTCTTGATCAAGGGCGCCAGCACCGAGCCGACAGGGTCGGCCAGCACCATTTCGGTCTTTGGCGATACCTTGGCGAAGTAGCGGCCAAGCCCGGTCAGCGTGCCGCCCGAGCCGACGCCGACGACCACCGCGTCGACATTGCCGTCGAGCTGCGAAAAGATCTCCGGGCCGGTGGTCGTTTCATGCGCCAGCGGGTTGGCCGGATTGGCGAACTGGTTGGCGTAGAAGGCGCCGGGCACCTCCGCCGCGATCTTCTCGGCCATGTCCTGGTAATATTCGGGGTGGCCCTTGCCGACATCGGAACGCGTCATGCGCACCTCGGCGCCCAGCGCGCGCAGGTGCTGGATCTTTTCGCGCGACATCTTGTCGGGCACGACCAGCACGATGCGGTAGCCCTTGGGGATGCCGACCTGGGCAAGGCCGAGGCCGGTATTGCCGGCGGTCGCCTCGACGATGGTGCCGCCCGGCCTGAGTTTGCCTTGCCTTTCGGCGGCGGCGATCATCGACAGCGCGATGCGATCCTTGATCGAGCCGCCGGGATTCTGGCTTTCAAGCTTGATGAACAGCCGGCATTTGCCGGTGTCGAACTTGGTCAGCTCGACAACCGGCGTCTGGCCGATCAGGTCGAGAACCGATTTGTAAGGTGGCCGCAGGCGGGACGTTGCACTTTCCGAGGGACCGCTGTCAGGCGCGGCGACCTTCTGCTCGCTCATTCAGATGCTCCATGATCGATCAAGCGACCGCCCAGAGCATGATGCCGAAGTGTGAGCGGTTTTCGGGCGACATCATGCTCTATTTCTTTGATTGAGCCGGCAGAGCGGCAGCGTAGCTTCTTTTCCAGCCGTTTACAGTTGGAAAGAAGATAGATCGTGCCAATCAGACGGCCAGACGGGGAATGAAATTCCAGTTTGTAGCATGGTCGGCAGGCCAGAGGGGGGCGCCGTAGAGCGCAACCCCATCAGCCATTCACCCCAGCAACTGCTTGCTCAGCCTTGCACACTGCACGCGAATATCCGGAATGGCGTCGATCTCGAAGAAGGTGCCGCGCGTCAGCGGGCCGACGGCGAGGATCTTTCGCGAGACCGTGCCGTCGCTGGCGATGATCTCGCAATTGGGCGACACGTCGAGACCGATGCGCATCGGGTCCGGCCGCGCGAGCCCGCGATCGACCAGCGAGCGCACCACGCTGTTCGAGGAGGTCGAAATGTCACGCACGATGCCCGAGCAATCATAGATACGGGCGACGTCAAAAGTCTCGACCAGCTGGCTGTGGCGCGACTGGACGTCGACGGTGAAGGTCTTCCCCGGCACGATGCCGACGACGCGGCCGGCGACAAGCCGGATGCGGCCGGATTGCACGGCCTCGGTCACCTTGGCGTAGACTTCGGGCGCCATGCGATGGCGGTGGATGTCCCACCAGGCCTTGGTGTGCTCGACGAAGCGGCGCTTGGCGGAAGCCGGCCAGTTCTGCCAGATCTTCTGGTTGAAGGGACGCAGGCCGTCGACCACGTCGCGCCAGTCGATGCCGGCCTTCTGGTTCTCGCGGATCAGGTCGCGGAACCAGCCGACGAAATAGGAAAGCTGGGTGCCGAGCGGGATGTCGGCGACGTCGAGCTTGATCGGATTGCCCTTGCGGTGCGGCGACGGCAGCAGGCCGCGCCGGGAAACGGCGATGATCTTGCCGGTGTGGCCGCGCTGTTCCAGCGCCAGGAACGCGTCGACCATGCTGAGGCCGGTGCCCAGCACCATCACGGGGCTGTGCGGATCGAGCGCGGTGTCGGCTTCCGAGCCCATGCGGATCGCATGGCCTTGCGCCGGCTGTTCGTCATGGCCGGTGGCGAGTATCGCCAGATGGGCGACGACGCTGGTGCCGTTGGCGAGCGCCACCTCGACGCCGGACGGTGTCGGCGTGATCGACAGGCTCTCCTCGTGGATCAGGCGCAGCCGCCCGGTCGGCTGTTCGCGCGCTTCGAGTTCGTCGAGCAGCTCGCCGAGATAGCGGGCGTAGATGCTGCGCGGCGCGTAGAATGGTGTCTGTGGCGTCTGCTCCTGGCTCACCAGGCCGCGCGCCTGCAGCCAGCGCCAGAAATTGCCGAGGTCGTCGGCATAGGCGCTCATGCCGGCGGCACTCACATTCAGCACATGCGCCGACAGCAGCGTCGAATAGGCGATGCCCTGGCCGAAATGCGGGCGCTTTTCGACCAGCGTGACACGCAGATCCGGATTGGGCGATTTCAGGAGATGCGCGGCCAGCACGACGCCCGAGGCGCCGCCGCCGACAATGATGATCGAGTTGGGGATGATCGAATTGGCACGCCCGCTCATGCGCGTTCCTGCATTATGCGAAGCGTCAGGCCTGGACCTTCACCGCGACCGGAAGATCGCCGATCTCCCTCGCGGCTGGAAGCTCGTCGAGGCCGATATCGCGCATTTCGGCGAGGCTGCGCTGGTCGAGCACCTCGGCGATCGCCTGCCGGACCTCCAGCATCACGTGTCGGACTTGGCATGTCGCCTCGTTGCAGTCTTCGCAGCGCTGATATTGTGTGCGGCTGGCGCATGGAATTGGGGCCAGCGGCCCGTCGAGGACGCGCACGACGTGGCCGACCTTGATCTCCTCGGCAGGGCGCGCCAGCCGGTAACCGCCATCCTTGCCCTTGCGGCTCTGGACGAAACCGGCATTGCGCAGCTCGCCCAGGATGGCGTCAAGAAACTTCTTCGGGATGTTGTTGCCGGTTGCGATGTCGTTGACGAAAGCGAGCTGCCCGGCCGGCATCTGCGCGAGGTGTACAAGCGCCTTGAGGCCGTACTTGCCTTTTTTGGTGAGCATAAACCGAACGTTTCTCTGTCATGCGATGGCTTGAAGCCATCCGTTGCGAAACGCCTGGCGTGCCTCCCCGCCGCGTCCAAGCATCCATGACACATAAATTCTAGTGACATGATATACAAGCCGAGAACTGTTGATTTTGCTTTGTTTTCAAGCCGTTTTGGCCATTTTGTCAGGCTTTTGTGCCATTAAGAGCACAGAAATGCACATCGACGGCCCCAAAGCGACGGATGGCTCCAGTCGGGCCGGTCGTGTCGCGCGCCGACGCACGCGCCGCCGACAGCCGATGCATGCCGCGAGCGATCATGGTGGTGGGGTGCCCGCTCATCGTCGCCTCCAATTCCCTCATGTCGATAAGGATACTATACTTACCCTCGAACACGCGGAACGGCTTGTCAATTCCGTAGCTGTTTGAGGCATGGATTTGCGTGATGTTGGCCTGGGTAAGAATTTATCATTCGTGCGTGAACGGCACAGACAGCAGTCGAGTGCCGGAGCCTCTACAACTTCGTCATCCACGGGCGGAGCAGCCGCGAAGCGGCGTCGCGGAGACCCGAGGATCCATTCCGTGACGTTGATCGAAGAGTGCAGCGGTGCAAAGTTCTGAACCGTGGCGACGCTTACATGTCACGGCATGGATCCTATGGTCTGCGCCGCGTCGCTTCGCTCCTTGCTCCGCCATAGGATGACGAAGGTTGGAAGGTTCGCGGAGCGCCATTCCTGCTCCTACAGCGGTCTGTCATCGGAGCAGCGCCAGCGGGCTGCAGCCGCCCTATGCGCTCTGGCCTTCCGCTACCGGCAGATTTTTTCCAACAAACCCGCCTTCGTTGGAAGGATTTAACTCTACAAGGCCGATAGAATTAGCGGACTATCATAGGGCAATCCGGTTTTCTCTGTTTTCATGGAGCCCTTTGATGTCCACCATTTCGCGACGCATTCTCCTTCTGTCGTCGGCAGCCCTTGCCGGCGCCGCCTTCCTCGGCCCCGCCCTGGCCGAGGACCTGAAGATCACCATCGGCTACCAGACGGTGGTCGAGCCCTCCAAAGTGCCGCAGGCCGACGGCGCCTACGAGAAGGCCACCAAGGCCACCATCGACTGGCGCAAATTCGATTCCGGTGCCGATGTCATCGCCGCGGTCGCTTCCGGCTCGGTCGACATCGGCTATGTCGGTTCGAGCCCGCTGGCGGCGGCGGCCAGCCACGAGCTGCCGATCCAGACGATTTTCGTCGTCGGCCTGATCGGGCCGTCCGAGGCGCTTGTCGCGCGCAACGGCGCCGGCATCGAGAAGGTCGCCGACCTCGCCGGCAAGAAGGTCGCCGTGCCCTTCGTCTCGACCACGCATTACAGCCTGCTCGCCGCGCTCAAGCATGAGAATGTCGATCCGAAGTCGGTTGAGATTCTCAACCTCAGGCCGCCGGAAATCGCCGCCGCCTTCGCGCGCGGCGACATCGATGCCGCCTATGTCTGGGATCCGGCACTCGGCCAGATCAAGACGACAGGCAAGGTCGTGCTGGATTCCTCGCAGGTCGCCGCCTGGGGCGCGCCGACCTTCGACGCCTGGATCGTGCGCACCGATTTTGCCGAGAAGAACCCGGAAGCGGTGCGCGACTTCGTCAAGGTGACCGGCGCCGCCTATGCCGAGTACCTCGCTAAGCCGGACGCCTGGTCGGTTTCGTCGCCTGAGGCTGGCAAGATCGCCAAGCTCACCGGCGCCAAGCTCGAAGAGGTACCCGAATTGTTGAAGGGCTACGTCTTCCCGACGCTTGAGGAGCAGGCCTCCGACAAGTTCCTCGGCGGCGGCACGGTCAAGGCGGTCGCGGCGGCATCCGCCTTCCTCAAGGAGCAGGGCAAGGTCGACGCCGTGCTTCCGGACTACTCGAAATACGTGACATCGAAATACGTCACCGAGGCGCTGGCCTCGAACTGAACTCAAGTGATGAAGCGTCCCCGCATGTCCTGGCGGGCATGTGGCGGCGCTCAAATGGCTCGCGCGCTCCTTCCCTGACGCCGCGTGCTGCCTGCCCCGGACCTGCTGACGAGGAGCCGTTCCGGGGCAGTCGGATTTCCCATTCGTTTGACCATGATCTCTGGACAAACGGAAACCGTTTGTCCGCGAAAACCGGACGCCACTTTTCGGGATCATGCTCTGAGAGGCCCCCATGCCGCATCTCGTGCTCGACAAAGTCTCGATCCACTATGAGGGCCAGCCGGCACCCGCCGTCGAACGGGTGTCGATCGACATCGCCAAGGATGATTTCGTCGTCCTTGTCGGCCGCTCCGGCTGCGGCAAGACCTCGCTGCTCAATGTCGCCGCCGGCCTCGTCGCGCCGGCGCGCGGCACGGCCACGATCAACGGCCAGCCGATCACGGCACCGGGTTCGGATCGCGCCGTGGTGTTCCAGAACGACGCGCTGTTTCCCTGGCTGACGGCGCGCGAGAACGTTGCCTTCGCGCTGCGCCTGCGCGGTGTCAGGCCGGCCGAGCGGGCGCGCCGCGCCGACGAGCTTCTGGCGCTGGTGAAGCTTGAGCGTGCCGGCGACAAGCGCATCTGGGAGCTTTCCGGCGGCATGCGCCAGCGTGTCGGCCTTGCCCGCGCGCTTGCCGCCGAACCGCAATTCCTGCTGCTCGACGAGCCGCTAGGCGCGCTCGATGCGCTGACGCGCGAGCGCATGCAGACGACACTGCTCGATCTCTGGACGGCAAGCCATGCCGGCGTGCTGATGGTCACCCACGGCATCGAGGAGGCGCTGGTGCTCGCCACCCGCATCGTCGTGCTGGCGCCCGGCCCCGGCCGCGTGGTGCGCACTTTCGAACCCGGCTTCTCCAGGCGCTACGCCTCGGGCGAGGCCATCCGCACGATCAAGGCCGATCCCGCCTTCGCCGCGGCGCGCGGCGAACTGACCGACGCGATCTTCGAGGGAGAGGCGGCATGACCATTTCCTCCTACACCGAACGCCCCGCCCCGAGGACCGAAGAGGCCGACGGCCTGTCGGTGCCGTGGTCGCGGCCAAGCCCGAAACGCAGGGGCGTTTCGGCGCGCATGGTCAGCGCGGTCACCATACTGGTGGTGCTGGCGGCGTGGGCGCTGTCGGCCCGCCTGCAGCTGGTGTCGCCGGTATTCCTGCCCTCGCCGGTCGCCGTCTGGAACAAATTCATTGTCGTCATCAGGGATGGTTTCGTCGACGCGACGCTGCTGCAGCATGTCGTCGCCAGTCTCGGCCGCGTGTTCGCAGCACTCGTCGCGGCGATCCTCGTCGGTGTGCCGGTGGGTCTCGCCATCGGCATCAGCACTGTCGGCCGCGGCATTTTCGATCCGCTGCTGGAATTCCTGCGGCCGATCCCGCCGCTCGCCTATTTGCCGCTGGTCATCATCTGGTTCGGCATCGGCGAGCCGTCGAAGATCCTGGTGATCGCCATCGCCATGCTGGCGCCGGTGGCATTGTCCACCGCCTCGGGCGTTCGCGGCGTCTCGCAGGAGCGCATCAACGCGGCGCGTTCGCTTGGCGCGACAAGGCGCCAGGTGGTCCGCCACGTGATCCTGCCCAGCGCGCTGCCCTCGATCCTGACCGGACTGCGCATCGCGCTCGGTGCCGGCTGGTCGACGCTGGTCGCGGCCGAATTGGTCGCGGCGACGCGCGGACTTGGCTTCATGATCCAGTCCGCGGCCCAGTTCCTGGTCACCGACGTGGTGATCATGGGCATCCTGGTGATCGCGGCCATAGCCTTCGTGCTCGAATTCACCATCCGCAGGATCGAGCGCGCGCTCGTCCCGTGGGCGGGACGGGAGTGACCAACCGCAAGTGCAGGAGAGAATGACCATGACCCATTCCACCGCCGTGCTGTTCGCCCATTTCGGCAACTGGCTGCTGGGCCTTGCCTCCGACCACAAGGCGACGAAGGAGGACACCCCGCGATCGCCGGCACCGGTCCCGTTCCAGGCCGGACGCGACCGCCTGCCGCCGCGCGACGAGAGCTTCTACTGGGCCTGGCAGTACTGGTCGCAGTGAAGAGGTGGCGGCGAGACTTTGCGCCAGCCCTCGCGTCTTCGTCATCCTGAGGTCTGCGTCGCTTCGCCCAAGGATGGCGAACGTTGGGGTTGCCGCAGAAGATATTTCCACACCGCGGCGCCAACTCGCAAAATCGTTCCTCTACTAAATTTATAGAACTACCTAGCCTGATCTCTCTTCCAACCGGCGAGGACATGGGTCCCGGCGCCGATCCGCAGCGAAGGAGAGGGATCATGTTCAATTTGACGAGGCGCGCTTTCGGCATCGGCCTTGTGGCCGCGACGGTTGTCCTGTCGTTCGGCGCCGCGGCGCAGGAGCTGAAGCAGTTCAGCATCGGCTATCAGAAAACCGGCCTGCCGGTGATCGCCCGGCAGCAGCAGGTCATCGAAAAGGCGCTGGGCGACAAGGGCGTCACCGTCAAATGGGTCGAATTCACCGCTGGCCCGCCACTGGTCGAGGCGCTCAATGTCGGCGCCATCGACGCCGGCTGGACCGGCGACGCGCCGCCGATCTTCGGCCAGTCGGCGGGCGCCAACATTGTCTACGCGGCGGCACTGCCGTCCAATGGCGACGGCGAGGCGATCTTCGTCAAGCCGGCGTCGCCGGTCCAGTCGGTCGCCGACCTCAAGGGCAAGCGCGTCGGCGTCGGCAAGGGCACCAGTGCGCATAATCTGCTGGTCGCCGCGCTGGAAAAGGCAGGCATCCCCTTCGATCAGGTCACGCCGGTCTATCTCAGCCCCGCCGATGCCGCCGCCGCCTTCGCCAGCGACCAGATCGATGCCTGGGCGGTCTGGGATCCCTTCTTCGCAATCGCCGAAACGCGTTATCAGCCGCGTGTTCTGGCCCGCTCCAGCGAAGTGCTCAAGGTCAACACCTATTTCCTCGCCAACAAGGATTTCGCCAAGGCGCATCCCGAGATCATCACCACGACGATCGCCGCTCTCGGCGAGGCGGCGAAATGGGCGGACCAGAACCGCGACAAGGTGGCCGAGGCGCTGCATGAGGTCACCGGCGTGCCGCTCGACGCACAAACGATTGCCGCCAACCGCACCAAATTCGGCATCTTTCCGATCACCGACGAGATCACCGCCGGCCAGCAGGCGACAGCCGACCGCTTCTACAAGCTCGGCCTGATCCCGAAGGCGGTTCGGATCTCCGACGCGGTGTGGACCGCGCCGGGCAACTGATTTTCTCGCACGGCGCCGGGCGGAAACGTCCGGCGCCTTTGTCGTTTCCGCCGATATCTCCAGGAGATCCGCCCGTGACTGCGTCAGACATGACCACAGCCGGCACCGCGCCGCTCGATTTCTTCTGGTTCATCCCGACCCATGGCGACGGCTCCTATCTTGGTTCCGAGCAACAGCAGCGGCCGCCGGAGTTCGGGTATTTCAAGGAGATCGCGCAGGCGGTCGACCGGCTCGGCTTTCCCGGCGTGCTGCTGCCGACCGGTCAGAATTGCGAGGATTCCTGGATCACCGCGACAGGACTTGCGACGCTCACCGAAAAACTCAAATTCCTGGTCGCGCTGCGGCCCGGTGTGACGCTGCCGACCTTCGCCGCGCGCCAGACCGCGGCACTCGATCGGCTGAGCAATGGCCGGCTGTTGCTCAATGTGGTGGTCGGCGGCAATCCGACCGAGCTCGCCGGCGACGGCGTCTTCCTGCCGCATGACGAGCGCTACGCCCAGGCGCAGGAATTCCTCACCATCTGGCGCGGCCTGGTATCCGGCGAGCGCGTCAATTTCGACGGCAAATATTACCGCGTCGAGAATGGCCGCCTCGACCTTTTGCCGTTGCAGGAACGGCCGCCGCTCTATTTCGGCGGCTCGTCCGACGCCGGCCAGGATCTCGCCGCCGACCTCGTCGACATGTACCTGACCTGGGGCGAGCCGCCGGCACAGGTGGCCGAGAAGCTCGCTTCTGCGCGCAAAAAGGCAGCCCTGCGTGGTAGAAAACTGCGTTTCGGCATCCGGCTGCATTTCATCGTGCGCGAAACCGAGGACGAGGCCTGGCGCGCCGCCGAGCGGCTGATCAGCCACGTCACCGACGCCCAGATCGAGAATGCGCAGGCGCGTTTCCTCAACCAGATGGACTCGGTCGGCCAGCGCCGCATGGCCGAGCTGCATGGCGGCCATCGCGACAAGCTGGTCGTCTCGCCCAATCTGTGGGCAGGCGTCGGCCTGGTGCGCGGCGGCGCCGGCACCGCGCTGGTCGGCACGCCCGAGAAGGTCGCCGAGCGGATCCGCGAATACCAGGCGATCGGCATCGATACCATCATCGGCTCCGGTTATCCGCATCTGGAAGAAGCCTACCGCGTCGCCGAGCTTCTGTTCCCACGCCTTGGGCTTGGCACCAGGCGGCAGCGGGCGCACCAGGACATCGCCAATGAATTCTCGGTCGGCTTCCATGGTGCCGCCCGCTTGCAGGCCTCTTCATGAGCCTTTCCGCGCGCCTCCACGCAAACGCCATCGGCTGGGTGTTGCCGGTCCTGGTGATTGCCGGCTGGGAAGCCGCGTCGCGCGCGGGCGTCATGCCGGCCAATGTGCTGCCGGCGCCAAGCGCCGTTGCCGAGGCTTTCTGGCGCCTGACGCTGTCGGGTGAGCTGATCCGCAACATCGGTGTTTCCACGGCACGCGCTCTTGGCGGCTTTGCCATCGGCGGCTCGATCGGATTCGCGCTTGGCCTTGCCAACGGCCTGTCGCGGCTCAGCCGCGGCCTGACCGACACCACGCTGCAGATGATCCGCAACATTCCGCATCTGGCGCTGATCCCGCTCGTCATCCTGTGGTTCGGCATCGACGAGGAGGCAAAACTGTTCCTGGTGGCGCTTGGCGTGTTCTTTCCGATCTACGTCAACACGCTGCTCGGCATCCAGAGCGTCGACCCGCAGCTGGTCGAGATGGGCCGCGTCTACGGCATGGACCGGCGCGCGCTGTTCTTTCGCGTTATCCTGCCCGGCGCGCTGCCGGCGATCTTCGTCGGCCTGCGCTATGCCCTGGGCATCATGTGGCTGACACTGATCGTCGCCGAAACCATCTCGGCCAGTTCCGGCCTCGGCTACATGGCCATGCAGGCGCGCGAATTCCTGCTGATCGATGTCGTCGTGCTGTCGATCCTGATCTACGCGCTGCTCGGCAAGCTCGCCGACAGCCTCGCCCGCCTGCTCGAGCGGCTGTCGCTCGGCTGGCATCCGGCTTTCCAGAACGGATGAGATGCTGTCGATGACCGCTGCCAGCCTGACCGCCGCCCGATCCTTCATCGCCACGCCGGCGCCGGCGCGCCCGGCCATAGCGGTCGAAGGACGGCACGCCTTCGCCTTCAAGGGCGTGGGAAAGCGCTTCGGCGACAAGATCGTGCTCGACGGCATCGATCTCGAGGTGCCGGCCGGGCAGTTCGTCGCCGTCATCGGTAAGAGCGGCTGCGGCAAGAGCACGCTGCTCCGGTTGCTGGCGGGGCTCGACCGGCCGACATCGGGATCGCTGACGCTGGGCGCCGGGGAAGAGGGCCACAGCCGCACCCGGTTCATGTTCCAGGAGCCGCGTCTGCTGCCCTGGGCCAGCGTGGTGAAAAATGTCGAGGTCGGGCTGACCGGCATCGCTTCCGGCGCGGACGCAACGCAGCGCGCTCTCGATATCCTCTCCGAGGTTGGCCTCGCCGATCGTGCTGACGAATGGCCCTCGGTGCTGTCCGGCGGCCAGAAGCAGCGCGTGGCGCTGGCCCGCGCGCTGGTCGGCCACCCGCAGATCCTGGCGCTCGACGAGCCGCTCGGCGCGCTCGACGCGCTGACCCGCATCGAGATGCAGCAATTGCTGGAGCGCATCTGGCTCGCCCAGAAATTCACCGCCGTGCTGGTCACGCACGATGTCGCCGAAGCGGTCGCGCTCGCCGACCGGGTGGTGGTGATCAGCGCCGGCAAGATCGCGCTCGATCTGGATGTGCCGGTGGAAAGGCCGCGCCGGCGCGGTTCCGCCGAGCTCGCCCGGCTTGAGGGCACGATATTGGACCGGCTGTTCGGTTAGGGCTTGGGGCAAGGCATTGGCTGGCCGCTTGGGTTGATCGGCGGGGAGCTTTTGCGAAAGCGCCCCACCCCTTCGTCATCCTATGGCGGAGCAAGGAGCGAAGCGACGCGGCGCAGACCATAGGATCCATGCCGGGACTCCAGAGCGCCGCCACGATTCATCATTCTGCACCGCTACGCCCTTCGGCTGATGTCGCGGCATGGATCCCAGGGTCTCCGCGACGCCGCTTCGCGGCTGCTCCGCCCTAGGATGACGAAGTTGAGGGTGGCTCGGCCAATCTTGAATGCGCTCGTTCACGGTTCTCACCCCCTACCGGTTCGCCCACACCAGCCCGGCCAGGCCGACCAGCATGGTCACGATGCCGATATAGAACCATTGTGCGGCTGGCCGGTCATGAAGCTGCCGCCGACCACGCCGATGCCTTGCAGCGACCACAGCGCACCGATGGCCAGCACAATCAAGGCCAGCAGATTTTTGGTCAGTCTCATTGACGGATCTCGCTTTTCAAGTCGATCGTTGGTCGTGTCGCGACCGTGATGAAAGAGCCAAAGGAAGTGGCATAATCACCTCGGAATCTACTTGGATATTAATCCGGTATCTTGTCAAAACGATCTCGGATGTCGGCCCGGAGATCATCGAAAATGGATCAAATTGCGCCGGAATATCCCTGACAGACTGTTACCTGGTGACTCCAAACGTGTGATCTCGCCACGGAACTGACAGATCACTGCCGCATTTCCTGCCTTATTCGGCACCTAACGGCTGGGGTCTGTCAAAAACGGAGCCACCCCTTAAAGATGAAGAACCTAAACCAGACCGCGCTTGTCGCGGTAACGATCGCTGCTGGCCTGATGGTCGGCGCTTCCGCCACTTCGGCGACCGCCGCCGCCGGCCAGTGCGGCCGCGCCTCCTGGTACGCGCTGCACTCGAAAACCGCATCGGGCGAGCGCATGAACCCGTCGGCGATGACCGCCGCCCACCGCACCTTGCCATTCGGCACCAAATTGCGGGTCACCAACCAGAACAATGGCAAAAGCGTCATCGTGCGCATCAATGATCGCGGCCCGTTCATTCGCGGACGCGTGCTCGACCTGTCGAAGGGCGCCGCCGGCCAGCTCGGCTTCATCGGTTCCGGCCACACCTCGGTCTGCATGGCACGCGTTTGATGTGATTATCCCTGGACCATGATCTCCTTCGAAAACCTGAACCAGTTTTCGGGATCATGGTCGGGTGTCCGGCAACCCGACATATTTCCTACACATTTCGGCAGCGCACACTGAGCCGGCTCCGCCATTCCGGGCGGATTTGCAAGCCTTTGGACGAAAGAACCATTGGTCACGCCACGTGACGTATTGCATCGCAGCAATTAGTTGTTAACTTCGCCGCGAGACATTTGAGGCTCGGCGCTGCTCGTCGTCCCTTCGGTCGCAGGCAGCAGCGGGGTTGTCGATGTTCTATCAGCTCTATGAATTGAACCATGCGGCGCTGCAGCCGGCCCGGCTCTATGCCGACGCGGTGCGGATGTTCTACTCCAACCCGCTCAATCCGATTTCGCACACGCCCTGGGGCCGTTCGGTCGCGGCGGGTGCCGAACTGTTCGAACGCACCACGCGCCGCTATGGCAAGCCGGCCTTCGGCCTCGGCAAGACCGTCGTCGACTGGAAGAGCGTCGAGGTCACCGAAAAGACCGTCTGGTCGAAGCCGTTCTGCAATCTCGTCCGCTTCGAACGCGCGGTGCCCGCCGGCCGCAAGCCGGATCCGAAGCTTCTGATCGTGGCGCCGATGTCGGGCCATTATGCCACGCTGCTGCGCGGCACGGTGGAAGCCATGCTGCCCTACGCCGATGTCCACATCACCGACTGGGTCGATGCCCGCATGGTGCCGCTGGCCGACGGCAGTTTCGATCTCGACGACTATATCGATTACATCGTCGACATGTTCCATGCGCTGGGGCCTGACACCCATGTGATGGCGGTGTGCCAGCCTTCCGTGCCGGTTCTGGCGGCGGTGGCGCTGATGGAGGCGAAAGGCGACCCCTTCGTGCCCTCGACCATGACCCTGATGGGCGGGCCGATCGACACCCGCCGCAACCCGACCGCGGTCAATCTCCTGGCCGAGGAAAAGGGCATCGACTGGTTCCGCGACAATGTCGTCATGCGCGCGCCGTGGCCGGTGCCGGGCTTCGGCCGCGAGGTCTATCCGGGCTTCCTGCAGCTGTCCGGCTTCATGAGCATGAACCTCGACCGCCACATCATCGCCCACAAGGACTTCTTCATGCACCTTGTGAAGCACGATGGCGACAACGCCGAGAAGCACCGCGACTTCTATGACGAATATCTGGCGGTCATGGACCTCACAGCGGAGTTCTATTTGCAGACCGTCGACACCGTCTTCGTTCGCCATGCCCTGCCCAAGGGCGAGATGACGCATCGCGGCACCCGTATCGACCCGTCGGTCATCCGCAACGTCGCCCTGTTCACGGTCGAGGGCGAGAATGACGACATATCGGGCCTCGGCCAGACCAAGGCGGCGCAGGACCTGTGCGTCAACATTCCGGCCGACAAGAAGGCCCACTACATGCAGCCGGCGGTTGGCCATTACGGCGTCTTCAACGGCTCGCGCTTCCGCTCTGAGATCGTGCCGCGCATCGTCGACTTCATCACCAGCTATGGCCGCCAGAACCGCGTCGCGGTGAAGCCGAAGCTGGTCCGCACCGCCAAGCGATAGGCAATTCCGCGACAAAATCGGCTTCAGGGCCGATTCTGTTGCACAAGTGCCGCTGTCCCTCCCCGCGGGTAACCATGCTGCAAATCAGCTCGTCGTCGTAATTGACACGGACTGTCAATCGCCCTTAACGTTTCGTTAACAACAGGGTGAGCGGGGACAATGAATTCCTCAACAATGGCGAGAAGGCTGCGCGTGTGCGTGGCTGCGGCCGGTCTGGCAGCCACAGGAAGCTGGATCGCACCGGCTTTGGCTGCCGGAGCGATGGCGACCGGGGGCATCACCTCGCAGCCGATCGGCCACTATGATTTCTGTAAGCTGCACCCCGGCGAATGCTCGATCCGCCCGAGCAACCTGGCACCAGCCAGGATGACCGACGGGCTGATGCGCAAGCTCATCAATGTCACCGCCAGGGTCAACGCCGCCGTCAAGCCGATGAGCGACATGGACATATACGGCAAGGACGAGGTCTGGGCCTATCCCGACAAGGGCGTCGGCGACTGCGAGGACTATGTTCTGGAAAAGCGGCGCCAGCTGTCCCGCTCGGGCATCTCGCTTGCCGATCTTCTCATCACCGTGGTGCGCAAACCGGACGGCGAAGGCCATTCGGTGCTGACCGTGCGCACCGACAAGGGCGACTACGTGCTCGACAACCTGACCGACAAGGTCAGGGCCTGGGACCAGACCGGCTACCGCTTCCTCAAGCGGCAGGCGATCGACAACACCGGCCGCTGGGTCTCGATCCGCGGCGGCCAGCAGGTCCTGGTGGGGTCGGTCGAGTAAGGGTTGGGCCGCGGCTCGATTAGGGCAGCGCCACCCCCAGCGCTTCGTCATCCTAGGGCGGAGCAAGGAGCGCAGCGACGCGCGCAGACCCTAGGATCCATGCCGTGACGCCAACATAGAACACAGCGGCGCAGAAACAGGCGCCGGCCATCTTCATCCGAGCATCGCTACATTCTTCACCGCTGCGGCGCTCGCAAGTCGCGGCATGGATCCTCGGGTCTGCGCGTCCGCTTCGCTCCCGCTACGCCCGTGGATGACGAAAGTGAGGAGGCTCCGCCGATCTCGTAGATCTCCGCTGCCCGCTCCGTTGCGAGGCGTCGCGAACGCACCTCGCGCATCTCTCCCGAAAATTTTCTCCATCTCTCCGTGAACCATTTTCGTTCGCCCGGCGACACACAGCCGTGAATGACGAAACCCAATCATGGAGACTTCAAATGACTGCTTTCCTGCGAAACACCCTTCTCGCCGTCGCCGCCGTATCGGCCCTGGGCGGATCCGCGATGGCCGACCAGACGGTCAGCTGCGCCCACACCAACCTCAATGACCTCTGGGCCGGCCGCTGTTGTGGCACTGCCGGCGCGTCTGACTGCCTGGGTGGTGGAAACGGTGGCCGTGGCGACCATGACCGCCCGGGAACCAACGGCGGCAACCCCAACGGCAGCACGGCCGGCAAGAACTGATCTCGCCACAGCTGCCCGCTGGCCATTGCCGGCGGGCACTGTTTTGCGACCAGGCGGCGGCCCGGCCGTCGCGGAATCCGGATAAAACCGGTTACTTCAGCCGGCCCAGCGCCGCGCGGATCGAGGCGGTGATGCGGCGCAGCTCCGCTTCGTCGAGCTTTTCGATGTTCTCGGCCAGAAGATTGGCCAGCTCGGTGGCGGCGGGGTTGAGACCCGACGTGTCGAGCTTCACGCGCGGATGCGAGGCTTCGGCCAGCCGCGCCAGCTCCTCGGCGTCGTCCCAGATGATGTTGAAATAGCCGATGATCTTCTGGATCAGCGTCCAGGTCGGCGCGCCGCGCCTGCCATGCTCGAGCGCCGACAGATAGGCGGCGCTGATGCCGATCGCCGCCGCCATGTCCTTCTGGGTGACGCCGCGCTCGGCGCGAAGCGCCCGCAGCCGCTCGCCGAACGGCGTCATGCGCCCGGCCTCACGGCTTCAGCTTTCATGAGCGCACCCGCCGCAGCCGGATGTAGAGCGCGCCCGAGCCGCCATGGTTGCGGGCGGCATGGTCATGGCTGGAGACCAGCGGCCGGAATGCCGGCGTCGACAGCCAGGCCGGCACGGCACGCCGCAGCACGCCGTCGCCGCCGGAGGACGACCCCTTGCCGGTGATGACCAGGACATAGCGGATGCCGCCGGCATGCGCCCGGTGCAGGAACGAGAACAGCAGCGAATAGGCCTCGTCCTGCGTCATCCCATGCAGGTCGACGCGGCCCTCGATCGGCAGCCGGCCCTTCGACAATTTGTCCAGCGTCGGCTCGTCGAGGCGATGCGTGACATGCTGCGCCTTCGGCTTTGCCGCGCCCGGCGCATTGGCGGCGGGCTGCGCCGCTTGCGGCGATGTCGGCATGGCGTCGGCGGCGATATCCGGAATGTCGACGGCCGCCCTGCCCTTCAGCGGCTTGGCCGTGCGCGCCACCAGGTTCCACAGCACCCGGTCGTCCTCGCTGAGCTTGTCCGAACGCTTGCTCATCCGGCGCCCCCGACCAGCGGGCGCGGCACCAGCGCGTAGAAATCGGCGGCGTTGCGCACCACGCCGGCGATCTCGCCGGCAGCGTCGCCGGAGCCGGCGAAGAGATCGCCCCGCGCCGGCCCGGTGATGGCCGAGCCGGTGTCCTGCGCGATCATCAGCCGCCGGAACGATCTTTTGTCAAAGGCGGTGAGCGTCGGCGCGTCGATGTAGAAGGGCGTGCCGAATGTATGAAGCAGCCGGTCGACGGCGACGGAACGGCCCGGCGTCAGCGGCACCTTGGCGGCTGCGATCGGGCCGAGAGCTGCGTCCTCCACATCGGCCTCGCGGAAGAAGATGTAGGAGCGGTTCTGCCACAGGATCTCGTCGATGCGCCCGGGATGCGCCTTGAACCAGGCGCGGATCGACTGCATCGTCACTTGCGCCAGCGGGATTTCGCCCAGCTCGCTCAGGATCTTGCCCGGCCCGGTAAAACGCTGGCCCGATTTGGCCGCGTAGGTGACGCGGCGGAGCCGGCCATCGGTCATGGCCAGCCGCGCCGCGCCTTGCACATGGATGAAGAAGGCATCGACCTTGTCGTCCAGCCAGGCGATTTCCAGCCCTTGGCCCTGAAGCGCCCCGCGCTCGATCGCGCCACGGTCGAAATACTCGACCGGTCCGTCCGCCGTGCGGCGTGCGAAGGCGAGATAGGCATCCATCCCCTGCGGCCGGTTGGCGTCGTCGACATCGACGAGATCGGCCGGGCGCGACAGCAGCGGCATGGCAAACCGCTCCGTGCGCACCGGCGACGCCTCGACTTGCGGCTCGTAGAAGCCGGTGACGAGGCCGGCGCCGGTGTCGGGCCGCACCAGCATCGGCACGAAATGGCGCTCGAAGAAGCTTCGCGCCTCCGACCGGTTCACGGGCGGTGCGGTGCGCGCCGCCGCATAAGCCGCCGTGAAGGCGCCGAAATCGACGCCGAGCGCGCCGCTGCGATAGGGTTTTACCGGCGCATGGAAGGCGGAACGGCGAAAAGCCTCGAAGGCCGGCAGCTGGTCGTCGTCGCCCCAGCCGGGCAGGTCGTCAAAGGATTTTTCGATGAAGAGAGGCGATAGCGACACCGGAGCCCCGTCGCCTTAAAGCGCGTCGTGTTCGAAAAGGGTCATGCGACGCGCTTCGAGGCTTGGTTTTGATGCAAGTCGTTGTCCCAAAACCGCTTCGCACTTTTGGGCGACACGCATCGGGACTCAGTCTTCTTCTTCGGTGGCGACGAGCTTCCAGTTCGGATCGCGCGAGCGCGTGTCGCGGGCGAAGGTCCAGACATCCTTGACCTCGGCCACGGTTTCCGGATCGCCGTCGATGACGGCGCCCGCCTTGTCGCGCGTCGCCGAAATCAGCTCGCTGATGATGCGCAGCGTCACATGCGCCTCGCCGCCCTTCATCTCGGCCGAGACGATGTCGGCCTTGTCAATGCCGACGAAAGAGGACTGGATCTTCTCCGACTTGGCCTCGCGTTCGCCGATCGCGGCGACGAAACCGTCATAGACTTCGCGCGACAGAAGGTTCTTCAGCGTTTTGCGGTCGCCGTCGGCATAGGCCATGACGATCATCTCATAGGCCATCTTGGCGCCGTCGACGAAGCCCTTCGGGTCGAAGGACGGATCATTGTCCTTGATCGTGCGCAGGCCCTTGTTGAGATCGGTGTCGGGCTTGGCGAAGGCGTCGATCGCCGTATAGGCATCGGCCGGCGCCGGTTCGCCCGGCAGCCGCTTGCGCGGCAGCGAAACGACATTCTCGGGTTTCTGGGTGGCGTCCTTGTCGGTGCGCGCCGCCGTGTAGGGGTCGAAGGGCGGCCGCTCGCTACCGGTCCGACGGCCCAGCACGTTGCGCAGCTGGAAGAAGATCACCACCGCCGCGATCAGGAAGAAAATCGTGCCGAAGTCGAAGAAGCCCATATCTTCCGCCAATCAATCCCTGCCTCTAGGCCGGACCATCCGGCCAACAGGCCGCGGTCGCATAGCGTTCAACATTCAAAGCATATAGAACGCAAGGTGCAATCATTCAAATCAAAGGCAGGCATACCTATCTAACAGCCTCCGTGCCAGCGGCGATTGGTCGCCAGCGGGCAAAACAATCGAATGGTCGGTAAAGACTTGCGCATTTCGCTGCTTCCCCTCTTCCTCCTCGCGCTCCCGCTGCTGGAAATCGCCGGTTTCGTCATCGTCGGCCGTGAGGTCGGCGCGCTGGCGACGGTCGGCCTTGTATTGGCCTCGAGCATCGCCGGCGTGCTTTTGCTCCGGCACCAGGGTTTCGGCGTCATGACCCGCATCCGCACCGAGATGGATGCCGGCCATGATCCCAGCCGCCAGCTGGCCCATGGCGCCATGATCGTGGTGGCGGCGATCCTGTTGATCATCCCCGGCTTCATCACCGACATTATCGGCCTGCTGCTGTTCCTGCCGCCGGTGCGCGACTTTGCCTGGAGCCGGTTCAAGGGCCGCATTGTCGTCGCCACCGATTTCTCGACCGGCGGGTTCCGCGGCCGCCCGCGCGACAAGGTCATCGACCTCGACGACGGCGACTATTCGCGCGAGGACGATTTCAAGCGCGGCCCGGATCACAATTCGCCGTGGCGGCGCCTGAAGGACGATTAGGTCGGCCATCCGGCGCTTCGATCCATGCCGCGACCTCTGAGCGCCGCTGCGGTGGAGGATAGTCACCCAGCCGCATCGTTGTGAGCATTGAGCCGCCGTATTCCTTGGCCACGGTCACGGCATGGATCCCAGGGTCTCCGCGACGCCGCTGCGCGGCTGCTTCGCCTTGGAATGACGAGGTGAGAAGCAAGGTGGCAAACCTTGTCTTGTCATGCCGGCCATGGTAGCGAACGCCCGATTTCAATTCGGTCAGCAACGCTGCCCAGGCAAAAGGAAAAGGCTCATGGCCAGCAATGATGACGCGCCGGTCGGCGCCAACGGAAACGGCAATGCGGGGCAGCAGCCTTCGCTCAACGTCCTGGCCCAGTATGTGAAGGACCTGTCCTTCGAAAGCCCCGGCGCGCCGAACTCGCTGCGCGGCCGCGACAAGGCGCCCGGCATCGCCATCAACGTCAATGTCAACGCCAACCCGCTTTCCGACAAGCAGTTCGACGTCAATCTGACGCTGAACGCCAAGGCTTCCTTCGACCAGGAAGTGCTGTTCAACGTCGAGCTGGTCTATGGCGGCGTCTTCGCCATTTCGGGCTTCCCGCAGGAACACATGCTGCCGATCCTGTTCATCGAATGCCCGCGCCTGCTGTTCCCCTTCGCCCGCCAGATCATCGCCGAGGCGACCCGCAATGGCGGCTTCCCGCCGCTGATGCTCGACCCGATCGATTTCGCGCAGATGTTCCAGCAGAAGATCGCCGAGGACCAGGCCGCGTCCTCGAAGGTCCAGGTCAGCTGATTTCGGGCTGAACGAATGTTCTAAAAAACCCGGCCTTGAGCCGGGTTTTTTGTTGGCGGCGCCCCTCCCTTCGTCATCCACGGGCGGAGCAAGGAGCGCAGCGACGCGGCGCAGACCCGAGGATCCATGCCGGGACTCCAATGCGTCGCCACGGTTCAGATCCTGCACCGTTGCATCCCGTCAGAAAGGTCGCGGCATGGATCCTCGGGTCTCCGCGACGCCGCTACGCGGCTGCTCCGCCCGTGGATGACGAAGTCGCGAGCGGCTCACCCTCCCCTTGCGGAGCACCGCACAACTCCTGCGGATTCCCGAACACTCCCCGACGTCACCCAGCCCTATCATCGCGCCTTCAGGCAAAGGCGTCCCGGCGGTCGCAGCCGCCCCCGTGTTGGCGATTCGTCGGGACGCCCAACAAAAGAGGGAACGACGATGAAATTCATGCTGACCGACCGCAAACTGCACCCGCGGGCCAAACCTGTCGCCGACGATTTCAAGAAGGGCGGCATCAGCCGCCGCGAATATCTGGCGCTGATGGCCGGCCTCGGCGTCAGCGCCGCCGGTGCCTTCGCCCTGGGCGGCATCGCCGCGACGCCCGCCCGCGCCGCCGAACCCAGGAAGGGCGGCACCTTGCGCGTCGCCATGAACGTCAAGGGTTTCAAGGACCCGCGCACCTTCGACGGCGTCGAAATGTCCAACGTCGCCCGCCACTGCAACGAATATCTGGTGCGCTGGAACACCGATTTCTCGTTCGAGCCCTGGCTCTTGGAAAAATGGGAGATGAGCGACGACGCCAAAACTCTGACGCTGCATGTGCGCAAGGGCATCACCTGGTCGAACGGCGACACCTTCAACGCCGACGATGTCGTCCACAACCTCAACCGCTGGTGCGAGGCCGGCGTCGCCGGCAATTCGGTCGCCGCACGCATGGGCGCGCTGGTCAATGCCGATACCAAGAAGGTGGTCGACGGCGGCATCGAGAAGGTCGACGACTACACGATAAAACTCAACCTGCCGAAGCCCGACATTTCGCTGATCGCCGGCATGGCCGACTATCCCGCGCTGATCATGCACCGCTCCTATGAGGGTGACGGCGACCCCATGAAGGCGCTGGCGATCACCACCGGCCCCTGCGAGCTGGTGAAATGGGACGCCGAAACGAGCGCCGAGGTGAAACGCAAGGACAAGCCGTGGTGGAAGGGCGAGTTCTACCTCGATGGCATCCAGTGGATCGACTACGGCTCCGACCCCAACGCCATGCTGTCGGCCTTCGAATCCGGCGAGATCGACACCGACCACGAAACCGCCTCCGATGCCGTCTCGCAGACCGACAAGATGGGGCTGAAGAATTCCGAGATCGCCACCGGCTCCACCATCGTCGCCCGCTTCAATGTCGGCAACGCACCCTATCAGGACGTCAAGCTGCGCCGCGCCGCCCAACTCGCCGTCGACAATGCCGCCGTGCTCAAGCTCGGCCTCGATGGGCGGGGAAAACCCGCCGACAACCACCATGTCGGGCCGATGCACCCCGAATATGCCGATATCGGCCCCGCGAAACGCGACGTGGTGGCGGCGAAGAAGCTGCTGACCGAATCCAGCAAGCCGGACCATGAGTACGAGCTGATCTCGGTCGACGTCGAATGGCAGAAGAGCACCGCCGACGCCATCTCGGCGCAGATGCGCGAGGCCGGCCTCAAGATCAAGCGCACCGTGCTGCCCGCCGCCACCTTCTGGAACGACTGGAGCAAATACCCCTTCTCCTGCACCGAATGGCTGGGACGGCCGCTGGGCGTCCAGGTGCTGGCGCTCGCCTACAAATCGGGCGCCGCCTGGAACGAAAGCGCCTACGCTTCGAAGGAGTTCGACGAGTTGCTCGACAAGGCGCTCGCCACGCCGGACGCCAAGGCCCGCAAGGAGATCATGGCCGGCATCGAGAAGAATCTGCGCGATTCCGGCATCATCATCCAACCCTACTGGCGCTCGGTGTACAGGACCTACCGCAAGGGGGTCGAGGGCTGCGAGCAGCACCAGGCGCTGGAGCAGCATTTTGAGAAGGTTTGGATTGAAAGCTGAGGCGCCGACGCTTCTTGCCTTCTCCCCTTGTGGGGCCCGAAGGGCGGGCGAGGCCCGTGACTCGCCCAGGGCGGTGGATTGCCGCGAAGCGGCAAGGCGGATGAGGGGTGCGTGACGGAGTGAGGCGTTGGTGTTTAAGGCCTTGGTCATGTGACTTTTGACGGTATCGTCAAGCTGGAACACCCCTCATCCGTCTCGGCGCTAACGCGCCGATCCACCTTCCCCCACAAGGGGGGAAGGACAGCAGCTCCGAGCCTGCCGCCTACCTTCACCGTCAGCTGCGCCAACGCTTCAGATCGAAGCACAAACCCCAGCTTCAAGCACCCCAAACCAGTTCTACCGGCCAACCTTCACATGAGGCGCCAGCCTCCGGATCGCCGCCATCATGTCGCCTTCCGAAATATCGAGCGACGACATCTCCATATGCACCGTATTGCCACCCCCCGGCAGCATCAGGTTGAGCGCATTGGCGTTGGAATATTGGATCGCTTCGGGCAGCTTGCCCGTCAGCTCGAAATTCACCAGCGTCGGCCCGCCATGGTTGCCATGCACCAGCCCGGCGCTGCGCACCGTCTCCCAGGGCACCAGCACATCGCCGGCGCGCCTGTCGCGAAAACCCCTGGAATCCAGCGTCACCTGAACCCCGCTGTCGAACCCGCTGCTCGCCTTGAACAGCCCCCAGCCGAGGCAGCCCACGGCGAATAAAATCAGCAGGAACACCGGGCCGCGCGCCGTGTCGGATGAAAGCGCCCGAAACGCCAACACCCCGGCCACAGCGGCGCCGATGAAAGGCGCGATGATCGCGAACGTGTTGCTGGAGGCGCTGTTGCGGATTTCGACGGGGGCGGACATGGGTGGAGATTGAGACGGAAAGCGGATGAGGTGTCGAGAGGGAGCAGTGTTGGGTCGACGCGCAGCCTGATGACGAATGCGTGATGGAGAGCGGGGCCACGCTATTCTGAGAGGTCAGCGCTGACGCTTCTGCCTTCTCCCCTTGCGGGAGAAGGTGGATTGCCGCGAAGCGGCAAGACGGATGAGGGGTGCTCCAGCTTGACGCGACGTCGACAACAGATCGAACGAGAAAACACCGCCGCCTCACTCCGCTGGAACACCCCTCAACCGTCTCGGCGCTGCGCGCCGGTCCACCTTCTCCCACAAGGGGAGAAGGAAAGGCGCGCTCCCCTCACCGCCCCTCCCTCACCAACGTGCGGATCCACCCGACAAAAGTCAGCACCAGGAACGGATAGCCTACCGCCGGCAGCGGCGCCGAAATCGGCAGCAAGGGCGCGCCCCACAGGATCATGCCAGCCGAGACGACAAATAGCATGGCGGCCACGAGCGCGGTGAGCCGCATCCACAGCGCAAAAGTGTTTGATGCGCTGACCATGACCAGCCCCGCCGCATTGCCTGATAGCAGCAGGCTCTCGCCGGCCAGGAAGGTCATGAACCCGGCGGCGGCGGTATCCGAAGTGGAGCGCATGTGAGAGGCAGCAAGGTGCAACAATCGCGGTCATTTACGCGACTTGTCTCCAAGTAGAGAGACAAATAAGGGTAAATCAAAATCAGGACTCTCGACTTTCGATGTGCCGGAAAGGTAATCGTTTATCGTAGGTCTAAGATATTCAACAAATATACTGCGAGTTCTTTCTAGTCGATATCTCAGTTCTCTATTTATTAGTGGCCATTTTGCTAAATATTTTGCAAAATAAAGCAGGAAGTTACCTCGGTTTGCTGGATATTGCATCCCGTAGAGGCCAGCGACTAACTTCGCAGCAGACAATTCGCGATTCTCGTTAGAATCCGAGGTGTTAAGGTGCTCTCTAATCTTTTCCAGCGCACTATTCGCAAACTTGGCCCGGTCCTTTCCGTACTGTAAAAGTGCGGAAGTGCCGACTGATTGATTTTCGAGTATACCATTAATAAGAATTGCTATTCTCTCTTCCTGCCGGGGCGCGTGGCGCACCCTCATTAGTAACTCTCTAACGCGACCTGTCTGGATGTCGTTGGCATTGGCCATAGCCGGTCTGTAGCTGTCGTCTTGCTCGGCTATTATTGAAAACTCAGTAAGAATTGCCTTTTTGAGCTTCTCTTCATCGATTAACGCTCGGTCGGATGCGCCAAGAACCTCTAGATCAAGTTTCAAGTCACCATTTGCGTCCACTGAAGCTCCCAAGCGTGCGCGCACGCTCAGGATGCGTCTCGCAACCTCTGCGCTTGGAGCCGCAGCCAAGAGATTAGTCCAAACCGCCGACCGAAGAGCGGAGCCTTCATAGTAGGCACGAGCAGAGCGGGCTCCTGCTGTCTTAGCCACCTCTTCGCGCATCACGACGCGTGCACGCTTCTTTTCCTGCTGATCTCCAATAAGTTCTGCCACCTGCAAAACGATAGAATGCCGGTCTGGGAATCTCGAGATGAACGATCGCAATATAGGTGAAATAACGCCAACGGTACCGATATGAGCTGATCTATTCTCTGTGACAAAGGCCAATACTTGCTCATCGCCAACCTTGACCACGAGTTCGCTGGCTGCAAATACGATCCCCTCCAAAACCTCCTCAATCTCTAAGAATCTCGTAATATTACCGGTATACTCATCCGCCTCTTGAACAAAATTGGCATTTGGATTTCTCGGGCTTCTCAAGATGGGAAGAGCGAAGCCGATATGATCGCCTTGAAAAGGGAGGCAACCAATTGCAAAGAAGTCCCGCGACGCGCTCATAAGGCACCCCACGATACGTATAGTTCTCTAACCGCTACTTCGAGTTGCGCCTGATAGTAGTCGGGATGGCGTCCGGGTACGAAAATATAGGGGCTAATCCCTACGCCACTTTGTACTAACTTTTCCAGCCAAGGAGCTCGTTTGTCGTCATTCCAAAGAGTATGAGGAACAACGGCCGCCAGTAAGTTGCCCCTCAGAGGTATCGACTCGCCAAAGATTACCTCGATGGAGCACACCCTGTCGTCGGGTTCGTTACGTCCTGGCGATGCTAATAGATCTAGATAAGCGCGCGCATGGAAATCCCATGGCTCGGCAGCTTTTGAAGCATTGATCTTCGAGGTATCTCCCTCGAAATATCCTCGTCGGCTCTCGAAAACGGCAGCTATAATTCGGTCAGGCCGGCTGGTATCTGTTTCCAAGCTAAAATCTTCAATAGCCATCTCTTCTATGAGGATTCGACTATACAGTCGTTTTGAAAATGCCCCAGTGTCGAATGGGAAAATAGCTTTTGCTTTGGAAATAAGCGCTGCATCAAACACGAAACAGAAGGGGCATGCCGCCTCGACCTTAATGACGCCATCGCCAGCAACACGGTATGCCGGCCGGCCGTAGAAGAGGTATGCCAATGGCTCCTTAAAGACATCGCAGTCGCTTGCGGCTACAGTGCCCGACTCTATGATGTCTTCGGCAACAATGCCTTTCGTAACATGGGTAAGAGGCATCAGCCCCCATTTCGGGGCGGCGTGCCCGTCCACCCACTTTCTGAAGGCAGGCCGACCGCCGGTAAGTTTGGGCATGTGTCCTCAATCCCCATCAAGCCCTGGATGAACAGTTCTTGCGGGATATCCACCTTGCCGAACTGGGCATGCGCTTGTTGGCCTGATTGTAGAGCAACAGTACTTCCGCTTCATACCCCCGCCCGCCGCTCTCGGCGAAAAAACAGCACCGCGGCCATCACGCCCAACAGCACGAAACCACAGGGCGAGCGCGCACGGCCCGCTCTGCCGCTTCCCGGGTGATCTCCCGGCCTTGGTTTTCATTGCGCGCGATGATCGCGGCGACCATGGCATCATGGTAGAACAACATGCTTACCGCATGACCACGGCGGCAACCGTCAGCAAGACACCGTTGGGCAGCCTCGCACCGGTCGCGAACCTCAGCAACAGGAGCCGCCCAGACCTTAGAGCGTTCCATAGACCACAGGCACACCAATCTTAAGCGGCGTTTCCTCCACCATAACAGGAAAGGTATCCCGCATTGGCGGAGCCTGTTGCCGGCTTAGCGCGCTCTACGCGCCACCCGCCCCTCAATCGCCCATCTTCAGCGCCTGGATAAACGCCTCCTGCGGGATATCCACCTTGCCGAACTGCCGCATCCGCTTCTTGCCCTCTTTCTGCTTGTCCAGCAGCTTGCGCTTGCGCGAGACGTCGCCGCCGTAGCATTTGGCAGTCACGTCCTTGCGCAGGGCCGAGATGGTTTCTCGCGCAATGACCTTGCCGCCGATCGCGGCCTGGATCGGGATCTTGAAGAGGTGGTGCGGGATCAGCTCCTTCAGCTTCTCGCACATCTGCCTTCCGCGCTTTTCCGCCGCCGTGCGGTGCACCAGCATGGAGAGCGCGTCGACCGGCTCCTCATTGACCAGGATCGACATCTTCACCAAATCGCCCTCGCGATAGTCGGTGAGGTGATAGTCGAACGAGGCGTAGCCCTTGGAGATCGACTTCAGCCGGTCATAGAAGTCGAACACCACTTCGTTGAGCGGCAGGTCGTAGGTCAGCATGGCGCGTTTGCCGACATAGGAGAGGTCGGCCTGGATGCCGCGCCGGTCCTGGCAAAGCTTCAATATGCCGCCGAGATAGTCGTCAGGGGTCAGGATCGTGGCGCGGATCCACGGTTCCTCGATCGCCGAGATTTTGACCACGTCGGGCATGTCGGCCGGGTTGTGCAGTTCCTTCACCGAGCCGTCATTGAGCAGCAGCCGGTAGACGACGCTCGGCGCCGTGGCGATCAGGTCGAGGTTGAACTCGCGCTCCAGCCGCTCCTGAATGATTTCGAGGTGCAGCAGGCCGAGGAAGCCGCAGCGATAGCCGAAGCCCAGCGCGGCCGAGGTTTCCATCTCATAAGAGAAGGAAGCGTCGTTGAGGCGCAATTTGCCGACGGCGGCGCGCAGATCCTCGAAATCGGCGGCGTCGACCGGGAACAGGCCGCAGAACACCACCGGCTGCGCCGGCTTGAAGCCGGGCAAGGCATGCGCGGTGGGGCGCTTGTCCTCGGTGATGGTGTCGCCGACGCGCGTGTCGGCCACTTCCTTGATCGAGCCGGTGAAGAAGCCGAATTCGCCGGGGCCGAGCTCGTCGACATTGATGCGGGCGGGCGTGAACACGCCGGTGCGCTCGACCAGGTATTTGGCGCCGGTGCCCATCATGCGGATGGTCTGGCCCTTCTTCAGCACGCCGTCGATGATGCGCACCAGCACGATGACGCCGAGATAGGCGTCGTACCAGCTGTCGACCAGCATGGCCTTCAGCGGCGCGGTGGCGTCGCCCTCGCGCGGCGGCGGCAATTGGTGGACGATGGCTTCCAGCACATCGGGAATGCCAAGCCCGGTCTTGGCCGAGATCAGCACGGCGCCGGAAGCGTCGATGCCGATCACCTCCTCGACCTGCTCGCGGATGCGCTCGGGCTCGGCGGCCGGCAGGTCGACCTTGTTCAGCACCACGACGATCTCGTGGTTGTTGTCGATCGCCTGGTAGACATTGGCGAGCGTCTGCGCCTCGACCCCCTGCGAAGCGTCGACCACCAGCAGCGAGCCCTCGCAGGCGGCCAGCGACCGCGACACTTCATAGGCGAAGTCGACATGTCCGGGCGTGTCGATGAGGTTGAGGATATAGTCCTCGCCATTGTTGGCGCGGTATTTCAGCCGCACCGTCTGCGCCTTGATGGTGATGCCGCGCTCGCGCTCGATATCCATCGAGTCCAGCACCTGTTCCTTCATGTCGCGCAGCTCCAGCCCGCCGGTCAGCTGGATCAGGCGGTCGGCGAGCGTGGATTTGCCATGGTCGATATGGGCGACGATGGAGAAATTGCGGATGTGGTCGAGGGGCGTGCTCATGCGCGCGCTTTAGCAGGGGCGGCAAGCGGCGGCAAGGCTTGGCGCCCAAGGGCTGCCCCGGCGGTCACAAAGCGGTGAGAGGCGCCGGAAAATCGACAATATCGGTCAGGCGACCGCAAATGCATAAACTTTGATCGATCCCGTTAGACCTTGGTTTGCCGGCTGCGTGGTATCTGCACGGCCACTAATGTCCTTGGGGGTAAAGAAATGCAGAAAATTGCAGACAGGTTTGCCCGTTCCCGCAGCGGCTCCATGATGCCGCTGTTCTTCCTGAGCCTGGTGCCCTTGATCACCGCCGTCGGCTTCTCGGTCGACTATACCGATGCGGTCCAGACCCGCTCCGGCATGCAGGCCGCGCTGGATGCCGCGACGCTGGCGATCACCACGCTGCCGACGACCACGACGCTGACTGACCGCCAGCAGGCGCTGCAGGACAATTTCGCCGCCAACAACGGCCAGGGCGCCGCGACGCTGGTGAGCTTCAACGTCGCCTCCGACGGCACCGTCGCGGCGCAGACGTCGGCCAGCTTCGCCATGCCGACCAATTTCATGACCATCGCCAGGATCGACAGCGTGCCGGTCGCGGTCAAATCGGGGGTCAACAAGGCGCCCAGCCTAGTGCAGGCGACGTTCAAGGTCGACAAGGTGTCGGGCTACTGGAACAAGACGGTGACGCTTTACGGCACGAATTTCGGCGGGTCGACGGCGCAGAAACTGATGACGGCCAGCTACGTCTACGCGCCCTACACCTATTCGTACAAGGTCGGGAGCAAGTCCTATTCCATGACGGAACAGAAGGGCTACGGCACCACGACGATATCGCTTATCAATGGTTCGACGCCGACCGTGGTCCAGAAGCAGACCTGCACCACCGTGGGCTCGACATCCAATTTCACCAACCCGCCGACGGGCGCGATAGTGACCCCCGAATACGACAGCAACAGCAAACAGACGATCTATTTCCAGATCACGTGCGCCACCACCAACGTGCCGGCCACCGGCGCCGGCGCCGCCGTCGACGTCAGCCAGATGGGCCAGCTCTCCCTGCAGATGGATGTCACGAGCGGCAACAAGGCGACGTTCAAATCGAACGACACCACGACCTCCAACCACCTCTATCTGGGCACCACACCCACGCCCTTGACCGAGGTTGCCTCGGGCAAGCTGATCGACATCTTTTCCGTCGTGCCTTGCGCGGAGACCAGCTACCAGGCTTGGGAAGACGGCGGTAACTCGCTTCCGGCGGATTATACGAATGCCGACTTCTTCTACAATGTCACCGGCAAGTGCGCCTTCAACCAGCGGCCATCCGAGACGGCGCTGACGCAGTAACGACCCTGATCGTCCTTCTCCCTCACGGGCGAAGGACGATCGCGCCTCATCACAAACCGGTGAGCGCTGTAACGAAGCGGCAGGTGCAAGCGAAATGGGGAATGACCGGCGCGTCCAAGCGCCGCCCCCATGGAGCAAGCCGATGCCGAGATTCTCAGCCCCAAGGTTCGCCGCACTGTCCAGCCTGGGCGCGCTTGCGCTCGCTGCCGCGCTCGGTGCCGCCGCCGCCCAGCCGCTCACCGTGGTCGAGCTGTTCACCAGCCAGGGCTGCTCGTCCTGCCCGCCGGCCAACGCCAACCTCATCAAGGTCAAGGACCAGCCCGGCGTGCTGGCGCTGTCCTTCAACGTCACCTACTGGGACTATCTCGGCTGGAAGGACACGTTCGGCAAACAGGAATTCACCCAGCGCCAGGTTTCCTACGAACCGTCGCTCGGCCATGACGGCCCGTTCACGCCGCAAGTGGTGGTCAACGGCCATGCCGATGTCGTCGGCGCCGCGCAGGGCGAGATCGAGCATCTGATCAAGGCAACGGGCAAGACCGGCGGCCCGTCGCTGTCGTTCGAGGGCGGCAAGGTCGCGATCGGTGCCGGCGCCGCCCCAGGCGGCAAGGCCGATGTCTGGCTGGTGCGCTATGCCAAGGGCGTCGTGCAGGTGCCGGTCGCGCGCGGCGAAAACACCGGCCGCACACTGCCTCATGCCAATGTCGTGCATGCTCTGGAAAAGCTCGGCAACTGGACCGGCGACGCCACCGCCTACGCGCTGCCCGCCGCGGCCGGTGGCCTGAGCACCGCCGTGCTGGTGCAATCGCCCGGCGGCGGGCCGATCCTGGCCGCCGCGACCAACTGATCATCCTTTTATCGCGCGGGGCCGCGGAACACGGCAACGCATCACCCGGCCCGCTTCCGCGCGCCAAAACCCAAGGAGACTCCCATGACCAAGTACCTGACCCTGCCGGCGCTCGCTTTCGCGCTTTCGGCCGCCGTCTTCGTCGCCGGCGCCCGTGCCGACGACACGACCAATGCCATGAAGCCGGCCAATGCGATGGCGACCAACGCCATGAAACCGGCCACGGATGCAATGAAGCCAGCCGATGCCATGAAGCCGGCGACCGACGCGATGAAGCCTGCCGACCCGATGGCCACCAATGCGATGAAGCCCGCCGCTGATGCGATGAAGCCCGCGGCCGACGCGATGAAGCCGGCGGCGGACGCCATGAAACCGGCCAACTAGTAGCGCGTCACAGAGGATTTGACGGGCAGCAAGATGTCCTTCTTCGATGGATCATCGCTGACATTGGGGATTAGCCGGAGCCTCCCCAACGTCGTCATCCCTGGGCGAAGCAGGAGCGAAGCTCCGTCGCGGAGACCCTGGGATCCATGCCGTTACCTTAGCCGAGGAGTGCAGCGGAGCAGAATTCTGCACCGTGGTGACACGTTGGAGTCCCGGCATGGATCCTCGGGTCTGCGCCGCGTCGCTGCGCTCCTTGCTCCGCCGGTGGATGACGAAACGATGGGATTTTTCCGTCAATCGCCAGGGCATGGATGGCGAGGACATGCGCCCGGCCACACGAATGTGAGGCTCTGCCGCAACTCGTGCATCGCGCCAACGTACCTGATCCAATAGACTGAACCCAATGGAAGCCATGAGGAGTGCAACCATGACCGACATCAAGACCCGTTCGACCGGCTTTGCCAGGAGTGCGCTCGCCGCACTCGCCTTGGCGGCCGCCGGTGCCGCCTTCTGGCTGACGCCGGCCGTCTCGGCGGAAGACGCCGTGGTGATCCCGCCGCCGGCGCTGGACGAAAAGGCGGCCTCGGGCAGCGAGAAGGCGATCTTCGCCGGCGGCTGCTTCTGGGGCGTGCAGGGCGTGTTCCAGCACGTCAAGGGCGTCAGCCAGGCCGTCTCCGGCTACACCGGCGGCGCCAAGGATGACGCCGTCTACGAGACGGTCGGCACCGGCCGCACCGGCCACGCCGAATCCGTCGAGATCACCTATGATCCCTCGAAGGTGACCTACGGCCAGCTGCTGCAGGTCTATTTCTCGGTCGCCCACAATCCGACGCAGCTCAACTACCAGGGACCGGACTCCGGCACCCAGTACCGCTCGACGATCTTCGCCGAAAACGATGCGCAGAAGAAGATCGCGCAGGGCTACATCGCCCAGCTCGACAAGGCCAAGCTGTATGGGGCGCCGATCGTCACCACGATCGAGACCGGCAAGACCTTCTACCCGGCCGAGAACTACCACCAGGACTTTCTGACGCTGAACCCGACCTATCCCTACATCGTCTACAACGACCTGCCCAAGGTGGCGAACCTGAAGCAACTGTTCCCGGCGCTGTACAGCGAGAAGCCGGTGCTGGTGTTGTCGGCGAGCAACTGAGTGCGTGATCTCCCCCCTCGAGGGGCAGGGCAATCGCATATGAAACTTCCCGAAGGTTTGCCCGGCACGTACCCCCACCCCTAACCCCTCCCCACAAGGGGGAGGGAGACTCGCGCCGGCGCTGCACTCGGTAATCTGTAGAAGTTCGACGCCAAAGCGTAGCGCGCGGCAGCGTTCCCTCCCCCTTGTGGGGAGGGTTAGGGTGGGGGTCCTCTTCGTAAAAACTCATATGCAATTGCCCCCCCTCGAGGGGGGAGATTTGCGCCTACATGGCCTTCATCGCGTCGCACGACACATCGGGGTTCATGTCGGCGAAGGTGCCGGTCGGGTTCTTCTTCCAGGCCCAGACATGCAGCTCGTAGAAGGCGCCCAGGCCATAGCGATTGGGCGCGCTGTTGAAATTGAACAGCTGCCCTTCCAGCGAGGCCGGGCCTTTCGAGGTTATGTACTCGACCGCCACCAGTTTAAGCGTGCCGTCCGCCATCGGCTCGTACATGACGGCCTCCGGCTTTGCGAGATCGACGGCATCGTCCTTCAGATAGGCCGCGTTGACATAGTGGATGCCCATCGCGCCGCCGGTGATGCCGCTGGCGCAAGGGATCGGCGCATAGCCTTCGGCGGTGGCCATCGCCACATTCTCGAAACGGCCGTTGGCCGCCCGTACCTTCTCGTCCAGCGTACCTGTGTCATGGGCATTCGCCGCCGTGGCCGCGATCGACAGGATCGACAGGTTGATGAGGTGCTTGGTCCACACATGAATGTTCATTTTCTCTCCTCGTTGTTGATGGTGCGCGGGAGCAGCCGCTCCCGCCGCCGGCACGTCGGATGGCTGCGCGTTTCAGTGGTCTGACCGGGTGAAATCCCAGTACTGCGGCAGCTCCTCGAGCTCCGGCAAGCCGATGTCGCGTCTCAGATAGTTGTCCTGCGGTGGCAACCGGCGCCGCCCCTTGCGTAATGGTGCGAGCAGCAGCGAGGCAAGCCGCCAGGGAAGCCGGCCCAGTAACGGCCGTCGTCCGAGGGGTCTCGAAGCCGCCGGCACCTCGCCGGGCGCTTCGTCAGGCATTTCGCCACCGCCGCGAAGGGCAGTTTGACGCCCATCGGAGGGATCAACGGTAAAAGTAAGGGTCAAGGACCCGCACCTCCGTGATCTTGTCGACAGGCAGCGCGTTCTTCTGGGCCGTGCTGCGGATCGCTTCCGGCGAGGGCGCGTCATAGATGCAGAAGCTCTGCTTCTTGTCGGGCGACACGAAGGACTGCACCCAGGTCACGCCCTTCTCCGCATTGCGCATGATGACGCCGCCCAGCGCGTCGGCGCCGGCATCGTTCATCGGCACGCTGAGGCCGTCAGGAAATGTGCGTTGTACCACATAGCGAGGCATATCAAGTTTCCCTTTTCTGTTGATTCACGCTCGATTTGAGCGCGGCTGGACATTGATCACGCTCGCCAAGGGCGCGCATCGGAGCCTTTCCCTATTTTTTTGTTGGAAGATTCCCTATAGTGGCGACGTTATGTGGTAGGTGGCACCGAAAATGTGGGGAGGGGCACATTGTCGGTCATCGTCCCGGACGCTCGTGGCGGACGTCCAGGGATACGCCCGGACACCATCCCTGTTGAGCGAATGACGATGCTTCTGGAACGGCAGGCACAGCTGGAGCAGCTGGATGGACTTCTCGCGGAGGCCACGCGTGGCTTCGGCCATGTGGCGGCGCTGTCCGGCGAGGCTGGCGCCGGCAAGTCGGCCCTTGTCGAGGCTTTCGTCGGCGGCGTTGGCGACGGCGTGCGCGTTTTCCGCAGCGCCTGCGAGGATCTGTCGATACCGGACCCGCTCGGGCCGCTCTACGATCTCGCCCGCGAGGCGCGATGGTCGATGCCGCAGGCGATCGATGCCCGGCAGGGACAGAGGCTGCCCCTGTTTTCCGACGCGCTCGAAGTCTTCGAGGCAAGGACCCAGCCAACGCTCCTGATCATCGAGGACCTGCACTGGGCGGATGACGCGACGCTCGATTTCGTCCGTTTTCTAGGCCGCCGCATCGCCAACACCCACATCCTGCTCGTCCTGACGGCGCGCACCGACCGCAGCGAAGGACAGATGCGCGTGCGTCGCGCGCTCGGCGAAATTCCCACCGGTAATGTCGTGCGGATCGACGTGCCGCTGCTGAGCGAAGCGGCGGTGCTCTCGCTCGCCATTGCCGCCGGCCGCGACGGCGACGCCATCTACCGGGCGACGGCCGGCAACGCCTTCTTCGTCACCGAGCTTTTATGCGCCGACAATGAGATGACGCCGCCTGCCAGCGTGCGCGACGCCGTCGTCGCGCGCGCCGAACGGTTGTCGGCTGGCGCCCGCTCGATGCTCGACGCGGTGTCGGTGTTTCCCAGACGCGCCGACGCCTGGGCCTTGCAGGGCCTGTGCGGCGTGGCCGCCGCCGGTCAGCTCGCCGAATGCGTATCGCATGGGCTGCTTGACGATCTGGGCGACGGCTACGCCTTCCGGCACGAGATCGCACGCCGCGCCATCGAGATGATGCTGACGACGAGTTCCCGGAGACTGTTCAACCAGCGTGCGCTGTCGGCGCTGCTCGAAAACAGGGATGTCGCCACCGCGCGCCTCGTCCATCATGCGGTGGAAGCGCATAATCTCGAGGCGGTGCGCGAGTTCGCGCCGATCGCGGCGCGGGAGGCCTCGCGTGTCGGCGCCCATCGCGACGCCGCCGGCTATTACGAGGTCGCCTTGCGCCAGGCCGACACCTTGCCCGAGGAAGAGCGCGCCGGCCTTTACGAGCAATATGCCTTCGAGTGCCATCTGATCGCGCGCATCGAAGAGGCCATCAAGGCGCAGGAACAGGCGCGTGTGTTGCAGCAGGCGCTCGGCAACACGCTGAAGGAAGGCGACAGCCTCAGATGGCTGTCGCGCTTTTCCTATCTTGTGGGCGACCGGCAGGCCGCCGACATGTTCGGCGCCCAGGCGGTCGCGTTGCTGGAGACCGTACCGGCCAGCGCCGAGCTTGCCATGGCCTATTCGAACCTCTCGCAACTGGCTATGCTGGCCGAAAGGCTGGACGAGACCTTGTCGCTGGGTGCCAGGGCAATCGAGCTTGCCGAACGGCTGAACAGGCCCGAAGTCGTCTGCCATGCGCTCAACAATGTCGGTGCCGCCGAGCAGTGGCTGGACCTGGACTCAAGCCGGCTGCATCTTGCCCGCAGCCTCGAAATCGCGCTTGAGCAGAATTTCCAGGAACATGCGGCCCGCGCGTTCACCAATTGCGCTTGTGGCGAGATGAACCGGTTGGGCTACAGCCAGGCCCAATCCTTCCTTGACCGCGGCATCGACTATTGCGTCGAGAACGATCTCGCGACGTGGCGCGATTACATGCGTGGCGTGCGGGCCCAGCTGCTGCTGCGCCAGGGATGCTGGAATGAGGCGGCCGCCGAGGCTCTGGATGTGATTGCCAACGACAGGGCGACCGCACTGGTGCGCTATCCGGCCCTTGTGGCGCTGTCGCGGCTTAGGGTCCGTCGCGGCGACCCCTCGGCCGAGCCGCTTCTGGCCGAGATGAAGCAGTTTCTGGAAAGGGGAGCCGAGCTGCAGCGGCTGTTGCCCTATGCGGCGGTGATTGCCGAACGGGCCTGGCTCGGCGAGGCGGACAAGGCCGAGGCGCTGCGCCTGATCGGCCTTGCCGAAGGCCTGTCGCCGACGCGGGCGGTCTTCGCGGAACTGGCCGGCTGGCGGCAGCTCCTGGCACCCGATGCCGATCCGGGCGACACGTCAGGCATGGCCGCGCCCTACCGCATGCTGCTGGCCGGTGACTGGCGGGGCGCGGCCTCGGCCTGGGCGGAACTCGACGCCCCCTACGAACGCGCTCTGGCGCTCGCCCAGGGCGACGAGGCCGCGCAGCGCACGGCGCTGGAGATTCTCGAGGCGCTCGGCGCCCAACCGGTCGCGAGCCATGTGCGCGACATCATGCGGCAGAACGGCGTCATTCACATTGCCAGGGGGCCGCGCCGCACCACCCGGGCCAACAGCGCCGGCCTGACCCAGCGCCAGATGGAAGTGCTGCAGCTGATCGAGCGCGGCCTGTCCAACAAGCGCATCGCCGAACATCTCGCCATTTCGCCCAAGACGGTCGACCACCATGTCTCGGCGGTGCTGGGCAAGCTGGACGCCGTGTCGCGCGGCGAGGCGACCGCGGCCGCGCGCGACTCAGGGCTGATCTGAACCTTCGCCATGCCTTGGCGGTTGGGAAGGCCTGCGGATCAGTCGTAGGTGAGATCCGTCGCCTTGCCGCCGAACACCCTATACGCATAGAAGGAATAGAAGATGATGATCGGCAGCACCACCACGGTGCCGACCAGGATGATGGCCAGGCTTTCGGTCGCCGACGCCGCCTGCCAGATGGTCAGCTTGTCGGGCACCACGAACGGGTAGAACGACCAGGCAAGGCCGGCAAAGCCGAGCACGAAGATGCTGGCCAGCGTCAGGAACGGCGTCAGCGAATGGCGGTCGTCGGGCTTCGGCAGATGGAAGGTCTGCCGCCACAGCCACAGGAACAGCAGTGCCGACAGGATCGGCAGCGGCGACAGGTACAGCATCTCCGGCCAGACGAACCATTTGTCGAAGATGCGCGGGCTGGCGAAGGGCGTCGCCAGCGACACCGCCGCCATGCCGAGCGCGGTCAGCACCAGCGCCGTGCGCAGCCAGCGCACCGCCTTCTTCTGCAATGCGCCTTCGGTCTTGTAGATCACCCAGGCCGCACCCATCGCCGCGTAGGCCGCGGCCAGGCAGAACGCCACCAGCGCGCCGAATGCCATGCCGCCCACGCCGACATCGAGGCCGAGCACATAGACGCCCAGCATATAGCCTTGCGCCAGCGAGGCGATGACCGAGCCGAGGAAGAAGATGCGGTTCCAGCGATGCTTTTTACCGCTCGGCACCTTGGCGCGGAAATCGAAGGCGACGCCGCGCAGGATCAGCCCGACCAAAAGCACGAAGACCGGAATGTAGAGCGCGGTGAGGATGACGCCATGCGCCATCGGGAAGGCGACCAGCAGCAGGCCGACGGCCAGCACCAGCCAGGTCTCGTTGGCGTCCCAGAACGGACCGATCGCAGCGATCATCGTATCCTGCTCGGTGTCCTCGGCGGCCGCGAACAGAATGCCGATGCCGAGGTCGAAACCGTCGAGAATGACGTAGATCAGGATGGCAAGACCCATCAGGCCGGCGAAGATGAGGGGGAGGGCGGTTGGCCAATCGAAGCTCATGTCACTCTCCTGCCGCCGGCTGTGAAAGCGCTGCTTTCATGACGCCCGGCAATGGCGAGGTGTCGCCATCCTTGGCCGCCTTCAGCGCCAGGTGCACCAGCACGCCGAGATAGGCGATCAGCAGCAGCACGTAGAGAATGAGGTAGACGGCGAGCGTCAGCGCGACATGGCTGCCCGCCACCGGACCGACGGCGTCGGCGGTTCTGAGCACGCCCGTCACCAGCCAGGGCTGGCGGCCGATCTCGGTCGTGTACCAGCCGGCCAGCGTCGCCAGCCAGCCCGACAGCGCCATCGGCACCATCAGCATGGCGAGCGGCTTCGGCAAGCTGTGCCGGCGCTTGAGGAAGAAGGCGGCCGACCAGGAAACGGCGAGCATCAGGAGGCCGGTGCCGACCATGATGCGAAAGCCCCAGAACACCGGAAAGACCGGCGGGTGGTTGCCGGGAAAGTCGTTCAACCCCGGCACCACGCCGCTGGTCGAGTGCCGCAGCACCAGGCTGGCGCCGTCGGGAATGGCGATCTCGAACCTGTTCTCCCTCGCCGCCTCGTCGGGCAGCGCGAACAGCACCAGCGGCACGTTGGGCCCGGTGTTCCAGTTGGCCTCCATGGCGGCGATCTTCTGCGGCTGGTGTTCCAGCGTGTTCAGCCCGTGCTGGTCACCGGCGAAGATCTGGATCGGGATCAGGACCGCCGCGGTGAAGACGCCGGTGCGCAGCGCCTTCCACATCGATTCCGAGCGGTCGCCCTGGATATAACGCAGAGCCGACAGGCCCGATATCAGGAATGATACGGTCAGGCCCGATGCAAGCAGCATGTGGACCAGGCGGTAAGGCATGGATGGGTTGAAGACGACAGCCCACCAGTCGACGGCGTGCGCCACACCGTCGCGGATCTCGAAACCGGCCGGCGTCTGCATCCAGGAATTGAGCGCGATGATCCAGAAGGCCGACAGGGTGGTGCCGCCGGCGACCAGCACCGTCGCCAGCGTGTGGACGCGGTTGGAGACGCGGCGGAAGCCGAACAGCATGATGCCGAGGAAGGCCGCCTCGAGGAAGAAGGCGGTGAGGATTTCGTAGGCCAGCAGCGGCCCGGCGATGTTGCCGACCTTTTCCATATAGCCCGGCCAGTTGGTGCCGAACTGGAAGCTCATGGTGACGCCCGAGACCACGCCCATGGCGAAGGACAGCGCGAACACCTTCACCCAGGTGAAATAGGCGCGCATCCAGGCGGAATCATTGGTGGCGTTGTAGCGCAGCTTGAAGAACAGCAGCACCCAGCCAAGTGCAATGGTGATTGTCGGAAACAGAATATGAAACGAAATATTCGCGCCGAACTGGATGCGCGACAATATGAGCGGGTCCATGGTGGGCTCCGGCTGCTGCAAGTATTGATGAAGGATAGGCCCGAAGCAGGGTCAGGTCAAAGCGGCGTCCTGCCGCGAGGCTGAACGCCACAGGACAATTTTACCGGTTCATGCGCCGGTTAAGGACTGGTCTCAGGCACATTGCCAAGCGCATCCGCGAACTTGCGCATCAGGCGCACCAGCTCGTCGACGTCGCGCGCCTCCCATGTCTCGAAAATGGCGTGGCCGATCTTCTCGCGCGCCGCATCGACGAGGTCGGTCATCGCCTTGCCCTTCGGACTGATCACGGCTTCGCGCACGCGCCGGTCGGCGGCGCTGGCCTGGCGTAGCACCAGGCCCAGACTCTCCAGCTTGGCGACCTGGCGGCTGACGGTCGTGTAGTCGCGCCCGACACGGTCGGCCATCTCGACGACGCCGATCGGCCCGAAACGCTCGATGCCGACGAGCAGCGGGAACAGTGCCCGGTCGAGCGGAATGCCGGCCGCCTTGATCAGCAACTCGTCGCGTTGCGGCCGGTTCATCAGGCCGACAATATCGAGCACAGCGCCGTGAATCTGGCGCAGCTGATCCGCGATATGTGTATTTTGCACGTTTCTTGTTGACGACATGCCGGATCTCCCTATATGTGCATTATACACATAAATTGGATCCCAGAAAGGCAGACCATCATGAAAGCCGCTATTGTCCCAGGCGCTGGGCAAGCGCCTGTCTATGGCGACTTCCCCGAGCCGGTCCCGGCGGCGGGCGAAAACCGCGTCACGGTCATCGCCGCCGCCATCAGCCATGTCGTGAAGAGCCGCGCCTCTGGCTCGCATTACAGCTCTTCGGGCCGGTTCCCCTTCGTCGTCGGCATTGACGGCGTCGGCCGGCTCGAGGACGGAAGCAAGGTCTATTTCGCGCTGCCCAGGGCGCCCAATGGCAGTATGGCCGAACAGACCGTCGTGCCCGAAGCGCATTGCGTGTCGCTGCCCGACGGATTGGACGACGTCACCGCCGCGGCCATCGCCAATCCCGGCATGTCGTCATGGGCGGCCTTTACCGAGCGGGCGAAGCTCAAGCCGGGCGAAACCGTGCTGGTCAACGGCGCCACCGGCACGGCCGGCCGTCTCGCCGTTCAGATCGCCCGGCATCTCGGGGCGAAGAAAGTCATCGCCACTGCCCGCAACGCAGCCGCGCTCGATGCGGTCGCGGCGCTCGGGGCGGATGTGACCATCCCGCTCGTCGAGGACGGGGCGGCTCTTGAAGAAAGCTTCATCAGGCAGTTCAGAGAGGGCGTGGATGTCGTCATCGACTATCTCTGGGGCAATAGCGCCGAGCGTCTGCTGGTCGCCGCCGCCAAGGCCGGAGCCGACGCCGTGCCGATCCGCTTCGTCCAGGTCGGCGCCGTCAGCGGGTCCGATATCACCTTGCCGAGTGCCGTGCTCCGTTCATCCGCGATTGCCTTGATGGGTAGCGGCATCGGCAGCGTACCGCTCGACCGCTTCATCGCCTGCACCGGCGATCTGCTGCGCGCCGTGGTCCCGGCCGGCCTTCAGATCGCCACCACGCCCGTGCCCCTGGCGGATGTCGAGCAGGCATGGGCCAGGGACGACAGCACAAGGCGTACAGTGTTCACCCTGGGCTGAGGCAATTCCAGGAAACGCATGAAGCGGTTTCCAGCGGGGATTGCGTCGAGGCAAGAGCTCTGGCCGCCCGCAACCGCTGTCCAGAACTGTCAGCAGCGCCTTGACTTGCGGTTGCACACAACGACATTCGGCCTATATCAGGGGACCTCTTTCAGGCAGCCGTTTTCAGCCCATGCCCTCCATTCTGTCCATTTCCGGGGTCTCCAAGACCTACGCCACCGGCTTCACCGCGCTCAAGGAAGTCAATCTCGACATCAACCGCGGCGAGATCTTCGCGCTGCTTGGCCCCAATGGCGCCGGCAAGACGACGCTGATCTCGATCGTCTGCGGCATCGTCAACCGCTCGACCGGCACCGTCACCGTCGACGGTCACGACATCGGCAAGGACTACCGCGCGGCGCGCAGCCTGATCGGCCTGGTGCCGCAGGAGTTGACCATCGACGCCTTCGAGAGTGTCTGGGCGACGGTCAATTATAGCCGCGGCCTGTTCGGCAAGCCGGCCAACCCGGCCTTCGTCGAAAAAGTGCTGCGCGATCTCTCGCTGTGGGACAAGAAAGACGCCAAGGCGATCACGCTGTCGGGTGGCATGAAGCGCAGGCTGATGATCGCCAAGGCGCTGTCGCACGAGCCGCGCATCCTGTTCCTCGACGAGCCGACGGCGGGCGTCGATGTCGAACTGCGTCAGGACATGTGGGAGATGGTGCGCCGGCTGCGCGAGGATGGCGTCACCATCATCCTCACCACCCATTATATCGAGGAAGCCGAGGCCATGGCCGACCGTGTCGGCGTCATCAACCGCGGCGAGATCATCCTGGTCGAGAACAAGGCCGAACTGATGCGCAAGCTCGGCCGCAAGCGGCTGGTGCTGGAGCTGCGCAATGCGCTGACGGCCATACCGGAAGCCTTCTCGCGCTATGCGCTGGAGCTGTCGCCTGATGGCGGGCAACTGACCTACACCTATGACAACCAGGCCGAACGGCCAGGCGTCGCCTCGCTGATCCGCGATCTCGAGGCCGGCGGCATCCAGTTCCGTGACATCGACACGCAAAACAGCTCGCTCGAGGAGATATTCGTCAATCTGGTGAGGAGAGAGCCATGAACCTGCGCGCAGCCCCTAATTTTCGCGCAGTATGGGCGATCTACCGGGTCGAGATGGCGCGTGCGTTCCGCACCGTGCTGCAAAGCATCATCTCGCCGGTCATCTCGACATCGCTCTATTTCGTGGTCTTCGGCTCGGCGATCGGCTCGCGCATCACCGAGATCGACGGCATCGCCTACGGCGCCTTCATCGTGCCGGGGCTGATCATGCTGTCGTTGCTGACGCAGTCGATCTCCAACGCCTCCTTCGCCATCTACTTCCCGAAATTCGTCGGCTCCATCTACGAGCTGCTGTCGGCGCCGGTCTCCTATCTGGAGATCGTCATCGCCTATGTCGGCGGGGCGGCCACCAAGTCGATCATCCTCGGCCTGATCATCCTGGCCACTGCCTCGCTGTTCGTGCCGCTCAGGATCGAGCATCCATTCTGGATGATCGCCTTCCTGGTGCTGACGGCGGTGACCTTCAGCCTGTTCGGCTTCATCATCGGCATCTGGGCGAAGAGCTTCGAGCAGCTGCAGCTGGTGCCGCTGCTCATCATCACACCGCTGACCTTCCTCGGCGGCAGCTTCTATTCGATCCATATGCTGCCCGGCATCTGGAAGACGATCACGCTGTTCAACCCGGTCGTCTACCTGATCAGCGGCTTCCGCTGGAGCTTCTTCGGCAAGGCCGACGTCTCGGTCGGCATCAGCCTCGGCATGACGCTGGTCTTCCTGGCTGCCTGCATCGCGGTTGTCGCCTGGATCTTCAAGACTGGGTATCGGCTGCGCAACTGACGCGGCCCCCCACCGTCGTCATCCACGGGCGGAGCAGGAGCGAAGCTCCGTTGCGGAGACCCGAGGATCCATTCCGTGACCTGGGTCGAAGGGTGCAGCGGAGCAGAATTCGGACCGTGGCTGCGCGTTGAAGTCCCGGCATTGATCCTCGGGTCTGCGCCGCGTCGCTTCGCTCCTTGCTCCGCCCTAGGATGACGAAAGGAAGGGCATGGCCGACCGCGCGCTGCGTCCCTAGATCGCCTTGACCAGCCGCAGCAACCCCAGCATCTCGATATACGTTCCCTCGCGGAAGGCGATGTAGACCGGCTCTTCCACGCCGTGGAAACGGCGCTTGAACGCAGCCTGGCCTTGCAGGTTGAACCGGCGGCGGTTGATCCAGGGCGAGGCGTAGGCGCGCTGGAAGGCGTTGCGCCAGAAGTCGCTTTCGGCAAATCCGCTTGGGGTCACGTCGACGAGCGGCGACAGGCCAAGCGTGACCACCGATATGCCTTCCTCGCGAAACCGGTCGACCGCGAATTTGGTCAGGCCGATCTCGGCGTGCGGCGAGGCATCAATATGCTTGCGCTTGAAGGCGGTGGTATAGCCGATGACCTTGCCGTCGCGAAACAGCGGATCGAAATCGAGCAGGGCGACCAGCTCGCCGTCAGGACCATGCAGCACGAAACGGCGCATGTCGGTGCCGAGTTGATCGTAGAAGGGGCGGTTCAGAAAGCCCATTTCCCAGCGCTTGACGATGCGGTCGCCGCGCCAATTGTCGGAAAGTCGCGTGATCTCGTCGAGGAAGACGGTCCTTTTGTCCTCGTCGAACGAAAACCCCTTTTTCAGCAGCCAGCGCTCGGAATAGCGCACGGTCTCGTTGCGCTTGCCGGAAAAGTCATGCTCGGGCAGGACAAGGCTTGTGTCGATGCCCAGCCGGTTGATCTTGTAGCCGAGCCCGGCCAGCACGTGTGCCGTATCCGCGCCGATCTGCACGAACCACGGGGCGCCGGCGGTCTCGACAAAGCGCCTGATGTAGTCGGCCCGCCGCGCCGGCGCCGCCACCGGGTCGCCGAGCGCGAAATGATGCTTCATCTTGGTGCCGAAGGCGATGTAGCCGTCGGCATCGCCAAAATAGGAAAGCTTGCCCTGCACGGCAGTGGAATAGGCGAGCGAGAAGTCGCCATGGCGGCGGACCAGGGCCAGACGTTCGACATGCGTCAACGCCTGGCGCTCGACCTTGGGCGAGGCGCCCTCGAGGATTTTGTCGAAATAGATCCGCAAGGAGGGCATGGTCGAGATTCCGCGTGCCGTCTGTGGCGTGGCGTGCCTGTCGACACGCAAGACGCGCCACGGCGTCTTGATTTTCGCGGGAAGCCGAAATCTTTGCGGTTTCGAATTCCTGCGCCGGTAACGAGATCCGCCAGCCCCCCGGAACTCGAATCAATCACATTGCCGCGACCTGATTATCGCCGATGCCGCCGATATGCCATATAGGGCTGGATGTATTCGGACAGAAGCGGGCATTCCGCTCCATCTTGTTGTTTTGGCCGCATTTCCGCGATCCAGTCGTTTCCGCTTGGCGACGAAATGTTCTGGAGCGTGGCCGCGGCCCGGCGCAGGGCTCGGCGATGACACCCATATATGGGGCTGCGCGCGATCAAACGGTTACAGCCTGCTGCGAGCCTTGCGGGAATGCGCGGCGGCTGAATGGGACTAGAGAGTGAATGGCTGATACGACAACCAGACCGATGGTGGAGCAATTGGTGGCGGTCGAGCCTGCAATCGTCATTGGCGCCGGCGCCGCCGGACTGACCGTCGCGCATGCCCTGATCAAGGCCGGCGTGCCGACGGCGATCCTGGAAAAGGAGAGCCGGCTGGCCGAGCCCTGGCACCGGCGGCACCAGCAATTGCATCTCAACACCCATCGCGATCTCTCGGCGCTGCCCGGCCTTGCCTATCCCGGGGATACTCCCGCCTTTCCGCACAGGGACGTCGTTATCCGCCATATGAACGATTTCCGGGAGGCGAACCGCCTGCCGGTGGAGTTCGGCGTTGCCGTCGAGGCCATCGTGTTCAGGGGCGACCACTGGGCCGTGCGGACCAGCGCCGGCTTGCGCCTGGCGCGTCATGTCGTGGTCGCCACCGGCCGCGACAGGGAGCCCTTCACGCCGCAGTGGAAGGGCATGCAGGCCTTCGCGGGCCGGATCATCCATTCGGCGGATTTTGGCGACGCCTCGGCCTATGCCGGCAAGAAGGTGCTGGTCGTCGGCGCCGGCAATTCGGGCTTCGACGCCCTCAATCATCTGGCCGGCGTGGATACGGCGGCGCTTTGGCTGTCGGCCCGCAACGGGCCCGCGCTGCTGCCCAAGCGCATCGGCAAGATCGCCGTGCACCGGCTTTCGCCGCTCATGGCGCGTTTGCCGCTGCGCGTCGCCGATGCGGCGATCGCCGCGACGCAGCGCCTGGTTTTCGGCGATCTGACCAAATTCGGCATGCCGCCCGCGCCGTCGGGCGGCGCCAGCCGCCTGACCTCGGACTACACGGCGATCGCCGCGGATGATGGTGCCGTCGACGCCATCAAATCGGGCAAGATCGTCGTCGTGCCGGCGATACGGGAGTTCACCCGCGACGGCGTGGTCCTGGCCAATGGCAGCCTGGTCGATCCCGATATCGTCATTGCCGCGACCGGCTATCGCACCGGGCTGGAGCGCATGGTCGGCAATCTCGGCGTGCTCGACGGCAAGGGCGTCCCGCTCTTCAACGGCGGGCAAGCCGATGCGAAACTGCCAGGCCTGTGGTTCACCGGCATGCGGCCGAGCATCCGCGGCTGCTTTGCCAATGCCAGCATATTGGGCAAGGCGATCGCCAGGCGCATCGCCGGCTCCTCCCGGCCCTCGGGCGCGTCACGCTGATTTGATCGCGGAGGCGGGCGACAAGCATATCGCTCCTGCATTTTATATGCCATGTTATATAACATGTTACAAACTATCGCGGGAAATGATGATGGAAGACGTTATCCGATCGCTTGGCTATCTCTGCCTCGGCAGCCGGCTGAAGCGCATCGGCGAACAGTTACAGGCCGATGCGCAACAGCTGCTCGACGGCCTGGAGGTTCCGCTTCAGTCGAGCCAGTACCCCCTGCTGGCCGCTCTTGACAGGCTCGGGCCCCTGGCCATCGGCGAGCTGGCGCAATCGCTCGGGCTGACACAGCCGGGCGTGACACGGAGCGTGTCGCTGCTGGCCGAGCTGGGGCTGGTCGAAGCCATTCAGTCACGGGATGACCAGCGACGGCGGGTGGTCTCGCTGACGGGCAAGGGTCAGCGGCTCGTCGATGTGGCGAAACGGGATGTGTGGCCACGCATCGAAAACGCTGTCGCGGATCTGTGCCGGGACCTTTCAGGACCGCTTCTCGATCAACTCGCCGCCATCGAGGATGGGCTGGCCACGGCCCCGCTCGACCGTCGTGTCAAAACGGGCGCCGTGCAATGAAACATGTTCTCGACCGGCCCGTCTGGAGCGCGCTTGAGACGCGGCATCGCGCCTTCGCGCAAGGCGGCGATCTCGCCAGGCGCTATTCGCCGTCAATCGCCCTCTTTGCCGCCACCGCCGCGGATGATTCCGCAAGCCTGCAGGCACTTGGCGAGCTTGTTGGCCCGGATGAGAGCGTCATCATGGCGCAAGCCGACACCATTGCCCTTCCGCCGGGTCTCGCGGCGATTTCGACCGCCGACGCCGTCCAGATGATTGCCGAGGCGCCGTCGCCGGCCGTGCCGGATGAACGCGTCCAGCCCCTGACGCCAGAGGACGCTGTCGAAATGTTGGCCCTGGCGTCGCTCACCAAGCCTGGTCCGTTCACATCAGGCGCCTTGAGCCTTGGCGCCTTCTGGGGCGTGAAGGTCGAGGGCAGGCTGGTGGCGATGGCCGGCGAGCGCATGAAGCAGCCCGGCTATACCGAACTCAGCGGCGTGTGCGCGCACCCCGAGTTTCGCGGCACCGGCCTTGGCCGGCTGCTGTCCGTGTTCGTGGCCAACCAGATTTTCGCACGCGGCGAAATCCCGTACCTTCACGCCTTTGCCACAAACGCCGGCGCGATAAGGCTGTACGAGTCCATCGGCTTCAGCTTGAGGACCCCGATCAATGTCGCCGTCGTTCAGCGCGCTGCATAGGGCTGGACGCGACCGCGGACATCACGCCGATTTCGGTTCGAGCCGGCGGAAACCGACGGCTTCCATCAACATCTCCTCGTCGACCATGCCGGCATTGTGGAGCGCAAGCAGCGTCAGGGCGATTTCGCGCGCTTCCGGCGAATCGGGCTGCGCGTCGCGGCGCAGGCAGGCTTCGTCAAAGACGCGCTGCAGCCTGGCGATTTCGCCAGGCTTGAGCAGGCCACGATCATAGACTGACTTCGACATGGCGGCGGTCTCCTGGGAGAGGAGTTAGGGCGCCATTCCTAAATTACCAGTCTTTCCCGAGGCTTGAGCCTTGGCGATTGGCACAAACAGCCATCGCTTCGTCATCCCGGGGTCTCCGCGACGGAGCTTCGCTCCTGCTCCGCCCTGGGATGACGACACTCGCGGACGTCCATGACCCACGCCAACCGGCAGATCCCTGCTCCACCAGAGCCCCGAGATCAGACCGCGATCTTGCCGCCACCCTGCCTGGTGATGGCGACGACCGCTGGCCGCACCGGCATGTCGGGCTTGAAGTCGGGCCAGCGCGTCGACGGATCCTCGTAGTAGGACGGGCGGCCAAAGCCTTCCCAATCCTCGCCGCCATCGCCCGGATGCTGCACGGCGACGAAGGCGGTTTGGTCGTCGGGCGCAAACAGCGGGCCGCACATTTCGGCGCCGATCGGCACGCGGAAGAACAGTTTCGAGGTCGCCCGCGCGGCACCTTCCGTGTCGACCGCCCACAGGCCATCGGTGCGCCCGGTGGCTTTCGGGCCCTGGCCGTCGGTGGCGACCCACAGGCGCCCGGCCGAATCGACCGCGCAATTGTCGGGCATGCCGAACCAGCCATTGGCCGTCGTCGCCGTCGAGAAGGTGGCGCCGACATCCGCGACGGAGGGATCGCCGCATTTCAGCAGCACTTCCCATTTGCCCTTGGCGGCGGTGAAATCGCCGTCGGTCTCGGTGATCTCGATGATGTGGCCGAAGGCGTTCTCGGCGCGCGGGTTGGCGGCATCGACCTGGTCGGCCTTGCGCTTGGAATTGTTGGTCAGCATCACATAGACCTTGCCGTTGACGCCATTGGGCTGGATGTCCTCGGGCCGGTCCATCTTGGTGGCGCCGAGCAGATCGGCGGCACGCCGTGTCTCGATCAGCACGTCGGCCTGGCTGGCGAAGCCGTTCTCGGCCGTCAGCGGGCCCTGCCCAAAGACGATCGGCAGCCAGTCGACCGTGCCGTCCTCGGCGAATTTGGCGACATGCAGCGTGCCGTCGTCGAGCAGGTCCTTGTTGGCGGCATGGTCGTTGGCGTTGAAGGCGCCCTTGGTGACGAACTTGTAGACATAGTCGAAGCGCTCGTCGTCGCCGAGATAGAAGACGACGCGGCCGTCCTTGGCAACGATCGATTCGGCGCCCTCATGCTTGAAGCGGCCCATGGCGGTGCGCTTCCGCGGGGTCGAGGTCGGGTCGTTGACGTCGACCTCGACGATCCAGCCGAAGCGATTGGGTTCGTTGGGCTCCTTGGCGAGGTTGAAGCGGTCGTAATGCGCGCCCCATTCATAGGCGCCTTCGGGAATACCGAGCCGCTTGTAGTTGGCGGCTTCCTTGTGACCCTCGGGCAGTTCGCCGGAGAAATAGCCATGGATGTTTTCCTCGGCCATCACATAGGTGCCCCACGGCGTGACGCCGCCGGCGCAATTGTTGATGGTGCCGAACACCTTGGTACCGGATGCGTCGGCATTGGTCTTGACGCGATCATGGCCGGCGACCGGGCCGGACAGCGCCATCTCTGTGGTGGAGGTGATGCGGCGGTTGAGCTTGCCGTCGCGCACCACTTGCCATTTGCCGCCGTCCTTGCGGATCTCGACGATGGTGCCGCCATGCGCCGCCATTTCGACATCGACCTGCTCCTTCGAGAGCGGAGCGACCTCGGCCTTCTTCTTCCCGTCCTTCTCGACGATCGAAACGATGCCCGGGAACATCAGATGCGGGTTGGTGTATTCGTGGTTGACCACCAGCAGGCCGTGCTCGGCCGAGCCGTCGATCGGGATATAGCCGACATAGTCGTTGTTGTAGCCGAACTGTCTGGCCTGCGCCTCAGCCGACTGCTTCGTCGGGTCGAATTCCGGCGAATCGGCAAACAGCGGATCGCCCCAGCGCAACAGCACGTCGGCGTCATAGCCCGGCGCGACATGATGCTTGTCGTCGATGCCGGCCTCGAGCTCGTCGAACTTGAAGGCCGAGCCTTCCGCGGCGCGGGCATCGTCCGCGGCGATCATGGCCAGCGGGCCGACCGTGGCGGCGATCGCCGAGACGGCGAGCGATCCCTTGAGGAACCCCCGGCGCGAGAACCGCGCGGCGATGATCTCGCCCATGGTGCGGTTGTCGGTCGGGTTGATGGCCGGTCCTTCGTTTTCCTCGAGCAGGCTGGTGCGGAATCTGGCGTCGGGGGAGCGATGTTCGGTCATGAGGGCCTCTGGCTTTGGAGTGGCTGGAGCTTTTGTCGCTTTCGACCCCTACAGCCGGCTGATCACATTTTCGTGACATCATACCTGTTCCACCGCTCCGAGCGAGGCAGTTGTCATCCATGACCTCGGACTTTGGTCCAACCTTGCGCTTCCAAAGGTCCTGGGGGACAAACGCAACGGTCGGAGGTCGCTTCCGGTCAATACATCTTTCGGCGATGTTGCTGGTTGCAACGTTGGGGTGGGCGCGCCGGCTCAATCGACGGAGATCAGGATGAACGGATCGATCACGGCCCGTTGTTGCCGGCTGGCGCTCGTCACTGCGGCGGCTTTGCCGTTGACCATTGCTCCCTATCGAATCGCCCTGAACGGCTCCGCCCCCGGAATCGATGCCGCCACCGCACAGGCCGCCAAGGGCGGCAATGGCGGTGGCAACAACGGCAACGGCAACGGCAACGGTGGCAGCAACGGCAACAGCGGTGGCGGCAACAGCGGCAACGGAAATGGAAACGGCGGCAACAGCGGCAACAGCAGCGGCGGCAATAGCGGCAACGGAAATGGAAACGGCGGCAACAGCGGCAACAGCAGCGGCGGCAACAGCGGCAACGGAAATGGAAACGGCGGCAACAGCGGCAACAGCAGCGGTGGCAATAACGGCAACGGAAATGGAAACGGCGGCAATTCCGGAACAGATGACGGTAGCGGCAACTCGGGATCGGGCGCCAGCCAGAGCAGCACGGGCACCAGCCATGTCAACGCCACGACCGGCGACAAGGTCAGCGTGGACGGCAGCAAGATCTCGGTCGAGCACCCCAACGGCATGACGGAAAAGATCGAGAACGGTCGTTTCAGGATGCGCGACGCGCTCGGCCGCACGATAATCGACCGTCGGGCCACGCCCGCCGATGTCAGGCGTCTCAAGGCCTTGTGAGGCCGGTCAACAGGCAACGACCAGCTTCACACGTCACCTCCGCCGCCCCCGGCGGAGGTGACCTCGTTTTGTCTGGCTTTAGAGCAATTCCAGGAAAAGTGTGTAACGGTTTTCCCGGGACAAGCGCACAGCGCTTGCCCTTGGGAATTGCGTAAAAACAAATAGTTAGAGCGGTTCCGCGATGGCCTACGCGCGGTTCCTGTCTCGGTCGCGCAACTCGCGCATCATGAGGGCCGCCTCGGTGCGGTTTCGCACGTTGAGTTTCGACAGCACCCCGGTCATGTGGTGCTTGACCGTCTTCTCCTGCAACTCCAGGCGCAAGGCAACCTCCTTGTTGCTGAGCCCCTCCGCCACCAACCGCAGGATTTCCGTCTGTCGCCCGGTCAGTTGCCGCAGCCGGTCCGCCTCGCCATTGGCAGGCTGCGGGGACTGGAGATCGGACAGCAGCCGCGCCGACAGCGTCGGCGAAAGATAGCTCTCGCCGGCCGTGACGCTGCGCAGGATGTCGGCGAGTGCTCGCGATCCGACACCCTTGAGGATATAGCCGTGCACCCCCGCATTCAGGGCCTTGGTGACGTCGGCATTGGCCTCCGAAACGGTCAGCATGACGATCTTCTGGGCGGGGTGGTCGGCAAGGATGCTTGTAACCGCGGCCAGGCCGCCGCCCGGCATGGAGATGTCGAGCAGCAATATGTCAGGCTGGACCGTCGAGGCGATGCGTTCGGCATCCTGCGCCGTCGCACCTTCGCCGACGATCTCGAAGCCTCCGATCTCCGACAGGCTGCGCGTCACGCCTTCGCGAAACAGCGGATGATCATCGACAATAGCGATTCGAATGGCGCCAATCATGCTTGCTCCTCAACCGATAGACTGATTACCAATCGCGTGCCTTGTGCTCCGGTCAAGGTCTGGAACTGGCCGCCAATGCTTTCGACCCTCTCCCGCAGGCCGGCCAGCCCCAGCCCCTCGACCCGCGCCGGGTCGAAGCCCGGCCCGCTATCCGACACTTCAACAAAAAGCCGGCCATTCTTCATCCCGGCACGCACTGTCTGATCCTTGGCTCGCCCGTGGCGATACGCATTGTTCAGCCCTTCCTGCACGAAACGATAGATGCTGATCTTCTCCGAGGCGCCGGGTTCGGGCAAATGCTTGGGCACGGTAAGCCTCACCGAGGTTCCCGTCCGGCGCTCATGTTCGTCGACGGCCAGCCGTAATATCTCCTTGGCGGCGGCCGTCTCTATCTGCGGCAGCACAAGGCCGGTGCAGATACCGCGTATTTCGCGCATGGCATCCTCCAGCGTCTTGCGGATCATCGCGACCTCGGTCGAACGGCTCTCGGTCGTATGGCCGTCGTCCGAAAATACCGGGCTGTCCATGCGCAAAGCCGCCAGCGCCACGAGTTGCGCCGGTCCGTCATGAAGGTCGGCGCCGATCCGGCGCAGATATCTTTCGTTGAGTGCGGTGGCGCGGCGGGACGCCCGCTGCACACGCTGCCGCAAGGCGCTGTTTTGCGTCACCAGGTCCTGCAGTTCCGACACCTGGTGGCGCAGCGCGCCGCGCTGATCGTCGATGGTGCGGCTGGCCCGCAGGACGATGCCCGACAGCAGCAGAAAAGCCGTCAAGGTGGTGCCGGCCACGACCAGCCAGCTCGACAGCAGCGCGGAAGCCAGCGTGGCCTTGAAATCGCTGGCGACCTCGAAGAATTCGGTGACGGCCACCACATTGCCGGACCAGGGTTCGCGCACGGGATTGTAGATCTCCAGCAAGGGCACGCCGACAGCCTGTTCCTTCCTTTCGTCTTCGTCGAACGTATCGAATTGGGCGGTGACGTTGCCCTGGAAAGCGGACAGCAGATTGTCGGTCAGATTGAAGCGGCGGCCGATCAAGGCCGCGTCCTTCGCATAGAGCACCGTGCCGTCGCGCCGCCAGAGCCTGAACGAAACCAGGCGTTTGCCGAGCGCACCCTGGCCAAGCGTCTCGTCGAGCGCCTGCTTGACGGCCTCGCTGAGCTCTTCGCTCTTGCGCAGGTCCGGCAGCAGCGGCGCGATCACGCTGTCGACATAGAGCGCTGTCGTGGCGGCCGAATTGCGCATGACGCCGTCCCGGATCTGCGTCGTTACCCAGGTGCCGACGACGAGCATGACGGCCAGGAGGCCAAACCCACCGGCAACGAGGAATTGCAGGGCTAGCGAAAGCTCGCTCCAGCGCCGCGCCAAATTCTGCAGAATACGAATCATAAGCCCCTGACCGCCCCCTCCCCATCGACAGCTGGGCGACATTGGCACATTGAGCCTCAGTCTTGCCCTTGCCAAGACCTTAGTTGGAACGAGGTCGCTTGACGTCTCGGGGCGCTTGGGAAACAAGGTCCGCGGCACACGCGGCGGCAGCCGCTTCTAAGGGGACGGACGTTGAGTTTTTCGGGACTGCTGCAGCTTGGCTTTTCAACGGTGATCTTCCTTCTGGCGGCGACCGCCGCCAAGCAATGGGGACTGGCGCCGAGCCTCGGCAAGATCCTGCTGACGCTGGCACTCTATTCGCTGGGCAACTTGATCATGCTGCGGCTGATCCGAGAGTTCGGCATGTCGGTGTCCTTCAGCCTCTCGGCCGTCATTCAGCTGGTCTCGGTCAATGTCGTCGCGCTGGTGTTCTTCGGCGAGCGCGTCAACGCGCTGCAGGCCGCCGGCATCGTGCTGGCGATCGCGGCCGTGGCGCTGATCACGCTCGGGCCCTATCTGCAGGGACGATGACCGAATGAAGGCTGCGGTACCGATCCGATGAAAGACACTGCAAGCACCCTGCTTAACCGGATCGAATTCCCGGTCCTGCTGGCCGGCCTTGTCATCGCCGGCGGGCTTTGGGGCTTCGAGGAGTTGATGGAGGTGGCGCGCGCCACCACGCCACACGCCTTCGACACCGAAATCCTGCTTGCCTTCCGTCAGACGGGCCAACCCGGTATCCCAATCGGCCCGCCATGGCTGGAGGGGGCGATGCGCGACATCACCAGCCTCGGCAGCGCCAGCGTGCTGGTGCTGATCACGACGGCAACGATCATCTATCTGCTGTTGATCCGCAGGCCTGGGACCGCGCTTCTCATCTTTGTCGCCGTGGCGGGTGGCCAGGTTCTGTCGAGCCTGCTGAAGGTCGGCGTCGATCGGCCGCGGCCCGAGCTCGTCTCGCATCTGGTCAGCGAGACGTCGCTTTCCTTCCCGAGTGGCCACGCCATGCTGTCGGCGGTGACCTATCTCACGCTCGGTTCGCTCGCGGCGCGCTTCCTGCATGGCCGGGCGACGAAGATATACGTCCTGTCCCTCGCCGTGCTGACGACGGTGCTGGTCGGCGTCAGCCGCATCTATCTCGGCGTCCACTGGCCGTCGGATGTGTTGGCGGGCTGGTGTGCGGGCTTCGCCTGGGCGATGCTATGCTGGTTGGTGGCGCGGATCCTGCAGCGGCGCAAGGTGGTGAGCGACGACACCTGATGGCGCCTGGCCACGCCGCTCGGGCTTGCCCTCAGATCAATCTGTTGATCAGGTGTCCACCACATCCTGCCAGCGCCAGAGCCATTGACAGCAAGCATGCCGATGTCACCAAAGTCCTGAAAATGTTCAACCGCGTTACCCCCCTGCCTCAGATGGACAACATCCTAGCTTGCAATCCTCGGGAAGTATCGAAAATGGACAATCAGGCGACGGTGCTTAAGTCACAAGGATTGACGCTGATGCTTGAAACATCATGCGTCATCTCCGCGGACGCAGACATGGGTTGCGGCCGATGATCACTGCCGCGCAGATGCGTGCCGCAAGGGCCCTGGCCGGCATCGATCAGAAGACGCTCGCCGAGCGCGCCGGCGTTTCGCTTCCAACCATCCAGCGCATGGAAGCGAGCGACGGCGTGGTCCGGGGCGTGGTCGATACGCTGATGAAGGTCATCCAGGCGCTCGACGAGGCCGGGGTGGAACTGATCGGCGAGAACCAGGCCAGCGAGCGCGGCGGCAGGGGCGTGCGCCTCAAGCCCGCGGCACCGCCGGCATCAAGCGGCCGCTGGTGACCTATGCCGCCTCGATCCGCGACGCGCGGGCGCAGCTAGTGGGAAAGCGAGAGGCGCGGCTCCTTCGCGTCCAGCTTCCTTTCAACGAAGGAGGGCGGCTGGCCGGCGTCTCATCGGTTGAGCGATCTCGGACCGCTGACGAACGGGCTGCCCCTGAGATAGAATCGCAGCGGGCGGTCGGCATCCTTCGAAATGCCGATCCTGATGCCTTGCCCGATCTCGCCGGGGTCCTGGGCATCGCCTGCGAGCCATAAAAGCCCTTTCCGGCAGAGGTCGAGCCCGTCGAGCGAACGATCGATCCGCAGCGCCGAGGCCAGCCTTCCCGGCCCGCGCGCCAGGTCACGCAAGCGCTCGATGCCACGGTTCCGCCGCATGATCGCGATGCCTTCGAGCGGTTCCAGCGCCCGGATCAGGACACCGGTGCCGATCCCCTGCCCCTCGCTCGAGACGTTCAGCATCATGGAGGTGCCATAGGCGAGATAGACGTAGGCGTGGCCGCGCTCGAGAAACAGCGAACGATTGCGCGGGGTCATTCCCCTGAAACCATGCCCGGCGGCGTCGCCCACGACATAGGCCTCGGTCTCGACGATGCGGCCGCCGACAATGCCTTCGGGCAACGCCCGCATCACCAGCTTGCCGATCAGGAAGCGGGCGAGAGCGACGGTCTCGTTCGGCAGCTCCGCGCGGGCGATCGGCGGATGATTTTCCGCATGGCTCACAATATCCGCTCGGCCCATTGTGCCCGCGAGGCTCCCGGTTCGAATGGATCGCTGAAATACTGGGTCTCGCGGGCCACCTTGCCGTCCAGGAACTCCATGATGCTGACGGTGTAGGATGGCCGCCCGTCATAGGTCAGGACATATTCGGTGACCCAGAGGTCACCCGTGCCGGTGATCCGCCGCACGGTGAAGCGCTTGCGGTTCGGTTGCGCGGCGCGGGAGGACTGGATGTTGCGCCGTCCGCGGATGCGCTCGCCCGATTGCGGATAGTCGAGCACCGCGTCCTCCCGGTAGATCCGGTGTTCCGCCTCGAAGTCACCTGCGTCGGAGGCCGCCCAGTGGCGATCCAGGGCCGCCCGGATGTCCCTGTCTTCCATGGCAAAGTCTTCCATGGCAAACCTCCATCGCCGTCGATGGACCTTTCCTACCACGGGTCCATCGACGGCTGTTAGCGAAGGTCGCGGTTCGGCCCCGAGGCACCGTTTCTCAATCGAGCTTCAGCGCTGCGACCTCCCCCTCGTTCATCAGCGGCACATAGAGGATCGACTTGCCGTCGGTGCCGATGTCGGCGCTGCCCGGCTTGAAGTGCGCCACCGCTTCCGGAGTTCCGCCGGCCTTGTAGCGGTAAAGCGTGCCGGTCATGTAGGCGGTGGCGTAGATGGTGTCGCCAATGGCGATGACGCCGTCGAGGTCGGCGAATTTCTGCGCACCGGGCAGCGGCGAAACCACCTTGCTGGCGAGGTCGACCGACAGCAGCCCGCCCGGCTCCGCCGTGCTGAAGTCGGGCTTGATGCCCTTTCCCCAGGAGGCAACGATCAGCCGGTCGCCATCGGCGAAGACGCCATTGGGCGAAGCCAGCAACGCGTCCTTGACGAACAGCTCCGGTCTGTCGCCGTCGATGCGGTAGATCGTGTCGGCCAGCATGTCGCTGACATAGACCTTGCCCGTTTGATCCGCAGTCATGTCGTTGAGGAAGACGGCATTCGGCACCACGATGCTGGCGATCAGCTTGCCGCTGGCAAGATCGACGACGCGGACCTTGGTGATGTCGGCGACATAGAGCTTGCCGCCCGATATTGCCATGCCCTTGGGCGCGTCCATGCCTTCGGTCCAGTGCTGGGTGACGATCTTGCCGTCCAGGGACAGCACACTGAGATAGCCGTTGCCGTCGGCATCGCCCGGGTTACCGACAATATTGGAGACGATGATGCGGTTGTTGGCGGCGTCGAACAGTGCCGATTCCGGTTGTTCGAGGCCCGTTGCCCGCCAGAGTTCGCCGGCCTGGACCGCTGGTGCGGCCGCGATGCCGATGGTGGCGACCAAGGCTGAGATGATGAAGTGTTTCATGGCTGTTCTCCTGTGCTGACAGGCGGTGAGCTAGGATTTCCGATACTTTTCGAAAAGCCTGATTACCGTTAGTATCGAAAGTCGATACGAAATTGCCGGCAAGAGGTGCATCCCATGAACGGTCTGATCTTCGAGGCGCTGAAGCGGACACTGAAGGCGAAGGGCGTAACCTATCGCGAGCTGGCCGAACGCATGGGCGTTTCCGAGCCGACGGTGAAGCGCATCTTCCACGAGCGCAACTGCAAGCTCGACCGGCTGGTCGAGATCTGCGCCGCAGCCGGCGTCGAGCTGGAAAACGTGCTTGGCTCGATGAACCGGGGGCCGGGCCCGGTCAACCACATCGCGCCCGAGATCGAGCGCCGGCTCGCCGGGCGGCCGGCGCTGCTGTTCGTCTTCGTCATGCTGTCGGAAAAGTTCACGCCTGAGGGCATCATGCGCTCGCAAGGCCTGAGCGAGGCCTCGATGTTCCTCTATCTGCGCGACCTGGAAGAACTCGGCCTGATCGCGCTCGGCCGGGGCCTCACGGCGAGATTGCTGGTCGAAACGCCGATCCAGTGGAATTTCGAGGGGCCGCTCAGGTCGCTGTTCGAGATGACCAACAAGAATTTCATCGGCTGGGCCATCACCCATATCGAGAAGGAGGCGACCTTCGTCAGCTTCTCCAGGCGGATGCGGCCGGAGACGGCCGAGATGGTGCGGCGCGAAGCGGAGGACCTTGCCGAGCGCGCCAAATTGCTGGCTCACCACGACCAGCATACGACGCCCGAGGACGGGCTCACCGGCTACAAATGGACGTTTGCCTTTGGAGCGACGCCGTTTCCCGCGATCATGCCGATCGGCCCGCACCCGCGCGATGCCGGCGCGCGGACGCCTGAGCAGCCCGCCGCAAAAGGACGGCGCCCGCTTCCAGCTTGAAAGGACTGCCAAACATGCATTATTCGGCGGCTTTCGTCTCCGCACTGGCGGCCTTGTCGTCCCAGACCATTTGCCGGTAGTCGAAACCATATTCCAGCGTCGGTTTGACGATGCGGAAAAACGGCGACAGGTCAAAGTCGCGCGGCGTGTAGAGCGAGTGGTGGCGAATGTGCAGGATTTCCTTGCGCATATAGCTCGACTGCGCCGAGGCGCGGCCCGGCGCACGGGTGATCTCGGGCAGGATCGGGTAGTGGATCCGGCCATAGGCCTCGGCGATGAGCGAGGAGCAAATGGCCCGGGTCGGGTCACCGGAGCCGAAGGCCAGCATGCGCCGGCGCCAGCGCACCGGCACCGGCGGCGTCGGCAGGAAATAGCGCAGCATGTCGAAAATGTTCTTGAGGTCGTATTTCAGGCCAAGCTTGCCGATCATGAAGGCGACGACCGTCTCGCGGTCCTCCGGCGTCAGCCCGCTCGCCCGGCAGATGCGGGTGTTGTAGGTGCGGTAGCGCGACAAGGGTACCGCCACGCAGCCTTCGCCGAGCGTGACCTCGATCAGCCGCCGCCGCTCTGTTCCGTCCCCCGGTTCGGCCAGCGCGTCGCCGACATAGAAGGCCGCGTGCGACCATGTCGACTGGGTGAGGTACTTGATCGCCGCCGAGATCTTCTGGTTGCCCTCGATCAGCAGGATGTCGCCGGGTTCCAGCGTGCGGCGCAGCGTTTCAGGGTCCGACGGCGTGTAGGGTTCATAGCCGGAGGACTCTTGCTGCAACCGGCCGGCGAGCCAGCGGCCAAGTCGGTCCAGGAGCGTGTCGCCGGGCTCGGTCATGATGCAGCGTGACTAGCACACGCCGGCGGGGAAGTGCCAGCGTGCCGGCTCTTCGTCAGCCGGCCGAAGCGCTCGTCTCGTCGCGCTGCGCCGGACTGGCCAGATCATCGCGCGCCTTGCGGGCCAGCTTCTTCGTCGAATGCCTGGGGCTGTCGCCGAACAGTTCGGCCGCCTCGGCAAGACATGACTTTCTCAGACTCTTCTCCGAGCGCTTCATGAGCTTGCCAAGAAGTTTCGTGTCCTCGGGCGGGCCAAGCGGCTCGTCGTCGGCCTCGAGCAGCGCGCGCAAGACGAACAGATCATGCAGTTCGCCGAGCCGCTCGCCCAGTGCATCGACCGTCTTGCGCCGCGCCTTGATCGGCGTCGGCCAGAGCCTGCCCAGCAGCGAGAGGTGCATGCCATGCGTCTTGGCCGCCTTGCGCAAATCGTGGAAATCGTCGGCCTCGCCGCGCGAGCCAGCCTTGTCGAGCGCCTTCCTGGCACGGCGCAGCGTGACCCGGGCGCCTTCGGCAAGCACGTCGGCCGCCTGTTCCGGCTGGTCGGGCAAGTCGAGGCTTTCGATCCGCTTCATACCGTCTTGGCAGGCCGCGGTCGCCGCGCCGATCGCAGCTTCGAGGCCGGCGCCTTCGTGGAGATCGTGCTGGCGGGCGATCAGCCGGTCACGTACGGCATCGAGCCCGCCATCGGCGCTCTCCTTGGGGAAAGCTGCCGCCAGCCGGTCGATGGTCTCGATCAGCGCCGTCGCTTCGCGCGGGCCGGCAAGCAGCGCCGCGACGTTGCGATAGCACTGATTCTCTGTCGTGCAGAATGTTTCGTCGCCGGAATGAACCAGGCGCAGCAAGGCACGAGCGCTCTTCAGCCGCTTGCGGCATTTATGCAGTCCCTGCTCAGGCCGGCTGCGCGCCGTATCCAGATGCAGGAGCGCCTTGCCAATTTCCTCGGCGAGGATGCGCCTGACCTCGCCGGTCAGCGGCAGGCGCGGATCGATACGAAAGCTCATGCGGCGATCTCCGGTATCCCCCCGAGGGCGAGCGACGCGTTGTAGAATTTCTGCTCGCCGGTGACTTCACGGCCGAGCCAGTCAGGCAGCATTTCGTCCGGCACGTCTTCCGGCGTCTCGAGTTCGGCCACCACAAGTCCCGCGAGCGCACCGCCAAAGACGTCGACTTCATAGAGATAGCCGCGGTGCCTAACATGGTGACGTGTCTTCTCGATGACACGTCCGATGGCGAAGTCCAGCATCTCCACGGCATCGGCGAGCGGGATTGGATATTCGAACTCGTCGCGCTCGCGCGCGCCGCTGCCGAATTTGAGCGTCAGCTTGGCGGAAGCGCCGTCGCTGATGCGAATGCGCACGGTCCGCCCAGGCGCCGTGGCGAGATAGAACTGGAGAATGCGGATATCCGCCTCGACCAACTCCCGCCATGCGATGCTGGAGACCAGGAACTTGCGCTCGACTTCCTTGCCCATGGCCGCGCACTTAAGCGTTTGCCGCGGGCGATGGCAAGACAACTCCGAACACAAGTTGACTTTAATCAATCGATTGATTAAAGTCTTGCCATGATCAAAGTCCCCGACGCCAAAAATCCGCGCCGCGAAACCTCTCCGGCGGATCTGACGCGCACCGCACTCGTGCGGGCGGCGCTGAAACTGTTCGGTCGGCAGGGTTTCGACGGTACCTCGACCCGTGAGATCGCGGCGGAGGCGCAGGCCAATATCGGCTCGATCGCCTATCATTTCGGCGGCAAGGAAGGCCTTCGCGCCGCCGCCGCCGACTATATCGTCGAAACCATCCAGACGGTTGCCGGCCAGGCACTGGGCAGCGCCCAGGTCGCGGCGGCAAACGATCCGGAGGCCGCGCGTTTGCTGCTCTTCGGGGCGCTGGAGCGGATGGTCGGCTTCATCGTGGCGCAGCCGCAGGCCGGCGAGATCGTGCAATTCGTCCTGCGCGAACTGTCGCATCCGACAGCAGCCCTCGACCGCATCTATGACGGCGTGTTCGAGCCGACACATCGTAGGCTGTGTCTGATCTGGGAGCAGGCCACCGGCGAGCCGGCCGAAAGCGAGCGGACCCGGCTCACCGTGTTCACGCTGATCGGCCAGGTCATCTATTTCCGCATCGGCCGCGAAGCGGTGATGCGCCGCATGGGCTGGCACGATATCGGCGCGGCCGAGGCCGCCAAGGTCGTGGCGGTCACGACGGACAACCTCAGCGCCATACTGGCCGCCCGAAAGATCGAGGAAGCGGCAAGGATGAAGGGGCAAAGACCATGAGCTTTCTGTGTTCGCTGCCGCTCGCCGCGCAGCTTTTCGGGGCCTGTGCCCCTGCCGCCCCCCTGGCCGTCGGCTATGTCGAGGGCGACTATGTGCTCCTGGCGCCGATCGAGGTGGCGCAGGTCGAGGCCGTCGCCGTGAAGCGCGGCGATCGCGTCACGCCGGGCACGACGGTGGTGACGCTGGAAAGCGCCGACGCCAAGATCGCGGTGGCGCAGGCCGAGGCAAGCCTCGCCCAGGCCCAGGCGCAGCTCGCCGATTTGCAGGTCGGCAAGCGGCCGGAAGAAATCGCTGCACTCAAGGCGCAGGTCGACATGGCCAAGGCGCAGGCCGACGACGCGAAGCGCAAATACGACCGCGCCGCCGATCTGTTCAAGCGCGGCACCGGCACCCAGGCCGATTACGACACCGCCTCGGCGACGCTGGAGACCGCCAATGCCCAGGTCGGCCAGGCCGAGGCCAACCTCGCCGTCGGTGGTCTGCCGGCCCGGCCCGAGACGATCAAGGCCGCCGACAATCAGGTCAAGCAGGCGCAGGCAGCGCTGGAGCAGGCTCGGTGGCGGCTGTCCAAGCGCACGCTGGCCGCGCCCTCGCCCGGCCGCGTCAACGACGTCATCCGCAATCCCGGCGACACCGCCGGCCCGACCGCGCCGGTCATCTCGATGCTGCCCGACGGCGCGGTGAAGCTCAGCGTCTACATACCAGAGGCCGCCTTCTCCTCGGTCAGGATCGGCAGCCTGCTCAACGTTCATTGCGACGGCTGCGGCGCGGGGGTGAAGGCGCGCGTCAGCTATGTCTCGCCCGATCCCGAATTCACCCCGCCGGTGATCTATTCGCTCGAGAACCGGCAGAAGCTGGTCTATCTGGTCGAGGCACGGCCGGAGGGCGATGCCGGCCCGCTGCAGCCCGGCCAGATCGTCGACGTCGATCTCGCGGAAACGGCGAGATGAACGCCATCGACGTTCACGGCCTGGTCAAGCGGTTCGGCGACAAGACCGTCGTCGACCATGTGACGATGTCGGTCGCCGAAGGCGAGATCGTCGGCTTCCTCGGCCCCAATGGTTCGGGCAAGACCACCACCATCCGCATCATGTGCGGCCTGCTGACGCCGGACGAAGGCGACGGCACGGTGCTGGGTTTCAACATCCGCACGGAGTCGCTCAGGATCAAGCGCGAAGTCGGCTACATGACGCAGAAATTCTCGTTCTACGAGGATCTGACGATCGGCGAGAACCTCGAATTCGTGGCGCGGCTCTACCGGCTGAAACCGGTCGAGGAATATGTCGCCAGGACACTGGAGGAACTCGGCCTGACCTCGCGCCGCAACCAGCTGGCCGGCACGCTGTCCGGCGGCTGGAAGCAGCGGCTGGCGCTCGCCGCCTGCATCATGCACAAGCCGAAGCTGTTGTTGCTCGATGAGCCGACGGCCGGTGTCGACCCGAAGGCGCGGCGCGAATTCTGGGACGAGATCCATCGTCTCGCCGGCGGCGGGCTCACCGTGCTGGTCTCCACCCATTATATGGACGAAGCCGAGCGCTGCCACCGCATCAGCTACATCTCCTACGGCAAGATGCTGGCCACCGGCACCGTCGCCGAAGTGGTCAGGAATGCCGGGCTGACGACATTCGTGGTGCAGGGGCCGCGGCTGGCCAAGGTGGCTGAAGAGCTGCAGGGCCGCCCCGGCGTCGACCAGGTGGCGCCTTTCGGCGCGACGCTGCATGTCGTCGGTTCCGACAGGAAGAAGCTCGAAGCAGCGCTTGCCGATGTCGAGAAGGAGCACGAGGGCGTGACGGTCGCGCCGGGCGAAACCAGCCTGGAGGACGTCTTCATCCAGTTCATGTCGGGGTCGAAGGACAACATGGCATGAACAGCGTCTTCTCCTTCGCCAGGCTTGGCGCGCTGCTGATCAAGGAATTCATCCAGATGCGGCGCGACCGCATCACCTTCGCCATGATGCTCGGCGTGCCGCTGTTGCAGTTGGTGCTGTTCGGCTTTGCCATCAACAACGATCCGAAGGGCTTGCCGACGGCGCTGGTGGCGATGAGCAACGACCAGTACACGCGCGCCATGGTCTCGGCGCTGCAGGTGACGGGCTATTATCGTTTCGACCATGTCACCCAGAGCGCCGAGGAGGCGGAATTCCTGATGGCGCGCGGCGACGTTTCCTTCGTCGTCACCATCCCGGCCGACTTCGCCAAACGTGTCGAGCGCGGCGACAATCCGCAGATCCTGATCGAGGCGGATGCCACCGATCCCTCGGCGGCGAGTGGCGCCATTTCCACGCTGAGCACGGTGGCGAGCCAGGCGCTGCTGCGCGCGCAAGGCATGCAGGCCGCCGCCGCCGAGAACGCCAGGCAGCAGCTGCAGGTGGTGGTGCACCAGCGCTACAATCCCGAGGGCATTTCGCAATACAACATCGTGCCCGGCCTGCTCGGCGTCATCCTGCAGATGACCATGGTGATGATGACGGCCATGGCGCTGACGCGCGAAACCGAGCGCGGCACGATGGAGAACCTGCTCGCCATGCCGTCCAGCCCGGCCGAGATCATGCTGGGCAAGGTGCTGCCCTTCCTCGTCGTCGGCGCGGTGCAGGTCGCGGTGGTGCTGGTGGCGGCCAAGCTTCTGTTCGACATCCCGTTCGTCGGCAGCCTGACGCTTCTATTGTCATCGGTGCTTGTCTTCGTGCTCTCGCTGGTGCTGCTCGGCTACACCATCTCGACCATGGCCCGCTCGCAAATGCAGGCCATGCAGCTGACCTTCTTTTTCTTCCTGCCGTCCCTGCTCCTGTCCGGCTTCATGTTCCCCTATCGCGGCATGCCGGGTTGGGCCCAGGCGCTGGGCGAAATCTTCCCGCTGACGCATTTCCTGCGCATCACCCGCGCGGTGATGCTGAAGGGCGCCGACTTCCACGCCATCGCCACCGAGATCGGCTGGCTGGCCGTGTTCGTGCTGGTGTTCGCCGGCACCGCGCTTTTGCGCTTCAGGCGCACGCTGGACTGACCGGCGCTTCGCACGAAGCCCGCCGGAAAACTTGGCGGCACCGCCGCGCAACCTGGGCTACGCGGCGGGCCGTTTAGAGCAATTCGAGGAAAAGTGTGTAACGGTTTTCCCGGGACAAGCGCGTAGCGCTTGCCCTTGGGAATTGTGTAAAAACAAATAGTTAGAGCGGTTCTGCGATTCCGTGAAACGCTGAACCGCTCTACGGGCACGGATGGGAGATCGTGCACGTGACCGCGGTCACGACCGAGAGCTTCTCGCGCTTCATCAGCCGTGGCTTTTCGTAGGTCTTTTTCATCCTGTCACCTGTCCCAACGAACCATGATCGCCAATGACGACGGCCGGATCGTAAAACGGCGTCCGGGCGCCCGCATCTCCCGCATGGCAGATGCGTCGATAACGGGCATGGCGCGGAGGACAAGGCTCTCAGGCGGCCGCCATGATCCCGGCATAGGTGCCGAAATCGACATTGCCGCCGGACAGCACCACGGCGACATTCTTGCCCGACAGTTCGATCTCGCCCGATGACAGCGCCGCCAGCGCGACGCAGCCGCCCGGCTCGACCACCAGCTTCAGATAGGCCATGGCATCGCGCATCGCCTGTGCCGTCGCTTTGTCGGAGACGGCGATGGCGCCGGCGAGGTTCTTGCGGTTGATCTCGAACGTGATCACCCCCGGCTCGGCCGTCAGGATCGCGTCGCAGATCGAGCTGTAGCCCGCTTCGTTGGAAACCCGGGCGTCGGCGGCGAGCGAGCGGCGCGTATCGTCGAAATGCTCGGGCTCGACCGCCCAGACCGCTGTGCCTGGCGAGGCGTCCTTCACCGCCACCGAAATGCCGCTCGACAGGCCGCCGCCGCCGCAGGGGATCAAGACGGCGTCGAGGCCGACGCCGAGCGCCTTGGCCTGCCGCATGAGTTCAAGGCCGATCGTGCCTTGCCCGGCAATGATGGCAGGATCGTCGAAGGGCGGCACCAGCACCATGCCCTTGTCGATATAGGGGCGAACCACGGTCATGCGGTCATCGCGAAAGCGGTCGAAGGGCACCACCTCCGCGCCCATCTTGCGGACATTGCCGATCTTCATCGCCGGCGCGTCCGCCGGCATGGCGATGACCGCCTTGACGCCGAACATGGCGGCCGAAGCGGCGACCCCTTGCGCATGATTGCCCGAGGAGAAGGCGACGACGCCCCGGCTGCGTTCCGCCTCGCTCAGCGACGACAGCTTGTTGTAGGCGCCGCGGAACTTGAACGAGCCGGTGCGCTGCAGCGTCTCCGGCTTGAACAGGACGCGGCCGCCGAAGCGCTTGTTCAGCTCCTGCGATTCGATCAAGGGGGTTTCGACGATCAGGCCGGAGAGGCGGGCCGCGGCGGCGTGGATGTCGGCGATGCCGGGAAGGGTGGTCATGGCGGATCCTGTAGCGATGTGATCCGGCCATGGTGCACGCAAAGGGCGGCGCGGTGCCACCGAAAAGATGTGACCGATACAAAGCTAGGAGTCATGCGTGAAATGCGAGATCACCCCTGCCTCGGCTGCGCCCCCCCTCTGTCCTGCCGGACATCTCCCCCACTAGTGGGGGAGATCGGCAGTCATTGGCGCTTTCACCACTTTTCAGCGGAGAAAGAAGGGCGGGACGGTGACGCTGTTAATCTCCCCCCTTGTGGGGGAGATGGCCGGCAGGCCAGAGGGGGGGCGCTGTCCCGCCGACATCTCGCCAGTTTCACCCAAGCAACGTCCGCTGCCTCTTGGTCCCGCCGAGCTTGCGCCAGTTGTTGAAGCGATGGGTAGCGGCGGCAAAGGAGATCTTCATCTGCTGGGCGACCGAATAGCGCGACTTGCCTTCATCGAACATACGGTAGCAGCACTCGACCCCTTCCTCGGTCAGCTTGCCGTCGGGGGCCTTGTTGTGCGGGTTGGCGGGGTCGAACTTTTCGATCTGCTGCTCGACCAGACCCTTCAGGCGCTGCAGATCGGCCTCGATGCCGGCGATGAGATCGAGAACGGGTTTCGGGTCGAAATGCTGCGGATGCGGCTTCGTCATGCGCATGCTCCTTATTCTTGTCTTAGGTTCAGCTATATAGGTGAATCTTCGTCAATAAAGAAGGATCGAGGCCGCTCGAGCGCTTCAACAATTCTTGAACCCCGTGACCTCGGCGCGATTGACCCGGAGCGTGGCAAACCCTAGTTTAGAACTATTCTAAACTAGGGTCCTTTCCTCATGCTTTCCCGTGTTTTCGGCTTCGGCCGCCGCCCCTTCGAATCGCTCTCCGAACAGGAAATCCTGGCGCTGGCCATTTCATCCGAGGAAGACGACGGCCGCATCTATCGGGCCTATGCCGACGGGCTGGCGGAAAGCTTCCCGCAATCGGCAAAAGTGTTCGAGGAGATGGCCGAGGAGGAGGACGGCCATCGCGACGCCCTGATCGAACTCTTCCGCAAGCGTTTCGGCGAGCGCATTCCGCTGATCCGGCGCGAACATGTGAAAGGCTATTTCGAGCGCAAGCCCGACTGGCTGGTGAGGCCGCTCGGCATCGAGCATGTGCGCCGCCAGGCCGAGGCGATGGAGCAGCAGGCCTACCTGTTCTACGTCGAGGCGGCAAAGCACACCACCGATGCTTCGACGCGAAAACTTCTCGACGATCTCGCCATAGCCGAACAGGGTCACGAGACACTGGCGCAGCGGCTGGAGCAGAAGCATGTGCCCGGCGATGTGAAGGATGAGGAGGCCGCCGCCGAGCAGCGCCAGTTCATCCTGACTTATGTGCAGCCCGGCCTGGCCGGCCTGATGGACGGTTCGGTGTCGACGCTGGCGCCGATCTTCGCCGCTGCCTTTGCCACGCATGACACCTGGCAGACTTTCCTGGTCGGGCTTGCCGCGTCGATCGGCGCCGGTATCTCCATGGGTTTTACCGAGGTCGCTTCCGACGACGGCAAGCTCTCGGGCCGCGGCTCGCCGATAAAACGCGGCATCACCACCGGCGTCATGACATCAGCCGGCGGTCTGGGCCACGCATTGCCCTATCTCATTCCGCATTTCTGGACGGCGACGGCGGTTGCCGCAGTGGTGGTGTTCTTCGAATTGTGGGCCATCGCCTTTGTCCAGAACCGCTACATGCAGACGCCCTTCCTGCGCGCCGCCTTCCAGGTGGTGCTGGGCGGCGCGCTGGTGTTCGCGGCGGGGGTGCTGATCGGGAATGCTTGAGCGCTGCCGCGACAAGCCACTCACCCATTCACCGCCCGGCTGTCCGCTGGCGCCTCGTCCCTTTCGGTCAGCCCGTAATCGCGAACGACATGCGCGATGCGCAGACGGTAGCCGGCAAAGATACCGCCGCGGCCCGCCTGCTGCGCCTGGCGGTGCTCTTCGGTGTTGCGCCAGGCCTTCACCGCGTCCTCGTCGCGCCAGAACGACAGCGACAGGATGCGGTTCGGGTCTGCGAGACTCTGAAAGCGCTCGATCGAGATGAAGCCGTCAATGCCGGCGAGCAAGGGGCGCAGCTTGGCGGCGATAGCGAGATAGGCATCGCGCCGGCCCTCCGCGGGCTGTACCTCGAAGATGACGGCGATCACGGCAGCACCAGCTTCGCATGGGGCCCGGAGACGTGTTTCAGGAACATGCGGTCCTCCTTGAGGATGAATCTTTCGCGGCGGGCGAACTCATAGTTTGCCTTGCCGGCCGGATCGGCGGCAAGGCGGGCCCGATAGGCTTCGTAGGCGGCCAGGCTTTCAATATTGTAGGCGGCGTAGGCCGTCGTCGCCGAACCCTCATGCGGAGCGTAATAGCCGATGAGATCGGCGCCGCAGCGCGGGATGGCCTGGCCCCAGTTGCGGGCATATTCCTCAAAGGCGGCCTTGCCGAACGGGTCGATCTCATAGCGGATGAAGCAGGTGATGGTCATGGTCGGCTCCCTGGGGTCTTGCATCGACGCTTCGAGCGCGGTCTAAACGTCATGTTGATCGATGTGCTAGGCAGTTTGGTGTCAGGAGCCATTGTCGCTTGCGTTGCCGGCTCCTTGAGCTGAAGCCAGATTAGTGGTTATCTCACAAGAATGCTTCGACAAGGATCAAACTATGCGTGAAGGACCCGATATCGCGCGCATCGCCAGCCTGGTCGGCGATCCGGCCCGCGCCAACATGCTCAGCGCGCTGATGGGCGGCACGGCGCTGACGGCGAGCGAACTGGCGCTGGAGGCCGGCGTCTCCTTGCCGACCGCCAGCTCGCATTTGTCGAAATTGATGGAGGGTGGGCTGCTGACCTTGGCCAGCCAGGGCAGGCATCGCTATTACGGCCTCGCCGGTCCGCAGGTCGCGGGCATGATCGAAGCCATCACCGGTGTGGCGGAAGCCGTTGGCCCCAAGCGCGTGCGGCCGGGTCCGCGTGACGCGGCGATGCGCGTCGCCCGGGTCTGCTATGACCACCTCGCCGGCGAGCAGGCGGTGGCGATGCTCGACCGCCTTGTCGAGAAAGACATCCTGCTGCGTGACGAGAGGGAGATCAGGCTTGGTCCGTCGGCGGCATCGCATTTTTCCGCCATCGGCATCGATGTTGGTCCCAGGCCGCGCCGGCCGGTCTGCCGCGCCTGCCTCGACTGGAGCGTGCGCCGCTCGCACCTCGCCGGCACGCTGGGCGCGGCCATCCTCGACAAGATCCTTCTGGAAAAATGGGCACGCCGCGAAAAGGACAGCCGCGCCATCATCTTCTCGCCGCCGGGCAAGCAGGCGTTTGAGAGGCTGTTTTTGGCCTAGTTAGCCGGCGCTCACCCTCGCTTCAACGCCTTCCCCTGCTCGAAAAACCCCTTCCACGGATCGGCTTGCGCCAACTGTTTCAGCGTCGTCTTGTCGCCGATCGGGAACGCGTTCGGCGCCAGCCCGGCCTCGATCTCGGCCCAGGTCACCGGCATCGACACGGTAGCCCCCTTCTTGGCCCTCGACGAATAGGGTGCGACCGTCGTCGAGCCGCGGCCGTTACGCAGATAGTCGACGAAGATTTTCCCGGTGCGCGCCTTTTTCGACAGCGTCGCCGTGTAGCGGTCGGGGGCGGCCTGTTCGAGCGCCTTGGCGAAGTCATGGGCGAAGGTTTTTACCGCATCCCAATCCGCCGAGGGCTTCAGCGGCACCAGCACGTGATAGCCCTTGCCGCCCGATGTCTTGACGAAATTCGGCAGCGACAGCTCGTCGAGCTTGCCCCTGATGTCGAGCGCTGCCTCGCGCACCGCTTTCACGTCGACGCCTTCATCGGGGTCGAGATCGAAGATGATCTGGTCCGGCTGTTCGAGCTTGTCGATCGTGCAGCCCCAGATGTGGATCTCGACCACGCCGTACTGGACGAGCGCCGCGACGCCATCGAAATCCCGGACGAACAGGATTTCCTCGCCGTCGGTCGGGTCTTTCATCCGGGCGATCTTGTCGCTCATCCCGGCCGAGGCGTGTTTCTGGAAGAAGCGTGGGCCGCCGACGCCGTCCGGCGCCCGTACCAGGCTGAGCGGACGGTTGACGACGAACTGCTCCATGCGCGGCCAGACCTCCGCGTAATGCTCGAGCAGACCTTGCTTGGAGATTTTTTCGTCGGGCCACAACAGCTTTTCGGGGTGGGAGAGCTTGACGGTGGTCGTCACCGCCCCGGCGGATTTGCCGGCGCCGCTTGACGACGGCTTGGCCTTGCCTGTCGCTGCCTTGGGCTTTTCCTGCACAACGTCCTCCGCCGGCTTGTCCTCGCGCAGCCCCTGGAACGAGGCATGGCGTATTATACGGTCCGAGGTCCAGCTGCGAAACTCCACTTCGCCGACAAGCTCCGGCTTGACCCAGACCAGGCCCTTGCCCTTCGGCACGGCCTTGTCGAAAGGCGAATCCTTGGCCTTCAGCGCATCGAGTTTCCTCTTCAGCTCCGTCGCACCCTTGGCGGAGAAGCCGGTGCCGACGCGCCCGGCATAGTGTAGTTTGCCGGCCTCGTAGTAGCCGACCAGTAGCGAGCGCAGCCCGCGCCCGGTCTTGTCCGACGGCAGATAGCCGCCAATGACGAATTCCTGCCGCGCCGTGCATTTCGACTTCACCCATGTCGGGCCGCGCCCGCTGCGATAGGGCGCATCGGCTCGCTTCGAGACGACGCCTTCCAGCCCCATGCGGCAGGCATGCTCCAGCATGATCTTGCCGGGCTCGGAAAAGTGGTCGGAGAAACGCACCGCCGGGTTCTCGGACTGCTTGCCGAGCAGCTCCTGCAAGGCCTGCTTGCGCTCGATGAGCGGCTCGGCGCGCAAATCCTTGCCGTCGAGGCGCATCAGGTCGAACACATAGTAGATGAAGCGATTTGTCCGCTTTGCCGACAAATCCTGCTGCAGCAAGGCGAAGGAAGAGACGCCGCTGTCGGCCAGCACGACGATCTCGCCGTCGATGATGGCATCGCTGCATTTCAAGCCGGCGAGTTCGGTGACGATTTCGCTGCCGAATTTCTCCGTCCAGTCGAGCCCGGTGCGGGTCAGGAGCCGCACATCGGCTCCGGCGATCTGCGCCTGCATGCGATAGCCGTCGAATTTGACTTCGTGCAGCCAGTCCTTGCCCGGCGGCGCATCCCTTTCGAGTGTCGCCAGCTGCGGTTCGATGAAGTCGAGTTTCCGGGCAGCCGCCTTTGCGTTGCCGGCCGCCGGCTTGTTCGAATGCCAGACGTCGGGCTCTCGGTCTTTCGCCGTCTTGCCTTCGCCGATCTCCTCGATCGTCAGGCCGGACTTCACCGATTGCGGCGCCTCCCTCAGTATATCCTCGCCCGGGCGCGCCGCGGCGTCGTCCGACTTGATCAGCAGCCAGTTGTCGCGCTTTTCGCCCGGACGCGGTTTCAGCCTGACCAGATGCCACAGCCCATGCAGCTTGTGGCCCTTGAGCTCGAAGCTGATATGGCCTTTCTTCATCGCCTTGGCCGGGTCGGTCTCGGGGACCCATGTCCCTTCGTCCCAGACGATGACCGAGCCGCCGCCATATTCGCCTTTGGGGATCGTGCCCTCGAACGGTGCATAGTCGATCGGGTGGTCCTCGACATGGACGGCCAGCCGCTTCTCATGCGGGTCCAGGCTTGGGCCACGTGTCACCGCCCAGCTCCACAGCACGCCGTCATGTTCCAGCCGAAGGTCGTAATGAAGCCTGGTCGCCGCGTGCTTGTGGACGACGAAGATGCCGCCCTCGCTTTTCCCGGTCCGCGCGATCTTGCCGGCCGGTTCCGAGGTCTTCTTGAAATCGCGCTTGGCGTTATATTGCTCGAGACCGGCCATTTGGTCCCTCAGGCCGATTTGCGCTTGGGCGCGGCCGCTTTCGGCTTGGCGCGCTTGGCCGCCGGTTTGGTTTTCGCGGACGACGCTTTCGTGGAGCCTGAATCCGACGAAAGGCTCTTCTTCAGCGCGTCGAACAGGTTGACGACGTTCGAGGGTTTGGGCGCCGCCTGGGCCTTGGGCGCTTTCTTGCCGGCCTTCTTGGCGCGGATCAGCTCGAGCAGTGCGTCCTCATATTTATCGTCGAATTTCGATGGATCGAACTTCGCCTTCTTCTTGTCGATGATCAGTTCGGCCAGATCGGTCATCTCCTGGTCGGTCTTCACCGCCTTGATCTCGCCGAACACGCTGTCCGGCTGACGCACCGTGTTGTCGTAACGCAGCGTCGTCAGCACCATGCCCTTGCCGAGCGGCTCGATGACCACGGGGCGTTCCCGGCTATAGAGCACGATGCGCGCCAGCCCGGCCATCTTCTTGCCTGCCATGGCATCGCGGATCACTGCGAAAGCTTCCTCCGACACCTTATCGGCCGGCGCGACATAATAGGGCGTATCGAGATAGATCTGCTGGATCGAGGCTTTGTCGACGAAACCGTCCAGGCTCATAGTGTGCGACGATTCAATCTGCACCGCCTCGATCTCGTCCTCCTCGATATGGACGAAATCGCCATCATCCAATTCATAGCCTTTGATTTCGTCGCCATCGGCAAGCGGCTTGCCGGTTTGCGCATCGACATAGATGCGCTTCACCGTGTTGCCGGTCTTGCGGTTGAGAATCCGGAACGAGACCCGCTCCGTATGGGTGACGACATTGGTCAGTTCAACGGCACAAGTGACCAGCGAAAGCTTCAGATAGCCCTTCCAGGCTGGACGTGGTGCCATGACGAACTCCCGTGGTGACAGGTCGAGAACGAGCAAGTTCCATTCCAGTTCCAACCGCACGCTGCTGCGCAAGCCATCGCCCGGGGCTCCGCGCACGAAAATTTCCCGCGTTGGCTGGAAGTTGAAACAGAACCGCGCGCAGGCGACATTCAAACGAAACATATGTGATGCAAAAGTCACACTCGGCGGAATGGCGACAAAAGGCATGGAAACACCCCGAATCAGCCGCATTCCGGCCACGAAGCAACGGGTTTTCGACCAGAAATTAACATCACGTTCACCGACTATTCACGCCTCGATGCTATCATTCGCGCAATTCGGAAGGGACATCCGAAAATCGGGACAGGGACGGGTAAAATGAACTTCCTAACGCACCTCATCGGCTACGCCGCCGCCATTCGCGAATTCGTCGCGCCGACCTATCGGCCAGAGCGCTACTACATGCGCGGCCCGGGTCCGGCTTGCGCCCGTCGCGGCACCTCGCTGGGCGCGCACTGATCATGACGTTCGAGAGCCGCCACAACAGCCGGATCTGCCGGCCAGGTGCCAACTCCCGCGCCACCACCTATCGCGCTGAGCGTCCGGTTTTCGCCGACGAGCGGCGTGCGACAACGCCGCGTCTTTGATGCCGCCTCCGGCTGGCTTAGTGTCTCCGGACACGAGCAGCCGAGGCCAGCGTGACCTACCTTTCCCAGTCAAGTCCGTCCCCGTCCAATCGGCCCAACCCAAGCCGTCCCTCTGAACCCTTCGATACAAACCATCCGCTGATCGTCTTCGACGGCGTGTGCGTGCTGTGCTCCGGCTTCGTGCGCATGGTGGTCAGGCTCGATCGCCAGGGCCGCTTCCGCTTCGCCACCGCTCAATCGCCCTTCGGCGAAGCGCTGTTCCGGCAATATGGGCTGCGCACGGACACATACGAAACCAATCTCGTCCTTGTCGATGGCGCGGCCTTCACGCGGCTGGACAGCTTTGTCGCGGTGATGTCGGAACTCGGCTGGCCGTGGCGAGCGGCCAAGGTGCTGTCGCTGCTGCCGAGGCCGCTGCGCGACTGGCTGTATGATCGCGTCGCCAAGAATCGCTACGCCCTGTTCGGCAGGAGGGAAAGTTGCGACGTCCCGTCGGCCGAACTGCGCGGTCGCATGATTGGCTGATGCATGTCGCCCAGAAGTGCTTGGCGGTTTTGGGACAACGACATGCATGAACTCAACCGTGGCTCTGGGGGGAGCAGTGCATGAAACTTCTCATCGTCGGCGGTTATGGCACCTTTGGCGGACGCATCATCCAATTGCTGGAGAGCGAGCCCCGCCTGGCCGTGATCGTCGCCGGCCGCTCCCTGGCCAAGGCCGAGGCCTGGTGCGCAAGCCGTGGCGCGGTCGCCGCCCGGCTGATGCCGGCCGCGTTCGACCGGGACGGCGATCTCGCCGCGCAACTGGCGTCGCTGCGTCCTGATACGCTGGTCGACGCCAGCGGCCCGTTCCAGGCCTATGGCGAGGGCCGCTATCGCCTGATCGAGGCCTGTATCGCCGGCCGCGTCAACTATCTCGATCTCGCCGACGGATCGGATTTCGTTGCCGGCGTGCCGGCCTTCGATGAAGCCGCCAGGCGGGCTGCGCTGTTCGTGCTGTCCGGCGTCTCCAGCTTTCCCGTGCTGACGGCGGCAGTGGTGCGCCGGCTGTCCTGCGACATGGCACGCATCGACACGATCAAGGGCGGTATCGCGCCGTCGCCCTATGCCGGCGTCGGCGAAAATGTCATCCGGGCGATCGCGGGCTATGCCGGCCAGCCGGTCGCGCTGGTGCGCGACGGCGGCAAGGCGCAAGGCCGTCCGCTGACCGAACAGATGCGCTACACCATCGCGCCGCCTGGCCGGGTGCCGCTGAAGAACACGCTGTTTTCGCTGGTCGACGTGCCGGACCTGCGCGCGCTGGGTGAGTTGTGGCCACAGGCGAAAACCATCTGGATGGGCGCCGGCCCGGTTCCCGAAATCCTGCACCGCGCCCTGATCGGCCTTGCCTGGCTGGTGCGCATCGGGCTGGTTGGCTCGCTGTCGCCGCTTGCCCCGTTGATGCATTGGGCGACCAACCGGCTGCGCTGGGGCGAACATCGCGGCGGCATGTTCGTCCTGGCCGAGGGTGCCGACAGGGCCGGCACGCCGGTCAAGCGCTCATGGCATCTTCTGGCGGAAGGCGATGACGGGCCATTGATCCCGTCCATGGCGGTCGAGGCGCTGGTCCGCAAGGCACTCGACGGCCGTGTGCCGGCGGCAGGTGCCCGCGCCGCCGTGGACGATCTCGAGCTTGCCGATTACGAAGCCCTGTTCGCGGGCCGGACGATCTATCCCGGCTTTCGCGACGACACCGCCGCCAGCCCGGACAAACCGCTCTATGCGAGGCTGCTTGGCGATGCCTGGCAAGGCTTGCCCGATGAAATCCGAGCGATGCACGACCAAACGAAAATGGCGCAAGGCCGTGCCAGCGTCAAACGCGGGCGAAACATCCTTGGCCTGATGACGGCATGGCTGGTCGGGTTTCCCAAGGCGAGCGAAGACATCCCGGTTCGTGTCAGCTTCGACGTCGACGGGGAGGAAGAGACCTGGACGCGGACATTCGGCACGCACAGCTTCTCCAGCCGCCAGTTCGCGGGGCGAAGGCGCTGGCAACGCCTGCTGTGCGAGCGCTTCGGTCCGCTGACCTTCGCCATGGCGCTGGTGGCCGAGGAGGCCAAGGTGTCGCTCGTCCTGCGCGGCTGGAGCGTTCTTGGCCTGCCTTTGCCGATGTGGCTTTGCCCGCGGTCCACATCTTACGAAACCGTCGAGAGTGGCCGCTTCCGTTTCCATGTCGAGATTTCGCATCCGTTCACCGGATTGATCGTGCGCTATCGCGGCTGGCTCGAGCCGGTGGATTCTCACGCCGCGAAGATGTCGCCTGATGCCGTTGCCAGCTAGCCGCAGGGCTCGGCGATTGGCGGAAACGCTTGTCATTTCGTCGCCCTAGGGGAGCAAGGAGCGAAGCGACGCGGCGCAGACCCCGGGATCCATGCCGCGACATCGACACCATCACAGCGGTGCAGAATTCGGCTCCGCCGCGCACGCCACCTCCCACCATGGCATGGATACCTGGGTCTCCGCGACGCCGCTTCGCGGCTGCTCCGCCCTGGTATGACGAAAGGCTTGCACCGCGCCCGATCAGAGCCGAAAGATTTTTTCTGCGCCCTGTCGAAACCGGCCGCTGCCGCGCGACATACGTCTGGCCCCGCAAGGACGCGGCCGTCCAAACCACGGGAGAACACCCATGCGATACATACTTTTGATCAATGGCGACGAAGCCGCGCTGGCGAAAACGCCGGTCGAGCAGCTCCAGCAGATGAGCGCGGCCTATGCCACCTATACCGAAGCGTTGAAGAAATCCGGCGTATGGCTGGCCGGCGAGCGACTGCGCCCGACCCAGGCGACCACCTCGGTGCGGATCGCCGACGGCAAGACCCATGTGATCGACGGCCCCTATGCCGACACCAAGGAGCAGCTTGCCGGCTTCTATATGATCGAGGCGGCTGACATCGACACCGCCATCGAATGGGCGGCGCGCTGTCCGGCGGCCAGCACCGGCACGGTCGAACTGCGTCCGATCTGGGAATTGGCCGACTACATGCCACAGAAATGACGATGTAATGGACAGTCGCCCGGAGATCGCCCGGGCGGCCGCCGAGGCCGCCGCCCGACAGAGTTATGGCAAGCTGGTTGCCTGGCTCGCGGCGCGCACGCGCGACGTGGCCGCGGCCGAGGACGCGCTGGCTGATGCCTTTGCCGCGGCGCTCGAACGCTGGCCGAAGTCGGGCGTGCCCGAGAAGCCGGAAGCCTGGCTGCTGGCCGTGGCGCGTCGGCGTCGTGTCGATGCGGTGCGCCGGCGGCTCACTCGGGAGGCCGCCCGCGATCATCTCAAGCTGATCGCCGAGGAGATGGAGGCGCGCATGACCGACGAAGATCTGCCCGACGAACGGCTGCGGCTGATGTTTGCCTGCGCGCATCCGGCGATCGAACCGGGCGTGCGGGCACCGCTGATCCTGCAGACCATCCTCGGCTTCGATGCCGCGACGATCGCTTCCGCCTTCCTGGTCTCGCCGGCAACGATGGGCCAGCGCCTGGTGCGCGCCAAGACGCGCATCCGCGAAACCGGCATTCCGTTGCGGGTTCCGGAGCGGGCCGAACTCGGCGAGCGGCTGGACGCCGTGCTGGAGGCGATCTACGCCGCCTTCGCCGAAGGCTGGTCCGATCCGGCCGGCACCGAGACGCGGCGCCGCAACCTCGCCACCGAAGGCATCTGGCTCGGCCGCCTGGTCGCCACGCTGATGCCGGAAGAGCCGGAAGCGCTTGGCCTGCTCGCGCTGATGCTGTTTGCCGAGGCCCGCCGTGCCGCCCGGCGTAGCGCCGAAGGCGACTTCGTGCCGCTGGCCGAACAGGATTGCGACCTGTGGGACCGCGCCCTCATCGATGAGGCGGAGGCGCTTCTGTCCCACGCCGCGACGAGCGGCGTCGTCGGCCGCTACCAGCTTGAGGCCGCCGTACAGTCCGCCCACGCGGCGCGACGGCTGACCGGCCGCACCGACTGGGTGGCGATCCGTGAACTTTACGACGCGTTGCTTTCGATCGCCGGATCGCCGGTGGTGGCGATCAATCGCGCGGTGGCGCTCGCCGAGGCTGAGGGCGCCATGGCGGGGCTGGCGGCGCTTTACGTGCTGGGTGACGACAAGCGGCTGAATGAGTATCAGCCTTACTGGGCGGCGCGGGCCGGTCTCCTCGCCAGGCTTGGCCAGGTGCCGCAGGCAACCGAAGCCTATGACAGGGCGATCGGCCTGGAACGCGATCCGGCGCTGCGCCGGTTCCTGCAAGGCAAACGCGCAGCGCTGCGAAACTGACCCTTAGAGCAATTCCAGGAAAAGTGTGAACGGTTTTCCGTCCGGAATTGCGTCAAAACAAAGAGTTAGGGTAGTTCGCCGTTTCCATGAAACGGTGAACTGCTCTAGCCCGGCCACATCTCGTGCGACGTGTTGAGCGTCTTCAGAAGTGGATGCTCGCGCAGCTTCGCCCACAAGCGTTCGATATCAGGCCAGGCTGTCCGCGCGGTTTCGATGTCGGGATGCCAGGCCACGAGCATGACGAGATAGATGTCGGCCAGCGACATCGCCTCACCCACCAGCCAATCACGGCCGCGCAAGGCGGCATCGAGAACGGCGAAGCCGCGGTCCATCTCGGCGATGGCCGCCTGCTTGACGGCTTTCGTGCCGTCGGCGTCGGCCGTGTAGCGATAGGCGTAATACAGCCGCAGGATAGCGGGGTAGAGCACCGACGACATGAACGCCATCCAGCGCAGGAACTCGACGCGGGCCGGCGCGTCGATCGCCGGCGCCAGGCTGGCCTCGGGATGGCGCTCCGCAAGCAGAATGCAGATCGCCGCCGATTCGGTCATCGAGCGCCCGTCCGGCAAGGTCAGCACCGGCACCTGGTTCAGCGGGCTGATGTCGAGGAAGGCCGGATCGGGCCGGTCGGACTTCGGCACGTCGATCTGCTCGAACGGCGCGTTCGCCAGCGCCAGCGCGGCCTCGACGACGAAGCCGCCGCTGCCCGGACGGGTATAAAGCTTGTACATGAAATCCTCCCCGACCTGCGCAACGCAGGCCCGGGCGATATGAACCGGAAGCAGGGTTCCGCTCAAGCCGGGCGGCAGGCGCCACGGAAGGATTTTTCAGCGGGCCAGCGAGATTGGGTCACGACGCTGCCCTTCGCGTCGTCATCCACGGGCGGAGCAAGGAGCGAAGCGACGCGGCGCAGACCCGAGGATCCATGCCGCGACTTCAAAGCGCCGCGACGGTACAAAAATAGACCTTCACCCTGCACCGCGGCACTCCTCGGCCGCGATCACGGCATGAATCCCAGGGTCTGCGCGCCGCTTCGCGTCACTCCGCCCTGGGATGACCAAGCTGTTAGGCCTAAGCCCCCAGCCCTTCGAACAGGATCGTCGACAGATAACGTTCGGCGAAGTCGGGAATGACCACGACCAGGGTCTTGCCCTTGTTCTCTGGCCGCGAGCCGACCACGATTGCCGCTTGCAGGGCAGCACCGGACGAAATGCCGACCGGCACGCCTTCAAGGCGGGCGACGAGGCGTGCATTGGCGACGGAATCCTCATTGGAAACCTTGACGATCTCGTCGTAGATCGTGGTGTCGAGGATTTTTGGCGCGAAGCCGGCGCCGATACCCTGGATCTTGTGCGGGCCTGGCTGGCCGCCCGACAGCACCGGTGAGGCTTCCGGCTCGACGGCGACGACATGCAGCGAAGGCTTGTGCTTCTTCAACACCTGGCCGACGCCGGTGATGGTGCCGCCGGTGCCGATGCCGGCGACGAAGATGTCGACCTCGCCTTGGGTGTCGTTCCAGATTTCCTGGGCGGTCGTCTTGCGGTGGATTTCCGGATTGGCGGGGTTTTCGAACTGCTGCGGAATGACGGCGTTGGGGATCGTCGCGGCCAGCTCGTCGGCCTTGGCGATGGCGCCCTTCATGCCTTTCGGGCCTTCGGTCAGCACCAGTTCGGCGCCGAGCAGCGCCAGCATCTTGCGACGCTCGATCGACATTGTCTCGGGCATGGTCAGGATCAGCTTGTAGCCCTTGGCGGCGGCGGCGAAGGCGAGCGCGATGCCGGTGTTGCCCGACGTCGGTTCGATCAGCGTCGTCTTGCCGGGTGAAATCTTGCCTGCCGCCTCCAGCGCCTCGATCATCGCCACGCCGATGCGGTCCTTGACCGAGGCGATCGGGTTGAAGAATTCGAGCTTGGCCACGAGGTTGGCGACGATCCCCTTCTCCTTGGCGAACTTGTCGAGCCGTACCAGGGGCGTGTCGCCGATCGTGTCGGTGATGGAACTGTAGATGCGGCCGCGGCCGGGGGCGCGGGCGGAGGTGACGGGCTTGTTCATGGTTTCGCTCCCAGGAGTTCAGGCAAGTGGCATTGCAGCCGGCAAGATAGGGCTTTCAGCCGCGCAACATAAGCTGTCGGCCGGAAATATCCGAGTGGGGCCTGTGTCTAAAACGCCGTCGTCCCGGAAAAGCATTTCGCGGAAAAGCCTGGCACCGGAATGTTTTGGCTGAAAGGGTGCTACTGGCGGGCGGCGATCGCTGCCGCGGCGCCGACCATGAAGCCGGCGGCGGTACGGTTCAGCACCTTCAGGGCGCGCGGCGATTTCAGGAACCAGCGCGCCTTGGCGGCGAGCGCCAGGTAAGGGACCAGGACGACGAACAGGACGATGACCGTCAGCGCGGCGAGAATGCCGTAGTCCGCCAATGTGATGGTCTTCAGGTCGACGATGGTCGGCGTGATGGCGAGGTAGAAGATCATCGTCTTGGGATTGCCGAGCGTGACGGTGAGGCCGGCGATAAAGCTCGAAACCAGTCCGCCCTTGCCCTTCCTGGCCTCAACCGTTTCGGGCGTGATGCCGGCGGTCCAGAAGCGCCAGCCCAGAAACGCCAGATAGGCGACGCCGGCCCATTTGATCACCAGGAACACCATGCCGAAGGTCTGCGCGACAAAGGCGAGGCCAAGCACCACGGCGGTAAGATAGGTGAGGTCGCCAACCATCAGGCCGAAGAACATCGCCAGCGACGAGCGGAAGCCGGAGCCGAGCGCACGCGCGACAAGCGCGGTGATGCCGGGGCCGGGGATGGCGGCGGCGATGCCAAGGGCGGCGCTGTAGGTGAGGAAGCCGGTGAGGGTCATGGTTTCGGTCTCGGATCGGAGAGCTTTATCGCATGGCGCGCGCCACGGTTGAATTCCCTGGGGTCGGAATCCATTGCACCAGACATCGCGGCCTTCCCCCTGCGAGGAGAGCTGCGCCAGCCGGGCAAGGATCCTTCAGGAGCGGGCACCGCCATAGGTCACGCGCCAGATGGTGCCGTTGCCGTCCTCGGTGACGATCAGAGCACCGTCGCTCGCCACCGCCACACCCACCGGCCGGCCCCACACCTCGCCATTGGAGACCACGAAGCCGGTCATGAAATCCTCGTACTCGCCGGTCGGCTTGCCGTCCTCGAACAGCAATCGCACGACCTTGTAGCCGGTCCTGTTGCCGCGGTTCCACGACCCGTGCAGGGCCACAAAGGCGTCGCCCCTGTAGTCCTGGGGAAAACCGGTGCCGGCCGGAAGATCCTGGCGGTCGTAGAAGGCGATGTTGAGCGGCGCCGAATGCGCCTGCATCAGCACATCGGGAATGGTTGCCTTGCCGGCGAGATCGGGCCGCGCTCCCTTGTGGCGCGGATCCTCATTGTCGCCGATATAGTACCAGGGCCAGCCGTAGAAGGCGCCGTCCTTGACCGATGTTGCGTACTCGAACGGCACATTGTCGCCGAGCGCATCGCGCTCGTTGACGACGCACCACAGCGCCCCGGTCGCCGGCTGCACGGTCATGCCCGAACAGTTGCGCAGGCCGGTGGCGACGATGCGGCCGTTCTTGCCGTCCGGGTCGAAGGCCAGCACGTCGGCGCGGCCGTCCTCGGAACCCCATGTCGCGCCAAGTGGCTTCGACGTCACCCACGCTTCGAGGCCGCCATCCGGCGCCTTGCCCATGTCCTCGGCGATGTTCGAACCCGAGCCGACCGACAGATAGAGCGCCTTGCCGTCAGGCGAAAAGACGATGTCGCGCGTCCAGTGATGGTTGGAGGGAATCCTGTCGACGATGGTTTGCGGCTCGCCGGCGGCCTTCAGCTCGCCATTGCGGTAGGCAAAGCGCACGATCCTGTCGCTGTTGGCGACATAGACCCATTGCGGGTCATTGCCCGGCGGATAGAAGGCGATGCCATAGGGCTGGTTGAGATTGCGGGCAAAGATGGCGTCCTCGACGGGCTTGGCACTGTCCTTGGACAGGCGGTAGACACGGATCTGGTTGGCTTCGCTGTCGGCGACGAACAGGTCGCCGTTCGGCGCGATGCGCACGACGCGCGGATTGTCGATGCCGGACGCGATCAGCTCGGCCGAGAACCCCGGCGGCAGTTGCGGCTTCGCGCCTGCCGGCATGTCGGCGAGCCCGGCGCTGTTCGAGGCGGATTTGGTGACATAGGGCTTCGGCAGGTCTTCTGGCTTGATCAGGCGACGCACACCTGGCTTGTCGGCGCGCCAGTCGCCGAAGGCGGCTGGGCCTTTCAGCACCGGTTGGTCCGCCTGCTGTGCGAATGCCGCTGTTGCGAGAAAGAGCGCTGGAAGCACCAGGCCGGCCGATCGGATCATCTTGTCCTCCATCTGGTCGCGAAGGAAACCAACGGTAGGTCTGTCCAGAGGTTCCGCCTCATACGATGCGTCGAGGAAGCGAAAGACCGGTTTCCGGTCTATGTCCCGGCAGCGTAAAAATCGTCGTCGAGGCGTTTTTCCAGCGCGACGAGATCCGCCGGCAGCGGCAGGCCCATGGCGCGCATCTCCCGCAGTTTTTCGCGCAGCTGTTCCTGGATTTCGTGCTGGTCTTCCGGCTGGTTGACCATCTCCTCGAGCAGCAGGCTGATCCGGGCCTTGAATTCTTCGAGCGCCATTCTTTTTCTCCTTGCTGCCCGTCTCTTCTGTCCGGGGCGCTACCTTAACATGCGCGATATCAGCTGCGCGGTATAATCGACCATCGGCACGATGCGGGCGTAGTTCAGCCGGGTCGGGCCGATGACGCCGAGCGCGCCGACGACGCGGGCATCCTTATCGCGATAGGGCGCGACCACCAGCGACGAGCCGGACAGCGAGAACAGCTTGTTTTCCGAGCCGATGAAGATGCGCACGCCCGATCCCTGTTCGGCTAGATCGAGCAGCTGGATCAGCCCGTCCTGCGTCTCCATGTCCTCGAACAGATGCCGCAGCAGTTCGATATCGGCCTGGGCGGTGACGTTTTCGAGCAGGTTGGCGCGCCCGCGTACGATCAGCCGCGCCGGCAGGCCGCTTTCGGCGCCTGCCCACACCGCAAGCCCCTTCTCGACAAGGTCCTGCGACAGCGTGTCGAGCGCGGCTCGCGTCTCTTCCTTGATGCGGGCGATCTCGGTCCGCGCCTCGGCCAGCGTGCGGCCGCGGATATGCGCGTTGAGGAAATTCGAGGCCTCGTGCAGCTGCGAGAGGGTGATGCCGGCGGGCAGCTCGACGACGCGGTTCTCGACATCGCCATTCTGCGACACCAGCACGGCAAGCGCCTTGGTCGGTTCCAGCTGGATGAATTCGATATGCTTCAGCGCCACCTCGTTCTTGGCGGCGAGCACCAGGCCGGCGCCGCGCGACATGCCCGACAGCATCTGGCTGGCCTCGGTCAGCATGTGCTCCAGCGTCGCGCCCGAGCCGGAGGCTCGCACCTGTGCCTCGATGGTGCGGCGCTCCTCGTCGGAAAGGTCGCCAAGCTCCATGAAGGCGTCGACGAAGAAACGCAGGCCGGCCTGCGTCGGCAGGCGGCCGGCCGAGATGTGCGGCGCGTAGATCAGCCCGAGGTGCTCGAGGTCGCTCATCACATTGCGGATGGTGGCCGGCGACAGCGAGGAGGGCAGGATGCGCGACAGGCTGCGCGAGCCCACCGGCTCGCCGTCCCTGAGATAGGAATCGACAATGCGCCGGAAGATGTCGCGTGAGCGCATGTCGAGTGATTGCAGTGCAAGCGGTTGCGAACCCGGATCGATTGCCTTGGTCATTCGGCCAAAAACCTCCTTGTTCAGGATATAGACTTCGGCACGGTGGGCGCAACCCGGTGTCTGTGTCGGATCATCCCGGGTGTCTGTGTCAGATCACCGGTCCGTTTTCCTTTGCGCGCTGCCCCCCATGCGTCTAAAAGCCGGCCACGATTCCGAAAAATGACTGGAAAGAAGCCCGAATGCGCCCCTCCAAACGCCAATTCGACGAAATGCGCGCCATCTCCTTCGAGCGCGGCGTCTCCAAGCACGCCGAAGGCTCGTGCCTGGTGAAGTTCGGCGACACCCATGTCCTGTGCACGGCGAGCCTCGAGGAGAAGGTGCCGGGCTGGATGCGCAATTCCGGCAAGGGCTGGGTGACGGCTGAATACGGCATGCTGCCGCGCTCGACCGGCGAGCGCATGCGCCGCGAGGCTTCGGCCGGCAAGCAGGGCGGCCGCACGCTGGAAATCCAGCGCCTCATCGGCCGTTCGCTGCGCGCCGTGGTCGATTTGCAGGCGCTGGGCGAACAGCAGATCACCGTCGACTGCGACGTCATCCAGGCCGATGGCGGCACCCGCACCGCCTCGATCACCGGCGGCTGGGTGGCGCTCCATGATTGCCTGCGCTGGATGGAAGCCCGGCAGATGGCCAGCGTCGCCAAGGTGTTGAAGGACCATGTCGCGGCGATTTCCTGCGGCATCCATGATGGCCAACCGGTCATCGATCTTGACTATCTCGAGGATTCCTCGGCCGGCACCGACGCCAACTTCGTCATGACCGGCAAGGGCGGCATTGTCGAGATCCAGGGCACCGCCGAGGGCGAGCCTTTCTCGGAAGGGCAGTTCGCGGAATTGATGGGCCTGGCCAAGAAAGGCATCCAGCGCCTGGTCAGCCTGCAGCAGATGGCGGTGGCGTAAGCCATCGATTTTCTGGTGACCCCTTCCGCCATCCTTGAATCAGCCCTGTACGTCACCGATCTGGCGGCGGCGGAAGAATTCTATGTCGGCGTGCTCGGCCTCGACCTGCTCGGCAAGGTGGACGGCAGACATCTTTTCTTCCGCTGCGGGCCGGGCGTGCTGCTGGTCTTCAACGCCGAGGCGACCAGAATACCTCCGGCGCCGGACGCCCGGCTGAAAGTGCCGCCGCATGGCGCGGCCGGCGAAGGTCATCTCTGCTTCGCGGCGACCGCTGCGGAAATCGTGGCCTGGAAAGCCCATCTGGAGGCAAAAAGAATAGCCATCGAAAGCGAATTCGAATGGCCGCAAGGCGGCCGTTCGCTCTATATACGCGACCCCTCGGGCAATTCGATCGAGTTTGCCGAGCCAAGAATCTGGGGCCTTTGATGCATTCTCTTGATGGAAAGAAGATCGTCGTCGCCAGCCACAATGCCGGCAAGCTGCGCGAATTCGCCGATCTGATGGGGCCGTTCGGCTTCGAAGCGAAGTCGGCGAAGGACTATGGCCTGCCGGAGCCGGACGAGACCGGCACCACTTTCGAGGAGAATGCCTACATCAAGGCGCTGGCCGCGGCGGAGGCGACCGGCCTGCCGGCGCTGTCGGACGATTCGGGCCTCTGCGTCGACGCGCTCGACGGCGCGCCTGGCGTCTACACCGCCAACTGGGCCGAAACTCCCGACGGCAGCAGAGATTTCGCCATGGCCATGCAGCGCACCGAAGTGGCGCTGCAGGAAGTCGGCGCTGCCCTGCCGGAACAGCGCAAGGGCCGCTTTGTCGCCGTCATTTGCCTCGCCTTTCCCGACGGCGAGGCCGAGTATTACCGCGGCGAGGCCGAAGGCACGCTGGTCTGGCCGCCGCGCGGCGAACTTGGCTTCGGCTATGATCCGGTGTTCTTGCCCAATGGCTTCGAAAAAACCTTCGGCGAGATGAGTGCCGAGGAAAAACACGGTTGGAAGCCGGGCCAGGCGACGGCGCTGTCGCACCGTGCCCGCGCTTTTCAGAAATTCGCCCAGGCGCGATTGAATTTGCCGGGATTGGGCTCGGCATGACTGGATCCGGCATGACCATGCCGCTCGACCGGGCGCCGGGCTTCGGCGTTTACATCCATTGGCCATTCTGCGCGGCCAAGTGCCCCTATTGCGACTTCAACAGCCATGTCCGCCACCAGCCGGTCGACCAGGAGCGCTTTGCCGCCGCCTTCGAGGCGGAACTGGCGACGATGCGCCAGCGCACCGGGCCGCGCGAGGTGACCAGCATCTTTCTCGGCGGCGGCACGCCGTCGCTGATGAAGCCGGAAACGGTGGCCAGGGTTCTGGACGCCGTGGCCAGGAACTGGACGGTGCCTGATGGCATCGAGGTGACGCTGGAGGCCAACCCATCCTCGGTCGAAGCCGAACGTTTTCGGGGCTATCGGTCGGCGGGCGTCAACCGCGTCTCGCTCGGCGTGCAGGCGCTGAACGACAAGGATCTGCGCTTCCTCGGCCGGCTGCACAATGTCGATGAAGCGCTGCACGCCATCGGCCTCGCGCGGGAAATATTCCCAAGGCTGTCCTTCGACCTGATCTACGCCCGGCCCGGCCAGACGCCGGAAGCCTGGGCATCCGAGCTCGAACAGGCGATCGGCCATGCCGCCGACCATCTGTCGCTCTACCAGCTGACCATCGAGGAAGGCACGCCCTTCCATGCGCTGCATGCGGCGAAGAAATTCATCATTCCCGACAATGACCACGCCGCCGACCTCTATGCGCTGACGCAGGAGATAACGTCCGCGCACGGCCTGCCGGCCTACGAGATTTCCAACCACGCCAGGCCGGGCGCCGAGAGCCGGCACAACCTGACCTACTGGCGCTATGGCGAATATGTCGGTGTCGGTCCCGGCGCGCATGGCCGCTTCGTCGAGAATGGCCGCCGCACGGTGACGATAGCCGAGCGGATGCCGGAAACCTGGGCCAATCTTGTCGAGGCCAAGGGCCATGGCGTTACCGGCGGCGAGATCCTGACCCGCTCGGAAGAGGCCGACGAATTCCTGCTGATGGGGCTGAGACTCGCCGAAGGCATCGACCTCTCGCGCTACGAGGCGTTTTCCGGGCGCGGCCTGTCGAGTGCGCGGCTGTCCATGCTGCAGGGCGAGGGGCTGGTGGCGCCGATCGGCAATGCGCGGCTGCGCGCCACGCCGGCCGGCATGATCGTACTCGACGCCGTGGTGGCCGACCTGGCGCGCTGATCCTTGAAAAACGTCCTTTTCGTCTGCAGCCAGAACCGCTTGCGCAGCCCGACCGCCGAGCAGGTGTTTTCAACGCGCCGGGATATCGAGGTCGCATCGGCGGGGACCAACCATGATGCCGACACGCCGCTGACGCATGAGCTGGTCGCTTGGGCCGACATCATCTTCGTCATGGAAAAGGTGCACCGCAACAAGCTGCAGAAGAAATTCAAGGCCAGCCTGAAGAAGGCCAGGGTCATCTGCCTCGACATACCTGATAACTATGAATTTATGGATCCGGATCTGGTCCGGCTGCTTGAGGTGCGCGTTTCTCGGTATCTAGGGTGACAGATGGCTTGCCGCGCGCGCTTGGCGATGAAGCATCGGCCACCGCGCAATCCGGACCCGAGTCGACTTCAAAGAAGAAATCCTGATGGTGAAAATCGCCGCCGTCCTCCCAGGATTGTTGGGTGAGGCCACAGCCCGCGTAGGAAAACACGTCGATCTTTGTGGCCCGCGGCGCCTGGATCCATTGTTCGCCGACTTTGTGGAACATGTAGTGTGATGTGGCTGGATCGTCTGAACGCATATGCAGGTGGATGCCCGGCATCGCGAATTGCGGATCAATGTCCAGTTGCAGATGGGCGGCGGAGAGACCTTCGACGGTTATCCAGTCCCGGTTGGAAATAGGCTGATTGAACGCCGGATAGCGAATTCTCGCGAATTCCCGTTCCTCGGTTTCGCCGACCAGCACCCCTCGGAGCGAGAGTGTCTTGCCAAAGAGGCCACTGGCCGCCGTTGCCCTGAACTTGACCGTTCGTGGGCTTTGCGCGGCGGATGAAGAGCCGGCCTCTGCGTTGTTTCTTGTATTGGCTGAGGACGTGAAGGCGACAATGCCGACCGCAAGGGCCAACAGTCGCGGACCAATCAGCTTTTCAGTCGCGATGCGCTTCAATTTTGTCAGCGATCTCGTCAGGCGTCGTGCTTGAAACGGCGCTTGCCGCGATCCTTCTCGGCATGCGCCTCTCCGTTGCGGGCCGGTTTGGCGTCAGCCTTTTGCCGGCGAACGCTGTGCTGGTCGTTCATCGGATGCGGGGGCACGCCTTCCCTGGCGCTTTTCGTTTCAAGACGGGTGATGAAGATATCGAAGCGATTGGGCATCGTTCGGTCAGTGCTCCGTCGTGCTGTCTGGTTTGTTGTCGGAAAGCCTGACATTGGTGGGCAAGGCCTTGGCGGCCCGCTTGGTCAGGCTGGCGTCGTTCTCGGCAGGCAGGCGCTTGCCCCTGGGCAGGGAGGCGCTGTTGCGGCCGGCATAGTAGGGCGCGAAAGCGTCCTGTATCTTCAGGCTGTCCATCCTGTCCTCCCTTGGGAATCAGGGCCTAAATCTGCCAAACCCGGTTTCGTTCCCTACTGTGGCGAAGGAATGGCGGTTACCTTACATCGGCGTGAGTTTTGCAAGCCGGCACCAGCCGTGCCAAACAGGATTTGGCAGCCAAACAGGGCTGAACGGAGACGGCATCGGTGACTGATGAGACGGGCAAGCGCAGCTATGTGGTCGGGCAGACCGAGATCGTGGCCCGTCCGCTCCAGCCGGCGCTCTATCTGGTGGCGACGCCGATCGGCAATCTCGCCGACATCACGCTGCGCGCGCTGGAGACGCTGGCCGCCGCCGACATCGTCGCCTGCGAGGACACGCGGGTGTCTCGCGTATTGCTCGACCGTTACGGCATCCGCCGCCGCACCACGGCCTATCACGAGCACAATGCCGGCGAGGCCGGGCCGAAGCTGATCGCGGCCCTTCAGGCCGGCCAGAGCGTGGCGCTGATTTCCGATGCCGGCACGCCGCTCGTCTCCGATCCCGGCTACCGGCTGGTCGGCGAGGCGATCGACCACGGCATTCGTGTCGTACCGATCCCTGGTCCGTCGGCACCGCTTGCCGCGCTGACAGCGTCCGGCCTGCCGTCGGACGCCTTTCTGTTCGCCGGATTTCTGCCCGTGAAATCAGGCCAGCGGCTGGCGCGGCTGGAAGCGCTGAAGGCCGTACCGGCAACGCTGATCTTCTTTGAATCGCCACGCCGGCTGGCCGAGTCGCTGGGCGCCATGGTCGAGGCGTTGGGCGGCGAGCGAAAGGCTGCCATTGGCAGGGAATTGACCAAGACCTTCGAGGAAATGCGTATCGGCACGCTGCGGGTGCTGGCCGACCACTATGCCGCGGCCGACACGCCGAAGGGCGAGGTCGTCGTCTGCGTCGGTCCCGCCGAGGCCAAGGCGGACGAGCCGGCGGATATCGACCGCCTGCTGTTGTCGCTTGCCGCCGAAATGCCGGCTTCCAAGGCGGCGGCGGAAGCCGCGAAGATGACCGGAGGCCAGAAACAGGCGCTCTACCGTCGGCTGTTGGAGCTCAGGGAAGGCGACGGTGGCTGAGCGGCCGAGCGCCAGCCGCCAAAAGGCCTATCGGCGCGGCCATCGCGGCGAATGGCTGGCGGCGGCCGCGCTGATGCTGAAGGGCTACCGGATTCTCGCGCGCCGCCACCGCACCCGTTTCGGCGAGATCGACCTGATCGCGCGGCGCGGCGACCTGGTGCTGTTCGTCGAGGTCAAGGCGCGGCGCACGCTGATGGAAGCCATGGAGGCGATCAGCCATGAGTCGGAGCGCCGCATCGAGGCGGCCGCCGACATCTGGCTGTCGCGCCAGGCGGATTACGGCAGACTGTCGATGCGCTTCGACATGGTCGCGGTGCTGCCATGGCACTGGCCGGTGCATGTCGAGAACGCGTTTTATGGGAGGAGTTAGGGGAGCACTTGACGGGCGTTGCTCGCCCTTCGCTGGCTCAGGGCGTTCGTCGTTCGGAAAGCCAAGCAATTGGCTTTCCGTCCGCTGCGCGGAACACTCCTCACCCCCAAACCATCAATGCCAGCAACCCGACAATCCCCACCACCAGCCGCCACCAGCCGAACAGCGAGTAGCCGTTGCGCGAGACGTAATCGAGCAGGAAGCGCACCACGAAGAGCGCGGTGACGAAGGCGGCGACGAAGCCGATGGCGATGATCGGCAGGTCGGCCGATGTCAGCACGTTGCGGTTCTTGAACAGGTCGAACGCGAAGGCGCCGACCATGGTCGGAATGGCGAGGAAGAAGGAAAACTCCGCCGCGGCCCGCTTGTCCACGCCCAGAAGCAACGCGCCGACGATGGTAGAGCCCGAGCGTGAGGTGCCGGGGATCAGCGACAGGCACTGGAAAAGCCCGATCTGCAGGTAAAGCCTGGTCGGGAACCGCTCGACGTCGCGATAGACCGGCTTCAGGTTCATGCGGTCCACCACCAGCAGGATGACGCCGCCGATGATCAGCATGATGCAGATCAGCCTCGGCGATTCGAACAGCACCGTCTTGATGAAGTCGTGCGCCAGCGCGCCGATGATCGCCGCCGGCAGGAAGGCGATCAGGATGCCGATGACGAAATGCCTCGTCAGCCTGTCATGCGGCAGGTCGAGCAGCATCTGCCACAGGCGGCGGAAGTAGACGCTGAGGATCGCCAGGATCGCACCGAGCTGGATCAGGATCTCGAAGGCCTTGCCGGTCGAATGGAAGCCCAGGAAATGGCCGGCGAGCAGGATATGGCCGGTCGAGGAGACCGGTATGAATTCGGTCAGCCCCTCCAGCAGGCCGAGCAGCAGGGCTTCGACGAAGGTCTGGCTTTCCATGGCTACCTCGGCTTTTGCGCGACGGCTAACAGAACGGCTTGCTTGTCATGGCGTTGAAGTGCCCCTATAGGTCGCAACACCCTGACGGCCCGCTAACCGGGCGGCCAAGACTTACCGGTGCGCCCGGCGATTCGCCAGTGCGCTTTATCATCGCGGAACCATGCTGACGCTTTTCCACCATCCCATGTTCGCAACTTGCCGCTTCGTCCGCCTCGCCTTTGGCGAGTATGGCGAGGAGCTGGCGCTGATCGAGGAAAAGCCGTGGACGCGGCGCAAGGAGTTCCTGGCGCTGAACCCGGCCGGCACGCTGCCGATCCTGCTCGCTGAAGGCGACGTGCCGATCGTCGGCGCGACGGTCATCTCGGAATATCTCGACGAGACGCGCGGCGTCTTGAAGCGCGAGAAGCGGCTGTTCGCCGAGGACCCGATGCAGCGCGCCGAAATCCGCCGGCTGATCGACTGGTACTTGAACAAGGCCGAAAGCGAAGTCACCCGCCATCTGGTGCGCGAACGCGTGCTGAAGCCGATCATGCCGGAAACGGCCGGCGGCGGTTCGCCCGATTCGGGCGCCATCCGTGCCGCGCGCGCCAACATCCGCCAGCATATGAAATACACCAACTGGCTCGCCGGCACCCGCCATTGGCTGGCCGGCGGCAGGGTCACCTATGCCGATCTCGCCGCCGCCGCGACGCTGTCGGTGCTCGACTATCTCGGCGAGATCGATTGGCGCGAACACGCCGCGGCGCGCGAATGGTACACCAGGGTAAAGTCGCGGCCCTCCTTCCGGCCGCTCCTGACCGACCGCGTGCGCGGCCTGTCGCCGGTGTCGCACTATGCGGACCTCGACTTCTGACGCCGCAAAACTGCGCGCGCTGATCGACGCGGAGGCGCATCGCGCCGGCTTCGATGCCATTGCCGTCACCTCTCCCGATGCGATCCCGCTGGCGCCGGCGCGGCTGGCCGAATTCGTCGCCGACGGCTTTCACGGCTCGATGGACTGGATCGCCGAGACGCTGGAAAGGCGCAGCGAACCTTCCACGCTTTGGCCTGAAGTGCGCTCGATCGTCGTGCTGGCGATGAATTACGGCCCCAACCATGATCCGCGTTACCTGCAGGCCCGGCACGACCGGGGCGCCATCTCCGTCTATGCGCAGAATCGCGACTATCACGATGTGATGAAGGGCCGGCTGAAGGAGATCGCCGGCAAGATCGTGTCGCGCGCCGGAGGCGACGTGAAGGTCTTCGTCGACACCGCACCCGTGATGGAAAAGCCGCTGGCGCAAGCCGCGGGGCTCGGCTGGCAGGGAAAGCACACCAATCTGGTCAGCCGTGAGCACGGTTCCTGGCTGTTCCTCGGCACCATCTTCACCACGGCCGAACTCACGCCCGACCGAGCCGAGATCGACCATTGCGGCTCCTGCCGCGCCTGCCTCGACGCCTGCCCGACCGATGCCTTCCCCGCGCCCTACCGGCTCGATGCGCGGCGCTGTATTTCCTACCTCACCATCGAGAACAAGGGGCCGATCCCGCATGAATTCCGCGAAAAAATCGGCAACCGCATCTATGGCTGCGACGATTGTCTGGCCGCCTGCCCCTGGAACAAGTTCGCCCAGGTAGCCTCCGAAGCAAAGCTCGCCGCGCGCGCCGATTTGCGCGAACCGCCGCTCGCCGAGCTGTTGCAGCTGGATGACGCGGCCTTCCGCGCCTTCTTCTCCGGTTCGCCGGTAAAGCGCATCGGCCGCGACCGTTTTGTCCGCAACGTGCTGATTGCAGCCGGCAATTCCGGCGATGCCGGGCTGGCCGGCCCTGTCCGTGCACTGCTCGGCGACGCCTCGCCGCTGGTTCGCGGCGCGGCAATATGGGCGCTGGCGCGGCTGGTGTCTCATGCCGAATATGCCGAGCGGGCCGCGAGCGGCCTGAACACCGAAAGCGATGGCGTCGTGCGCGAGGAATGGCGCCTGGCGCGGCCAGACAGGACGCATGCATGAGCGAAAAACAGGTCTTCATCTTCGGCGCCGGCTATTCCGGCAAAGCTTTTGCCCGGGCCGGCAAGGATGCCGCTGCGATCCTTGGCACGACGCGGTCAGAGGATAAATTCAATGCGTTGCGCCAGGCCGGCATCGCACCGCTGCTGTTTGATGGCGCGCTGACGGGCGAAATCGGCGAGGCGCTGGAGAAAACGACGCATCTGGTGATTTCAGTCGCCCCGGAAGAGGCAGGCGATCCCGTGCTGAATGCCGTCCCCGCCGCGATCGCGGGGATGCCGGCGCTGCAATGGATCGGCTATCTCTCCACGGTCGGCGTTTACGGCGACTATGGCGGCGCTTGGGTCGATGAAACGGCCACGTGCCGGCCGGTGTCGAAACGCTCCGTCATGCGGGTCGAGGCCGAGCAGGCGTGGCTGAGGTGCGGCGAGCATATCGGCCGGCCGGTGGCGATCCTGCGCCTGTCCGGCATCTACGGCCCGGGCCGCAACGCGCTGGTCAATCTGGAAAACGGCACCGCGCGGCGGCTGGTCAAGCCCGGCCAGGTGTTCAACCGCATCCATTGCGACGACATTGCCGGCGCGCTCTGGCAACTGATCGCGGGCAACACAGGCGGCATCTTCAACGTCACCGATGATGAGCCGGCGCCGCCGCAGGATGTCGTTGCCTACGCCGCTTCGCTGATGGGCGTCGAGCCGCCGCCGGAAATTCCCTTCGACACCGCCCAACTTTCGCCCATGGCGCGGTCCTTCTATGGCGAGAACAAGCGTGTCGCCAATGCGGCGATCAAGGCGTCAGGCTATCGCTTTCGCTTTCCCGATTACCGCGCCGCCTTCGACCATATGTGGGCAAGCGGCGACTGGCGCGACGGCGAGGCGCGCAGCCCGATGAAGCGCGGATGATCGAAGCCTGGCGGCCGACGTGCTATGATTCGGTTTCGGGATTGCGGTGGGGATCCGGTTTCATGAACTCAGCGATGCGTCCATATTTCGGCAGGTCGTCACGGTTGGCGGTCGCTCTTGGCCTGCTTGCCCTGACCGGTCTCGCCGCGCAGCCGGCACGCTCCGAGGAACGGGCAAAAGACCTGTTCGGCGCCGAAAAGCTGCCGGCAGCGACCGCGGCGCAGTCGATCGGCTTCTATTCCAAGGGCTGTTTTGCCGGCGGCGTCGCCATTCCCATGGATGGCCCGAACTGGGAAGTGATGCGCCCCTCGCGCAACCGCCGCTGGGGCCATCCGGCGATGATCGCCGTAATCGAGAAACTTTCACGTGACGCTGCGGCCGATGGCTGGCCAGGTTTGCTCATAGGTGACATTTCGCAGCCGCGCGGCGGTCCGATGCTGACCGGCCACGCCTCGCACCAGATCGGCCTCGATGCCGACATCTGGCTGACGCCGATGCCCAGCCGGCCGCTGTCGATCGCGCAGCGCGAATCGATGAGCGCCACCTTGATGGTCGACGAGAAGACGCATCTGGTGAAGGACGCGCTGTGGAAGCCGCAGCATACGGCGCTTTTGAAGCGCGCCGCGAGCTACCCCGAGGTCGAACGCATCCTGGTCAATCCGGGCATCAAGAAAAAGCTCTGCGACACAGTCAAGGGCGACCGCACCTGGCTGCGCAAGATCAGGCCGTTCTGGGGCCACGACTATCATTTCCACATGCGCATCGGCTGCCAGCCGGGTTCGCCCAACTGCAAGGGGCAGGAGGCGACGCCGGATGATGACGGTTGCGGCAAGCCGCTGGCCTGGTGGTTCACGGAAGAACCGTGGCGTCCCAACAAGAACCCGGACGCGCCGAAGGCACGCGACGTGATGACGATGGCCAACTTGCCCAAGGAATGCCGCGCCGTGCTCGACGCGCCCGGTCCGGCCTCGGCCGAGGCGGCGACCTATCACGGCGGCGCCATGCCGGTCGCGGTCGCCACGCCCGAACCGGAAGCACCGTCGTTGCCCGCCACTACGGCCAGCGGCACAGCCGGCCTGCCAGGCGCGCTGAACGCCTTCACGGCGACGCCCGAGGTCGGCGTGCCGGTGCCACGGCCACGGCCGCCCGCGAACTGATCGTCGCGGCGGCATCGGCGGTCTCAATCGGTTTAGCATCGCATTTTCCGCGAAATAGTGGCCGTTTGGCCGCAGAACCTTTCCCTGCGCATCACCCGGTTCGAAAACCGTTTCCCTTTTCAAACTCATGCGCTAGTCAACGGAAGAACGGCGAGACGCCGTGAGGGGCGCCGGGGACGGACCAGAGCATGCCAAGCGTAAGCGATACCGACACGTCGTTGCGGTTCCCGATCCTGATCGGCGACATTGGCGGCACCAATGCGCGCTTCTCGATCGTGCTCGACGCCAATTCCGAGGCCGGCGAGCCGACCATCGTGCAGACCGCCAACTACAACACCATCGACGAGGCGATCCAGGCAGCCGTTCTCGACCGCTCGTCGGTCCGCCCGAATTCGGCGGTCCTGGCGGTGGCCGGTCCGGTCGATGGCGACGAGATCGAGCTCACCAACTGCCCATGGGTCGTCAGGCCGAGGCAGATGTTCGCCAGTCTTGGCCTGAGCGACATCGTCGTGCTCAATGATTTCGAGGCGCAGGCGCTGGCCGTCGTGGCGCTGGGCGAAGAGCATATGGAAAAGATCGGCGGCGGCGCGCCGGAGCCCAATGCCGGCCGCGTCGTGCTCGGGCCGGGAACCGGTCTCGGCGTCGCCGGGCTGGTCCATGCGCTGCGCCACTGGATACCGGTGCCCGGCGAAGGCGGCCATATGGACATCGGCCCGCGCACGCCGCGCGATTTCGAGGTTTTCCCGCATATAGAGAAGCTCGAGGGCCGCATTTCCGGCGAGCAGATCCTGTGCGGGCGCGGCCTCGTCAACGTTTATCGCGCGGTGGCCACGGCGGACGGCAAACCGTCACCCTTCACCACGCCGGCGCAGATCACCGGCGCGGCACTGGCCAAGACCGATCCGGTGGCGCAGGAAGCTTTGGAGACCTTCGTTACCTGCCTCGGGCGCACGGCGGGTGACCTTGCCCTGGTGTTCATGAGCCGTGGCGGCGTCTTCCTCACCGGCGGTATCGCGCAAAAGATCGTGCCGGCGCTGAAGGAAGGCAATTTCCGCGCCGCCTTCGAGGACAAGGCGCCGCACAGCGCGCTGATGCGCACCATGCCCGTCTACGTCATCACCCATCCGCTGGCGGCACTTCTCGGCCTTGCCGCCTATGCCCGAAACCCGTCGCTTTTCGGCGTCCAGACCGCCGGCCGGCGCTGGCAAGCCTAGCTCTTCGACTGGATGTGCCTATATTCCCCGCGGGCGCGCTTGAGCCGCCCGCGACGAAGTTAATCAGCCGCGGGCATAGGCAAGCCGGCCTCATGACGTTAAGAGGGGTGCCGAATTCGCAGCCCGATCCCACGAGGCGGAAAACCACAAAGCGCTCCTGATTTGACACTTCAAGCCCCCAAACAAAAAGTCCGGCCTGGCGAGGTCACGGCGGTGCTCCGCCGCATCCTCGCTGAAAACGGCAACGAGTATCGTTGGACCTATGTCGTTGCCGTCAGCTGCTTGCTGATTGTTTCCGGCACCACTGCCTTCACGGCGTGGATCATGGCCCCGATGATCAACCAGATCTTCTACGAACGGCGCGGCGATATGCTCGTCTGGATCTGCGCCGGTTTCATGGGAGCCTCCCTGCTGCGCGGCTTCGCTGGTTACGGCCAGGCAGTCGCGTTGGCCAAGATCGGCAACAATCTGGTCGCGCGCTACCAGAAGCGCGCCTTCGACCATCTGATGAAGCTCGGCGTCAACTTCTTCAACGATACGCGTTCCGGTCGGCTGGCGGCACAGGTCAGCGAGAATGTCGGCGGCGTTCGCGACCTGCTGTCGCTGACACTGACCTCCATCAGCCGCGACGCGGTCACACTGGTCGCTCTCGTCGGCGTCATGATCTACCAGGATCCGGTGTTGTCGCTCAGCTCGCTGCTGATCGGGCCGCCGCTGATCTGGGCCGTCGTCTACATCACCCGCCGACTGCGGCGTATCAACCGGGAATCCGTGTTGATCAATTCTAGGCTGAACGGATCCGTGCAGGAGGCCACGCAAGGCATCGCCATCGTCAAGGCCTTCACCTTGGAGGCCGAGTTGGCGCGCCGCATCGGCATCATGGCGGACACGGCCGAGCAGCGTAACAACAAGATTGCCCGCGTCTCGGAGCGGCTGTCGCCGATTTCCGAGATTCTGGGCGGTCTCGCCATTACCTCCGTGCTTGCCTATTCCGGCTACCGGGCGCTGGTGCTTGGGCAACCGCCGGGCGCGGTGTTTTCCTTTATCACCGCTCTGATCATGGCCTACGACCCGGCAAGACGCCTGGCGCGCACGCAGGTCGGGATGGAGCGGGCGCTGGTCAATGCGCGCATGATCTACGAGTTGCTCGACCTGGAGCCGAAACAGGGCGATGCGCCCGACGCTGTCGAGGCCAGGGTCACCACCGGCGAAGTGCGCTTCGACAATGTGACGTTCGGCTACAACGCCGACATGCCGGTGCTGAGGGACCTGAGCTTTACCGCCGCGGCCGGCAAGGTCACGGCCATCGTCGGTGCATCGGGCTCCGGCAAGTCGACGCTGGTGGCGCTCTTGCAGCGCTTCTACGACGTCGACCAGGGCAGCATCGAGGTCGATGGCCAGGACATCTCGAAGGTGACCAAGCATTCGCTGCGGCAGTCGATCGCCTATGTGGCGCAGGCGCCCTATCTGTTCGAGGGCACGATCCGCGACAACATCCGCTATGGCCGCCTGTCGGCCACGGACGCCGAGATCGAGCAGGCGGCGAAACAGGCGGCAGCCGACGAGTTCATCCGCCAGCAGCCGCAAGGTTACGATACGCCGGTCGGCGAAGGCGGCTCGACCCTTTCAGGCGGCCAGCGCCAGCGTGTGTCGATCGCCCGCGCCATCGTGCGCCAGGCACCGATCCTGCTGCTCGACGAGGCGACATCGGCACTCGACAACGAGGCGGAGGCGCGCGTCCAGGAAGCGCTGACCCATGTCATGGAAGGCCGCACGACCATCGTCATAGCGCATCGGCTGTCGACGGTGGTCAATGCTGACCACATCATCGTGCTGGAAGAGGGACGGTTGGTCGAGGAAGGCACCCATGCGACGCTGATGGCCGACCCGGACAGCATCTATTCCCGCTTCCACCGCATCCAGGGCAAGAAAGGGCTGGGGCTTGTCGATGACAGCAAGCCGATCCAAACTCCGGTCCGAGCCACGCGTGCGAAGAAGACTGCTGTGAGGAGCACATGAGCGAAGCAGGCGATATGGGCCTGGTGGTGGTGGGCGCAGCCGGCCGCATGGGCCAGACCCTGATCCGCGCCATCCATACCATTCCGGGCGCCCGCGTCATCGGCGCTGTCGAGCGCGCGGATTCGCCCTATCTGGGCAAGGATGCCGGCGAGCTGGCAGGCATCGGCATAATCAACGTGCCGATATCGGACGATCCGCTGCCGGTCTTCGCCAAGGCCGATGGCGTGCTCGATTTCACCACGCCGGCCTCATCGGTCGAGTTCGCCGGCTATGCGGCGCAGGCGCGCATCGTCCATGTCATCGGCACGACCGGCTGCTCGGCCGACGACAATGCCAGGATTGCCGCTGCAGCGCGCCACGCGACGATCGTCAAGTCGGGCAATATGAGCCTCGGCGTCAATCTCCTGGCGGTGCTGGTCGAACAGGCGGCGCGCGCGCTCGATGCCGACGATTTCGACATCGAGATCCTGGAGATGCATCACAAGCACAAGGTCGACGCGCCGTCGGGCACCGCTCTGCTGCTGGGCGAGGCCGCCGCCGCCGGGCGCGGCATAGCACTTGCCGGCAATGACGTACGTTCACGAGACGGCCATACGGGTGTGCGAAAAACCGGCACGATCGGCTTCGCCACCCTGCGCGGCGGCTCGGTGGTCGGCGACCACAGCGTCATCCTGGCTGGCACCGGCGAGCGCATCACGCTGTCCCACCATGCCGAGGACCGCGCCATCTTCGCCCGCGGCGCCGTCAAGGCAGCGCTGTGGGCACGGGGCAAGAAGCCAGGACTGTATTCGATGCGGGACGTGCTCGGCCTGAGCTGAAGCGGCCAATCTGCCAAATTTGCCAATCTGAAGGAGCAAACATGTCGAGAACCCTCGTGCTCGTGCGCCATGGCCAGAGCGAATGGAACCTGAAGAACCTGTTCACCGGCTGGCGCGACGTCGACCTGACCGAGCAGGGCCACGCCGAGGCCAAGGCCGCCGGCCAGAAGCTCAAGGCGCGCGGCCTGAAGTTCGACATCGCCTTCACCTCGGCGCTGATCCGGGCGCAGAAGACCTGCCAGCACATTCTCGACGCGGTCGGCCAGAGCGACCTGAAGACCATCCGCGACCAGGCGCTCAACGAGCGCGACTATGGCGACCTTTCCGGCCTCAACAAGGACGATGCGCGCAAGAAATGGGGCGAGGAGCAGGTGCATGTCTGGCGCCGCTCCTACGACGTGCCGCCACCCGGCGGCGAAAGCCTGAAGGACACCGGCGCCCGCGTCTGGCCCTATTACCTGCATGACATGCAGTCGCATGTGCTGCGCGGCGGCACCGTGCTGGTCGCCGCCCACGGCAATTCGCTGCGCGCGCTGATCATGGCGCTGGACGGCAAGTCGGGCGAGGAGATCGTCAAACTGGAACTCGGCACCGGCGTGCCGGTCATCTACCAGCTCAACGCCGATTCGACCGTGGCGTCGAAGGAAGTACTGGACGGCTGAGGGATCATGAGCCGGCAAGCGGAGGCCGCGGCCTTTGCTTGGGGGGCGAACTTTTGTGGAAGCCGAATTCACCTTTCGGGATGATGGTCCAAAAAGCGCGTTGACAGCCATCGCTTGCCCGCTTACATGAGCCCGCACCAGCCCAGATGGCGGAATTGGTAGACGCGCACGGTTCAGGTCCGTGTTCCGCAAGGAGTGGAGGTTCGAGTCCTCTTCTGGGCACCAAATTCCAGTTTCGAGCCACTCCATGGTTCAGAAACCCAAAGAAAAAGCCCGGTTCGCCCGGGCTTTTTCTTTTTGAAGCAACCTCCCCTTTCGGCCAGTCCGCCAACAAACCGCTTCAAACCGCGCGGCTGCTTCGCTACGCTCAAAACCATGTCTCAATCCAGCACCGCAATCTTCGGCGCCCGGCGCGATCAGGCGTTTCCCACGCTGAGCGAGACCGACATCGACCACATGCGCCGTTTCGGCGAAGCCAGCTTCTACGCCGCCGGCGAGCACATCATCAGGGCCGGCGATGTGGCGCCCGGCCTGATCGTCGTGCTGTCGGGCAGGGTTGATATCACCCAGGACGGCGGGCTCGGCCGGCGCGAGACGATCGTCACGCATGGTCCGGGCAGCTTCGTCGGCGAGCTGGCGCAGCTTTCGGCCCGCCCTTCGCTGGTCAATGCCGAGGCCGCCGAGCCTGTCGAGGCGTTTGTCATTCCCTCTCAGCGCGTGCGCGACCTGATGGTGCAGGAGGCCAATCTCGGCGAGCGCATCATGCGGGCGCTGATCCTGCGCCGCGTCGGGCTCCTGGAAAGCGCGACCAGCGGACCGATCATCATCGGACCATCAGGCAATGCCGATGTCTTGCGGCTGCAAGGCTTCCTCGCCCGCAGCGGCCAGCCGCACCGTGTGCTCGATTCCGCCAGCGATCCCTGCGCGAAAACCCTGGTCGAGCGCTTCGACGTCGATCCCCACCATCTGCCGGTCGTGCTGTGCCCGAACGGCAGGCTGCTGATGAATCCCGGCGAGAAGGACCTCGCCCGCTGTATCGGCCTGCTCAGGCCGATCGATGCCGACACGCTGTATGACGTCGCCATTGTCGGCGCCGGGCCGGCTGGGCTGGCGGCGGCGGTCTATGCGGCGTCGGAAGGATTGTCGACCATCGTGCTCGATTGCCGGGCTTTCGGCGGGCAGGCCGGCGCCTCCTCGCGCATCGAGAACTATCTCGGTTTCCCCACGGGCATTACCGGTATGGCGCTGATGGCGCGCGCCTACAACCAGGCGCAGAAATTCGGCGTCGAAATGGTGATCCCGGACGAAGCCAAGCTGCTGAGCGCCGCGGCCGACAATTCAGGCGCCCGCTACCTGCTCGATGTCGGCGACGGCGAGACCGTGCGCACGCGCAGCGTGGTGATCGCCAGTGGCGCGCGCTACCGGCGTCTCGACGTCGCCAATCTGTCGCGGTTCGAGGGCACGTCGGTGCACTATTGGGCCTCGCCCATCGAAGGGCGGCTTTGCGCCGACCAGGAGGTGGCGCTGGTGGGCGCCGGCAACTCGGCCGGGCAGGCGGCGGTCTATCTTGCCAGCCATGCGCGCAAGGTGGCGCTGCTGGCGCGCGGCGGCAGCCTCGATGCCTCGATGTCGCGCTACCTGGTCGAGCGCATCAAGGCGCAGCCGAACATCGAGGTGTTGACCGAAACCGAGATCGAGGCGCTGGAGGGCGAGGAAGGCAATCTTGCCAGCGTGCGCTGGCGCAACCGCGTCAGCGGGGAGCAGACGACACGCCCGATCCGCCATCTCTTCCTGTTCATCGGCGCCGATCCGAACACCGACTGGCTGGCGCAGTGCAACGTGGCGCTGGACGCCAAGGGTTTCATCCGCACCGGATCCGAGCTCGGACCGGAGCGGGGCCTGATGGAGACCAGCCGCAGCGGGGTGTTTGCCATCGGGGACGTGCGTTGCGGTTCGGTCAAACGCGTCGCGGCGGCTGTCGGCGAAGGCGCCCAGGTGGTGGCTGCGCTGCATGCCTATCTCGCGCAGGACGGAACCCACGCCGCGGAGAGCAATTTCAGGAAAAGTGTGTAACGCTTTTCCCGGGAAAAGCGCAAAAAAAGGAAGAGTTGAGCCTCAACTGGCCAGGAGAGTGTGATGGCGGATGAATGCAAGCATGCGGCTGGGATCAAGGACGTGACGCCGAGCGCGCTCGGTTGCGAGGAGTGCCTGAAGAGCGGCTCGTGGTGGGTGCATCTGCGGCTCTGCCGCACCTGCGGCCATGTCGGCTGCTGCGACGACTCGCCCAACCGCCACGCGACGAAACATTTTCACGCCACCAGCCACCCCATCATCGAGGGCTACGATCCGCCGGAAGGCTGGGGCTGGTGCTATGTCGACGAGGTTTTTCTCGACCTAGGCGACCGCACGACGCCGCAGAACGGCCCGATCCCAAGGTTTTATTGAGGCCGCATCGGGCGGAAAGCGGAACTCGAACCGCCCGACGATTCAGAATCCGAAAAGCCCGGTTCGTCCGGGCTTTTTGTCGTCCAAGGCATGAGCTGTGGCCCGGGCACGGCCAACGGGCTCGTCGCCCGACAAAGCTTTGACATGATCACGGCTAGTTTAGAAGTATTCAAAACTGGAAGCCTCGCATGCACCCCACCTATACAAGCGCGCAGAAGGCCATTCACTGGGCGGTGTTTCTGCTGGTCATCGGCCTTTATGGCCTGACCTATGTGGAGGAGCTCTTTCCGCGCGGCGATCCCGGCCGCGCGCTCGTCTGGTGGCTGCATATTTCGTTCGGGCTGCTGCTTTTCACGCTGGTCGTCATCCGTGTCGGCCTGCGCCTGACGCTGGGGACGCCCGGCCTGCCGCAGGAAATGTCACCGCTTGAGCGATGGGCGGCCAAGGTTGCGCATCTCGCGCTTTACGCGCTGCTGATGGCCATTCCCGTGCTTGGAATCTTGCTGACCTGGTACAGGGGCGATGCCCTGAGTTTCTTCGGTCTTTTCACCATCCCGGCGCCAGTTTCGCCGGATCGCGACACGGCCCGGTTCATCAGGGAGCTGCACAGCCTCTGCGCCAATTCGATCCTCATCCTTGCCGGCGTGCATGCGGCGGCGGCGCTGTGGCATCATTTCATCCGCAGGGATGACGTGCTCAAGCGAATGCTGCCGGAAAGCACGCCCTGACTGGTGCACGCCGTCTTCCTTCGATCAGTCCCGCTTTGGCGGCACCGGCGCGGATGCCGGATTGTCGACGCTGTTTTCATTCACCTGGAAGGCCTTTCCTTCGACCTTCTTTTTCCTGAGGTCGTCACCGGTCTCAGGCTGCGGCGGGCGCTTCGGATTTTCTTCCGTGTTGTCGTTGATATCGAAAGCTCTGGTCATCATGTCCTCCAGGGGCTGTCCTGGAACACAATGTCCGACAGTGCGTGGGGTTCCGCCGGCAACTCAACCATCATGCCGGCTTGTGTTGCCGCTCGATCCTCCACTCGTGCCAGATCAACACCATGACGACCGCATCGAAGACGGTCAGGACCAGCAGGCCAAATGATTGGGTGTATGAGTAGCGGTAGACTTGATAGACCATGAACAAGCCCAAGGCCGCGAGCGAGGCAGGGTAAGACCAGAGCTTGCCTCTCAAAAGCCCGACCACCAAGGCAAGCTTTATCAGGCCGTGGCTAAGCAGGTAGAAGGCATAAAACTCCTTGCTGGCGATCGAAAAATGACTTGCCATCCGCGACAGATGGCCAGCTATGAAGTCGTTGGGATCCTCGATCAATTCCTCCGCGGTGAGGGCATTGACCCAGGAGGCAATGGTATCGGTGGTGACGACATAGAGCAGAATCCCGCCGATGCATTCGATCAGGGCATGCGCGCCCTTCAGCCACAGGCTGACTTTGAAGATCTGGTGGATGCGGTGTTCATCGATGCGCTTCAAGAACCCACCTCACAACCAACCACGAAAACCCCATGCCGATGGAGTCGCTCCAAAGACGCATTCGGGAGCGCAATCGCGTTGTTCCACGTTACAGGGCGCGGCTTCAATATCAGCCGGCGAAGTATCGATACGCCAGCCATCCCGCCAGCGCGACCGAGGCGGCCCAGATACAGGCGATCATCACCGCCGCGCTGCGGCTCACGGGCCTGTCAACGGCGAGGGCGGCGGCCTCCCTGTGCTCTGCCATGACCTCGGGCGGTATCATCTTGACCACGGCAAGGACCCCCAAGGGAACCAGGATCGCATCATCGAGGTAACCAACCAGGGGGATGAAATCGGGAATCAGGTCGATTGGAGACAAGGCATAGCCCGCGACACACACAGCAAGCGCCTTGGCGTACCACGGCGTTCGGGGATCGCGCGCGGCAAGGTAGAGCGCATGCACGTCGCGCTTGATCGCTCGGGCCCATTCGCGCAGTGCTGTAGCCATTGGATGACTGTAGCGCCAAAGGACGACGCGCCCAATAGCGCACAACCGGCAGCGTTCGCGGCCGGCTGTCGTGCCGTCTATCGCACCGACCCGGTTACGGTGCGGTCGACATCGGGAACGGATTTGCGTTCGTTGCCGGCAAGCGCGGCTATGATCAGCAGGCTGGCGACAACCGGAACGAACAGGACGGCGACGCGGGCCTGTACGTGGAGAATGGCGCGCCATTCGTTGCTGCGCTTGTCGGGGCTGTCGCTCATCATACTCACTTTGCCATGGACCCCCCGGGAGGTCACATAGAGGTGAACGGTTAAACAACTCCTTCCGACTTCGTTAACGGACGCAATTCCAGCGCGAAAATCAGCTGAGCCCGATGCGCCTTGCGCCTTGCCGGAACAGCGCCTCGGCATCGGGATCGAAGCGGAACGTGCCGATGAAATCGTCGGCGCGATAATCAGGCAATGTCTTGCGGATGGCGGCGGCAAAGCCGCGTGCCTCGTCGAGCCGGCCGGCCAGCGCTAGGCAGTGCGCGGCAATCGCCAGGATGATGGTATGTGCATTCGGCCGCGCCGCCGCTTTCAGCGCCCATTCGGCCGCCTCTTCGAACTGGCCGAGCCGGACATGCGACATAGCGCGTGAGCCCAGCATGCCGAACAGCAGCGGGTCGAAGGGGCTGAGATGACGCGAATGGTCGGAGGAGCTTATCGCCGCCCGCGGGTCGCCCGATTGCGAGTGGACGAAGGACAGCGCGTAATGGCCGAGCGCGAAATTCGGGCTGAGATCCACCGCCCGCCCTAGTTCGGAGAGCGATCCATCCTGCTCGCCGCGCAGCCACAGCGCCCGCCCCATCGCCCAGTGCGCGGCCGGATTGTGGTCGTCGACCAGCAGGCTGTGGCCGGCGCTCTCATAGGCCAGCGCGCTTTCGCGGTCGCGGTCGCCCCAGCGCTGGAACGCATTCTGCCAGTGGGTGAACGACAGGCCGGCATAGGCGCGGGCAAAGGTGGGGTCCAGCTGCAAGGCCTTGTCAAAGAAATGCCGCGCCTGCTCGTTCTCGGCCTGCGTGAAGCGGTACATGTGCCAGAGGCCGCGATGGTAGGCCTCCCAGGCGTTGAGCGAATTGGGTGCCTTCAGCATGGCGCGGTTGCGCTCGACCGTTTCGATCTCGGCAGAGATCGACGACACGATGCTGTCGCCGATATCGTCGAGCACGGCAAAAATGTCGTCGGGCCGGCGCTCGAAGGTCTCCGCCCAGACGATCCTGGCCGTGCGCACCTCGATGAGCTCGACGCTGACGATCAGCCGGCCGGCCGCGTTGCGCACCGTGCCGGTGGCGACATAGTCGACGCCAAGTTTTCTGCCGGCTTCTTCCGGCGCGATGGCTTTTTCAGCCAGCGCAAACACCGATCCGCGCGCGATGACGAAGAAATCGCGGAGTTTGGCGAGGCGGGTGATGATGTCATGGGTGAAGCCGTCGGCAAGCCCGCCGCGTGTGCCCTCGCCGGCTTCCTCGACAAACGGCATCACCGCCAGCGAGGCCTGGCTTGGCTCGACCGTGCCGGCATCCGATGGGACTGCCAATTGCGATGGTGTGGCCGGTTGCGCCTTGAGCGAGCTGCCGGACTGTTGGTCACGGATTGCCTGCCAGGCCGCGCGAAGCGGGGCGAAATCCAGTTCTTCCGATTGGAACAGGCGAGCCGCCGAAGCCAGATGCTCCTCGGCCGCGCCGATGGCGCCGCGCTCCGCCAGACTGGACAGCAAGGCCAGATGCGCGCGCGTGTCGAACGGCGCCAGCTCGACCCATTTGTCGAGATGCATGGACATTTCGGGCGAGCCCGCCGGATGGTTTACGGCAAGCTGTTCGAGCACAGCGGCGTGGTACGCCTGGAAACGCCGGCGCTGGGCGATCAGCCAGCTGTCGAAAAGCGGGCTGCGCTCGAGGTCCAGCCCGTCGAGCAAATCGCCGGCGAAGAGTTCTGACAGCGCCCGCAACCGCTCCCTGTCGAGCGTGCCGATCCCTTGCGCGGCGGCGCGGGTGACGTCCAGCGCATCGACAAAGCAGCCATCGAGATCGAGCGCCACCGTGTCGCCCCGTGTCTCGACCCGGCGCCGGTCCGGCGTGTCGAGGGCCGCGCGCAGCTTGCTCAGGTACCAGCGCAACTCGCCGCGTGGATCGTTGGGCACGTCCCACAACAGCTCGCACAGGCGGCTGCGCCCAACCGCGTGCGGCGCCAGCGCCAGATAGGCGAGCAGCGCGCGCAGCTTGCGCGATGCCGGTAGCGCTACCGGCGTCCCATTACGCAAGATTTCCAGCGGTCCGAGCAAGCGCACCGACAGGCGCGGCATGTCGCCGTCCAGCCTCGATGGTGCGGATTCCACGTCCGTTTCCACGCCTGCTCCCACGCTGATCCGCCGGCCTTTGCTGTATCACCAAACACGACACAGCGCATCCGGCGGCGAATTTCCACGCCGGGTACCGTTATTGCCGCATCGTCGGCACGTCAGTCCTAGCGCGGCCATGTCTCGAAACCTCGCCGCCCAAGCCGCCGGTTTGTAACCGGCCTGTGAAGATGAACACGATCGAGGAGATCAACGATGTTGAATAAGCAGAAAATCAGGACCACGGCCGGACGCGGCCGCCTGTTCGACAGCATTCTCGACACTGTCGGCGACACGCCGGTGGTGCGCATCAACAATCTTGGGGCGGCCCATGCGACGATCTATATCAAGGCCGAGTTCTTCAACCCAGGCGCCTCGGTGAAGGACAGGCTGGCGCTCAACATCATCGAGGAGGGCGAGCGCAGCGGCGCGCTGAAGCCTGGTCAGACCGTGGTCGAGGCGACCAGCGGCAACACCGGCATCGGGCTCGCCATGGTCTGTGCGCAAAAGGGCTATCCGCTGGTCGTCACCATGGCCGACAGCTTCTCCGTCGAACGCCGCAAGCTGATGCGCATGCTTGGTGCCAAGGTGGTGCTGACGCCGCGCGCCGAAAAGGGCTTCGGCATGTACAAGAAGGCGGTTGAACTGGCTGAGGCCAATGGCTGGTTCCTCGCCCGCCAGTTTGAGACGGCGGCCAATGCGGCCATCCACGAGGCGACCACGGCGCGCGAGATCGTCAATGATTTCGCCGGGTCGCGGCTCGATTGCTTCGTCACCGGCTATGGCACTGGCGGCACCGTCGTCGGCGTGGCGCGCGTGCTGCGCCGCGAGCGGCCGGACACCCGCATCGTGCTCTGCGAACCGGCCAACGCCCAGCTGGTCGGCAGCGGCAAGACGCAGCAGCGCGGCGCGCATGGGGCGCCAGCCGCCAGCCATCCGGCTTTCGAGCCGCATCCTGTCCAGGGCTGGACGCCGGACTTCATCCCCAATGTCCTGCAGGAAGCCATCGACGCCAGCCTCTATGACGAAGTGATGCCGATCGCCGGGCCCGAGGGCATCAAATGGGCCAAGGCCCTGGCGCAGAAGGAAGGCATCTTCACCGGCATTTCCGGTGGCGCCACCTTCGCCGTGGCACGGCAGGTCGCGGAGAAGGCAGCGCCCGGATCGGTGATCCTGTGCATGCTGCCCGACACCGGCGAGCGCTACATGTCGACGCCGCTGTTCGACGGCATCGAGGCCGAGATGGATGCCGACGAGATGGCGCTGTCGCGCTCGACGCCTGGCTGCCAGTTCCCGGCGGCTTGACGGGAGCCCGGTCATGGATATCGCGCAGGAGACCCTTGGGCTGGTGGCCGAGGAAACGCTTGACCCCGCCGACTGGGCCTCTGTCCAGGCCCTGTCGCACCAGGTCATCGACGATGCCGTCGACTATCTGCGTCATGTCAGGGACCGGCCGGCCTGGCGGGAAATGCCGGCGGATGTGAGAGAAGCCTTCGCGGCACCCTTGCCGCGCTTCCCCGCGCCGCTGGCCGCTGTCTATGGCGAGGTCTCGCGCACCGTGATGTCCTACCCGATGGGCAACGTCCATCCGCGTTTCTGGGCCTGGTATATGGGCTCGAGCAACTTCACCGGTGCGCTCGGCGACTTCCTGGCGGCAATCCAGGGCTCCAACCTCGGCGGCGGCAACCACGCCGCCGGGCTGATGGACGGTCAGGTGGTCAACTGGTGCAAACAGATGCTGGGCTTTCCCGCTTCCGCTTCCGGCACGCTGGTCAGCGGCGGCTCGATGGCCAACATCATCGGGCTGACGGTGGCGCGCAACACCAAGGCCGGCATCGACGTGCGCGAGCACGGCGTCGCCGCGATCGAAAAGCCGCTGCGCTTCTATGGCTCGGACCAGATCCACTCCTGCCATCGCAAGGCAATGGAAGCGCTTGGCCTCGGCAACCGGGCGCTGCGCCGGATCCCGACCGACGCCGGGTTGCGCATCGATATACCGGCCCTGCGAGCAGCCATATCGGAGGATCGCGCGGCGGGTTTCAGACCGGCCTGCGTCATCGGCAATGCCGGCACGGTCAACACCGGGGCGATCGACGATCTGCGGGCGTTGGCCAAACTCGCTCATGAGGAAGACCTGTGGTTTCATGTCGACGGCTGCATCGGTGCGCTGATTGCGATTGCGCCTGAGAACGCGCATCGCGTTGCCGGCATCGAATGGGCCGATTCGGTCGCGCTCGATCCGCACAAATGGCTGCACGCGCCATTCGAGGTCGGCTGCGCCCTGGTCAGGGACGCAATCGCGCATCGCCGGACCTTCGCGGTGACGCCGGAATATCTGGAATCGATGCCGCGCGGTCTAGCCTCCGGCGAATGGCTGCACGACTACGGCCTGCAGACGTCGCGCGGCTTTCGCGCGCTCAAAGTGTGGATGGCGCTGAAGGAGCATGGCGTCGACAAATTCGGCCGCCTGATCGACCAGAACATCGCGCAGGCACTCTATCTCGCCGAACGCATCGATGCCGAGCCGCTGCTGGAGCTGGCGATACAGCCGACCATCAACATTGTCTGCTTCCGCTACCAGCCTGGCGTCACTGGCGAGGCGCTGAAGGCGCTCAACACCGAGATCATGCTGCGGCTGCAGGAACAGGGTATTGCCACCCTCTCCGACACCACAGTGCATGGCGAGCACTGGTTGCGCGTGGCGATCGCCAACCATCGCACAAGGCGCGACGACCTCGACCTTCTGGTCGGTGAGACGCTGCGGCTGGGGCGGGAGATCACGGCGCAGGGGCCTTCCGGGAAATAGTCAGAAAACGCGAGCGACAGGCACGGGCGGCCATGCGATTCTGCGGCAATGATTCGGGAGGCCAGACCGTGACGCTCTTTCGTATGGCCGTGCTCGTGGCGCTGGTCTTCACCAATTCAGCCAAAGCCGCCGACATGGCCTTCTTCGTCAAGAACCTGCACAGCCGCGCGGTTGCGGTCGAGCTGTTCAGCCGCGACCGCGAGACGGTCTGGCCGGGCAACGACAAGGTGTTCCTGATCGATCCGGGCTCGCAGAAATCGGTGCCGCTGTCCTGCAATCAGGGCGAGCGCATCTGCTATGGCGCCTGGGTCGACGGCAACGACCAGATCTCCGCCGGCGTCGGGCCGGACAACGATCAGCCTTGCGACAACTGCTGCTTCATCTGCGTGGAACACTCGACCGAGACGATCGATCTGGTGCCGTGATCGACCGGCACGTCAGTCCGGCAGCCCGGCTTTGCGGAAACCGTCCACGAAATGCTCGAGCATTGCGGTGTCGCGGAAGGGCTCCGTCCAGACCCAGTGGCGGGTTGTGAAATGCGGGTTGCCGACGAGGAACAGCTCGACCTCGGCGCGCGCTTCGTCGAGCCGGCCGAGTTGGGCCAGGCTTGCCGCCAGGAAACGGCGTGAGCTCGTCCGGTAGGTCTCGTCCCGGCGCAGCGTCTCGACGGCGGCCTCGTAGTCGCGCGCCGCATATTGCGCCTGGCCAAGGGTGAGATAGTACCAGCTTGCCGGAAATGGATTCAGCCGAAACGCCTTGCGGATCTGCTCAAGGCCTTCCTCGACCCGCCCGGCCAGTGTCGTGATGTCCGACAGTGTCGCCCAGGCGTCCGCCTCGTTCGGGTCGAGCTCGAACGCCCTGGCGAATTCGGCATCGGCCTCTTCGAAGCTGCGCTCATAGGCAAGCAGATTGCCGAGCACCCAGTGGCAGCCGGCATCGTTGGGGTCGATCGCCACGGCCTTGCGCGCCAGGTCCAGGGCAATGCGGCGGTTGGGTTCGACCGGCTCACCCCAATGCACCCATCCCATCCAGTGGTTCATGGCAAGCCAGCGATAGGCCTCGGCGTAGGCCGGATCGAGAGACACCGCGCGCGTCAGCATCAGATGCGCTTCCCGTGCCGATTGCGGTGAATCGTCGATCAGCTTGCGCGCCCGCACGCACAGATCGTAGGCCTCCAGGTTTGTGGGGCGGTTGCGTGCCGGTGGCGCGCGCAGCCTGCCGAGCAGCGCCTCCACGATCTTGGCCGTGGCCTCGTCCTGGACGGCAAAGATATCGTCCAGACCGCGATCGAAGCGTTCCGCCCACAGATGCTCGCCGCTCAGCGCGTCGACCAGCTGTGCGTTGATGCGCACGCGCCCCGCCGCGCGCCTCGCACTCCCTTCCAGGAGGTAGCGCACGCCAAGCTCCTCGGCGATCGCGCGCACGTCCATCGCCTTGCCCTTGTACGCAAAGGTCGAGTTGCGCGCGATGACGAACAGGCCCGGGGCCCGGGACAGGTCGGTGATCAAATCTTCGGTCAACCCGTCGGCGAAGGCCTCCTGCTCGGGATCGTTGCCGAGGTTGACGAAAGGCAGCACCGCAATCGATGGTTTGTCGGGCAGCGGCAAGGGTTTTCGCTTCGCGCGGTCGAGCTGCTCGATGGCGCCCGTGAAGCGGTAGCCGACGCGCGGAACCGTCGATATCCATTCGCCGCCGTCGGCGGGCGGCCCGAGCAGTTTGCGCAGCTGTGCGATCTGGACGGTGAGGTTGCCTTCCTCGACCGCCGTGCCCGGCCACGCCGCATCCATCAATTCGGCTTTCTCCAGGATTTCGCCTGGCCGTCCGACGAGCGCCGCGAGCAGCTTCAGCCCGCGATAGCCGACGGCAACGGGATCGTCGTTCCGAAGCAGCGTTCCCGCACCCGGATCAAGCACGAACGGACCAAAGGCAAAGCGCGATCCCTGCATGAGGCGCATCTATAGAGCAATTCCGGGAAAAGCGTGAGGCGGTTTATCGGAAAACGCGATGCGCTTTCCCGGGGGAATGACGCCAAAACAAAGGGTTAGAGCCATTTGGAACTTTTGAGAACTATTTGGCGGGCTTTAATTACGGCGCCGTCCGTATCCTGCAGAATTCAGCCTCTTTCAGTTCGAGGGTTGCCCATTCTCAAACCGTTTGGGCTCCCAAGCCACATGGAGGTTGCCATGACCAATAGCTTTGCATCGGCCCCGCATCCGGCCGTAGGGCGGGGAACCACCGTCGGGCAGGCGCCCCGTCGTCGCTATGGCCTTGTCACTCTGCGAAACACCATCGCTATCTGGCGCGAACGGACGCGCTATCGCTGGGACCTCAAGCGAATCTCGGAGGTCAATCCGCATCTGATCGATGATATCGGCCTGACCAGACGAGAGGTCGAGGATGAGATCGCCAAGCTGCCGTTCTGGCAGCGATAGGCGAAGTCTTGAGATCCGGCGTCGGATTAAGTCAGGAATTGTCACCATCATCCCTTTAGCGCCCGCCCGCGTCATGGCATAACCCCGATCGGCCGTCAGGGCCGATTCTTCATCGGGGGTTTCCATGTCTTTCACGTCCGCGCGCCGGCTTGCCGCCGCGTTTTCGCTTGCTGTCCTGTTTGCACCGTCCGCCCATGCCGGCGACGTCACCTTTGCCATCAAGAATAGCCATCCCAACGCCATGCGCATCGAGCTTTACAGCCAGGACCGGGACTATGTCTGGCCTGGCGATGGCAAGGACTTCTATCTCGACGACGGCGAGACCAAGTCGTTGCCGATCTCCTGCAATGAGGGCGAATCGATCTGCTACGGCGCCTGGGTCGATGGCGACGAAGGCACCTACTGGGGCGTCGGCCCCGGCAACAAGGAAAAATGCGAGGATTGCTGCTACACCTGCAGCGGCGGCGAGACCGAGGAGATCAATCTCGTCCCCTGACCGGTTTGCCAGCTTGACGGTTTTCCTGTTGGCGCCCTAGCCTGCGCCGAGACGATCACCCCGAGCACGCCGCGCGGCTTCCTTTGAAACGCGGCGTGCTCCAGGCAACAGGAGCACCGCGATGGCCGGCATGGTCGAAAGCGACAAAATCGACGTCGGATTTTCCGGCAAGCGCTGCATCCATTCGCGCAATTGCGTGCTCGGCGACCCGCATGTCTTCGTGCCCAATGCGCCGGGGCAGTGGATCCACCCAGAGGCGGCCAGCGTCGAAAAGATTGTTGCACTGGCCGAAAATTGCCCATCGGGCGCTATCACCTACATCAGGAAGGATGGTGGCCCGCAGGAGCAGCCGCCGGTGGTCAACACCGTGCGCGTCCGTGAAAACGGCCCGCTGGCCGTGCACGCCGAAATCGTCCTGGGCGACGAGACCTTCCATCGCGCCACGCTCTGCCGTTGCGGCGCCTCGCAGAACAAGCCGTTCTGCGACAACAGCCACATCAAGGCCGGCTTCACCGCCACCGGCGAGCCGCCGTTAAAGGAAGCGCCGGCACTCGAAGCGCGCAATGGCCCGCTCAATGTCACCCCGACGAAAAACGGCCCGCTCAAGCTCGAGGGCAATCTCGAGATCGTCACCGGCACCGGCCATACGATCGATCGCACGACGGTCGCTTTCCTGTGCCGCTGCGGCCACTCGGCCAACAAGCCGTTTTGCGACGGGTCGCACAAGAAGGTTGGATTTGTGGGCTAAGGTAGGAATCTCCCCCCTCAAGGGGGAGATGGCCGGCAGGCCAGAGGGGGTCGGTTCGACGGGACGCGACCTCCTGCGGCAGAAAGTCGGCGCGTGAGGCGCTGGCATCCTTCTTTTCAAGGCTAGAAGGTCGTCGCATCCGGTCGAACCGACCCCCTCTGTCGCCTTCGGCGACATCCCCCTCGAAGGGCGGAGATTACGCTGGCCCAGCGCTCGCGCCTTTATCCGTAAGTCCGTATCGGCTAAGGGCTGGGCCAGAGAAATTTGCCCTTCCGGACCTGCAAAAAAATGACCGCCAAGACCAAGCCAAAACCCCTGTTCCTCGGCATCGACACCGGCGGCACCTATACCGATGCCGTGCTGTGGTCTGAAACCGAAGGCCCGCAGCAGGGGCCGAACAAGGGCAAGGTGCTGGCCAAGGCCAAGTCACTGACCACCAGGCACGATCTGGCCGTCGGCATTTCCGGCGCCGTCGACGCGGTGCTCGAAAAGGCCGGCACCAATCCGGCTGACATCAAGCTGGTCTCGATGTCGACGACGCTCGCCACCAATGCGCTGGTCGAGGGCCAGGGCGGCCGCGTCGCGCTGGTCATGATCGGCTTCTCCGAGGCCGACCTCGCCCGTGACGGGCTGAAGACGGCGCTCGGCACCGATCCGGTGGTGTTTTGCCCGGGCGGCCACGATGTCCACGGCAATGCCGCCAAGCTCGACCTGTCCGGGCTTGAGGCCGCCTTGCCGGAGCTCGGTGCCTCGGTGTCGGGCTTTGCCGTCTGCGCCTATTTCGCCACCCGCAATCCGGCGCACGAGATTGCCGCCCGCGAACTGATCCGCGAGAAAACCGGCCTGCCGGTCACGGCAAGCCACGAACTGTCGGCCAAGCTCGGCGGCCCGCGCCGGGCGCTGACCACGCTGCTCAACGCCAGGCTGATCTCGATGATCGACCGGCTGGTGGCGGCGACCGAAGGCTTTCTCGCAGAGCGCAACATCGCCGCCCCGCTGATGGTGGTGCGCGGCGACGGCGCGCTGGTCTCGGCGGCGTTCGCCCGCCAGCGGCCGATCGAGACCATTCTCTCCGGCCCCGCCGCCAGCCTGGTCGGTGCCCGCCACATGACTGGGCTCGACAATGCCATGGTGTCCGACATTGGCGGCACCACCACCGACGTCGCCGTGCTCGACAACGGCCGGCCGCGGCTCGATCCGGAAGGCGCCACCGTCGGCGGCTTCCGCACCATGGTCGAGGCCGTTGCCATGCGCACTTTCGGTCTGGGCGGCGATTCCGAAGTGGCGCTGGAGGATGGCGCGCTCAACCCGAAAATCCTGCTTGGGCCGCGCCGCCTGGTGCCTTTGGCGCTGGCCGGCATGGCGCATGGCGAGGCGGTGACGTCAGAGCTCGAGCGTCAGCTGCGCGCGCCGAACACCGGCCGCATGGACGGCCGCTTCGCGGTTCGCACCGGCGTGCCGGACAGGCTCGCCGCCGGGCTGACCGCCCCGGAAGCGCGGCTCTACGAGGCGATCGGCGCGACCCCGCTCGCCCTCGACCGGCTGCTGACGTCAAATGCCCAAAACGCCACCTTGAACCGGCTGGTCTCGCGCGGGCTGGTGCATATTTGCGGCTTCACCCCGTCGGACGCGGCGCATGTGCTTGGCAAGCAGGCCAACTGGGATGCCGCCACCGCCCGCCTTGGCGCCGACCTGTTTGCCCGCAAGCGCGACGGCCGTGGCCAACCTATAGCGGCGTCACCGGAGGTGATCTCAGAGCGGGTGCTGGTGACGCTGACACGCTGGTCGGCCGAATACATCCTTGAAACCGCTTTCGCCGAGGACGGGCTCGATGGCGCCGCGACCGTGGCGCACGCGCTGGTGCAGCGCGCCGTCGACGCCCATCCCGGTATCGCCCGGCTGAGCGTCGCGCTCGACCGCCCCGTCATCGGCCTCGGCGCCTCGGCGCCGCTGCACTATGCCGGCCTGGCGCCGCTGGTCGGCAATGATTGCGTGGTGCCGGAAGACACCGATGTCGCCAACGCGCTCGGCGCCGTCGTCGGCCAGGTCAGGGTCTCGGCCGAAGCGCGGGTCAGCCAGCCAAAGGAAGGGCTGTTCCGGCTTGCCTCGGGTGAGACGGTGCGCGATTTCCTCGACGAGGCGGCGGCGATCGCGGCGGCCGAGGCCGATGTGCGGGCGATTGTCGCCGAGCGCGCCCGGGACGCAGGTACCGACAACGCGGAGATCGACGTCGCGACCGAGTTCCGTGTTTCGACGGTCGAAGCCCAGCGCATGTTCATCGAGGCGCATGTGGTGGCGGTGGCCTCGGGACGGCCAAGGATCGCGGTGTAGCGGCTGATCTCCCCCCTCGAGGGGGAGATGTCGCCGAAGGCGACAGAGGGGGTCGGTTCGACGGGACGCGACCTCCTGCTTTGAACAGAAGAGGCTAGCGCCTTATGTCGGGCGACCCCCTCTGGCCTGCCGGCCATCTCCCCCTCGAGGGGGGAGATCGGCGCTTCGCCAACCTTACCTAAATACGGCACCTTCACCCTAAGCTGAATTGACCCGGCAAACTCAACATGCCAAACGCCCCGCAAAGCCTTTCATCTGGAGTAGCCTGATGACCGATCGCGTCGAGATCGCCGGATTGCGGATTGCCCGCGAGCTGCATGATTTTGTGGCTGGCGAGGCCTTGCCCGGCACCGGCATCGCCGCCGATGCGTTCTGGAACGGCCTTTCGGCCATCGTCCACGATCTCGCTCCGAAGAACCGGTCGCTTCTGGCAAAACGCGACGCCATGCAGGAAAAGCTCGACGGCTGGTACCGCGACAATGGCGCGCCCGTCGACATGGACGTCTACAGGACCTTCTTGAAGGACATAGGCTATCTCCTCCCCGAGGGGCCGGCCTTCAGCGTGTCGACGGAGAATGTCGACCCGGAAATCGCTGTCGTCGCCGGGCCGCAGCTGGTCGTGCCGGTGATGAATGCGCGCTATGCGCTCAATGCCGCCAATGCGCGCTGGGGCTCGCTCTACGATGCACTCTACGGCACCGATGCCATTCCCGAGACAGGCGGCGCGGAAAAAGGCAAGGGCTTCAATCCGGCGCGTGGCGCCAGGGTCATTGCCTGGGCCAAGGATTTTCTCGACCAGTCGGTGCCGCTCACCTCGGGCAAATGGGCAGGCGTCAACGGGCTGTCGGTGGCCAATGGCGCGCTGAAGCTCGGCGCCGGCGCCGGCGGCACCACGCTGGCCGATCCCAAGCAATTCGTCGGTTATCGTGGCGATGCCGCCAATCCCGATGCCGTGCTGCTGGTGAAAAACGGGCTGCACATCGAGATCGTGATCGACCGCGCCAACCAGATCGGTCGCACCGATCCGGCGGGCATCGCCGACATCATCCTGGAATCGGCGCTGACCACCATCCAGGACTGCGAGGATTCAGTCGCGGCGGTGGATGCCGAGGACAAGGTCGTCGTCTACCGCAACTGGCTCGGCCTGATGAAGGGGGATCTCGCCGAGGAGATCACCAAGGGCGGCAAGAGTTTTGTCCGCAAGCTCAATCCCGACCGCGCCTACACCGCGCCCGCCGGCGGCCAGCTCACCGTGCCCGGCCGCTCGCTGATGCTGGTCAGGAATGTCGGCCACCTGATGACCAATCCAGCGATCCTGGACCGCGACGGCAACGAGGTGCCGGAAGGCATCATGGACGCCGCGCTGACGGCGCTGATCGCGCTGCACGATGTTGGACCGAAGGGCCGCCGCGCCAACTCCCGCGCCGGCTCGATGTACGTCGTCAAGCCCAAGATGCACGGGCCGGAAGAGGTCGCCTTCGCCGTCGAGATCTTCGACCGCGTCGAAGCGCTGCTCGGCATGGCGAAAAACACCATCAAGATGGGCATCATGGACGAGGAGCGGCGCACCACCGTCAACCTCAAGGAAGCGATCCGCGCGGCTAGGGAACGCGTCGTGTTCATCAACACCGGCTTCCTCGACCGCACCGGCGACGAAATCCACACCTCGATGGAAGCCGGGCCGATGATCCGCAAGGGCGACATGAAGCAGGCCGCCTGGATTTCCGCCTATGAGGCCTGGAATGTAGACACCGGGCTCGAATGCGGGTTGGCCGGCCATGCCCAGATCGGCAAGGGCATGTGGGCGATGCCGGACCTGATGGCGGCCATGCTGGAACAGAAGATCGCCCATCCCAGGGCCGGCGCCAACACCGCCTGGGTTCCGTCGCCGACCGCGGCGACGCTGCATGCGACCCACTACCACAAGGTCGACGTGCATGCCGTACAGGCGGCGCTGAAGAGCCGCCCGAAGGCGAAGCTCGACGACATCCTTTCGGTGCCGGTGGCGGTGCGGCCGAACTGGACTCCCGACGAGATCCAGCGCGAGCTCGACAACAACGCGCAGGGCATTCTGGGCTATGTCGTGCGCTGGATCGACCAGGGCGTCGGCTGCTCGAAAGTGCCCGACATCAACGATGTCGGCCTGATGGAAGACCGCGCCACGCTGCGCATCTCCTCGCAGCACATCGCCAACTGGCTGCGCCACAAGGTGTGTTCGGAAATCCAGGTGCGCGATTCCCTGCAGCGCATGGCGGCCATCGTCGACCGCCAGAACGTCGGCGATCCGCTCTACCGGCCGATGGCGCCGGATTTCGACACCTCGATCGCCTTCCAGGCCGCCTGCGACCTGGTGTTCAAGGGAACCAGCCAGCCGAATGGCTACACCGAGCCGGTGCTGCACGCGCGGCGGCTGGAACTGAAGGCGAAAGAGCGGGCCTGAACAAAAGGTCCAGAAGAGATTACGCACTGGCCGAGCACGGGCGGAAGCGCCAGCGTTCCTCATCCCCTTTATGAGGATCGGATCGCGAGCGACATGAAGACGTCGGTATGCCTGACATGCTCGGGGGTTTCGCGAAAGGGCGGGCAAGGCCTGAAGCCGAACGACTCGTACACGGCGACCGCACTCGTCATGTAGAACGTCGTGTGGATCAGCACTGTCCGGCTCCTGCCCTTCCTGATCTCCCCCAGCGCGGCCCCCATCAGGGCACGGCCAATCCCCTTTCCGCGAAACGATTCATCGACAAAGAACCTATGAACCTCCGCCGTCTCGTCGTCGAACCGGTCGAAGGCGAGGCAACCCGCCGGCTGGTTCTCCGATCGCGCGATGAACGCCATGGCATCCGGCGCGCCGAACTTCGCCGCCAATCCGCCGCCGCTCGTTTCGGGATGGAAAATCGCCATCACGTCTTCTGCCGAGACACCGTAAGGCTGCACCGCTTCGGCATCCCATAGCGCAAGCTTGCGGCAAAGCCCGGCCATTGTCTCGAAGTCCTCGGTGCCGCGCGCCGGCAAAATCGAAACCATCCCAACCCCCCGGTGAGTGCATCATCGTGAGACTACGCGACCCGTCAGGCGCTGGCCTCACGAGTGCAGCGTATTGGCAATCACTAATTTAGTCAGAAGAGTGGCCATATTTGATACAGCTTTCCGGGAATTTTAGCGTACATTTACCATGATAGTGGTGACGACAACTCGGCTTGGGGGCGATCCATGCGACTTGTTTTAGGTTTCCTGCTTGCAGGCATGACCATCACTGGGGCCAAAGCGGCAGACATTGTTCAACCGGTGGCTGCCATGGATATCCCATATTCATGGACCGGCTTCTATGTCGGTGCAAACGCCGGCGGCGCCTTCGGCAAAGTCGACGGAGATTACACCGGCATTCTCGGCTCGGCTGACATCGGGAATTTCACCGGTGGCGGTTTGGTCGGCGTCAACTATCAGTACGGTCAATGGGTTCTCGGTGTTGAAGGCGACATCAACTATTTGGGATTCAAGAAAGAATTTTCGCCGGGCGTCGATGGTGGCGGCCTCGGCGCTGAAGCGAGACTGGATGCCTTCGGAACGATCCGAGGCCGCGTCGGCTACGCCTTTGATCGCTGGCTTCCTTATGTCACAGCCGGCGTTGCGATGGGCAATGTGAAAATTGATGAGCATGTCTTCGCGGCGGCCGAGAGCAAGTTCCAGACCGGATATGCGGTCGGCGGCGGTGCCGAATATGCCTTCAACAACAATTGGACGGTCCGTGCGGAATATCTTTACGTCGACCTTGGCAAGAAGGATTTCGGGTTTGACCCGTTCGCGTCCTATGAGGTGAAGACGAATTTCAGCGTCGTTCGCGCTGCCGTTGCCTACAAATTCTGACTCCCGGCCACGCAACGCCGGCGCTTGATGTCCGCACTGCCCGACGGTCTGGGCCGCGATCGATTTCGATCCGCGGCCCCGCGCGAACCCTCAGTTCAATCCCAGCGTCCCTCGCAGCTTGGACAAATCCTCGGCCAGCGCCGTCACCGGGCCGGCCAGCGCCTTGCGATCGGCGTCCGACAGCTTGTCGTAGGTCTCGAAACCATCCGATGTCTTGTACTTGGCCAGGATGGCGTCGACGGTGGCGAAATTGTCGTCGACGGTCTTGATCAAGGTGGGGTTTTCCTTCTCGACCAGCGGATGCACCAGGGCAACGATCTTCTGGGCGCCGTCGATATTGGCCTGGAAATCCCACAGATCGGTGTGGCTGTAACGGTCTTCCTCGCCTGAAATCTTGCTGGACGCCACCTCCTCGAGCAGCCCGGCCGCCCCGTCGATGGCCTTTTCCGGCGGCACGGTCAGGCCGGCGACGCGCTTCTGCAGGTCGAGCACATCGGCGTCGAGTTTTTCGGCCAGCGGACCGAGGCCATCCGTGGTGTTCTGGCTGAACAGGCCGTATTCGATGCGGTGGAAGCCGTAGAAGTCCGCGGACTTTTCCTTCTGCTCATGGTCGTCGGCGCGCGAATCGATGGCGCCATCGAGGTCGGAGAACAATTCGGCAATCGGCTCTATGGTCTCGTAGTTGACGCGGGCCGGCGCATAAAGCGCCTTGGCCTTGGCGAGGTCGCCTGCTTTGACCGCGTCGGTAAACGCCTTGGTGCTGGTCACCAGCGTCTCGATCTTGCCCTGGACGTAGAGCTTGTAGTCGGCGATCGGCTGGACGAGATCGAGCGGCGAGACGGCGGCGTGCACCGGCGCGAGGCCGGTCAGCAGCGCGATTGCGGAGGCGGCAAGCAGGGTTCTCATCGGATATATCCTCTCATGGTGTGAAGCGGGTTCGGGGTTCAGGCATGCGTCGAAGCGGCCATTTCGAGCAGTGACCGGCCGAGATAATCCTGATCGTCCTGCACGCCCGGCAGGACGAAGAAATAGCCGCCGCCAAAGGGTTTGATGTATTCCTCGAGCGCCTCGCCGTTGAGGCGGGTCTGCACGGCGACAAAACCCTGTTCGAGGTCGGCCTGGTAGCAGATGAACAGCAGGCCCATATCCATCTGGTTGGATTTGCTGACGCCATTCGAATAGTTGAAGGGCCGGCGCAGGATCAGGTGCTTCTGCGCTTCGGCGTCGCGCGGATTGGCAAGCCGGATATGCGCGTCGAGCGGCGTGGTCCTGCCCTGGGGGTCGCTGGCGAAGTGCGGAACATCGGCCTCGCTCGTGCCGCCTTCCAGCGGCGAGCCGCTGGCCTTCTGGCGGCCGATGATCGTCTGCTGCTCCCGCAGCGGCGTGCGGTCCCAGCGCTCGACGAAATTTCTGATGAGGCGCACCACCTGGTAGGAACCGCCTGACGTCCAGGCCGGCTCGGCGCTGCCGGACTGCACCCAGACGATCCGCTTCATCAGCTCGTCGTCGGTGGAATCCGGATTGGCCGAACCATCGCGGAAACCGAGGAAGTTGCGGGCGCTTTGCTTGGGCTTTCCCGGGTTCGGCGGCCGCACAGGCACCGAACCTTCCTGCTTCCAGCGCAGGAGCAGTGTATCAGGCGTATTCTTCACGATATCGCGCAGCGCATGGATGTTGGTGTCCGGCGTGTTCGACGAGAACTGCAGCAACAGGTCGCCGTGGCAGAACTCTTCCTGCAGGGCGTCGTTGGAGAAGGAGGTCATCCGGACGAGATGCCTCGGTTTGAGCGCGCGCAGGCCGAAACGATCGTCGAAGATCGACGCGCCGAGCGAGGTGGTGATCGTCAGATTGTCCGGCGTCACCACGGGACCGAGGATGCCGGAATCGGCGGCGGGAAACTTCGGGTCGAGCACGGGCGGCGTTCCGCCCGCCATCAGGAAGGCCGTGCGCTCGGTCAGCGTGCGCAGCAGCCGCTGCAGTCCGGCGCGGTTCTGGGCAAGCACGTCGAACGAGGCAACGAGGCCGGCCGCGGGCCGCGGCGTCACGATGCCCGGCTGGTGCTCGCCATGGAAGGGCTGCCGCTGGTCGATCGTGTCGCTCTCCGGCGCATTGGTCACGCTGCCGGCGCTGGCCGCCACGGCGGCCTGCGGAGCGAGCGCCCCGGCGACCGCGCCGATCAGCACGGACCGGCGCGAGGGCGAGAAGGCCGCGTTCGGTTTGTCTGGTTTTCCCCCGGCTGTCATTGGGTCAGGTCCATGGTTTCGCGCAATCGTGTGAGGTCGCCGGCGAGCACGGTTGCCGCCTTGCCGAGTTCGGCCTTGGCGGGATCGGACAGCGCGTCGGAGGCTCCGGCGCGGCGCACCGCGATCATGTCCCCCAGCACGGTGAAATCCTTGTCGAGCGACGTCACGATCTCGGGCGCGCTCTTGGCCGCGATCGGACGCAGAAGGTCGAATACCTTGCGCACGCCCGTCACCGCCGCCTCGAAGGAGGTGAGGTCGCCATGGGCGTAGGGGCTGTCGCCGAAGTCGGGACCTGGAGCGGCAAGCCGCTCGAGGATCGCAACCGAACCGCTGACCATGCTTTCGGGTATGATGCGCAGATCGTGGATGCGCGTCTTCAGCAGCGCCGCGTCGCCCGCCAGCTTGTCGGCGACCGGAGCGAGGCCGTCCGTGCCGCCCTGGCTGAACAGCCCGTATTCGAGGCGATGCAGGCCGCCGAAATCCGGATCGGCCTCACGCTGGCCGAAAGCATCGGCGCGCGCGTCGATGGCCGCGTCGAGGTCTGAAAACAGCGGCGACACCGGCGCGAGATGCGCATAGGCGATCTCTGCCGGCGGATAGAGCGTCCTTGCCGCCGCCAGATCGCCCGATTTGACCGCGTCTGCAAAGGTGCCGGCCGCCTGGACGAAGGCATCGGTCTCGGTCGCCAGGAACACCTTGTATTCGGCGAGCGCGCCGATATAGGCGGCAAGATCAGGTTTCCGTGCGGCGCCGGCATTGGCGGCCGGCAGAACGTGCAGCCTGCCGCGCGGGTTTGAGAGCAGACCGCAGGTGATGGCGTAATCACCGGGCTCGAGCCGCGTCGCCAAGGTCTGGGTGAAGCCCGGCGCGATGTTCTCGCGCTCTTCCAGCACCATCACGCCGTCGAGGATTTCCCACTCAACGGCGCGGTCGGAGCGGTTTTCGATCTGGAACACATGACGACCAGCGGCGACGCTCAGCTCGTTGGGCTCGCAGGATTTTCCGGTGATCGCCACCGAGGTCGCCGATGCCGCGAGATGGCGTCCTTCCTGCGCGACCCGTGTCGCATAGGTGAAGGCGGCGGCAGCCACGACCAGCAGCATGAGGGAAAGCGCCAGGCCGATGCGGACCGCCGTGCGCGGCAATACGGGGGATTGCGGCGTCGCGGTCATGTCGCCGGCCGCCCTTGCTTGGAGGCCGTTGCCGATTGCAGGCCCGGCCGGTTGGCCAGAAAGAGCCACAGCGACGGCAGGAGGAAGCCGAGATAGATGGCGATCTCGCTGACCGTTGGCGCGTCGATATAGCCGAAAATGCCTGAAAGCACCGAGCCCAGCGGGCTGTCCATAGGCAGCACGCCGCTGGCGTCGAAGACGATCGTCTGTCCATGGTTCCACAGGCCGGCCTCATGCAGCGCGTTGACCGAATTGGCGAGCAGGCCGGCGGCGACGATCAGGATGAAGGCGCCGGTCCAGCCGAAGAAGCGCCTGAGGTTGAGCCGCACGCTGCCGGCATAGATGCCGTAGCCGACAGCCGCCGCCAGCAGCACGCCGGCAAGTGCCGCCAGCGGCGCAAGACTGTTTTCCTGCTGGAAGGCGGCGAGCAGGAAGAACACCGACTCGACACCTTCACGCGCCACGGCCAGGAAGACCATGGCGATCAGGCCGAAGCCTTTGCGCGATGGCGTCTCGAAGGCCGCGTCGATGGAATTGTGCAGCTCCGCCTTGATCGAACGGGCCGCCTTGCGCATCCAGAACACCATCGAGGTCAGCACGCAGACGGCGACCAGCCCGATGACGGCCTCGAACAGTTCCTGCGCCTTCTGCGGAAACTCGACGCTGGCGAATTGCAGGATCGCGCCGACGCCAAGCGAGAAGGCAAGCGCCAGGAAGATACCGATCCACACCACCGGCATCCAGGCGCCACGGCCGGTGCGCTTGAGGTAGCTGGCGATGATACCGACGATAAGCGCCGCCTCGACGCCCTCGCGGAACATGATCAGGAACGGTACCAGCATTGTCTGTCCAGCCACGCCGACGAGGAGGCTTTTTGGAGGCTGCATCCGCCGAAGTTGCCGCTTTCCATGAGGGAACCGAAAACTTGTGCGGAGCGGTCAGCTTTTATTCTCGACCGCCGCGGCGGCACAAGGGAGGCGCGATCACATCAGCGAGAAGTGGACGTGATCGCGGCGCACGGATGGGAGGGATCTTGATTGCGTCCGCGGGGGCGTGGTCAGGCCGACTGGTTTATCAACCTCGCCTGCGCGTAGCCTTCCAACGTGTCGTCATGCCCGGCGCCGCCAATGATATCGCCGAGCGGCGTCGAGAGGGCCCGATTGTCACGCTGATTGAAAAACAGGAAGTCGCTGGCGACATCGCGTCTGATGTTGCCGGTCGTGGTCTTCGACGTCGTATGGGCATGCAGTGCCATGGGGCGAAGACGGCTCACCCCTTCAATTGCGGTCTCATATCGATCGAAACGGCTTATCACTACGATCGGCCCGAAGGGCTCGGCATCCATCGAGCCCGCTTCCGGTGTTACTTGCGTCAAGGCGGTAGGCCAGAAGAAATATCCGAAATTGCCCATCCGATGCCCTCCGGCCACCACGACGGCCGACCGTGCCTGAGCATTGGAGATCGCGGCCTCCATGGTCCTGATGCGATGTTCGCCCGTCAGGGGCCCCATCTCGATACCGTCCTGAAATCCGTTTCCGACCGGGATACGTTTCATAGCCTCGATGAAATCGTCGAGGAAACGTCCGTGGACGGAGTCCTGCACCAGGATATGCGTGGGGGCGAAGCGCGACTGCCCCGCATTCCGGAACTTCGCCTTGCAAAGCAAATTCACCGCGAGACCGATATCGGCATCGTCGAAGACGATAGCTGGCGCCTGTCCGCTGAGCTCCAATACCAGTCGCTTCCCGTGGGTGCCTGCCAAATCCGCCAATCGCGCACCGAGCGAGGCAGGGCCGCTAAATGAGCCCCGCTCGATGGCGGGATGTGTGACCAGGTATGGTGCGACTTCCGCTTGCGGGCCGTAAACCAGGTTCAGCACGCCGGCAGGCAGACCGGCGTCCGCGAAAGCAGTGACCAAGGCGGCGCAACTGGCCGGGGCCGCGTCCGGCCCCGCCAGGACCACCGAGCGGCCGCAGGCTAGGGCGGCCGATACCTTGCGTGCGGCCTGCCCGAGGGGAAAGCTCCACGCCACGAACGCCGCCAAGGGTCCGATCGGTTCGGCCTGCGCGAAGGTCTCCGTTCTCGGGCGCGTCGCCGTCGCCGCCGCGCCGTTGCGGATCTCATTTGCGAACCAGTCGATCAGGGCGGCGGCCGCGGCGGCTTCGGCGCGTGCCTCGGCGAGCGGTTTTCCCTGCTCCATTGTCATCGACCGTGCGATGGGCTCGATGCGTCGGCGCAACAGCTCGGCTGTCCGTGTCAGCGTCTGGTACCGTTCGAGAGCGCTCGTCCGTTGCCATATGGACAACCCTTGCTCCGCGCTGGCGACAGCATCATCGAGGTCTCCCACGCCGGCCGTGGCGAAGGTGCCGATGCGAGCCTCGGTGGCCGGATCTACGACAGGAAGGCTCGGCGAGTGCCCTGACCGCCAGCGACCGTTGATGTAGAGCAGCGTGTTGGCATTGGTATGGATCGTCATATCTTCCCCCCGGCGCCCACTGTCGAAGAGGCGAGCACCGGCTGGCCGTCTTCGTCATGGTTTTGGTGCCCCAGACGAGGCATCCACAGCGGCCTCACCGCCATGGACGAACGATGCTACCCATTCTTTTCGCTAGTTTTTCTGCACTATTGAATCTTGTTTCCGGATTGTTTCGTGAGATCGGGCCGGCGGAACGGGTGCGACCTCGTCAAGGCTCTCGACCGCGCATGCGGCCGTTGGCCGCCTGGCGGGAACGGGATGCTCTCGCTTGGGGAAGCGTCGCATTCCGACAACCATGCTGGTAGTCACCGGCTTCAAGAGGAACGGTACTACGCCGACTACGCTGCCTGCGCCACCCGCTCCGAGCTCATGCGATAGGAGATCGCCTCGGCCAGATGGATGCGGCCGACGGTCTCGCTGGCGTCGAGATCGGCCAGCGTGCGCGCCACTTTCAGCACCCGGTGATAGGCCCTTGCCGAAAAGGCGAGTTTCTCGCTGGCGTCCCTGAGCAGGGACAGGCCGGCGGCGTCGGGCATGGCGATGTCTTCGATGACGGCCGGCGCGCAATGGGCGTTGGTGGTGGCGCTGGTCACGCCGAGCCGCTCGAAACGCTCGCGCTGGATGGTGCGCGCACGGGCGACGCGCAGCGCCACGGAAGCGCTCTTCTCCGCCCGGTCGGGCCTTATCAGGTCGCTGGCCGAGACGGCCGGCACTTCGATCCTGAGATCGATGCGATCGAGCAGCGGACCGGAAATGCGCGCCTGGTAGTCGGTACGGCAGCGGTCGCCGCGCAGGCAGCGATAGCCAGGCTCGCCGGCCATGCCGCAGCGGCACGGATTCATCGCCGCCACCAGCTGGATGCGCGCCGGATAGGTGACGCGGTGGTTGGCGCGCGCGATCATGCAGTCGCCGGTCTCCAGCGGCTGGCGCAGCGCGTCGAGCGTCTGCGGCGTGAATTCCGGGAATTCGTCGAGGAACAGCACCCCGTGATGCGCCAGCGACACCTCGCCCGGGCGTGCGCGCAACCCGCCGCCGACCATCGCCGCCATCGAGGCCGAATGGTGCGGGGCGCGGAACGGCCGCCGGTCGGTCAGCTTGCCTTCGCCGAGCTCGCCCGCCACCGAGGCGATCATCGAGACTTCCAGCAATTCCTTCGGCGCCAGCGGCGGCAGGATCGATGGCAGCCGCTGCGCCAGCATTGATTTGCCCGAGCCCGGCGGCCCGACCATCAAGAGATTGTGGCCACCGGCGGCCGCCACTTCCAGCGCCCGCTTGGCCGTCTCCTGGCCCTTGATGTCGGCGAGGTCGGGCAGATCGCGCGCCGAGGCGTGGATACCGGCCTCGGGGCGCGACAGCACCTGTGTGCCACGGAAATGGTTGGCAATGGCGATCAGGCTACGCGGCGCCAAAATGTCGAAGTCCTTGCCGGCCCAGGCTGCTTCCGCCCCGCAGGCGAACGGACAGATCAGCCCCTTGCCTTCGGCATTGGCGCCGATCGCCGCCGGCAAGGCACCGGCGACGGCGGCAATCGTACCGTCGAGCGAGAGTTCGCCGAGCACGACATAGCCGGCCAGCATGTCGCCCGGAATGGCGCCAAGGGCTGCCATCAGGCCAAGCGCGATCGGCAGATCATAGTGGCTGCCTTCCTTAGGCAGGTCGGCGGGCGCCAGATTGACCGTTACCTTCTTCGACGGCATCGACAGGCCCGACGCATGAAGCGCCGCCTGCACGCGCTCGCGGCTTTCAGCCACCGCCTTGTCGGGCAGGCCGACGATCTGCATGCCGACCTTGCCGGGCGCGATCATCACCTGCACGTCGACCGGCACGGCCTCGATGCCCTGGAAAGCGACCGTGCGAACCCGCGCCACCATTTTCCCTGCCCCCAGATACGGCCGCAACCCAACCGATTGGCTAAGAATGGCCCTTCGGGAAGACAACCACACTTCCTTGATCAAATCAAGAACATTACAGGAACACGGAAGCGTACTGGTTGCAATCAGGTTGTATCCGGCTGCAAAAGCGGAACATGGTTAATACGAAATGAAAACGGGCTGCTTCCGCTTGCTCTCAACCGCATTGAGAGGGCGACCAGTTCCTCTGGCAATCCGAGGCTGTTGCCGTCTGAGCGGTGACGAAGGCATCGACCGCACCGGAAAGGGATCGATCGATTGCGATCTGCGGTGGAAGCCACTCCATGACAGGGTATCGGAAAGGCCAAGGCATGGCGATCCGGTGCAAGGAGCCGCTTTCCAGAAAAATCTCATTTACAAGGTCTATGAACCGCTCGCGGTCTCGTTCAACTCGTTTCAAAGTTTGCGAACGAATATAAGCCCGGGGAATTCGTCGCTCTTTCAGCGCCAAGACAGCCTCCGCGATGGATCGAGGATCGGGTGGAACTGTAAGCGAATACTCGTCATCCAGATAAAGGTCTCGGCCGCCAAGGTTCGGCGTGGTGACCACAGGAAGCCCCGCGAGAAGATATTCCGTGCTGGCGAACATTGGTCCCTCCACTTCAGAGAGACAAAGTCCCACGGCTGCACGATTTAGATGCGTGTTCACGTGAGCTGATGTCAATCGGACAGGCTTGCCGGTGCCGTCAAACGCGTTGATAAAGACGTGATGCGGCGCGAGTTCCCTGTGCCGATCTATTCGTGCTCTCTCCGATTCCTTCGTAGAGGACTCGATTTTATCTCGATAAAACACAAATGCGCAACGCGGTATGCCAAGAGACAAGTCATGGCGCTTCCACGGAGCCAGTTGCGCATTGTAGATTGCATCAAACTCTACAGGGACGTCATCGAGAGGCCTGAATACGTTTTCGGAGGTTGTTGAAGTCTTGTTGTGCAGGACGGCGGCCTCGCCGGACTGATTCAACAGATCAGCCTCGGCTTGCGTGTTGGACAGGAAGATTAGCGAGTGACGGGGGTTCCTAAGTCTATGCAGAACGGCATAGGTGCGGATGGTTTTGACGCTAGAACTGTTTTCGATGGACCAGGTTGGCGAGATGAGAAACCAGGCACGGTGGCCGCGTGGAAGAAGAGGCATATGACTTGCTAATCCGAGGGGCGTACCGGACATTCCCGAATAGGATATGAACGGATCGTCCGACAGCAAACTTGCCTGAAGAGCAGGTTGCGATTTCGCAGAAGGGTGCCCTTTTCTGAGGTTGCGGCCATGACGCAGCATAGCTCTGACAATCTCGAATCTGGTAGGAGGGCGATACCCGTGCTTTAGAGTCAACATGCGGCAATTGCGATCATGGGTACGGAAGACGGCAGAGAGAAATTTCGCAAAGAAAGTATCGCCATCTGATCGACTGAATATCTCAGCGGTCAAATTTGCGAAGGAGCGCCTCGTGGAAGAAAGCATCCTCCCAAGCGGGGCTGGTTCTCACATCGCACTACCAACCGTATCCGTTTGCGTAGGCTGTTTCAATCAAGAGGCATTCATCGACACTGCGATCCGATCCGTAGCGGCGCAGACGTACACTGCGTTCGAGTGCGTGGTGGTCGATGATTTTTCGACCGACGGTTCCCGCCGAAGGATTGAAGAGTGTCTGTCCCAGCTTGGCGACAGTCGTTTCCGCTTTCTGCCCCGACCGCAAAATGGCGGGCAGTTGGCAACAATAATGACTGGGCTCGACGCGACAGCCGGACCTCTGATCTCCTTTCTCGACGGTGACGATGCCTGGCATCCCGACTTCATAGAATACCATGCGACAGCCCATCTCAGTCACACCCGTATCGCGGCGATCTCGAGCTCCGATGAAGTGTTGATAGATGCGGCCGGCAAGCTGCTTGCTGGCGGTCATCCCGTATTCCACCTGAATGACCCGCGATCGATGCCGAAAATGAGCGGTTACCTGCATGTCGATACGGAAGCTGACCCAACATTGTTATTTATTGATCGAGGTACTGTGGGTTGGTTTTGGTCAACCACATCGGGGATGATGTTTCGTCGAGCTCCGCTTGAAATCATGCGTCCATCTGATCCGGACGAAATTAGGATAGGTGCCGATGGTTATATGGCTCGTGCTGCCCACATGATTGGGGGAACCGTGAGGATCGAGCGGGTTCTTGGCAGTTATCGACTTCACGGCGGCAATGGCTGGGCGGACGGGCGCGTCCTGGGTGGCGGAGTTGACCTCGGTAGGATGTCGCCTGATACCGAAAGGGCGATACGGCGGGCACTGGCCAATCGTTGGTGCGAGGTGGCGCCGGGACTGGAGCATTTGATCTCCCGCCACTCAATGCGCAGGACCTTGGTCGACTTGATCGGACTGTCTGCGGCTTTTGCATTGCTGGAAAAGAACCCCGATGCGGGTTTTCTGCTGAAAGACTGGGCAACACCACGGCGAAAATTGCAGACCAAACTTATCGGTCTCCTTCCCCCGAAACTGAGGCCTCGGCGCTTCCGGGACAGAGTTTGATGTGATGGCCGCTGCTCAGCAGTCTTATTCGATAAAGAGCATCTTTCGATGCTTCTCTGGGCTCACCGAAGTCCTCCGTAACAACACACCTTACACGGCCGACTTCCGCCGCTTCTCCTCCACGCAATCCCAGAACAGGCTGGCAATGTCGGCGCCGCCGAAACGCTGCACTTCGCGCACGCCGGTCGGCGACGTCACGTTGATCTCGGTCATGTAGTCGCCGATGACGTCGATGCCGACCAGGATGAAGCCGCGTTCCCTGAGCGATGGCCCGATGCGGGCGCATATCTCGCGCTCGCGCTCCGTCAACTCGGTCTTTTCGGCGCGTCCGCCGACATGCATGTTGGAGCGGGAATCGTGCTCGGCCGGCACCCGGTTGATGGCGCCGACCGGCTCGCCGTCGATCAGGATGATGCGCTTGTCGCCCTTGCGAACATCCTTCAGGTAGCGCTGCACGATATAGGGCTCGCGGAACAGCTGGCCGAACATTTCGAGCAGCGAGGCGAGGTTGCGGTCGGCTTCCAGCAGATGGAAGATGCCGGCGCCGCCATTGCCGTAGAGCGGTTTGACGATGATGTCGCCGAACTCCTTGCGGAAGGCGGCAACCTCCAGCGGATCCTTGGTGATCAGCGTTTCCGGCATCAGGTCGGCAAACTCGGTGACGAAGATCTTTTCCGGGCTGTTGCGCACCCAGGCCGGGTCATTGACGACCAGCGTCTTCGGATGGATGCGCTCCAGTATATGCGTGGTGGTGATGTAGTTCATGTCGAAGGGCGGATCCTGGCGCAGCAGGATGACGTCTATCTCGGAGAGATCGGTGCGCACCTTTTCGCCCAGCGAATAGTGATTGCCCTTCTCATCGCGCAGCTGCATCTCCTCGATGCGGGCAAACACCTTGCCGTCGCGCAGCGACAGCCGGTCGGGCGTATAGTGGAACAATTGGTGGCCGCGCCGCTGCGCTTCCAGCGACAGTGCGAAAGACGTGTCGCCGGCGATCGACACGGCGGAGATATGGTCCATCTGGACGGCGATTTTCAACTTCATGGCAGGTCCCCAGCGCAGTCGACGAGAGCGATATAAGGGTCGCGGCGCCTTCTGCCAATCGGGCCAGCGATCTAAAGCGCATCCTTGCGACGCGCTTTAGACATTGGCTTCATGCATGTCGTTGTCCCAGACGGAAGCCACTTTCGGGCGGCATGCATCAACGATCAAAGACCAGCCTTGAATAACCGAGGAAGGACAGCGCCATGGCGGCCAGCGAGGCGATGGCGAGGGCTGCAAGCGGCGGCGCTGCCGGCAGCGCCAGCAGGATCGCGGAATAGACGAGGTAGTTGACGATGCTGGTGGCGATGCCGACGCCGCCATAGCGGGCGCCTTCTCGTGCCATGCCGCGGCGCGAGGGCGCGAAGGTCAGGTGCCGGTTGATCTGCCAGGTGACGCAGAGCGCGAAGCCTATCGACAGCACTCGGGCGGCGAAGGGCCCGAGCGGTGTGAAGGTGAGCAGCAGCCAGAGCGCCGCCGCATCGGCGGCGAAACCGATGCCGCCGGCGAAGACGAAGCGGACGAGGCGGCTCACCGCCTCAGGCTGCCCGGGGTGTCTTGCCCGGCGCGACCTTTGCCGCGGCGGGCGCGATCGCGCCGGTGCGACGCTCGGCACGGCCTGAAGGCATGGAGAGATAGAAGATGCGCTTCTGTTCGGCCCGCCCGCGCGACACCGAATCAAGGATCAGCCCGGTCACCGCCGCAAGCATGGACAAGAGCAGCAAACCGACCGACAGCACCCAGGTCGGTATGCGCGGGACAAGGCCGGTTTCAGCGAACTCGACCAGCACCGGCGCCATCAGGAACAGGCTCGAGGCCAGGAAGAACAGCGAAAAGGCGCCGAAGAAGCGCAGCGGCTGCGTCTCCTTCATCAGCATGGCGAACATCCACAGGATCCTGGTGCCGTCGCCAAAGGTCGACAGTTTCGACGACGACCCGGCCGGCCGGCGGCCGTAGTCGAGCGCGATTTCGCTGACCGGCAATTTGAGCTGCGAGGCGTGTACCGACATTTCGGTCTCGATCTCGAAGCCGCCGGATACGGCTGGAAAGCTCTTGACGAAGCGCCGGGTGAAGACACGGTAGCCGGAGAAGATGTCGGTGAAATCGCTGCCGAACAGCCATTTGTAGAGCCCGTTGAAGACACGGTTGCCGAAAGCATGGCCGGCCCGTCCGGCATCGTCGGAGACGCCGCGCCTGGTGCCCACCACCATGTCGGAACGTTCGGTCAGCAGCGTGTTGATCAGCTGTGGCGCGTCCTCGGGCGCATAGGTGCCGTCGCCATCGGCCATCAGATAGATGTCGGCATCGATGTCGGCGAACATGCGACGCACCACATTGCCCTTGCCCTGGCGCGGCTCGCGCACGACGATGGCACCGGCCGCTCGGGCGCGGAGCGCCGTCAGGTCCTTCGAATTGTTGTCATAGACATAGACGGTGGCGGCCGGCAGCGTTTCGCGGAACCGCCGCACCACCTCGGCGATGGTCAGCTCCTCATTGTAGCAAGGCAGGAGCACGGCGATGACAGGTTCGTGGTCTTGCGGCATTTTCGTCTCCGAATGCCTTGTCGACCACACGGCCGCGCGCCGGAAACCGGCCTCATCCAGGCGGTTTTACTATTTATTGAAGCCGTTAAGGCTAGGTTTAAGACCGACTTCATGAGTGTCGATTGGCCTGGAAGGGCCCGGCATTCCCGCCAAGGGCGATCGGGATGGGCACAGCAAGGGGAACTTCCGCGGGGAAGTCCGATATCGCGTTCGCGCTGCTCGCCGCCTTGCTGCTGCTGGCTCTCAACGCCTGTGCCGGGTTTCCGCAACTGGCCAATCCGGCGGGCGACAATGACAGCTTGCTGCAACTGGTTGAAGTCCGCGATCTGCTGGCCGGCCAGGGCTGGTTCGACCTGCACCAGTACAGGATGGGGCTGGAAGGCGGCTTCGTCATGCACTGGTCGCGGCTGCTCGATGCGCCTCTGGCGCTTGCGATCCTCGCCGTGTCGGTCCTGACGGGCAGCACCGCCCTGGCCGAACAGATCGTGCAAATAGTCTGGCCTGCGCTGCAATTCTTTCTCGCGATGTTCTTCATCATCCGCGCCGCGCGCGCTTTCGCCGACGCGCACGCCGTGCTGCCCGCCGCCGTGGTCGGTGGCGCGGCCCTGTACTACATCGGTATTTTTTCGCCCGGTGCGCTCGATCATCACAATGTCCAGCTGATGCTGACCCTGGCGAGCCTCGCCCTGCTGCTGGAGGCGCCGACGCGCCGATCGGCGGCCTTTGTCGCGGGCATCTGCGCGACATTGACCTTGGCCATCGGCATGGAAAGCGCTCCCTATGCCGGAGCCCTCGGCGCCGTCGTCGCGCTGCTCTTTCTCGCCGTGGGTGACGGCGAAAGGCTGATCGCAAGGGATTTCGGCCTAGGCGTCGCCGGCGTCTCGGCCCTTGTCTTCGTCACCACCATCCCGGTTTCATCCTGGGGCCAGGCCCAGTGCGACACATTCTCGGTCGTGCAATTCGCGGTCACCGGGCTTGCCGGAGCCGGTTTGGCAGCGATCGCCTCCTTGAGGGCCGCGAACGCAACGGCTGCCCGGCGCCTGATCTCGTTAGGCCTGCTTGCCGTCACGCTCGCTCTGGTCGTGGTGCTGCTGTTCCCGCAATGCCTGGCGGCGCCCTATGCCCATCTCGACCCACGCCTGCAGCAGATGTGGCTCGGCCATATCGAGGAGGCGCAGTCGATCGTCCAGCTTGTCTCCGATGACCCGGCCAGGGTGGTGGCGCGTTTTGCCACGCCGCTGGTGGCGATTGTGCTGATGGCGCTTCGCCTCGGCCATGGCGGCTGGCGGCGGCAGGACAGCCTCGTCGGCGCGCTGCTGATCGTCGCGGTCCTGGTCAGCGCCTGGGAAGTACGCGGCTCGACCTTCTCCATTGCCTTCGCGGTGATCCCGCTTTCGGCCTGGATCGCCAAATGGCGGCAGCAGGCCGAGACCAGCCCGTCCAGCGGCTCGATGCTCAGGATGGCCGCCGCCTGGTTGATCTCGGTCAATGCGATCTGGTCGGGCGCCGCTCAAGCCGCATCGAGCGCCTTCGAGACCGGTGCACCTGCCGGCGACGCCAGCATCGATGCGCCCTGCAACAGCAAGGCTTCGTTCGCGGCACTCGGCGCGATGCCCCCCACCACGGTCCTTGCCATCTCCAATCTTGGCTCGCCGATCCTCGCCTTCACCGGTCATCGCGTTTTCGCCGGTCCATACCATCGCAACGTCGCCGGAAACCTGCTCGTGTTCGATGCCTTGCTGGGCTCGGCCGCCGACGCGAAAGCCATCGTCGAAAGCCACCATGTCGGCCTTGTCGCGCTCTGCCGCGGCAACACGGAGAGCCGGCTGTTCGCGGCCAAGGCGCCGGACGGCTTCCTGGCCGGTCTGATGCGTGGCAGCGTGCCGGACTGGCTGGAGCCGGTGGCGGGAACCCGTGGCACGCCACTTGAACTCTACCGCGTCAAATCAAGCGGCTGAAAATCCGCGTGAAAACAATGGCCTGATGCTCTTTGTGGTCGACCTCCCGAAGGCATCCGGCTGTCTGTTTGGGCAAGATCGCCGGTGAAACCCGGATCCATTTTCCGGGATCATGCGCTGGCGGCGAAAAATTGGTTTTCAGGATACGTTTCCTAAAGGGTTTGCTGCCAGTCTCGGAAATAAATTCCGACGTCAAAAACAGGGACACCGATGCAAACTCCGTTTGGCACCGGTCAGGCAAATAGGGAGAGCACGGATCTGGCCTTCACCGATCCGTTGACCGGGCTTGGCAATCATCGCCGCTTCTTCGACAAGGTCGATCGCCTGATCAGCGACCGCGCCGACGATCCCGCGCCGTTTACCGTCGGCATTCTCGACCTTGACGGCTTCAAGCCGATCAACGACCTGTTCGGCCACAAGGCCGGCGACGACATCCTGATCCAGGTCGCCATGCGGCTGCGCGCCTCGATGGACGGCCACTCGACGGTCTGCCGCATCGGCGCCGACGAATTCGCCTTCCTCTATCCGCTGGTGTTCTCGGAGGAGGCGGCGGCGGAGAAGTCCCGCATGCTGATCGAGATCCTGTCGGCGCCCTACGATGTCGGCGAACGCACCGCCAGGCTGTCGGCCTCGGTCGGCTGCTCGCTGTTCTATTCCGGCGACGAGACCACCGAGATCCTCATCAACAAGGCCGAAACGGCGCTCTACCACGCCAAGCGCTCTGGCCGAGGCCGGGTCGTGGTCTACACGCGTGAAATGGAAGAGGCGGCCAAGCGCGTCACCCGCATCGAGCAGGCGCTTCGCCGTGCCGTCTCGGCCGGCGAGGTTGAGCCGCATTTCCAGCCGATCGTCGATCTCACCACGCGTCGCACAATCGGCTTCGAGACGCTGGCGCGCTGGACCGATCGCGACCTCGGCGCGGTGCCGCCGACGGTCTTCATCCCCATCGCCGAGGAACGCGGCATCATCGGCCCGTTGTCGCAGCTGGTGCTGCGCAAGGCGACCGAGGCGGCCAGGAGCTGGCCGAATGACCTGTTCCTGTCCTTCAACCTTTCGCCCTCGCAGCTCGTCGACCAGAACACCGGCCTGCACATACTGGCGATCCTCGACCGCACCGGCTTCGACCCGCGCCGCCTCGAGATCGAGATCACCGAGACCGGCCTGATGAACGATCCGGCCTCGGCGGCACAGATCGTCGAGGATCTGCGCCGCGTCGGCATCCGCGTCTCGCTCGACGATTTCGGCACCGGCCAGTCCTCGCTCGGGCGCCTGCGCGAATTCCATTTCGACAAGCTCAAGATCGACCGCGCCTTCGTCTCCTCCATTCTCGATGACCGGCCGTCCGAACACATCATCCGCGCCATTCTGGCCATGTGCGAGGGGCTCGGAATGGACGTGGTCGCCGAAGGCATCGAAGAAGAAGCGCAGGCCGACCGCCTGGTCCAGTTCGGCTGTGCCGGCGGGCAGGGCTATCTGTTCGGCAGGCCGGTCGATGCCGACGCCACGCTCGGCTATCTCCGCGATTCCTTCCGTGGTGCCTTGCGCGCCAAGGCGATCTGACCGGGATCTCTGTTCGGCCGACCATCGCGACATTGCGCCGAATGCGGCGCATTGTCGTTTTGTCTGACATAAGCCCCAAATCCAGCTTTTCGCCCTTGCCCGCGCGACTTGCGTGGCTAGGATGCGCGCCGGTCAGGCTGCAGCGCCACGCGTCCTTCAGCACGCGTAAAGGACGCTGCAGCAGTTTTGGTTTGCACATGAGCCTTTTCCGAAAATCGATCCGATTTTCGGGGTCATGTGCGAGGAGAGAAAAGACATGATGCCATCGGCGGATTTTGCCGACCTCAGGGGAGCCTCGGTGCTGATCACCGGCGGCGGGTCCGGGATCGGCGCGGCCCTGACCGAGGGGTTTGTGCGCCAGGGCGCCAACGTCGCCTTCATCGACATCGCCGACGGCCCGAGCACGCTGCTTGCCGACCACATCGAGAAGGAGTTCGGCCGGCGGCCGCTCTACCTCAAGACCGACCTGCGTGACATCGAGGCGTTGCGGGCCTCCGCGGCCAAGGCGGCCGAGGCGCATGGCGATGTCACGGTGCTCATCAACAATGCCGCGTGGGACGAGCGCCACGCCGTCGAGGACGTGACGGTGGAGTTCTGGGACAACAACCAGGCGATTAACCTCAGGCCGCATTTCTTCACCGCGCAGGCGGTGGCGCCGGGCATGAAGCGGGCCGGCGGCGGCTCGATCATCAATTTCACCTCGACATCCTACCTCATCAACCACCCCGACATGCCGGCCTACACCGCCGCCAAGGCGGGCATCCTCGGTTTGACAAAGGGCTTGGCCGGCAAGCTCGGGCCCGACCGTATCCGCGTCAACGCCGTCGCGCCCGGCTGGGTGATCACCGAACGGCAGCAGGAACGCTGGGTGACCGAAGGGGCGCTTGCCGCCCATGTCGCCAAGCAGTGCATCAAGGACGTCATGCGCCCGGACGACATGGTCGGCACGGTGCTGTTCCTGGCCTCGGACGCGTCGCGCATGCTGACCGCGCAAATGCTGATCGTCGACGGAGGCTTCCTGTGAGCCCAGCCAGCAACGCTCCCGCGGTAGCGGCGCTCGATTGGGGCACCACCCGGCTTCGGGCATGGCTGATCGACGGCAGCGGCAAGGTACTCGCCGAACGTCGCGGCGATGACGGCCTGATCACGGCGCGCGAAAAGGGGTTCTCCAACGTCCTCGAGGGTCACCTTGGCGCCATGGGGGCACCGGAAAAATTGCCCGTCATCATCTGCGGCATGGCCGGCTCCCGCCAGGGCTGGATCGAGGCGCCCTATGTGTCCGTCCCGGCGCCGATCGGCTCCATCCTGCGCGGTGCGGCCCGCATCGAGGACAGGCGCCGCGACATCCGCATCGTGCCGGGCCTCGCCCAGCGTCTGGCTGACGCGCCGGATGTCATGCGCGGTGAGGAAACACAGCTTGCCGGCGCTGGTTTGCCGGCAAAGGGGCGACATCTCGCCTGCATGCCGGGCACGCACTCGAAATGGGTCGTGGTCGAGGATGGCGCGGTCGCCGGCTTCGGCACCTGGCCGACAGGCGAATTGTTCTCGGTGCTGGCGGCGCATTCCATCCTCAAGCATTCGCTGGGCGAGCACCCGGCTCCGGTGGCGGTGGACAACCCATTCTTCCGGCAATGGTGCGAACGGGCGCTTGGCGAGGGCGGCGACGTCACCTCGAAGCTGTTTGCCATCCGTGCCGCCGGGCTCCTGCAGGACCTGAAGTCGGAAGATGCGGCGGCCTGCCTGTCCGGGCTTCTGATCGGCGGCGAGATCGCCTCGGCGAAGCGCCGCTATGGCGCCGGCCATGCGCCGATCGTGCTGATCGCGTCCGGCGCGCTCGCTTCGCTCTATTCGTCAGCACTCGACCTTGCAGGACTTGCCTTTCGCACGGTCGATGCGGACGAAGCGGTGCGCGCCGGCCTGATCGAGGCCGCGCGCGAGAACGGCATGATCGCCACAACCGGAGCCTTGGCATGACCGAGACCGCAGCCTTTCCGAAACTCAAGCGCGGACTGGTCGCCATCCTGCGCGGCCTGAAACCCACAGAGGCGATTGCCATGGGGCAGGCGCTGTTCGATGCCGGCATCGAGGCGATCGAAGTGCCGCTCAACTCGCCCGAGCCTTTCTCGTCGATCGCCAGGATTGTCGAAGTGCTGCCGAAGTCGGCCCTGGTCGGCGCCGGCACGGTTCTGACGGCGGCCGATGTCGACGGCCTGCACAAGGCCGGCGGGCGGCTCCTGGTCAGCCCCAACATCGATGCCGAGGTGATGGCGCGTGCCATGCACCACGGCATGGTGACGATGCCAGGCGTGTTCACGCCCACCGAGGCTTTCCAGGCGATCCGGCTGGGCGCCTCGGCCCTGAAATTCTTTCCGGCGAGCGTGCTCGGGGCGGGTGGCATTTCGGCGATCCGGGCGGTGCTGCCGGCACAGACCCTGGTCGGCGCGGTCGGCGGCGTTTCGGAGAAGGATTTTGCCGGCTACAAGGCGGTCGGGGTCACGGTCTTCGGCCTTGGCTCCAGCCTGTTCAAGCCCGGCATGAGCGTCGACGATGTGGCAGTGCGTGCGCACGCCGCCGTCGCGGCCTGGGATGCGGTGTTCGGAGACGCATGATGATTGAAGCGATCGTTTCTGTTTTTTCCGACCATGTCTGCCAACTCGGCGAAGGACCGAGCTACGATCCCGCCACCGATGCGTTGTTCTGGTTCGACATCGTCAACGGCCAGCTTCTGGAGAAGCAGCTGTCCGGCGGCGAGACCAAGGTCCATGAGCTGGGCCAGATGGCGAGCGCCATCGCCATCATCGACGACAAGCGGCAGCTGATCGCCACCGAGACCGGGCTTCATGTCCGCGATGTCGCGACCGGCAAGATGACGCTGCACACGCCGATCGAAGCCGACAATCCGGTCACCCGCTCCAACGATTCGCGCGTCCATCCCTGCGGCGCGCTGTGGACCGGCACGATGGGCAAGGGCGAGGAAAAGGGCGCCGGCTCGATCTACTGGTTCTTCAAGGGCGAACTGCGCCGCCTGTTTTCGGATATCACTGTCTCCAATTCGATCTGCTTTTCCGCCGACGGCGCGCTTGCCTATTATACCGACACATCGACCGGATTGCTGATGCGTGTCGCCTGCGACCCGGCGACCGGCCTGCCGGTGGGCGAGCCGAAGATCTTCGTCGATCACCGTTCCGCCAAGGGCTATATCGACGGTTCGGTGCTCGACCGCGACGGCATCCTGTGGAATGCCGTGTGGGGCGGGAGTGTCATCGAGGCCTATGGACCCGACGGCAAGCTCGTCCGCACGGTCGCCATGCCGGTGACACAGCCGTCCTGTCCGGCCTTCGTCGGCAAGAACGCCGATCGCCTGGCGGTCACGTCGGCCTGGTCTGGCAAGAGTGAGAAGCAACGCCTGCTCGACCTGCAGGGCGGCATGACTTTCCTGCTCGACATTCCCGTCAATGGCCGGTTCGAGCCGCGCGTGCTGATAGCCTGACCTGTCACACAACCGCCCGCGCCGGTCGGTTTCCCGCAAGCCGATTGAAAAGGCCGTGCGATTGTAGCGCCTGATTTCGCCCGGAGCATTCGATGCCGCACAAGACGCCGACGCTGATCCTCGTCCATGAGCCGGAGAAGGCCTGTTTCGATAGGCTTGTCGCGGATGGCTACCCGAAGGAACGCGCCATCGAGATCTCGTCCTATCTGGCGCAGTCAACCGACCTGGCGCCGGAATTCGGCCTGCTCGCTGCCGCATGCGACAAGCGTGGCCTTGCGTTCACGGCGGTCGAGCTCGACGATGCGGCGTCGGTGCTGGCGAAGGCTGATCCCGATACGACGCTGGTCTGGACGCTGACAGACGGCGTCGCCTATTTCCGGGGCGGCGCGGTGCCCGCGATGGCGCGGTTGAATGGGCTGCGCACGATTGGCGCCGACGATGCGCTGTTCGCGCTGTGCCAGGACAAGTTCCGCTCCGGCGCCGTGCTAGGCGCGCTCGGCCTGCCGGTGCCGCAGGCCGGCCTTGCCCGGGATGGCAAATGGCTGGTCGAGCCGCCGGCTTCCGCCGCCGGCTGGTTCGTCAAGCCAAACCGGCTTGGCGCCAAGATCGGCATATGGCCGGATTCGCGCGTTTCCGAACTCGCTCACGCGCTGGAACTCAGCCGGCGTGTCTTTTCCCATTATCGCGACGATGTCGTCGTCCAGCCCTATGTTGCCGGCCGCAACGTGCGTGCGAGCTTCCTCGGCCTCAATCCTGAAACGGGCGTAGAGGCTTTGGGCATCTTCTTCGTCGATTCCGGCGGCGATTTCCAGACCATGGCCGACTCCATGGCGCTCTATGGCGACACCGGCCAGGCGGCCAAGGATGCGGGGACCTATGTCGAGCCGGAGTTGGAACCCGTCGGCGCCAGCCTGTCGGCAGCCGACCGCAAGATCCGCGCCATTGCCGAACGGCTGATGAGCGGACTGGGCCTCAGGGATGTGTTCTCTGTCGATTTCAGGGTCGAGCCCGACGATACCGTCCATCTCATCGAGTTCGAGGTCTGTCCCGGCCTGCCCTGCTTCGACTTCCGCGACTACTGCCGCACGCGCTGGGGCATGAGCTTGTCGGAAGCCATGGCCGAAACCGCCGTTAAACGGCTTGTCGTGAAGTCGTCCCGACGTGCTTGAGGTCGGAACGTCAGCGCCTTCTTCCCCTTCATTCCAAGCTTTCCAATGCTATGCTTCATTGTATCTGGGCCGATCGCTCTGACACGAAGCCGTCAACAAGAATGAATATGAATATTAATCCACCGTTAGAATTTTAACTATTTTTTTAATCTTGGATTTAGTGGATTAGAGCACGCTAAACGTGCGGCGTAATATTTATATTAGGAGATATCCAATGAAGGTTCATGCCGTTGTACATCGTGCAATTACAGATCCTCTTTTTGCTCTTGAGTTGTCAGGTAAAGCCAGCGAAGCATCTCGAAAATACCGTGAAAAAGGTGTTGTCGAGAGAGCGGACTGGGAAGGTGTTCTCGCAGAATTTGCAGATAGCCCGGAGGAACTTAGCCGGATGTTTGTAAAAGAGAAATTGACCGAAGACGGTACCACTTGGACTATTACGACAACTGCAACTGTGACAACAAGCTCCTGCACTGTTACCGTAACGACGGTTGGCACTACCATACTCTGACTTACATCTTACTCCATTTCCTGCTCGAGATAGGTGCTTCGTGCTGTCTGCGCATGGCGTCGAGACGCGCCCTTTTCGGGCGGCGGAAGATGACTGGGTAAAGCTTTGTGCCCAGTATCTTCCGCATGAATCAGAAGGTTCACTTTGGCGGTCCAGCCATGCCGTAATGGACATGGTTCCCGATCAAGGGTGGAAGATACATGTAACGGCAACTATTGTAACGGCTTCGAACGTCCTGAAGGCCGTTGGTCACTTCCTCGCCAGCAACGATGCCTGTTTCAAGGGGCCACGCACGCTCGGCGACCTGCGCAAGCTTAATTGCGGTCTGTTCTTCGGTTATACGCAGATTGGCAAGTTCCTGACGATCTATCCAAAGGATGATGAGGAGGCTTGCAGAATCGCGAAGGCCCTGGATGAGGCGACTCGCGAGTTTGTCGGACCTGCTGTCCCATACGAACGTCGGATCTCGCCGGGAAGCAATGTCTACACGCGCTACGGAGCATTCAAGTCTCGTCCGATTGATGGCAACGCGGGCGGCCCGAATGCTGTGCTTAAGCCTGATGGCTCGTTGACCCCAGACAATCGAATGGTGAATCCCGACTGGGCCGTACTGCCAAGGGGGCTTGTTAGCCTGAACCTCCCTGACGTCCGAACGGCTGGCCTGCTGAAGACACGTTTTCGAGCTTACGAGCCGATATCCCAACGCGGCAAGGGGGGTGTCTATCGCGCCATCGACCTAGCGGATATCCCCGCAAGGGCTTGCATCCTGAAGGAAGGTCGTGCGGCTGGCGAGTCTGACTGGGACGGCAGCGACGGACGCAGCCGACTGACGCGAGAACACGAAGTACTCATCGCCCTTGCCGACACGGTCGCAGTTCCGGCAATCCATGCCTTCTTCGAAGATGGCCCGAACCTCTATCTTGCATTAGAGTTTATCGAAGGCAATCCGCTAGCGGCAGTCCTGTCCCCAGAACAACCTTTGCTTGACTTGGCACCAATGTTGGAACTGGCCATCGCGGCCGCGGGCTTGCTTGAAGCAATTCATTCCAAAGGCTGGGTCTGGCGCGACCTGAAGCCGTCCAATCTGATCGTTGATGCAAGTGGCAAGTTGCGGCCTATCGATTTCGAAGGCGCGGAACGCACCCAGACGGTAGGGGCTTTGCCATGGGGCTCGCTCGGGTACATATCTCCTGAATGGTTGACTGCTCCGACGGTCGATCCCACTCAGGATTGCTATGCGCTGGGAGTTCTTCTCCACCAATTGCTAACCAATCGCATTCCGACATCCAGCGGGCCGCTGGTTGCAGTCACGACGGTCAGGAGCGATGTCCCGCCCCCGATTTGCAGGTTGATCGAGGACTTGACCGACGCTGAGCCGGCGAAGCGGCCGTCGGCGGCTGCGGCACTGGACTGTCTTGGCGGGTTGGCGCATCGACTTCCAACGGTTGGCGCCGTTGATCGAAGTCTCGAGCCCGTCCCATAAGCCTGTGGACAAGCGAGATGAATGCATGTGGTAAGTAAGGATCCGCCGCTATACATCGGCTTGGTCCAAGCGTTCATTCGCCAGCCAAGGCCGCGCAATGATAACCACGCCTGTCATCCCTGAAACCCTGCACCATCACATCAGGCGCATGACCGGGCGCGATCCGCATGAAGGGCATCGTGTCGCCACCCCGCTCGAACTTCTGTTCGATCTGACCTTCGTGACGGCGTTCAGCTTTGCCTCCTCGCAGCTAGCCCACGCACTGGCCGAAGGCCATTACGCCTCGGCCTTGCTCGGCTTTGCTTTCGCCAGCTTCGCCATCTGCTGGGCCTGGATCAACTTCTCCTGGTTCTCCTCTGCCTATGACACCGACGATTGGGGCTTCCGCCTCGTCACCATGGTGCAGATGATTGGCGTGCTGGTGCTGGCCGTCGGCCTGCCGCGCATGTTCGCTTCCATCGAGCACGGCGAGCATCTCGACAATTCGGTGATGGTGCTGGGCTATGTGATCATGCGGTTGGCCATGATCTTCCAGTGGCTGCGCGCCGCGAGACAGGATCCCGCCCGGCGCCGCGCCTGCCTTACCTATGTCAAGGCAATCGCGGTTGCCCAGATCGGCTGGGTGGTGCAGATCGTTGTCGATTTCCCGGTCGGCACCAGCATCATACTGGCCGTCATCCTCGGCCTCATCGAGTTGGCGGGGCCGGTGATTGCCGAACGCAGGGATGGCGGCACGCCGTGGCATGCGCACCACATGGCCGAGCGTTACAGCCTGTTCGCCATCATCGCGCTGGGGGAAGGGGTTGTCGGCACACTCGCGAGCCTGTCGGCCGTGGTTGAGGAACAGGGCTGGTCCCTGGACGCGGCCCTGGTCTGCATCGCCGGCACCGGGCTCACCTTCGGCATGTGGTGGGTCTATTACATGCTGCCCTCCGCGCCGATATTGCACGCCCACCGCAACCGCGCTTTCGTCTGGGGCTATGGCCAGATGCTGATCGTCACCGCCATCGTCGCGACCGGCGCAGGCTTGCATGTCGCGGCCTATTTCATCGAGCACAAGGCGCATGTCGGCCCGCTTGCGACGCTGCTTGCCACCGCGATTCCCGTCAGTGTCTTCCTGGCGGCGATCTATGCGCTCTACACCTATCTCGTCAGGCGCTTCGACCCGTTCCACATCTGGCTGCTGGTCGCGACGGCGGCGGTCGTGGGGCTCGCCATCCTCGCTGCGCTTGCCGGCGTCGATATGGCGATCTGCCTTGTCATCCTGATGCTGGCGCCGGCCGTCACCGTCGTCGGCTACGAAACGCTCGGGCATCGCCACCAGGCGGAAGCGCTGGCCAGCGACGGGCATTCGACGGTGACTTAGAGCGGTTCAGCGTTTCACGGAATCGCAGAACCGCTCTAACTATTTGTTTTTATGCAATTCCGGACGGAAAACCGTTACACACTTTTCCTGGAATTGCTCTAGCCGGACTGTACCGGGCTATCCCGCAGGCATTCGCTCGAATGCCTGCAAGGAAGGATCGACGACATCCCAGCCTTGGCCGCGGATCGTGTAGGTGACGGCCTGCGGCTTGAAATCGCCGGGGTCGTCGAGGCTGGCCGCGGGAACGGCGATCAGTTCCGGCATGGCGACGAATGTCAGGTAGACCGGTGTTCCGCAGGTCGGGCAGAAGGCGTGGACCTTTTCGTTGCCGCTGTCAGCGGCCACCCGCCAGGTGCTCGCGTCGCCGGTAATCGCCATATCGGCGCGCCGGCCGAAGGTCAGGTAGGATCCGTGGCCCGTACCCGCGCGCCTCTGGCAATCGCGGCATTGGCAATGGTTCTGGAAGATCGGCTCGCCGCTGGTCTCATAGCGGATCGCGCCGCACGCGCAGCCGCCTCTATAGCGCTTGGTCATTGTCGTTCTCCGCTGGCCTGGTCCGCACGATATCGCAGCACGTCAGGCCGATTTCGGCTTGGCGAAAAGGTCGATGCCGCTGCCGGTTTCGAGGAAGGATTTCAGGCTGGACAGCACGGCCGGCCAGCCTTGGCTGACGCCTTTCGCCATGCCGCTGTCGGCTTCGAGTTCGTCATGGGTGACGGTCAGCCGCACCATGGTGTCATATTCCTCGATGCCGAACGTCACCCGGCTGTATTTCGACGGGTCGTCGGCCTGCGAGGCGTTCGCCCAGGTCATCACCAGACGGGTCGGAGGCTCGATTTCGACGACCTTGCCGACCAGTTCGACGGTGCGCTCGTCATTGGCGCGGATGTGTTCCCATTTCGATCCCGCCTTCCAGTCCGAGACGTTCTCGTGACCCCAGTAGCGCCGTGCGATGTCTGGCTTGGTTATGGCCTCGAACACTTTTTGCGGCGTCGAGCGGATGTAGGTCACGTAGACAAAACTGGTCGTCTCTCGGGTCATTGGCCCTCTCCTTCGAGTTCTTGCTTCAGGTCGTGCAGCAGGCTGAGCCGCTGCCGTTCGAATTTTCGCACCCAGCGCTCGTAGACTTCGTGCAGCGGCACCGGGTTGATGAAGTGCAGCTTCTCGCGGCCGCGCTTGACCGTGCTCACCAGATTGGCCGCCTCCAGGAGGTCGATGTGCTGGGTGGCGGATTGCCTTGCCATGTCCAGATGCTCGCAAAGCTGGCCGAGCGTCTGCCCGTTCCTCTCGCAGAGAAGGTCAAGCAGCCTTCTGCGTGTCGGGTCGCCCAGCGCTTTGAAAACCTTGTCGGCGTCCATCGGTCTCAATCTGTTGTGAGGTCATAATATGCAGGTAAATACCTGCATGTCAATCCGCAGTCGTTCCCGCCTCGCCATGCTCGGCGAGGCTATTCGGACGCTGACCTCGATTGCCGGATGGCCCGCGCTGTCACGGATGACGTGTGGGCTTCGGGGTGGGCCCCGCCCTTGGGCCAAGCACGGCGCGCCTTGACGACTTCGCCGGGATCGCTCCGGCTCCCAGTCTGACGGGACGGGGCCTCAGATGCCTTCGACCAGCACGATCTCGCCGTCGGCGACCTTCTGGCGGATGGCGACGGCGCGCTGGTATTCGGGCGAGTGATAGCAGTCATGTGCGACCGCGAGCGATTCGAATTCGATGATCACGTTGCGTCCGCGCCCTGGCCCTTCGGCCTTTTCATGCGCGCCGCCGCGCGCCAGGAATTTGGCGCCGAACCGGTCGAAGGCCAGCTTTGAAGCGGCGACATAGTCCTTGTAGCCTTCGGCATCGCGCACATCGACGCGGGCGATCCAATATCCCTTGGGCATGCTTTTTCTCCGAGTTTCTGTCCGTCAAGCGAGGACCGGTCTTAAGAATCGCTCCGAAACGGCTCGTGGTGTTCCTGGGTCACCGCAGGGTGACAGGCGCAGCGTACCCAAAGCGGGGGAGCATCGGAAGCACGGAAAACGCCGCCGCCGGGGCGAAGCTTGGAGCTGATCCTCAGGCCGAGCGCATTTCTTCCAGAATGGCTTCGGCCGCCTCGCGTCGGTTGGCCGCCGCGACGATCGGCCGAGCCACAACAAGATGGCTGGCACCGTTGCGGATCGCCTGCGCCGGCGTCACCACGCGTTTCTGGTCGCCATGGTCGCTGCCTGCTGGCCGGATGCCGGGCGTCACCACCGCCATGTCCGGTCCGACGATGCGGCGCACGGCTTCAGCTTCGGCGGCTGAGCAGACGATGCCGCCCATGCCTGCGTGCAGCGCCTGTTCCGAGCGCCTGAGCACCAGCGTGTGCGGGTCATATTCATAGCCGACATCGATCATGTCCTGCTCGTCCATCGAGGTCAGCACGCTGACGGCAAGCAGGCAAAGGTCGCTGCCGCGTGCCGCCTCCACCGCCGCGCGCATTGCCTTCGGATAGGCGTGGATGGTCAGCATGGTCATGCCCATCTTGACGATGTTCTCGACGCCCTTGGCCACGGTGTGGTCGATGTCGAGCAGCTTCATGTCGAGGAAGATCCTGGTGCCGCCGCTGGCCAGTTCCCTGGCGAAGTCCAATCCGCCGGCGAAGGCCAGCTGATAGCCGATCTTGTAGAAGGAGACGACGCCGTCGAGTTCGCGCACCGCCTGCTCGGCTTCCCTCACGGTCGGCACGTCGAGACCGACGATCAGTCTTTCCTGCATGGATGCGGCGATCACGCCTCGATCCGCGTGGACAGCATGCGCGAGGTTTCGATCAGCGTGCGGCATAGATGCTCCATCGATTTGTGCAGTCTCTCGTCACGAAAATTGCCGCCTTCCGCGAAGGCGTCGTCGCCGTCGGGCACCGAGCATTCCGGCGTCACCACCTCCATCTGGCAGCGCACCAGCACGGCGCGCAGATGGTTGATGCAGCGGATGCCGGCGAAGTGTCCGTTGGAGGAGGAGCAGAGGGCGGCCACCTTGCCGGCAAGCGGCCTGACCGGCCGGCCACCATCGCGGCGCACGCGGCTAACCCAATCGATCGTGTTCTTGAGCAGCGGTGGGATCGAGCCATTGTATTCCGGCGTGGCGATCAGCAGCCCGTCATGCGCGGCGATCAGACGGCCGAGCTTGACGGCGTTTTCCGGAACGCCCTTTTCCTTCTCAAGGTCCTCGTCGAGGATCGGCAGGGGATAATCGGCGAGCGAAATGCGGGTCACCTCGGCGCCTTGCACCGCAAGTTCCTTCTGCGCCACGTCGGCGGTCCTGCCGCTATAGGCGCCCGTCCGGTTCGAGCCGGCGAAGACGAGGATTCTCGCGATCACTGCCATTGGCCATCCTTGTTCCCGGACAGGTACAGCCAAGGTACGAGCAAATCAACGCGCCGCAGCTGAAAAATCGAAACCGATTTGAGGGATTGTGTGGGTGGTATTGGCCGAGGCCCTCTGACTTCGTCATCCTATGGCGGAGCAAGGAGCGAAGCGACGCGGCGCAGACCATAGGATCCATTCCGTGACCTTGGCTGTGGAGTGCAGCGGAGCAGAATTCTGCACCGCAGCGGCCGCCCCGGGAGTCGCGGCATGGATCCTCGGGTCTGCGCCGCGTCGCTACGCTCCTTGCTCCGCCCGTGGATGACGAAATGATTGATGTCTCTGCCAATCGCCAAGGTATGCAGCCAGCGCTAGTGATCCTCGAACGGTTTTGGCCGAGGAACTAATGCGCTTCCCGTCGATAGATCCACAGCTGCGTCGGCGGGATGTTGCGGATGATGAAATCGAAATGCTTGACCGTATAGTCGCCACGCCCGGCCGGGATCGGCGACATCGGGCCATAGGTCAGCTGCACGATCGGACGCCCGGCGGGAATACGGTCAAGCAGGCTCTCTATATAGGCAATGCGCTGGGCGACAGGGAAGTTGAGCAACGGCACGCCGGAAACGACGGAATCGAAGATCATCCCGCTCCGCTCGCCAAGCGTGGCGTTGAGGTTGAAGGCATCGCCCTCGATGACGTTGACACCGGGGTAGAGGCGGCGCAGGTGGCGGACGAAATCGGTGTTGTATTCGACCGCGTAGAGGTTTTCGGGCCGCACGCCCTGGGCGAGGATGGCGCGGGTGATGACACCGGTTCCGGGGCCGACCTCGAGCACCGGCAGGCCGGACCTGGGATTGACGATCGAGGCCATCTTGCGCGCGGTGATCGAGCTGGTCGGAACGATCGAGCCGACCGTCTTCGGTTTGTCGATCCAGCCCTTGAAGAATTTGAGTTCGTCGTCGAACTTCTCGGCAAGCGCCTTCCGCAGTCCGTGACCACGTGTCATGCAAGCTCTCCTCAACGCTCCCCGCAAGCTACTTAACACCTGGTTGACGCAAGGCAAGGTACGGCAAGACGCATGTCGTGGATAAGATAGATTTCGTCGCGCTTCGGGATTCGGCGCGTTTCATCCGACCACGCGCCATTTCTGCTCGATCAACGCTCGCCGAAGGATTCGAAGAAATCCTTCATGCGGGCGAAAAACCCGCTCGATTGGGGCGAATTCTCCTGCGAGGAGAGCTGTTCGAATTCCTCCAGCAACTCACGCTGGCGGCGGGTAAGGTTCTGCGGCGTCTCGACCGCGGTCTGGATATAGAGATCGCCGACATTGGGCTGGCGCAGCACCGGCATGCCCTTGCCCTTGAGCCGGAACTGACGCCCGTTCTGGGTGCCTTCGGGCACCTTAACCTTGGTCTGGCTGCCGTCCAGCGTCGTCACCTCGAAGGAGCCGCCAAGGGCTGCCGTCGTCATTGAGATCGGCACCTTGCAATAGAGATCGGCGCCATCGCGCTGGAAGAATTCGTGCGGCTTCACCGCCAGGAAAATATAGAGGTCGCCCGAAGGCCCGCCGCGCAGGCCGGCCTCGCCCTCATTGGCCAGGCGGATGCGGGTGCCGTCCTCGATGCCGGCCGGAATGTTGACCGACAGCGAGCGCTCCTCGGTGACACGGCCCTGGCCGGCGCATTTCGGGCACGGATCCTTGATGGTCTGGCCGCGGCCCTGGCATTGCGGGCAGGTGCGCTCGATCGAGAAAAAGCCTTGCGTGGCGCGCACCTTGCCGTGGCCGTGGCACATCGAGCAGGTGACGGGCTGGGTGCCGGGCTTGGCGCCGCTGCCTGAGCATTCCGAGCAGGAGATCGAGGCCGGCACGCGAATCTGCGCGGTTTTTCCCGCGAAGGCCTCTTCCAGCGAGATTTCCATGTTGTAGCGCAGGTCGGCACCGCGCTCGCGGCCACCCGACGAGCGGCGCTGGCGCCCGCCCATCATGTCGCCGAAAATATCCTCGAAGATGTCGGCGAAGCCGCCGGCGCCAAAGCCTTGCGCGCCGCCATTCATGCCGCCCTGCTCGAAGGCGGCGTGACCGAAGCGGTCATAGGCCGCGCGCTTCTGCGGGTCCTTCAGCGTCTCGTAGGCTTCGTTGATTTCCTTGAACTTGTGCTCGCAGGAATGATCGCCGGGGTTGCGGTCGGGATGGAACTGCATGGCGAGCTTGCGGAAAGCGCTCTTGAGCTCCTTCTCGTCGGCGCCCTTTTGCACGCCCAGCGTTTCGTAGAAATCAGCTTTCATTTTTTCCCGCTGTCCGGATGCTCAACGTCTTGATGCATTGTTGCGTCGTTTGCCGGCACGTTGTCTCGATTTAGGATCGGTGCCGCCCGGATGCCAGTGCTGGCATGCGCCTGTCCGGGTTTTTCTGTCGTTTTTTCAGGAGGGTCCTGCACTTTTTCGGCAAGGGTTGCAAAAAAGCCCGGCTTTACGCCGGGCTTTCCGCTCTATTTTTTGCCGTCGGGCGGCTCAGGCCGACTTCTTCTTGTCGTCGTCCTCGTCGATTTCCTCGAAATCGGCATCGACCACATCGGAGTCCTTGGCGGCGTCCGCCTTGGCGTCGGCTTCCGCCGCTTCCTTCTGCGAGGCCTCGTACATGGCCTGACCAAGCTTCATCGAAGCTTCGGCGAGTGCCTGGCTCTTGGCCTCGATGTCGGCCGCGTCGTCGCCCTCGGCCGCGGTCTTCAGCGCCGCGATCGCATCCGATATCGCCGTGCGTTCGGCTTCCGAGACCTTGTCGCCATATTCCTTCAGCGACTTCTCGGAAGAATGCACCAGCGCCTCGGCCTGGTTGCGGGCCTCGACCACGGCGCGACGCTTCTTGTCCGTCTCGGCATTGGCCTCGGCGTCCTTGACCATCTTCTCGATGTCGGCGTCCGAAAGACCGCCAGAAGCCTGGATGCGGATCTGGTGCTCCTTGCCGGTGCCCTTGTCCTTGGCCGAAACGTTGACGATGCCGTTGGCGTCGATGTCGAAGGTGACCTCGATCTGCGGCACGCCGCGCGGCGCCGGCGGAATGCCGACCAGGTCGAACTGGCCAAGCGCCTTGTTGTCGGCCGCCATTTCACGCTCGCCCTGGAAGACCCGGATGGTCACCGCCGACTGCGAATCCTCGGCGGTCGAGAACACCTGGCTCTTCTTGGTCGGGATCGTGGTGTTGCGCTCGATCAGCCGTGTGAACACGCCACCCAGCGTCTCGATGCCGAGCGACAGCGGCGTCACGTCGAGCAGCAGCACGTCCTTGACGTCGCCCTGCAGCACGCCGGCCTGGATGGCGGCGCCGAGTGCGACGACCTCATCCGGGTTGACGCCCTTGTGCGGCTCCTTGCCGAAGAACTGCTTCACGATCTCCTGGATCTTGGGCATGCGGGTCATGCCGCCGACCAGGACAACTTCGTCGATCTCGCCGGCCTTCAGGCCGGCATCCTTGAGCGCCGCCTTGCAGGGCTCGATGGTGCGCTGGACGAGATCCTCGACCAGGCTTTCGAACTTGGCGCGCGTCAGCTTCAGCGTCAGGTGCTTCGGGCCGGTCGCGTCGGCGGTGATGAAGGGCAGGTTGATTTCGGTCTGCGTCGTCGAGGACAGCTCGATCTTGGCCTTTTCAGCCGCCTCCTTGAGGCGCTGCAGGGCCAGCTTGTCGTTCTTCAGGTCGATGCCTTGTTCCTTCTTGAACTCGGCCGCCAGGTACTCGACCAGGCGCATGTCGAAATCCTCGCCGCCGAGGAAGGTGTCGCCATTGGTCGACTTCACCTCGAACACGCCGTCGCCGATTTCCAGCACCGAGATGTCGAACGTGCCGCCGCCAAGGTCATAAACGGCAATGGTCTTGCCGTCCTTCTTGTCGAGGCCGTAGGCAAGCGCTGCCGCCGTCGGCTCGTTGATGATGCGCAGCACTTCGAGGCCGGCGATCTTGCCGGCATCCTTGGTCGCCTGGCGCTGGGCGTCGTTGAAGTAGGCCGGAACGGTGATGACCGCCTTCTCGACCTTTTCGCCGAGATAGGCTTCCGCCGTTTCCTTCATCTTCTGCAGGATCATGGCCGAGATCTGCGAGGGCGACTGCTTCTTGCCGCCGGCCTCGACCCAGGCATCGCCATTGTCGCCCTTGACGATCTTGTAGGGGACAAGCTTCTTGTCCTTCTCCGTCACCGGATCGTCATAGCGGCGGCCGATCAGGCGCTTGACCGCGAAGATGGTATTTTCAGGATTGGTGACCGCCTGGCGCTTGGCCGGCTGGCCGACCAGACGTTCGCCGTCGCCCGAGATGGCGACGATGGAAGGCGTCGTGCGTGCGCCTTCCGCATTCTCGATCACCTTAGGCTCCTTGCCATCCATGATGGCGATACAGGAATTTGTGGTGCCGAGATCGATACCGATTACTTTTGCCATTTTTCTAGTCTCTCCGCTAAGCAGGCTTTCAGGACCCGTGAAGGCGTTCCGACGAAAGCCCCTGTTCACAAGAAATCCCGTTCGGCAACCGGTGTCCCGGCGCCGGACGGCTTGGCGCGTATATAAGAACAGGCGGCATCGGGCGCAAGCATTCTGCGCAAGGCTTCCATGAACCTTTCCACCTCCGTCCACGACTGACGTCCAGGTGCCGCATGGTGCGGCCCGGAAAGGAAGTCCCCATGACCAGCAACCGAGAGGCTCCGCGGTCTCCCGGAACAACAGGAACTCGGCGCGACCACCGCCTTCGGGACGGGGTCGACGCGCTGGGCTTTCCGCTGATTCCGTTGACCCTAGGTAAGAGCAGGCGTATCGTAATGAAGAGGAAAGCAGACAATTCGATCAGGGAAGAACGTGCCGGACCGCCGCGCCCTGCCCTGATTTGCGCGGCGCAGCCGGAGATTCCTCCCGTAGACTTCGGGGGGAGTTCTATGTCTTGCGATCGCGGCCTGTCAGTGTCTTCTCGCGCCAGCCGTTTGCGCCGCCTGATCAAGACAACCGGCGGAGTTCTTGCATTCGCCCTGACCGCCGGCCTCTGGCTCGGCGGCGCCGCCCGGGCGCAGGACACCCAGATCATCTATCCAGGCTCGATGGCGGTCACCGGCTTTCCCGGCACCGTCATCCCCAATTTCGACGAGGGCCTGCCGCCCGGCGTCGATCCGGTCGACGAAACCTTCATCGACACCACGCGCGCCACCTTGCGCGTGTTCGACGTTTCGCACCTGGGTGGACCGGCATCGGGCCAGCTCGTCTTCACGCCGCCGCCTTTCGAGGTGACGGCAGGCCAGATCGGCGAGGTGTTCGGCCTCACCTATGATGACGGCGTGCGCGATGGTGTCCCGTCGGGCATTCCCAACCTTTACGCCGCGGCCACCTCGCTGCACGGCATCGAGATCGTCACGCCGGACGCCGACAAGGATGGCAGGCCGGAGCGGCAGCGCCGCGGCACGGCAGGCGCGACCTTCATGGATGGCCAGTTCGGCACCGAAAATGGTGGCGGGCCGGGCACCATCTGGAAGATCGACGGTATCACCGGCCAGGTCGCCAAATTCGCCGACATCGACACCAACAGCGGTCCCGGCATCGGCAATATCACCTTCGATCCCAACCACCGCCAGTTCTTCGCCTCCGACCTCGACACCGGCCTGATCCATCGCATAGACGCCAATGGCAGGCTGATCGACACCTACGATCATGGCGTCGCCGGGCGGCCGGCACATGGCCTGGCTCCCGTCGCCGACGATGGTGCGGTGATGGACATACAGGGCGCGGCCTTCGACACGGAGGACCCCGAGACCTGGGGCTACACCCAGGACGAGCGCCGTGTCTGGGCCGTTTCCTATCATGGCGGCCGGCTCTATTACTCGGTCGGCGAAAAATCGGAGATCTGGTCGGTCGGCATCGCCCGAGACGGCACCTTTGCCGGCGACCCGCGCTGGGAGCTGACGGTCAAGGCCGACAAGGACTACGCCGTCACCGACATCGCCTTCGACAACAGCGGCTTCATGTATCTCGCCCAGCGCGGCCCGATCGAGAACCGCTACGACTACAGCCGCTTCGCCGATTCCGGCAAGGGCGAGGTCATCCGCTACTTCAGAGAAAATCCGGACGATCCGGCAACGGAATCGGTCTGGGTGGAAGTGCCGCAGGAATACGCGGTCGGCTTCCCGCAGGGCAACCGGCAGTCGGCCGGCGGCCTCGACCTGCAATACGGCTATGACGCCGACGGCAATCTCGACACTTCGGTCTGCACGCAGACGCTGGTCAACACCGGCGACAAATTGCGCGACAATCCGACGCTCGCCGAACAGCTCGCCGCTGGCGGCCCGCTCGCCGTGCATGGCGTGCAGGTCACGCCCAAGGACCTGGTCAAACCGGCCAACGTGCCGCCCTTCGGCTCCTGGTTCGTCGATTTCGACGGCTATTTCGAGGATCCCGAGGTGGAAGGCCATGTCGGCGACGTCGCCGTCTGGCACCCCTGCGAGGGCCGCGCCGGCTATTATGAAGAAATCCCGGGCGGCTATCTGCCACCCTTCTACCCGCCGGACTTCCCACCGCCCGGCAACCTGCCTCCCTGTCTCGATGTTGAAGACGTCCAGTATTACTGCACGCCTTCGGGCCTCGAGGCCGATCTTTATCTCCATGACCATGCCGGCTTCGGCGGCGATTCGATCAAGGCCCAGTCCAGGACGCCAGGCGTCGGGGTGACCACACCCATGTCGCATGCGCCCGGCAAGCCGTACACGATCAACATCACCGGCCACTATCCGGGCGACAGAGTGGATGTTGGACTTTGCTTCTACAGGAAGTCCGACAAGGACAAGGGTGGCTACTACCCTTGCTGCAAGATGACCTTGCCGCTCCGCACCCCAGCCGTCAGCTGCGAACGTTGAGGAGGGGAAGATGAACAATCTCGCACTCTCCCCGCTCGCGCAGGACAACTCAACCGTCATGGAGACGATCATGAAACCCCTGTCATACGCCAGGCGCGGCGCGCGCTGGCTGATGGCGGCCGGTATCGCGGTCGCCATGCTCACCCCTCTCGCAAGCCACGCGGAAGACGCCGCTCCGGTCACACCGGAACTGAGGCTCGACCTCGACAATTCGCGCGTCGTCAATCCGAGGCCGGAACGGGTCGTCCCCTTCTTCACCAAGAAAGGCACCCAGAGAGGCTGCGACTATGTCGTCTACTCCCTGAGCTTCGGCCTGCGTGGTGACCCGCAGGGCTTTGCCGATCCGGGCCTTGTGGACTTGCTGAGGAAACTCAAGATCGAGTTCAAGGACCAGCTTCCGCACGGCCTTTCGATCGTCAACGTCAACGTGTCCGGCGACGGCACGGATTCCTCCGGCGGACCACTGCCGGCCGCGACGATCAGCAATACGGCGGGTCCCAATGATACCGCAACGGTGTCCGACTTCCGGCTCTCCGCCGCCGATCTCGACGGCGCCGGGGCCGCCAACGAACGCGTCATCAATTTCCAGATCACGGCCAGGATCGACCATGCGGCGTTTCCCTCGCCGACGATCATCGACAACCAGGGCCTGATCAAGGTGAGCAACGGAGCCGGCACCGGGACCATCATCCCGTCGCAGGATCCGAGCAAGCCTGACGATGGCGACTACAAGACCGGCGTGAAGACCTCGATCAAGATCGATGTCACCAAGTGCGAACCGCCGCCACCGCCTCCCGGCAAGGAATGCTTCAAGGTGGAACGCGGCACGGTCGATTGCGTGCCCGGCGGCGGCGCCTTCATCTACCACATGCCGGTTGGGCCGGAGATGGGCGGCAAGTGGGTGCAGGTGTCGACCACCACGCCTGGCATCACCATCATTCCCGACACCCAGCTGGTGCCTCCGGGCGGCGGTGTGCTCAACTGGAAGATCGTCGGTGCATCGCCCGGCGACGTCATCCACCTCATCGTCACCGGCATCGAGACCTATGCCGGACCGAAGGAGGGCTGGGGCCTGTGCTGCACGCAGACCATCGACATCGTCATCCCGCGCGACCAGCGGTGCCCGCCCAGGGACAAGGAACCGGACCTCAAGGTCGAGAAACACGCCGATGTCGCGCGCTGCACCATGGCCGGCGGCTGCGATTTCACCATCAGGGTCACCAATGTCGGCACCGCGCCCTACAACGGCAAGATCGTGCTGGACGAAGTGACGCTGCCGGCCGGCTCGACGCTGAGCTCAGGGCCCAATCCGCCCTGGGTCTGCGTGCCCGGCACAACCCCGATGACCTGCACCTATCCGGTGACCACGCTCAATCCGGGGGCCTTTGTCGACCTCAAGCTCGGCTTCAGGCCGGCGGGGGGCTGGCAAGGCAGTGCACTGCGCAACTGCGCGACCTACAACTATGCCGCCAGCGGCAAGCCGTTGTTCGGCAGCCAGTCGAACGACCGTGGCTGCGCCTCGATCCCGATCTGCCGCCGTGGCGATCGTGACCGCGACTGCCAGCCGCCGGTCGAGAAGAAGGTCGACCTGATCCTGAAGAAGCGTGCCCGCACCGAAATCTGCACGGCCGACGGCGTCTGTTTCTTCGTGATCGACATCATCAACAACGGCACGTCGACCTATAACGGGCCGCTGACGGTGATCGACAATTATCCCGGCGGCGCGCCGGCCTCCTCGACCTTCGGGCCGAGCCCGCCCTGGACATGCGGCCCGAACGGCCCCGGCCAGTTCCGCTGCGACAATCCCGGCATCGCGCTGCCCGCGGGCGCCTCGACGCCGATCTTCGTCAAGGCGGTCATGCCGGCCGATTACCGGTCCGACACGGTCGAGAATTGCGCCGAGGTGAAGGCCATTCCCGGTGAGGTCGACCTCACCAACAACAAGGCCTGCGCCAAGGAACGCATCCGTCGTCCCAATGGCGGCCAGCCCGGCCTGCGCATCACCAAGGTGTGCAGCGGCTCGCTGGCAGGTGCCGCGGCCGTGTCTTGCCGCATCACCGTCTCCAACGCCGGCACCGCGGCCCCCACCGGTCCGGTGCGGGTCAACGATGCCGCCACGCTGGTGTCGGGCGGCGCGCCCGTCCAGATCCAGACCGTCACCCCAGACGGCGCGGAATGGGCGTGCGGACCGGTTCCGGCCAACACGCTGTCGTGCCAGATTCCCGGTGCCGTCATGGCACCCGGAACCAGCCGCCACTTCGACGTGACGGTCTCGGCCAATGGCGAGTTCGAGAACTGCGCGCGCGGCTCCTATGGGCCGGCGCAAGGCGACGATGTCGTCTACCCGATTGGCCAGGCCTGCGCCAAGGGCGGCGGCTCCTCGACCATCCGTGTCGAGAAGACCGGCGATCGCGAATGCCGGCTCGGCCAGCCCTGCTCGTTCGACATCACCATATCCAATGACGGGACGAGCCCCTTCTCCGGCCCGGTTCGCATCGGTGATGCGATCGGCGTGGAAGGCCTCGGCCGGCTGGACGGCGTTGAGATCACCTCGATCGACCCGCCCTTCGGCTGCTCGCCCGAACCGGCAACCCTGCCTCTGTCCTGCATAGCCACCCTGACGCTCGGCGCCGGCGAAAGCCAGTCGCATCATGTTACCGTGGTCATTCCCGACGACGGGCGCCTTGCCAATCTGCAGGGCAACGTCAATGGCCAGAACTGCGTTGGTGTCCTGTCTCCCGACACGCGGGTCCAGGGCGGCGGTGACGTGCTGTCCAAGGATGCGACCAATGTGCAGGGCGATCGCGGCAAGGCCTATGCGTGCCACCCCTTCACCATCACGCATGAGGTGAAGAACCAGTGCTCGCCTGGCTTCGTCATGAACGACGCCGGCCGCTGCGTCTGCCCGGAAGGCACCACTTTCCGCAACGGCCAGTGCACCGGCGGCGGCACCAACATTCTGCCGACACCGCCGCCGCCACCGAAGCGCTGCGTGCTGCTCGAAGGCCAGATCCGCACCGAGGACGGGCGCTGCATCTGCCCGCGCGGCACGGCGCTGGAGAACGGCGCCTGCGTCAGGACCGACAAGCCCGAGCAGTGCACCATCCGTGGCCAAGTCCACGATGCCGATGGTGACTGCATCTGCCCGCAAGGGACCGAGGTTCGCAACGGCGCCTGCCGGCCGATCCGGCCGAAGCCCGAGCAGTGCACCATCCGTGGCCAGATCCATGATGCCAACGGCGATTGCGTCTGCCCGCAAGGCACCGAGGTGCGTAACGGCGCCTGCCGCCCGGCCCGGCCGAAGCCTCAGCAGTGCCGCATCCCCGGCCAGATCCGCAATGCCGGTGGCGATTGCGTCTGTCCGCAAGGCACCGAGGTGCGCAACGGCGCCTGCCGTCCGGTCCGGCCGAAGCCCGACCAGTGCACCATCCGTGGCCAGGTCCACGACGCCAACGGCGATTGCGTCTGCCCGCGGGGTACCGAGGTGCAAGGCAATGCCTGCCGGCGCAAGCAGCCGCAGGTGGAGCAGTGCGACATACGCGGCCAGGTCCACAACAAGCGCGGCGAGTGTGTCTGCCCGCGCGGGACCGAGGTGATCGACGGCGCATGCCGCAAGCCCAGGCAACAGACGGAATGCGCACCGGGCTCGCAGATGATCAATGGTCAGTGCCAGCCGATCTTCAAGAGGCGCTGCCCGGAAGGCACGGTCGGACGCTATCCCAACTGCCGGCCGATGCGAGGGCAGCCGTCGCTGGAGCTCAACCCGGGCCTGCTGCTGCAGCAGGTCCTGCCACGGCGCCTGCCGCAGGCTGAGCAGCAGCAGGAACCGGCACCAAACAGGATCCTGAAGCTCCAGCAGCAGTAGCCGTCTGCTCGACGCCAGACCTGTAACCCGCCGGAGCAATCCGGCGGGTTTCTTCGTATGTCCCGGCAAGCGGGAATTGACTGCGAGATGCCGCAACGCCACCAAGCCTGTGGAGCCCCCGTGCCTGCACCCTCGACAAGTCATCCGCCGGGCATTAGGCAGTCGATCCAGGGTGAACGATATGAAAAGGGCGCCCGGAAAGGCCGCGAGATGAGCAAGAAGACCTTGATCGCACCATCGGTGCTGGCTTCGGACTTTTCGAAGCTTGGCGACGAGGTCGAAGCCGTCGCCGCTGCTGGCGCCGACTGGATCCATCTCGATGTCATGGATGGCCATTTCGTCCCCAACATCACCTTCGGTCCACCGGTGATCAAGGCGATCCGCAACCGCACCAAGGCCTTTTTCGACTGCCATCTGATGATCGCGCCGGCCGATCCCTATCTCGCCGCCTTCGCCGAGGCCGGCTGTGACGGCATGACGGTGCATGCGGAGGCCGGGCCGCATCTCGACCGCTCGCTACAGACCATCAGGAACCTCGGCAAGAAGGCGGGCGTGTCGCTCAATCCGGCGACGCCGGAAACGATGATCGAATATGTGCTCGACCGGCTCGACCTGATCCTGATCATGACCGTCAATCCGGGGTTCGGCGGCCAGGCCTTCATCCCGGGGATCGTCGACAAGGTGAGAAGGGTCAAGGCGCTGATCGGCGACCGGCCGATCCGCATCGAGATCGACGGCGGCGTTTCGCCCGAAACGGCCCCTTTGGTCACGTCAGCCGGTGCCGATGTGCTGGTGGCCGGCGCGGCGATCTTCAAGGGCGGCAGCGTCGAGGCGTACCGTGCCAACATCGAGGCGATCAGGACAGCGGCCGACAACGCCGCCGGCTAGGGCGGTCGACCGTTTCAAGGAAACGGCGAACCGCTCTCAATTGCTCGACGCACTACGATCATCCCGCTTCGAATCCAACAGGGCGGTTGGCTGACAGCCGTTGCGCGGGCAGTGTTCTTCAGGAGCCCGGTTTGCCCGAATCAGATCGGCACAGGAGGCATCAGCCGGCCGAGCCGTGCGCTATTTTTGCGCGCGACAGAAAAGATGCTCGCACGGGCACACAAGAAACAGATGATCCTGCGTGCATACAAAACATGTTAAGTTTCCATTGGTTGTAGAGGCGCGCGAATTCCCCCGATCAGGCAGCGGATAACGTCATATTCCTTCGTGCTTAAGTACAAGGGTGGCATCTTGTGCTTGAGCCTCTTGACGAAGGCACTGTAGGGTACATGTACGGAAGGATTCTTTTTCGGACTCGAATTGCCCAGACAGACATGGGGACAAGGAGTCGAATTTGACATACGGCGCTGCCAACCTCAACGACGACGGCACAGGACCCAAGAGTACGCTTGCCAGTACGGTCTATCACCAATTGCGGGATGATCTTCTTGGCGGCGCTCTGGAAGCCGAAAGCAAACTGCGGGTCGAGTGGGTAGTTTCCAAATATGGCGCCGGTGCCTCCCCTGTCCGTGAAGCCCTTAATCGCCTTGCCTCCGAGGGACTCCTTGGCCGTCACGATCAGCGTGGCTTTTTCATCATGCCGGTCAGCGCGACGGAGCTCGAGGAGCTGACGCGCACCCGCTGTTGGCTCGAGGAACGCGCGCTTCGCGAATCCATTGCCCACCGCACCACCGACTGGGAGGAACAACTGGTGCTGGCGCTGCATCGCCTGGGTCGCGCCTCACGACATTCGCCGCAAAATCTCTTGTCGCTCGATCCGGACTGGGAAAAATTGCACCGCACCTTCCACCGTGTGCTGATCTCGGCCTGCCGGTCGCACTGGCTGGTGGGTTTCTGCGATCAGCTTTCCGATCACGCCTATCGCTACCGGCAAATGGCCACTGACGGTGAGGGCATCCAGCGCGACGATTTCGGGGAACACCGGCGGATCGCCGAATACGCGTTGGACGGCAATGCCGACGGCGCCGTCCAGGCCTTGATCGATCATTACCAGCTGACCGCTTCCATATGCATGGAGCGCTTCAAGCAAGGCGAAGTCTCAAAACCCGCTGCTTCGGCCGAGCGCGCTCGGCGTTAACGATCATTTCCCTTGGCGGAGCTTGTTGCCATCGTTCGCGGCTTTTTCGGCGGATGCGCCGCGCCGGACCGCCGTTTGCGGTCTTGACGACATGGCCCGGAAACGCGAACTCTGCGCGCCCCAAGGGCATTGCCGGCGCCGCCATTGCCATCACAGCAGGAAAATTTCATGACCAATCATCTGTTCGATGCGTTCCGGTCCCGGATGCCGGCGCCCGGGCGCCTGTTGATGGAAACCGATGATGGGCGCTCGCTCAGCTATGGCGACATGCTGGCGCGGTCGGCGCAACTCGCGCACGCGCTCCTGCAATTGCATGTCGAGCCCGGCGACCGGATCGCGGTGCAGGTCGAGAAGAGCCCGGAGGCGATGCTGCTCTATCTCGCCTGCGTGCGCGCCGGTGCCGTCTTCCTGCCCCTCAACACGGCCTACACGCTGACCGAGCTTGGATATTTCTTCGAGGATGCAGCGCCTCGGGTCATCGTCTGCGATCCGGCGAAATCGGCGGATATCGAGCGGATGGCCGCGCCATCCGGTGCCGTCGTGGTCACGCTCGACCGCACCGGCCGGGGATCGCTGACGGACCAGGCATCGCGGCAATCCTCCGATTTCCATGATGTCGAGCGCGGCGAGAACGATCTCGCGGCGATCCTCTACACGTCGGGAACGACCGGCCGTTCGAAAGGCGCCATGCTCAGCCACGGAAACCTGGCGTCGAATGCGCGCGTGCTGGTCGACCAATGGCGCTTCACATCAGGCGATGTGCTGATCCATGCGCTGCCGATCTTCCACACGCATGGCCTGTTCGTCGCAACCAATGTCATCCTGATGGCCGGCGCCTCGATGCTGTTCGAGCAGAAATTCGATCCGGCCCGCATCGTCTCACTGCTGCCGCGCGCCACGGCGCTGATGGGCGTGCCGACCTTCTATACCAGGCTGCTGCAGCAGGACGGGCTGGACCGCGAGGCGGCGAAGAACATCCGCCTGTTCGTGTCCGGCTCGGCGCCGCTGCTGGCTGATACGCACAAGGCCTGGCGCGAGCGCACCGGCCACGCCATCCTCGAACGCTACGGCATGACCGAGACCAACATGAACACGTCCAACCCCTATGAGGGCGAACGGCGCGCCGGCACGGTCGGCTTCCCGCTGCCCGGCGTGTCGCTGCGCATCACGGATCCCGATAGCGGCAAGCCGCTGGCCCAAGGCGAGGTCGGCATGATCGAGGTCAAGGGTCCGAACGTGTTTGGCGGCTACTGGCGCATGCCGGAAAAGACCAAGGCGGAATTCCGTGCCGACGGCTTCTTCATCACGGGCGATCTCGGCATGGTCGACGCCGACGGTTATGTCCATATCGTCGGCCGCGGCAAGGACCTGATCATCTCGGGCGGCTACAACATCTATCCCAAGGAACTCGAAAGCGAGATCGACGCGCTTGATGGAGTGAGCGAAAGCGCCGTCATCGGCGTCGCCCATCCGGATTTCGGTGAAGGTGTCACGGCCGTCGTCGTGCGGGCGCCGGCATCGCGGATCACCGGGGCCGAAATTCTCAGTGCCATCGCCGGTCGCCTGGCCAGGTACAAGCACCCGAAGCAGGTGATCTTCGTCGACGAATTGCCGCGCAACACCATGGGCAAAGTGCAGAAGAATATTCTGCGCGACACGTACAAGGACCTCTACGCATCGTAGTGGCGGGCGCGCGCCGTTACTTCGCCTTGCGCGGCTTTTCGGTCGTCGTGCCCGAGCCCCACAAGGCGCGCGTGAGCAGGCCGCGTTTGCGGTTGCGCGGCACGAGGTCGATGTCCCTGACAAGTTTCGCACCGCCCTTGTGCCGCTCGAGCGTGATCTTGCGGGTGTGGAAGGCCTCGAGTTCGGCGCGATGCGCCACGCTGAGGATCGTGACTTCAGGCAATTCGCGGATCACCGTTGCCATCATCTGGTCCTGGCTCTTTTCGTCCAGCGCCGAGGTCGCCTCGTCCAGGACGACGATGTCGGGGCGATGCAGCAAGAGCCGCGCGAAGGCGACCCGCTGCTTTTCGCCACCCGACAAGGTCTGGTCCCAGGGCGCTTCCTCCTTGATCCGGCCGGCGAGGTGGCCAAGGCCAACCTTGTCGAGGGCGGCCTTGATCTGGTCGAGCTTCCACTTGTTGGCGGCCGCGGGGTAGGCGACCACCCGGCGCAGCGTGCCGGACGGGATGTAGGGCCGTTGCGGCAGCATGAACAACCGCCTGTCGGGATGGAAATTGACGCTGCCGCTCCCCCATGGCCACAGGCCGGCGATCGCCCGCACCAGCGTAGACTTGCCCGAACCGGATTCGCCTGAGACCAGCACCCGCTCGCCCGGTTCGACGGCGACCTCCGTCTCCTTGACCACGGACGTGCCATCGTCGAGCGTCACGGAGAGATCGTCGAGGCTGAGCATGGCGTCGCCCTTGGTCTCGCCGCGCTTGATGCGCCCGAGCTCGTCGCTCTGCTCGGCACGTTCCAGCCCGTCGAGCGACATCATCAGCGAAGCGATGCGGCGTGCGGAGGCGTTCCAGTCGGCGAGGCGCGGATAATTGTCGACCAGCCAGCCGAACGCGCTCTGCACGATGGCGAAGGCGGAGGCCGCCTGCATGACCTGGCCGAGCGACATCGACCCTTCGAGGAACTTTGGCGCACAGAGCAGGACCGGCACGACAGGCGCGAACAGGCTCGAGCCCTGCGACACCAATGCCGTGCGCATGTGCTGGCCGGTCAGTTGCGCCCAGCGCTTCAGCACGCCGGCAAAGGTTCTGTCGATGCCGCTGCGTTCTTCCTCCTCGCCGCCGAGCAGGGCGATGCTCTCGCCGTTTTCGCGCACGCGCGTCAGCACGTAGCGGAATTCGGCTTCCGTCTGGTTCTTCTCCTCGGACAGCCGCACGAAATCGCGGCCGATGGCGAACATCGAGGTAGAGGTGATCGCGGCATAGATCACCGCGGTGATGACGAGGAAGCCGGGCACGGTGATGGTCGAGCCGCCTAACGGGAAGCTCAAGGCGCCGCCGATTGTCCACAGCACCACGATGAAGGTCGAGGCCGACAGGGTGGCGACAATCACGCCGGCGACGAAATCGACGGGTGACTCGGTGGCGACCCGCAGATCTTCAGACAGGCGCGCCTCCGGGTTCTGGTGGTCGCCCTTGACGAGGTTCAGCTGATAATAGCGGCCGTTGGCGAGCCAGCGCGCTATCACCGAGGTCGTCAGCCAAGCGCGCCAGCGGCGCTGCATGGTCATGCGCAGCCAGACCTGCGCGACGACAAGGCTGATGCTGCCTAGCACCAGCGGCACGAACACGGCGCTGAGGAAATAGACGGTATGGGCGTCGCGCTTCTCGATGGCGTCGAAGATCGAGCGGTTCCAGACATTGATCCCGTACTGGAAGCCGACATTGACGACGATCAGGATCAGCAGCCCGACTGACAATGGCCAGCCGAGCCTGTCGCCATGCCGTCCCCAATAGCCGCGCCCGCTGATCCAGAAACGCTTCAGCAGATATTTCTTGCGCGCCTGTTCTGCTTCCTCGGGCGTCAACTCCGGGTCGGGTTCGACGGCTTCCGGCGGCGGAGCTTCGCCGGCGATGTCGGGCGCGGCCGCTTCGACGATCGGTGCCTTCTTGTCGCCCGGCTTCTTCTTGCTCTCCTCCTCCGCGCGCGGGCTCTCGTCGCGCGGCTTTTGCCGTCGCCGCTTCGGGGCGGCGCGCGGCTTTATGCCGTCGGTCGGTCTCGATCTGGGTTTCGCCTCGGACATACGCCCCGACAACGACCTCGAAATCAAAAGGTTTCATGACATCAGCCTGAGCGGACGAATTCCCGGCGGCGCTTATAATCGCTTATGCAGCAGCTCCACGACATGGCCGGCGATCGCCAGGCTCGCGGTCAGACCGGGGCTCTCTATGCCGAACAGATTGACGATCCGCCCAGCGCCGTGATCGGCCGGCCCCTGGATCATGAAATCGGCTGCCGCCTGACCCGGGCCGGATAGCTTCGGCCTGACGCCGGCATAGGCCGGTTGCAGGGCACCGTCGGCAAGATCAGGCCAATAACGCCGGATCGCCTCGTAGAAGGCAGCGCCTCGGCCGGGATCGACTGTATAATCCACGCGCTCGATCCATTCGACATCAGGCCCAAAACGCGCACTGCCGCTCAGATCGAGCGTCAGATGGACACCAAGGCCACCCTCGACCGGAACCGGATAGATCAGCCGCGAAAACGGCGATCGGCCTGGAAGGGCGAAATAATTCCCGCGTGCGAGCCACTGCCGGGGGATGAGATTCCCTGGGAAGCCGTCGATCCGGCCGGCCACGGCCGGCGCATCGAGACCCGCGGCATTGACGAAGGTGGCCGCCTCCAGGGCGAAGGTCTCGCCATTGGCATCGCGCGTTTCGATCCGGATCCCGCCGGCCTCGATCGTCGCTCCGGCGACAGTGGTGAGGAAAGCAAAGGACGCGCCGGCCGCCTCGGCGTCGCCGCGCAACGACAGCATCAGCGCATGGCTGTCGACAATGCCGGTCGACGGCGACAACAGCGCGCCCGCGCATGCCAGCGCCGGTTCCAGGCTCCCGGCTTCGCCGCGCGTCAGGAACCGGAGATCGTCGACCCCGCAGCGTCGGGCATTGGCCTCGATCTTCCGCAACCCGTCCATCTGGCTGGGCTCGCTGGCAACGATCAGCTTGCCGGTGCGCGCATGGGCGACGGCGTGCTCGGCGCAGTAGGCATAGAGAAACCGCCGCCCTTCGACGCAGAGCCGGGCCTTCAGGCTTCCCGGTGCATAATAAAGACCGGCATGGATGACTTCGGAGTTGCGCGAACTGGTGACGGTACCGATCGCCTCGGCCTGTTCGACCACGACCACCTCGCGCCCGGACAAGGCAAGCGCCCTGGCGATGGCAAGCCCGACGACGCCTGCTCCGGCGACGACACAATCGATCGTCTGCATGGCCTTGCTCTCAGCGTGGAGCGCCGGCCTCGAACACCTTGTTGCCGCCGATCCAGACGCGTCCTATGCCAAGATCGTCGGACAGTGCAACGACATCCGCCGCCGTGCCATTGGCAAATCGGCCAAGCCGATGCGACTGGCCGATCGCCTGCGCCGGGTAGAGCGAGGCCATGCGCAGGGCTTCCGTGAGTTCGACGCCGACGACGCCGTGCATGAACCGGATCGCCGAGATCATGTCGAGATCGGCGCCCGCCAGCGTTCCGTCGGCAAGCCTGAGACTCCCGTCCTTGCGGTAGATGGTGCGGCCGTTGAGCGTGAACGAGGTCATGTCGGTGCCGATCGTCGCCATGGCGTCGGTGACCAGCACGATCTTGCCCGGTCCCTGTTTGGCATCGAGCGCGATCCGGATGGTCGCGGGATGAACGTGGATGCCGTCGGCGATGAGCCCGGCGGACAAGGTACCGACATCGATCGCCGTGCCCGCCAGTCCAGGCTCGCGGTTACCGATCTGGCTCATGGCGTTGAACAGGTGGGTGACCACGCTGGCGCCCGCCTCGGCGAAGGTTTTTGCCTTGAAATAGCTGGTATCCGAATGGCCGAGGCTGACGACGACGCCGGCCTTCGCCAATGCCGCGACCCGCGCCGGTTCGACGGATTCCGGCGCGACCGTGGTCAGCAGCACCGGCAGCTTCTGCCGCGCCGCGATCAGCATCGCCTGGTCGGCGTCCGTCATAGGCCGGATCAGCGCCGGATCATGCGCGCCCTTGCGCGCGATCGACAGGTGGGGGCCCTCGAGATGCAGGCCGAGGAAGCCTGGCACCTTTTGCAGCGCTGCTGCTTCGCCGGCAGCGATGGCGGCCGCGGTGATCGCGGGCGTGTCGGTGATCAGCGTCGCCAGCAGCGCCGTCGTGCCGAATGGCGCGTGCGCCCGGCAGATGGTTTCGATCGAGGCGACATCGGGGTGGTCGTTGAGCATGACCCCGCCGCCGCCATTGACCTGGATGTCGACAAAGCCCGGCACCAGCATGCCGCCGCCGGCGTCGACGGCACGGACGTCCGAGGGCAGGGCACCTTGGCGCACTACGGCCTCGACAAGACCATCGCGCACGACAAGCGCCGAGCCTTCATGCCAGTTATCGCCGTCGAAAATGCGGGCGCCTGTCAGGGCAAAACGGTCGCTCATACGGTCTCCGTCACCTTGCGAAGGTTGCGCGGCGTGTCGGGATCGAGGCCGCGGTGGCGCGCGAAAGCCTCGACGAACACGTAGAACGAGACGATCAGCGTCAGCGGATCGGTCAGCGGGTGTCCGGTGGCGACATGCGGCAGGCGCGCGGCGCGGTTGGCAAGAGCTGATGTGACGAACACCGGCGCCCCCTTGGCCGCCAGGCCGTCGGCCGCCTCCGCGATTGAGGGCTCCGACGCATCGCGCGCGGCCAGCGCCAGCACCGGAAAGTCGGGGCCGATCAGCGCCAGTGGGCCGTGCATGACTTCGGCCGCGCTATAGGCCTCGGCATGCATGCCGCAGGTCTCCTTGAATTTCAGCGCCGCCTCGTTGGCCATCGCCGCCGACGGTCCTCGGCCGAGGATGAACAGCGATTTCTGCTTCTCGATGGTTTCGGAGAGCACGCTCATCCAGTCGCAGGCGATCGCCTTGCCGAAATGCTCGGGCAAGCCGGCAAGTGCCTTGAGAAGCGCCTCGTCGCCGGTGGAATGCGCCATCAGGGCGAGACCGGCGACAGCGGAATTGACGAAGGTCTTGGTCGCCGCGACGCTGCGCTCGGGGCCGGCCAGGATGTCGATCGCATAGTCCGAGGCCCGCGCCAGCGGCGAATCGGCGGTGTTGGTGACGGCGATGGTCAGCGCGCCGCCGGCGCGTGCGGTCTCGGCCATGGCGACGATGTCGGGGCTCTTGCCTGACTGCGAGATCGCCAGGCAGGCTGAGCCGTCGAGCCTAAGCTTGCGGCCGTAGATCGAGGCGATGGACGGCCCGACCGAGGCGACGGCAAGGCCCGCGGTCAGTTCGACGGCATATTTCATGAAGGTCGCGGCATGATCGGACGAACCGCGCGCCACGGTGACGACGAAATGCGGGTCGCGTTCCCGGATGCCGCGCCCGGCCTCGGCGAGCATGGCGCCCGAACCGTCGAGCAGTCGGGCGACGGCCTGCGGGATCTCCTCGATCTCGCGCTGCATATGTGTGGTGTTGGAGGTCATGGTCGGCCCTCTTCGCTCGGCCCTGTCAGCCGCAGTTCGGCAACGAAATCATAGGCGTCGCCCCGGTAGATGGAGCGGGTGAACTCGATCACCTTGCCGCTCGCCAGGTAGGAAATGCGTTCGATATGCAGGCCGGCAATACCCGGCGGCACTTCCAGCAGGCGCGCATCGCCGTCGCCGAGATTGGCGGCCGAGATGCGCTGTACCGCCCGAACCGGGCGATTGCCGGTCAGTTGCAGCGCCGCATAGAGCGAGGAGCCGATGCCCGCCGGGTCGGGCAGCACGCTGGCCGACAGCGAGGCGCGTTCGATCGCCAGCGGCGTGTCGTTGGCGATGCGCAGGCGCGCCACGCGCGCCACCAGTTCGTTCGACGACAGGCCGAGCACCATCATCTCGTCGGGCGAGGGCGCATAGAGGCCGCGGTCGAGCCAGGCCGAGCGCACCGCCATGCCGCGTCGCGCCATGTCCTCGGTGAAGGAGGTCAGCCGCGACAGCGATTGCTCCACGCGCTCCATGCGTGGCGCCACGAAAGTGCCGGAGCCATGGCGCTGCACTAGAATGCCGCCCTTGACGAGATCCTGCACCGCCTTGCGCACGGTGACCCGCGAAATGTCGGCCTTGGTGGCGATGTCGCGCTCGGAGGGCAGTGCGTCGCCGGGTCCGATCAGGCCACGGTTGACCGCATCCTCGATGCTTTTCCTGAGCTGCAGGTAGAGCGGCGCGCCGCTTTGCGACGATTGTTTCAGCGTGGCGAAAATCTGGTCGGCGGCATCGCTCATCGGGCCGCCTCCACTGGCTTGGCGAAAAGCCTGACCGCCATCTGCACGGCACCGCCCAGCGCATCGTCGAGCGGCGGCTTGAGCAGCGTCCGGTAACGTGGCGACAGCCGTGGCGCGTAGAGCGGCGCCAGCCCGCCGAGCAGGCAAAGCGGCGCGTCGTCGGAAAGGCCGAGCGCGCCGAGCGAAGCCTCGACATCGCTGACCGCCTTGTCGACGATCCAGTTGGCGACGGCATCGCCCTTCTCGGCGTGCTCGAACACTTTGGGCGCGAAGCCGCCGAAATCGCCGGGCTTGGCATTGGTGGTGAATTCCACCACGTCCTCGGGATTGTTGCGGAAGATGGCCATCATCGCGTCGGTCAGCGGCGAAGCCGCGCGCACGCCGTCATGGGCAAGCAGCGTCTGTTCGAGCAGATCGCGGCCGATGCGGGCGCCGCTGCCCTGGTCGCCGACCTGAAATCCCCAGCCGCCGATCGCCCGTGATCTGCCGCCCTTGCGGGCCATATAGGCGGTGCCGGTGCCGAGGATCGCCATGGCCCCGTCGCCAGAGCCCACCGCCCCTTCCAGCGCGATTTCGGCGTCGGTCTCGACGCGGCTGGTGCTGAACGGCAGGATCGCTTCGAGCTGCTGCCGGTAGGTGCCGACGTTGGCGCCGGCAAGGCCGAGAATGGCCGGTGTCTGCGGGATCAGCTCGGGATCCTGCCCGGCGGCGATGAAAGCCTGCCGCGCGGCATCGACGATGTTCGACCGCGCCCCGGTGAGGTCGGTGCGAATGTTGGCGGCGCCGCTTTTGGCGCGACCGACGACCGTACCGTCCGCTGTTGCAAGGGCGGCCCTGCAGCTGGTGCCGCCGCCATCGATACCGAGCACGAAATTCACGCGATTTCTCCTCCGGGCCGATAATACCAATAAAATACCAATAGCCAAGGCTTAATTTCCGTTTCAAAAAGATTAAGCCGTATTTTATTGAAAAATCTAGACATTTCGTCGGCTCACCGATTTCCTGTCCGCGAATTCGTTAATGCATGTGGACAAGTGGTATTTTTTTGGTATTGTTCTGGTATTGGAGGAACACGGATGGCTGAAACGCGCACCGAAGCGCTTCACAGGAATGCCGAGGGGCTGGATATCCAGGCACCGGAAGCCATCCTTGTTTCGCTGGCCGATGCGCAGATCGAGGCCGCGAAAGCCGTCCGCAATGCCATTCCCGCCATCGCCAAGGCAGCCGAGATCATTGCGGGCCGATTGAACGGCGGCGGCAAGCTTGCCTATGCCGCGGCCGGCAGTTCCGGCCTGATGGCGCTGGCCGATGCGCTGGAACTGCCCGGCACCTTCGGCATCCAGCGCGACCGCATCGCCATCCTGGTCGCCGGCGGCGATGAGGCTTTCAGGACGCTGGCGGGCGGCCCCGAGGATGATGTCGAGGAGGCCGCGACGGCTGTCGCCAATGCCGGTATTGGCGCCGGCGATTGCCTGATCGCGCTTTCCGCCAGCGGCACCACGCCATACGCGGTGCGCGCGATCGAAGAAGCCGCCCGTCGCGGTGCGGCCACCATCGGCATCGCCAACAACCGGGACTCGGCCCTGCTTCGCCAGGCCGAAACCGCAATCCTGCTCGAAACGCCGCCGGAAGTGATCGCCGGCTCGACGCGCATGGGCGCCGGCACCGCCCAGAAGATCGCGCTCAACATGCTGTCGACCCTGACCGCCGTCCATCTTGGCCATGTCCATGACGGCTACATGGTCAATCTGATGGCCGACAACATCAAGCTGCGCGACCGCGCCGCGCGCATCGTCGCCGCCATCAGCGGGCGCGGCAAGGACGAAGCGGCCGGGCTGCTCGAGAAAAGCGGCGGCGCGGTCAAGACCGCAATTCTGCTCGCCGCCGGCGCCGACAGCGCCGCCGCGGCGCAGAAGATACTGGAAGAGGCTGGCCAGAAACTGCGGCCGGCCCTTTCCGCGTTGGGGCATGATCCCGAAAAGCGGAGACCGCTTTCCGGAAAAGATCATGCTCGAACAGAGAAATAGAGCCTGTTTCATCCCGTTTTCCATCGGGGTGAACCGGGCTTGCGAGGGGAGCAAGGGGCCAAAAGCCCCTGTTCTCATCAAAACCGAACCTGAAAAAGGTCAACAGGGAGACTGAGCATGACAACGAAACTACTGACGGCAATGCTTCTGGGCACCAGCATTCTCGGCTCGGCCGGGTTGGCTCACGCCGAGGACGTAACGCTCAACATCGAAAGCTGGCGCGGCGACGACCTGTCCATCTGGAAGGACAAGCTGATCCCCGCCTTCGAAGCCAAGAACCCCGGCATCAAGGTGGTGTTCGCACCATCGGCTCCGACCGAATATGACGCCGCGCTCGGCGCCAAGCTCGCCGCCGGATCGGCCGGCGACCTGATCACCTGCCGCCCGTTCGACAAGTCGCTCGAACTGTTCAAGAAGGGCAACCTCGCCGACCTCAGCGCGCTGCCCGGCATGGAAAACTTCTCGCCGGTGGCCAAGTCCGCCTGGCAGACCGATGACGGCAAGGCGAGCTTCTGCGTGCCGATGGCCTCGGTCATCCACGGCTTCATCTACAACAAGGACGCCTTCGACAAGCTCGGCATCAAGGTGCCGGAGACCCGCGACGAGTTCTTCGCCGCGCTCGACAAGATCAAGGCCGACGGCACCTACATCCCGATGGCGATGGGCACCAAGGATCTCTGGGAAGCCGCGACCATGGGCTACCAGAACATCGGCCCCAACTACTGGAAGGGCGAGGACGGCCGCGCGGCGCTGATCAAGGGCACGCAGAAGCTGACCGACAAGGAATGGGTCGCGCCCTTCGAGGAACTGGCCAAATGGAAGCCCTATCTGGGCGACGGCTTCGAGGCGCAGACCTATCCGGACAGCCAGAACCTGTTCACGCTCGGCCGCGCCGCCATCTACCCGGCCGGCTCGTGGGAGATCGGCCTGTTCAACACCCAGGCCCAGTTCAAGATGGGCGCCTTCCCGCCGCCGGTCGAGAAGGCCGGTGACACCTGCTACATCTCCGACCATACCGATATCGGCATGGGCCTGAATGCGGCTTCCAAGCATGCGGACGCGGCCAAGACCTTCCTGTCCTGGGTGGCTTCGCCGGATTTCGCCACCATCTACGCCAACGCGCTGCCGGGCTTCTTCAGCCTGAACTCCTCGCCGGTGAAGATGGAAGATCCGCTGGCGCAGGAATTCGTTTCCTGGCGCGGCAAGTGCAAGTCGACGATCCGCTCGACCTACCAGATCCTGTCGCGCGGCACGCCGAACCTCGAGAACGAGACCTGGGTCCAGTCAGCCAACGTCATCAACGGCACCGTCACGCCGGAAGATGCGGCCAAGAAGCTGCAGGCCGGCCTCGACAGCTGGTACAAGCCGGCGAAGTAAGAGCTCAGGCAACGGAGCCGGCTGGGCGCATGCCTGGCCGGTTCCGGAACATCCTGGTTCCCAGGGTGCACCTATTCAGATAGCGATTGTCGGCACAGCCTCGCGGCCTTACCCTTGATCTCCTTGGGAAGGCTAGCTGATCAGTCGCAGGCCTTTGTTCTTGCCGTATCGGGCAAGGATGGATGGGCCGTGCATCGAGGCATCATCTAGAGCAATTCCAGGAAAAGTGTGAAGCGGTTTTCCGTCCGGAATTGCGTACAAAAAAGATAGAGCGGTTTGGCGTTTCCGTGAAACGGTGAACCGCTCTAGCATCAACATCGTCTGGAACCGAGAGACGGCGGGAACCGAACTCATGGCCGCAGAAATACGACCGAAAAGACCGTTTCGCTGGCACATCGCCGTCTTCCTGGCGCCGGCCGTGCTCGTCTACACGGCGATCATGATCCTGCCGCTCGCCGGCACGCTGCAGCTGTCGCTGTTCCGCAACATCGAGCAGCACCAGGTCTTCGTCGGACTGGCGAACTTCCGCACCCTGTTCGGCGATCCCAACTGGTCGGTTGGTTTCTGGAACGCGCTGAGGAACAACACCTGGTTCTTCATGATCCACATGCTGGTGCAGAACCCGATCGGCGTCATGCTGGCCGCACTTCTATCCAGCCCGAAACTTCGGTTCGCGGCCTTCTACCGCACGGCGATCTTCGTGCCGACCATCCTGTCCTTCGTCATTGTCGGCTTTGCCTGGAAGCTGATCCTGTCGCCGCTGTGGGGCGTGGCGCCGCACATGCTGGACCTGGTCGGCCTGAAAAGCCTGTTCACGCCCTGGCTCGGCAAGGAGCAATACGCGCTGACCGCGCTCAGCCTGATCTCGGTGTGGCAGTTCGTCGGCATCCCGATGATGCTGATCTATGCGGCGCTGCTGTCGATTCCCGACGAGGTTATCGAGGCGGCCGAATGCGACGGCATCACCGGCCTGTCGCAGTTCTGGAAGATCAAGCTGCCGCTGATCCTGCCGTCGATCGGCATCATCTCGATCCTCACTTTCGTCGGCAATTTCAACGCTTTCGACCTGATCTACACCGCGCAAGGGGCGCTCGCCGGGCCGAACTATTCGACCGATATTCTCGGCACCTTCCTCTACCGCGCCTTCTTCGGTTTCCAGCTGCAGGTCGGCGATCCCAACATGGGCGCCGCGATCGCCACGATGATGTTCCTGATCATCCTCGGCGGCGTCTGCGTCTACCTCTTCCTCGTCCAGACGCGCCTGCGTCGCTACCAGTTCTGAGGGCCAGGAGATGAGCACCGCCACCCGTTCACTGCCCCGCACCATCGGCGCCCACGCGATCCTTTTGACCTACACGGCGATCGCGCTGTTTCCGGTGATCCTGGTGATCATGAATTCGTTCAAGTCCCGCGCCGGCATCTTCGGCGCGCCGCTGACGCCGCCGACGCCGAAAACCTTCGACCTGATCGGCTACACCACGGTGATCGGCCAGGGCGACTTCATCCACTATTTCCAGAACAGCCTCGTCGTCACCGTCGCCTCGCTGTTCTTCGTGCTTCTATTCGGCGCCATGGCAGCCTTCGCCCTGTCGGAATACCGCTTCCGCGGCAATTCGCTGATGGGGCTCTATCTCGCGCTCGGCATCATGATACCGATCCGGCTCGGCACCGTCGCCATCCTCCAGTTGATGGTGGCGAGCGGGCTGGTCAACACGCTGACGGCGCTGATCCTGGTCTACACCGCGCAAGGCCTGCCGCTCGCCGTCTTCATCCTGTCGGAATTCATGAAGCAGGTCTCCGACGACCTGAAGAATGCCGGCCGTATCGACGGCCTGTCCGAATACACCATCTTCTTCCGCCTGGTGCTGCCGCTGGTGCGGCCGTCCATGGCGACCGTCGCCGTCTTCACCATGATCCCGATCTGGAACGATCTGTGGTTCCCGCTGATCCTGGCGCCGTCGGAGGAGACCAAGACGGTGACGCTCGGCGCGCAGCTCTTCCTCGGCCAGTTCGTCACCAACTGGAACGCCATCCTGGCAGCACTTTCGCTGGCGATCATGCCGGTGCTGATCCTCTACGTCATTTTCTCGCGGCAATTGATCCGCGGCATCACCTCCGGAGCCGTCAAGTGAGCGACGGTCGAGAGATCATCTCACAGGCTCTCGTCAAGACGGCGAGCCACTATGGATTTCGCGGCGTTCGCGCCACGAATTTCTACCGGGAGTGGCCGGAGACGATCTGCTTGCTGAACCTTCAGAAGTCTTCCTGGGGGCCGCAATTCTATCTCAACGCCGCTGTCTGGTTTAGGCGGCTTGGGCTGGAACGCCGGCCGAAGGAACACAATTGCCACATACGTTGGCGCGTCAATTCCCAGATGGAAGATACCCGGTCGAAGGCGTTCACCCAGGCGCTGAATCTCGAGTACGGGCTGCCCGACGATCAGAGGCAGTCGATTGTCAGGGATGGCGTCGACACCTACGGCTTTGGGCTCCTGGCACGGTGCGAAAGCGAGCTGACTGCCCTGCAGGTCGCCGATGAATGCGAGCCACATGTAATGGTGGATATCAAAGCCCGTAGCCGAGAAAAGGCAGATTGAAATGGCTGAACCTCTTCGTGTCGTCGTCGCCGGGCTCGGCAATATGGGCCGCAGCCATGCGCTGGCCTATCACACCAATCCGGGCTTCGAGATCGCTGCGCTGATCAACCGCTCCGACGTGCCGCTGCCGGACGGGCTGTCGGGCTATGGCATCAGGCGTTCCTTCGACGAGGCGCTGCGCGATGAAAAGCCCGATGTCGCCTGCATCGCCACCTATTCCGACAGCCATGCCGACTATGCGGTGAAGGCGTTCGAGGCCGGCTGCCACGTCTTTGTCGAAAAGCCGCTGGCAACGACGGTGGCCGACGCCAAACGCGTCGTCGCGGCGGCACAAGCCAACGGCAGGAAACTGGTGATCGGCTACATCCTGCGCCATCACCCGTCCTGGATCAGGCTGATCGCCGAGGCGCGCAAGCTCGGCGGCCCCTACGTGTTCCGCATGAACCTCAACCAGCAGTCTTCGGGCCACACCTGGGAGACGCACAAGCAACTGATGCAGACGACGTCGCCGATCGTCGACTGCGGCGTCCACTATCTCGACGTCATGCTGCAGATCACCGACGCCAGGCCGGTCGAGGTGCGCGGCATGGGCGTGCGGCTGACCGAGGAGGTGGCGCCGTCGATGTACAATTACGGCCATCTGCAGGTTCTGTTCGATGACGGCTCGGTCGGCTGGTACGAAGCCGGCTGGGGCCCGATGATTTCGGAGACCGCCTTCTTCGTGAAGGACGTCATTTCGCCGAAGGGCTGTGTGTCGATCGTCATGAAGGAAGGTGTGAAGTCGGACGACATCGACACCCACACCAAGACCTCGACCATTCGCCTGCACAGTGCGGCGACCGGCCCGGACGGCAAGTTCGCCAAAGCCGACGAGATGCTGTCGATGGAAGGCGAACCCGGCCACCAGGACCTCTGCGATCTCGAACAGGCCTTCGTGCTGAAGGCGATCCGCGAGGATCTGGATCTCACCAAACACATGGACGACGCGGTGAAGTCGCTCGCCGTCTGCCTTGCCGCCGACGAGAGCGTGGGCAGCGGCATAGCCGTCAAACTCTAACGACAGGAACGAAGCCGTGGGCTCGCTGAAGATCGAGAATGTGAAGAAGGCCTTCGGGCCGGTCGAGGTGCTGAAAGGCATCGACCTCGAAGTGACCGATGGCGAATTCGTCGTCTTTGTCGGCCCGTCGGGCTGCGGCAAGTCGACCTTGCTTCGGGTCATCGCCGGGCTGGAGGATTCGACCTCCGGCCGGGTGTTGATCGACGGCGAGGATGTGTCGGTCACGCCACCGGCCAAGCGCGGCATCGCCATGGTGTTCCAGACCTATGCGCTCTACCCGCATCTGACGGTGAAGAACAATATGGGCCTTGGCCTCAAGCAGGCCGGCACACCCGCGGCCGAGATCGACCGCCGCATCGGCATCGCCTCATCGATGCTGTCGCTGGAGCCCTATCTGGAGCGGCGGCCGGCCGAACTCTCCGGCGGGCAGCGCCAGCGCGTCGCCATCGGCCGCGCCGTGGTGCGCGAGCCCAAGCTGTTCCTCTTCGACGAGCCGCTGTCGAACCTCGATGCCGCGCTGCGCGTCAACACGCGGCTGGAGATCGCGCAACTGCACCGCAGGCTGAAGGCGACGATGATCTACGTCACTCACGACCAGGTCGAGGCAATGACGTTGGCCGACAAGATCGTGGTGCTGAACGCCGGCAGGATCGAGCAGATCGGTGGTCCGATGGAACTCTACAATGCGCCGGCAAATGAGTTCGTCGCCGGCTTCATCGGCTCGCCGAAGATGAATTTCATCGACGGCGCCCGCCTCGGCGAAACCGCAAAGACCATCGGCGTTCGGCCGGAGCATCTGACCGTCGATCCGAAATCGGGCGCCTGGAAGGGCACGGTGGTGCATGCCGAGCATCTCGGTGCCGACACCAATCTCTATCTCGACTGCGAGAAGGCCGGGCTGATCACGGTGCGCATTTTCGGCGTCTATGACGCCGAACCGGGCGCGACGCTCTATGCGACGCCGGATCCGGCCAAGACCTATCGGTTTGGCGCTGATGGGAAGGTGCTGAAGTAATCTGGCGCCAACGCCTCTTACCTTCTCCCCTTGTGGGAGAAGGTGGATCGGCGCGTAGCGCCGAGACGGATGAGGGGTGTTCCAGCGGAGTGAGGCGTGAAAAGGCCGAAAGACTTCAGGCGCTTGACTTCTGCAAGCAGAGATCCTTCGCGCACCCCTCATCCGACCTCGCTTCGCGAGGCCACCTTCTCCCACAAGGGGAGAAGGGGAAGAACTGCCGCGGCTACAAATCAGCCTTGAACGTCTGCTTCTGCTGGCCCAGGCCCTCGATGCCCAGTTCCACCACATCGCCCGCCTTCAGGAACACCGGCGGCTTCATGCCGAGGCCGACGCCGGGCGGCGTGCCTGTCGAAATGATGTCGCCGGGATGCAGCGACATGAACTGGCTGAGGTAGGACACCAGATATTTGACGCCATAGACCATGGTCTTGGTCGAGCCGTCCTGCATGGTCTTGCCGTTGACGGTCAGCCACATTTTGAGGTTCTGCGGGTCCGCGACTTCGTCCTTGGTCACCAGCCACGGGCCGGTCGGACCGAACGTGTCGCAGCTCTTGCCCTTGGTCCACTGGCCCTGGCGTTCGGCCTGGAAGGCGCGCTCGGAGACGTCGTGGGCGACGCAATAGCCGGCGACATAATCCAGCGCATCGGCTTCGCTGACATATTTTGCCGTTTTGCCGATCACCACGGCGAGTTCGACTTCCCAGTCGGTCTTCACCGAACCGCGCGGGATCAGCACGTCGTCGTCCGGCCCGACAATGGCCGAGCTTGCCTTCATGAAGATGATCGGTTCCGGCGGTACCGTGGCGCCGGTTTCGGCGGCGTGGTCGGAATAGTTGAGGCCGATGCAGATGAACTTGCCGGTGCCGGCGACGCAGGCCCCGAGGCGCGGCTTGCCGGAAACCGCCGGCAGCGACTTTGCATCGAGCTTGCCCAGCATCTCCAGCGAGGCCGGATGCAGCACCGTGCCGGCAATGTCGGCGACATGGGCGGAGAGATCGCGGATCATCCCATCCGCATCGAGCAGGCCGGGACGTTCGCTCCCCACCTCGCCATAGCGCAGCAGTTTCATCTAAATCCTTCTCCTGGTTGCGGCCTCGCGGCCTTTTGCAAATTCTCCGCCGAGGCGATGGCTTCCTTGAGGAGCCCGGCGGACCCTAGCCATCGACCTGAGAACCGGCAAGCGCGGACATCTGTTGAACGGGCCCGCGAGCCGGATTTTCAGACTTCCCGATCTTCGATAAGCGCCGCGATTCTCCGCTTGCCGACCGCCTGCTTGATCGCGCTAGATCGACCAGCCGCCGTCGATATTGTAGGCCTGCCCGGACGTATAGGTCGCGCCGGCCAGGTAAACGGCGAGGTCGGCGATTTCCTCCGGCGTGCCGAGCCGGCCCATCGGCTGGCGGGCGATGAAGGCGGCGCGGGCGGCCTCATAGTCGCCCTGCGCATGCATGCGGTCCTGCAGCGACGGGCTTTCGACCGTGCCGGGGCAGATGGCGTTGCAGCGTATGCCCTTGCCGACATAATCGGCGGCGACCGCCTTGGTCAGGCCGATGACCGCGGCCTTGCTCAGGCCGTAGACGAACCGGTTCGGCACGCCCTTGGTCGAGCTCGCCAGCGAGGCCATGTTGATGATGGCGCCATCGCCGCGCTCCAGCATGCCGGGCAGCACGGCGCGGATGGTGCGAACCATGGCGCGGACATTGAGGTTCAGCGCGAAATCGAGATCGCCATCCTTCATCTCGAGGATCGATCCGGAATGGACGAAGCCGGCGCAGTTGAACAGCACGTCGACGCGGCCGATCTCGGCAAAGGCCGTATTGACGGCCTCGTCGTTCAGCACATCCAGCTTGCGGGTCTTGATCCCGGACGTCTTGGCGAGTTCGGCGAGCAGCACCTCGTTGATGTCGGTGGCATGGACGGTGGCTCCAGCCTTGGCGAAGGCCAGTGCGCTCGCCTTGCCGATGCCTTGTGCCGCCGCCGTGATGACAACGACCTTGCCTGCCAGATCCGCCATGCTTTTCTCCTCGCTCCTCTGGATCATCCGGATTTACCGGCGTCCTGCCACGGCGTCGTGTGCCAGTAAGGCATCACCATGCAGCCTGGGCCGCCGTCAGTTTACAGATAAAGATGTTTTTTCTCGTTAAAGAACATGTGTTCGGGCGTCAAGCCCGAACGCGATCACCATTGCGACAGCACGGAAATGTCAGTCGCCGTAAGGCACCCAGACGTTCTTCACCTCGATGGCGCGGCGCAGGAAAGCATCGCCGGCCGCTTCGTCGGATGCCCAGTCCAGGCTGCGGCCATTGCCGCTCCAGACGCGCTTGAGATTGCCGATGGACTCGGCTTCCGCCCTGGCGCAGGTCTCGGCATCGGCGAACACCCAGAGCCCGTCGACATCGTCATGCTTGGCCAGGACGCCGGCAAGCTCGGCGCTGCGTCCGGTGACGATGTTGATGGCGCCGGCCGGAACATCGGAATATTCGATCACCTGATAGAGGTCGGTGGCGAGCAGCGGATAGCGTTCGGACGGCACGGCGACCACGGTGTTGCCCATCGCGAGCGCCGGGGCGATGAGCGAGATCAGGCCAAGCAGCGGCGAGGCATCGGGTGCTACGATGCCGACGACGCCGACCGGCTCGTGCAGGGCCAGCGTCACGGCGCGAGCCGGCGGCTGGTGGACGCGGCCCTCGAACTTGTCGGCAAGGCCGGCATAAAGGAACAACCGCTCGATCGACTGCTCGACCTCCTCGCGCGCCGCCTTGGCCGTCACGCCTGTGAGCTGCACGAGGCGTGCGGCGAACTCATCGGTGCGGCCGGACAGGTTCTCGGCAAGATAGTAAAGCACCTGGGAGCGGTTATAGGCGGTCGCCTCCGGCCAGGCCTTGGCACCGCGTGCGGCCGAAACGGCGTCACGAATGTCCTTGCGGCTGCCGAGCCCGACCTCGCCGGCCAGCTTGCCCTTGGCGGTGGCGACAGCCAGCGAATAATTGCCGTCCGGCCGTACCTGCTTGCCGCCGATGAACAGCTTCGCCGTGCGGTCTATCGCCAAGCCGTCGGCTTGCTCGACCGGTTGCGCCGAGACAGTCGCGGCCTTGATGACCGGACCGAGCGGCAGCTTTGCCGCGAGATACTCGAACATGCCTTCGCGCCCGCCCTCGCGGCCAAAGCCGCTCTCGCGGTAGCCGCCAAAGCCGCAGGCAGCGTCGAACATGTTGGTGCCGTTGACCCAGACGACGCCGGCCTTCAGTTGCGGCGCCACGTGCAAAGCCAGATTGACATTCTCACTCCAAACCGAGGCCGCCAGTCCATAGCGCGTGTTGTTGGCGAGTTCGATCGCTTCCTCGGTGTTGCGGAAGGTCATGGTCGCCAGAACCGGCCCGAACACCTCTTCCTGGGCAAGGATATTAGCCGGCGAAACACCAGTCGCGAGCGTCGGCAGATGGTAATAGCCGGAGGACGGCAGCGCCGCGTCCGGCTGCCAGCAGACGGCGCCCTGTTTCGCCCCTTCGGCGACCAGTCCCTTGACGCGGTCGAGCTGTGTGATGTCGATCAGCGGGCCGATATCGGTGTTCTTGTCGAGCGGACTGCCGACGCGCAACCTGCTCATCCGCGTCTTGACCTTGGCGATCAGGGCTTCGGCAATGCCCTCCTGCACCAGCAGCCGCGAACCGGCGCAGCAGACCTGGCCCTGGTTGAACCAGATGCCGTCGACCAGACCTTCCACGGCGCTGTCGAGATCGGCATCCTCGAAGACGATGAAGGCCGATTTGCCGCCGAGCTCCAGCGACAGCTTTTTCCCCGATCCCGCCGTGGCTTTGCGGATGATCTTGCCGACCTCCGAGGAGCCGGTGAAGGCGATCTTCTGGATGCCGGGATGATTGACGATGGCAGCCCCCGCTTCGGGTCCGCCTTGCACGATGTTGACGACACCTTTCGGCACGCCGGCGCGTTCGCAGATCTCGGCGAACAGGATTGCGGTGAGCGGCGTGAACTCGGCCGGCTTCAGCACCACGGTGCAGCCGGCGGCAAGTGCGGGTGCAATCTTCCACGCCAGCATCAGCAGAGGGAAATTCCACGGGATGATCTGGCCGACGACACCGACGCCCTTATGGCCTGGAAAATCCTTGTCCAGCGCCTGCGCCCAGCCGGCATGATGGATGAAATGGCGGATCGCTAGCGGCACGTCTATGTCACGGCTTTCGCGGATCGGCTTGCCATTGTCGATTGTCTCCAGCACGGCGAACAGGCGCTGGTGGCGCTGCATGGCGCGGCCGATCGCGTAGAGCACCTTGGCGCGCTGGTAGCCTGAACTGGCGCTCCATTTCGGCAATGCCTTGGTGGCTGCCGCGACCGCCGCGTCGATATCGGCCGCACTGGCGTCCGAAATCTTGGCCAGCAGCTTGCCGGAAGACGGCTCGCTGGTCTCGAAAGTCTTGCCGCCGGACGCGGCCTTCCAGGCACCGTCGATGAACAGCGCCTTGCCGAAATCGCGCGCGGCAAGCCACGCATCGGCCTCGTTGCGGGCTTCAGGCGCCGGGCCGTAGTCCATGGCGTGATAGCGGTCGAGAATGTTCATGCGGTGCCTCCTTTACCCTCCCCCTTGTGGGGAGGGTCGATCGGCGAAGCCGATCGGGGTGGGGGTAGTTGGGTGCTCAAGCCATCGCGTGGCGGTGATTGGCCGAATAATGCCCGGTCAAATGGTGCTCCAGCTGGCGCTCGATGTCGGTCAGCAGGCTCGACGCGCCGAAGCGGAACAGCTCGGGTTCGAGCCACGGCCGGCCGAGTTCTTCCTTCATCAGCACCAGCCAGTCGAGCGAGGCTTTCGCGGTGGAGATGCCGCCGGCCGGCTTGAAGCCGATGAGATAGCCGGTCTCCTCGAAATAGGCCCTGATGGCGCGCACCATGGCCAGCCCGACAGGCAGCGTCGCATTGACGCTTTCCTTGCCGGTCGAGGTCTTGATGAAATCGGCGCCCGCCATCATCGCCACCATCGAGGCCAGCATGACATTGCGCAGCGTGGCGAGGTCGCCGGTGCCGAGAATGACCTTCAGATGCGCGTCACCGCAGGCGGCGCGCATCGAGACGATCTCGTTGTAGAGCTCCCGCCATTTGGCACCGAACACCAGCCCGCGCGGAATGACGACGTCGATCTCGTCGGCGCCGTCGCGCACCGAAGCCTCGATTTCCTGCAGGCGCGTCGACAGCGGCGCAAGGCCATGCGGAAAGGCCGTGGAGACGGCGGCGACATGGATGCCGGTGCCGCGCACGGCGTCGACGGCGGTGGCGACAAAGGGATGGTAGACGCAGACAGCCGCAGGCCGGATGGTTTCGCCCGAAATGCCGAGGCCCTCGACGATGTCGCGGCGCAGCGGGTTGATCGCCTTGGCGCAGAGCCGCCGCACCCGCTCCTCGGTGTCATTGGAATTCAGCGTCGTCAGGTCCATGCAGGCAATGGCGCGCAGCAGCCACGCCGCTTGGTTGTCGGCCTTGATCGAGCGCCGCTTGGTCAGGCTGGCGACGCGCCGTTCGAGTGCCGAGCGATTGACGCTGCGAACCGATTCCATGAAGCCGAGATCGAGCTTCATGCCGGGATTGCGCGCGATGCGATGATCCGGCGGTATCGGGGTGTTGGCGGCGGCGCGGGCCGGCAGTGGCGTCACTTTCGACGCGCTGGTGCCGGGCTCGGCTTCGCGGATCGTGTTGCTCATTTCCTGCCCTTTCTCGTTTAGGGCGATACTTACACGATCGTTTGGACCGAGGCCACAAGCTGATGTCGGCCCGCGCGCCGACGCAAGCCTACTCGGCCGCCAGCTTGCGCGCCGCCATGCCGATTTCAGCCTCGATAAGTTCAGGTTCGGCATGCTCCGGCTCATGCTTGCCGAATGAGGTGAGCCAATGGGAAAGGTCGTCGAGGTAGAGATAGATCACCGGCGTGGTGAAGAGCGTCAGCGCCTGGCTGACAAGCAGTCCGCCGAACATTGTATAACCGAGCGGCTGGCGGATCTCCGCCCCGGTGCCATTCTCCAGCATCAGCGGCAGGGCGCCCAGCATCGAGACCATGGTGGTCATCATGATCGGCCGGAAGCGCAGCAGGCAGGCCTGGCGGATCGATTCCAGGGAACTGAGGTTCTGGTCCCTTTCCGCCGCGATGGCGAAGTCCACCATCATGATGCCGTTCTTCTTGACGATGCCGATGAGCAGGATGACGCCGATCAGCCCGATCAGGTTGAACTCCATATGGAAGACGAGCAGCGTGCCCAGCGCGCCAAGCCCGGCGGAGGGCAGGGTGGAGAGAATGGTCAGCGGATGGACGTAGCTTTCATAGAGGATGCCGAGGATCAAATAGACCACCACCAGCGCGCCGAGGATGAGCACCGGCACTGAAGACAGCGACTGCTGGAAGGCCTGTGCCGTTCCCGTGTAGTTGGTCTGGATGGTCGCCGGCAGCCGCATCTCGGCGGCGGCCCTGTCGATCGCCGCGGTGGCCTGGCCGAGCGCGACATTGGGCGCCAGGTTGAAGCTGATCGTCACCGACGGGAACTGGCCTTCGTGATTTATCACCAGCGGCTGCACCGGTTTCGTCGTCCATTTGGCGATGGCCGAGAGCGGCACCTGCGACCCGCTCGATGTCGTCAGATAGATCTGGTCGAGCGCCTTGAGGTTGCCGCGCAGCGACGGCAGCACCTCCAGGATCACGTCGTAGGTCGAAAGCTGCGTGAAGTACTGGGCGATCTGGCGCTGGCCGAAGGCGTCGTTGAGCGTGTTGTCGACATCGTTCGCCGTCAAGCCGTAGCGGGCGGCCTGGTCGCGATCGACCTGAAGCGTCAGCGTCGTGCCGGAACTCATCTGGTCGGTCGAGACGTCGCGCAATTCGGGCAGGCGCTGCAAGGCCGTCAACAGTTTGGGCGCCCAGTCATCGAGCGAGTCGAGGTCGCTGCTTTCCAGCACATACTGGTATTGCGAGGCCGACAGCTTGCCGCCGACGCGCACGTCCTGCGAGGCCTGCATGAACAGGCGCGCGCCCTGGACGGCCGACAGCTTCGGCTGCAGCCGCCGGATGATCTGGTCGGCCGAAACGTCGCGCTCGTCACGCGGCTTCAGCTGGATGAACATGCGGCCGGTGTTCTGCGTGTTGCCATTGCCGCCCGTCGATGCCGCGAAATGCGCCACCGCCGAATCCCTAGAGACGATCCCGGCAAATTGCGCCATGTAGGATTGCATCTGGCCGGTGGAGACGTCCTGGCCCGCGATCACCTGGCCGAAAATCAGGCCGGTGTCCTGCTGCGGGAAGAAGCCGCTTGGAACCAGCGTGAAGAAATAGCCGGTAAGGCCCACGCAGGTCAGGAACACCAGCAGCGTGATGAAACGATGCCCGAGCGCCCGGTCGAGGCCGCGCTCATAGGCGCGCAGCATGCCGTCGAAGACGCTTTCGCTCCACCGGTAGAGCCTGCCGTGATGTTCCTCGTTGGCGGGCTTGATGAAGCGCGAAGCCAGCATCGGCGTCAGCGTCAGCGAGACACAGGCCGAGACCAGAATGGTCATGGCCAGCGTCACCGCGAACTCCTTGAACAGGCGGCCGATAATGCCGCTCATCAGGAGCAGCGGGATCAGCACCGCCACCAGCGAAATCGAGATCGACATGATGGTGAAGCCGATCTCGCTGGCACCGCGGATCGCGGCATCCATCGGTTTCTCGCCGTGCTCGATATAGCGGACGATGTTCTCCAGCATGACGATGGCGTCGTCGACGACAAAGCCGATCGAGATCGTCAACGCCATCAGCGACAGATTGTCGATGCTGTAGCCGGCGGACCACATCAGGGCGCATGCGCCAAGCAGCGCCAGCGGCACGGTGAAGGCCGGGATGGCGGTCGCCCAGACATTGCGCAGGAACAGGAAGATCACCATCACCACCATCCCGATGGTGAGCATCAGCGTGAACTGCACGTCCGCCACCGAGGCGCGGATGGTCTGGGTGCGGTCGGAAAGCACCTGCAGCTTCAGCGAGGCCGGCATCGAGGCGGTCAGCATCGGCAGCTCCGCCTTGATCTTGTCGACCGTGTCGATGATGTTGGCGCCCGGCTCCTTGAAAATGACGAGCACGACGCCGCGTGTCGTGTCGGTCCAGCCCGCCTGGGTGTAGTCCTGCGCGTCGAGCACGGCCCGGCCGACATCCTTGACCCGCACCGGCGCCCCATCGCGATAGGCGATGATGGCGTTGTTCCAGTCATCGGCCGCCGTCATCTGGTCGTTGGAGAAGATGGTGAAGGAGCGCACCTCGCCCTGGATGTTGCCCTTGGGCAGGTCCACCGTGCCGATCGACAGCGGCGTGCGCACCGCTTCCAGCGACAGGCCCCTTGCCGCCAGCTTGGCCGGATCGAGCTGGACACGGATCGAAGGCGTCTGCTGGCCGCCGACCAGCACCTGGCCGACGCCGTCGACATGGCTGATCACTTGCGCCAGCTTGGTGTAGACGTCGTCGCTCAACGTCGTCAGTGGCAAGTCGGTCGAACTTGCGCCGATCAGCATGATCGGCGAATCGGTCGGATTGACCTCCCTGTAGGTGGGTGGATTGGGGAGGTTCTTCGGCAGCTGTCCGCCGGCGGCGTTGATGGCCGACTGCACCAGCCCGGCGGCCGATGCGATATCGACGTCCAGCGCGAATTGCAGGGTGACCTGGCTCGAACCGGACAGGCTGCTCGATGTCATTTCGGCAATGCCCGGTATCTGCGCGAACTGCGTCTCGAGGGGCTGGGTCACCGACGATGCGATTGTGATCGGGTCGGCGCCCGGCAGGCTGGTAGACACCTGGATCGTCGGGAAATCGACGTTCGGCATCGCCGCGACGGGCAGGTTGATATAGGCGACCACGCCGACGAACAGCACGCCGATCATCAACAGCGACGTGGCGACGGGATAGCGGATGAAAGGCGTGGAAACACCGATCTGTGCCATCAGCTTGCACCTCCGGCAGCGCCGTTGTGCGCCTGTCCGCCGCCTGGAGCCGGCGTTGGATCGACGTTTGCACCATCGACCACCCGGTATTGGCCGGCAACCACGACACGCTGTCCGGCGGCGAGGCCGTCGGTGACGACCGTTTGCCCGCCGTCCGAAGGACCCGTCTTGACGGCTTGCCGACGGACCTTGCCGTCGTCGCCGACGGCATAGGCGAAGAGCCCGTCAGGGCCGTGCTGGACGGCTTCGTCCGGCACCACGATCGCGCCTACCATCGTGCCGATGCGTATGCGCGTGTTGACGGACAGGCCCGGCCACAGCGCATTGTCCTGGTTCGTGAACGTCGCCTTGAGCGAAATCGTGCCGGAAGCCTGGTCGACCGCGTTCTGGATCGCTTCCAGTCTGCCGCTCGCCAGCACGGTCTTCATGTCCGCGCCAAGCGTATCGATCGCAACCGGGCCGGCCGCGAAAACCTTGTTGATGGTCGAAACCTCGTCCTGCGGCTGCGTGAACGACACATAGATGGGCTGCAGCTGCACGACCGTGAAAAGCCCGGGGCTCTGGCCGGCCTGCACGATGTTGCCCGGATCGATGGTGCGGAAGCTTGTCTTGCCGGTCAGCGGCGCCGTGATCCGGGTGAAATCGAGGTTGAGCTGTGCAGCCTCGATCGCTGCCTTGTCGCCCTCGATCGTGGCGGCGGTCGTGGTGACGACAGCCTGCTGGTTATCGACATCCTGCTGGGTTTCGAACGTCTTTTTCAGGAGCGTGGACAGGCGATCGAGGACGACCTGCGCATTCTTAAGCGTCGCTTCGTCCTCCGCCTCCTTGGCCTTCGCTTGGTCGAGCATCGCCTGATAGGGACGAGGGTCGATCTCGGCGAGCAGGTCGCCCTGCTTGACCATCTGCCCCTGCTCGACCGGAACCTGGTTGACGACGCCGGCGACGCGGCTCGAGATGTTGACGTTGTTCAGCGGCGTCACCGTGCCGAGCCCATAGAGATAAAGCGGGAAATCGGTCTTCTCTGCCGTGGCCACGGTGACCGGGACCTTGGGCGAGGGTTGCGCCGTTTGGGTGGCTGCTCTTGCTACGCCGTCGGCGTGGCTGCGCCATAGGCCGTAGCCGCCGGCGAGCAGGAGGAGTGTGGTCAACAGGACGATGCTCCGGGAGCGTTTCGGCCGTTTGCGACTGGTTTGCTGTGCTGATGAAATGCTCATGGTGCCGTCCACCTGGCTGGCAAGAATATCAAGCCTTTTCAGGATGGTTGGGTGGTTAGGATCGACCGCGTCGATCACCGGGACAGTAGTCCCGATGGCCCGGCCCTGTCAGGTTACAAGTCGGTCATGTTGCGCTGCGGCATTCAAGGATGCGTGAGGCCGCCTTGAATGCTGCATCGCAATAAAGTGACTTCCATGGTTCGTCCGAGCCAGGGCTCGAGGAGCGTCTCAATCGCCCACGGCCATGCCGGCCCGGGCGACGCGGCAGGCGGTCGACATTGCCGTTCCGGGCACGACCGTGCCTGGCCTGAAATCAGATATGACGGTATGCGCCGACAGGCGCGCTCTGGCAGTGCTTTCGGTCGGGATCGAGCGGTCCGACCTGTTGCAGCAGGCTATCCCACATCAGGCATTAGCCTGGAAGGCAGCACGTCCTAAAGGGGGCAGCAGGCCTCAGCCGACGAAGGCGCGCTCGACGACGAAAGTCGCAGGATGGCTGAGCGAACCTTCCTGGAAGCCGAGGCTTTCGGCAAGTTCCTTGACGTCCTTCAGCATATGCATCGAGCCGCAGATCATGATGCGGTCGGTCTCGGGATTGAGCTTCTCGATGCCGAGGTCGGCGTAGAATTTGCCGGAGCCGATCAGCGCGGTGATGCGGCCCATGCAGGCCGACTCCTCGCGGGTCGTCGAATTGTAGAGCGTCACGCGCCCGGCGGTCAGTTCGCCGATCAGCGGATCGCTTTCCAGCGCCGCGACCAACTCCTGGCCGTAGGTGAGTTCGGCATTGTCGCGGCAGGTGTGGGTCAGGATCAGCTGATCGAATTTCTCGTAGGTGTCGGGATCGCGCAGCAGGCTGGCGAAGGGCGCGATGCCGGTGCCGGTCGAGATCATGAACAGCCGCTTGGCGGGCGTCAGCGCATCGACCACCAGCGTGCCGGTCGACTTCTGGCGCATGATGACGGTATCGCCGACCTGGATCTTCTGCAGTTCCGAGGTCAGCGGGCCGTCCGGCACCTTAATCGAGAAGAACTCCAGCTCTTCGTCCCAGGCCGGGCTTGCCACCGAATAGGCGCGGAACACCGGCTTCTCGGCATTGGGCAGGCCGATCATGACGAACTCGCCGGAACGGAAGCGCAGCGACTGCGGACGGGTGATGCGGAACGAGAACAGCCGGTCGGTGTAGTGTTTCACCGAGACGACGGTTTCGGCATAGACATTGGCCGGAATCGGAAACTGAAGCGGGCGGGCGCCGGCGGTGTTGAAGGCGGATGTGGTGTTCATCAAATCCAACTTTCTGGCCCAACCGGGGACGCGGGCGCCAAACCTTTTCCTGCGCGCCCGAACCGTTCAGGTTCCGGCGTGCTGCTCGCACACTCCAAGGCGGTAAGCTCTTGTGTCCGGAATTTATTAGTATACAAACGATATTTGCGTCAAGATACCGTCGCGAAACACCTTTCCAAACTGTGCCGTATCCGTAGTCCCAGCATTTCGGGTTTCGACAATGAAAGAGAATTTTTCGGTGCAGCCGCCGGATTCCCTGGGCAGCGTCGTGGCCGGCATCGATGTCGGCGGAACCTTCACCGACCTGCTTCTGATCGACGGCAAGCACGGCGGCAAGGTGCACATCGCCAAGACCCCGACCACGGTCGACAACCAGGCGTTCGGCGTGGTTTCGGCACTCGGCGCCACCGGATTTCCGATCGGCGGCATCGACCTCATCGTGCATGGCACCACCACCACCACCAATGCGGTGCTCGAACGCCGGCTGGCCAGGACCGGCATGATCACCACGCGCGGTTTTCGCGACGTGATCGAGCTTGGCCGGCGCACACGGCCGCAACCCTATGGCATGACCGGCACCTTCGTTCCCGTCATCCCGCGCAATCTCAGGCTCGAAGTGTCGGAGCGCGTCGAGGCTTCGGGTATGGTGCGCACGCCGCTCGACGAGGCCGGGATGCGTGAAGCGGTGAAGACGCTGATCGCGGCCGGCTGCGAATCCCTTGTCATCCATTTCCTGCACGCCTACGCCAACCCTTCGCACGAGCGGCGCGCCGCCGAGATCGCCGCCGAGCTCTGGCCGAACGGCTACATCACCACGGGCCATGCGCTGCTGTCGGAAGCACGCGAATTCGAGCGCGGCGTCACCGCCTCCGTGAACGCCTCGGTGCAGCCGATCCTCGAGCGCTATGTCGAGCGGCTGCGCAAGGAATTGGCCGCGAGGGGCTATATCAGAGACTTCCTGATCATGAACGGCAATGGCGGCATGATCTCGGCCCGCTTCGTCACACGTGAATCGGCCAAGACCGTCATGTCAGGTCCGGCCTCCGGGGTGATTGCCGCTGCCTATACGGGCAAGCGCGCCGGCTTCGAAAACCTTGTCACCTACGACATGGGCGGCACCTCGACCGACGTGGCGCTGATCCGCAACGCCGAGCCGGCGGTCTCGAACGAGATCGAGATCGAATATGCCATGCCGATCCACGTGCCGATGGTGGCGGTGCACACGGTGGGAGCCGGCGGCGGTTCGATCGCGCGCGTCGATGCCGCTGGCCTGATCCAGATCGGCCCGGAAAGTGCCGGCGCCAATCCCGGCCCGATCTGTTACGGGCGCGGGGGCCTGGAGCCGACCATCACCGACGCCAATCTCGTGCTTGGCCGGCTGGCGCCGAAGAAGCTGCTGGCCGTCGAAAACCCGGTCACCGTGGAGCGCGTCACCGGCATCTTCGAAGACAGGATCGGCAAGGCGACGGGCCTGTCCGGCGTCGAGGCGGCGGGCGCGGTGCTCAGGCTCGGCAACATGAAGATGGCCGGCGCCATCCGCATGGTCTCGGTGTCGCGCGGCCATGACCCGCGCGATTTCGCGCTGTTCGCTTTCGGCGGCGCCGGTCCGCTGCACGCCACGGCGCTGGCGCGCGAACTCGGCCTGCCCAAGGTGCTGGTGCCGGCGCGCCCCGGCATCACCAACGCGCTCGGCTGCGTCGTCGCGGACCTGCGCCACGACTTCGTCAACACCGTCAACCAGCCCGTGGCCGTGCTTGATGAAACCCAACTTTACGCTGTATTGGAACGGCACCGAAACGAAGGCGAGGAGCTGATCGGCAAGGAAGCGGTCAAGCCGGAGACGATCCGCGTCACCCACTCCGCCGACATGCAGTTCGTCGGCCAGACCCACATCATCAACGTGCCGCTGCCGTCCTCGACAGTCAGCCGCAACGAACTGCAGGCCCTATTCGACAAAGCCTATTTCGCCCGCTTCAAGGTCGAGTTGCCGGAGATCCGTGCCAACCTTGTCAACCTCAACACCTCGGTGACAGGCGTGCGGCCGGCGATCGACCTGTCGCGGCTGATCGATCCGGCCGGGCGCGCGAAAACACTGGACGAGGCACGGCGAGAGATCCGCCCGGTCTGGTATGCCGGGCGCTGGCACGACACGCCGGTCTATATCAGGGAAAAACTGCCGCTCGATGCCACCATCGAAGGACCGGCGATCCTCGAACAGATGGATGCCACGACCGTGCTTGAGCCCGGCGACCGAGCGCGCTCGGATGCCGATGGCAACATCATCATCGACATTGGCGAGGCCTGAGATGCCTGACATTGATATGGCAAAGCTCGACGCCATCACGCTTTCGGTTCTCCAGGCCGCCTTGCAGCAGGTCTGCGACGAGATGGACCTGACTTTTTCCCGCGCCGCCTTCTCGCCGGTCATCGCCGAGGCCAATGACCGCTCCGACGGCATCTATTCGGCGGTCGACGGTTCGCTGATCGCACAGGGCAGCCAGGGCCTGCCGGTGTTCGTCGGCGTCATGCAATATTCGACCAAAACGGTGATCGAGATGATCGCCGATGGCCGCTGCCTGGCGCCGGAGCCAGGCGACATCTACATCGTCAACGACCCCTATCTCGGCGGCACGCACCTGATGGATGTGCGCTTCGCCATGCCGGTCTACCGGGGCGGGAAAATCTTCTGCTGGCTGTCCAACACCGGCCATTGGCCCGATATTGGCGGCTCGGTGCCGGGCGGGTTTTCCGCCTCCGCCACCGCGGTCGAGCAGGAAGGCCTGCGGCTGCCGCCGGTCAAACTGTTCAAGAAGGGCGTGCTCGATCCCGAGATCTACGCCATCATCTGCTCCAACATCCGCGTCGCCGACCAGCGCATCGGCGATATCAGGGCGCAGGCCGCGGCGCTGCTGATCGGCCAGGACCGGCTCAATGGAATCCTAGATCGTTACGGGGACGAAACGGTTGTCGAGGCGATTGCCGAACTGCGCCGCCGCGCCGCCGAGCAGATGCGCGCCAACATAGCGGCCATTCCGGATGGCACCTATCATTCCCAAGCCTTTGTCGATTCCGACGGGGTGGTCAACGAACCGCTGACCATCGCGCTCGCCGTCGAAAAGCAGCGCGATACGCTGACCTTCGATTTCGCCGGTTCGTCAAAGCCCTGCGCCGGGCCGATGAACAGCGTGCTGGCGACGACACTGTCCTCGGTCTATCTCGCCATGCGTCACATCTTCCCGGATGTGCCGATCAGCGCCGGGGCCTTCGAACCCTTGATCGTCAAGCGGCCGGAAGGCACCTTCCTCGACGCGAGATACCCGCGCCCGGTCTCTGGCTGTGCGGCGGAAGTCTCGCAGCGGATCGCCGAGGCGGTGTTCGCGGCCATGGTGCAGGCGCTGCCGGACAAGGTGACGGCGGCGCCCGCCGGCTCCAGCGGCAATTTCGCGCTTGGCGGCAACGATCCCGTGCGTGGCCGCGATTACGTCATGTACCAGATCTCCGGCGGCGGCTATGGCGGCAATGCGAGCCATGACGGCCTGACCAATGGCTGCTCGACCATCGGCATTTCCAAATCGCCGCCGGTCGAGATCATGGAGCAGGCTTTTCCCTTGCTCTATCGCCACTATGCCTTGCGCGAAGGCTCGGGCGGCGCCGGCAGGCATCGCGGCGGTTTCGGCCTCGCCTACGAGGTCGAGATCCTTCGTGGTGACGCGCGCGCCTCCTTCGTCATGGATCACGGCCGCTTCGGCCCGCAAGGCGCGCTCGGCGGCGGGGATGGCGCGGTCAACACGGTGACCGTCTTCCGCAATGGCGAGGAACATGTGCCGCCGCATCTCTCCAAGGAGCAGGACATCCCGCTCAAGGCCGGCGACCGCGTGCGCGTCGGCACCCCGGGCGGTGGCGGTTATGGTGATCCGCGCGAGCGTGACGCCGAGCAGGTGCAGCGCGACGTGGCGCTGGGGTACTACACCTCTGAGGAAGCTGCCCAAAAATTCGGCGTGGTCCTGTCGGCGGACGGTCTGACAATTGACCGCAAGGCCACGGACAGGCAGCGCGCCGGCTAAACACCGCCATACGCCATGGCGCAGAGCGGTCACAGCGCCGTGATCGCCGCAGCACATGTCGTTTCCGTCACCGCCGGTTGCACGAAAGCCCGTAGACTTCTGCAGTCAACGGAGATCTGGAACATGCGTCTTTTCGGTCGTTTCGTGCTTGCCGCTTCCGTCGCCCTTACCCTTGCTGCTGGTGCTGCTTCCGCCCAGGACAAGAAGCTCAGGATCGGCACCGAGGGCGCCTATCCGCCCTTCAACTACGCCAGCGCCGACGGCACGCTGGGCGGCTTCGACATCGATCTCGGCAAGGCGCTGTGCGCCGAAATGAAGGTCGAGTGCGAATTCACCGTGCAGGATTTCGACGGCTCTATTCCCGCGCTGCAAGCCGGCAAGTTCGATGCCATCATCAACATCACCATCACGCCGGAACGGGCCGAGAAGGTCGAGTTCACCCACAAATACTACCAGACGCCGCCGGCCATCGCCGTGCCGAAGGATTCCACCATTGCGGGCACCTCGCCGGACGATCTGAAAGGCAAGGCGCTCGGCGTTCAGACCGCGACCATCCACCAGAAATTCGCCGAGCAGAAATATTCGGGCTCGACCGTCAAGGCCTACCCGACCGGCGACGATGCCCGCACCGACATGGCCAATGGCCGGCTTGATGCGATGATGGACGGCTCGATCATCCTGACCGAATGGCTGAAGAAACCGGACGGCGCCTGCTGCAAGCTGCTCGGCACGCTGACGGCCGATCCGGCCATTCACGGACCCGGCGTCGGCATCGCGCTGCAGAAGGGCAACAAGGAACTGGCCGACAAGTTCAATGCCGCCATCGACGCGCTGCGCGCCAACGGAAAGTACAAGGAAATCAACGACAAGTACTTTTCGTTCGACGTCTACGGGAGTTAATCCCGGCACCAATCGACCTCGGCGGCGCCACCCGGCGCTGCCGATTTTTTATGAACGATGGAGATATCCTTGGCTGAGCGGCGTTCCCCTTTCTACAGCAGCATCGTCGGGCTGGGCGCGACCATGGGCCGGGTCGGCGGTGATTTCATCTCGGCCAAATATTATTCCGGCATCGCCGACGAGCATTTGAACACCCGCAAGAATGTCGGCGTGCAAGACCTCAGCACCATGGGCAAGATGGATATCAAGGGGCCGGACGCCGAGGCGCTGGTCAACCATGTCATCGTCAACGACGCCGCGGCGATGAAACCGGGCCAGGTCCGTTACTCCACGGTCTGCCGCGAGGATGGCGGCATCATGGACGACCTCACCGTGTTCAGGCTGGGACCGGAGCATTTCATGCTGGTCACCGGCTCGGTCAACCGCCTGAAGATGCTGCCCTGGCTGCAGCACCATGCCCAGGGGCGCAAGGCCTATGTCACCGACATCACCGCCGCGATCGCCTTCCCGACCATCCAGGGTCCACGCTCGCGCGAATTGTTGAAGGCGCTGGTCTCCGATGCCGATCTGGACGGCCTGAAGCGCTGGGCGTTCACCTCGGGGCGCGTCGGCGAGACAAAGGTGCTGATCTCGCGCACCGGCGTGACCGGTGAACTCGGCTTCGAATTGTTTGTCCCGGCCGACGAGGCGGTCTCTGTCTGGGACGTGCTGATGCGGACAGGAGCCGACTTCGGCCTGCAACCCTATGGCGTGCTGGCGATGTTCACGCTTGGCCTGGAAAAGGCCTATCCGGCGCATGGCATCGACATGGATGAGAGCCGCACACCGTTCCATGTCGGCCTCGACCGCTGGATCAAGTTCGACAAGGGCGATTTCATCGGCCGCGAGGCGCTGCTCAAAATCCGCGACAAGGGCCTCGACGAACGCTGGACCGGCCTGATCCTGGACGGCGACAGACCGGCCGCGACAGATGCGCGTGTACTGGCCGAAGGCGAGGATGCCGGCATCGTCACCTACAGCGACCACGGCTATTCCCTTGGCAAGGTACTGGCGACGGCGCATCTGCGGCTACCCTTCACGGCCATCGGCACCGAACTCAGCGTCGATATCGATGGTGTGCGGACTCGCGCGGTAGTGGCGCCGATCCCGTTCTTCGACCCTGAGGGGACGAGGTTGCGGGGCTAGCCTCGGTCGCCTCGGCTGTTGCCTCGGCGATTAGGCGAAACGCCGATGCTTCGTCATCCTGGGGCGAAGCAAGGAGCGAAGCGACGCGGCGTAGACCCTAGGATCCATGCCGGGACTACCACGCGTCACTACGGTGCGGAATTCTGCTCCGTTGCACCCTCGGCACAGGTCGCGGCATGGATCCTCGGGTCTCCGCGACGCCGCTTCGCGGCTGCTCCGCCCGTGGATGACGAAGTTGGGGAAGGCTCCCAAGTGTTTTGCCGAATCATCACCCCCGTCGATCCAGCCGCGCCACCAGACGATCCCCCGCCCACTGGATGCCGCACACCAGGATGATCAGCACGATGACCACGGCGATCATCACCGACGTCTCGAAGCGCTGATAGCCGTAGCGGATGGCGAGGTCGCCGAGGCCCCCGGCGCCGATGGCGCCGGCCATGGCCGAGGCGCCGATCAGCGTCACCAGCGTCACCGTGAAGCCGGCGACGATGCCGGGGAGCGCCTCGGGCACCAGCACCTCGCGGATGATCGTCCAGCGGTTGCCGCCCATGGCGCGCGCCGCCTCGATCAGGCCGTGATCGACCTCGCGCAGCGACACTTCGGCGATGCGCGCATAATAGGGTGTGGCGGCGATCGACAGCGGCACGATGGCCGCCCAGGTGCCGATCGAAGTGCCGACGATCAGCCGCGTCAGCGGGATCAGCGCCACCAGGAGGATGATGAATGGCACCGAGCGGAAGCCGTTGATGACGGCGCCGAGCACGCGATTGACCCACAGGCTTTCGGCGATGCCGCCGCGTTCGGTGGCGATCAGCGCCAGCCCGAGCGGCAGGCCGAAGACCAGCGAGATAAGGCCGGAGGCGGCCGTCATCAGCACCGTTTCCCAGATCGATCGCAGCAGAAGCTCAAACAGGATCGGCGACATGCCCAAGCACCTCCACCCGCGCCTGGCGGGATTTCAGGAATGTGATGATTTCAGCGAGGTGGCTTGCGTCGCTGCCGGGAACAGAGAGGAACAGCGTGCCGACGGGCTGCTGCTGGATATGGTCGATGCCGCCATGGACGAGGCGGAAGGAGCCCGGAACAGAAGTGGCAAGGTCGGACAGCAATGGTCCACGCGCGACCTCGCCAGCCACATCGACACGCAGGATCGTCTCCGCGCCGGCCGCCGGCAGCAGGCGCGCCGACAACTCGGCCGGCAGTTGCGGCCGAATGGCGCCAAGGAGGCTGCGTGTGACGTTGGACCGCGGCTCGGCGAACACCGACCACACCGGCCCGTCCTCGACGATGCGCCCGGCATCGATCACCGCCACGCGGTCGGCGATGGAGCGGATCACCTCCATCTCGTGGGTGATCAACAGGATGGTCAGGCCAAGTTTCCGGTTGATATCTTTCAGCAGCGCGAGAATGGAGCGCGTCGTCTCCGGGTCGAGGGCCGAGGTCGCTTCATCCGACAACAACAGCGCCGGCCGCGCGGCCAGCGCCCGGGCAATGCCGACGCGCTGCTTCTGGCCGCCCGACAGCGATGCTGGATAGGCCTTGGCCTTGTCCGACAGGCCGACGAGCTCGAGCAGCTCCGCCGCCCGTGCCAGACGCTCGGCCTTCGGCCGGCCCTCGATCTTCAGCGGCAGCGCCACATTGTCCTCCACGGTCTTGGCCGACAGCAGGTTGAAATGCTGGAAGATCATGCCGATACGCCGCCGCAGCGGCTGCAGGTCGCGTTCGCCGAGCCGGCTGATTTCGCGGCCCTCGATGAACACCTCGCCGGAGTCCGGCCGCTCCAGCCCGTTCAGGCAGCGGATCAGCGTCGATTTGCCGGCGCCGCTGCGGCCGATAATGCCGAGGATCTCGCCCTTGCGCACCGTCAGCGAGATACCGTCGAGCGCCGCGGTGGCGCCAAAGCGGCGCTTCAAATCGACAAGGCGCACCACGTCCTGTGGCGCGTCGGGTCGGGCGTGGGTCGGATCGGCGATCTCCCCGGACGCCGTGATATGCTGGTTCATGCGGTTCCCTGTTCTCGCCATCGCAAAACGCAATTGCGGCCCGCGCTCAAGCGCGGACCGCTTTTGCTCTCGAACTGGACGTCCGGCGATCAATAGGCGCTGAGGCCGGTGCCCTTGTAGACCTTGTCGAATTCGGCCTTGACCGCGTCGTTCTGGTAGGAAGCCACCAGTGTCTTCACCCAGGCTTCGTTCTCATTGCCGACCTTGACCGCGATGAAGTTGCGGTACGGATTGTCGGATATCGGCTCCTGGGCGATGCGGTTTTCCGGCGTCAGGCCGCTTTTCAGCGCCCAGTCGGTGTTGACCACGGCGGCATCGAGATCCTCGACCGAGCGGCCGACGATGCCGGCGTCAAGCTCCTTGATCTCGACCTTCCTGGGGTTCTCCGCGATGTCGGCGGTGGTGGCCAGGATGCCGGTGCCGTCCTTCAGCTTGATCACGCCCTCGTTCTGCAGAACGCGCAGTGCCCGGCCTTCGTTGGACGGGTCGTTCGGTACGCCGATGACCGCGCCCTCGGGCAGGTCGGCGACTTTCGTATACTTCTTCGAATAGAGGCCGATCGGCCAGACGCCGGTGTAGCCGACACGCACGATATGATAGCCTTGCGTCTTGATCTGGTTGTCGAGATAGGGCTGGTGCTGGAAGGCGTTGGCGTCGATTTCGCCGCGCTCCAGCGCTTCGTTGGGCTGGGTGTAGTCGTTGAACACCACGGTCTCGACGGTCAGGCCCTTTTCGGCCGCCTGGGCGACCACGACGCGCCAGACATCCTCATCCTCGCCGCTGATGATGCCGACCTTGATCGATTTCTTGTCTTCGGCGAAGGCCGCATGCGGCGCCATCAGGCTGCCGACCGCGACGGCCGATGCGAACAGCAGAGCCAGGCCACCGCGCCGGTTGATGATTGACCAAAGGGAAGATGGCAAAGTGTTGTTGACATCGGGCATGATTGATCTCTGCGGTTGTGAAGTCATGGTGCCAAGGCGGATTACCCAAGCTTGGTCACATCCTCAGAAATTCTATCGGTTTTATCAAAGAACGTGTTTCGCTGTTCTCGGCGAAGCCGGGAATATTCTCTCAAAAATTCCAGGGAAGGGAGCACAGGACACCACCGAACCGACCGCGGCGGTACCGCGCTGCGATCCTGTGGGCATAGGTGTTGATGTGGACGACGCCCGCATCGACGGCACGCACAATCTCGAAAAGCGTCGGCGCATGTAGGGGAGCTTCACTTGCTGTAATTAACGCATTAAGTACAAGTGAAGTCGCCGAAGTCAAACCTTGCATCCTGCCTAAGGCGACGATACGGGATGACGGTGACGGGCTTTGAGAACAGCCTGCTGGCAAAGCCTGCCGCTGGTCGCAGTCAGCATTGGAGAAAACGTCACTTGCTGCCGGAAAACTCCCGTCGTTCCTTGCCGATGGCGCTTCTGCACGCCCGCGAAGCGGTGATGGCGCGGTTTCGTCCAATGCTTGCGGCGCATGACGTGACCGAACAGCAATGGCGTGTGCTGCGCGTGCTGAGCGAGGCTGGCCCGGTCGAGGCGACCGAGCTTGCCGATCGCGCCTCGGTGCTGCCGCCCAGCCTGACCCGTATCATCAAGGCGCTCGAGGGCCGAAAATTCATTACCCGCAACAAGGCTGAAGGCGATGGCCGCCGCGTGGTGCTGACCATCGCGCCTGCCGGTTCCGCCCTGATCCGCGCTCTGTCGCCCGAGCGCCGCGTCATCTACGACGACATCGAGCACCGCTTTGGTCACGAGCGTCTGCAGCAGCTGCTTGATCTGCTGGATACGCTGATCGAAGCCGAGAGCTGAGGCCGTTTAAGGAAATAGCGGAAGTCGGCGATCTGTTTCATCGAAACACGATGGAGGACGGCGGATGCGGGCCTTTCAGCCCGCATCCATTTTCCTGCTAGCGGCCCTGCTGTTGGCGCGCTTCCCGCTTCTTGCGCCAGGGCGCGTTGGCTTCCCAATCGCCGGCCATGATGCAGCCATAGGGCAACACTTCGTCGACGATCTCCGCCAGGCCGAAATACTCGATCTGGCGGCGCATCGAGGCCGCGTTCTTGTAGGCGCTCGGCAGTTCCGAAATATCCGTCACACCGGAGAAGAAACGGGCATCGATGCCCTTCGTCTCCTCCGCGAAGATATCCTCATCGCTGCGTCCCGCCTGCATGCGCCGGTGCTGGGTGCGCGAAAAGTTGCGCCCGGCGCCGTGCGGCGAGAAGCCAAGCCCATGCGCGGCGTTCTTGCCGCGCACGATCAACACCGGTTCCGCCATGTTGAGCGGGATCAGCGTCAGGTCGGTCGCGTCGTCGGCCCAGTTGTCGAAGGCCGGCGTGGCGCCCTTACCGTGGTAGAACAGCCCATCCGAACGGCGGAAGACGAAGTTGTGCTCGTTCCAGAATCGGTCCGACACCTTCGCCGACAGCTTTTCGGCCGCTAGATCGTGGACGAGCACATGGTTGCCCTTGGTCCATGCGCGGATCGTCTGCAGGGCCTCCCAATACTCATCGCCTTCCCGCGTGTCGGCGGGAATCCAGGCGTTCTGCGGCAAGGTTTCCGGCGACAGCATCTTGCGGACACCTTCGGCGATCCTCATGCCCTTGCTGTAGAGCCGCGCGCCCGGCGAGCGGGAGCCGTGATGGGTGACCAGCGCCGTCTCGCCGCTCGACTTCAGCGTGCCGACATAGGCGAAATGGTTGCCGTCACCCTGCGTGCCGAAATGCTCGATCGCCGCACTGGTCAGGTCGCGCAGCAAGGGGTTGGCCTCGAAACGCTCGAAGACCTCCTTGGCCGGCCGGATCTGCTGGCCACGCGGACGCCCGCCCGGTCCGAAATGGGTGACCCCATGAACGGCATCGAGCAAGGCGGCTGGCGCCACACCGGGAAATACCGAGATCGCCATCGAGCAGCAGATGTCGGCCGAATGCATGCCGGGGTGGATCGCCTCCGACACCGCGACGCCGCCAACGGGAATCGTGCCCGACGGACCGGCCGGGCAGGCATCCGGCATGATGGCGCCGGCGCGGATCACCGGCGTGCGCATCAACTCGGCCATCGAGCGCGTCACCGCCTCGACATTTGCAGCCTCGTCAGGCGTTTCGGCCTCGATGTTCAGATGCAGCGGCATGGCGGCAGCCGACTGCAACGGCAGCGCCGGCGGCGGCGCGAAAGCGCGCGCGGCCTCCAGCGCATCGCCCTGCGATCCGCCGCTTTCCAGCACCGCATTGGCGGCGGCCAGCGCCTTGCCGAACCACTTGCCCTGCGGCATGCCGGCGTTGATCAAATCCTGTCCACTCAAAATCTCGGTCATGTCTTTCACTTTCGGTCCATATCAAGCACTGCGTATTGCGGACGGACGACAAGGGAATACGAGACATCTTTTCCGCCACTTCGCGAAGCTGCGAAGGAGGGACACGAACCCTCACGCCTTTCGGCACCCGCTTGTCTGAAGCGAGCTGCGTCTACCTGTAGTCTCGCAGGCATTCGTCCTGTTCAATTGGCTGGCGACAAGAGTCGGCAAGACAATGACTGAGCTACATCCATCCTGGGATGGAAGGGATGGTTTGAACATCCGACCTTCCACGACTTTCGCCGTGGACGCTCTATCCCTGTAGTCCTGCCTGCATTCGCCATTCATCTTTCTTCTCTAGGTCGGCGACAAGTCGATGCGGGAAACCGATCGATCGATGATCGACGGGCGGATTCGAACCGCCAGATACCAAAATATTCCCGCAGGCATTCGCCCTGTTCAATCGGCTGGCGACAAGAGTTGGCAAGACGGTGACTGCGCCACCCCGCTCCGCAGAGCGGGAGAGTGATTTGAACACCCGACCTCCCGCCTTTCGGCGGGCGCGCTACCTGTAGTCCTGCCTGCATTCGCCATGTATTCGCGTCGCCGCGGCGACAAAAAGATGATGAAACCTCGGGAGTCCCGCTCGTGCCAGAGAGCGCCTGCAAGGTGAGGAGTCGAACCTCACGGAGCATCCCGTTTCGTGTTGCTGTAGTTCCATCGGGCATTCGCCGCGGCTGTTTCTTGCAAGGTGTAACGACAAGTCTGTTGTGAAACTGCCTTTCTGCTTTACCGACTGAGCTACGGAGCCGATTGGCAGCTCCGGCGGGAATCGAACCCGCGACCCGAAAGTTAGGATGTAGTTCCACAGGCATTCGTCACGCCTTGTGCTCGGTTCCTTTCTGTCCAGTTGCGACCGAAGTCGCGTAAAAAAGTCGTCGGGCATGACGACAAGGTTTGACGAAACGTCCCGCTCTATCCGCTGAGCTACGGGTCCATAGTGGCGGACCCGACGGGATTCGAACCCGCGACCTGGAGGTGAATAGCCTGTAGTTCCATCGGCATTCGTCATGCCCTGATACGTGTTCAGTCGGTCCCGGCAGACGCACCGCCGGGACCATTGTCTAGATCTCAACCGCCTCGATCGTGCGCACCCAATGGTCCGGGTCGCCGCCCGAGGACAGCATCGTGCCCACCACGTCGAAGACGCGGTCGGAGAAGCCACCGACATTCAAGATGTCGGCCTGCGGCTTGGCCTGCGTCGTCGCATAGGGCTGGATGTCGATGCAGACCAGCTTGGCTCCAGGGTTCAACCCCTTGAGCTTCTGCCATTCCTGCATCGTCGCCGTCCCCTGATGCGCATGCGCCGAGGCGTCCACCCAGGACTGGTTGTCCGACACGAATACCACCAGGTCGACATCAGCCTTCTCACGCACCAGCCGTGCCAGCGGAGCCGAACAGTTGGTTCCGCCGCCACCGATGGCGGCAAGTTTGGCGGCGTTGGTCATCACCGTATCGCGAGCGTTGAGGCTGATATCAACCACATCGTTCTCGAACGGCAGGACCCTCGCCGTCGGGTTGCGTCGCAGCATGGCGGCGGCCACCAGGGCAGCCACGTCGATGCAACGCACGGCCGACGTCGCGCCCTTGCGGTAGCCGGTCGCCGGCGAGCTCATCGAGCCCGAAACGTCCGGACACACGACCACCTTGCCCTTGATCCGGGGCACGTTGCCGAGCGCGATTTCCATCGCATCCTGCAGCGCGTCCCCGACCACGCTAGGCACGTCAGTACCGGCCATGGTGAACGCCACCATCAGCTGATACGGGAACACTCGGGCGCGCCGGATCTCCTCGGGATCACGAAGACGCGCCGCCAGCGTCTCGCCGAACCCGTCCACTTCGAACACGCCGTTGCGGGCGAAGGTGTTCAGGTTCTGGCGCAGCATCTGCCATCCGGCCGTCGCCGCGATCTGCACCCAATGCTCGCGCGACAGCGGCATCGAGGTCAGCATCTGGAACGGCACGTCCGGCACAGGCAGCGACGGATCGCGCTTGAACGCTTCGAACGCCTTCACCACGTCCGGCAGCATGGCCACGTCATGCGGCTTGCCGATCAGATAGCCATAAAGCGCCTCACGCGAGGCCGATTTCGGCTTCGGGTGAACCATCTTGACGACATCGGCCAGCGACGGATCATTGCCGACCGCGGCCCGCATGATCTCGAAGTCGGCCGCCTGCTCGAGCCACGCCTGGACAAGCCGCTTCGGCCGCGTGCCGAGCGACTTGCGCCCGGTGGCGCCCGAACGCATGACCTGCACGAAGTTGCGCAGCATCTTGCCGTTCCTGACGATACGCCCGAATGCCCGGTTGAACTCGTCACCCTGCATCGCGGAAAGGACGGCCAGCAGCAATGCCGGCATATCCTTCATGTAGCCCTGCTCGAAAGCATGGACGGCGGTGCGCGCCAGGAACCCCGGCTCGACCTGCCAGGCGAGCTTCAGCACCTCGTCCAGCTGCTCGCGCGGCTCGGCATAGAAGGTCGCGTTGAACGTGCCCGTCGCCGCCAGCTGCGCCAGAGCCTGATGCGGCGACAGGCGGTAAGCCCGGGCACCCTCATGGTTTCTGGCGTCAGCCGGCGGGAGCAGCTTTCCTGCACTCGTCGCAAACACGGATTTGTTCGCCATTGTTCTCATCCTTCATTTCACACCAGCATCACTGCAGGCGGCGTGCCAGTTTGAAGGATGAGCGAGTCCTAGTCCGCCAGATGTCAATTAACCAACTGATTTTGCTATGAAAGAAAAATCGATCCGAGACCACATAGCCTCTGGCGCAGTCTAAGGGATTGCCTGTATTATAATCCAATTATCTCCGACTTTATACTATGGAATAAAATGAGAAGACGTGTTGCGATAGGCATCCTTGGCACGACGCTGGATGCGAGCGGTCGGGATGACCGCTGGAAAAAATGGCGGCCGACGGTTGCGCTGTGCCAGCAACCGGGGCTGTTCATCGATCGGCTGGAATTGATCCACGATGTCCACTCGCAACGGCTGGCAAATCAGGTCACTGCCGACATCGAACAGGTTTCGCCGGCCACCGAGGTCAGGCCTCATCTCATCAGCATGCGCGACCCGTGGGATTTCAGCGAGGTCTACACCGGGTTGCGGGACTTCGCTCGTGCCTACACGTTCGATCCCGAGAAGGAAGACTATCTTGTCAACATCACCACCGGCACCCATGTCGCGCAGATATGCTGGTTCCTGCTCACTGAGGCCCATTTCATTCCGGCGCGGTTGTTGCAGCTTTCGCCGCGCAAACGCGACAGCAATGACGATGTTTCCGGCAGCCATTCGATCATCGATCTCGACCTGTCGCGTTACGACGCGATCGCCACGCGCTTTGCAGCCGAGCGCGACGAGGCAACGTCCTTCCTGAAGTCGGGCATCGCCACCCGCAATCCCGCTTTCAACCAGATGATCGACCAGATCGAGAAAGTGACAATCCGCTCGCGTGCGCCGGTTTTGCTCACCGGGCCGACGGGCGCCGGCAAGTCGCAACTGGCCAGGCGTATTTACGAACTCAAGAAGGCGCAGCGGCAGGTTTCCGGTGCCTTCATCGAGGTCAATTGCGCGACGCTGCGCGGCGACCAGGCGATGTCGACCCTGTTCGGCCACGTCAAGGGCGCCTTCACCGGCGCCCAGAACGAGCGCGCCGGGCTGATGAAATCAGCCAACAAGGGCGTGCTGTTCCTCGACGAGATCGGCGAGCTTGGCCCCGACGAACAGGCCATGTGCCTGCGCGCCATCGAGGAAAAGCGCTTCCTGCCGGTCGGCGCCGACCAGGACGTGATGTCGGATTTCCAGCTTCTCGCCGGCACCAATCGCGATCTGTCGATCGGCGTCAAGGAAGGCAAGTTCCGCGAGGATCTTTTCGCGCGGCTGAACCTGTGGACCTTCCAGCTGCCGGCGCTGCGCGACCGCAAGGAAGACATCGAGCCAAACCTAGATTTCGAACTGCGCCGCTTTAGTGAGCGCGAGGGACAGAACGTAACCTTCAATAAGGAAGCGCGCGACCTCTATCTGAAATTCGCCGTGGCGCCGGAGGCGATGTGGCGGGCGAATTTCCGCGATCTCTCGGCCTCCGTCACCCGCATGGCGACGCTGGCGCCGCTCGGCCGCATCAACGAGGAGACGGTGCGCGACGAGATCGAACGTTTGGCCACGCTTTGGCGCGCCGGTGAAGCCGACGACCGGGAAGCCATTCTGGGAGAGGTTCTGGGCCCCGAGCGGCAAGGCCGGATCGACCTCTTCGACCGGGCGCAGCTGGCAACCGTGCTCGCGGTTTGCCGTGACAGCAATTCGATCAGCGCCGCCGGCCGCAAGCTGTTTGCCGTCTCGCGGCTGCAGAAGACCAGCGGCAACGACGCCGACCGGCTGCGCAAATACCTCAGGCGCTTCGACCTCAGCTTCGAGGACATCGCCCGGAAATGACCGACATCGCGTACGATCCCCGACCGGCACACTTTCCCGCTTGACTGACCCGCCGGACCGAATACCCTAGAACGAAATACCGGCTCTGATCGCCGGGCGGCAAGAATGCCTCGTATGCCTCGCCCTTGCGGCGCTGGCTGCGGGGCATTGTCATTTCTGGGGTCCTGTTTGAAACGGCGCATCGAGATCGGCATCCTCTATTCCCGCTCGGGGAGCTATCAGCTCGTCTCCGATGCGTGCCGCATGGGCGCCATGCGCGCCATCGCCGACATCAATGCCGATCGCGGCTCAGGCATCGAGCTGGTGCCCGTCGAGCGCGATCCGCAAAGCAATGCCGACCGCTACGCGACGCTTTGCGAGGACATCTTCAAGACCAGCAGCGCACGCCATGTCGTCGGCTGCGTCACATCCTGGAGCCGCAAGGAGACGATCCCGGTGCTGGAGAAGGCCGGCGGCATGCTCTGGTACGCCTGCCCCTACGAAGGCTTCGAGGCCAACGAGCATGTCGTCTACATGCACGCCTGTCCCAACCAGCACCTGGTGCCGCTGATGGCCCATGTCGTGCCGCGCTTCGGCGCCAACGGCTTCCTGCTCGGCTCGAACTATATCTGGGGCTGGGAGATGAACCGTGTCGCGCGCGACCTGATCGCGGACGCCGGCGGCAAGGTGCTGGGAGAACGCTATCTGCGCATCGGCGAGACCGACGTGTCGCGCCTGATCGGGGAAATCCGCGCGACGCGGCCGAACTTCATCCTCAACAATCTGATCGGCACCTCATCCTATGCCTTCCTGGCCGCCTATCGTGACCTAGGCGATGAGGATCCTGCCTTCAGCCCGCAAACCTGCCCGGTCATCTCCTGCAACCTCACCGAGGGCGAGCTGCCGGCGATCGGCGAAACGGGCAAGGGACATCTATCGGTCGGGCCCTATTTCGCACCACGGCCGGCGGCTTTCGCCTCGTCCTTCGAGGCCTCCGCCTATGCCTCCGTGCAGGTGATGGCCGAGGTGCTGTCGCGCGATCCCGACGCCGGCCCGGCGGGGTTCTCGAAAGCCTTCGCCGCAACGCGCTTCTCCACCCGGCTGGGGCCGATCGCCATCGACGCCCACACCCAGCACGCGACGCTGCCTGTCATCATCGGCCGGATCGCCGACGGATATTTCGAGGTCGTCAGCCAGCAGCACGAAGTCGCGCCGGATCCCTATCTGTCGCGCTACGACCCCGCCAAGACGTTCGGCCGTCCGCGCCTGAGGGTGGTGTCGTGACCAGAATCCCGCGCATCCCCAATCTCGGCGGCGCCAGGGCCTTCATCCTGCATCGCCCGCATCCGACGGTGCAGGCCATCACAAGACAATTGTCGGCCATCGGCCTCGTCACGCTCGACTGCTGGCCGGAACTGCCGCCCGAGGCGCTCGCCGCCGATTTCGTCTTCTTCGACGCCGATCTCGGTTTCGACGAGCAATTCCCCTGGAAGCCGGGCGAGGCGCCGATGCCGCTGGTGGCGCTGATCGGTTCGGAGGCGCCGGGCCGTATCGAATGGGCATTGTCGCACAACGCCGATGCCCAGCTTTTGAAGCCGGTCGGCACTGCCGGCGTCTACAGCGCGCTGCTGATCGCGCGGCAGAGTTTCGAGGCGCGCAAGAATTTAGCCGGCGAAATTTCCTCGCTGCGCCAGCGCGTCGCAGAGCGCCAGACGATCGTGCGTGCGGTGGCGGCACTGTCGAAAGGCACGGATGACGAGCGCGCCTATGCGCAACTGCGCTCGCTGGCGATGAGCTGGCAGATCAGCGTTGAGGATGCCGCACGCCGGATCGTGGCGATGATGAGCGAGGAAACAGGCGAGGAAGGCGGCGATGACCAGTCCCATCGCGCCTGATCTCATCGCGCCGGCGCGCATGCCGGCCAGGCCGCGCGCGGGCGTCTGGCGCCGGCTGGTCAAGCGCCGTCTGGCGCTGCTCGGCCTGGTCATCGTCGCCATCGTGGTCGCCGGCGCCGTGCTGGCCCCTTGGCTGACCGGCTATGATCCCAACGAACAGATGTTCGACGGCCTGACCATCGAGGGCTCGCCCTTGCCGCCGGATGCCAAATTCTGGCTCGGCACCGACCTGCTCGGCCGTGACCTGCTGACCCGCATCCTCTACGGCGCCCGCACCTCGCTGATCATCGGCATCGTCGCCAATGGCGTGGCACTTCTGATCGGCACGCTGGTCGGCGTCACGGCAGGTTATTTCCGCGGCTGGATCGGCAGCGCGCTGATGCGTTTCACCGATCTGATGATGGCGTTTCCGGCGCTGCTGCTGGCCATCTGCCTGGCGGCGGTGTTCGAGCCCAGCCTGTGGATCGTCGCCATGGTCATCGCGCTGGTCAACTGGGTGCAGACCGCGCGCGTCATCTACACCGAAACTTCCTCGCTCGCAGAGCGCGAGTTCATCGACGCCGAGCGCACCATCGGCGCCGGCGCGCCGCGTATCCTGTTCCGCCACATCCTGCCGCACCTCCTGCCGACCATCATAGTCTGGGGCACGCTCGGCATTTCGACGACGGTGCTGCTGGAGGCGACGCTCTCCTTCCTCGGCATCGGCGTGCAGCCGCCGACGGCCTCGTGGGGCAACATCATCTTCGAGAACCAGACCTATTTCCAGGCAGCGCCCTGGCTGGTGTTCTTCCCCGGCGCGGCGATCCTGGCGCTGGCGCTGGCCTTCAACCTGATCGGCGACGCGCTGCGCGACATCCTCGATCCGACGCAGAGGGGCCGGGAATGATGGGGGGCCGGTCATGATCGCCTATCTCGGCCGCCGGCTGATCCAGTCGCTGCTCATCCTGCTCGGCGTCTCGCTGATCACCTTCGCGCTGCTCTACCTGTTGCCCGCTGATCCGGTGCGCCAGATCGCCGGGCGCAGCGCCACGCCACAGACGGTCGAGAACATCCGCCAGCAGCTTGGCCTCGACCAGCCTTTCGTCGTCCAGTACTGGCACTATCTGACCAGGCTCGTCAGCGGCGATCTCGGCCGCTCCTACATCCAGCGCTCCGAGGTTACCGAGCTGATCGTCTCGCGGTTGCCGGCGAGCCTGCTTTTGATGGTCGGCGCCATCCTGTGCGAATTGCTGATCGGCCTCTCCATGGGCCTGATCGCCGCCGTCAAGCGCGGCACCGCCACCGACCAGACCTTGATGGTCGCGTCCTTCGTCGGAGTCTCGGCGCCGCAATTCGTCGTCGGTCTCTTGCTGCTCTATGTCTTTGCCGTGCGGCTGAGCTGGTTTCCGATCGGCGGCTACGGCACCTGGCGCCATCTGGTGCTGCCGTCGCTCACCATGGGCATCCTCGGCGCCGGCTGGTACGCGCGCATGATGCGCTCGTCGATGATCGACGTGTTGCGCCAGGATTACGTCCGCACCGCGCGTGCGAAAGGCCTGGCGCGTGGTGCCATCCTCTTCCGCCACGCACTGCCCAACGCCATCCTGCCGATCATCGCCATGATCGGCATCGACATCGGCATCTTCATGGGCGGCATCGTTGTCGTCGAAAGCGTGTTCGGCTGGCCCGGCATCGGCCAGCTGGCGTGGCAGGCCATCCAGCGCGTCGACATCCCGATCATCATGGGCGTCACGCTGGTCTCGGCCTTTGCCATCGTGCTCGGCAATCTCCTGGCCGACATCGTCGCGCCCTTCATCGACCCCCGCATCAAGCTCAGATGACAATCAGGACATGACCGAAAACAAACAGAGAAAGGGAACATAACAATGAAAAAGTATCTCATATCCACGGTAGCGGCATCGGCGCTGGCGCTGATGCTCGGCATGACGAGCGCGCGCGCCGAGGACACGATCGATCCCAACGCCAAGCAGGGCGGCGCCATCACCATCACCTACAAGGACGATGTCGCGACCCTCGACCCGGCGATCGGCTATGACTGGCAGAACTGGTCGATGATCAAGAGCCTGTTCGACGGGTTGATGGACTACGAACCGGGCACCACCAACCTCAAGCCCGACCTTGCCGAGAGCTACGAGATCTCGCCCGACGGCAAGACCTTCACCTTCAAGCTGCGCCACGGGGTGAAATTCCACAACGGCCGCGAAATGACCGCCGACGACGTGAAGTATTCGCTCGACCGCGTCACCAACCCGAAAACGCAGAGCCCCGGTGCCGGCTTCTTCGGCTCGATCGTGGGCTATGACGAGGTGGCCGCAGGCAAGGCGGAGACCCTGTCGGGCGTCACGGTCGTCGATCCCTACACCGTCAAGTTCGAGCTGACCCGTCCCGACGCTACCTTCCTGCATGTCATGGCCATCAACTTCTCGCATGTCGTGCCGAAGGAAGAGGTCGAAAAGTACGGCGCCGATTTCGGCAAGCATCCGGTCGGCACCGGAGCCTTCAAGCTCGCCGAATGGACATTGGGACAGCGCATCGTCTTCGAGCGCAACCCGGACTATTGGCACAAGGGCCTGCCGCATTTGGACAAGATCACCTTCGAGATCGGCCAGGAGCCGATCGTCGCGCTGCTGCGCCTGCAGAAGGGCGAGATCGACGTGCCCGGCGACGGCATTCCGCCGGCCAAGTTCCAGGAAGTGATGGCCGATCCCGAGCAGAAGGCGCGTGTCGTCGAAGGCGGCCAGCTGCACACCGGCTATGTCACCATGAACACCACCATGGCGCCGTTCGACAATGTGAAGGTGCGTCAGGCCGTCAACATGGCAATCAACAAGGCGCGCATCATCCAGATCATCAACGGCCGCGCCGTGCCGGCCAACCAGCCGCTGCCGCCGTCGATGCCGGGCTACGACAAGGAATACAAGGGTTATCCCTATGATGTCGCCAAGGCCAAGGCGCTGCTTGCCGAGGCCGGTCACCCCGATGGTTTCGACACGCAACTGTTTGCCATGAACACCGACCCCAACCCGCGCATCGCCCAGGCGATCCAGCAGGATCTGGCGGCGATCGGCATCAAGGCCAGCATCCAGTCGCTCGCTCAGGCCAATGTCATTGCCGCCGGCGGCGACAAGGCCGGCGCGCCGATGATCTGGTCCGGCGGCATGGCCTGGATCGCCGACTTCCCGGATCCGTCGAACTTCTACGGCCCGATCCTCGGCTGCGCCGGTGCTGTGCCGGGTGGCTGGAACTGGTCGTGGTACTGCAACAAGGATCTCGACGCCAAGGCGGCCGAGGCCGACTCAGTGGTCGATCCCTCAAAGGCCGTCGAACGCGACAAGATGTGGAGCGCCATCTACGACAAGGTGATGGAGGACGCGCCCTGGGCGCCGGTCTTCAACGAACAGCGCTTCACCATGAAATCGGCCCGCATGGGCGGCGCCGACAACCTCTATGTCGACCCGGTCCATATCCCGATCAACTATGACAATGTGTACGTAAAAGATGTGCAATAACTGCGACTACACCATCCACGGACGCCATCACCATTTCGGCTGGGACAACGCCTTCGCCCCGGCCGAACGTGTGGCGCCCGGCTCGACCATCGAGTTCCAGTGCCTCGATTCCTCCGGCGGTCAGCTGAAACCCGACAGCACGGTCGGCGATATCGCCAAGCTCGACTTCGCCACGATCAACCCGGTGACCGGGCCGATCTTCGTCGAGGGCGCCGAACCGGGTGACGCGCTGAAGGTGACGATCGAGATGTTCAAACCGTCCGGCTTCGGCTGGACGGCGAACATTCCGGGCTTTGGGCTGCTCGCCGACGATTTCATGGAGCCGGCGCTGAACATCTGGAAATATGACGCAGCCTCGCTCGAGCCGGCGCTGTTCGGCAAAAATGCGCGTGTGCCGCTAAAGCCTTTTGCCGGCACCATCGGCAACGCACTGGCCGAGATGGGCCATCACTCGGTGGTCCCGCCCAGACGCGTCGGCGGCAATCTCGACATCCGCGATCTCGCCGCCGGCACGACGCTCTATCTGCCGGTGGAAGTGGCCGGTGCGCTGTTCTCGGTCGGCGACACCCATGCCGCGCAAGGCGACGGCGAGGTTTGCGGCACGGCGATCGAAAGCCCGATGGACGTCGTGCTCAAGCTCGACCTGGTCAAGGACGCCCGGCTGAAGACGCCGCGCTTCACCACGCCGGGGCCGGTGACGCGCCATCTCGACGCCAAGGGCTATGAGGTGACGACCGGCATCGGGCCGGACCTGATGACGGGTGCGAAGGAGGCCGTTGCGCAGATGGTCGACCTGCTCGCCGGGCGCTACAAGCTCGATCCGGTCGAGGCTTACATGCTGGCCTCGGTCTGCGGTGATCTGCGCATCAGCGAGATCGTCGACATGCCGAACTGGGTGGTCTCTTTCTACTTCCCGCGCTGCGTCTTCGAATGAACGCTGGCGTGGGCAGGAGGCGGACCGGAGCTGCCGCTCCGGTGACGGCGGGACTGGTGCTCGATATCGCCGGCCTGTCGGTCAGCGTGCGCGGCGAGGATGGCGAGCGCGAGGTTGTTTCCGACCTGTCGCTCACACTTGCACGCGGCGAAACGCTCTGCATCGCCGGCGAGTCCGGCTCCGGGAAATCGATGACGGCGCTGGCGATCATGCAATTGCTGCCGCAGCCTGCTGCCCGCATATCCTCCGGCACCATCCGTCTCGGTGATGTCGAGCTGACCGATCTCGACGAGCGCCAGATGCGGCGCATTCGCGGCGACCGCGTCGCCATGATCTTCCAGGAGCCGATGACCTCGCTGAACCCTGTGCTGTCGATCGGCCGCCAGCTCACCGAGTCCATCGAGGCGCATACCAGCCTGTCGCAAGCCGAGGCCCGCCAGCGTGCCATCGAGGCGCTGAAGGCGGTGCGCATTTCGGAAGCTGAAAGCCGGCTAAAGCAGTTTCCGCACGAACTCTCTGGCGGCATGCGCCAGCGGGTGATGATCGCCATGGCGCTGGCGCTCAAGCCCGACGTGCTGATCGCCGACGAGCCGACGACGGCGCTCGACGTCACCGTGCAGGGCGAGGTGCTGGAACTGCTGCGCGACTTGCAGCGCCAGCATGGCACGAGCGTCATCCTCATCACCCACGACATGGGCGTTGTCGCCGAGATGGCCGATCGCGTCATCATCATGCGGCATGGCCGCATGGTCGAGGAGGGCAAGGCATCGGACATTTTTGTCCGACCTCAGGCGGATTACACCCGCGAGCTGCTGGCCGCCGTGCCGCGCATCGGCAGCGGTGTCGGGCGGCAGAAATCCAGGGATGCACAGGAATTTTCCAAGCCGGCAAACGTCGCCGAGGTCAGCGACCTTCATGTTCGCTTTGATCTACGCGGCGGCGTTTTTGGCCGGGTCACCCGCCGTGTTCATGCGGTTGAGGGCGTCAGCTTCTCGATCGCGCCCAACGAGACGCTGGCGCTGGTCGGCGAGTCGGGCTGCGGCAAGTCGACCACCGCCAAGGCGCTGGCCGGACTGGTGCCGTATAGCGGCGACATCGTTGTCGGGGGGCGCAATTTATCGGGCCTGGGCCGCGACGAACGCAAGGCGGTGCGCCGCGACGTGCAGATGATTTTCCAGGACCCCTTCGCCTCGCTCGACCCGCGCATGCGCGTCGGTGATCTCGTCGCCGAGCCGCTCGTCATCCATGGCATTGCCTCGAAGGACGAGCGCCGGGAGCGTGTGGCGGCATTGTTCGAGCGCGTCGGCCTGTCGGCCGACCAGATGGAACTCTATCCGCACGAATTCTCAGGCGGACAGCGTCAGCGCGTCTGCATTGCCCGCGCGCTGGCGCTGCGGCCAAAACTGATCATCGCGGATGAGAGCGTGTCGGCGCTCGACGTCTCGGTGCAGGCGCGCGTGCTCGACCTGTTGAAGGAATTGCAGCGCGAATTCGGCGTCGCCTATCTCTTCATCTCGCACGACATGGCGGTGGTCGAGAACATCTCCGACCGCGTCGCCGTCATGTATCTCGGCCAGATCGTCGAGATGGGCACGCGCGATCAGGTCTTTTCCAACCCGCGTCACCCCTACACGAAACGGCTGATCGAGGCCGTGCCGGTGCCTGATCCGGCCAGGCGCAGAAGCCGCTTCGCCCGGCTCGATCAGGAGATCCCGAGCGCCACCCGCAAGATCGGGGAGGCGCCGCTAAAGCTGGCCTTGCAAGATGTCGGCAACGGCCATCTCGTCGCTGCCGGTAACTAGAGCAATTCCAGGAAAAGTGTGAAGCGGTTTTCCCGGGACAAGCGCGTAGCGCTTGACCTTGCAATCGCGCCAAAACAAAGAGGTGAAGCAGTTCACCGTTTCCGTGAAACGGTTACGGCTCGAGAGCAATCTCTGGGATCCGCAGGCTTCTCGCAGGGAATTCGCCCAATTTGGTTAGCGAATACAGGCTTTCCATCTCTTCGGCCGGGCGACCGGGAAAGAGCTGGTTCCAGAGTTGCAAGGCATGTTCGGCCATTTTCAGTTTGATGGCCAAGTCCGTTTCGTATGTGTGCAAAACATGCTGATGGATCATTTGCCGCGTGCGCAGCAGTGCCTCTGAATGGGAGGCGGTGACGGCGCTGGTAACGCTGTCCCCGTGCCGGCGGTGATGGTTGAGCAATGCAGATTCATAGGCGACGGAGCCGTTGCGGATTGCCTCGAGGATAAAGTACCAGTCGCCGCCCGCCGGCAGGGACAGGACATGCGCGACGAAATCCGGCGTGATGTCGAACTTCCGGAAAACCGCCGCGCTGATATTGATGACCGTGTTCTTGACACCCAGCCCTTCGTTGACCTCCTGCGCCGCCGAAACCTGGTAGCTGCGCCTCCATTTGAAATTGGAGAGATCGGTGAGGTACGGGCTGGACAGATAGTCGCCGACGGTCTCGCTTCGATCATTGATCATCTTCGATGCGCAAAAGGCAAACTTCACGCCTGGATCGCGGAACAAGGGCACCAGTGTTTCGAGGAAACTCGGCTCTGATACGTCATCGGCTTCGGCGATCCAGATCAAGTCGGCCTTTGCAAGCGCCATGCCCTTGAACCACTGCGGGTAGGGCGCCCCGGAATTCCTGTCATTGACGATGACACGGGTGCCATGGACACCGGCATAGTAATTCAGGATCGATTGGCTGCCGTCTGTCGAGGCATCGTCCAGGATGATGAGTTCAAAATCCTGGAACGACTGCCCCAGAATACTGTCCATACGCTCATGCAGATGGCGCGCGTAGTTGTAGTTCGGTACGATGATCGAGACCGCCGGCGGCTTGTTTGCGACCTTCCGCATGGTCGACAGCAGGCGCGGAAAGACCCGATCGGTGGAAAAATTTAGCCTTGCCTTGGTGCTCGCCTGCCTGCCAAGCTGCATCCGCAGGGACTTGTCCCGGATCAGTCTCAACGTGGCATCGGCCATCGCGGCGGGGTCAGCCCGCTCGACGATGATGCCGGCATCCTCCTCGACGAACTCCGGTGCCCCGCCGCTGCCCGCGAAGCAGATCACCGGCAATTCGGCAAAGGCCGCCTCCAGCATGACGCGGCCGAACGGCTCTTCGCGGGAGGTCAGGAGAAACAGATCGGCGCGCCGCAGGTAAGTCCCCACATCGTCGACATCACCCAGAAATGTGACTTTTTCGTCCAACCCGTCCGCCCGCAATCTGTCGAGTTGCTGCGACCATGTACCGAGAACCTCATCCCGTTCGCGCCCCGGAAACGAGCCGAGCCAGTAGAAATGATAGTCTTCGACCCCGCGTGCCCGAAGGATTCGGGCGACCTCGATGAAGAGGTCGGCACCCTTGCGGAAGGGCATGCCGACGCCGGAACCCAAGACGATGACCTTGTCCGTCGGCCAGCCGGCAAGGCTGCGGCTTTCAAGGCGCCGGATTTCCGTAGGGCTGTGATCGGCGTTGGGTTGCGGAACCGCACTTGGGATGACGTCGATGGCGTCCGTTGCAACGTTGTGCTCGGATACCAGATAGTCCCGGACACTTCGGGAACACGCTACAAATCTCTGTGTGCGGGAAACGACATCGCCCATATTGTCCTTGGCGTATCGGGCAACGCCCGTTCCCAACTCCCTGGCATGCGTCAGGATTGGCCGGTCCAGTTCTCCAAGCAGCGCGTGCACCCGGCCGGTCGCCAGGCTGTTGCAATAGATGAGGTCCGGTATGCCACCGTACCATTCCGTAATGTGGGCCAGCTTCGTGGCGGTCGTCCGGGTCTCTGAAGCCAGATCATCCAGAACGACGGTATCGACGAGACGTCGAAACGCTTCGAGCCACTGACCGCCTGCCAGGCACAGCACCTTGATCTCCAGATTGGTATGCGATTGCAGCCATTGGATGATGTTGATCAACGATGCCTGCGCTCCACCGAGAGCCGCATCATGCGACACGAACAAAACGCGCCACGACGGCCCCCCGGGTGATCTGCCGGCCGCTGGCCGTGCCGACAGGACGTCCCGCGTCTCCTGCAGGTAGGCGTAGCCATGGCGGGCATCAGGCTCGAGATAGGCTCCCTCCGCCCATTCGTTCCAGGCATTGACGAAGATCAGCCGGCTGTCGAAATCGGCAAACCGATCGCATGTATCGACGACCGCGTTGGCGAGCCATTCTCTGTAGCGGGACGGCGACGGGTTCACCAGAATGTAGGCGGCCTCCATCCTCCGCGCCGTGTTGTCCCAGGAAGGGCAAACCCCGCGAAACAGCGTGTAGGCAACCTGCGGGTAGGCGCGGCTGCGATTGAGGAGCTCTGTCCAGTCGTAGATCTTCCCCCTGAAGCCGCTCTTGAGCGCTGGGATGCTGGCGCTGATATCGGGAAATCGTCCAAGGTTCGGTGGAAACTCGACGGCGGCGTCGAACCCGAATTCCGCGGGATCGTCCAAGTCGAACGACTGCGGATAGGCAAGAAAAATCTCGCCGATGCCGGCTTCCCGGCAATAGGCCCTCCAGCGTCGTGCCGTTTCAGCTGCCGACGGAAACAATCCGGGCCGATAAACCATAAGCAGTGGCTTGCCGCCGATACGGATGTATCTTCTGTCACGGAAATAGCCGGCTACGTATTGGATGAAGGCCAGGTCGTCGTCGGGCGAGTGCGATTGCGGGATCAAGACTTCCTGTTGGCGCCCATCCCAACGGCGGCTCCACGGCTCGTTTGCCCAGTTGATGCAGAAACCCATCTCGTGTGCGTCGTTCTCGACGAATTGGGCGATCGGCATCTCAAGAACGCGCTTGCCGTTGAACCAGTAGAAGTGGAAACAGAACCCCGAGAGGCCATACTGAAGGGCAATCTCGATCTGTTCCTTCTGGATGTCCTTCACGCGCAGGTCATAGAAGCCAAGATCCGCCGGCAGCCTGGGCTGGTAATGACCGTCGAACTGCGGCGTCGCCCGCGTCACATTCGTCCATTCCGTGAAGCCCTTTCCCCAGAAGGCATCATTTTCAGGAATCGGATGAAACTGCGGCAGGTAGAATGCAACGAGGCGCGCCCGCAAAGCGGCTGGTCGGCCCTCGCCGGATCGCGGCACATAGCTAGCGGGTCTCTGGAGGGCGCCGGCATTTGTGCCCGGAGCACGCCGGGCGCTGCGCCCCTCCATCTTGCCGAAACGAATGTAGTGATCCAACGGATTCATCGACGCGGCAGTCACGTCGGGATACTTCGTCAGGTAGTATTCGTTGTCGAAGTCCGGACTTGGGTTTCGTGACTCGGCGGCACCGTGCCTGATGTAATGCAGGATCGGATCTTTTCCGCTCCTGGCTACATCCGGATTCTGGACCAGATACCACGACAAATCGAACAGCCCGCTGGCGCGAATTCGTTGCCAGGTTCGGAAGATCTTCCAGCGTCTTCTGCTGGTGAGCGATCCTATGAAGATCAGGAATTCGGATCTATCCAATCGGGTCTGCCTCGCGGGAATCCGGCGCCATCTCGTCATCCCAGGCAATGTCGGAGATCTTTGTGCAGATCATTCCAAGCACACGCTCCAGGGCATGCTGCAACGTGCCGTCTTGTTGGCTTGCCTCTTCGGGGAAGACTGCCAAAGGCAGATCAAGTCGCATGAGGGGTTCCAGCGCGCCGCGGCGAACCCAGAACATCGTCCCGGCAAAGAAGTCGAGACGGGAACTGGAGGGCATCCCCATCGTCTCCAGCAAGTTGAGGACCATCGCCCTGTTCTCGCCCCACGCAGCCTTCTCCCCCTTCCATTTATTGGGCAACCGAAAGCGCCTGGATCCAATCATCTGGGTCTCGGGCGAACGCTCGAACTCGGCGATGATGCGGTCAACCATGTCGCGGGATCCGATCAGGTCGAACGCACTGGCCTGGCGCCAGATATCACCGAGGACCATGCGCGGCCCGCGCGGCCCAGACTTCTTGCCATGCAGCTTGCAGATCAGGTCGAAGGGATCGAGCCTTCCTTCACGAAGCAATTGGATGAAAGGACCGACGTCGCGACCGCGATTGTCATAAACGACGACCTCGGCATCCGGAAATCTCGCCTGGACGCGTTGCGCGAGTGCCATGTCGGGCTGGGTCAGTGAGAGGATGAGATGGAACGGGCGACCGATCGTCGCCAGCAGCGCCTCGAATTCGGGCCAGAGATCGGGGTAATGCAGATGAAGCGCTACGGCGATTCTGGGCTTGACGGCGGGCCGGCGTTCGGGGGCCTCGGCTGGCGGACCATCAAAGTGCCGTAACAGGGTTTTCTGCAGATTGTCGCTCGCCGTGCCAAAACCCCAACCGGCAAGGCTGCCGAGGGCACGGGCCAACTCGCGCCCTTCCGCCCCTGAAATGTGCAAAAGAGGCTGCAATACGATGCCTTGGCCAAGAGGCAGTTGAAATCGCTTGTGGCGACGGCGCCGACTCAACAGCGCGCCAATATCCCTGATGCTTAGGGGGCGAGCACTCGCCGCAACGACGTCGCTTCTGTCGAACCGCAGCGCCAGTCCGCCTTCACGACTTTTGAGCAGATAGGACGTCCGCCTGGTGACAGGCACATAGACGACCCTGTCCAGATGTCCAGCGCGGCTAACATTGAGCCGGAGAAACGGCATCCGCCTGTCCGTTGGCGAAAGTTCGACGATGTAGCGTCCCGGCGTGTGGATGTGGATTTCGCTCAGCGCACTGCTTTGGTCGACACCACATGCGTCGCCTTTTCGCGGTTCGCAGGGCAGGACATCAGGCGGAACAAGTCTTGTGTCGGTAGCGTCAGGCGACATAGCCGCTGTTTCGATTCGCGTGCGATCGGTCAAGGATGCTATCAAATATACCGATCAGCCGGCCCAGGGAATTAATCAGTCTATTTCGATTAAGCGTAAGGCAGTAGAAGCCTATCTTCGTCAGATAGCGGAGTATGTCCACAAATGGGCTATAGGCTATGCCGTACTTTCTGCGCAAGTGGATCTCCGACCGCATCTTGGACCGATACCGGAAGATCCGTGACCGGGTTGATTGTGCAACCGAAGTGCCGACGTCGTGGACAGCGTGCGCGCTACTGACAAGGATCATGGGCTCGTCACGCTGCAGCAGCCGATAAGAGAGATCGTCATCTTCGAAATACAGGAAGATATCCTCGTCGAAGCCTCCCGTATCCAGGAAGAGCTTTCTTCTGATCATGAACACGCCGCCATTGACGAAGCGCACGCAACAATCCCCCCAGACCTGCCGGATACGTGTGGGCAGCGACACACCGGAAAGGCGATCTATTTCGCTCTGCTCGCGAAACCACAGGCGCCCATCCACCGTGTTCGTGCGCGGCACGAAGACGCCGCAATTCGGGTAGCGTTCAGCCGCCTGCATCAGCGCGTCGACGGCGTCCGCGCCAAGGCGCACATCGGGGTTGACGAACAGCAAATACTCCCCCGATGCCGCCGCCGCCCCGATGTTGCAGGCACGCCCAAAGCCGAGGTTTGCAGGATTATCGATGCGACGAACGGCAAAACCGGATAGCGCGGCGGAAAGATCGTCGGTGCTTGCATTGTCGACACACACGATCTCGATGCCCGGGGGCAGGCAAGCGAGCGCGCCGCGCACGGTATGCGCGCTGTTGTGCGTCACGGTAATGGCGGTTATCGACCTATTCATTACCAAAGCCATCCTGATATCTCAGTTGGCTTCCCCCTGGAGGCTGGCGATCCATACGCAATCTAAGCGTTACGGCTCTGGCGGTCGAGTCCATTCCCCTGACTAAGAATGGGATGATGTCTGCGCTGATTCCGCCATGCCGCCGGTCACGGCTCACATGGCCGTGCCGCTTCCCGAGCTTCCGGCTGGCGTGATCTGGCCAATCGGCCTTGCTGCCACCCTGGCGGCGGCAGGCTCGGGAAAGCGGTCCGGCGGGCAAAAGCCTTGCCAGGCGTCGAACATGAAATCCGCAAGCCGCCCCTTGCCGCTCATCCTCATCTTGCACATGTTCAATACCGCTTGCTGGTAATCGTTGGGGGGACGCTGCTGCTCGGCGGCATCGGCACGATGGTCGGGCCGATCGTCGGCGCCAGCCTGGTCGTCGGGCTGGAAAACACGCTCGCCACCTCCGGTTTCCCCGTGACCATCGCCACCCGACTCATCTTCATGGTCTGCGTGCTGGTCTTCCGCCGCGGCATCGTCGGCGAGCTTTATGCGCGCGTGCTCGGTCGGGCGGGCAGGGGCTGATCCGCTCCGGGCAATCCCCGTCACCGGATTCCTATGGTTTTTGGAATTTCAGGATGAAGCGGTCGCTTTCGCCTATGGCTACATACTTTGCGTGATCTTGCGCGCCGAGCTTGAAGGTTGGCGGCAGGGTCCACACGCCGCTCGGATAATCCTTCGTGTCTTTGGGATTGGCGTTGACCTCGGAGCTGCCGATGAATCTGAAACCCGCCGCCTCCGCAAACCCGACCGCAACGTCCTGGCGCACATAACCAGACTTGGCGAGCGGATCTTGCGGCTCGTCCGGCTTGCCCCGATGCTCCTCGACCCCGAGGATACCGCCAGGCTTCAGCGCCTTGTAGAAGGCGGCGAAAGCGTCCGCGGTGGTGCCGGCACTCATCCAATTGTGGATGTTTCGAAAGGTCAGTACGAAATCCGCGCTTCCTGGCGGCGCGATCGCATATTTGTCTGCGGCAAATTCAGTGACGGTGACCTTGTCATAGTCGGCCGGATCGGCGGCAAGCTTGGCCGCCAAGGCGGCATTATCCTTCTGGACCTCAGCCGAAGGCGAAGTCTTCTCGCCATTTGCCGCGATATAGCGACCGTTTTGCTTCAGATAGGGGGCCAGGATCTCGGTCCAATATCCACCTGCGCCAGGAAGGATTTCGACGACGACGCTCTCAGGCTTCACGCCAAAGAATGTCAGCACCTCGCCGGGATGGCGATATTTGTCCCGCACGCTGTTGGGCTGTGAGCGCTGTGGCCCGCTGATCAGCTTCTGGAGCGCCGGATCGACACTTTCCGCGAATGCGGTCGAAGCGCAAAAAGCACCGATCGAAACGCTGAGAAGAGCGACAAATTTCAAGGCGATGCGACGGCTTGGAAACATGAAATCATTCTCTGTGCGTTGGCGATGCACATCATGACACCCCGCCGGTGGGCTGGCGATGTCAGAAATGGCGCAAAGACCTCAAGAGAAGGACGACGTTTCCAATATCTATGCCTTGTGTGGAACGCCTTGCCTCCGGAGGGTTCAAAGGTCTGGCCCCTTGCCGTGGATGCTCTCCAAAGCTACCGAACCGCATCACTCCGGGCGGAGCAGGGCGCTTTAAGGCTTGGACTGTCGCGCGCCTCTTACCCATAACACCCGCGCTCCACCGCCAGCCGCCGCACCAGCGCCAGCACGGCATCAATCGTCGGCGTCGGCTTGTCCGTCAGCCGGCCAAGTTCCTGTACCGCTGTGACCAGCGCATCGATCTCCATCGGGCGGCCGCGCTCCAGATCCTGCAGCATCGAGGTCTTGTGTTCGCCGACATCGCCGGCGCCCTTGATGCGGCGGTCGACCCCTATGGGAAAACGCACGCCCAGGCTTTCGCCGATCGCCTGCGCCTCCAGCATCATGCTGCGGGCCAATATGCGGGTACCATCGTCGGCGACGATAGCGGCCAGCGTGCTGCCGGTCAGAGCCGAGATCGGGTTGAAGGAGAGGTTGCCCCACAGCTTCACCCAGATCTCGCTGCGGATATCCTCGCGCACCGGTGCCTGCAGGCCGGCCTTGACCATTTCCTCGGCCAGACGCGTCACCCGTTCGCTGCGCTCGCCCGAAGGTTCGCCAAGCGAGAAGCGCTTGCCCTCGACATGGCGGATGAGGCCGGGCGCGTCGACTTCGGCGGCGGGATAGACGACCGAGCCGATGACGCGCTCCGGACCTATCCGCTGCCAGATCGCGCCGCCGGGATCGACCGCGTTCAGCCTGGTGCCTTCGAGCGGCCCGCCCACGCCATGGAAATACCACCAGGGCACACCGTTCTGCATGGTGACGACTGATGTGTCCGGTCCGAGGAGCGGCGCGATCTGGTCCAGTGCCGGGGTGAGTGAGTGGGCCTTCAGCGCCAGCACGACTGTGTCCTGCACGCCAAGCTCCTCGGCCCTGGGGGCGGTCCGGACGGGAGCGACAGATTCCTGGCCGTCCTCGATCAGGCGCAGGCCGTTTGCCTGGATCGCTTCGAGGTGGGCGCCGCGCGCGACGATCGACAGATCGGTGCGGCCGGCGATCGCCAGCTTGGCCGCGAGGTAGCCGCCGATCGCGCCGGCGCCGAAAATGGTGATCTTCATCTTAGTGGGCCTTTTATTTCATGCATGTCGTTATCTTGGAACCGAGGACACTTCCAAGCGACATGCCTTCGAGCATGATCCCGAAAAGTGGGGACCGGTTTTTCGGAAAAGATCATGCTCCAACAAAAAGTTAGATCAGGGTGCCGATTCGAGGAAACGTCATCCTGATCTAGAGCCCGAGTTTGGCGGCGAGCCCGATGCGCTGCAGCTTGCCCGTCGCGCCCTTGGGGATCTCGTCAAGGATCAGGATCTTGCGCGGCACCTTGAAGTCGGCGAGCCGCGTCGCGGCATGGCTGCGTATGTCGCTTTCGGTGGCGCTCATGCCTTCGCGCAGCACCACGGCCGCCGCCACATCCTCGCCGAGCTTGTCATGCGGCATGGCGAAGGTGACGACCTGCGCCACCGCCGGATGGTCCATCAGCACGTCGTCGACCTCGAGCGGCGAGATCTTCTCGCCGCCGCGGTTGATGATCTCCTTGAGCCGGCCGGTGACGCGGAGATAACCGTCCTCGTCGAGCACGCCCTGGTCGCCGGTGTGGAACCAGCCATGCGCGAAGGCCGTGGCATTGGCGTCCGGGTTCTTCTCATAACCCGCCGTGACATTGGGTCCGCGAATGACGATCTCGCCGGTCTCGCCGGCTGTGACCAGCCGTCCGTCCGGCGCCATCACCGCGACCTCGGGTCCGCCGGCCGCGCCGACACTGCCCGGCTTGCGCAGGCCCGGCGGCAGCCGGTTCGACGCCATCTGGTGCGCGGCCTCGGTCATTCCGTAGGATTCGATCACCGGACAGCCGAAGGTTGCCTCGAGCTCGCCCATCACTTGCGCCGGGAGCGACGCCGAGGAGGAGCGGATGAAGCGCAGGCGCGCCGCCGCCAGGACCTCGGCATTGCGCGCCGCGCGCGGCAGGATCGCCTGGTGCATGGTCGGCACCGCCGTGTACCAGCTCGGCTTGGCGTCGCCCAGCCACTGGAAGAAGCGCAGCGCGTTGAAGCCCGGCGTGCAGTAGATGCTGCCACCCGCTGCCAGCGACGACAGCACCGCCGCGATCAGGCCATGGATGTGGAACAGCGGCATGATGTTGAGGCAGCGGTCCTCGGCGTTCAGGCCGAGCGTCGCGCCGATATGGCGGGCTGACGCTGCGATGTTGGCATGGCTGAGCGGCACCAGTTTTGGCCGCGATGTCGTGCCCGACGTGTGCAGCAAAAGCGCGATATCGCCGTCCCCTGCCATGGCGGGCGCTGCTTGCGGGCCGACCGCCGCGCCCTCGATGGTGAAGCTGCCGGCCGGCGCATCGGGCTGCACGATGAGCCTCAACACGCCGATGCCGAGGCGTTCGGCCACCGCCACCGCCGGCCCGGTCTCGTTTTCCGCGACAAGGATCGCCTTGGCGCCGATGTCGGTGAGATAGAAATCGAGCTCGTCGGCCCGGTAGGCCGGATTGAGCGGTGCCGTCGAGGCGGCGGCCGCCACGGCGACGAAGGCGGTGGCCATCTCCGGCCCATTCGGCAGCACGATCGCCACCCTGTCGCCCCTACCGATGCCGAGCGCATGCAGCCGCTCGGCCGTGGCCTCGATCAGGCTCCGCAGCCCGCCATGGGTGAGTGTGGCCCTCTCGGGCGCCAGGATTGCGGGAGCGTTGTCAGCGCCGGCGGCGAGACGATGGGAGAGGTCTTTTGAATTCGTGCTCATGGTCACCGACTATGGTTCAAACAACTGCTTCTAGAAAGTCCAGCGGACGATCCGGCTCCGGACAATTGTCGACGTTGGCGCCGGCAGGCGGATGAGGGCCAGCGCCAACACCTTGAAGGCAGTCCTCCAATTCCCTGCCCCATCCCTCAATACCCCAGCGCCATCCCGTCCTTGCGCGGATCGGAGGCGCCGGTCAGCGTGCCCTTCTCCCAGTCGATCAGCACCGCCTGCCCGCCGCCAAGCGGATGCTGCGGTTCGACGACACGATGGCCGCGCTTGCGCAGGCCTTCGAGCGCATCAGGGGGAACGTTACGCTCGGCCTCCACAACGCCGTCATTGTAGAACACGCGCGGCGCGTCCAGCGCCTGCTGCGGGTCCATGCCGAAGTCGATCATGTTGGTCAAAAGGTGGACATGGCCGAAAGGCTGGTAGCCGCCGCCCATGACGCCGAACGGCATCACCACGCGGCCGTTCTTCGTCGCCATGCCGGGCATGATGGTGTGCATAGGCCGCTTGCCGGGCGCGATCGCGTTCGGGTGCGCCGGGTCGAGCCGAAAGCTTGAGCCACGATTCTGCAGGACGACGCCGGTCTTCGGACTGACGACGCCGCTGCCGAACGAATAATAGGTCGAGTTGATGAAGGAGACCGCGTTGCGGTCACGGTCGACGATCGAGATGTAGACCGTGTCGCTGCCGGGCAGGTCCAGGCGCGGCAGATGCGTCATGGCGCGGTCGCGATGAATCTCGGCGCGCAGCCGGTCGGCATAGGCGCTGGACAGAAGCTCTCTCACCGGCACCGGAACATGGTTCTGGTCGCCGAGGTAGCGGTCGCGGTCCTGGTAGGCCAGGCGTCCGGCCTCGATCTCCAGATGCAGGCGCTCGGCGCCGTTGGGATCGAGCCCGCCGAGCTTGAAGCCCGACAGCACGTTCAGCATCAAAAGCGCCGTCAGCCCCTGGTTGTTCGGCGGCATCTGGTGGATGTCGTGGCCGCCATAAGAGGTGCTGACCGGCGCTACATAGTCGCCCTTGGTCGCCGCGAAATCCTCGTGCGAATGCAGCCCGCCGAGTTCATTGAGCCGGCGCACCATGTCGTCGGCGACAGCACCTTGATAGAACCCGGCGCGGCCCTGCTTGGCGATTATCCGCAAGGTGGCGGCGAGTTCCGGCTGGCGATGGATATCGCCGGCCTTCGGCGCCTTGCCGTTCGGCAGGAAGATGCGCGCGGCGTGTTCGTCGGCCGACAGGTCGGTTTCCGGCTCGGCCCAGTCGAAGGCAACGCGGTCATGCACGACATAGCCGTTCTCGGCATAGTGGATGGCCGGCACCAGCACCTCGGCCAGGCTCTTGCGGCCATGATCTTCCAGTAGCCGGCACCAGGCATCGATGGCGCCTGGCACGGTCACCGCGTGCGGTCCCTGTTTGGGAAGCTCGCTGAAACCCTTGTCCAGATACCAGTCGACGGTGGCGCCCGCGGGGGCTCGGCCGGAGCCGTTGAAGGCCAGCACGTCGCCTTGTCCCTTCGGGCAGTAAAGGACAAAGCAATCGCCGCCAATGCCGGTCGATTGCGGCTCGACGACGCCTTGCACGGCGGCGGCGCAGACGGCGGCGTCCATGGCGTTGCCGCCGGCGCGCAGCATGTCGATCGCGGCGAGCGTGGCGAGCGGATGCGATGTCGCGGCAACCGCCTCCGTGGCACGAACCGGCGAGCGGCCGGGAAACTGGAAATCACGCATTCTGTCTGGATATCCCATGGTCACTACAGCGAGTTGGTCTGATGGAAATCAATGCCGCCGCCCGAAGATCTGCGCCATCGACAGGAGCAGAACGGAAAGCACGATCAGGCAGGTCGAGATGGCGGCGATGGTCGGATCGATCTGGTCGCGCAGCGCGTTGAACATGCGGCGTGTCAGTGTCGTCGTCTCGCCGCCCGAGATGAACAGCGAAACCACCACTTCGTCGAAGGAAGTGATGAAGGCGAACAGTGCGCCCGAGACGATCGAGAAGCGGATCTGCGGCATCGTCACCTGCCAGAAGGCGCCGATGCGCCCGGCACCCAGGCTGCGCGCCACCCGCTCCTGGTTCATGTCGTAGGAGCGCAAGCCCGACAGCACCGTCAGCACCACCAGGGGCAGCGCCTGCACCGTGTGCGCGATGACCAGGCCGGTCAGCGTGTTGTTGAGGCCGATGCGCGCATAGAGGAAGAAGGTGCCGATGCCGATCAGGATGACCGGAATGATCAGCGATGCGGTGAGCAGGCCGTTGATGGTGCCGTTGAAGCGCAGCGTGCCCCGGTTGATGGCATAGGCAGCCGCGGTGCCGAGCGGCGTCGCCACCAGCACGGTCATGACCGCCACCTTGACCGATACGATGGTCGCGTCGCGCCATTCCAGCGACTGGAAATAGCTTTCGTACCAGCGCAGCGACCATTGCTGCGGCGGGAACTGCAGCAGCGTCGAATCCGAAAACGACATGATGACGATGATGACCGACGGCGCGATCAGGAACAACAGCACCAGGCCGCCCAGCGCGTAGAGCCACAGACGTTGCCGGTGCGAGATCGGCAGGCCGACATCCCCGCTCATCGCGAACTCCACACACCGGTGGCGCGCGCGCCGAGCAGCAATTGGAAGAGACCGAGAAGCGCCAGCGTGACCAGCAGCAGCACCACGCCAAGCGCCGCGCCCGCACCCCAGTTGGAATAGAGGCTGGTGGTCTGCTCCATGCGCATCGCCCACATGATCACCTTGCCGCCGCCCATCAGCGCGGGCGTGACGAAGAAGCCGAGGCAGAGCACGAAGACGATGACCACGCCCGAGGCGAGGCCGGGCAGCGACAGTGGAAAGAAGATCTGACGGAAGGTGGCGGCCGGGCCGGCGCCAAGGTTCATGCTGGCGCGCAGGCAATCGGTGTCGATGGTCTTCATCGAGGCGTAGAGCGGCAGCACCAGGAAGGGCAGCAATATATGCGTCATGCCGATGACGACGCCGGACAGATTGTTGGCGAGCGACAGCGGCTGGCTGATCACGCCGAGGTCGATCAGCCAGCTGTTGATCAGGCCCTTGCGCTGCAGGATCACCAGCCAGGCATAGGTGCGCACCAGCACCGATGTCCAGAACGGCAGGATGACGAAGATCAGGCAGATCGACGCCGCCCGCCGCGGCAGCTGCGACAGCATGTAGGCCAGGGGATAGCCGAGCAGCACGCAGGCACCGGTGACGATGAAGGCCACCTTGAAGGTGGTGATGAAGGTCTTGATGTAGGAGGCCTGCTCGAAGAAGCGCGCATAGTTGGACGCGCTGAAGGCACCGGCCTCGTCGAACAGAGACAGCCAGAACAGCCAGCCGATCGGCACGATGATGATGGCGAAGACGAGGACCAGGCTGGGCGACAAAAGCGCCAGCAGCCTGAGCTGCTCGCGCCGCGCATCGGCGCGCAGCGCCCGCGCGTTGAGGTCCCGGCTCGCGCCGGCAGTCTCGACGAGGAGGGCGGATGGCGCGCTCATCCCTCGGCCTCCACCAGGATCGTGTCCTGTGCATCGAGGCCAAGCCTGACCGGCTGGCCGGGGGCCGGCAGCCTGGACAGCACGTCGCTGCGGCAATAGTCGCGCAGCGTCAGCTGGCGGCCGTCGCGCAGCGAGGCGTAACAGACGAAGCTGTCGCCCTGGTAGATGATGTCGCTGAGCGTGGCGTCGAGCACGTTGATACCGTTCGGCGGTTCGGCAGCCGTGACCAGCCGCAGCTTCTCAGGCCGCACCACCATCAGGTGCCGGCCGGCGGCCGGCGGCGCCCCTGCCGTCTGGATCCGCCTGTCCTCATACCAGACTGACCCGTTGCGGCATTCGACGGGAATGAAATTCGATTCGCCGATGAAGCCGGCTACGAATTGCGTCTTCGGCGCGGCGTAGAGTGTTTCCGGCTTGTCGAGCTGCTCGATGCGCCCGGCGTTCATCACCGCGATGCGGTCCGACATGGTGATGGCTTCGCGCTGGTCGTGCGTGACATAGACCGTCGTCATGCCAAGCCGCCGGTGCAGGGCGCGTAGCTCGATCTGCATGTGTTCGCGCAGGCCCTTGTCGAGCGCCGACAGCGGTTCGTCCATCAGCACGATGCGCGGCTCGAAGACGATGGCGCGCGCCAGGGCCACGCGCTGGCGCTGGCCGCCGGAAAGCTGGTCGACCCGGCGCTCGCCCAGGCCCTTGAGCTTCACCAGCTCCAATGCCTTCTCCACCCGCTCCGCCGTTTCCGTGGCCGGCACGCCGCGTTGCTTCAGCGGGAAGGCGATGTTGTGAAAGACGTTCATATGCGGAAACAGCGCGTAGTTCTGGAACACCATGCCGATGTTGCGCTTGTGCGGCGGCGTGGTGATGATCTCGTCGTCGCCGACCCGGATCGAGCCGCCATTGGCCCTGACGAAACCGGCCAGGATCATCAGCAGCGTCGTCTTTCCGGAGCCGGAGGGCCCGAGCAGCGTCAGGAACTCGCCGGCCTCGACATCGAGGTTCAGGTCGCGCAGCACCGACACGCTGCCAAATCGTTTCTCGATCCGGCGCATGCTGATCGGCAGCGCGGATGGCGCAATGGACAAGATCATCGTCTCCTGGTGAGGGGGCGGGCGGAAGCAGGGCGGGCTCCGTTTCAGCGTGCGCCGCCCTGCCGTGGTTCGGGTCCGGCCGCGGCCTATTGCTGGATCAGATTGTTGAACTTCTCCGTCGCCTCCACCAGATTGTCACGCCAGAATTCGGCGTCCTGCAACACCTGCTTCTTGACGTTTTCGGGCGACGAGTTGATGTCCTTGATCCGCTCCGGCGGGATCTTGCCGGTCTCGAAAGCCTTCTCGTTCACCGGCCCGTTGTCGACATAGAGCGGCAGGTTGGCCTGCAATTGCGGGCTGACGAACATCGCCAGCGCCTTCATGGCGGCTTCCTTGTTCTTGGCGCCCTTGGGAATGACCATGCAGTCGGCGGTGAGCACGCCCTGGTCGAAGGAGAAGCTGACCGGCGCGCCTTCCTTCTTCAGCGTCCCGGCGCGGCCGTTCCAGATGCTCGCCATGTCGACTTCGCCGTCCTTGACCAGCTGCATCGCCTGCGCGCCTGATGTCCACCAGGCATCGACATGGCCACGGATCTTGTCGACGGATTTCAGCGCGCTGTCGATGTCGACCGGATAAACCTTGTCGATCGGCAGGCCCGAGGCGAGTGCGGCGACGCTCAGCGTCTCGGTCGACTGGCTGCCGCTCAGCGCGCGCCGCCCCGGAAATTTCTCCACGTTCCAGAAGTCGGCCCAGGTCTTGGGGCCTTTGTCGCCGAAGACGTCGGTCCGGTAGATGAGGACGACGGAGGTGTAGGAAATGCCGACCCAGTCGTCATGCACCAGCTTCGGGTTGATGCCGCTCTTGTCGATGATGCCGTAGTCGAGCTTCTCGAACAGGCCTTCCTTCGATCCGCGCGCGCATTCGTCGGCGCCGAGTTCGGTTATATCCCATTTCACCGCATTGCCGGTCACCTGCAGGCGCACATCGTCGAGGCCGTTAGTGGTGTCCTGCTTGATGGTGATGCCGAGCGCGTCGGCGGTCGGATTGAAGAAGGCCTTGGTCTGAGCCTCCTGATAGGTGCCGCCCCATGAGGCGACGGTGATGGTATCGCCCGCCATGGCGGGGGCCGCGCCGGCCGCCATGAGGGCGGCAACCGCAACAACGCTAACGCTTCTGATCCTGTTCATTTTTCGGCTCTCCAACCGGTGTTCCCATTATTTTTGATTTCGCATGCTATTTTGTATACAATTTTGAGTGTAGCTTGGCGATCGGCGATGTCAACAGCGCTCGGCATTGCCAGGAGCCTTTGACCGGGAGGGCTGGCAGGACGCGGTGCCGGGGCGTGGCAAATCGCGCCGACTTTGAATACAGCTATGAGATCATGTCGACTTCCGGCGGAAAGACCGGAGAACTGGAAACGGACTTGGCCAAGGAAACCAAAAACACGCTGCGCGACTCGGTCTATTCCTCGCTCAAGGCGATGATCGTGACCGGTCAGATTCCGCCGGGCTCGCGCGTCACCGAGAACGATATCGCGGCCAGGCTCAATGTCAGCCGCACGCCGGTGCGCGAAGCCTTCAACCGCCTCGAACGCGACGGCCTCGTCACAGGCCGGCCGCGCCAGGGCTATGTCGTCACCGAGTTCGACATCAACATGTTCCGCGAGGCTTTCGACATCCGCGAACTCCTCGACGGCCATGCGACCGAACTGGCGGCCGCCGCCGCGACCGAGAATGACAAGGCACGGCTGCGCGCCATGCTGGCCGAATGCGAACGGCTCGCCGCCATTCCCGACCGCACCACCAGGGAAAAATTCCAGGAACTCGAAGTCGGCATCGACCTGCATCGCGTCATTGCGCAGATCAGCGGCAACGCCATGCTGCACGGCATGCTGTGCGGCATCCTCGACAAGTGCCAGCACTATGTCTGGACCGAATTGCTGTGGCTCGACGAGTGGAAGATCGCCCGCGAAGAGCATGCAGAGATCATCGAGGCGATCTGCGCCGGCGACGCCGCTCGGGCCGGTACCCTGGCCCGTGCCCATGTGCGGGGATCACGCGAGAATGTGCTGCGCCTGCTGCAGGCCAAGTCGGATTACCAGAGTTTTCTGGCCAAGGCGTCCTGAGGGCGACTTGGATTGCAACGACACGTTCTGCGTGATCACGGTTGCCCCACCCTTCCTTCGAAGAGCGAACTTCCCGCATCCCTTCCGGGATGGCCAGGAGCTGTGGCGGCTACGCTACCGATGCGCGCCGCTGGCCTGGGCAGTCGCTTCAGCCAACACCGCCAGCGCCTGTTCGACACTCCGCGCCTGGGCATCGGTGCGCTCGATATGCTTCACCATCAGCTTTCGCAGCATGGCGAGCTTTGCGGCGCGATATGCGGCACTCTTTTCGGGAGAGGGCATCATGGTCATGGCACAATCAGTGTGTGGTGGGATCGATCTGGCGGAGGCGTGAGCGCGCTTCAGCCACACGTTTTTGCTCGGATCTGATCCGGCAGCACAGCGCAAGGCTGATGCCGACGCCACGCTCCCCGTCCAGCATTGCATTTGCTCGCGTGAGAAAGAATTCCGCACGCTTGACGCGCTGCCTGGCTCTCGCCAGTTCCAGTTCCAGATGGTCGTACATTGTTCCGCACCCTTGAGGTCTGCGGTCCCTTCGAGGGGAAAACCGCCGCCGGGCGGTTTGGTTCCCCTGCTTGGCTCAAGGGCACCGAAGGCACACCTTCAGCCCTTGTGTTCCTGGAGGCTGTTGCCGCCATCGACCACCAAAAGAGCGCCGTTGACATAGCTGGCGCCTTCGGAAGCCAGGAACACGACCGCCGCCGCCACTTCATCCGGCCGGCCCGCCCGCGCCGGCGGCGTATGCAAGGCCGCCATCCGTTCCATCTCGCTCGACGCGCCCGTTTCGATCCAGCCGGGAGCCACTGCATTGACTGTCACGCCGCTCCTGGCCACTTCGAGCGCCAGCGTGCGCGTCAGCCCGACCATGCCGGCCTTGGCGGCCGAATAGGCCGATGTACCTTCGAAAGACACCAGCGGCCCGGTGACCGACGCCACATTGACGATGCGCCCATGGCCCGCTTCGATCATCGCCGGCAGGAACGCATGGGTGACGAGGAACGCCGTCTTCAGGCTGACGTCGATGCCTCGATCCCAATCGGCCTCGGTCATGGCGAGAAACGCCTTGTCGGCCGAGGGTGATGCCAGCGAGCCCATGCCGGCATTATTGACCAGTATGTCGACGGCGCCGACATCTGCCCGCAGCCGTGCGACATCGGCGGCCTTGGTGAGATCGGCGACCATGGCCCTGGCATCGATGCCCTCGGCACAAAGTTCGGTGGCGCGGTCAAGCACACGCGCGCTGGCGCCGGTGAGGAACAAGGCATGGCCGGTGTGACCAAGCTGGCGGGCAATGGCGAAGCCGATGCCGTCGGCGGCTCCGGCGCCGGTGATCAAGGCGCGTTTGAGGCGGGGAAGGGTCATGATCAGGTTTCCAAGGGCCGTGCCTGCCGCACGCAGACGGGCAGTGTCGGCTGTATCAGCGGAACCATACAATCTCCATCAGTAGGCTTGGCGGTTTGTGTGGGCCTCGCCCGGCTGCGAAGCTTATTCTTCCCTGTCAACGCGCTGCAGGATCGCGCGGTAACGGTTGCACACGGAGGGATCCCTGTAGAAATCCACTTCCGTATCAACGATCTCGTCAAGGCTTAGTCCGGGGTAATGTGCCTTGACCTTTGCCAGGACGTCTTGCGCTTGCCTGGTTTCGCCGAGTTCGGAATGGCAGATGACAAGGCGAACGAGCGACCATGGCGGTACGGCTGCCATTTTCGCGTAGCAGGACTTTGCCTCGCTGTATCGTCCAGCCGTGGTCAGCAGGACGCCGCGAAAGTCGTCATACCATCCCACGGCGTATGGGTCGCGGCGCTGGGCTTCGTTTATTTCACCAAGCCCTTCCTCCGGCCTGTCCGTGTGATTGAGGAAAATAGCGCGGATACTGAGAATGAACGGATCGTTCGGATTGAGCGCAATCGCCCGGTCAAGGCTGATTTCAGCTTGCCTGAACTGGCGCAAATACAGGTGAGCGAAGCCGGTGGCGAGATGCCCATAGGCCTCGTCGGGGTCAAGGCCCAATGCGGTTCTCGCGATCTCCAGTCCGGAATGCAGATGACCGGGATTGTTGTAGTCCCAATAGTACTTGATGGACTCCACAAAGCTCAGCATGGCGTGGGCGGCGGCAAACCGCGGATCAAGCTTTACCGCCTGGCGCAGAAACGGTTCCGCTTCGAGCACCGTGTCATAGACCGATGCCAGTTGCAGCGCCCGCAGGTAAAACTCATAGGCCGACATATTGTTGGTCGGCCGGGCCCTGGCGCGCGACGCGATCGCGGTTCTGGCCTGCCGGGCCAGGCGGGCCGCGATCATCTGGGTGATGTCGTCCTGAATGGCGAAAATATCGTCGAGTTCGCGGTCGTAGTGCTCGCCCCAGATATGGGCCGCCGAGGACGCGTCGATCAACTGCACGGTCACCCGGATTCGGTTGCCGGTCTTTCGCACGCTGCCTTCGACGATGTATTTGACGCCAAGCTTTTCCGCCACCTCGGCCACGTCATTGGCCTTGCCGCGGAACTGGAAGGAGGAGTTCCGCGCAATGACCAGGAACTCCCTGAACTTGCCAAGCCCGGCGATGATGTCTTCGGTTATCCCGTCGCTGAAATAGGCCTGCTCCGGGTCGCCGCTCATATTGTCGAGGGGAAGGACAGCGATGGACGGCCTGGACGTCGCCGGAGCTTCCGTTGCAACCGCCAAGGGCTTGGGGCCGGCATATTTATAGCCGCGGCCATGCACGGTAACGATCATCTCGGCAGGCAGCAGTTTTCGGAGCGCTGAAACGTGGACCTGGAGCGTGTTCTCCTCCACCACCACGCCGGGCCAGACCGCATCGAAGAGTTCGGTCTTGCCGACCACTTCGTCCGGCCTCTCCAGCAACACGGCCAGGATGTCGAAGGACCGCGCCGAAAGCTCCACCGGCCCCTGGGGCCCCAGCAGCACCCGTTCGGTTCGTTTCAGGCTGAAGTTCCCGAAATCCACGTCCATTTGCCAAAAGCCCGTCGCTCGCGGGCAGGATAACCCAGGACGGTATAATCCAAGACGGTCCTGATGGCGAACTTCAGGACTGTTCAGGGTTATTGAGGGCTTTTCAGGCTGAGGCCAAGGACCTGGGCGCAAGGCGGCGTCATCCTCACTTGCAGGAGGACGCCATGACCGACATGTCCACGAGCGCCCCGATCACCAGCCGCCGTTCCGGCTTGCAGGGAACAAGCCTTCCCACGCTCAGAATCGCGGCATCGCTTGCCGCCATGTCCGCCGCGCTCGGCGATGCCTTCAAAATGACCTATGCCGAGCCATACACCAGTCACGGCCGCCGGCCGCAGGTTCTTCCGGACGATGATCTCGAAGGTCGGGATCCGACTTGGTGAGCTGCTCAAGACGCTTGTCGAGTGGTTCTGGAAGATACCGCGCCGATGACTGGGGCGGAGTGGCACGGGCGCACATCGCGCGATCAGGCAGGAACGTAGGTCAGCCGGATCACGTCCTCGCCAATCCGGTCGTGAGTCAGGAGGCGGAGCCGCGGCCGGGGTCCGGCGAAATATGGCTTGCCGTGACCAAGCACGACGGGGTGCAGGTAGATTCGATACTCATCGATCAGGCCAAGCTCTGTAAGGCTTTGCGCCAAGGTCGGACCAGCAACCTCGATCTCCCCGTCGCTCCCGGCCTTCAGATCGCGGATCGCACTTTCGAGATCATCCTCGATCAGCCTGGCCTTGGGGCCGACCGACTTCAGCGAGCGCGAAACGACCCATTTTGGCTGGTTCCGCCACGCCGCCGCGAAGGCCTGTCGATCCGCATCCCATTCAGGATGATCGTCGTCCCAGTAACGCATGATCTCATACATTTGGCGACCGTACACGCTGCCCGCCTGCTGCCGGGCCTCCTCGATGAAGTGGCGGAAGAGTGTAGGGGGTGGCGCAAATCCCATATGGTCGACGTAGCCGTCCAGGGACTGGTTCATTCCGAACACGAGCTTGGCCATAGCTTCCCCTTTCCCCGCACGGCACATCCGTGCGCTTCTGATTGCACTATGCAATCAGTCTAGATCGAAGGGCTCTATCCCGCAATTGGTTTTTAGAGCGCGCATGAAACGTCTCACGATCGAGCTTTTTGACCGATCCCACTCTCCCGGCGATGGCGGATCGCTGGGTCGCGTTGCCCGACGGAGATGCCTCTAGGGATCGAAATTTTCGTGTCCGCGGCAAGCCGAACACGATCACCGTGTGAACTTCTCCGACCCGGTCGAAGCGAGCCCGCTCTTTAGATGTGGGTGCAGGGTCAGCCCGCATACGGCGCGAGCGCGCACGTGCCTGCGTGATGAAAGAGCCGCATCGATAGTCTTCCTTTCAAAGTTTCAGAAGGCCACCGTCGACCGCGATGGTCTGACCGGTGACGAAACGTGCGTCGTCGCTGGTGAGGAAGGCGACGGGTCCGGCGATGTCGGCAGGCGTGCCCAGGCGCTTGATCGCCTGCATCATGAAGACCTGTGCCTTCTGCTCGTTGGGCATGCCGCTGGCGCCCTCGGTGTCGGTGATTCCGGGATGGACGGCGTTGACGATGATGTTGTCGGCGGCGAGCTCGTTGGCGAGCGCGCGGACCAGGCCGACGACGCCCATTTTCGACGCCACATAGTGCGAGAAGCCCATGCCCGGCGGCGTCACCAGGTTGACGGCATCGGACCCGATAGCGACGATCGAGCCGCCACCGCCCTTGCGCATCAGAGGCACGATGGCACGCGCGCCGACCAGATGCGCGTCGAGGTTCACCGAGAAGACCCGGTGCCACTCCTCCGGCGTCATTTGGTCCAGTGTCGCCAACGGGTAGATGCCGGCCGCATGAACCAGGATGTCGGCACGGCCGAAGCGCTTTTCGACTTCGGCCGCGACCTTGGCCCAATCGGCCTCTTTGGTAATGTCGGCCGCGATCGATATGGCGTCATTGCCGATGGCCTTGGCGATGTCAGGCGCGTCAGTGCGATTGACGATCACAACCTTCGCCCCGCGCTTCGCCAAGAGATCTGCGATGCCTCGACCAATGCCTTGCCGACCGCCGGTGACGATCGCGACCTTGCCTTCATGGGTTTTCATGGTTTTCACTCCTTCTCTGAGTTTGTGTTTGTAGTGGCCAAGGCGCGCAGGCGCGGCTCGCCGATCTCGGACAGCATGTCGTTGTTGCGGGGCGCCCAGCCGAGAGACTTGCGCGTCGCCGCGTCGCGCACACGGCTCGATACACTCATGATGAGCGCGCCGAACTCGCCCCATATTTCCGCGGCCTCGGCCATCGTCACGCTCCGCGTCTCGCAGCCCAGGTCGCGCGCAACCGCCTCGGCGATCCAGCGGTTGGGGATTTCGCCCGCGACAGCATGGTAGAGGGCGCCGCGCTCGCCAGCTTCGAGCGCGCGATCAAACAGCTCCGCGATGTCGTCGACATGGACGTTGCCGTAAGTGGCAAGCCCATCGCCGATGTAGCAGGCGGCCCCGGTCGCCGCGACGGACTGGTAGACCATGGGCACATGGCCATGGTCTCCCGGCCCCCAGATCATAGGCGGCCGAACCACCATTGAACGCAACCCGCGCCCAGCGGCGGAACGCACCAGCGCCTCGGTTTCGACACGTGCCACCGCGAGCGGTTCGGGAGAAAACGCCTCGTCTTCGGCGAAGCTGTCAGCGCTCCACGCGCCCTCGGTGCGCTGGCAAAGAACCCCTGAGCCGGAAAGGAATATGAACGTCTTGCCGCTACCCGAGAGCGCGTCGAGCGTGGCCGATACGGCCTCCAGCTCGGCCGGTGGTGCGATCTGCGCCGCATAAACAACCGCATCGACTGACTTTGCGGCGGCGACGACACCTTCGATGTCTTGCTCAAGGTCAGCGTGGACCGGAGTAATCCCGACCTCGATTAGCCGCGCGGCGGCTTCATCCGATCGCGCCAGTCCGCTGATGGCATTGCCCTTCGCGGCGAGTCTTCGCGCAGTCGCGCCACCCACAAACCCGGTCGCGCCGATGACAAGAACTTTAACTTTCCGGGACACAGGAGAACTCCTTCGCGTTGAAGGTGGTTCTTTCCAGATCCCATCAGTAGCCTATATTAGTAGATCGCACCCATCTACAGGAACGATAGATGCTCGATCCCGTGTCCCTCGACCAACTGCGTACCTTTGTTGCGGCGGCTGATACAGGGAGCTTTTCCGCTGCGGGGCGGTCGCTCGGCCGAGCTCAATCCGTTGTAAGCCAGACCATCGCCAATCTTGAGGCATTGCTCGGCGTCAAACTGTTCGAGCGCGTGGGCCGATACCCCGTGCTCACGGTCCAGGGCACCAGCTTGATCGTCGATGCCCGCCGGGTGCTAACAGAAGCGAACATGCTGAAGGCGAGGGCGCGAAGCATGTCTGAAGGGCTCGAGGCGGAGCTGTCCATTGTCGTGGACGTCTTCTTCCCCAGCCCGCATCTCACCGCGTGTCTGGCGAGCTTCAAGCATCAGTTCCCTTCGACGCCGCTGAGGTTGCATGTCGAGGCATTGGGAGCGGTGGCCCAACTGGTTCTGGACAGGGTATGTAGCCTCGGCATCACCGGTACGCTGCCTTTCCCGCCGCCCGGGCTGATGTCCGAACGTCTTGTCAGCGAGGAACTGGTGACGGTCGTTGCGCCGGAAACCCCCCTCGCGCGAGTTCGCGGCCCCGTAACTTTGCGAGAACTCGCCAGCGAGACGCAGCTGATCCTCACCGACAGGTCGCAGCTGACGGCGGGTGTCGAATATGGCGTGCAGAACAAGAATGTCTGGCGGCTCGGTGATCTCGGGGCCAAGCACGCACTTCTGCTTGCTGGACTTGGCTGGGGACACATGCCCCGCTGGATTGTGCAAGATGACCTTGAGAGTGGCCGGCTCACGCAAATCGATCTGGAGGGACCGGCGGCCGGGATCATGCCCTTCCAGGCGGTCTACTTGAGCGACGCTTTGCCGGGGCCTGCTGGTCGATGGCTGATATCGAGCCTGACGGACCCGAGCACGGCAAGCATTGTGTGGTGAGCCACCTCGCTCGCCGCGGGAGAGTGGTGGCACCGGTTGATCGGTGCCTCTTCTCCGGCGGCGGGTTGGCTGGACGTGCTTGAGCCATTCGATGATGTGGTGCCGGTCGGCGAAGCCACAAGCGGTCCAACGGTCCGGCTTCGTTCAAGGCGCGCTCGAAGCGCGCCTTGATGCTTCATGAGGCCTAACCCGTCAGTTCCCTTTGAAGAAGAGGCGTAGGTGCTCTTCGGTGCGTTCGGGGCACTCGGAGGCGAGCCAGTGGCCGCAGCCCTTAAGGCTTTCGCCACGAAGGTCGGTCGCAGCCGTCTCCAGCTGCCGGCCCAGCAGGTCGCCGGTGCTGATGATGCCTGCTGTTGCCATTTCGGCCTCTGACGTGGTTTCTCCGCCCAGCCACAACACCGGCATTTGAAGCTTGCCGCCCTTGGCGAGCCATGCCTTGTTCGCAGCGCCGTCCCGATCGAAGGCACGGTAGTAGTTGAAACCCGCGCGCATCGTTCCGACCGCGGCATAGGTGCGCAGGAACTCCTGGATGTCGGCTTCCTCGAAGCCGCGCGGATCGTAGGTGTATCCGCTCCAAAACTGGTCAAGGAAAAGGCGCTCATGGCCCTGTGTCAACGCTTCCGGCAGATCCGGCACCTTATTGAAGGCGAAGTGCCACGGCTGAATTGCGTCGGAATACGGCATCCCCATCAGCGGCACGTCGAGAATTGCCAGGCGTTTCACCATGTCGGGATGATTGCGGGCGATAGCAAAAGCAATCTGGCCGCCTAGATCGTGCCCGGCGAGCGAGAAGCGGGTCAGGCCAAGCTGACGCGCCAGTTTTACGATGTCCTCACCGAGCTGGTCCTTGTCGTAGCCATTCTGGGGTCGGCTTGAATCGCCGAGTCCGCGTGTGTCCACCGCGATCACGTCGAAGTCCTTGGCCAAGCCCGGCATGACTTTATGCCACTCCCACCACGTTGTCGGCCAACCGTGGAGCAGGATCAATGGCTCCCCCTTGCCGCCGCGAACGTAGTGGAGGCGCACGTCTCCGACCGCCACGCGGTGATGGGTGAAGCCCGTGTCCGGACCGAGACCGGGGGTCAGCGGGTGGGCCAGCTCGGATACCGCGGCCGACGTTTGCGCTGCGGTCGCGTTTTGCGCGCCGGCCGCAACGCTGAACAACGTGGCGAGTATTAGGCCAAGCGCGACAACGTCCTTGCGTATACTTTTCATAGCCAGTTCTCCTTCATTTTCATTGAGGGGGAAGTGCTCGGCCGGGCTCTGCAAGACAGCGACCGGACAGAGCGTTGCGTTTTGCGCCACAGGCAACCCAGTGCCATCCATGCGTGGCGTCAAAAATGCCAAACATTCAAAATTCGTAATGAGTATTACGATAACGATCAGTATGTTATCTGACGAATGGATGTCAAGGAATTTATAATGACCGTTTCGAAAACAGTTTTTGAGGTCTGCGGTCGCTGCGCTGGGAAGGCGTCTGATACGATGGAATTTCGTTCAGCGACCGTCGCGAAAGGACGTCTGGGACTTGGTGATTTCGAGCGCGGGCCTTTGCTGGCCCGTCACCGGGCGACCTTCCTTGAGACCGATCGCTTTTCGTTGCCCGGCCATGTGGAAAGTGCCTGGTCGGCGACAGCCTTCAGCATGTCGTGGCTAAAGCCTGCCTTGGCCTGCACAGCCATGCCGTGTGTAATAGCCATCACGAATGCAGCAAGGGCGTCGGGCTTCGCCTGCTCCGGCAAGTCGCCCTCTGCCTTTGCCCGCTCGAAGCGGGCACGAAGCTGCGCCTGACCCGCCGCACGAAAATCTATCAACGCTTGTCGTACGGGTTCCGCGTCGTCGGACACCGCCAGGGCTCCATTGACGCCAAGACAACCCGTATGGTCGGGATAGCGCGTATTAAGGTCGGCCGCATTATAAAGGATGTGCGCGGCAACCTCCCGCGCGGTGGGCAGCAGAAGCGCTTCTGGAATATAATCCAGGTACAACTCGTCATAGCGAGCCAGGGCTTGCCGGAAGAGAGCTTCCTTGTTGCCGAAGGCTGAGTAGAGGGCGGGCCTCTCCACGCCTGCAGCCTCAACAAGGTCAGCATACGATGCGCCCTCGTAACCCTTGCGCCAAAAGACGTTCAATGCGGCGTCCAGTACCTTCTGCACATCAAATTCGCGATGGCGTCCCATCTGGTCGACCTTCCATTTTCATAACGGACATTATTAAACCACTTGACAGATCAAGTGCAAGGTCGCCGACATGCTGGGCCACTTCGGACGCGTCAGAACCAGACGGCTCCGCTTGCGGCCGGCAGGTCTTAGACGTCGACCCTGCGCAGCATCGAACGACAGGGTTCGCACCCGAAGGTGCTGAGGTCTAGGCACTCGAGCACCTTCTAAGAAATGTCCGTTCATCCAAACCGGATAAATTCTGGTACCCAGGTCGGTGCGGTCGCGTTGGCCAGCCTTAAAACACCAGCGATTTCAATTGAATGGAATGGCGCGCCCGAAGAGATTCGAACTCCTGACCCCCAGATTCGTAGTCTGGTGCTCTATCCAGCTGAGCTACGGGCGCGCATCAGGCCATGTTTTCAACGGCCCCGCGATCCGATCCCAAGGACCGGCCGCGAATGTGTGCAGTTCCCTAGCGACTGAATTTGGGAAAAGCAAGCCGATCCGGCAAAAGTTTTGTCGTGAGTGTGTCATCTGGCGGTGACAGCCCCGCCCCGGAGGCTTTGAAGCGGCCGACGAGCCGGTCTGATTTCAAGCTGGGCGGGGAAAAGTCGCGGGGAAGGCCATCAAGAGCGTCAGGCCCGAAAGGCGAGAGCCTCGGGAAAGCACCACCGAGACTGTCACGCCGGACGGCGCAGGCTACCGCGCGCCTGGTCGAGCCGCACCGGTTGGTCGGGGATGGTGACCGCGAAAGTGGTGCGCCCGCCAATCGATTCGACCAGTTCCACCGTGCCGCCATGCGCACGGATCAGTTCGTGCGCGATCGCCAGGCCAAGACCGGTGCCGCCGCTGCGCGCCGAGCCGCGGAACGCCGCGAACAGGTTTTCGCGCGCCTTCGGCGGCAGGCCGGGCCCGGTGTCGGTGACGGCGATGCGGCTGACGCTGCCCATGCGCTCGGCCGAGACCGCCAGCCGCCGCACCACCGCGCTCTCGGTGTCAGCCGCCATCGCCTGCACCGAGTTGCGGCACAGATTGGTGAGCACCCGGAACAGCTGGTCGGAATCGGCGTCCACCTCGAAAGCCACCTCGACCGCGTTGATGAACTCGATGCCCTCCTCGATGTCGAGCAGGCCGTGCACGTCCTCGACCAGCTGGCGCAGCCGCACCCTGCGGCGCGAAGGCGGCGGCTCCTGCGTGCGGCCGTAGTGAAGCACGCCTTCCGAATAGGAGACGGCCCGGTCGAGCGCGCGCAAAAGCTTCGGCGCGAAGGCTTGCACGGTCGGATCCCTGACCTGGCGCAGGCGGTCCGACATCAGTTGCGCCGAGGCCAGGATGTTGCGCATGTCGTGGTTGATCTTCGAGACCGCCAGGCCGAGGTCGGCAAGGTGTTTCTGCTCGGAGAGCATCTTTTGCAGCCGCTCCTGCATCTGCGACAGCTCGCGTTCGGCAACGCCGATCTCGTCGGCGCGGGCGGCGGGATGGATGATGCGCCCGGGATCGTCGGGGGCCTCGGAGAAGGACAGCATCGAGCGCGTCATGGTTCGGATCGGCCCGATCATGATCAGGTCGATCGCGGCATAGACCAGCATGGCGGTGAACAGCGAAATCAGCAGCGAGACGAAGGCGACGTTGCGCGAATAGATGAGCATCGCCTTGCGCAGGGAGTAGTCCGGCATGATCAGCTCGAACTCCTTGTCGCTGTCGCCGACCGGTCCGAAAACCCGCAGCATCCGGTCGCCGCCGAAGAACAGCGTGTCGAGCGCGCCGGTCATGCCCTTGATCATGCCGACGCTGGCGAGGTCGATGTGCTCGTCGACCTGCGGCGGCATGTCCGCCACCACTAGAAGCCGCGAGACGCCGCCGTCGCGCACCGCGATCGCCTTGGCGCCGATCGCCATCAGCACGTCGTTCTGGGCCGTGCGCGATAATGAGGTGGACTCGCCCTGCACCAGCACGATCGAAACGGCGGCGGCCGTGCTCAGCCGCTCCTTGAGCCAGCTCAGCCGGTAACTGGCGATCCAGGGCAGGAAGATGAGCACTTCAGCCAAAAGCACGAAAACGATGGTCAACAGCAGCAGTTTTGTCGACAGGCCGCGTGACAAGGGCACCGTGCGGACGGCGGCTGGCGCCGTGCCGATCCCTTCCCCTGCTTGGCTGGCTTCGCTCATGCGACTCTGTCTTCACAATCACTTGATCGGCCAAGATTAGGCGATTATGCGTTTTTTGCCAATTTCATCCTTCGGTCCGAACATTAAATTACCGTCATGAAGCCTGCGTCCACGTCGCGACGACGCCGGATTGACTTCCAAAACCCTTCTTTCTATAAGCCCGCTCACGCTCGGGCCATTCGTCCCGGCGCGGTTTCGATCGCGCCAAAACAGGCCCGGCAAAGCTCCTGTTACAAAGTGACAGAATCAAGAAGGGCCGCACCCCGCGGTATTAAAACAAATGAAGCGTACCTACCAACCGTCCAAACTCGTCCGCAAACGCCGGCATGGTTTCCGTGCCCGCATGGCCACCAAGGGTGGTCGTGGCGTCGTCGCAGCTCGCCGCAACCGCGGCCGCAAGCGGCTCAGCGCCTAAGCGAGACAAGATCGTTGCCCGCAACCGGCAAGCCAGTGGGGCAAAATCCCAAGCGGCTTCTGAAACGCGCGGAATTCCTGGCCGTCCGTCGTGGTGAGAAGCGACGCGGACGGTTTTTCCTCGTCGAGGTCCTTGACCGCGGCGATGGCGGCGTGCCGCGTGTCGGCTACACCGTTACCAAGAAGGTCGGCAACGCTGTTGTGCGCAACCGCGTCAGGCGGCGGCTGAGAGAAGCCGTCCGCACCCATGCCGCAGATGACATGACGCCCGGCAATGATTATGTCATCGTCGGGCGCGATGATGCGCTGCGCGCCCCCTTCGGCCAGTTGAAGGCCGAACTCTCCCGCCGACTTCGCGGAACACGATAGGCCAAGGGCTCTCGATGGAAAATAACCGGAACTTCTTCATCACCATCGCGCTGTCGGTGCTGATCCTGACTTTGTGGCAGGTTTTCTACATGAACCCGCGCGTCGAGGCGCAGCGCGAGGCCGCCAAGATCGAGCAGCAGCGTGTCGAGGAGCAGAAGAAGGCGGCAGAGGCCGCCAACCCGGGTGCTGTAACGCCAGCGCCTGCGCCTGGCGCCATTCCCAACGCGCCTGGCGGCGACACCGTCACCGCCGCGAGCCGTGATCAGGCGCTTGCCGCTTCGACGCGCGTCAAGATCGACACGCCGAGCCTCGAGGGCTCGATCAACCTGACCGGCGCGCGCCTCGACGACCTCAAGCTCAAGCACTACACCGAGACCGTCGACAAGAATTCGCCCGAGATCGAACTGCTCAACCCGTCGACACTTCCCACCGGCTATTTCGCCGAGATCGGCTTCGTCGGCAATGACAAGACCGGCACGGTACCGGGTGCGGACACGGTGTGGAGCATCGAAGGCAACCCGACGCTGACCCCGTCGACGCCGGTGACGCTGACCTACACCAACGACAAGGGGCTGACCTTCAAGCGCACCTTCTCCGTGGACGGCGACTATATGTTCACGGTCTCGGACACGGTGCAGAATTCCGGTTCCAGCGCGGTTTCACTGTCGAACTACGGCCGTGTCACCCGCTACGACAAGCCGGCTGTCGCCAGCACCTACGTGCTGCATGAGGGCCTGATCGGCTTCACCGGAGCCGAAGGCCTGCAGGAACACAAATACGCGTCCATCGAGAAGGATAAGGAAGTCAAGCCGGGCAAGTCGACCGATGGCTGGCTTGGCATCACCGACAAATACTGGGCGGTGACGGTGGTTCCGAGCGAGAAGCAGCCGTTCCAGCCGCGCTTCGGCTATTTCGTGGACGGCCGCCACCGCTATCAGTCCGACTTCCTGACCGATCCGATCAATGTCGAGGCCGGCCAGTCGGCGACCGTTGAGACCGAGGTCTTCGCCGGCGCCAAGGAAGTCGCCAAGATCAACGCCTATGCCGAAGACCGTCACATCAAGCGGTTCGACCTTCTGATCGACTGGGGCTGGTTCCACTTCATCACCAAGCCGATGTTCTGGCTGATCGACACGCTCTACAAGTTCCTTGGCAATTTCGGCCTGGCGATCCTTGCCACCACCGTCATCGTCAAGGCCATCTTCTTCCCGCTCGCCAACAAGTCCTACGCGTCGATGGCGAACATGAAGAAGGTGCAGCCCAAGATGCTGGAGATCCGCGAGAAATACGCGGACGACAAGATGAAGCAGCAGCAGGCGATGATGGAGCTGTACAAGACCGAGAAGATCAATCCGCTTGCCGGCTGCTGGCCGGTGGCGCTGCAGATTCCGGTCTTCTTCTCGCTCTACAAGGTGCTCTACATCACCATCGAGATGCGCCACGCGCCGTTCTTCGGCTGGATCCAGGATCTGGCGGCGCCCGATCCGACGTCGCTGTTCAACCTGTTCGGCCTTATCCCGGTCACGCTGCCGCATATGTTGATGATTGGTGTCTGGCCGCTGATCATGGGCGTCACCATGTTCCTGCAGATGCGCATGAACCCGACGCCGCCGGATCCGACGCAAGCCGCGATCTTCACCTGGATGCCGATCATCTTCACCTTCATGATGGCGGGTTTCCCGGCCGGCCTCGTCATCTACTGGGCCTGGAACAACACGCTCTCGATCCTCCAGCAGGGCGTGATCATGAAGCGCCAGGGCGCCAAGATCGAGCTGTGGGACAATCTGGTCGCACTCTTTCGAAAGAAACCGTCGCCGGCGGAATAAGGCTCCTTGCAGCCAGCAGCCTTCGGGCTGCCCCCCGGATCGTGCCAGGTGGAAGACAGATTGGCGGCTAGGCGAGAGGTCGAACCAATGAGGTTCTCTCTGGAGGCCTCCTGGTCGGCTACGCGACACGCAGATCGCGCGTGGCCTTCGCCAGGTCTCTTGACGGAGGCTGACCGAAAAGGCGCGCGTATTCCCGGCTGAACTGGTTCGGGCTCTCGTATCCGACACCGAAAGAGATCGATGTTGCGTTTCCCTGTCCGGCGATCAGAAGCGATCGGGCATGGAGAAGGCGGACGCGCTTTTGATACTGCAGAGGGCTGAGTGCCGTCACCGCCTTGAAGTGACGATGGAAGGCGGACACGCTCAGGGCCGCCATCTCGGCCAGCGCCTCGACCCTGATTTGCTGGGCAAAGTTTTGCCGGATCCAATTGATTGCCAAGCTGATTCGGGAGAGCGCCGTATCGGGCGAGGCGATGTCGCGCAGCATCCATCCAAGCGGGCCCTGAAGCACCCGGAACAGGATTTCCCGTTCATAGACAGGAGCAAGCACCGCGATCTCGTCCGGGCGGTCCATCAGCCGTAGCATGCGGATCCAGGCATCAAGAAAATCGGCATTGACCGGGGCGATCGAAAACCCCGAGCCGAACAATTCGCTGCACACTTTTACCGGGAGATCGCGGATCAACCCCGCGAGGGTCGTCGGATCGAGCGTCAGGCTGATCGCCAGATAGGGTTCGCCCGTCGCGGCCGGATGGACTGAGCCAACAGCCGGCAGATCCACGGACATGACGAAATAGGTCGCCGGGTCGTAGTGGAACGTCCGATCGCCGACCGTCATCGTCTTCGACCCCGTCAGGATCAGGTTGACCATCGGATCATAGACGGCGGCTAGCTTGTGTTCGGGGATTTCGCCCTGGACCATCGCCACGCCGGGAATGCCCGTCTCTGTACGCTTGTTCTCGGCCTTCGAGGCCAGCGCCCGTAGTTCTTGCAGTTGACTTTCCATCATCCGACCCTGACAGCGCGCACGCGGCTACGCAAGGGTGAAGCAGAAATAGGCAAGTTTCAGAGAGGAATGGGTGAGCGCCTGATGTGGCGCGGGCATAGCTTCGGGTCACACCAGACACGAAGGAGAGGCATATGAAGATCGTCATCGTTACCGGGAGCAGCCGCGGCCTCGGCGCGAGCACCGCCATCAGATGCGCCGAGCGCGGCATGGGCGTCATCGTCACCTACAACAATAGTCCAGGGCAGGCTGAGCACGTTGCTGGCAAGATCACCGGTAAAGGTGGCAAAGCCGTCGTCTTGAAACTCGACGTCGGCAACAGCCGCTCATTTGTTGAATTCCGGGATGCGGTGAGCGTGCAGCTTCAATCGGTCTGGGGGCGTCAAACGTTCGACTACCTCGTGAACAACGCCGGATACGGTCTCTATGCTCCGATCCCGACCGTGACCGAGGAACAGTTCGACGGTCTGTTCAACGTGCATCTCAAGGGTCCATTTTTCCTGACCCAGGCCCTGCTGCCGTTGATGGAAGACGGTGGCCATATCGTCAACCTGACCAGCGCCACCAGCCGTGTCGCGACATCGGGCGTCTCTCCCTACGCCTCGTTCAAGGGAGGCCTGGAAGTTCTGACGCGCTACATGGCCAAGGAGTTCGGCGATCGCCGGATCAGGGCGAACTCCATTGCTCCAGGGGCCATCCGCACCGAACTGGGCGGCGGCCTGAATGATGAATTCGAGGCCCTGCTTGCAGGCCAGACCGCGCTCGGCCGCGTCGGCGAACCCGAAGAGATCGGCGGCGTCATCGCCAGCCTGCTGTCCGAGGAAAACCGCTGGATCAACGCCCAGAACATCGAGGTCGCTGGCGGCTATGTCATCTAGTGCAAAGGAGAGCGCCATGCTCGACCATGTCTTCATATCGGTGAGCGACATCGATCGCTCGATTGCCTTTTACGAGAAGGCACTCGCGCCCCTCGGGATTGTCCACGCCGGCGACTACGACGGAAAGGATGGCCCTCCGGGCCATCCCGATCTCAAGGGTTTTGGCGCAAACGGCCGGGTGTTTTTCTGGCTCCGCAAGGGCGTCGTCGAAGGCCGTGCCGCCCATGTCGGCTTCGTTGCCAATGGCGCGGGCCAGGTCGACGCCGCCTTTGCCGCAGCGATATCCGCGGGCGCCTTGGAGATCCATCCGCCCGGACCGCAGCTTCACTACGACCCTCGCTATTACGCCGCTCAGGTCCGCGACCCCGACGGCTACAGCCTCGAATTCGTCTACAAGGAATGGCAGCACTGAAATGAAAAAACTGATGATCTACGGTGCGACCGGATACACCGGTCGCATGGCGGCCGAACGCGCGAGGATCGCTGGAACCCCCGTCGTCCTCGCAGGACGCAGTGAAGTGCCGCTGGTCAAGCTCGCCGCGGAACTTGGCGTCGAGTACCGGGTCTTCGCCCTCGATGGTGCCGCGGCGATCAACCGGGCTCTGAGTGACATCTCCGTTATCCTGAATTGTGCCGGTCCCTTCATGCGGACGGCCGATCCCCTGATGCGGGCTTCCATCCGCAACGGCATCCACTATCTCGACACCGCGGCGGAACTCGACAGTTATCGTCTGGCCGAAAGACTCGACGATGAGGCGAAGGCGGCGGGCGTCATGCTGATGCCGGGCGGTGGTGGCAGCGTCGCTATGCTCGGCAGTCTGGCCGGACGCGCGGTAGCCAGGGTGAAACAGCCCCGCAAGATCAGGATCGCGCTGCATGTCGCGGGCGGCCTCTCGCGTGGTTCCGCGATCAGCGCCACGGAAAACCTGACGGCTCAGACCCTCGGGCGTGTGGAAGGCAAGCTTGTCGGCCGTGCTGCCGGCAACATCAAGAGCTTCGATTTCGGCAAGGGCCCCGTCGACTGCTTCCAGGTGACGCTTCCCGATCTCATCACGATCTGGCAGGCAACCGCTGTTCCCGACATCGAGACTTTCTTGCATGTGACCGGAGACGGTTTTCCGCAAGGCGATCTCTCACTGCTTCCCGACGGACCGAGCGAAGCGGAACGATTGGCAAACCGCTATCAGGCGGTCGTCGAGGTCACAGATGCGGACGGAGAGGTGACCCGTGCGCGCCTCGACACGGTCAACGGCTATACCTTCACCGCGGTTGCGGCAGCCGAGGCCGGACGCCGGGTTCTGGCAGGCGAGGTTCGCGCCGGTTTCCAGACCCCCGCTGGATTGTTCGGCAATGGTTTCGCCGAAACGATCGCCGACACCAACATTGTCGACATCTGAGGAGCGATCATGCGGAAGCTCGTCGAGAACTTTATCCAAATCACCAACGCCTTCGATATCGAGGGCGCGTTGGAGCTGTTTGCGTTCGACGCGGTCATCGATGACGTTTCGGTTGGCGATGCGTTCGTGGGCAGTGATGGCGTCCGTGTCTACCTCGAGCGTTTCTTCGTCGGGTACCACACCTGCGGCAAGTTTCTGTCGATCGAGGAACTGGACGGCTTCAATGCTGTGGCCCGCCTCGATTTCACCGGCGATTTTGGCCACGAGATCGGAGTCCTGAAGATCGCGATCAACTCGGAAGGCTTGATCGCGCGCATCGATGCGGATCTCGAATAGACAGCACCATCAGACGCAACGGTTGGCACTTCCAGAAGTGCTGACGCGAGGGAAGGTTCTCATTTCGTGAACCTCCGGCATGACAAGGAAAACGATTATGACAACCTCCCCATCATTCGCCCACCAGGCCGCGGACAAGCTCGCGGTTGTCGAAGCCCTCTATCGTTTTGCCGCCGGCATCGATCTTCGCGACAAGGAGCTTCTCGCGTCCTCGCTCGCACGGGACGCGGTGTCGGATTTTCGTCCGGCAGCCGCCAAGGCCGGATTCGAATATCCGGTTATTGAGGGTAGAGATGGTATCGTCGCGGCGCTCACAACCTCCCTTGCATCGCTGGACACAACGCATTCGGTGACCAACGCCCGTGTCACGATCGACGGTGACACAGCTCGCCTCGATGCGCTCGTTGAAGCGCAGCATGTGCCTCGGCACGATGCCACAAAACACTATCTGATGAAGAACAGGTACGATGTAGAGCTGGTGAGGAGCGGGGAGGGCTGGCTCATCCAGCGGACGATCGTCGACAACGTCTGGCGCTCGGGCGACCTCGCCGTGCTGTCGGCAATCTAGCATTCGCCGGATTGCCAACAGGCCGCGTGCCGCGGAATTGCCTTCGGAAGCGCCGCCAATAACGGGTCGTGGGCAACCCCGATGATCGCGGAAAACCAAAAGCCGGTCAGGAACCCGCTCGATTGACGCGAGCGGCAGCGGGGGCAGTTCTTATATGGGTTGGTTCACGTTCCCGTGATCGGCGAAACTGCAAGCGGTCGCGGGACGTGACTGCGTGTGCGTTTCCAAAGGCTATCAATTCCGATCAGCCCTCACCCGGAGGAAGACCACATGCGCTTGCCATCATTCAGGACCATCGCCATTTCGGCCCTTGTCGCCAGCGTGGCGATTGCCGCCCCTGCCTACGCCAAGAACCCGAATGTCGGCGGCGCGCCGATGTACACCACAAAGAACATCGTCGAGAACGCCGTCAATTCCAAGGACCACACGACGCTGGTCGCCGCCGTAAAGGCTGCCGGCCTGGTCGATACCTTGCAGGGCGCCGGACCGTTCACGGTCTTTGCGCCCACCAACGAAGCCTTCGCGGCATTGCCGAAGGGCACCGTCGATACGCTGCTGAAGCCTGAAAACAAGGACCAGCTCACCAAGGTGCTGACCGCGCATGTGGTGGCCGGCAAGATTTCTGGCGCCGAAATGATGAAGAAGGCCAAGGCGATGGGCGGCAAATACGAGATGAAGACCGTCTCCGGCGACACGCTCACCGCCGAGGTCAAGAAGGGCAAGCTCTACATCATGGATGAATCCGGCGGCGAGGCGAAGGTGACCATCGCCGACGTCAACCAGTCGAACGGCGTCATCCATGTCGTCAACAAGGTGCTCTTGCCGAAGTAGCGGCTTCCGGCGAAAGGGGCAGCGGCAGGTCTTGGGGCTTTATCGGCCTGCCGTCCCCGCCTCATGTCGAGGTGCCAGGTTTCTTGGGAAGCCGTATCGGCGAGGCCGGGGTCCTGTCGTCCCTCACAGGGCCCCGGTTTCTTTTTGTGGGATATGTGCTGGCTGGTCCCGGCGCGGTCAGCCGGACCCCGGCCTCACTCCATGACGGCGCTGTGGTCGACCTTGGCCGGCGTGCCGGGCTTGCGCAGCAGGAGCACCAGGGGAATGGCCGCCAGCGACAGGATCATCATCAGCTTGAAGTCGTTCATATAGCTGATGATCGTCGCCTGCAGCGTCACCACGCCGTCCAGCGCGGCCCGGCCGGCGGCGGTGTAGGGGTTCATCGCCTGCGCGATCGCCGGGTTGCTGAACGCCTGGTTGAAGGGCGTCACATAGGTGGCGATGTTGGCATGGTTGATCTGCACGTTCTGCGTCAACAGCGCGGTGACCACCGATATGCCGACGCTCGAGCCGATGTTTCGCGACAGGTTGTAGAGCCCGGTGCCTTCCGCGCGCCGTTCCGGTGCCAGCGTGGCGAAGGTGATGGTGGTCAGCGGCACGAACAGGAAGCCCAGGCCTGCGCCCTGGACGAAGCCGGTGCTGATGATCGTCCATTGCGAGACATCGGGGGTCCAGCCGGTCATGTCGTACATCGCCCAGGCGGTGATCAGCAGGCCGATCAGCAGCAGCCATCGCGTATCCACCTTGCCGATCAGCTTGCCGACCAGGAACATGCACGCCATCGTGCCAAGGCCGCGCGGCCCCATGACGATGCCGGCCGTCACCACCGGATAGCCCATCAGCGTCTGCAGGTAGGGCGTCATCAGCGCCAGCGAGGCGAGATAGGTGATGCCGATGATGAAGATGAAGACCATGCCGACGGCGAAATTCCTGTCCAGGAAGAGCCGCGGATTCACGAAGGTGTTCTTGGCTGTGAAGGTGTGGACGAGGAAGATGTAGAAGGCCGACGCGCAGATCAGCGCCTCGACGATGATCTCGGATGAGGAGAACCAGTTGAGCTGCTCGCCGCGATCGAGAAACATCTGCAAAGCCGCGATGGTGATGCTGAGCATGCCGAAACCCAGCCAGTCCAGCCTTGCCTTGATGTCCAGCTTGGTTTCCAGCACGAACAGGGACACGCCCGCGAAGGCCAGCGCGCCGATCGGCACGTTGATGTAGAACACCCAGCGCCAGGAGACATTCTCGGTCAGCCAGCCGCCGATGACAGGCCCCAGCACCGGCCCGACCATCACCGAAACGCCGAACAGCGCCATCGCCGAGCCGCGCTCCTCGACGCTGTAGATGTCCAGCAGGATGCTCTGCGACAGCGGCACCAGGGCCGCGCCGAACAGCCCCTGCAGCAGGCGGAAGCCGACGATCTGCGGCAGCGACTGCGCGAAGCCGCACAGGACCGAGGCGACCACGAAGCCGGTGATCGAGGTCAAAAGGATGCGCTTGCGCCCGAAACGGTTGGCGAGGTAGCCCGAAGGCGGTGTCATCACCGCCGCCGCGACGATGTAGGAGGTCAGCACCCAGTTGATCTGGTCGGCACTGGCCGACACGCTGCCCTGGATGTAGGGCAGCGCCACATTGGCGATGGTCGTGTCCAGCGCCTGCATGATGACGGCCAGGATCACGCAAGCTGTGATGGCGCCGCGATTGGCGACCACCGCTGTGGCACCTGCCGCGGACGCGTTGCTCATGATTTCTGTCCGAACCGGTTCAGGAGGTTGGTGACGAAGTCCGGCAGGCCGCGCGCATGGCCGGTCTCGACGTCGACCACGGCGCTCATGCCGCCGCGCAGCGGGGGCTTGCCCTGGGGATCGTCAACCGTCACGCGCATCGGGATGCGCTGCACGACCTTGACCCAGTTGCCGGTGGTGTTCTGGGCCGGCAGCAGCGAGAAGCTCGACGACGAGGCGGGGCTGATCGAGGCGACGGTGCCGTGCCAGACGGCGCCCGGGTAGGTGTCGACGCTGATCGTCGCCGTCTGTCCCGGCCGCACATAGGTCAGCTCGGTTTCCTTCGGCTCCGCCTCGATCCACAGATCGGTCGACGAAACCAGGCTGAAGGCCGGCTGTGAAGCCGGCAGATACTTGCCGACCTGAAGCGCGTCGACATTGGTGACGATGCCGTCGAACGGCGCCTTGACTACCGAATCGCCGAGGTTGCGCTGCGCGTCATCGACGCCCGACTGGGCCTGCAGGTAGAAGGGGTTCTTTTCGACCGGCTGGCTGGCATCGCCGCCCAGCTGGGCAAGCATGGCCTGCGCCTGCGCCTTGGCGACGGACACTTTCTGGCGCGCGGCGACGAGGTCGTGCTGGGCGCTGTCGAAAGTCGCCTTGGAGGCGGTCGAGGTCTTGAGCAGATCCTGCTGCCGCTGGAAGGCGGCCTCGTAATAGGGAATGTCGGCCTCAGCCTGCTCGATCTGCGACAGCGACTGCTGGTAGCTTGCCTGCAGGGTCAGCACCTGGTTGCGCACGGTCCCGAGCTGGGCCTGGGCGGCTGCAAGAGCGGTTTCGAAAGAGGCCGGCCGCAGGCGGAAGAGCACGTCACCCTTCTTTACAGCCTGGTTCTCGTGCACGTCGATCTCCTGCACGGTGCCGGAGACGTCGGTGGACACGCCGAGCGACTGCGCCTGGATATAGGCATTGTCGGTCGTCATCACCTGGCCCCCGGTGACGTAATAATAGCCGCCGACGGCCAGCGCGACGGGAAGCAGGGCAAAAAGCACCGGCCGCGTCAGGCCGCGCTTCGGCTTGGCCGGGGCAGGAGCAGGAGGGGCAAGGGCGGCAGGGGCCTGCTGTGGCTGCGGCTCCTTGGCCGGAGCCTCGAGTGCTGCGGGCTCCAGCGCAACGGGAGCTTCCAGCTCGTCGTTGTCGATGACGACATTGGCGCGCCTCTGTTCGCGCTCACTGTCCAGCAGGATGATCTGGTCGCCGGCGCGACCCTTTGAAGAGTCATCCTCGGCAGGCTTCTTTGGGGATGTTGATTCAGCCATGTACGTTCTCCCGGTCGACGGCTGGCTGGGTGCAAGCCGCGAGCAGATTGGATTTGATCAAGCTTAGGGTTTGCAGCAGATGCTGCTGTGTTTCAGACGAAAGGCCGGCGAAGGCCTCGTCTCGTGTTTTCTGGCCGTTGCCGCGCATGGTCTCGAGCAGCGGATGGGCCCGCGGGGTCAGGTAAAGCAGCCAGGCCCTGCGATCGGTGGGGTCGGGCCGGCGCTCGATGAAGCCGCGTGCCTCCATCTTGTCGAGCAGCCGCGCAAGCGTGATCGGCATGATCTCGATGAGGTCGGCGAGCTTGTTCTGGTGAATGCCTTCATGCAGCGAAAGATAGGCCAGCACCTGCCATTGGGCGCGGGTCAGCCCCGATGTCCGTGAACGCTGCTCGAACCGCTTCCGAAGCAAGCGCGCAACGTCGTGCAGCACGAAGCTGATATTTGGCGAGGGAGACATGGGAGGAGGTCAGGATCTATGGACAACTTTTCGTGAGCATGCTTATTATCATCATGCACATAATCCTGCTGGACGGCGCGCGCAAGACGCACTAAGCCGCGCGGAAGAAAAATTTCATGGGCCACGGTGCGAAGAAGGCGCCTCGCGGCGCGAATTTTCCGGCAAGGATTTCGACGATGAATTGGATCAGGATCGCAGCCGTGACGGCGCTTGTCGGGTGCCCGGGCGCGGCGGTTGCGAAGGACGCGGTCAGTTGCGGTGGCGCCGCGATGCTGGGCGGCGCGCAACTGAACTGCAGCCACGTGGAACCCAAGGCACCGCCGCAATTCTGCACGTTTAGCTGGGCTCTCCACATGGCATCAGGCGACCAGAAAGTCGTCGAAGGCACCTTCCTGCTGCCGCCCGGAGCCTCGAATGTCACCGTCTACCAGGGCAGCGGTTTCGACAGCGCGTTGTCCAATCCGATCGTGATCTGCCGCGGCAACAAATGAGCTTGCTCGCCACGGGAGACTGGCTCTCAGGCCGATTGGTGCTATAGGGCGGATCACGTTATTTTGACCAGGCGCCTCCGGCTGCGGATGCGCCTGTCTGCCAATTCCCGGACGAACCGATATGGACGGACCCAACCCCGACATCAAGCATCCGATCCCGATGCACACGCGTGTCGGCTTCTTGAAGCCGCTGGTGACGGAGCCGAACATCGAGATCGGCGACTTCACCTATTATGACGACCCGGACGGGCCGGACCAATTCGCGCGCAAATGCGTGCTGCACCACTATCCCTTCATCGGCGACAAGCTCATCATCGGCAAGTTCTGCGCCATCGCCGAAGGCACGCGCTTCATCATGAACGGCGCCAACCACGCAATGTCCGGCTTTTCGACCTATCCGTTCAACATTTTCGGCCATGGCTGGGAAAAGGGCTTTGACCCGGCGACATGGTCGAGTGAGGTGCGCGGCGACACGGTGGTCGGCAGCGATGTCTGGATCGGCATGGAGGCGGTGATCCTGCCCGGCGTGGAAATCGGCCATGGCGCCATCATCGCCGCCAAATCCGTGGTGACGCACGATGTGGCGCCTTATGCCATTGTTGCCGGCAACGCGGCCAAGATGGTGAAGATGCGTTTCGACGACAGGACGATCAGGCGGCTTCTGGCATTGGCATGGTGGGAATGGCCGGTGGACAAGATCGGCCGCAACCTCGATGCCATCAGGGGCGCCGATATCTCTCTTCTGGAGGCAGCAGCTTGAACGCTCAAAACAGCACCGTGATCGGCACCGACCTGTTCACGCGCGGGTGGATTTTCATCCGCGGCGTGCCGGCCATGAAATTCCTGCCGCCGGAAGGGCCGCCGGAAATCGCCTTCGCCGGCCGCTCGAATGTCGGCAAGTCCTCGCTGATCAACGCTCTGGTCAACCAGAAGGGGTTGGCGCGCACCTCCAACACACCGGGGCGCACGCAAGAACTCAACTATTTCGTGCCGGACGGATTTTCGGGCGAGGGCGCCGACCTGCCGCCGATGGCGCTGGTCGACATGCCGGGCTACGGCTACGCCACCGCGCCCAAGGAGAAGGTCGACGAATGGACCAAGCTGGTCTTCGACTATCTCAAGGGCCGCGTCACGCTCAAGCGGGTCTATGTGCTGATCGATGCCCGCCACGGCATCAAGGCCAAGGACGACGAAGTGCTGTCGCTGCTCGACAAGGCGGCGGTGTCCTACCAGATCGTGCTGACCAAGACCGACAAGATCAAGGTCGCCGGCGTGCCGCGGCTGATCGAGGAGACGCTGCAGAAGATCAAGAAGCGCCCGGCGGCGTTTCCGTTCGTCCTAGCCACGTCATCGGAAAAGGGCGAGGGCCTGGAGGAATTGCAGGCCGCGATCGTGCTTGCCGCCAATGGCGGTTAGGGCAGGGAGCGGGCCGCTCCCGATGAATCCTGCTGGCCCTATGCCTTGGCCTCCAGGGCAATCATCTGGTGGCTTTCCTCCTCGGCGAGCCTTTCGGTGCCGTAGGCCTTCAGGAACATGCCGACGCCCGACCGGACGATGTGGTCGATCTCATCCTGGTTCGGCGCCTTGGTCCGGTAGGCGAAGATGCACTGCCGGAAAAGGCCGGCCAGGCAAAGTTCGGTGAATTGGTAGGCGGCAAGATCGACATCGTCGATCTCGAGCAGGCCGCGTTCGATAGCGGCATTGAGGAACTCCACCACCTTGTCATGGCCGCGTTTGGGCCCGCGTTCGTAAAAACGCGCGCCCATGTCGGGGATCCTGTCGGAGGCGCCGATGACCGTGCGTTGCGCCTGGATGACCTTGGCCGAGGTGATCTTCATGGACAGCACCTTGCCGAACTTGACCAGGGTCTGGCGCAGGTCGTCTGCACGGTCGAGCATGTCGTACATGTTCTTGAAGATGGTGCCGCGCTCTTCCTCGATCAGCGCCTCGAACAGCTCTTCCTTGTTGGCGAAATAGACATAGATGGTGCCTTTCGACACGCCGGCTTCGCGCGTGATGTCGTTCATCGAGGCGGCCTCGAAGCCCTTGTCTATGAAGACGCGGCGGGCGCCATCGATGATCTGGCTGCGCTTGACCGGATCCTGTCCGGCCGCCGGGCGTCCGCGGCGCAGGCTGTCCAGCAGGTCGCACTGTTCCTTTTCAATACTGGCTGAGGTTTCGGCTTTGGTTTCGGCCATGGGGTGACACCTCGAAATAATTCGAACCAACCGGTTCGATTGCCCCTTGATATGGTCCTCTTTCCACGCTATGTCAACGGCCAGATCGAACCGAACGGTTCAGTATTATCACTTTAGAGAGATGTCATGTCCTCGAACGCGCCCACGTCAGCCGAAGTCCGCCCTTTCCCCAACGCCAAGGTCGCTCCGGCGACGGAAGCACCGGAGATTCCGGTCCAGCCGGTAGCACCGCCGCCGGCGGCTGAAGCTCCGGCCAAGAAGAAGCGCTCGGTGCGATCCTTCCTGCTGCCGATCATCGGCCTTGCCCTGCTGAGCGGCGGCGCCTGGTACGGCTACGACTACTGGACCACGGGCCGTTTCATGATCTCGACCGACGACGCTTATGTCCAGGCCGACATGGCGTTCGTCTCGCCCAAGATTTCCGGCTATGTCGACCAGGTCAAGGTGAGCGAGAACCAGCTGGTCAAGGCTGGAGATCCGCTGCTGACCATCGACGATGGCGACTACAAGATCGCTGTCGCCCAGGCCGAGGCGCAGATCGCCACGCTGTCGAAGACGCTCGACCGCATCGACGCCCAGACCAAGGCCGCGCAGGCTTCCCTGCAGCAGGCGCAGGCGCAGAAGGTCGCCGATCAGGCCGCGGCCGACAATGCCGCCCGTGCCCAGCAGCGCGCCGCGCAGCTGGTCAAGACCCATGTCGGCACGCAGGCACAGCTGGACGACGCCCAGACCGCGCTCGATCAGGCCAATGCCGCTCTCGTCGGTGCCGACGCCCAGATCGCCGCCGCACAGGCCAATATCGGTGTGCTTGAGGCGCAGCGCGCCGAGTCGGCGAGCACGCTTGCCTCCTTGCAGCTCAACCGCGACAAGGCCGCGCGCGACCTGTCGTTCACCGTGCTCAAGGCGCCTTATGACGGCGTCGTCGGCAACCGCTCGGTCGAGCAGGGCGATCTCGTCAGCCCCGGCCAGAAGCTCGCCGTCGTCGTGCCGATGGACAAGCTCTACATCGTCGCCAACTTCAAGGAGACGCAGCTTGCCCGGCTGGTTCCCGGCGAAAAGGTCAACATCTCGGTCGATGCCATCGACGGCCAGCCCATCCAGGGAACCGTTTCGTCACTGGCTCCGGCTTCGGGAGCGGTCTTCTCGCTGCTGCCGCCGGAAAACGCCACCGGCAACTTCACCAAGGTCGTGCAGCGCGTCCCGGTGCGCATCGACGTCCCGGCCGAGGCCCTGAAGACCGGCAAGCTGCGCGCTGGCTTGAGCGTTGTCGTCAACGTTGACAGCCGCACCGCACCTGTCGCCACGACCAACTAAGCGCTTTCGGAGGGCGGCTCGGTGGCTGATTGAGCACTGAGCCGCCCGGCCTGCCTCAAGGAGGCTCACGCAATGGCAACCGCAACAATCACCGCAGGAGCGCCGCCGGCACGGCCGGCGGTCCCCGACACCATTTCCACACGCCGTATCATCGCCTTCCTGGCGATGGTGTTCGGCATGTTCATGGCGATCCTGGACATCCAGATCGTCTCGGCCTCGCTGTCCGAGATCCAGGCGGGCCTCAGCGCCAGCTCCGACGAAATCCCGTGGGTGCAGACGGCCTATCTGATCGCCGAGGTGGTCATGATCCCGCTGTCGGGCTTCCTCAGCCGCATGCTGTCGACGCGCGTCCTGTTCACCATCGCCGCCGCCGGCTTCACCGCCGCCAGCGCCCTGGCCGCGACCGCCACCAACATCGACCAGATGATCGTCTACCGCGCCGTGCAAGGCTTCATCGGCGGTGGCATGATCCCGAGCGTCTTTGCCGCTGCCTTCACCATCTTCCCGCCCTCGCGCCGCGCCATCGTCTCGCCGATGATCGGCCTGGTGGCGACGCTGGCGCCGACCATCGGTCCGACCGTCGGCGGCTATATCAGTCACGCTTTTTCATGGCACTGGCTGTTCCTGGTCAATGTCGTGCCCGGCATCCTGGTGGCGACCGCCGCCTGGTCGCTGATCGATTTCGACAAGCCCAATCTCAAGCTGTTCAACAAGTTCGACTGGTGGGGCCTCGCCGGCATGGCGGCCTTCCTGGGCTGCATGGAATATGTGCTTGAGGAGGGCCCGAACAATGATTGGCTGCAGGACCAGGGGGTGTTCATCTGCGCCATCGTCATGACTGTCGGCGCGGTGATCTTCTTCTGGCGGGTCTTCACCGCCGAGGAACCCATCGTCGACCTCAGGGCGTTCAGCAACATCAACTTCGCCTTCGGCTCGCTGTTCTCCTTCGTCATCGGCATCGGCCTCTACGGCCTGACCTATCTCTATCCGGTCTTCCTTGGCCGTATCCGGGGTTACGATTCGATGATGATCGGCGAGGCGCTGTTCGTCAGTGGCTTGGCGATGTTCGTCACCGCGCCGATCTCCGGCATCCTGTCGAGCAAGATGGATTTGCGGCTGATGATGATGATCGGCTTCTTCGGCTTCGCCACCGGAACCTGGTGGATGATGCATCTGACCGCCGACTGGGATTTCTACGAACTGCTCATCCCGCAGATCCTGCGCGGTTGTTCGATGATGCTGTGCATGGTGCCGATCAACAACATCGCGCTCGGCACCTTGCCGCCAGACCGGCTGAAGAATGCGTCCGGCCTGTTCAACCTCACCCGCAATCTGGGCGGTGCCGTCGGCCTTGCCCTCATCAACACCGTGCTGATCGATCGCAATGCCTTCCACTATGCAAGGCTCTCCGAGCATGTGCAGTGGGGCAGTGCGGCCGCGCAGACCAAGCTGCAGAACATGACGCTCAATTTCGAGCAGACCACCGGCCTCGATGCGACCAGTGCGGCGATCTCCAAGCTGTCGGGCATGGTCCAGCAGCAGGCGGCGCTGCTGTCCTTCATCGACGTGTTCTACATGCTGACCGTGCTGTTCGCGACGCTCGGCCTGTTCACCATGCTGATCAAGAAGCCGGCTGCGCCCGGTGGCGGTGGTGGCGGCGGGCATTAAAGCAATTCCAGGAAAAGTGTGAAGCGGTTTTCCGTCCGGAATTGCGTCAAAGCAAAAATACCATCCGCCGGCAGCGGTTTCGGGAAGCTCCTCCAGTCCACGCCCGAAACCCTGACAGCGCAAAAAAACTCCGGGCCGCAAGACCCGGAGTTTTTTATGTATAGTCTGTTCAGGCCGTGGCGGGCTTGAAGGTCAGCGCCACGCCGTTGATGCAATGGCGCAGGCCGGTCGGCGCCGGGCCATCGTCGAAGACATGGCCCAGATGGCCGCCGCAGCGGCGGCAATGCACCTCGGTGCGGGTCATGCCAAGCGACCGGTCCTCGGTCTTGCCGATGCCGTTGGCGATCTCCTGCCAGAAACTCGGCCAGCCGGTGCCGGAATCGAACTTCGTCTCCGAGGGATAGACCGGCAGGTCGCAGCCGGCGCAAGCGAAAATGCCCTTGCGGTGCTCGTTGAGCAGCGGGCTGGTGCCGGGATACTCCGTGCCCTCCTTGCGCAGCACGTCGAAGGCGGCCGGCGACAGGATCGCTTTCCACTCGTCATCAGTCTTGGTGATCTCGAATTTCTCGGCCGCCTGCGCGGCTTGCGGGCTGCTCATGCGCAGCAGGGTTGACGCGGCCCCGACGACGCCGATGGCGGCGGCACCGCTCAAAAGAAAGTCGCGACGGTTCATGGCCAGTTCCTCCTGTCTTGTCTTTTGCCAAACTATACCGCCACGCAGAAATCAAAAGCCGGTGACGGTTTGCCCTCGAACGACACTCCGCGCCGTTCCACGGGTTACCGTGGGCGGCGCGGAGCATGCGTGTCGATTGCGCATCACGGGAGCGAGACGACGCGATCGACGGAGAGCTCTTGCTGCAACTTCGTGCGCGGCAAGCCCTTTGTTACATCTTCGGCAGAAGAACCTTGTCGATGACGTGAATGACGCCGTTGGACTGCTCGACATCGGCGATCGTCACATTGGCGACATTGCCATTCTCGTCGGTGACGGTGACCTTGCCGCCATCGGCCTTGAGCGACAGCTCGCAACCGCCGACCGTCTTGACCTTGTGCGTGCCGCCGTCAGCCTTGGCCATCGAGGCCACGTCCGCAGCCATCGCCTTGGCGCCGATGACATGGCAGGTCAGGATCTTGACGAGCTTGTCCTTGTTCTCGGGCTTGAGCAGCGTGTCGACCGTGCCTGCCGGCAGCGCGGCGAAGGCCTCATTGGTCGGCGCGAACACGGTGAACGGACCGGCGCCCTGCAGGGTCTCGACCAGGCCGGCAGCCTTGACGGCGGCGACCAGCGTCGTGTGATCCTTCGAATTGACGGCATTCTCGACGATGGTCTTGTTGGCATACATGGCGGCGCCGCCGACCATCGGGTTTTCGGCATAGGCAGCGGTGGCAAGCGCGGAGACAGCGATCGTACCGGCGAGCAAAAGGGTGGCGAATCTACGCATGATGTTCAAACTCCTCGGGTTTCTCTTCCCATTTTTGGGGGACGCGAGGAGATACGGAACACAATCGCGGGAGTTTCAGAATATTTTTGAATTTCTAATTTATTCGTCCGGGCAAAGAGATTTGTTCCGCGCAACAGTTTGCCGGCACACATGCCTGTTTAAACATGTGTGACATGAGATAAATCTGAAATATTCTGGAGACGGCTTCGCTACGAGGAGATACCGGTCAGATGCTCTTCAAGTCGCCCGCGGCAACCACCGGGCCGGTGGGCTGCCCGGTCGGCGAGCCGCCGGCCGGCTCGAGGCTGACAGCCAGCACCGCGCCTTGCGCCAGTTTCTGCTGCGTGGCGGGCGAGACCCCGATATGCGCGGTCGCACCGGCGGGGATGACGCCCATCGAGACCGGGGCGTTCTTGCCCTCGATCATCCAGAGCTCGAAGTCCTTGCCGGAAGCGAGCGTGCCGGAAACATGCGAAAGGCTGACCTCATGCCGCTCGGAATCATAGACGGCGAGATATTTTACGTCGCTGCCGTCGGCGGCCAGCGAGGCGACAAGCCGCGCCTGCGGCTGTTCAGCCGGCCGATTGACGTAGGGCACGGCGACATAGAGAGCCAGGGCGGCAACAGCCGCGACGGCAAGACCGCGCCAGAAGGCAAGGCTGGACCACAGGCCGGCGCGTGCCTCGGATTGTATCGCAGCCGTCGAAGCGAAAAGCCGGCGGTCGATCGCCGGCTTCACCGAAGCCGGCGGCTCGACCTCCGGATACGCTGCGCCCAGCGGCGAGAGATGAACCTCCCAGCCGTCGACGAGCCGTGCGAATTCGGCTTCGGTATCGATGCGGCTGATCGCGATCTGCCGCTCTTCCGCCGGCAGAACGCCAAGAACGTATTCGGCGGCGAACAGGTCGTCGCCTCCACGTTCCGGTCCATTGTCCTCTGCCAGCGTCATCTTTCCAGACATTCTCTGAGTTTCAACAGGCTGCGGCGCAGCCAGGTACGCATCGTGTTCAGCGGCACGCCGTGGCGTTCCGCCAGTTCGGCGTAGCTTTCGCCCTTGAGATAAGCGCCCCGGACGGCCGCCGCCCGGTCCTTTTCCAGCTCATCGAGACAATGATGGATGCGTTCGGACTCATCGCCCGCCACCGCCATCGCTTCAGGTCCCGGTGCCGGATCGGCCACGTCTAGCGCGGCATCGATATCGGCGGCAGGCTTGCGCCGCGCCCTGATGCGATCGATCGCGTGGTTGCGTGCGATTGCCACCAGCCAGGAGATCGGGCTCAGGTCGGAGACAGCAAAACGATCCGCCTTCGTCCATATCTTGACGAAGACTTCCTGCAACGCTTCTTCCGCATCTCCCCGATCGTTCAATACACGAAGGCAGACGCCGAAAAGTTTCGCGCTGGTCTGCCGGTAGAGCAGATCGAACGCAGCCCGATCCTTCATCGAAGTCCGGACGATCAGCTTCGAGATGTCCTGCGGCGTCATGCGAGCCAAATTAGGCGATTGCGTTGTATTTGCAACGCCGGAAATATTCCGTGCACCTGAAGCTCCGGCGTTCAGTAGCGGCATCGATTGCCAAGGGAATCGCCGCTGGCTAGCTTGGCCAAAAGTGGGAAACGCTGATGTCGGTCGAACGGACCCTTTGGGAAGAAGACGCAACCGGCCTCGCCGATCTGGTGCGCAGGGGCGAACTGTCGGCGATCGAGCTGACCGAAGCGGCAATCGCGCGCGCCGAGGCCACGCGGCCTGAAATCAATGCCACGGCCGAGCCGCTCTACGAGGCCGCCCGGGCGCGGGCCAGGACCATCGACCGCTCCCTGCCGCTGGCCGGCGTGCCCTTCGCCATCAAGGACCTCGGCATCGCCATCAAGGGCGTGCCGTCGCATGGCGGCAGCCGCATTCCCGCCTGGGTGCCCGGCGTCAATTCGGTGATGACCGACCGTTACCTTGCGGCCGGGCTAATCCCGATCGTCACCTCGACCTCGCCGGAACACGGGTTGCGGCTGATGACCGAATCAAAGGCCTTCGGCATCACCCGCAATCCATGGAATACCGGCCACACCAGCGGCGGCTCGTCGGGCGGTGCGGCAGCCCTCGTCGCCGCCGGCGTGGTGCCGGTGGCGCATGCCTCCGATGGCGGCGGCTCGATCCGGGTGCCTTCCGCATGCACGGGCCTGGTCGGCCTCAAGACCTCGCGCGGCCGCATCCCGCTGACGCCGCTGGTGAGCGAAAGCTGGTACGGCATGGTGGTCGACCACGCCGTCACCCGCTCGGTGCGCGACACCGCACTGCTGCTCGACCTCACCCATGGCCCGGACTCCTTGTCGCCCTATGCCGCGCTGCCGCCGAAGGGCACGTTCGCCGCCGCCGCCGCGCGCGATCCGGGCCAGTTGAGGCTGGCCGTCTATCGCAAGTCGCCGCTTGGTCTGCCGATCTCGGCCGAAACAATGAAAGCGCTCGACATGGCGGTGGCGCTTGCGCGAGAGGGCGGCCATACGGTGGAGGACATCGACCTGCCCTTCATCGACCGTGACTTCTTCGCCGACTTTTGCAGGACGGTTGCTTCGGCCGTCGCCGGCATGCTGCGGGCGGAAGCGCTGCGCGTCGGCCGTTCCGTCACCGGTGACATCGAGCGTGCCACGCGGGTGCTGGGCCGGTTGGGCGAAATGGTCTCGGCCGGCGAGACCTATGCCGGCCTGCAGCGGCTCCATGCCGCCTCGCGGCGGATGATCGAGGAAACCGCGCATTATGATGCGGTGCTGATGCCGATCATCGCCCACCCGCCGCTCGCCTGCGGCGCCATGGATCCGAAAGGCGCCGACGAGCTGATCGAGAACCTGCTCGACAAGCTTCACCTGACGCCCCTGCTGAAGCTCAAGCCGCTGTTCGGCCAGCTGATGGACAAGAGCCTTCTGTTCACGCACTGGCCGGCGATCCACAATGTCAGCGGCCAGCCGTCGATCGCGCTGCCCGTCCATGTAACGGAGGCCGGCCTGCCGCTCGGCATCCAGGCCGCCGGCCGTCCGGGCGACGAGGAGACGCTTTTGTCCTTCGCCGCGCAGATGGAGAAGATTTCGGGTTGGCTGGGTCGTAGGGCGCCGCTGATGGTTCCGTCGCGATGACGACGTCGTGAGACGTTCGAATATGACAGCAATGCCATTTGCCCCCTGCGCCAATTCCCGCTAAGACGCCGCCGTCTTTACCTGATGCAGGTCGCCCCAAAATTGCCCAGCGGTTTTGGGGCAGCGGCATGCACAAACCAAAAGCCAGGGAACCGCCCCGATGACGGACATCGCCGCCACCGCCGAAATGCAGGCAGCCCTGCTGTCGCGAGCCCTGCCCTACATGCAGCGCTACGAACACAAGACCGTCGTGGTGAAATATGGCGGCCACGCCATGGGCGACATCGAACTCGGCAAGGCTTTCGCCCGCGACATCGCGCTGCTGAAGCAATCCGGTGTCAACCCGATCGTCGTTCACGGCGGCGGCCCGCAGATCGGCGCCATGCTGACCAAGATGGGCATCGAATCCAAATTCGAGGGTGGGCTGCGCGTCACCGACCAGAAGACGGTCGAGATCGTAGAGATGGTGCTGGCCGGCTCGATCAACAAGGAGATCGTCGCGCTGATCAATGCCGAGGGCGAGTGGGCGATCGGCCTGTGCGGCAAGGACGGCAACATGGTGTTCGCCGAAAAGGCGCGCAAGACCATGATCGACCCGGATTCCAACATCGAGCGGGTGCTCGATCTCGGCTTTGTCGGCGAGCCGGTGGAGGTCGACCGCACGCTGCTCGACCTTCTGGCGCGCTCCGAGATGATCCCGGTGCTGGCGCCGGTGGCGCCCGGCCGCGACGGCCACACCTACAACATCAATGCCGACACCTTCGCCGGCGCCATCGCCGGCGCCTGCAAGGCTTCGCGCCTTTTGTTCCTGACCGACGTGCCGGGTGTGCTCGACAAGAACAAGAAGCTGATCGATGAGCTGACCGTTGCCGAGGCCAGGGCGCTGATCAAGGACGGTACGGTCTCGGGCGGCATGATTCCCAAGGTCGAGACCTGCATCGAGGCGATCGAGCGCGGCGTCGAAGGCGTCGTCATCCTCAACGGCAAGACGCCGCATTCGGTGCTGCTCGAACTCTTCACCGAACACGGCGCCGGCACGCTGATCGTGCCCTAGGAAAATATCAGCCGGCTAATCTTTTCTCCGGCGGCTCGCGATTTGCGGCGGAAAGCGCCGGTTTGGGCGCCGCGCGCCGAACGGTCATCGATTCTTCCTCGGCGTCCTGCGGCGCGCCCCAGAATTCGGCGAGCGTCGGGCCGTCTTTCACCCTGATATCGCCGGCCAGAAATCCCCAGACCTCGCGGAACCAGACGCGGCGGCCCATCTTGGTGTACCAGCGCATCGAATGCCGCTGCTCGGGATCGGGATGGAACAGGATGCGCGCCAGCGCTTTCGGCCTGGACTGCACGGCAAGTTCGATGAGCTTGACACTGAAGAACAGCATCCACGGCTTCAGCCGGGTCATGTGCAGCACCTGATGCTTGTAGTCCCACAGCCGGGCATCTTTTTGGATAACCTTGCGGTTGCGCGCGATGCGGAAGAACGGCGTCCAGCGGTGCGGCGTCACATAGAGCGCCTGGATCTGGTCGGGGTCATAGGCGATGAGCTGGCGAAAGCCGCGCCACAGGTCGCGAAACCCCTCATCCTCGAAGCCGGCCACCCAGGTCGCCATCGACAGGATGCCGTGCTTTCGCAACAGCCCTATCGCCTCGCGGTCGGATGAAGTGCTGCCGCCCTTGCGGATCATTTGAAGCGTCTGCTCGTCGGTGTTCTCCATGCCGAGCAGCCAGCGGATGACACCGGCCTTGCGATAGAGATGCAGTATGTCGGCGTCGCGCACGATGTCGTCGGCGCGCGTCGAGCCGACGATCAGCACCGGCACGTCCTCGGCGATCAGCGCATCCAGGAATGCGCGCCAGGCCTTCTTGGAAACCGTCGGGTTCTCGTCGGCGAGATTGATCAATTCGACGCCGTGTTCGCGGTGCAGCCAGGCGATCTCCCGCGCGAATTTCTTGGGGTCGCGATGCCGCCAGCGGGTCCAGAAGCCGCGCTGGCCGCAATAGTTGCACAGATGCGGGCAGCCGCGCGAAAACTGCATCACCACCGCGCGCTTGCCGCCCCAATAGCTGTACCTCTTATGGTCGATCAGCTCCCAGCCGACACGGTAGGCGTCGAGCTCGGCAATGGTCATGGCGGCCTGCGTGGCGAAGGGCCGGCGCAGATCGTCGCGAAACGCGACACCCGCCACGCTCGCCGGCGGCTGGTGCATCTCCAGCGCCTCGACCAGCGCCACCACGGTCGCCTCGCCTTCGCCGCGCACGATGAAGTCGAAGACATCCGTCGCCACCAATATGTCGTGCCAGTGATAGGTCGGGAAGACGCCGCCATAGATGATTGTCGTCGCCGGCTCGCGCTGCTTGATCATCCCGGCGATCAGCAAGGCGGTCGGATGCGCCGAGGTCGAGCCGGAATGGCCGATCAGGACGAAGTCCGGGAAGTCATGCAGAGCCTCTCCCACCACTGTCTCGAGCGGCATCGGCCCGAATTCGGCATCGATGAGCCGCACGTCATGACCGGCGTCGATCAGCGGGCCGCCGATCGCCAGCAGGCCGAGCGGCGGCAGATGGTCGTCGGGCACGCGGCTGCCGATCGCGGTGTGCGGCGGATTGATCAGGACGATTTTCATGGCGGACCTCATGGAGAGATGGTCCGCGTATGCTGACCCGGGATATAGACCCCGGATTGGCCTGTTTCAGCAGTTTGCGTGCAGCTTTTCCCCAGGGAACGAGGAAGGCCGTCATCGCCTCAGATGCGCGAGCGGCACGTGGCCTGGCCCCTTGATGTTCTGCAGCACAAGTTGGGTATGGACGTCGCGCACGCCGTCGAGCCGCATCAGCCGGTGCATGACGAAGGCGTTGAGTTCGTCGACCGACGGCACCATGACATGCAGCAGGAAATCGTGGTCGCCGGTCATCGTCCAGCACGAGGACACCTCGTCCATGCGCTGCACGGCGGCAATGAAGCTTTCCGGCGAGCCGTCGCTGTGGCTGACAAGGCGCACCTGGATGAACACCTCGACCATAAGACCGACCGCGCGGCGGCTGATCACGGCGGCGAAGCCCTTGATGATGCCGGCGTCCTGCAGCGCCTCGAAGCGTCGCGCGCATGGCGTCGTCGACAGGCCGATCTCTTGCGCCAGCTCGGAGACCGGCTTGCGGCCATCACGTTGCAGGACATCAAGCATCTTGATCTCGAAATCGTCAAATTGAGGCATTTTCACTCCTTTGGTGCGGATTGTGAGTGAATATTATCTCTAATGTTGCCGCCGAACCATCATCAAAACCGATTTGCCTCGGCAAATCCGGCTAGCCTCTTGGCACGTCAGCAATCGATGATTTGCGAGGAGGAACCATGACGACGATGACCGTTGCCGAATATGCCCGCGACTGCGCGGCACAGGGGTTGCGCGGCGACTATTCGGTCTGCCGTGCCGATTTCACCGTGGCGCAGGGTTATGACTACAGCGCCGAGGAGCAAGCGGTGTGGCGCACTTTGTGCGACCGCCAGACCAAGCTGACGCGCAAGCTCGCCCATCACTCCTATCTTGACGGCGTGGAAAAGCTCGGCCTGCTCGACCGCATCCCCGATTTCGAGGATGTCAGCGCCAAACTGCGCAAGCTGACCGGCTGGGAGATCGTCGCGGTGCCGGGTCTCATTCCGGCCGCCCCCTTCTTCGACCATCTTGCCAATCGCCGCTTCCCGGTCACCAACTGGCTGCGCACCCGGCAGGAACTCGACTACATTGTCGAGCCCGACATGTTCCACGATTTCTTCGGCCACGTGCCGGTGCTGTCGCAGCCGGTATTCGCCGATTTCATGCAGATGTATGGCAAGAAGGCTGGCGACATCATCGCGCTCGGCGGTGATGAGATGATTACAAGGCTCTACTGGTACACGGCCGAATACGGCCTCATGCAGGAGGCCGGCCAGCCGCTGAAAGCCTTTGGCGCCGGCCTGATGTCGTCCTTCACCGAACTGCAGTTCGCCGTCGAGGGCAAGGACGCCCATCACGTGCCCTTCGACCTCGAAACGGTGATGCGCACCGGCTACGAGATCGACAAGTTTCAGCGCGCCTATTTCGTGCTGCCGTCCTTCGACGCCTTGCGCGATGCCTTCCAGGCCGCCGATTTCGAGGCGATCGTGGCGCGCCGCAAGGGCCAGCCGGCGCTCGATCCGGCGACGGTCTGATGCATCTCGCCCAAAGACCTGAAGCACGTCGCATGGATCTGTTTCAATGCGACGCGCTTTGGACGCTTTGACCCGACAGGCTATTGCATGGCGGCGGGGTTCATCCACAGCAGTTCCCAGACGTAGCCGTCGGGATCTTCGATGTGGCGGTTGTACATGAAACCGAGGTCCTGCGCTGGATTGGGATCGGCGCGACCGCCTGCAGCCACGCCCTTCTCGATCGTGGCATTGACCTCGTCCTTGCTGCCGGCGGTGAGGGCGATCAGCATCTGGCTGTCGCGCCTGGCGTCACCGATTTGGCGTGTTGTGAACTGGCCGTAATGCTGGTGAGTCAGCAGCATGACCCCAATGGAATCCGAGAACATGATCGAGCTGGCCTGGTCGTTCGAGAACTGCGGATTGAGTGTGCCTCCGATCGCGAGATAGAAGCTGGTCGCTGCCTGCAGATCGCGCACCGGTAGATTAACGAAGATCATTTTGCTCATCGGTATAAGCCCTGCTTTCGTTGACGGGTACTAGCCAGTCTAGTACTATGGCTGTGACTATCATGCGGGAACGGTACCGTCTAGTACTGGTCAAGGGGATTCCATGGAAATCGACGGTGAGACCAGATCGGCACGCAAGGATCGTGAAATCATCCAGGCGGCCACGGCGGCGTTCATCAGCAAGGGTTATGACGGGACCAGCATGGAGGAAATCGCCACCAGGGCGGGGGCTTCCAAGCAGACCGTCTACAAGCATTTCACTGACAAGGAGACGCTGTTCGGCGAAGTCGTCCTGTCAACCGCCACCCAGGTCAACGACATCATCGAGTCCGTGACGACGCTGCTTTCCGAGGCGAAATTCATGGAAGGTGGCCTGCAGCAGCTTGCCCGACGTTTGATAACAATGCTCATGGATGAAGAGTTGTTGAAGCTGCGGCGCCTGATCATCGCCAACGCGGATCGAATGCCGCAGCTTGGCCGCAGTTGGTACGAAAAAGGTTTTGAGCGCATGCTTGCCTCGACGGCGTCCTGCTTTCAAAAGCTCACCAGTCGGGGACTGATACAGACGAGTGATCCCTATCTGGCGGCCAGCCATCTTTTTGGAATGCTTCTTTGGATCCCCATGAATGAAGCCATGTTCACGGGAAGCAACCGGCGCTCCAGGGCCGAACTGGAACAGCACGCGGATGCCTCGGTGGAGGCGTTTCTTGTCACCTATGGGGTCAAGCCGAAATAGTCTCGGTCCGTGCCGACATTTGCGGTGACGCCGCAAACACATCGCACCCTTATCGCCTGGGAGTGTCCGACCCTTCGGCCTTCAGCCGCGCAAGCTGTGCACGCTGCAGGTCGAGCGCGGCGTTGACGAAGCGCGATATGGTCGCGAGCTCGGCGTCGCTGAAGGTGGCGATCACCTTCTCGCCCTCCTGCGCGATGACGCCGTAATAGCGCGCCGACAGCTCCCGCGTCGTTTCCGTGGCTTCGATCACCACCTTGCGCCTGTCTTCAAGGCTACGCGTGCGCGTTAGCAGGCCGCGCGCTTCCAGCCGGTCGATCAGCGCCGTCACCGCGGCCGGCGTCAGCCCTGTCGCGGTCGCGATCGCGCCTGCCGATTGCGGGCCGCCATAGAGCAGTCCGATGCAATGGCGCTCGGCCATGTTCAGCCCAAGCCTCGTCCCGACCGCTTCGTCATAAGCCTGCGTGGCGTCCTGCCACTGCATCACGGCGAGGCCGATCGCGTTCGTCATTTCGTCGCGATGCCCGCTTGACGAATTTATTTCGATCATCTAACTATCAATCCGTCTAACATTTAGACTATCGCAACAATATGCGGCCGAGGCGCCGACAAGGCAAGTGCCGGTCGCCGACAAGGAGTGAAAAATGAGCCTGATTCAACAGCGTTCGCCCCTCTCGCACGAGGATGAATTCAAATACGCCAAGCTGGCGATGGAATGGTATGGCTGGGGCTCTCCCATCGGCCTCGGCATCCTGCTCGTCGCACTGGCTGCCGCGGCCGTGCTGGTGCGCCTCGCCATCTACGGCCTTTGAGGGCCATGCCGGGCTTCCGCCGGCGCCGTTATCGGCGCCGGCAACATATCGGCTTGCAGTGGAGCGAATGGGCTCGCGGCGCAACCGTCAGACCGTAACCACCTTGCTCAGATGGTCCCCCAGCCGGCAGGCCAGCGCGGTGATCGTCGTCGTCGGGTTGGCTTGACCCGAGGTGCAGAACACCGAGGAGCCGCCAACATAGAGATTGTCCATGCCGTGCACCTTGCAGTTGGCGTCCACCACGCTCCTGGTGACGTCGGTGCCCATGCGCGTGCCGCCCATGTGATGGTGCCCCGCGGTCTCCTCGTTGTTCGGGTAATCCTCGGCGTTGGCAATCCAGTCCATCAGGCGAACACGGCCGAGATCCTTCTCGATGAGCGTCGTGCCGAACAGTTTCAGGCCTTCGACAAGCGTGCGGCGTTCCAGCTCCGATTTCTTCCAGTGCAGCTCGATGCGCGGCACGCCGGCATGGTCGACATCGGTCTTCGACAGTTCGACCTGGTTCGAGGCCAGCGGCGCTTGTTCCCAGGCGACGTAGAGCTGGGCCGCGCAGCGCAGGTTCTGGCTGAGCTGATAGGCGACCCATTCGGCCATGTCGGGTGCCGTGCAGGCGAGGTCGGCAATCACATGCTTGACGCCGGCATAAGGCGTCTCGATCAGCCTGATGCCGAAATTCATGATCCGCAGGCGTTCCATCGCGGCGAGCGTCGGCGAGAAGAAGGCTTCGTTGACGGCATCGACCTCGAACTCGCTGTAGTTGGCCAGGATGGCATTGCCGCCCTCGAAGGTCGGATGTTCCATCCAGTAGCGGCCGAGCGCCGTGGCGTTTGGGACCACGCCGCCGTTGGAGCGCTTGTTCGACCACAGCAGCAGCCGTGAATTCTCCAGCCCGCCGGTGCAGACGATGAAATAGTCGGCGCTGAAGGTACCGGCATCCTGGCCGTTGGACCACAGTTTGGCGCCGGTCACCCGTTTGCCGTCGCCGGCAAGTTCGGTGGCATAGGTGTTGAGCACGACGGCGATGTTGCGGCTCTTGTCGAGTTCGTCGGCGAATTTCTCGCCGAAGCGCACCGCCGGGCTCTTGATCAGCTGCACCCAGCGTATGTCGTCCGAGATCGGCACGTCAGGCCGGAAATCGGGAAGCTCGAGGATATCGTGCACCTCGGGCAAGTAGGGCTCGATGTCGGCGCGGCGGATTGGCCAGCCGGTGTCGGGCGCCCAGGCCTTCGGCTCGAAATCCTGCTTGTCGAGCACGCGGCACCAGCCGGCCCAGTGGTTGGAGCTGCCGCCCATATACCGCAGCCGGGTGATGTCGAGATCGAAATAGAAGTCGCCGACCGTGGTGCCGCGGTAGAAATCCTGCGACTCGTCGCTGAACTCGCGCGCACCGGCCTCCAGCACGACGACCTGGATGCCGGCAGCACCCAGCTTGCGGGCGATGGTGGTGCCGGCCGGACCGGAACCGAGAATGCAGACCTTGGGCTTGAAGGTGGCGGCGCGATACGCCTCGTAGCTGTCGAAGATCATGCCAGGTCGCTCCGCTTCAGGATCCAGCCATTGACCTCGACGATCTCGTTCGGGTCGGCCAGGGATCGACCGGCATCGGTGGCGCCGGCCTCAGGCAGCTTGCGGAACAGGGACAGGGCAGGCAGTGAGATCATTGCCCGCACGATTGTGCGGCGTGACATTTTCTTGAAGAAACTCATGACAGGTCTCTCGCATAGGGGCTTCGATGCGCATGCCATTCCCCGAACGGCACACGCATCGTCACGGACGCCAGTATCGTGCCAAGTCAGGTCTCAAGGCAGCGAAAAGACGGGCAAGCGGCACAACCGAATGCAAACAGCGTTAGAAATTCCTTAACAGGCGGGTGTATCGGGCCGGCCGTTCAGGCGGCTGCGGAAATGTCCGTATCGAGGATCGACAGATTGCGGCCAGCATGCTTGGCCTGATAGAGGCGCTGGTCGGCGGCACGCATCAGCTCCGAGACGTTTGCCTCTTCTCCGCAGACGGTGCCGCCGATGCTGACGGTCAGCGGAATGGTCCGTTCGTCGACGGGCCGGAAGCGGATCAGTTCGACCTCGCGGCGAATGCGCTCGGCAACGCGCTTGGCTTCTTTTTCCGTGGCTCCGACCAGGAACGCGCCGAACTCCTCGCCGCCAATGCGCCCGAGCACGTCGCCGCTGCGCACGCCGCGCTCGATGGCGCTGGCGATCAACAGCAACGCGTCGTCGCCGGTCAGATGGCCGAAACTGTCATTGATCTTCTTGAAATGATCGGCGTCGATGATCAGCAGCGCACCGCGGTCGGACTTGCGCCGGGAGCCGTCCAGCGCGGCGAAGAAACTTTCCCGGTTGAGCATGCCGGTCATGTCGTCGCGGCTCGCCTTTTCCGACAAGCGGCGGTGCGCCGCGGCGAGCTGGGCGTGCGCCCGGGCCAGTTCGCGGTGCGCGTTTTTCAGCCTGTCGCTCTGCCAGAAGGTGCTGATACAGGCCACCCACGCAAGCACCAGCGGGCAGAGCGTCGAAGTCAGCCAGATCGTCCGGTTGATCGGAAATCCCATGGCCGGAACGATGATCAGCGTGAGAAGAAGAGAGGCGGCGACGGAGGCAAAAGCGATAGCGGCGGATTTCAGAATGATGCTGTTCATCGCGGGCTCCCACAGGACTGTCTCTGTGCCAGCAAGCCCTGAAGGCCACCTTTCGCGGTTGCTTAAAATTTGAATCGTGAGGCCATTTCCGCCACTGAAAGCGCGTGGAAGTTGTGGATAAAGTCCCTTTCAGAATCCCCGTTTCATGCCATAAGGAGCGCATGACCACGCTGCCTGATCCCGCCCGCTTCGCCCATGTCACCGACTGGGTGTTCGACCTCGACAACACGCTCTATCCGCATCATTCGAATCTGTTCTCGCAGATCGACGTCAAGATGACGGCCTATGTCGGGGAACTGCTGGCCTTGCCGCGCGACGAGGCGCGCAAGCTGCAGAAGGAGCTTTATCTCGAATACGGCACGACGCTGAACGGGCTGATGACGCGCCACGGCATCGATCCCGACGATTTCCTCGAGAAGGTGCATGACATCGACTATTCATGGCTGGTGCCCGACCCGGTTCTCGGCACCGCCATCCGCCAGCTTCCCGGCCGCAAGTTCATCTTCACCAATGGCGACCGCAAGCACGCCGAGCGCACCGCGCGCCAGCTTGGCATCCTCGATCATTTCGACGACATCTTCGATATCGTCGCCGCCGGCCTCAATCCCAAGCCCGCGCGCCAGACCTATGAGAAGTTCGCCGAGCTGCACGCGGTCACCGGCCACAACGCGGTGATGTTCGAGGATCTCGCCCGCAACCTGGAGGTGCCGAAGGCGCTGGGCATGACCACCGTGCTGGTGGTGCCGCGCAATTTCGAGCCGACTTTTTCCGAGATCTGGGAACGCGACCCCGCGCAGGATGACGACGTCGATTTCGTCACCGACGATCTCGCGGCGTTTCTGACGGGGATCGTTGCAGGGCAGTAGGGCAGTAGGGCAGTAGGGCAGTAGGGCAGTAGGGCAGTAGGGCAGTAGGGCAGTAGGGCAGTAGGGAGAATAAGGCGCTCTCAGCCCCTGATTTCCAGGTTTCACCTACTGCCTTACTGCCCTACTCCCTTATTCCCCTAACTTGTAGAACCGGCTGATAATGCCCCAGGCCTCGTCGGCGGTGTCGACGAAATCGATGATGTCCTGGTCGCCAGGGCTGATCGTGCCTTGCTCGGCGAGGAAGTCGAGGTCGATAGCCCTTTTCCAGAAGGATTTGCCGAACAGGATCACCGGCACGCGCTCCATGCGTCCGGTCTGGATCAAGGTCAGCGTTTCGAAGAATTCGTCCATCGTGCCGAAGCCGCCGGGAAACACCGCCACCGCCTTGGCGCGCATGACGAAATGCATCTTGCGGATGGCGAAATAGTGGAAGTTGAAACAGAGCTCCGGCGTCACATAGGCGTTCGGCGCCTGCTCGTGCGGCAGCACGATGTTGAGTCCGATCGACGGCGCCCCAACGTCATCGGCACCGCGATTGCCGGCTTCCATCACACCAGGGCCGCCGCCGGTCACCACCACATATTCACGGTAGTATGAGGCCGCCGACTGCTGTGAGCACAGACGGGCGAATTTGCGCGCCTCCTCGTAATATTTGCTGTTTTCCTCGAGGTTCTTCTTCTGTGTCTCGTTCTTGGCCGCCCAGGCTTCGCCGCCTGGTTCCGGCAGGCGCGCGCCGCCGAACAGGATCACCGTCGAACGGATGCCGCGCTCGGCCAGGATCATTTCCGGTTTCAAAAGTTCGAGCTGCAGCCTGACCGCCCGCAATTCGCGCCGCGTCATGAAGTCGGGATCGTTCCAGGCAAGCCGGTAGGTCTCGGCCCGCGTCTGCGGCGTGTCCGGCACGCTTTTCGACCGCTCCAGATCCTCGTCCGAATGCGGCAGCGGCGTCCATCCCGCCTTTTCCATGGGAGTCATCGAATCCACCCGTCCAATTCCTTTACTTGCGTCGTCCCGTGACGCAGCCACGATTGACCCCCATTGAGCCTTAACATAAGCAGGTTCCGCAAAAGTGTCCGGCGGTTTTGCGACAAGAACCTGCTACATGCAAAGACCCAAGCATGCAAAGCATGCGTGGGGGTCCGCGCGGCTTTCAAAACAGGTTAAGACGCAGCCCCTTAACAGCTTGGTAATGGAGCAAATTCATGTCGAAGCCCGATCTGGCGAGCCTCGAAAAGACCATCGAGAAGGCCTTCGAGGAGCGCGACTCCATTTCAACCGCGACACGCGGCGAGACGCGCGACGCCATCCAGTCGGCGCTGGACCTGCTCGATCACGGTAGTGCCCGCGTCGCCGAGCGGCAGGCCGACGGCAAGTGGCACGTCAACCAGTGGCTGAAGAAGGCCGTGCTGCTCTCTTTCCGGCTCAACCCGATGGAGATCATCAAGGGCGGGCCCGGCCAGGCCGTCTGGTGGGACAAGGTACCGTCCAAGTTCGACGGCTGGAGCGCCGTCGATTTCGAGAAGGCGGGTTTTCGCGCGGTGCCGTCGTCGATCGTGCGCCGTTCCGCCTATGTCGCCCCTGGTGTCGTGCTGATGCCGTCCTTCGTCAATGTCGGCGCCTATGTCGATAGCGGCACCATGGTCGACACCTGGGCCTCGGTCGGCTCATGCGCCCAGATCGGCAAGAACGTCCACCTGTCGGGCGGCGTCGGCATCGGCGGCGTGCTGGAGCCGATGCAGGCCGGTCCCACCATCATCGAGGACAATTGCTTCATCGGCGCGCGTTCGGAAGTCGTCGAGGGCTGCATCGTGCGCGAGGGCTCGGTGCTCGGCATGGGTGTCTTCATCGGCCAGTCGACCAAGATCGTCGACCGCACTACCGGCGAGATCTTCTACGGCGAGGTGCCGCCAAATTCCGTCGTCGTCGCCGGCTCGCTGCCCGGCAAGCCTTTGCCAAACAACGAGCCCGGCCCCAGCCTCTACTGTGCCGTCATCGTCAAGCGCGTCGACGCCAAGACCCGCTCCAAGACTTCGATCAACGAATTGCTGCGCGATTGATCTTTCCGCCGGGCGGGCGCACCTTCCGCCGGCGCGACAATCGGTCGCGCTGGTTCAACATGGAGGGGTGACATGGACTGGAAGTATCTGCTGACCAGCTATGAGGGTCGCATCAACCGCGCAAAGTTCTGGGCTTGCGTGGGCGTGATTTTCGTCGGCGCGGTGATCGCCATGATTCTCGACAACATACTGGGTACGACATTCAACCACATGCCGTACGGCTTTATCTATTTGCTCTATGCGTTGGCCATGCTCTATTCGGTCTTCGCCGTCTATGCCAAGCGCTGGCATGACCGGGGCAAGTCCGGCTGGTGGAGCCTGATCATCCTGGTGCCTTTCATCGGCGCGATCTGGTTTCTGGTGGAATGCGGCATTCTCGAAGGCGCCAAGGGTGCCAATCAATACGGATCGGACCCGCTTGCCTGACAGTTCAAATCTCACCTGGCTTTTCTTCAAGACATCGGGCCGCGTCAGTCGCGCGGCCTATTTTCTTGGTGGCTTGCTGGTCGCCATCATCCAGGCGTTCCCGCTCTATCGCTTCACGCTGGTGCCGGAAGGCTCGGCCGAGAGCAATATGTGGTCGTTCATCTTCTTCATCGCCTTCATTGCTTCGCTGTGGTCGAACATCGCGCTGGCGGTGAAGCGGCTGCACGACCTCGACAAGCCGGGCATCGCCGCGCTGATCCTGTTCGTGCCGGTCGTCTCGATCGTCGCTTTTCTTGTACTGTGCCTGTTTCCAGGGCAGCCTGGGCCCAACCGCTATGGCCGTCGCACCAACGAGCCGGCACAACCCTAGAGCCGGATGATCCCAGGTCGAATCGACCTGAGATCTGAATCCGGCTCTAAATCAAAGAGATAGAGCATGATGTCGTCCAAAGACCGCTTCACACTTTTCGGCGTCATGCCCTGAGGACCGATCGGACATGCGCTACCGTACGCTTGATCCGAAACTGATCATCGAGACCGCCGAACGGCTCGAGGGTCGCGTTGCGGAACGTTTTCCCAAGGCCGGACTGCGTGGCGTCGCCGCCGAGCTGGTATCGCTGTCGCGCGATCTGGCCAAGGCGGCGAAAGGGCTCGAGGAGCCGATCTGGTGGCTGCGCGGCCTCATCGTCGCGGCCTTCATCGCCGGGGTGCTGATCTTCCTGTTCGTCGGCACCATCCTGCCGCTCGACCGGATTTCGGGAACCGACGATGCCGTGCAGTCGGTTCAAGGCATCGAGGCTTCGATCAACACCGTCATCCTCGCCGTGCTTGGCTTTCTGGCCCTGATCCGCACCGAGGAGCGCATCAAGCGCAAGAGGGTCTTTCGCCAGCTTCATGGCCTGCGCTCGCTGATCCATGTCATCGACATGCACCAGCTGACCAAGGATCCGGCGGCGCTTTCGGCCAGTTTCAAGCCGACGGCGCAGTCGCCGGCCCGCATCACCAATGCCGCCGACCTGGCGCGCTATCTCGACTATTGCTCCGAAATGCTGTCGATCACCGGCAAGATCGCCGCTCTGTTCGCCCAGTCGGTCAATGACGACGTGGTTATCGATGGCGTCAACGACATCGAGAATCTGAGTTCCAACCTGTCGCGCAAGATCTGGCAGAAGATCACCCTGATCGAGAGCCACCCGGCGGCACAACCTGTTCCGGCGCCAGACCCGGCGAGCCGAGCCGCGCCGCTTCCGCCGCGCGCACCAAAGCGGTAATGCTTTTCAAAAGCGGCGCCGGCGTGCCTGTTCTCTCGGCGAGGCTGAGCACCGCCCCTTGCAACTCGCCGATCTCCGTCGGCCGGCCGCGCTGCAGATCGTCCCACATCGACGAGCGCGCCTGAGGGTCGATCGCCAGCATGCGCCGCGCCAGCCGTTTGAACAGCCAGTCCGGCAACCGAAGCACCTTCGGCAGCAGCGCCGGCCGCAGCCCGGCGATCCGCGCCGGCGCGATGCCGGAGGCCTTCATCGCCCGCAGCGCCTCGTCGATCTGCCCGGCCAGGATCAGCCGCCAGCGCCGATCGGCGAGTTCGTTCGCCAGCGGCAGGCCCGACAGCGCCACCAGGGCGTTGTTCAGGTTCATCAGCAGCTTGCCCCACAGAACGGCCTTCATGTCGCCATGCGTCCCGACCGCCAGCCCTTCCACATCAAGAAGACTGGCGACATCAAGAAGACCGGCGACATAGGGAAGGCCGGCGCGGCCGCTGTCCTCGATCATCACCTTGCCCTCGCTGGCGCGGTGGACGCGCAGCGGCATCTCGCCATCAGGTGACTGCACCACGTTGAACGGCACCATGCCGGCCAGCACGGCTCTCTGGCCGAGCCCGGCGCGCAGCCTGTCGGCATTGTCGACGCCGTTCTGCAGGCTCACCACCACGGCGTCGGGGCGGGCATGGGTATTGATGAGCGCTGCCATCTCCTGCGTCGCGCCGCTCTTGACGGTGACCAGGATCACGTCCGCCCCGGGCAAGGCAGCAGCCGGATCCACGGTGATCCCGAGCACGTCGGGCTTGACCAGGCGGTCGCGGCCCTCGAGGTCGCTGATGCGCAGTCCGCCCTGCCGCATGGCAGCCTCGATGCGCGGCCTGGCCAGCAGAATCACCTGCCTGCCGGCGAGCGCCACGCAGCCGCCGACATAACAGCCGATGCTGCCGGCGCCGGCGATGACGATCCTTTTTTGCCCGTTTGCCATACTGCCGCTCCGCACCGGCCCGACTATACGACATGAAAACCATAATGTCGGCGGCATCGCCTGCCATTGGGCTGGCCTCCATGTCTGGCCGTGACAGGCCCTCAGCTTTCGACTATCGCTTTTGCCATGACGCTGCCGACCGACCCCGCCGCAAACCTCGCCGCCCTTATCCGTTGCGCCTCGGTGACGCCAGCCGAAGGCGGCGCGCTGAGCGCGCTGGAAACGATGCTGAAACCGCTCGGCTTCCTGGTCGACCGGCCGGTGTTCTCCGAGGACGGCACCCCCGACATCGAGAACCTCTACGCAAGGCGGTCCGGCAACGGCCCGCATCTGATGTTCGCCGGCCATACCGATGTCGTGCCGGTCGGCGACGAGGCCGCCTGGACGCACCCGCCTTTCGCCGCCGAGATCGCCAATGGCGAGATGTATGGCCGTGGCGCGGTCGACATGAAGGGCGGTATCGCCTGTTTCATCGCCGCCGTGGCCCGCCATGTCGAGGCGAATGGCGGCCCCAAGGGCTCGGTCTCGCTGCTGATCACCGGCGACGAGGAAGGCCCGGCCATCAACGGCACGGTCAAGCTGCTCGAATGGGCCGCTTCCAGGGGCGAGAAATGGGATGCCTCGATCGTCGGCGAGCCGACCAATCCGGATGCGCTGGGTGACATGATCAAGATCGGCCGTCGCGGCTCGATGTCCGGTTCGATATCGGTCAATGGCCGCCAGGGCCATGCCGCTTATCCGCAGCTTGCCGACAATCCGGTGCGCGGGCTGATCAGCCTGGTCGACGCCTTGCTTCATCCCGTCTTCGACAAGGGCACCAGGGATTTCCAGCCGACCAATCTGGAGGTCACCTCCATCGATGTCGGCAACCCGGCCACCAATGTGATTCCGGCCAAGGCCACCGCGACCTTCAACATCCGCTTCAACGACACCTGGACGGCCGAGACCATCCAGGCCGAAATCCACAACCGGCTCGACCAGGCGGCCAAGCGCAAGAAGTACCGGCCGGGCAAGAAGACGCCGGTCGACTACGACCTTGTATGGCGTGATCGGCCAAGCCATGTCTTCCTGACCCGTGACGACAAGCTGGTCGACACGCTTGCCGGATCGATCAAGTCGGCGGTTGGCAAGGAACCGACGCTGTCGACCTCCGGCGGCACATCGGATGCACGCTTCATCAAGGATTATTGCCCGGTGGTCGAGTTCGGCCTGGTCGGCAAGACCATGCACATGGTCGACGAGCGCGTTGCCCTTGCCGACCTCGAGACATTGACGCGGATCTACCAGCGCTTCATCGAAGACTGGTTCGGACAAGGCTGAGCAGCATGCTTTCGGCGGACGAAACCCAAGCCTCGTTGCTCGGTGCCTGGCGGCTGATGCTCGGCAAGGCCGATGGCCTGCGCCTGCTCGACCTGTCGGCCGACGGTTTCTGGAATTCTTTCTTCGCCATCATCGTTGCCGCGCCGCCGCTGATCGTCGGCTGGGTCGGCATCGCCAACGAGATCGGTGATCCCGATGCTTTCGTGGGCCGCTTCAGCATGCTGTTGCGCCTGGCCACGGTCGACATCGGCTCCTGGGTGCTGCCGCTGATCGCGCTCGCCCTGGTCGCGCCGCGCGCCGGCATTGGCGGCCGCTTCGTCCACTACGTCGTCGCCAGCAACTGGGCCTCGGCCATCACTGCCTGGCTGATGCTGCCTTCGGCGCTGGTCAGGCTTTTCCTCTCCTCGGCGAGCCAGGTCTCGAGCCTTGTGTCGCTGTTGTTGTTTGCCCTGTCGATGGTGCTGACCTGGCGCATGACCACTGCGACGATCGGCAAGGGCGCGGCGGTTGGAACCGCCGTTTTCGTCGGCATGTTCATCGCTTCGCTGCTGGTGCTGTTCGGGCTCCAGATGCTGCTTGGCATCAGCGTTCCGGACGATGTCGGGCCTCAGAGCCTTTCCGGACTCTTTCCCGGGTAGAGCCTCCGGACTCTATTCAGGGATAGAGCCGGCTGGCTCATCCGGGATAGTCGACGCCAATGAGAAAAAGCCCGTCGGGCGGCGCCACCTGGCCACAGGCGGCGCGGTCGCGCGCTTCGAGCGCCGCCTTGAGGTCGGCCTCGGTCCAGCCGCCGTCGCCGACGCGTTTCAGCGAGCCGACCATCGAGCGTACCTGGTTGTGCAGAAAGGAACGCGCCGAGGCCCTTACCTCGATCATATCGCCCGTCTGGCTGACATCTAGCCGCTCCAGCGTCCGGACCGGGCTGTTGGCCTGGCACTGCGTCGAGCGGAAGGTGGTGAAGTCATGCCGGCCAAGCAGGACTTTCGCCGCCTCGTGCATGACGGCGGCGTCGAGCCGCTTCGGCACCCACCACACCTTGCCCTTGTCCAGCGCCGATGGCGCACGGCGGTTGAGGATGCGGTAGAGATAGTGACGGCCAGTGGCCGAGAAGCGCGCGTCGAAATCGTCCGGGACGACCATCGCCTTCAGGATGGCGACATGCGCGCCGGCGGCCTGAAGATGGGCGTTGACGGCGTCGCGCACCTTGTCATCGGGCCATGCCTTGGCGAGATCGACATGCGCCACCTGGGCCGTCGCATGCACGCCGGCATCGGTGCGGCCGGCGGCACGCAGCCGCACCGCCTCGCCGCTGAATTTCTCGATCGCCTGCTCGATCGCCTGCTGCACCGAAGGCTGGTCGGCCTGGTGCTGCCAGCCGGCAAAAAGGCTGCCGTCATATTCGATGTCGAGGCGAAAACGCGGCATGCCGGGCGACTATACGCTCTTGCCTACGCGGCGAGAGCGGTGAAGGCGGAAGCGTAGACCAGCCTGCCGGCTTCCGGAGCGTCGCCCCAGGCCAGCGCCTGCAGCGCTTCGCTTTGGTATTCGCTCTCGAATCTTTCGGCCCGCGCATGGCTATAGCCGAAACGGCCGTAATAGGCCGGATCGCCCAGCACCACGGCCAGTGTCTCGCCGGCATCCCTGAGACGGATATGCGCCTCGCGGATCAGCGCGCCGCCAATGCCGCTGCCATGGAACGAAGGCTCCACCGCCAGCGGCGCCAGCGCCACGGCTGCGAGACTCTTGCCGCCATTCTGGACGAAGAGCCGTGAAAACAGGATATGGCCGACCACCTGGCCGTCTTCTTCCGCCACCAGTTCGACCACGGCGTCGCCGCCGGTCACCAGTGCGTCGACCAAGCCGGCCTCCGCCTGCTGGCCGAAAGCGTGTTCCTCGACGAGGCGGATGGCCTCGCGATCCCGCGGCGTCGCCGCGCGTATCGACATCATGCTCATGAGAACTTCATTCCTTTAACAATCTTGGCTCCGCGCAGGAATTCCGACGCGGCGGCGGGCTTTCCGCCCGCACGTTGAACTTCGACCAGTCTGATCGCGCCTGCGCCGCAGGCGACCGTCAGCCGGTCATCGAGAATTCCTCCCGACTCGCCCAGATCTTCCGAAAGCGCCAGACCTTCGGATAGCGTCGAGCGAAGCAGTTTCAGCCGCTCCATGCGGCCGCCAATGTCAATTTCGGACCAGGCGCCGGGAAAGGGCGACAGGCCACGAAGGTGGTTATGGACCTCGACGGCAGGCCGTGTCCAATCCACACGCGTCTCGGATTTATCGATTTTTCTGGCGTAAGTCACCCCGTCTGCCGCCTGCGCGGTAAATGTCAGGGTGTTCTCTTCCAGCCGCGCCAGCGCTTCCACGATCAGGGCGGCACCGACACTCATCAACCGATCATGCAGATCGCCCGCCGTCATATCGGGTTCGATGGCGCATTTTTCAAGCAATCCCACCGGACCGGTGTCGAGCCCCTCTTCCATGCGCATCACCATCATGCCGCTTTCCAGGTCTCCCGCCATGATGGCGCGCTGGATGGGGGCGGCACCGCGCCAGCGGGGCAAGAGCGATGCGTGGCCGTTGATGCAGCCAAGCCGGGGGGCGTCGAGAACAGCCTTCGGCAGCAGCAATCCATAGGCGACGACCACGGCGATATCGGCCCGCAAGTCATGGAAAGCGGTCTGTTCGGCCTCGGTCTTGAGAGAGGTCGGCGTGCGTACCTCGATGCCAAGCCGCTCGGCCTCGCGCTGTACCGGCGAGGGTGTCAGCTCCAGCCCGCGCCGGCCGGCCGCGCGAGGCGGCTGCGTGTAGACGGCGGAAATCTCATGTCCGGCCTCGGCAATCGCGCGCAGCGTCGGCACCGAAAACTCCGGCGTGCCCATGAAGATGACGCGAAGGGGCATTCCCCTATCCCACCAGCTTGCCCGGCGCCTTGTCCTTGGCGAGCTTCTTGAATTTCTTCACCACCATGTCGCGCTTCAGCTTCGAGATATGGTCGATGAACAGCACCCCGTTGAGATGGTCGATCTCGTGCTGCAGGCAGGTCGCCATCAGACCCTCGGCCTCCATCTCCTGCAACTTGCCGTCGCGGTCGAGATATTTCACCCGCACGGAAGCCGGGCGTTCGACCTCGGCGTAATAGTCGGGGATGGACAGGCAGCCTTCCTCGTAGACGGAGCGCTGATCGGCGCTTTCGAGGATCTCCGGATTGATGAAGACATGCGGCGCCGGCGTTTCGTCTTCCTTGGCGAGGTCGATCACAAGCATGCGCAACGGCTCGCCGATCTGGATTGCCGCCAGCCCGATGCCGGGCGCGTCATACATGGTCGCCAGCATGTCGTCGGCCAGTTTGCGCAACGGCGCGTCGACGCGCTCCACCGGCTTCGAAACCTGGCGCAGGATGGGATCGGGAAGGATGATGAGCGGCTTGATCGGCATGGCGTCCCACGTAAGACGTCCAGCGAAAAGCGTCAACCGGTGGACCTGAGCCTCGTTCACGTTTTGATCTGTGCCAGCCCCACGAATCGGCTATGCTGTCCACATGAATGATCTGAGCACCATCCTTTCCGAGCCCGTCGCCCGGCTTGGCGCCTCGACAATCACGCTCGGCCACGCTCTGGCCTTTGGCGCCTTGTTGTTTTTCGGCCTGTTCGTGGCGCTGGTCGTCGCGCTATGGCGGTCGGCCAAGGCGCGCGCCGTCGCTGCCGCGGAAGCCGCCGACCATGCCCGCGACGCCGAGGCGCGGATGGCCGGCATACTGCAAAGCCAGGCCGAGATGCAGGGCCGCATGGGCGCCATCGCCGAAGTGTTCGGCGCGCGCCAGGCGGAGTTGACGCAGTCGATCGGCCAGCGCCTCGACGCCATGACGGGCCGCATCGGCCAGACCATGACCGAGCAGACCAAATCCACGCATGAGAGCCTGGCCAAACTGCAGGAGCGGCTGGCGGTCATCGATACCGCGCAAGGCAACATCCAGTCTCTTGCCGGCCAGGTCGTGCAGCTCCAGGCCATCCTCTCCAACAAGCAGACGCGCGGCGCCTTCGGCCAGTCGCGCATGGAGGCGATCGTTGCCGACGGCCTGCCGCATGGCGCCTATGAATTCCAGGCGACGCTGTCGAACGGCAGCCGGCCCGATTGCCTGGTCAAGATGCCGAACGGCGCGCCCTCGCTGGCCATCGATGCCAAGTTTCCCCTGGAAGCGTGGAACGCCATCCGCGCCGCCGATGGCGCCGACCTGCAGAAGGTCGCGTCCCAGGCCTTCCGCCGCGACATCGAGATCCATGTCCGCGACATCTCCGAGAAGTATCTGATCCAGGGCGAGACGCAGGACACCGCCTTCATGTTCGTGCCGTCGGAATCGGTGTTCGCCGAGATCCACGAGAATTTCGAGGCGATCGTCCACAAGGCGCACCGCGCCCGCGTCGTCATCGTCTCGCCGTCGCTGCTGATGCTATCGATCCAGGTCATCCAGGCGATCCTGAAGGACGCCCGCATGCGCGAACAGGCGCATCTGATCCAGGGCGAGGTGATCCGGCTGATGGAAGATGTCGCGCGCGTCGACGAGCGCGTGCGCAAGCTGCAAGGCCATTTCGGCCAGTCGGCCAAGGATATCGAGGACATACTGGTCTCGACATCGAAAGTGACCAAGCGCGGCCAGAAGATCGAGGCGCTGGAGTTCGGCGCGCAGGCCGAAGGCGATGCAGGCCCGGAGACGCCGTCCCGGGCACCGGCCGCAAAACTCGACCCCGGCCCGCGCGTTGCCGATTCAAAGACCGGGCAGCTCAGGCTGCGGGTCGTCGAAGGCGACGACTGAGCAAATAACTGCCTAGAGCAATTCCAGGAAAAGTGTGTAACGGTTTTCCGTCCGGAATTGCGTAAAAACAAATAGTTAGAGCGGTTCTGCGATTCCGTCAAACGCTGAACCGCTCTAGGCCACGGCGACGATGACGTGGGCTTGAATCTTGGCGGCAACCGCACCGCTGCCATGCCTGGCCGCAATCGCGGATGCGGCATAGTCCGTTGCGGCGTCGAGTTTCCCCGGGTCCCTGGCCTCGATTTCGGTGCGAAGCACCGTTCCCTGGCAATAGGCAACGGCCGGAATGCGCGGCGAGGGTGCAAGGCTTTGTTCGGCCCTCGTCTCGATCGCCACAGCGGAGAAGCCCGCCTGCTCAAGGTCTCCGCGGATCAACGCCGTATCGTGGTAGCCGTGCGGCGTGCGGGCCAGAAAGCGCGGTGGATCGTTCGGAAAAATCCTGGCCAGTGCATTCGTCACATCATCGGCAAACACGTTCTCTTCGATGCGATCCCATACGTTGAACAGAAAATGTCCGCCGGGCTTCAGCACCCGCCTTGCTTCGCGGTAGGCGGAGGGGCGGCTGGGAAAGAACATCGCGCCGAACTGGCAGCAAACGAGATCGAAGGTCGCATCTTCAAACGGCAGCGCCATGGCGTCGGCCTGGCGCCATTGGATGCGGCTGTCGGGAGCCTGTCGCGAAGCGGCATAGTCGAGCATCGGCTGGTTGAGGTCGGTCACGACATAGCTTGCGCCAGGAGACAGTCTTGGCGCCAATGCACGGGTGACAACCCCGGTGCCCGCGGCGACTTCCAACACGGCGCTGGGCGAAAAGGATGCTGCTCGTTGCGCAAGATCCGCGGCGAACGGCTCGAAAATCAACGGCACCATATAGCGGTCGTAGTTTTCCGGGATCGAGCCGGCAAACAACTTGTCCGTTTCCAACATGGCTATCACCCGCCCGTTTGATGGCGAGCCAGGCTAGCACATAATTGCTGCCTTGGGCGGCTTTCGGCGCAGGGGCTACTGCTCCTCCACGATGCTTATGCCCTCGAATTGCGGAAGCCAGTGCAGAGCCGATCGATGCCACTTCTGTTGTGTCGGGACCAGATCCTCGCGTTGCCGCGCGGTCCCCGCCCGGATCCCATAGACCTTCGGGCCGTCACCGACAGACGTCGCATAAAGATGCGAACCGCAGTCGCCGCAAAATGCCTGGGCGCGCTTGGCGCCGCTCGATCCGGTCTTGATATAGATTTTTGGCGTGCCCCTGGTGATCCGGTAATGGTCCTCGGGCGCGGGAACTGTGACGCGAAAGGCCGTACCGGTCAGTTGCTGGCAGTCCGTGCAGTGACAGATGGAGGTCTTTCCCGCGTCGACCTCCGCTTCATAGGTGATGGCGCCGCAATGGCACCCGCCGTCGATCTTCATGGTTGCTCCTCCGCAATCCTTCGACTGATCTTAGCGGGGCCAGGCGGTTGGGCCAACGGTGCAGTGCTGGTCCACGACTAGTTCGATGCGGCCTCGATCAGCTTGCGTCGCTGCTCCCAGGTGCCCGTGGTCTGCGGCTTGACGAACAGCCGCGTGATCTCCGGCATCTCCTCCTTCAGCCGCGTCTCGATGCGCTGGACACAGGCTTCGATTTCCGGCGCGGTAAGATGATCCTCGAATTCGATGCTCAATCCCGCGACAATCTCTTGCGGTCCCATGTGAACGGTCAGGACGCCGTTCGCCCGCTGTACCGCCGGATCCTGCTGGGCGATTGCCAGCACTTTCCTTTGCACCTCGAGGGATGCCGGCTCGCCGATGAGCAGGCCCTTGCTTTCACGGGCGAGGAAAATCGCCGTCGCGCCGAGGATGAGCGCGATGCCGATCGAGGCGGCGCCGTCGAGTTCCGGCATCTCCAGCAACTCCGCCGCCAATATGCCGGCAAAGGCGACGATCAGGCCAAGAAGTGCTGCACTGTCCTCGAACAGCACCGTATAGACGCTCGGGTCCTTGCTCGATTGCACGGCTTGCAGCCAGCCTTGCTTGCCCTTCTCCCGGCGAAATTCCTTCAGCGCCACCAGCCAGGAGCTGCCTTCGAACAGGAAGGAGAGGCCCAGGACGACATAGTTCACCTTGACATTGGCGACAGGCTCCGGGGCCATGATGTGGATGATGCCCTCATAGAACGACACGCCGGCGCCGAGCGCGAAAACCAGGAGCGCGACGATGAAGCTCCAGAAATAGAGCTCGCGGGCGTGGCCCAGCGGATGCGTGCGGTCGGCCGGGCGCGCGGCCCGGTGCATGCCGTAGAGCAGCAGCCCGCCATTTCCGGTATCGACCAGCGAATGGACGCCTTCCGACAGCATCGCCGAACTGCCGGTGAAGAAGGCGGCGGCGAATTTGGTCAGCGCGATCGCCAGATTGCCGGCGAGCGCCGCATAGATGACCATTTTGGAGCCGCTATGCCCGGCCATACAGTTTAGTTCCCCCGTTTGACGCACCCAGCCTAACGGCCGGACGGCCGAAGCTCCACCATAACGCGCCAACTGCCGGGTTGTTCAAGACCCGATTTGCCTGGGACCGGCTGCGGGACGGAGACTATTCGACGATTTCGTCGGTCCACACCTTGAAGCCGGCCAGTGTCCCCGGTCCGAAAATATGAGTCAGCGGCACATCCGCCGCGTCGCGTCCGGAGGCGATCAGGATACGACCGATGCGTGGTGCATTGTTGCGCGGATCGAAGACATGCCAGCGGCCGCCGAGATAGACTTCCATCCAGGCGGCGAAATCCATGCTCGCCCATGGCTTCGGCATGCCGATATCGCTGATGTAGCCTGTGCAGTAGCGTGTCGGGATGTTGAGCGCCCGGCAGAAGGTGACGGCGAGGTGCGCGAAGTCGCGGCACACGCCGCTCTGCTCGCGATAGGCTTCCGCCGCGGTGCGCGTCGGCCGCGCGTTGCCGTAGTTGAAGACGATGTGGTTGTGAACGAAATCGCACACCGCCTGCACGCGCGGTATGCCGAGCGGCGTATGGCCGAACAGCCGCCATGCCTCGCTGGCCAAAAGGTCGCTCTCGCAAAACCGGCTGGGCAACAGGAACAGCAGCGTTTCCGCCGGCAGGTCGCGCACCTCGTGCTGCCAGGCCATCAGCTCGCTCATCTCGAATGTGCCGGGCGCGCGGATTACCGCATCGGTGCCGAATGTGAACCGTCCGGGCGGCGCAACGAAGCGGTTGCACCAATTGCCGAAACTGTCGCGGTAGCTCTCGATCGGCACAGGCGGGTTCGATGTCAAGAAGTCCGGGCGCTCAAGATCGGAAGCGCGGGAATAGTGGACATTGAGCATCGCGATGAGCGGTGTTTCCTGCGGAAAGTCGAAGCTCATCTCGCAGCCGATATGGATCCGCATTGTCGTCCTGACCGGCCTGCCTGACGATCACCCGGCGAAAGCGCGGATCGATGCTGCAGTGCGAGGACGACCATGGCACGGACGGTCATGGTTTACGAGAGCAGTTCCAGGAAAAGCGTGACGCGGTTTTCCCGGGCAAAGCGCATAGCGCTTTGCCCTTGGGAATTGCGTCAAAACAAGGAGTTAGGGCAGTTCATCGTTTCCGCGGAACGTGAACTGCTCCAGAAATTGGTTGAAAGCGGCCGACCGTCAGTTCCTGACAGGCGCTGCCCCCTTGCAGCGAAGCGTTTCTCTTGTTTCACTTCACTCCCCGCAATTGGAGGAACGAATCATGGCTAAAGGTGCGATGAAGGCAGGCAAGGAAGCCCGCAAGCCGAAGAAGGACGCCAAGAAGCCGGCAGCCGCTCCCGTCCTGAAGGCGCCGCCGGTCAAGGCGATGCGCATCAAGGAGAAGTAGGCCTCGACAAATCCGGCGCGGTGGGATCTCACCGGCGGCATTCGACAATGCCGACGGCGGGTGTTGATCGGGCTTTTGGACAACCCTATATCCCTGGCGCGGGGACGACCCCGCGCTTCTCCGAAAAATCAGGTCGGGACGACCCGCCCATTGTTGATCTGAGGATCGGATTCTATTCCGATCCGATGCTGGATGGAGCGTTCCCGATGTCTTGGATTTTTCTGTTTTTCGCCGGCCTGTTCGAAATCGGCTGGGCGATCGGCCTCAAATACACTGATGGGTTCACCAGGCTCGTTCCGACCGTGCTCACGGTCGCGTCGATGATCATCAGTCTCACCTTGCTCGGCCTGGCGCTGAAGGCGCTTCCCGTCGGCACCGCCTATGCGGTGTGGACCGGCATCGGCACGGTCGGCACGGCGCTGCTTGGCATCTGGCTGCTCGGCGAACCCGCTACGGCGATCCGGCTTGCCTGCATCGCGCTGATTGTCTGCGGCATCATGGGGCTGAAGTTCGCGGCTTGAATGCACGTCGCCCAAAGCCGCCAAGCGGCTTTGGGACAACGATACGCATCCCCGAAGGCCAAGGCGCCATTTTCGCGCAAACACATTCAGGGCCGCTGCAAGGCGACCCTGATTCAACATTCAAACTTGGCTGCGCCGAAGCTGCTAGCGGGCGGAGAAGCCTGGAGGCGTTCTGCCGGTGCGCTGCTTGCGCGCCGCATAGCGTGCGTCGCGTTTTGCCTTGCGTTCGGCTTCGTCGGCCAGCAAACGAGCAATGCGCTCGGTCTCTTCGGCTTCCTTGATCTTCGCTTCTGCCTGTGCCGCCTCTTCGGCCGCAATGCGTTCCGCTTCGGCCGCCGCCTCGCGCTCGGCCTTCTCGACCGCCTCGCGTGCCAGCTTTTCCTGCTTCAGCCTTGCCTTCTCGGCTTCGCGTATCGCGCGAGCCTCGAGGATCGCCTTGCGTTCGGCCTGTCGCGCCAGCACCGCAGGATCATCTGCCGCCGGCTTTGACTTGAAACGCTCCAGAAGCGCCTTCTTTGCCTCGTTCGCGGCGTTGCGCCGCTCGAAAATGTCTTTTTCCCTGTAGATAGCCAAGTCCACTTCCCTGAAGTCAATTCGCGAGGCTTACATACGCGCGAATGCCGAGAGTTCAAGCGCCAAAACGGTATGCCAGCCATGAAATTCCGCGATGTTGCAGCCGGGAGACGCCTTTTGCCACCCAAACCGACATGCACTGTTCACCGTCAGCCTCTCTGGCGGCGAGGCGGTACGATCGCTACGTCAGTGGTTCGCCTTTCGGTGAACCGCTCTTTCTCTTTGACGCAATTCCGGACGGAAAACCGTTTCATACTTTTCCTGGAATTGCTTTACCGACAAAACCCAACACCAGGATGACATCACATGGAACTCGGTCTCTACACTTTCGCCGACGTCAGCCCGCAGCCCGGCCCAGGCGCTATCGGGCCGCATGAGCGGCTGCGCAACCTGATCGAGGAGGTCGAACTGGCCGACCAGGTCGGCATCGACGTCTTTGGCTTGGGCGAACATCACCGCCCCGATTATGCCGCCTCCGCGCCGGTCGTGGCTTTGGCGGCCGCTGCCGAGCGCTCGAAGCACATCAAGCTGACCAGCGCGGTCACCGTGCTCTCTTCCGATGACCCGGTGCGCGTCTTCCAGCAGTTCGCCACGCTCGATCTTTTGTCGGGCGGCCGCGCCGAGATCATGGCCGGGCGCGGCTCGTTCATCGAATCCTTTCCGCTGTTCGGCTACAATCTCGAGGATTATGACGAGCTCTTCGCCGAAAAGCTCGATCTGCTGCTTGCCATTCGCGACCAGGTGAAGGTCACCTGGTCCGGCAACCTGCGCGCGGCGATCAACGATCGCGGCGTATACCCCCGTCCGTTCCAGGAAAGGCTTCCGATCTGGATCGCGATTGGTGGGACGCCACAGTCCGCCGCCCGCGCCGGCGCGCTCGGCCTGCCGCTGGCGCTCGCCATCATCGGCGGCGAGCCTGCCCGCTTCGCGCCGCTGTTCGACCTCTACCGCGAGGCTGCCAAGCGCGCCGGCAGTGATCCGGGAGGTCTCGCCACCAGCATCAACGTGCACGGCTTTATTGCCGAGACGACCGAACAGGCAGCCGACGATTTCTACGGCCCGCAGGCGGAGGTGATGAACCGCATCGGCCGCGAGCGTGGCTGGGGCCCGACATCGCGGGCGCATTTCGATCAGGCGCGCGGCCCCAATGGCGCGCTGTTCGTCGGCAATCCGGAACAGGTGGCCGAAAAGATCGTCGCCCAGCACAGGATCTTCAACAATGACCGCTTCCTGCTGCAGATGGCGATCGGCACCATGCCGCATGCCAAGATCATGAAGGCGATCGAGCTCTACGGCACCAAGGTGGCGCCGATCGTGCGCAAGGAGACGGCGAAATCCGCGCCGGCGGTGGCGACTCCGGTGGCGTAAGCTAACGGCAGGGCCGGCTTCTTGGGCCCTGCCGGCTAACGGAACCTTGAAGCCGCGCCAGCGTTTCCGGTCGACGGATTGCACCAATTGCGGTGCACCGCCGAGGGACCGAGATGAAAGCCGAACCCGACGCGCTGGGCGCGGGCGTTGCCGAAGCGGCCGAAGCGCGCGCCGTGGCGCGTGCCGATACGCATCTGATGCGCACGCTGCTGGTCGGCATCTTCATTTTCATGACCGTCTATGCGCTCTATTTCGCCCGCGCCTTCTTCATGCCGGTCATCCTGGCGTTCCTGCTGGCGCTGACATTGACGCCGATCGTGCGGCTGCTGCGCAAGCGCGGCATTCCCGAAGTGGTTTCGGCGACGCTTCTCGTGCTGTTGTCCATCTGTGTGTTCGCAAGCGCCGGCTACCTGCTCAGCGGCCCGGTCTTCGAACTCATCAACAACACCTCGTCGATCGGCCAGCAACTGACCGACCGGCTGGCGCAATTGCGGCGTCCGCTGGAAAAGATCATGCAGGTCTCGCATCAGATCGAACAATTGACCGAGACGTCGCAGGAGCCCGGCGTGCAGAAGGTGGCGGTCGCCCAGTCGGGCATCCTGTCATCCGCCGCCAGCAACATCCTGGCGGCGGGAACCAGCCTCACCATCATCTTCGTGCTGTCGCTGTTCCTGCTCGCCTCGGGCACGATGTTCTACGAGAAGATCATCCAGTCCTTCGCCAGCCTCACGGAAAAGAAGCGGGCGCTGCGCGTCGTCTATGACGTCGAGCGCGAGATTTCGCACTATCTGCTCACCGTCACCATCATCAATGCCGGCCTTGGCACGGTCATCGGCCTTGGCCTGTGGGCGCTCGGCATGCCCAACCCGCTGGTCTGGGGCGTGGCCGCCGCCCTGCTCAACTTCCTGCCCTATGTCGGCGCGCTGCTGACCATCGTGCTGGTCGCGGTGATGGCGCTGATCAGCTTCGACACCATTTCCTACGCGCTTCTGGCGCCGGCCTTCGTACTGCTCTGCGATGTCGTCGAAGGCCAATTCGTGACGCCGATGGTGGTCGGCAGGCGCCTGGAGATCAACGCCGTGGCGATCTTCATCGCCATTGCCTTCTGGTCGTGGCTGTGGGGTTTCGTCGGCGCCTTGATGGCAGTGCCGCTGCTGGTCGTCATCAAGGTGTTCTGCGACCATTTCGAGGGGCTCGGCCATGTCGGCAATTTTCTCGCCGCGCAGCAGACCGCCGTGGTGGGGGACGATGATGCCGCCGACACCGAGCCGGCGAAGGGCTGATCAATATTTTTGAATTTGCGGCGTCGCCAGGCGCACCCTACATGCGGCTTCTACACAGGATCCCACCGCATGACCGAACTGTCCGTTCTCGACCTGTCGCCGATCGTCGAAGGCAGCGATGCCTCGCAGTCGCTGGCCAACTCGCTCGATCTTGCCCGCCACGCCGAGCGGCTGGGCTACAAGCGCTACTGGCTGGCCGAGCATCACAACATGCCGGGTATCGCCAGCGCAGCCACATCGGTGGTCATCGCCCATGTCGCCGGCGGCACCAAAACCATTCGCGTCGGGGCCGGCGGCATCATGTTGCCCAACCATGCGCCGCTGGTGATCGCCGAGCAGTTCGGCACGCTGGCAGCACTGTTTCCCGGCCGCATCGATCTGGGGCTCGGCCGGGCCCCCGGCACAGACATGAACACCGCGCGCGCCTTGCGCCGCAACCTGGAAGCCGGCGTCGACAACTTCCCGCAGGATGTCGTCGAACTGATGGGCTATTTCCTGCCGGCGGAGGAAGGTCAGCGCCTGCGCGCCGTGCCCGGCGAAGGCCAGACCGTGCCGATCTGGATCCTCGGCTCGAGCCTCTATGGCGCGCAGCTCGCCGCCATGCTCGGCCTGCCCTACGCCTTTGCCTCGCATTTCGCGCCGGCGGAGCTCGACCATGCGCTGGACATCTACCGCTCCCGCTTCCAGCCGTCGGAGCAGCTCGACAAGCCGCATGTCATGCTCGGCCTCAATGTCTTTGCGGCACCTACCGATGCCGAGGCGCGTCTGCTGTTCACCTCGCTGCAGCAGGCCTTCGTCAATCTGCGCACCGGCAGGCCGGGAAGATTGCCGCCGCCCGTCGAGAACTATGACAGGGATCTCGACCCGATGGCCAAGACCATGCTCGGCCAGGCGCTGTCCTGCGCCGTCGTCGGCTCTCGCGAAACGGTCCGGCAAGGCATCGACGCCTTCGTGCGCCGCACCGGTGCCGACGAGCTGATGGTCACCGCACAGATCTTTGATCATGCGGCGCGAGTGCGCTCCTTCGAGATTCTGGCTGAGGCTCATAAATCGCTTTTGCAGGCGGCCTGATCTTCCAAGCAGACTCCGCTGGCTTCGCCAATGCGTCGTCTGCTTGAGTTTCTTTGTCTGCCGCAAAACCGCGCAACACTTTTACGGAACCTGCCTGGCAGGCACTGTTGCAGGCACCGCCGTTTTGCTATGGGCGGGTTTCCCTCCACGGATCGGAAACTTCCCTTGAAAAACGACCATGAAGCGCGCGAGCGGTTTGCCATCGATCTGGCGCGGCGCGCCGGTGACCTCGGTCTCAGATATTTCCGCGATCTGGACAGCCTGACCATCGAGAGCAAGGGCCATCAGGACCTGGTCTCGCAAGCCGACCGCGAGGTCGAGCTGTTCATCCGCGCTGCGATTGCCGCCGACTATCCGCAGGATGGCATCGTCGGCGAGGAGCATGCCTCGGTCGCCGGCTCGACGGGCCATGTCTGGGTCATCGACCCCATCGACGGCACCGCCAATTTCGTGCGCGGCATTCCGGCCTGGTGCGTGGTGATCGCTTGCGCCCGGGACGGGGAGACGGTCGTCGGCGTCATCCACGAGCCGTCGACCGGCGAGACGTTTCACGGCAGACGCGACGGCGGCGCCTTCGTCAACGGCCGGCCGATCAAGGCAAGCGCGGCGACCAGCTTGGGAGAAGGGTCGGTGGGGACCGGATTTTCGAACCGGGCCGAGGCCGAGAACATTGCCGTGCTGATCAAGAAGATCCTCGCCGAAGGCGGTGTTTTCTTCCGCAACGCGTCCGGCGCCCTGATGCTGGCCTATGTGGCCTCGGGCCGGCTGCTTGGTTATGTGGAAGAACACATGAACGCCTGGGACTGCCTGGCTGGCATGCTGCTGATCGAGGAAGCCGGCGGCACGGTGCTGAAGGCGGATCGCAAGACGGTGCTGCAGAGCGGGACGCAGGTCATATCGGGCGGCAAAGGTGTCTTTTCCAAGCTGCAGGCGCTTTGCTTGGGAGTGTTTCCGGCCTAGAGCATGATGCCGAAAAGTGTGAAGCGGTTTTCGGACGACATCATGCTCTATCTCTTTGATTTAGAGGCGGATTCAGATTTCAGGTCGATTCGACCTGAAATCATCCGGCTCTAGGCACTCACGCTCTGCGCGATTGCTCCGAGCGGCCGGCACGAATTGCGGATCATCAGCCGGCCTTTGAGCACCAGCTTGCGCGGTGGCGCGTCCCGGTTGCCGGCAAGGCGGTCGAGCAGCAGATTGGCCGCCTGTTCGCCGATCGCCTGCACCGGCTGCGCCACCGTGGTCAGTTGCGGCTGGAACACGTCGGACCACGGAAAATCGTCGAAGCAGGCAACCGAAATGTCCTCCGGGCAGGACAGGCCGATGTCGCGGATTGCCTTCATGGTGCCGATCACCATCGGGTTGTTGGCCGAGAAGATCGCGCTTGGCCGATTGTGCAGCGAGAGCAGCTGCATGGTCGCGTTGTAGCCGTCGATCTCATGGAAATTGCCGGAGCGAACCAGGTCCTCGGCCACCGGCAGGCCGGCAGCCCGAAGCGCCTCGCTGTATCCGGTCATGCGGTCGTGCATGGGCGAAATATCGGACGTGCCGGTGATGTAGCCGATGCGCCGGTGGCCGAGATTGATCAGGTAGGTGATGGCGTCGAACACGGCGCGCTGGTTGTCGAGCACCACCGCATCGGTATCGACGCCCTCGCAGATGCGGTCCAGCAGTACGACCGGCACATTGGCGTCGTCGACGATCCCCTTGAGGATCGCCCCGTCGCCGACACGCGCCACGATAAGCCCGTCGACCATGCGGTCGAGCAAGAGCCTGATCTGGTCATCCTGGGTGTTCAGATCCTCGTCCGTACAGCAAAGCATGACGGCATAGCCGGCGCGGTCGAAGGCCTGCTGGATGACCGAGACGACATCGGTGAAGAACGGATTGGTGATGTGCGGCACGGTCAGGCCGATGGTGCGCGTCGTGCCCATTTTCAGGCTGCGGGCGATCGCATTGCGCTTGTAGCCGATATCGCGGATCGCCTGCTCGATGCGCTGGCTGAGTTCGGGGCTGACAGTCGCCGTGCCGTTGATCAGCGCCGACACGGTGGCGACCGAGACACGTGCCGCTTCCGCCACATGCAGCATGGTCGGCGCCGTCGATTTTCGCTGTCTCGTCCGCTTGGATGCTGCCATTTTCGAAACGTTTCGCCAGTGTGTGTTCGCTATACCTACGGAATATCAAGGTTTTTCGCAAGAATTGAAAAGGGTCAATCCTGCGTTATCAGATAGCGGCTTGACAGTATCGAAACGTTTAGAATAGCGTTTGGATGAGATTGACGAGGACGGAAGGGAGGCCGCCATTGTCATGGAGCACAGAGGTCCCATCGCTCATGGGCATGCCGCGGCGGCGGACCATTCCAATGTCGTCCTGAGCGCCGAGCACATCTCCAAGAGGTTCGGCGGAATCGCCGCCCTGGTCGATGTCGGTTTCGAATTGCGGCGTGGCGAGGTCCATGCCCTGATGGGCGAGAACGGCGCCGGCAAGTCGACGCTGATGAAGATCCTCTCCGGCGTCTATACCGGCTACGAAGGCACGGTCAGCGTCGATGGAGGGCCGGTCAACTTCGCCGGCGTGCGCGACGCCGAAGATGCCGGCATCGCCATCATCCACCAGGAGCTCAACCTGGTGCCGGAACTCAGCGTCGCCGACAACATCTTCCTCGGCCGTGAAAAACTGATCGCCGGGCTGATCGTCGACCGCAAGGCGAGCAGCCGTGCGGCGGCCGCCCTCCTGCAGCGGCTTGGCATCGAACTCGACCCGGAAGCCCGTGTCGGCGCCTTGCGCGTCGGCGAACAGCAGCTGGTCGAAATCGCCAAGGCGCTGTCGATGTCGGCGCGCATCCTGATCATGGACGAGCCGACCTCGGCGCTTTCGCCCGCAGAATGCCAGCGGCTGTTCCGCATCATCCGCCAGCTTGCCGAAAGCGGCGTCGCCATCGTCTACATCTCGCACCGCATCGACGAGGTGATGCATCTGGCCGGCCGCGTCACGGTATTCCGCGACGGGCGCCATGTGCTGACGCGGCCGATGGCCGAGCTTGACGAGAATGCCATCATTTCGGCGATGGTCGGACGGGACCTGCTCGCATCCTCCCAAGACGAGCGGGATCCCGGCGGCCGAACCGTGCTTTCGGTCAGCAATCTGTCGCTGTCGAAGCCCGACCGCCAGGGTTGGCGGCAGGTGATCGACGGCGTCAGCTTCGATCTGGCCGCCGGCGAAATCCTCGGCATAGGCGGCCTTCTGGGCTCGGGCCGCACCGAGATCATGGAGGCGATCTTCGGCTCGGGCGATGGCCGTGCCGACGGCGAGGTCAAGCTCGACGGCCGGTCCGTGAACATCCGCTCGCCGCGCGACGCCAGGCGGCTGGGCATCGCGCTGGTCACCGAGGACCGCAAGACGCAAGGCCTGCACCTGCAGGCCTCGATCACGGACAATGTCGCACTGCCGCTGGTCGGGTCGCTGGCACGCTTCGGCATCCGCTCGCTGGCCGGCGAGCAGGGGCTGGCGCGGCAGGCGGTCAAGGCACTCGGCATACGCTGCCAGGACATCGATCAGCCCGCCGGCACGCTGTCGGGCGGCAACCAGCAGAAGGTCGTCATCGGCAAGTGGCTGGCGACCAGGCCGCGCGTGCTCTTGCTGGACGAGCCGACGCGCGGCATCGATGTCGGCGCCAAGCGCGAGATCTACGACCTCATCTTCCAGTTGGCGCGCGATGGCCTGGCTATCGCGGTCATCAGCTCCGAGTTGCCGGAATTGCTGCATCTCTCGGATCGCATCCTGGTGATGGCCGACGGCCGCCAGACCGGCATTCTTTCCCGCGACGCGGCAAGCGAAGAGGCCATCATGCGCCTCGCCGCACCGCGCCGGACGCTATCGAGACCAGCCGCATGACTGCCCTGAAGCTCCTGTCCCGGACCAAGCTCTATTGGGGCCTGATCGCCATCTTCCTGATCGGCGTGCTCGGCTCGCCGGTCAGTTCCAAGGGCAACAACATCTTCCTGTCCTACGGCAATCTGCTCGACGTGCTGCGCCAGGTGTCGACCACCGGACTGATCGCCACCGGCATGACGGCGGTGATCATCACCGGCGGCATCGACCTTTCCGTCGGCTCGCTGATGGCCATCTGCTCGGTGGTCTGCGCCATGCTGCTGACGGTGCCAGGTGTAACGCCGGGTGTCGTGCTGGGCGTGCCGACCGTCGCGCTGGTGGCGCTTTGCCTTGGCTTCGTCGTCACCCGCTTCATCTTCCTCAACGTGGAAAAATCCCGTGCCGGTCCAGATGCCGCCGCGCGCGACGTGAAGCTCGACAGCGTTCGCGGCCTGGTCACGCCGGCAATCGTCGGCGTAGTGCTGTGCTGCCTGTCGCTATGGTACCTGCTGCCGCAGATCGAGCCCAAATTCGGCGTGCTCGGCGTGCTTTTGGTGGCGCCCTGCGTCGGCCTGCTGTTCGGCGCCATCAACGGCTTCATCATCGTTGCCGGGCGGCTGCAGCCCTTCATCGTCACGCTGGCGATGATGGTGACGGCACTTGGCATCGCCCGGCTCACCGCCGGCCAGAACAATGCGGTGCTGCCGGTCTATACCGGCTCGAACGCCACCGCCGATTTCGAGATGCTGCGCTCGCTGGTGTTCGGCGTCATACCGATGCCTGGCCTCTTCTTCCTCGGTGCCATCCTGATCTACGGCGCCGTGCTGCGCTTCACGCCGTTCGGCCGCTATGTCTATGCCATCGGCGGCAATGAGGAGGCGGCGCGGCTCTCCGGCATCGCCGCCGGCCGCGTCAAGATCACGACCTATGCCGTCTCCGGCCTGCTCGCCGGCATCGCCGCCGTGCTCTATGTGGCGCAGTACCGGCAAGGCAAGCCCGATGCCGGTGCCGGGCTGGAGCTCGACGCCATCGCCGCCGTGGTCATCGGCGGCACCAGCCTGATGGGCGGACGCGGCAGCCTGATCGGCACGTTCTGCGGCGTGCTGATCTTCGGGCTGCTCTCCAACATACTGCAGCTCCACAACATCAATTCAAATCTTCAACTGGTGCTGAAGGGCATGATCATCATCGGCACCGTGCTCGTGCAGGAGCGCAATGCCGGCGATCTCCTGGCCTATCTGCGCCTGCCCGGCGGGCAACCGGCGCGCAAGGAAACGGCCGCAGCCAAGCGGCCGCCACAAGAGACCCCGTCTCTCAATCTCGGAGGAAACAAGAAATGAAACGACGTGACATGCTGAAGCTTGCCGCACTCGGCGCGGCACTGCTGACCACCACCGCGCTGCTTTCGACCGGCAATGCCTTCGCCCAGGACAAGAAATGGAAGATCGGCTTCTCGCAGGTGACGACCATCGAGCCCTGGCGCGCCCAGTTCAACAAGGACATCATTGCCGAAGCCGCCAAGCATCCCGAGGTCGAGCTGATCATCACCGATGGCGAGGACAAGACCGAGAAGCAGGTCGCCGATGTCGAGAACCTGATCCGCCAGGAGGTCGACGCGCTTTTGGTGTCGCCGAAGGAATCCGCGGGCCTGACGGGCGTCGTGCAGCAGGCCATCGACGCCAAGATCCCGGTCTTCGTGCTCGACCGCAACGTCGACACCAAGGACTACACGCAGTTCGTCGGCGGCGACAACAAGCTGATCGGCCGCGCGGCCGGCGAATATGCCGTCGAACTGCTCGGCGGCAAGGGCAAGGCGGCGGGCAATGTCGTCGAGATCTGGGGCGGCATGGGCACCCAGCCGGCGCATGACCGCCATGATGGCTTCCATGAATTCACCGACAAGGAACCGGGCATCAAGTATCTGCTCGACCAGCAGTCGGGCGACTGGAAGCAGGACCAGGCCTACAATCTGATGGCCAACGCGCTGAAAACCAACGAGAAGATCGATCTCGTTTACGGCCACAACGACCCGATGGCCTACGGCGCCTATCTCGCCGCCAAGGATGTCGGCCGCGAGAAGGACATCAAGTTCATCGGCATTGACGGCCTGCCCAATGAAGGCGTGCAAATGGTGAACAAGGGTGAACTGACGGCGACCTTCACCTATGTCACCCCCGGTGCCGAAGGCCTGCGCCAGGCGATCAAGTTCCTCAACGGCGAGAAGGTCGAAAAAACCATCACGCTGCCCACCGAGAAGATCACCAAGGAAAACGCCGCCAAGGTGCTGAAGGACAACGGACTCTGAGATAGTGGAGCTTGAGGGGTGTCGGTTGGAGCAGCCCCTCATCCGCCTGCCGGCACCTTCTCCCCGTATTGTGACGGGGAGAAGGGAGCTGTGGTGAAGCCGGCGCCCTTCTGCAACGCTGGCGACTGGCGAAGCCGTCGATGACAGCGTCTTTCTCCCCGTCCCTATACGGGGAGAAATGTCCGGCAGGACAATGAGGGGCAGCGCAGACTAACCAATTCTACTCAACTCAATCGCTTCGGTGACCAGCTTCTGCAGGCTGGCAGGGTCCGCACCTACGCCAGCTTCGCCAGCAGCTTTGTGAACGTGGCGATCTCCTTGGCCGAGAGCGGCGCCAGCGTTTCCCTGGTGATTTCGCGGGCCAGCGGGATCAGCCGTTCGATCGCATCGCGACCCTCGGCGGTCAGATTGACCAGCAGCCGCCTTTTGTCGACCTCATGCCTGGACAGCTCTACCAGGCCGCGCGCCTTCAGCCGGTCGATCACGCCCTTCACCGTCGCCGCGTCCATCGCGATCAGCGTGCCGAGCTGGTTCTGCGAGGTCTCGCCGACATCGCGCAGCTTGGCCAGTGCCGCGAATTGTGGCGGCGTCAGGTCGCCTATATGCGCGGCGAAGATAGACACATGGCGCTGGTGCGCCTTGCGCAGGATGAAGCCGACCTGTTCCTGGAGGAGGTAGTCATGTTCCTCAGGCTCTTCGGCCTCGACCAGCTTGAGCAGATTGTCCTCGCCGTTCACCGCAACCCGTCCCAGGCCTTGATGTCGTCGGCCGCAAGGCCACCCATGCGGTTGTGGACGCGCGGGCCGCAGGTCATGGCGAGGCAAAACAGGATCTCGTCGGGACGCGGGCCGTCGCTGATGCCGACTTCCATGGCGTCGAAATGGCTGCGCACATAGGCGGCGTTGATGTGGCCGAGCGGTACGTCGAGCTTCGAGCCGAAGGCGCCGACCTTCTTGGCCGACGGCACGATCGCCTTGGCGTCGCCGAGCCGCTCGCGCATGGCGTAACCGCCCGGCACATGCCAGAGCGCGCCGTGTTCCAGTTCGCCAGCCGTGCCGACGATGGCGCCCTTGCCGTAGCCGTCGATCTGCTTGACGTCTCCGCCGAGTGCCGCGATCAGCCGGTCGCAGAGCAGCAGGCCGAGTGGCTTCAGATCCTCCATCGCGCTCTGCAGGTCCTCGACATAGCGCCCGGCAAACGGGTTCTTGACCACGGCCATGGCCGCTGCACGCCGGCGCGGTACGTCCGCGACCGGTCCGCCCTCGTGAAAGATCTCTTCGCTCAGCACCGCGACCTTGCGGATCGGAAACTCAGGCATGGGCAACTTCCTCCCTCGGATTTTTGTTGGGCGCGGAAAGTGCAACCGAGCCACTGATGCGGGCCTCACCGCCAAGAAACAGTGCCGATGCGGCAATCAGCCCGCGCCGGCGAAAATCTTCGGCGACGGCAAGGCCATTGTCCAGCGCCTGCGCCACCTCGCCAAATGCCAGCGTGCCGACGGCCTGTGTCACCAGCCGCGCGCCGAGATCGCTGTCGGGCGATAGCTCCTGTGCCGGAATGCGCTTGATGGCGGGATTGCCGGGCAGGTCGACCGCGTTTGCAATGAGCGTCGCCGCCGCATCGGCCTCGGCGCCGGTCCGCGCCAGCACGGTGACGGCGTCGGCGATGCCGAGCGAAAAGGAGCGGCCGCGCCAGCCGCTGGTGGCAACGCCGCGAACGCCATCTTCCGCGCGGATCGTGATCCGGTCGGCCAAACCATTGCCGGTGCCGGCGACCGCCAGACCTATCGAGCGGCCTATGCCGATGTGAAGGGCGCTGTCGCCGCCATTGTTGACATAGGCACGATCGAGCCTACGTCCGGCAAGCAATGCGGCGAGCATTTCGTCGGCTACCGATCCCGCAACGGCGGCCATCGGTGTTATGAAGCATTCCGCCAAGGGCATGACGGCTGCCTCCATGCGGCGCGCCGTCGGGCCGTCAAAGGCGCGCGGCCGCAGGAAAAATGCCGGGAGCCGCAATTCGGGAAGCTCCTTGACCAACTCGATCAGGATCGTCTGGAAGCGCGCGACAGCCTGGGCGTAGGCGGCACGACACTCGTCCGCCTCGCCAAAGGCCTCGACGATCAGGTCGATCGGCCCGTGGTTGAGGTGCAGCCGCTTGCCGTCCTGCAGCCAGTGGACTTGCGGGCCGTCCATCATCCGGCTCCGTTCGAGGCGGCACGCCGCAATTGCGCGAGCGGCGGCCATGGATTGTCGGACGGCGCGCCGGTTCCGCGACGTGGGTTGAGGTACTCGCCGCCCTTGGCGACGATGTCCTCGACGCTGCGGATTTCGGCCTCGTAGCCGCCGAGCCTGATATAGTCGTCGCGGCGCAAGGTGAATTCGATTGGCGCCACCAGCGCCGGTGTCGGCACATAGCCGAAGGCGCCTTCCGGCACCCGCGTCACGTCGACCATCAGTGTGATGCCGCCGCCCGGCCAGACATAGACCGGCGCGCCGCCGACCGTCACATAGGTCTTCAGGCCTTGCACCGACCGGGTGAGATTGACCGGATTTTCGGTGACGCCGGCACGCAGCGAACCGCCGGCGCCGCCGATGAACAGCACGGTGCACAGCGCCGGCTCGCAATTGTCCTCGATCAGATTGACCGACTTCCGCAGCCGCTCCGGAAACGGTTTTTCGACAGGCTTCAATTCGTCGTCGAGTTCGTAGTAGGCGAACTGCTCGCCGGTGGTCGAAACCATCAGCAACGACAGGCCCGGCCGCGCACCCTTCTTGGCGTTCCAGTCGCCGAGGATCGACAGCGGGTCGGAAATCGAGGTGCCGCCCCAGCCGAGGCCCGGCTCGGAGACCTTGAAATAGCGGCCCGGCGTCGAGCGGCGGCCGATGATCTTGATCCCCGTGTCCTGCCAGCCCAGCACCTTGCCGGCCTGATGCTCGGAAACGACGCCGGTGATGTGATCGTCGACCACAACCACCTCGTCGACCAGCCCGCGCCATTGCGTGGCGAACATGCCGATCGTCGCCGAGCCGCAGCCGACGCGCATGCGGTGCTCCTGCTTGCCGTCGATGACAGGTGGCTTGCCGGCTTCGACGATGATGGTGGCGCCGCCGTCGATGGTCAGTTCCACCGGCTTGCGGTTGCACAGATTGAGCAGCGCATCGCAGGTGGCGCGGCCTTCGGCCTTGGAACCGCCGGTGAGGTGATGAACGCCGCCCAGCGACAGCATCTGCGAGCCGTATTCGCCTGTTGTGACATGGCCGATCGCCTCGCCCTCCGCCCGCACGACAGCCGTTTCCGGTCCGATATGACGGTCGGTATCGATCTTCACCTTGACGCCGCAATACGAAAAGATGCCTTCGGTGACGACCGTGACGAGATCGACGCCCTCCACCTCCTGGCTGACGATGAACGGCGCCGGCTTGTAGTCGGGATAAGTGGTGCCGGCGCCTATTGCCGTGACGAAGCGGCGCCCGGTGTTGACCAGCTCGCCGTCCCAGGCCTCGCCCTCGGCGACGAAAGGTACGATCGCCGCGCCGGTCTCGGCCGCGTGGTCGAGGATGGTCAGCGGGTCCATGCGCACGATCCGGCCGCCGGCATTGCCGTAGCGGTCGCAGGCGCCGGTGCGGCCATCTGCGATGTAGCACATGACCGGACAGGCATCACAGCGGATCTTCTCCGCCATCAGCTTCTCGCCGGGATCATGCGTTTCGAAGCGTTCGGCAAGCTCGCTCATGGGCGCGCCTCCTTTTCGCGGATGCCATCCTTTTCACGAATGCCAGCGCGGATCCGCGTCGGCGTCGCCGGGACCTTGGTGACGAGGACCCCGGTGGCGTGGCGGATGGCGTTGAGGATCGCGGGTGCGGTCGGGATCAGCACATGCTCGCCCAGCCCCTTGGCGCCGAACGGGCCCTCCGGATCGGGAACCTCGATCAGGATGGTCTCGATCGGCGGCACGTCGCCTATGGTCGGGATGAGATAGTCGTGCAAATTCTCCGTGCGGCCGGGGATATATTCTTCCATCAGCGCCATGCCGATGCCTTGCGCGATGCCGCCCTCGATCTGGCCTTCGACCAGCAGCGGGTTGATCGCCTTGCCGACATCGTGCGCGGCGGTGATTTTCAGCAGCTTCACAGTGCCGAGCTTGAGATCGACCTCGAGTTCGGCGATCTGCGCGCCAAAGCCGTACACAGCGTAGGGCTTGCCCTGGCCCTTTGCATCGAGCGGCAGCGTCGGCGGATCGTAGGTCTCCTCGGCGCGGAAGACGAAGCCCTCGGCATCGACGTCGAGCGAGGCGAGATTGATGCGGCGTGCGGCCTCGCCCTCGCGGATGACGATCGCCACGCCATCCAACTGCAGGGATGCCTTTTCCGAGACATTGGCAAAGCGCAGGATCTTTTCGCGCAACGCGCGGCCGGCCTTCTCGGCCGCCTTGCCGGTGACGAAAGTCTGGCGCGAGGCGGAAGTCTTGCCGGCATCGGGGCTGATCGCCGTGTCGGCGCTCTTCAGCCGGAATTTCTCCAGCGGCAGGCCGAGCGCGTCGGCGCAGATCTGGGTGATGACGGTGTTGGAGCCCTGGCCGATATCGACGGCGCCCTGGTGCAGGACGACCGTGCCGTCAGCCGCGATGCCGACCCGGATGGTCGATGGATTGGGCAGCGAGGTATTGCCGCAGCCATACCAGCAGGACGCCACGCCGACGCCGCGCTTTTTGTCCGCGTGGGTATGGTTGAACGCATCCGCGTCGGCCGTCGCGCGCGCCCAATGCGGCCGCAGTGCCTCAAGGCACTCGGCGATGCCGACGCCGGACTCCAGACGTTGGCCGGTAACCGTTTCGGAGCCGTTCCGAAGGCAGTTTTTCAGGCGAAAATCGAGGCGGTCGATACCAAGCTTGCCGGCGAGCTCGTCATAGAGCGTCTCCTGCATGATGGTCGCCTGCGGCACGCCGAAGCCGCGGAAGGCGCCGGAAATCGGGCCATGAGTATGGATGGCGCGGCCCTCGGCGCGATAGTTGGGCGTCGCATAGGGGCCGGACGCATGCACCGGCACACGATTGGCAACGGTCGGGCCCCAGCTCGCATAGGCGCCGGTGTTGAAATCGCCGGCAAAGGTCATGCCGGTGACATGGCCCTCTGCGTCCACCCCGATGGTCGCCTTCATCTGCGCGGGATGGCGCTTGGTGGTCGATGTCATCGATTCGTTGCGGGTGTAGGCCAGCGCCGCCGGCCGGCCGGTTTTCAGCGCCACGAGGCCGATCAGCGGCTGCAGCGATACGTCGAGTTTCGAGCCGAAACCGCCGCCGGTCGCGGTGGGCACGATACGCACCTTGTCGACGGCAAGGCCAAGTACCTTCGCCGTCTCGTCGCGGTCCATGTAAGGCGCCTGCGTGCAGGCGACGACAACCAGCGTGTCGCCGTCCAGATAAGCATAGCCGGCTTCCGGTTCGATATAGGCGTGCTCGACATAGGAAGTTTCGATGGCGCCGCTCACGGTGACGGCGGCATTTGCAAGCGCCGCCTCAGGGTCGCCGCGCTCGACAAGGCCCGTGGTCAGAAGGTTGGCCGGGCGGTTGTCATGGATCCGTGCCGCGCCTTCGGCCTGCGCTTCGCAAGGTTGCAGGAAATGCGGCAATTCGGTCCAGCGGACCGGGAAATCCGACAGGTCGAGATCGAGGATCGCCTCGCGCTCGCCGGCGACCAGCGCCACCGCCTCGCCGCGAAGCCGCGCAAATCCTTCGGCCAGTGCCGGCTGATCGGCGAACGGGCCGATCGCACCGAAGCAGTTCTTTCCCGGAATGTCGGCCGCGGTGAAGACACCGGCGATGCCGGGGTGTCTCTTCGCCCAACCATCGAGGTCGCCGAAGGCAAAGCTGGCGTGATAATGCGGTGAGCGGACCACCAGAACGGCGAGCGCATCGGCCGGGAAGGAATCGCCGCCGAATTTCTCAGCCCCGGTCACCTTTGGCACGCCATCGAGCCTCACAGGGGACGCGCCGATGGCATGCCCGGACTGAGGCAGACGGAAATCCAGGCTCGCTGTCTGGAGGGACGCCTCCATCACCGCCGCGATGATCTTCCGGTAGCCGGTGCAACGGCACAGAATGCCGCCCAGCGCATCCTGCACCTCGGTCTCGGTCGGCCTGGGTGTCGTGTCCAGGAGCGCTGTCGCCGCGACCAGCAGCGCCGGCGTGCAGATGCCGCATTGCGCCGCGCCATGGGTGAGAAACGAGGCCTGCAATGCCGAGAGCCGGCCATTGGCAAGTCCCTCGACTGTTGTCACTGCCGCCCCGGATACGGAAGCCGCCGGCATCAGGCAGGCGCAGACGGGAGCACCGTCGACCAGCACCGTGCAGGCGCCGCAATCGCCGGCATCGCAGCCGACCTTGGTACCCGTTAGCCGCAATTCGTCACGCAGCACCTGGGACAGCCGGCGCAGCGGCGGCACATTGACCAGGACAGCGTCGCCATTGACCGTGAAGGCAATGTCGGCGCGTTCAGGGCCGAGGCCGGGCGTGCCTACGCCCAGACCGGGCAGGGCTTCAGTCACTTCAGGCAGAAGCTGGTTCATGCCGCCACCATGTGATCGTTCATTAGGCCGGCGGCCGTCAGCACGGCGCGGGCGACAATCTCGCGCACAGCGTCGAGCCGGTATTCCGCGCTGCCGCGCACGTCGGCGATCGGCGACAGTTCTGTGATCGGTGCGGACTGGACCGCATCGGCGAGCCGGTGATCCGCAGGCAATCCGAGCAGCGCCGCCTCGACGCCGGCAAGGCGCCTGGCGACGGCCGAGCACGACCCGACGGCGATGGCCGCTTCGGTCACTGTGCCGTTCTCGACGACCAGACGCGCCGCCACCATCGCTATGGAAATGACGAGATAGCGCCGCGCGCCGAGCTTGACGAAAGCCGACGTGCCCGTTGCAGCGGGCTTCGGCACGCGGATGGCGCTGACCATTTCCCCTGCTCGCAAGGCTGTTCGGCGGTTGCCGAGAATGAAATCCGGCAAGGGCAGGTAGCGCGTCACTGTTGCCGAACGCAGTTCGACTTCGGCATCAAGCACGAGCAGGCCCGGCACGCCATCGGCGGCCGGCGAGGCGTTGCAGAGATTGCCCGCGACCGAGGCGACGTTCTGGATTTGCGGCGAGCCGACCTCGCGCGCGGCCTGTTTCAGTGCATCGAAGGTCGGCGGCAAGGGATGGCGGATGATGTCGGTCCATGTCGTGCGCGCACCGATGACAAAGTGGTCATCCGTCTCGACGATGCCGCGCAGCACAGTGAGGCCATTAATGTCGAGGACATTGTCGCGGAACGGCTTCGTGCCTTGTGCCGGATAGAAATCCGTACCGCCGGCGAGGATGCGCCAGGCGCCCTCGCCAAGCAGCACGAGCGCCTCGTCGACCGTGGTGGGTTTCGCGTAACGGATCACGCTTTGCCTTCCCAGAGAGTGGGCCTTCCCCGAATTTGGCCCTCCCAGGATTTTCCCCTGGGATCATGTTGCCGGTTTCGAACCGGAAATTCATTCGTATGCAAATGATATCAAGCCAGTGGAAATTGTCAAAGCCAGAGTTTGGGGTGTCGTACCTGCCGGGCCGCATGCAACGAGATTGTTACGCCTTCTGAGGTTGACGCGGCCGGCCATCTGGTCAAGTTTCTGCCTCCGGTCGCAACAGCGGCATCGAGACAGAGGGAAGGAAGCCGCATGGCCGACGAAGCGCTTGTTGTCATCGACCTGCAGAACGACTTTTGCCCGGGCGGCGCGTTGGCCGTGACCGGCGGCGACGAGATCGTGCCGCTGGTCAACGATATGATCCGGCGGACCGACCATGTCGTGCTGACGCAGGACTGGCACCCCGCCGGCCATTCAAGCTTTGCCTCCAGCCATCCGGGTGCCCAGCCCTTCACCATGATCGAGATGCCCTATGGCCAGCAGACTTTGTGGCCGGACCATTGCATCCAGGGCAGCCTCGGCTCGGATTTCCATTCCGGCCTTGCCTGGACCAAGGCCGAACTCGTCATCCGCAAGGGATTTCGCCCAGCGATCGACAGCTATTCGGCCTTCTTCGAGAACGACCACACGACGCCGACCGGCCTCGGGGGCTACCTCAGGGAACGCGGCATCGACAGTTTGACCCTGGTCGGCCTGGCGACCGATTTCTGCGTCGGCTTTTCGGCGCTGGATGCCGTCAGCCAGGGGTTCAAAACCACCGTCCGGCTCGATGCCTGCCGTGGCATCGACCTCAACGGCTCGCTTGATGCCATGCTGCGGCGCATGCGCGATGCCGGCGTGACGCTTGAAGACCATTTGTCGGACTGAACGGACGGTGGGGCAACAGGGGGACCTTTCGCGGATCACCGCGGGCGCAATGACGGGTGCCGCCATCGCCGTCGCGATGCTGTTCCCGGAAGCGGCGCTCGCGGCCGAGGAACACGCATTGCCCGGCGCCTCGATGTCGCTGTGGTGGGCACTGCCCTTTGCCGGGCTGCTGCTGTCGATCGCGACCGGCCCGCTGCTCTTCCACCATGTCTGGGAGCACCACTACGGCAAGATATCGGCGCTTTGGGCCGCATTTGTCGTCGTACCTTTGGCGCTCGCCTTTGGTCTGCCTTCGGCGACCGAGGCGGTGCTGCACGCGCTGCTCACCGAATACATGTCCTTCATCATCCTGCTGTTTGCGCTGTTCACCATTTCGGGCGGCATTCTGGTCGCCGGCAACATCCACGGCACGCCGCTGGTCAATGCCGGGCTGCTGCTGGTCGGCGCGCTGCTCGCCTCGGTCATCGGCACGACGGGCGCCTCGATGATCCTGATCCGGCCGATCATCCGCGCCAACGACGCCAGGCCGTTCAACGCCCATGTCGTCGTCTTCTTCATCTTCCTGGTGTCCAACATCGGCGGCTCGCTGATGCCGCTCGGCGACCCGCCGCTGTTCGTCGGCTTCCTGCGTGGCGTCGACTTCTTCTGGACGACCACGAACCTCTATCGGGAAACGCTGTTCGTTGGCGGCCTGGTGCTGGCGGCGTTCCTGGCGATCGACGTCATCCTGCATCGGCGCGAGGCAGGCGCGCCGAAGATCAAGGACCCGACACCGGATTCCAGGATACGCATCCGCGGCCTGCCAAACATTCCGTTGCTGGGCGGGGTCATCGGCGCCATCTTGCTGTCGGCGACATGGAAGCCCGAGGTCAGCGTCTCCATTCAGGGCGTGACGCTGGAACTGCAGAACCTGGTGCGCGACGCCGTCATCCTGGCGCTCGCCTTCGTCTCGCTGGCGGTTTCGCGCAAGGAATACCGGGAGGCGAACGGCTTCAACTGGGGACCGATCGCGGAAGTGGCAAAATTGTTTGCCGGCATCTTCATCTGCATCGTGCCGGTCATCGCCATTTTGAGAGCCGGCCATGAGGGAGCGCTGGCGCCGCTGGTCGCGCTCGTCACCTCGGCGCAAGGCACGCCCAACGACCTCGCCTATTTCTGGCTGACCGGAGCGCTGTCGTCCTTCCTCGACAATGCGCCGACCTACCTGGTGTTCTTCGAGCTTGCCGGCGGCGATCCACGCCATCTGATGACCGAATTCGCCTCGACATTGGCGGCGATCTCGGCGGGTGCGGTGTTCATGGGCGCCAACACCTATATCGGCAATGCGCCCAACTTCATGGTCTATGCCATCGCCCGGCAGCGCGGCGTCGAGATGCCCGGCTTCTTCGGCTACATGCTGTGGTCCGGTCTGGTGCTGATCCCGATTTTCTTGATCGCGGGCTTTGTGTTTTTCGGCTGATCAACCAACGCCGACATAGCGCCTGACCGCCGAAGGGTCGGCGCGCAGCTCCTCGACATCGACCGTCTCGCGGTTGCGGCCATTCTCGATGAACGAGACGCGGTCGGCGACCGACAGCACCGCGTCGACCCGCTGCTCAACCAGGATGGTCGAGACGCCCATGTCGCGCAGCGTTGAAACCGTCTCGCGGATTTTTGCGATCATCGACGGCATCAGCCCTTCCGTCGGCTCGTCGAGCAAGAGCACTTGCGGCTCGAGGCAGAGCGCCCGCGCCATGGCCAGCATCTGCTGCTCGCCGCCCGACAAGGTGCCCGAACGTTGCCGCAGCCTCTGGCGCAGCAGCGGGAAGAGGTCGAGCACGGTTTCGCGCACGGCCTTGCCCTTGCCGCGTGCCATCAGGCCGATCTCGATGTTTTCCGCCACCGTCATCTCGGCGAACAGCCGCCTGCCCTGCGGTACATAGGCGACGCCTGCCTTCGGCACTTCATGCGCCGGCAGGCCGGTCAATTCCTGGCCGGCGAGCTTGATCGAGCCGGCGCTCGAAGGAACCAGGCCCATGATCGCCTTCAGCGTCGTCGTCTTGCCGGCGCCGTTGCGGCCGAACAGGCACAGCACCTCGCCCTTGTTCAGCACGAGGTCGAGGCCGTAGAGCACCTGGATCTCGCCGTAGAAGCAGTCCAGTCCCGCGATCCGCAACGCTTCCGCCTTGCCCGCAATCATCGGGCGGTCCCCAGATAGGCTTCCTGCACCGCCGTGTTCTCGCGGATGGCCTCGGGGGTGCCTTCCGCCAGGATACTGCCGGCATTGAAGACAGTGATGCGGTGGGCCAACTGCATAACCACGGGCATGTTATGCTCGATCAGAAGCACGGTGGCGTCCCTGGCGATCTCGCGCACCAAGGCGATGAAATTGTCGATCTCGCTGTCGGCCAGCCCTTGTGTCGGCTCGTCGAGGATCAGCAGGCGAGGCTTCAGCGCCAGGCCCATCGCCACCTCCAGCAGGCGTTGGTGGCCGTAGGACAACTGCCCGGCCGGCATATCGGCACGGTCGGCGAGGCCCGTGCGTTCGAGCGCCGACATGACGCCTGCCTTGATCGCGCCTGCCGACCGGCGATCGCTCAGTGTGAGTTGCACCGGCAACGCGACATTGGCGTAGGCGCTGAGATTGGCGAAGACGCTGGTGATCTGGAAGGTGTAAGCGATGCCCCGGCGCACTCTGGCATAGGCGGGCAGGCCGGTAATGTCGTCGCCGTCGAATATGATCGCTCCCGAAGACGGCTGGATGCGACCGCTGACCAGGCTGACGAAGGTCGTCTTGCCGGCTCCGTTGGGGCCTATGACGGCGCGAATCTCGCCTGGCATCAAGGTGAAATCGACATTGTCCACGGCGCGCAGGCCGCCGAAATGGCGCGACAGGCCCCTGGTGCTCAAAAGAGGTGTCATGGCAGCCACCTTAGCCAGCGTTGGCGGATGGTGCCAAGAATGCCCTTTGGGAAAAACAAAACCAGCAGGATCAGCGCGATGCCGACGATCAGCAGATAGGCCGATGTGTAGCCGCTGGTGATGTCGATGACATAGTACATGAAGACCGTGCCGATGAGCGGCCCAAGCGTTGTGGCGGCACCCCCGAGCAGGACCCACAGCAGCGGCAGGATCGAATATTGCACCGAGGCGAAGCTCGAGCCGACATAGCCGAACAGCAGCGCATAGGCGGCCCCCGACGCCGAGCAGATGGTGCCGGAGATGACGACGGCGGCAAGCTTGTTGGAGAAGGTGTCGTAGCCCAGCATCTTGGTGCGCTCTTCGTTCTCGCGGATGGCGACCAGCACACGGCCATATCGGGAGCGGACGATGGCAAGCGTGATCAGCAGCACGATCGAGAACAGCGCCAGCGCACTCATGTAGCGCACGGTCGGGTTGGTGAGGTCGAGCGAGGTCGCGCCGAAATCGAGGACGCGTGCCGGCTGCGGCACGACCTGGCCCTGATCGCCGCCGGTCCACGTCGCGAAATAGAGGATGAGGAGATAAAACACCTGCGCGAACATCATGGTGACGATCATGAAGGCGACACCCGTGGTGCGCAGTGCAAGAAGGCCGATCGCCAGCGCCAGCACCGCGCCGCAGGCAATCCCGCTGAGGAAGGCCAGTGGCACGCCCCAGCCAAGCTGGATGATGGCAAGGCCAGCGCCGTAAAGCCCGGCGCCGAAGAACATGGCATGGCCAAGGCTGAGCAGGCCGACATAGCCGAACAGCATGTTGTAGCCCATGGCGAACACCGCCAGAACCATGATGCGGGCAAGCAGGCCGTGATAGTACTCCGGCAAAAGGAAGCTCAGCGCGAAGAGCAGGGCGATGACGCCGAGATGCAGCGCATAGGCCTTTGCCGGCGAAGCTTCGCTCATCGCGATGCCGTTCCGAACAGGCCTTGCGGGCGGAACACCAGCACCATGGCGACCAGCAGCGTGGCGATGATCTTGGCCAGGGTCGGCGAGAAGAACATCGAGATGATGCCATCGGACAGGCCGATCAGCACGGCGGCGACCACGGTGCCGCGCAGCGAGCCGAGGCCGCCGATGATGACGACGATGAAGGAGAGCAGCAGCGGGTCCTGTCCCATCAGATAATGGGCTTGGCTGATAGGTACGATCAGCACCGCGGCGATCGCCGCCAGCATGGCGCCAAGCGCGAAGACGCCGCCATAGACACGGCCGACCGGGATGCCGAAGGCCTGCGCCGTCTCGCTGTCATACTGCGTGGCGCGCATGATGAGGCCGATTTTGGTGCGTGTCAGCACCAGCCATGTGGCGATCAGGAGAAGCGCGGAAGCCGCGATGATCGACAGTTTGTAGCTGGAGTAGCCGAACCACGGCAAAAGGATGCGGTAGCTGAACGGCGGCTCCACCGGCCGCGCCTCCGGACCATAGAAGGTCAGCGCCAGCTGCTGGATGATGTAGAGCATGCCGATGGTGGCGACGATGGTGGCTTCCGGATTGTAGTTGAGCCGGCGCAGCACCAGCCGCTCGGCGAGCAGCGCGATGGCGCCGACGATCAGCGGCGCTATCACCAGTGCCGCCAGGAAACCCAATGCCGGATGACCCGATATCGCCGTCGAGATCGCCCAGGCAAGCACCGCGCCCAGCATGAAGAACTCGCCATGCGCGACATTGACCACCCGCATCACGCCGAACACCAGCGACAGCCCAAGCGCGGTCAGCGCCAGCACGGCGGAGGTGACGAGGCCTTCGAGGGCGGCAAGGAGGAGATGGGGTCCGAAGTGCATTCAGGGGCGCCCTTACCCTCCCCCTCGTGGGGAGGGTGACCGCGAAGCGGTCGGGTGGGGGGTGGGGCATGGGCCGTCGCAGCCCCCACCCCGTCTCATAGGCTTCGCAAGAACGCGAACCCTATTCGCCGACCCTCCCCACAAGGGGGAGGGTAAGACGCCTCAAAGCGCCTGCGTCGTGTAATCCCCCTCGGCCTCGTAGAGCCCGTCCTCGATCTTGGTCTTGTGCACCACCTTCAGCTTGCCGCTTTCGACCTTGGAGATGTTCTGGATGCCAAAACACTGGTGGATCTTGCCGTTGAAGGTTTTCGGCCCCTGCGGATGCTCCGGGCCTTCGGCGAAGGCGGTCAGCGCCTCGGTTGCCTCGACCAGCTTGGCGCGGTCTTCCGGACCCTTGTAGCCGGCGTCTTCCATCGCCTTCTTGACGACGTAGAGCGTTTCCCAGCAGCCGAACATGTGCGCGGCGGTGGAGACGTCCTTCGAGTCGCCGACGGCGGCGCCATTGTCGTCGATGCCTACGGCGGCGCGATAGGCTTTCTGCGCCTCGGTATCATCGGCCTGGGCATAACGCGGCGAGCCTTCCCAGAAATGGCTGCCGTCGAGGAATTCCAGCCCCGGGCTGTTGATGTCGACGGCCTCGAGCGAATCGATGAAGCCGAACAGCTGCGGCCGGTTGGAGCCGTAGAACTCGCCGAGTTCCTTGACGAAGGTGAGCACCGCGGGACCGACCATCACGTGGTAGATCACCTCGGTCTCGGCCGGGATCTGCGGAAAATACTTGGTGAAGGAGGATTCCGTCGGCGGGATGGCGATCTGCGCAATGACCTCGGCGCCTTGCGCCTTCAGCGCCGGCGGCAGGTAGTCGCGATGATCGTAGCCGAAAGCGAAATCGGGGAAGATCTGCGTCACCTTCTTGCCGGCATTGGCCGCGATCCATGGCGCCATCGACTGGATCTGGCTTTTCACGTCGGTGATGCCGGGCTGGAAGACGTAGCGGTTGAGCTTGGTCGAGGCGACGTGGTGGCCTTCGCTGACGACGAAATAAGGGATCTTGGCCTCGCCGGCGGCCGGCGCCGAGCCGATGACGACATGCGAAAACAGTGTGCCGAAAACGATATCGGTCTTGTGCTGGGTGGCGAACTTCCCAACCACCTCGGCGCCGCGGCCGGGATCGGTGCCGTCATCCTCGATGATGACCTCGACCTGACGGCCATTGATGCCGCCGGCGGCGTTGATCGCCTTGACCGCGGCGGCGGTGGTCTTCTCGTACCAGCGGCCATAGGCGGCACCGATGCCGGTCCGGTGCGACTGGAAGCCGATTTTGATCGGCGCCGAACTCTGCGCCTGGGAATAGCGGACGAAGCCGGGCGCCATGGCGAGGCCGGCGCCCGCTGCAAGGCCCTTCAGCGCCGTGCGGCGGGTGAGACCGGTTTTCGGGAGGTTGAAGGTCTTGCTCTTGTCCATATGCCGTTCCCCTTGTTCAGCGTTAGGAGCGCAAAGTCCGCTCATGTCCGGAAGTCGAAAAATTGCATGTGTACAAACTAAATCACCAAAGTCCGGACACGGCAATGCTGGTTCCCTAAGGGAATCCCGGTTTATTTTCCAGCGCAAATGCCTCAGCCGACCGTCGGCGTGGCGAGCAGCCAGAGGCCGAAGACCGTGTAGGCGATCATCAGCAGGGTGAGCGGAAACTGGCTGAGCGCGGCGCGGGCGGGCTGCGGATGCAGGCGCCAGGCGAAGCCGTGGGCGATGAGGACGGCGAGCACATGGCCAAGGATGATGGCACCAGCCTGGATGTTCCACAGCCACCAGGCGGACGCCGCGCCGGCCACGATGCCGGCCTCGACCTGCATGTCGGCGGTGCCGAACAGGTTCCAGCCCAGCGCGAACGGGTCGGACAGGGCGGCCAGCGCGTATTGGCCGTCGACCAGCAGCGCCGTCAGATAGTGCGCGACGTGGTAGGCGAGCGCGATCGGCACGATCGACCAGACCAGCAGCCCGGCTGCCTGGGCGAGCGGCGGTCCGCTGCCGGCAAGACGTTGGCCGAGCACAACGGCCAAAAGGAACACCGCCGCCAGCAGGACGAATGTCAGAACGAGCCCGAGACTGCCGCTGCCGATCACCGCCGTGCGGCCTGGGAATTCGAGCGGATTGATGCCGAAGAGGCCAAGCCAAAAGAAGGTTTTTGACAGGCCGTCGAAAGACACGGACGACAGGGCCAGCAGCAGGAAGGCGATGCCGCTGGCTGGCAAGGGCTCTGCTGCCGAAAGCTTGGCGCCTGGCCAGCACAGCGCAAGCCGGCCCTTCTCGTCGCGTTCGACAGGCGCGAAGCGCGCCACCATGGAGAAGAAGATGGTCAGGAACTCACCGCTGCGGCTCCAGCCGCGATAGCCGAACATCAGCATGGCAAGGAAGGTGAGCAGCCAATAAAAGCCGGCGACAAGGGCAAGCCGTGCAGGGTCGTCAGGCGCCGGATCGATGAGCTCGAACCAGGCAAAGGCGAAGAACAGGATGACGGCCGGCCAGCAGCCGATCCATCGGGGAAGGCGCCACAGCCCCTCGTCGCTTGCGCCGCGCAGGCGTGAGGCGAGGCGCCACGGTCCATACCAAGGGTTGAGCCATGACCAGAGGTCGCCGAAAGCGCCTTGCAGCAGCGTGAGGCCGGCCCACAACAGCGTCCAGATCACCAGCGGCAGTGGATTGGAGAGCGGGTCGCGGCTGCCGAAAAGGCCAGCGGTGACGAGGATTGAAAAGCCGGCAAAGGATATCAGGCTGAGGGAAGCGCGGGCGCTATCGCCGAAGGTGAAAAGCGGCAGCCGCCGGCGCCAGAAACGATCGATGGAAGCCGCCGGCAGCAGCGCCAGCACGAGGAAGCTGACGGCCACGACGAACGCGCCACCGACGAGGTAATAGCCGGTCGGCAGGAGCAGGACGTGGCCTCGGTCGGAGGCATGGGCGAAGGCGGGAGTGGGGAGGAGGGCTAGCAGGGCGATGGCGAAAGCCAATCCTTGAAGACGGCGCTCCACGGCGAAGGAACTCAGCCTATCCAACTTTGCGGCCTCGTATGGCGATGCCTCAAGCAGCGCTCGCCCCTCACACCTTGACCAGTTGCTCCACGCGGTCCTTCTCGCCGAAAATCCTGAGATACCGCTGGATCTCCTTCTCGTCGCCGGTCGCCTTGGCCGGGTTGTCGGAAAGCTTCACCGCCGGCCGGCCATTGGCCTCGGTGACCTTGCAGACCAGCGATATGGCGTCCAGGCTGTTGGTCTCCGTCGGCGCGCAGCCCTCGAAATCATTGGTGAGGTTGGTGCCCCAGCCGAAGGACATGCGCACCTTGCCCTCGAAGTGGCGGTAGGTCTCCTCGATGGTTTCCACCTCCAGGCCGTCGGAGAAGATCAGCAGTTTCTGCTTGGGATCCTTGCCCTTCTCGCGCCACCAGGACAGGATTTTTTCGCCGCCTTCGATCGGCGGGGCGCTGTCGGGGCGAAAGCCGGTCCAGTCGGCCACCCAGTCCGGCGCGTCGCGCAGGAAGGAGGCGGTGCCGAAAGCGTCGGGCAGCACGATCAGCAGATTGCCGCCATAGTAGCGCTGCCAGTCCTGCAGCACCTTGTAGGGAGCCTGTTTCAGCTCCTTCTCCGAATTGGCAAGCGCCGCGAACACCATCGGCAATTCGTGTGCGTTGGTGCCGAGCGCTTCGAGGTCGTTGTCCATCGCAAGCAGCACGTTGGAGGTGCCGGTGAAGGCCTCGCCGATACCTTCCTTGAGCGCCTCGACACACCAGCGCTGCCACAGGAAGGAATGCCGCCGGCGCGTGCCGAAGTCGGAAATGCGGATGCCGGGCAGCGCCTTCAGGCGCTCGGTCTTGGCCCACATCTTGGCCTTGGCGCGGGCATAGAGCACATCGAGGGCGAAGGGCCCGAAGGCCCGCATCGCCGCGCGGGACCGCAGTTCGTTGATGATGGCGAGCGCCGGGATTTCCCACAACGTGGTATACATCCACGGCCCGCTGAAGGAGAGCTCATACTGTCCATTGCGCCTGGACAGTTCGTAGTCGGGCAGCCGGAACCCTTCCAGCCAGGCGAGGAATTCCGGCTCGAAGATCTGCTTGCGGCCATAGAAATTGTTGCCGCCCAGCCAGATCATCTCCTTCTTGGAGAAACGCAAGGTGCGGGCATGGTCGAGTTGTTCGCGCAGCTCGCCTTCATCGATATCGTCGGCCAGCCGCACCGAAGTGGTGCGGTTGATCAGCGAGAAGGTGGCCTCGACCTTGGGGTACATGCCCCAGATCATCTGCAGCATCAGAAGCTTGTAGAAATCCGTGTCGAGCAGACTGCGCACGATCGGATCGAGCTTCCAGGTATGGTTGTAGACGCGCCGCGCAATATCGGTCTTAGCCATGTTTCAACGCCGCCTTCGCTGCCTGCAATCCAACCGCGACAGGCCTCATAGCATCGAATTGACCAAAACGCTGCTTGCTTTCAGGCTGGCCCGACAAAAAGAACGGCCTGCATGCGGCCGTGCACGGTATGCCGTCAGCCTGCGGATTTGCCGCCGATCACCTTGAGTGCCGGGCGTTTGCGGCGGGTGACGAGGCGGCCGGCGACAGGAGCATCGGCGCGGCCGTCATCCCCGGCCTTCTCGGCGAACAGCCAGTCGATGAACACCTGCACGATCGGCGCTGTGCGCATTTCATTGCGGCAGACGATGTAGAATTCATCGACCGCCGGCACCGACAGGCTGAACGGCGCGATCAGCATGCCCCTGGCCAGCAGCGCGCTTGCCGTCACGGAATCACCCAGCGCCACGCCATGGCCGTGCACCGCGGCCTCGGTCGCCATGCGGGCATCGCCAAGATGATGGCGTCGACCGCGCTCGAGGTCCAGCGCGTCGGCGGCCGCCAGCCAGGTGTGCCATTCGCGGCCGTCGTCGCCATGCAGGAAGACATGATCGGCGAGATCCCTGACGCTGCGGATCGGGCGGTTGTTGATCAAGGTCGGGCTCACCACGGGAAACAGTTCCAGCCCCGACCATTTGCGCATCCAGCAATCGGCCCAGCTGCCATTGCCATAGTGGACGCAGACATCGATATGCGGTGCCCTTATATCCCTGGGGTCGTTGGAGGGAATGAGCGTCAGCTGGATGTCGGGATATTGCGCGGTGAAGCTGCCAAGCCTCGGCGTCATCCACAAAAGCAGCAATGCCGGCACGCAGGACACCGAAAGCGCGCCGCTGCTGGCCGGGCGCGTCAGCCGCTGCGTGGCGGCGGCGATGCCGTCGAAGGCGGTCGATACAGCCGGCAAAAGTTCGGCGCCATGCGGCGTCAGCTTGACCCGCTGGCCGACACGCTCGAACAGCTTGACCCCGAGCGACTGCTCCAGCGCCTTGATCTGGTGGCTGATGGCGCCATGCGTGACATTCAGCTCACTTGCCGCCTTGGTCAGCGAGCCATGGCGCGCCGTCGCCTCGAAGGCGCGCAGCGGGTTCAGGGGCGGCAGGCGTTTGGCCATAGGGGACTCGGCAGTTTGTGAGATTTTCTCACAGAAAACACCCTAACAATATCAATTGATTTTTCAAGGCGGCTGCCGGACACTTCAGTCCTGAACAACTTCAAGACGTGAAATCTGCAGGCAGCCAGCGGGACAAGCGACCCGGCCGGACGACGGTCAATTCGCCTGAGATCACCATTGGTCAAGCTGCACCAATCGAGGAGGAACCGATATGGGCTATGATCGCGGCAAGCTTGACGCGCTGCGTCGCAAATATGGCGAGAGCCATGGCGGCGAGATGTTCGACCCAAAGTTCCGCAAGGTCGCCGACAAGATCTTCTCCAAGAGCGGCACCAGGCTGGCGCCCTATTCCGGCATCCCGACCTTCCTCGCCGCGCCCTACCGCGAGATCGCTGCGGAGAACCCGGATTTCGGCGACCTGCAGGTGGCCATGATCGGCGTGCCGATGGACCTCGGTGTCACCAACCGGCCGGGCTCGCGCTTCGGGCCGAGGGCGCTGCGCGCCATCGAGCGCATCGGCCCCTACAACCACGTGCTGGAATGCGCCCCTACGCATGAGCTTCGGGTGGCCGACATCGGCGACACGCCGTTCCGCAGCCGCTATCGGCTGGAGATCAGCCATGAGGACATCGAGCGCCGCACCAACCAGATCGTCGATGCCGGCGTGCTTCCCCTCTCTGTCGGCGGCGACCATTCGATCAGCCATCCGATCCTCAAGGCTGTCGGCAAGAAGGCGCCGGTCGGCCTGATCCACATCGACGCCCATTGCGACACCAGTGGCCTGTTCGACATGACCAAGTTCCACCACGGCGGCCCGTTCCGCAACGCGGTGCTCGACGGCGTGCTTGATCCGACGCGCACCATCCAGATCGGCATCCGCGGCTCGGCCGAATATCTGTGGGAGTTCACCTACGAGTCCGGCATGACCGTGGTGCACGCCGAGGAGGTGACCGGGCTAGGCATCCCCGCCATCATCGAAAAGGCCCGCAAGATCGTCGGCGACGGCCCGACCTATGTCTCCTTCGACATCGACAGCGTCGATCCGGCCTTCGCGCCCGGCACCGGCACGCCGGAAGTCGGCGGGCTGACGACGCGCGAGGTGCTTGAACTGCTGCGAGGCCTCAAGGGCCTCAACATCGTCGGCGGCGACGTCGTCGAGGTGGCGCCGCAATATGACGCCACCACCAACACGGCGCATGCCGGCGCCCAGGTGCTGTTCGAGATACTGAGCCTGATGGTGTTCAGCCCGGCCATCACGGGCAAGGGGGCCTGACGGACGTCACGAAAAGGCGGCCGCCGCGCTGGAGCCGGCGGCTGACCCAACAATCAAAAAGCTTCCAGAAGGGGAATGACAATGACAATCCACTCGACACTGAAATCATCCATCGCCGCCGCCCTGATGCTGGGTGCTGCCGGTCTTGGCTTTGCCACGCAGGCGGCCAACGCCGACGCGCTGGCTGACATCACCAAGGCCGGCACCATCAATGTCGGCGTCTTCGCGGACTTCCCGCCCTTCTCCTCGGCCAGCGCCGATATGAGCCTCAAGGGCTATGACATGGACGTGGCCCAATACATCGCCGACACGCTCAAGGTGAAACTCAATCCGGTCCCTGTCACCGGCCAGAACCGCATCCCCTACCTGAACGACCATCGCGTCGACATCCTGATGAGCGTCGGCTACTCGAAGGAGCGCGAGCAGGTCATCGATTTCGCCGCCGCTTACGCGCCCTATTACATCGCGGTGATCGGTCCGGCGGCGATGACGGTCAAGGGCAAGGAAGACCTCGCCGACAAGTCGATCGCCGTCAATCGCGGCACGCTCGAGGACACCTCGCTCACCGAGGCCGCGCCTGCCTCGGCCGACATCAAGCGCTTCGACAACTACAATTCGGTGATCCAGGCCTTCATCTCCGGCCAGACCCAGCTGATGGTCGTCGGCAACGATGTCGGCGCGCAGGTGCTGGCCAAGCAGGATGCGCTGAAGCCGGAGCAGAAGTTCCAGCTTCTGACCTCGCCCTCGCATATCGGTCTCAACAAGAATGAGGACGGGTTGAAGAAGGCGGTCAACGACGCCATCGCCAAGATGCTTGCCGACGGCAAGCTGGACGAAAGCTCGAAAGCCTGGCTGAAGACGCCGCTCAATCCCGACAACCTCAAGGATTGAGTTCCCATGGCCTTCGGCTGGCTTCCAGGTGCCGTGGGCGACATCGCGCACGGCGCGGCCACGACGATCCTGCTGATCGCCGTGACCACGCTGGCGGGAACGCTGCTCAGCATCCTGGGCGCGGCGGGACGGCGAAACGGCCCCGCGCTGCTTCGCCGGGCCATCGCCTGGTACGTCGAGGTGATGCGCAACACGCCGTTCCTGGTGCAGCTGTTCTTCATCTTCTTCGGGCTGCCGAGTCTCGGGATCCGGCTCGACCCGATCCTGGCCGCCATGCTGGCGATGACGCTCAACATGGCGGCCTACACGATCGAGATCGTCGGCGCCGGGCTTGATGCCGTGCCGCTCGGGCAGACGGAAGCAGCGCTGGCCTTGGGGCTCAGGCCCCGTCAGGTGTTCATCAAGATCGTGCTGCCGCAGGCGCTCAAGGTGATCTATCCGGCGCTCACCAGCCAGATCGTCATCATGATGCTGGAGTCGGCCGTGGTGTCGCAGATCGCGGTGCGCGAGCTGACCTATGAAGCCGACATGCTGCAGGCGCGGACCTTCCGGTCCTTCGAGACCTATTTCGTCGTGACACTGGTCTATCTCGCTTTGTCGATGGCCTTGCGCCGGCTCCTGGTCACCGGCGGGCGTCGTGCTCTCGGAGCTGGCGTGTCATGATCGAGTTCACCTTCTGGGACATCGTGCGCAATCTTCTGCTGGCCGCACGCTGGACCGTGCTGCTGTCGCTGGCCGCCTTCGTTGGCGGCGCGCTGGTCGGAATGGTCGTGCTGTTCTTCCGGATCTCCAAGAATAGATGGAGCCGGCGCCTCGCCTCCGGCTATATCGCCCTTTTCCAGGGAACGCCGCTTCTGATGCAGCTGTTCCTGATGTTCTTCGGCCTGCCGATGCTCGGTCTGCGCATCGAGCCATGGACCGCCGCGGTGCTCGGCCTCACCTTCTTTGCCAGCGCCTATCTGGCCGAGATCTGGCGCTCCGGGGTAGACGCGCTGCCGTTGGGCCAATGGGACGCCGGCGCCAGCCTCGGCCTGCACTATCTGCAGGAACTCAGGCTGATCATCCTGCCGCAAGCCTTCTCGATCACCCGCGCGCCGACGGTCGGTTTCCTGGTGCAGCTGATCAAGTCGACTGCGCTGACCTCGATCATCGGCTTCGAGGAGCTGGTGCGGACCTCGAACGCCATCAACAACGCGACCTTCGAACCGTTCAAGGTCTATGGGCTGGTGGCGCTGATCTTCTTCGTCATGTGCTTTCCGTTGACGCAATATGCCCGGTCGCTCGAACGGCGCGCCGCCCATTGAGTGGAGCTGTGTTGACGAGCATCGACGGAGACTAAAAAACTATAGGAGGCGCTCGAATGCCTCTTTGGGTCATTGGATGACGTTGGGTGCGTCACCTTTGGGGCCGTCTCCGGACTTGCGGCTATTGGGGCCAATAGCTGTCATTCTGTAGCCGACTCGTTGTCGGACGTTCTGCACGCTGCGGCTAGCAGCCGAAACTCGTTATTCGTGCTGTTACGCCAATCGGCAGAGCCGCGACCAAAATCGAACCGAGGATTCTCGAGTATAGTACCGGGCTAACTGCGGGACGAACTTGTCTCCTACTCGATAGGGTAAGGAAAGTTTACGAACATGCCGTAACATTGAACGGCGACGAGGGTTGAGAGGCGCGCGAGAGTAGTTTCCGGGCAGCTATGCGCTATAACTTGAAGTAAGCGCACCGGCGACGCGGACAACATTAGGCGTTGGTGTCCGCCAAGCACCTGGTCGCTCCGACGGTTTCGAGCCAAGACTAACCAGGCGAACACTGCATGATCAGTTCTACGCTTCTTCAGATCGACAAGAATGAAGCCCGTCTCGGCATGTTTGTTCATGGGTTCGGCAAGCAATGGCTACGCAGCCCGTTTGCAGCCAGCCAGTTCAAACTATCCAGCCCGGCCGAGCTGCAGGCGCTTCGCGAAAGTTCGGTAACGACGCTTGTCATTGACCTTTCAAAGGGGATCGGGCCGACCAGTTCGACGGCCGAGCTACCAAAACCCATTGAGAGCTCAACGCCCGCCAACACTGAGGCTGCGTTGATGAAAGCGACCGGGATGGTCCGCTCGATCTTCAGCAACGCAGCCTCATCTACATGCATTGACCAGCAGCAAGTGGAGGCGGTTGTCGACGTCGTCGACCAGCTCCTGCACACTCGCCCGGCAAGCGTCTTGAACCTCACCAAGCTCAAGACAAAAGACGAGATCAGCTTTCAACATTCAGTAGCAGTCTGTGCTCTTGTCGGCTTATTCGCGCGACATCTCAAGCTTGACAGTAATTTGGTCCGGATACTGTCAGTTGGCAGTCTTCTGCATGACATCGGAAAGATTCGTATCCCGACCGCCATTCTGACCAAGGCCGACAAGCTCACGGCTGATGAGATGGCAATCATGCAGACCCATCCGCGCGAGGGATATGCAATCCTGGCGACGACGAAGGGGTTACCGGAAATCGTGGGAAAAATCTGCCTTCATCATCACGAAAAGCTGGACGGGTCCGGCTACCCGGATGGCCTGAAAGACGGACAGATCGGTGCCGCGGCACGGATTGTCGCGATTTGCGATGTTTTCGATGCCTTGACGTCCATTCGGCCATACAAGAAAGGCTTCACTCCAGAGGCTGCCGGGGAGATGATGGAGACGTGGAGCGGCCATTTTGATCGAGTGCTTTTAAAACAGTTCTTTGATTGCATGGGCTTACGATGGCTGAGCGGACCCGCTCAAACCCGGCAAATCACCGATGAGACGGGGGCCCTTGCTCAGGCGGACTTAAACAACTTCTAATGCACCTGTCGCGCACATGGTTTGAGCCCGTCCCCAGGTTGGCACACCGACGAACCCGACGATTCGCCAATATGCCGTCGGCCTCCGCCGCTTTGCTTCGACGTCTGCTTCTCGGACACGCAATGCATGCCCGAACGACTGACAAGAGGCGCAAAGCAGGCGTTTCGTAGGCTGACGCGAAGGCTCCGTTCAATGAGCCGCAATGTCTGCTGCCGGGCAGCCGGCAACCGTCCGGTTCAATGCCCGAAGGCAAGCGACGGCGCGATCCGGTCGCGGCGCAGCCAGCGCGCCAGGAGCAGCGCCGCCACCACGGCCAGTCCTGTCGAGAGGCCCATCCAGATGCCGACGCCGTGCAAGTCGAAATGGAAGGCGAGCAGCACGCCGAGCGGCAGGCCCACGCCCCAATAGCCGATCGCGGCGTAGATCATCGGCACCTTGGTGTCATGCAGGCCGCGCAGCATGCCGGCGGCGACCGCTTGCGCGCCGTCGAAGACCTGGAACAGGGCGGCGAAGGCCAGGAACGACACGGCAAGCGTGATCACCCTGGCATTGGCCGGGTTGGCGAGATCGATGAAGGCGCTGATCAGCGGATGCGGCCACAGGATCATCACCAGCCCCATCAGCGCCATGAACGAGACGCCGATGACAAAGGCGGTCCAGCCGGCGCGCGAGACGCCTTCCGGATTGCCGGCGCCGTGCGCAAGGCCGACGCGCACCGTCACCGCCTGGTTGAGGCCAAGCGGCACCATGAAGGAGATCGAGGCGATCTGGATGGCGATGGCATGCGCGGCCAGCGAATCCGCGTCGATCAGGCCCATCAGCAGCGCCGCGGCGTTGAAGATCGTCACCTCGAAGGCGAGGATGCCGGCGATCGGCAGGCCGAGCCGAAGCAGGCCCTTGAAACGCGGCCAGTCGGATCGCCAGAAGCGCCCGAACAGACGGTAGCGCCGGAACTTCTTCTCCAGCATCACCACCGCTGCCATGCCGGCGAACATCAGCGTGCTGGACAGCGAGGTGGCAAGGCCCGAACCGGAGATGCCCATTGCCGGAAAGCCGAGATTGCCGAACATGAACACCCAGTTGAAGAGCGCGTTGCAGGCGACGGCGACGAAAACGATGACCAGCGCCCAACCAGGGCGTTCCAGCGCCGAGATGAACGAGCGCAGCACGATGTAGAGGTAGAAAGGCAGCACCGCCCATTCCAGCCAGCGCAGGTAGATGCCGGCCTGGTGCGCCAAGGCAGGCTCCTGGCCCATCGCCAGCAGAATGGATTCGCCATGCCACAGGAAGATCCAGATCGGGATCGAGATCAGGATCGCCAGCCACAAGCCCTGGCGCACGGTGCGGCGCAGGTCGCGCACCGAATGGCGGCGACGGCCAAGCTCGGTGGCAATCATAGGCGAGGTTGCCAGCATCAGGCCGAGGCCGAAGATCAGCGGCATGAAATAGAGGTTGGCGCCAAGCGCGCCGCTGGCCAGCGTGTCCGGCCCGAGCCGCCCCATCATCATGACGTCGGTGGCCGTCATCGCCGTTTGGCCGAGATTGGTCAGCACCATCGGCCAGGCCAGCGCCAGCGTCGCCTTGATTTCCTGACGCCAAAGATTTTCCGGCGCGCGAGCGCCGGCTTCGATCGCAGACATTGTTCCGCTCTTTCCAGGCGCGGCACGTCGGCAGAAAGAAGCCGGAAGCCGCATGTCAAACGGCAAAACCTGCGGTTTCGCGGCGTTTGCGCCGTCTATTGAACGAAATGCGACATGAAGGCAAGGGAGGAGGAGCGGGTACCGATTGAGCCAGCGCCATTCCCCTGGTGCGGTTGCGTCGTTCCCTTGCCGGGCGCGGGCTGTTACGGATTGCCTCGGAGATCGGCAGCCAGCGAACCCCCCGGGAGATACGGATGGCGTTCAGACAGCGAAAAAACACGACCGCGATCCCGCGCACTGCGCCGGCCTTCGAACATATCGTCACCGAGGCGAGCGACAGTTTCCTGTGGAGGCGCGACGACTACCCCTGGGAGCGCAATGTCTGGAACTTTCATCCGGAATACGAAATCCATCTGCTCAGGAAATCCTCCGGCGTGGTCCTGGTTGGCGATCACATTGGCGAATTCGGGCCTGGCTACCTGACCATCGTCGGTGGCGGCCTGCCACATGACTGGGTGACGGCGGTGCAGCCGGGCGAACTGATCGAAGGCCGCGACATCGTCCTGCAATTCGATGCGCAGAGGCTGCGCGGCTCGGCGGGCCTGTTGCCCGAACTGCGCGAACTGGAGCCGTTCCTCGAACGGTCGCTGCGCGGCATGGTCTTTCACGGTCGCACGGCGCTGGAGGGCGCCGAACTGATGGAGCGGATGGGAACGGTGCATGGGCTCGCCCGCCTCTGCCTGTTCCTCGAACTGGTCGACCTCCTGGCCAGGACCGACGAGTACGAACTCTTGTCTTCGCCCGATTTCTCGCCGGTTCTCGATGCCGCGTCCCTCGACATCATCCAGCGCACGCTGACCTATCTGTTCCAGCATTTCGCCGAGGATCTGAAGCTGCCCGACGTGGCCGAACTCGCGGGAATGACGGAGAGCACATTTTCGCGCTTCTTCCAGAAGAACACCGGCAACTCCTTCAGCGACCACCTTGCCAAGCTCAGGCTCTGGCAGGCCTGCAAGCTGCTGGCGGATACCGATGTTGCCATCACCGACATCTGTTTCCAGGTCGGCTACATGAACATCTCGAACTTCAACCGCGCCTTCCTGCGCAAGCACAAGATGACGCCGTCATCATACCGCAAGCTGTCGCGGCAACGGCTGACGATGCGCGCATAAGCACGCCTTAAATCAACGGCTTGGATGCGATCGATACTCGTGTGACGGACTTTGATCCGGTGCGCCGTTTTTTGCGCTGCACAATGCATAAAAGTACATGTTTGTTGCAACGGGGCTTCTAGCTTGGTCCGGTTGAACTCCTCATTTTGGCGGTGGGTGGCTTGTCGCTCGGGCGATGGTGAGGATCGCAGACCCCGAGGACGTCCGCTTCCCGCGAGTGTTCCTGGAGGAGAAAAATCAATGAAACCAATTCGGCTCGCTGCGGGCTTGGGCGCAGCTTTCATGCTTTCCGCTACCGTATCAACCATCGCGCTGGCGCAGGCGCCGGTCTGCACGGCACCGGTCAAGGTGCTGGCGCAGCCACGCGACGGCCTGACGCTTCTGGAGGACTCCAAGGCCGAGTTCGAGAAGCTTGCCGGCGCCGGCTTCCAGATCGACTATCTGAACGAAAACGACCGCCGCGCGAAATCGCGCGCCGATGCGTCCACCGTCGGCAACTACAACGTCTACTATGTCGACGAAGCCAATGTCGCTCTGTTCGCCTCGTCGAAATGGATCGTGCCGCTGACCGATTATTATCCGGCTGACTATGATTATGCCGACTTCGATCCCGGCCGTCAGAAGGTCGCGACCTATGACGGCAAGGTCTGGTTCGCGCCGCTGACCGGCGGCGGCGACCTGATGGTCTACCGCAAGGACGTGCTCGAGGCCGCCGGCATCCAGCCGCCCAAGACACTCGACGAACTGATCGCCGATGTGCCGAAGCTCACCAATCCGGACAAGGGCATGTATGGCATCGCGCTGCGCGGCGCACGCGGTTCGGGCGCCAATGTCTGGCGCTGGATGCCCTTCTTCAAGGCCTATGGCGGTCAGTGGTTTGACGGCGACAAGCCGGTCTTCAATTCGGACGCCGCCGTCAAGGCGACCGAAACCTATCTGAAACTCTTCAAGGATTCGGCCCCCGGCACGCAGACCGGCAGCTGGGATGAATCGACCGGCGCCTTCCTCTCCGGCCAGGTCGCCATCCTCGTCGAATCGACGCCGCTGTCGGGCATGGCGGTCGATCCGAAGACCTCGCAGGTGGTCGGCAAGATCGGCTTCCTGCCGCCGCCCTCGCCACTGCCCGGCGGCGGTTACGGCCATGGCCTTGCCATCGCGGCGAAGGCCAATGCCGACGACGCGTCGAAGAAATGCGCCGGCCTGTTCATCGCCTGGGCAACGTCCAAGGAAAACGAGAAGCGCCGGCTCGACGCCCATCAGTTCGGCGAGCTGAACCGCACCAGCATCCTGTCCAGCAAGGAATTCGCCGACATCTACGGCGCCGATCTCGGCCAGGCGCTGGCGGCGACCGGCAAGGTCACTGCGGTCAACTTCTGGCAGGATCCGCGCTGGCCCGATCTCGGCGACCGTTGGGGCATCATCCTCGAGGAACTGGTCACCGACACCCGCACCGACATCAAGGGCGGCCTCAACGAGCTCGAGGCCTATGCCAACGATCTGGCGAAGAAGAAATAGAGCCATCCTCCCGCCCGTGGCGCGCGGTCCACGGCATTGTCCGCAATGCCGGGACCTGCGCGCCGCGGGAACTTTGCCCAACGAGCAAGTCATGCCGACACCATCGAGACGCAAGCGAGGATAGATGCCAATGGCCCGACGCACGTCGCTCCCTGTCACCTTCGTCGTTCCGACCATCGCCATCCTTCTGGTGCTGTCGATGGTGCCGACGCTCTACGCCATTGTCATCGCCTTGCAGAACCGCGAGTTGAGCACGCCCGATTATTCCTGGGTCTGGCTTTCGAACTTCTATGACTTGTTTCTCGACCGCCGCTTTCTCAACGCGGTCTGGGTGTCGGTGAAATGGGAGATCGTCACCGTTGTCGCGACGATGGTGGTGGCGATCGGGCTCGGCGTGCTGATGTTCGAGGTCGCCAGCCCGCGCCTGCGCAATGTCTACTGCCTGCTGTTCATCATCCCGGTGTTGTTGCCGCGCGTCTCGGCGGCCTTCGTCTGGAAATTCGCCTACCATCCGCTCTACGGCATCGCCACCTACCCCTACAGGCTTATCACAGGCGGGCTGATCTTCGATCCGCTGTCGAAGCCGGCGACGGCCTTGTTCGCCGTCGCTTCGGTCGATGTCTGGCAGTGGGGGCTGTTCTTCGCCGTCATCGTGCTGAAGCTGCTCGAAACCCTGCCGCCTCAGCCGATCGAGGCGGCACGGCTCGACCATGCCAGGCGCTGGCAGATCCACGCCTATGTCACCTTGCCGATGCTGAAGGCACCCTTGATCAGCCTGATGTTCGTCAAGATGATCGAATCGCTGCGCTCCTTCGACCTGATCTATGTGATGACCCGCGGCGGACCGGGCGTGGCCACCGAAACGCTCGACATGTACGCCTTCTCGCAAGGCTTCATCGAGTCCGGAAAGGTCTCCTACGCCTCGGCCATGGCCGTGCTGATGATGATCGCCACCGTTATCACCTTCACCATGCTGTGGAAGCGGGTGCAGGCATGAAGCCCGGCAGACTGATCGGCAAGGCGATATTGGCGCTGGCTGGGTTCCTGGCCGTGTTTCCGCTGCTGTGGACGGCGCTCAATGCGCTCAAGAACAATGTCGACATCATCACCCGCGTGCCGCGCCTGGTGTTCACGCCGACATGGGCCAACATCGGCTACATCCTTGGCCGCGACAGTGTGCTCACCGGGCTCTACAACTCGGTCGTCGCCTGCGGCTCGGCCGTGCTGATCGGCGTCGTGCTTGGCCTGCCGGCGGCCTACGCGGTGGCGCGCTACCCCAACCGATGGGCCGGCGACATCCAGTTCTTCGTGCTGTCGCTGCGCTTCCTGCCGCCGGTCGCGGTGGCCATTCCGCTGATGGTGATCTGGCTGCAGGTCGGCCTCTACGACACTTTGCCGGCGCTGATCGTCACCTACTCGCTGCTCACCATCTCGGTGATCATGTGGCTCGCCATCCCCGCCTTCCAAAGCGTGCCGAAGGAGATCGAGGAAGCAGCCTTCGTCGACGGCTACGGCGCCTATTCGGTGTTCTGGCGCATTGCCTTGCCCGTCGCCGCGCGCTCCCTGGCAGGGGCGGTCGCCTTCAGCTTCGTGCTGGTCTGGAACGAATTCCTGATCGCGCTGATGCTGTCGAGTTCCAACGCCAAGACCTTGCCGATCGTCGCCTCGGAACTCTCCCAGCAAGGCATGAATGTGCCGTGGGGCATTCTGAACGCCTCGGTCGTGCTCCTGTCGCTGCCGCCCCTGCTGTTCCTCGGCGTACTCAGCGGCTTCCTGAATTCCGTTTTCCGGCAAAAAAAGACTTGATGTGAGGATTTCCCCGATGCGGGCACTGGTGCTTGAGAAAAAAGGCGAACTGTCGCTGCGCGAGATCGCGTTGCCGCTCGATGTCGGGCCGGACGACGTCAGGATAGCCATCCACACGGTCGGCGTCTGCGGCAGCGACGTGCACTATTACACGCACGGCGCCATCGGCAGCTATGTCGTACGTGCGCCGATGGTGCTCGGCCACGAAGCCGCGGGGACGGTCGTCGAGATCGGCGCCAATGTCGAGACGTTCAAGGTCGGCGATCGCGTCTGCATGGAACCAGGCGTGCCGAACCTGTCGTCGCGCGCGACCAAGCTCGGCATCTACAATGTCGACCCGGACGTACGCTTCTGGGCGACGCCGCCGGTGCATGGCGTGCTCGCGCCCTATGCCGTGCACCCGGCCGCCTTCACCTACAAACTGCCCGACAATGTTTCCTTCGCCGAGGGCGCGATGGTCGAACCCTTCGCCATCGGCATGCAGGCGGCAAGCCGCGCCCGCATCGTTCCGGGCGATGTCGCCGTCGTCGTCGGCTGCGGCCCGATCGGCATCATGATCGCGCTTGCCGCCCTTGCCGGCGGCTGTTCGAAAGTGCTGATCTCCGACTTCTCCGCGCCCAAGCTGGCGATCGCCGCGCAGTATGCCGGCATCGTACCGGTCAATATTGGCGAGCAGTCGCTGGCCGATGCCGTTGCCGCCGCGACCGGCAATTGGGGTGCCGATATCGTCTTCGAGGCCAGCGGCAACCCGAAGGCCTTTGCCGACCTGTTCAATGTCGTTCGGCCGGGTGGCGCGGTGGTGCTGGTCGGCCTGCCGGTGGAGCCGGTCGCCCTCAACGTGCCGGCTGCGATCTCCAAGGAGGTGCGCATCGAGACGGTGTTCCGCTACGCCAACATCTTCGACCGCGCCTTGCAGCTGATCGCTTCCGGCAAGGTCGACCTCAAGCCGCTGATCACCGGCACCTATGATTTCTCCGACAGCATCAAGGCATTCGAACGGGCTGCCGAAGGCAACCCGCAAGACGTCAAGCTGCAGATCCTGCTCAGCGGCGAGAAGGGCTGATCATGTCCGCGATCGTTTGCTCCCATGTCGACAAGGCCTATGGCGCCACCACGGTGATCCGCGACCTCAACCTCTCGATAGAGGAACACGAATTCGTCGTGTTCCTCGGCCCGTCCGGCTGCGGCAAGTCGACCTTGCTGCGCATGCTGGCGGGGCTGGAGGACATCAGCGGCGGCGAGGTCTCGATCGGCGGCAAGGTGGTCAACGATCTCGATCCGGGCGACCGCGGCATCGCCATGGTGTTCCAGAACTACGCGCTCTATCCGCACATGACGATCTTCGACAACATCGCCTTCGGGCTGCGGCGCCAGAAGGTGCCGGCGGCCGATATCCGCAAGCGGGTCGAAGCGGTGTCGAGGACGCTTGGGCTCGAACCCTATCTCGGCCGCAAGCCGGCCGAGCTTTCCGGCGGCCAGCAGCAGCGCGTCGCCATTGCCCGTGCGATGATCAAGACGCCAAAGGTGTTCCTGTTCGACGAGCCGCTTTCCAATCTCGACGCCAAATTGCGCAACCATATGCGCGTCGAGATCGCGCGCCTGCACCAGTCGCTGAAGACCACCACCGTCTACGTCACCCATGACCAGCTGGAGGCGATGACGCTGGCCGATCGCATCGTGCTGCTCAAGGACGGCGTGATCGAGCAGATCGGTTCTCCGGCGGAAATCTATCGGCGGCCGGGAAACATGTTCGTCGCCGGTTTCATCGGCACCCCGAACATGAATTTCATCGAGGTGACGGTCGGCCGCTCAGGCAATGGCTGGATATTGACCGGTGCCGGAACGGTTCTTTCGGTCGAAGGCCGGGGATTTCATCTTCAGCATGGCGACCGCGCCGTGCTCGGCATCCGGCCTCCGGACCTGAAGACGGCCGGTGCCGGTGCCGCCGGCATATTGCAAGGCACGGCCGATCTCATCGAATTCCACGGCAATGACGCGCTGGTGACATTCGGTTCAGGCGGCAAGGAGATCAGCGCGCTGGTTCCGGCACGTGAATGCCCGGTGCTGAACGCCCCCGTGCGCTACACGTTCGAGGAAGAAAGCATCCATCTGTTCGACGCCACGTCGGGCGCCTCGCTGCGCAAGCAATAGCGCAAAGCCTACCGTATCGCGTCGAGCGCCTGCCGCTGCCGGTGCATTTCCAGGAATATCCGGTAGTCGCGATCGAAGCGGGCGCCGGCGCCCGGGTTGGCGGCACGCCTCTTGCCGCCCTGCTGCATGGCAAGGCAGGCGGCGTTGAGGTCGGGAAACAGCCCGGCGGCGGTGGCGGCGACCATGCCGGTGCCGAGCAGCACCGCCTCGTCGGCCAGCGGTTCGACCACCGTGCAGCCGGTGGCATCGGCGTAGAGCTCCATCAGCAGCGGGTTCTTGGTGTGGCCGCCGGTGACATGCAGCGTGTCGATCAGGTAGCCGTTCTCGTTCAGCGCCTCCAGCACATGACGCACGCCGAGCGCGATGCCGACGGCGGTGCGCCAGTAGAGCTTGCACAGGCTGTCGAAGGAGGAATCCAGCGTCAGGCCGCTGACGACGCCGACTGCATGCGGATCGGCCAGCGGCGAGCGGTTGCCGTGGAAGTCGGGCAGCACATGCAGCCGCGCGGCAAGGTTCTCCCCTTCGGCGGCGCGCAGTTCGGCGACACGGCTGGCGATCTTGGCGTGCATGGCGGCGTCGGGCTCGCCGCCGGCGCCGTGCCAGCGGATGATGTGGTCGAGCAGGGCGCCGGTCGCCGACTGGCCGCCTTCCGACAGCCACAGCTTCGGCAGCGCCGCGCCGTAATACGGACCCCAGACGCCCGCGAAAGGCTGCGGATCGGGCGACATCGCCATGACGCAGCTCGAGGTGCCGGCGATCAGCGCCAGGTGGCGGCCGATATCCTGCTCATCGCCGGCAAAGCCGCCGAGCACGCCAAGCGCGCCGGCATAGGCATCGATGACCCCGGCGCCGACCCGGCAGCTTTCCGTCAGGCCGAGCTCCGCCGCCGCTTGCGCCGTCAGCGGACCAATGTCGGCGCCGACCGGACTGGCGCGCTCCGGCAGATTGCCGTGCTCGAAAAGGTCATCCAGGCCGACGATTTCGAAGAAATCGCGCTGCCACGCGCTTTCCTCATGCGCCAGATAGGTCCACTTCGCCGTCAGCGTGCATTGCGAGCGGGCCAGCGAGCCGGTCGCCTGCCAGGTAAGGAAGTCGGCCAGGTCGAATAGATAGCCGGCTTCATTCCAGGTCTTTGGCAGGTTGCGCTTCAGCCACATCAGCTTCGGCGTCGCCATCTCCGGCGACATCACGCCGCCAATATAGTTGAGCACCTCGTGGCCGCTCGCCGTGCATTCGTCGGCTTCGGCAATGGCGCGGTGGTCGAGCCAGACGATAGTGTCCCAGCGCTTGTCGCCGGTGGTCGAAACGCTGAGCTGATCGCCCTGCCGGTCGCGAACCACAAGAGAACAGGTTGCATCGAAGGAGATGCCGACAATGTCTTGCGCCGCGACTCCGGCCTTTTCGCGCGCCGCACGCACGGCGGCGCAGACGGCCGACCAGATATCGCGTGAATCATGCTCGGCATGATCGGGTTTTGGCTGGTTCATGGCGATCGGCCGATCTGCACGGCCGAGCAAGGTACCACTGGCGTCGAGAATGCCCGCGCGAGCGCTCCCGGTGCCGACATCGACCGCGCAAACAAACTGTTTCGTCAAGATGCTCTAACTCTCGCTCCCAGGCCTGCAATCAGATCGGGCAATTGCAGCATGTCAGCGAATATAAAGTCCGGTTCACTCGACGCAAGCCGCGCTTTCAATGCGGGGTTGCCGGCATGCGAGCCGCCGGTGAAGGCAAAGACGCGCATGCCGGCCGCGCGCGCCGCCGCGACGCCAGCCGGACTGTCCTCGATGACGAGGCATTTGCGCGGATGGGCCCGCATGCTGGCCGCGGCATGCAGGAAAAGATCGGGCGCCGGCTTTCCCTTGGCCACCATGGTGGCGCTGAACAGATGCGGCTCCATCAGCCCGAGCAGGCCGGTGACGTCGAGCGCATAGCGAATGCGTTCCAGCGTGCCGGAAGAGGCGACGCAGAACGGCAGGCCAAGCCTGGGCAACATCTCCTTGATGCCCGGGATCGGCTGCAGCTCCTCACGGAACTTTCGCATCAGGTCGACGCGCATGGCGGTAAGGTGCTCGTCGGTGATCTCCAGGCCGAAGTCGCGGCCAAGCATCTCGCGCACGCTTTTCATGCTCTTGCCGAGGAAGTGTTCGTAGGCGGCATCCACGCCGATATTGCCGCCGGCAAGTTCGATCATGCCAAGCAGCGCCGAGACGGAAAGCGCCTCGCTGTCGACCAGCACGCCATCGCAGTCGAAGATGACCAGTTCAGGCGTCATGATGTCGAATGGCTTTCAGAGCTTGCCGGCGAGATAGCGCGTCAGCGTGCCGCGGGCGCCATTGGCCCACAGGACGCCGAGCGCGTGGCCGAAGGCCTCGACGAATGCCGTGGCGCGGCCGACATCGCCATAGATGTCCTCCATCGCCAGCCAGGCGGCGGGCGCATCTTTTGCCGCCTTTGCCGTCGCCTGCAGCCGGTCCCAGCTCGGGTCGTTGGGTTCGATGACGGCGCCGCTGTCGGTCGTGCCGAAGCAGTAGCGGCACCACAGCGCCGATTCCAGCGCCAGCCCGGCAACGCCTCTGCCGGCCTTGAGTCGGTCGGCTATGGTCGGGATGATGAATTTCGGCTGGCGGTTGGAGCCGTCGAGGCAGAGCCGGCGCACCGTGTCGCCGATCTTGGGATTGGAGAAGCGCTTCTCGATAAGTTGGTAATAGTCCTCCAGCACCGTGTCCGGCACCGGCGGCACCGTCGGAATGATCTCGTCATGCTCGAGCTTGTCGAGAAAGCCGCGCACCAGCGGCTCCTGCATCGCTTCATGGACGAAGTGGATGTCCATCAGCCCGGCGGGATAGGCAATGGTGGCATGGCCGCCATTGAGGATACGGATCTTCATCAGCTCGTAGGGCGACACATCCTTGACGAACTGGACACCGACCTTCTCCAGGGCCGGCCGGCCGGCCGTGAAGTGATCCTCCAACACCCATTGCTTGAAGGGCTCGCAGAACACCGGCCAATTGTCTTCCAGGCCGAAATCGTCGGCCAGAATCTTGCGCTCGCGGTCGGTGGTCGCCGGCGTAATTCGGTCAACCATGGCGTTCGGGAAAGCGACGTGGCCGCTTACCCAGTTGGCTAGGTCCTCGTCGATCAGCCGCGCCAGTCCAATGACGCCGTCCGAGGTGACGTGGCCGTTATGGGGAATGTTGTCGCAGGACATGACGGTGAACGGCACGATGCCGTCGGCGCGCCGCCGCACCAGTCCGGCAAGGATGATGCCGAACACGGTTTTCGGAGTCGCGCCCGGTTGGGCGTCCGCGACGATGTCCGCATGAGCCGGGTTGAACTTGCCCGACGCCGGGTCGATGAAGTAGCCGCCCTCGGTGATGGTCAGCGACACGATCTTGATCGCCGGATCGGCCAGCCGTTCAATGATGCCGGCGGCATCGCCCGGCGTCAGGAAGTCGATCATGGCGCCGGTGACGCGGGCGCTCATATGACCGTCATCCTGCTCGACCACGGTGGTCAGCCAGTCCTGCTCCTGGAGCTTGCCGCGACCGATCTTTTCGCCCTCGAACACACCGGCGCCGACCAGGGCCCAGTCATGGCCGACACCTGAATTGAACAGATCGTCGAGATAGACGGCTTGGTGCGAGCGGTGAAAATTGCCGACACCGAAATGGACGATGCCGGCCTTCAGCTTGGCACGGTCATATTTCGGACCCGCGACCTTGGCGGGAAGGTTCGCGAGATTGGCGGAAGAGAGTTTCACGGTCATCTGTTTTACCCTTTGGCCGGCTCCGGCCTCGTTACTCCGCCTCTCCCGGTCCAGCCGGGAGAGGATAAGGGCGGCATGCCTGCGAAGGCCGATGCAGCCTCTGATGTTGGCCTCTGCTCCTCGCGGAGGGACGAGAAACAGAGGCCGCCCCCCTCAACTCATCCACTGGCCGCCATCGACGTTGTAGGTCTGGGCGACGATGTATTCGGCATCGGCGCTGGCGAGGAAGACCGCCATGCCGGTAAGGTCCTGGGCCGTGCCCATGCGGCCGTATGGCACCGCCTCGCCGACCAGTTTCTTCTTCTCGCCCCTGGGCCTGTTCTCGTATTTGGCGAACAGTGAATCGACATGATCCCAGTGCTCGCCATCGACCACCCCAGGCGCGATCGCGTTGACGTTGATGCGATGCTTGATCAGGTCGAGCCCCGCCGACTGGGTCAGCGAGATGACGGCGGCCTTGGTGGCGCAGTAAACGCCGACCAGTGCCTCGCCGCGCCGTCCGGCCTGGCTTGCCATGTTGATGATCCTGCCGCCCTTGCCCCGCGCGATCATCGAGCGGGCAGCCGCCTGCAGCATGAACAAAGTGCCGGCGACATTGACCGAGAACAGTTTCTCGTAGCTCGCCCTGGAGATGTCGACGATCGGCGCCAGGTCGAACAAGGCGGCGTTGTTGATCAATATGTCGAGGCCGCCGGTCCGGCTCTCCACCGCCTTCACCGCGGCGTCGATCGATGCCTGATCCGTGACGTCGAGCTTGACCGCATAGGCCTTGTCGCCGATCTCGGCGGCGGTTTTCCGCGCCGCCTCGAGGTTGATGTCGGCAATCGCCACCGTGGCGCCGTCGCGCACATAGGCTTCGGCGAAGGCCCTGCCGATGCCCCGCGCCGATCCTGTGACCAGCGCCGATTTGTCCTTCAGCCTCACTTCGCCATCGCCTTGCCGTCAGGGCCGAAGCGATGCAGCTTGGCCTTGTCGGGGGTGAGATAAATCGTGTCGCCGTGATGGACAGCCAGCTCGCCGTCGGCGCGCACCGTCAGCGGACCGACGCCCTCGGTCTGGACATGCAGGAAAGTGTCGGACCCCAGATGCTCGGCAACGCCGACGGTGGCCTTCCATTCGCCCGCCGTGGTCGAGATCTGCATATGCTCCGGCCTGATGCCGATGGTCTTGGCGCCATATTTGGCCGCCGGCGCGCCCTCGATGAGGTTCATCTTCGGTGAGCCGATGAAGCCGGCGACGAACAGATTGTTCGGGGTCTTGTAGAGCTCCATCGGTGAGCCGACCTGCTCGATGTTGCCGGCGTTCAGCACGACGATCTTGTCGGCCATGGTCATGGCCTCGACCTGGTCGTGGGTGACATAGATCATGGTGGTCTTCAGCTGATGGTGCAGTTCGCTGATCTCCAGACGCATGGTACCGCGCAACGCGGCATCGAGGTTGGAGAGCGGCTCGTCGAACAGGAAGGCCGAAGGCTGGCGCACGATGGCGCGGCCGATGGCGACGCGCTGGCGCTGGCCGCCGGAGAGCTGGCCCGGCCGGCGTTCGAGGTAGTTGGTGAGGTTCAGGACGCGTGCCGCATCCTTCACCTTCTTGTCGATGGTCGCCTGGTCCTCGCCCGCCATCTTCAGCGGGAAGGCGATGTTCTTGGCCACCGTCATATGCGGATAGAGCGCGTAGGACTGGAACACCATGGCCAGCTTGCGCTTGGCCGGCGCCTCGCCGGTGACGTCACGGCCGTCGATGTTGATGGTGCCGCCGCTGGTGTCCTCCAGCCCGGCGATCAGCCGCAGCAGCGTGGACTTGCCGCAACCCGACGGGCCGACGAAGACGACGAACTCGCCATTCTCGATCACCAGGTCGAGGCCGGGGATGATGGACGTCGATCCGAAGGATTTGGAGACGTTCTTGAGCGTGATGTTTCCCATGGTTTCCTCCCCGAGGGGTTATTGTCCGTCGTCCGTTGCGTGCGGCGGTGTTACTTCACGGCGCCGAAGGTCAGGCCGCGCACCAGCTGCTTCTGGCTGAACCAGCCCATGATCAGGATCGGCGCGATCGCCAATGTCGAGGCGGCCGAAAGCTTGGCCCAGAACAGGCCTTGCGGGCTGGAGAAGGAACTGATGAAGGCGGTCAGCGGAGCAGCATCCGTGGTGGTCAGGCGGATCGTCCAGAACGCCTCGTTCCAGGCCAGGATGATGTTCAGGAGCATGGTCGAGGCAATGCCGGGCACGGCCATCGGGGTCAGCACATAGATGATCTCGTTCCACAGCGAGGCGCCGTCCATGCGGGCCGCTTCCAGTATTTCGCCGGGGATCTCGCGGAAGTAGGTGTAGAGCATCCACACCACGATCGGCAGGTTGATCAGCATCAGCATGACCATCAGGCCGATGCGGCTGTCGAGCAGCCCGAGGTTGCGGAAGATCAGGTAGATCGGGAACAGCACGGCGACCGCGGGCATCATCTTGGTGGACAGCATCCACATCAGGATGTCCTTGGTCCGCTTGGTCGGCGAGAAAGCCATCGACCATGCCGCCGGAATGGCGACCAGCAGGGCCAGGACCGTCGAGCCGACCGAGAGCAGCACCGAATTGAAGAAGAACTTGAAGTAACCGCTCTGCGCCTGAACCTCGGTATAGCTCTCGAACGTTCCCGACGGGATCAGGTTGAAGCCCTGGATCGCCTCCTGTTCCGACTTGAACGAGGTGATGATCGTGTAGAGGATCGGGAAGAAGATCAGCAGGGCCACGATCCAGGCGGCAACCGTCGCGATCGTCTTGTGCTGGGTGGTGACTGCACGTGCCATCTTGTCCTCCCTTACTTGTCGAGGTTCTTGCCGACCGCGCGCATGGCGAAGAAGGCGACGATGTTGGCGAGAATGACGGCGATCACACCGCCCGCGGATGCCTGGCCGATTTTGAACTCCAGCAACGCCTTCTGGTAGACGAGGAAGGGCAGGTTGGTGGAGGCGTAGCCGGGACCGCCATTGGTGGTGACGAGGATCTCGGCATAGACCGAGAGCAGGAAGATCGTCTGGATCAGGATGACCACGGTGATGGCGCGCGACATATGCGGCAGCGTCAGATAGATGAAGCGGCTGATGAAGCCGGCGCCGTCCATTTCGGCGGCTTCCTTCTGCTCGCCGTCGAGAGACTGCAGCGCGGTCAACAGGATCAGTGTCGCGAAAGGCAGCCACTGCCAGGCGACGATGATGATGATCGCCGTCAGCGGGTGCTGCCCGAACCAGTCGATCGGTTGCATCCCGAAGAAGCGCGCTATGTCGGCGAACACGCCATATTGCGGGTGCATGATCATGTTCTTCCAGACCAGTGCGGCCACCGGCGGCATGACGAAGAACGGCGAAATGACGAGGATGCGCACGATCCCCTGTCCCCACATCGGCTGGTCGATCAAGAGCGCCAGCAGGATGCCGCCGATCACCGTGATCAACAGGACACTGACCACCAGGATCAGGGTGTTGAGGATCGACTGCAGGAAGGCGGGGTTGGAATAGAACAGCGCGTAGTTGGAGAAACCGACGAATCCGTCGCGGATCGGGTTGAGCGGATTGTACTGCTGGAAGGAGAACCAGAGCGTGAGTGCCAGCGGCACGACCATCCAGACGAACAGCAGCACAACGGATGGCGCCATCATGAAACGGGCAAGCGAACGGGTCTGCTGAGTAGCCATGACGGTCACCCTTCAATGGTCAGACTGAATTTTCACAGGCGTTGAAGGCGGCCGCCCGAGCTGGGAACTCGGGCGGCCGTTGCCGGTCGAGGAGGCAACCGGCATTCGGCACCGGGAGGAGCCTTACTTGATATAACCGCCCTCGGTCATCGCCGCGGTGGCGGCGTCCTGGGCCTGCTTCAGCGCATCGTCGACGCTCGACTGGCCGGCAAGGGCCGCCGAGAAGAGCTGGCCTACAGTGGTGCCAAGGCCCTGGAACTCAGGGATGGCGACGAACTGGACGCCGACATAGGGCACCGGCTTGACGGTCGGATGCGTCGGGTCGGCGGCGTTGATGGAGTCCAGCGTCATCTTGGCGAACGGAGCCGCCTTCTGGTACTCGGCATTGGCATAGAGCGAGGAGCGCGTGCCCGGAGGAACGTTGGCCCAGCCTTCCTTCGAAGCGACCAGTTCGGCATAGTGCTTGCTGGTCGCCCAGGACACGAATTTCTCGGCGGCGTCGGCCTTCTTGGTGCCGGCTGGAATGGCCAGCGACCATGCCCACAGCCAGTTGCCGCGCTTGCCCAGGCCATTGTCCGGCGCCAGCGCATAGCCGACCTTGTCGGCGACGGTCGAGTTCTTCGGATCGGAGACGAAGGACGCCGCGACGGTGGCATCGATCCACATGCCGCACTTGCCCTGCTGGAAGAGAGCCAGGTTTTCGTTGAAGCCGTTGGAAGACGCGCCCTCGGGGCCATCGGCCTTCATCAGGTCGACATAGAACTGCAGCGTGTTCTTCCATTCGGGCTGGTCGAATTGCGGCTTCCAGTTCTCGTCGAACCAGCGGGCGCCGAAGGAGTTCGACATGGCGGTCAGGAAGGCCATGTTCTCGCCCCAGCCGGCCTTGCCGCGCAGGCACACGCCGTTCACGCCATTGGCGCGGTCGGTCATCTTGTCGGCGGCCTGCTTGATGAAGTCCCAGGTCGGTGCGTCGGGCATCTTCAGCCCGGCCTTGTCCATCAGGTCCTTGCGGTACATGACGAAGGAGCTTTCGCCGTAGAAGGGCGCGGCATAGAGCTTGCCGTCGACCGAGAGACCGCCGGCGATGGCCGGAATGATGTCCTTGGCGTCATAGTCGTCGCCGAGCTTGTCGAGCGGCAGCAGCCAGCTCTGCTTGGCCCAGATCGGAACCTCGTAGGTGCCGATGGTCATCACGTCATACTGGCCGCCCTTGGTGGCGATGTCGGTGGTGACGCGCTCGCGCAGCACGTTTTCTTCAAGCGTGACCCAGTTGAGCTGGATGTCGGGGTTAGCCTTGGTGAAGTCGTCGGTCAGCTTCTGCATGCGGACCATATCGCCATTGTTGACGGTGGCGATGGTGATGGATTCGGCGTGTGCGGCGAAGGCGAGGGCGCTGGCCGACAACAAGCCCAGGGTAAGCGTGCGAAGTTTCATCAAATTCCTCCCATGAACCAAGATGAGCATTTGCCTTGGCTGTGAGCAATTACTCACTAAGTCTTAATTATGTCAAGCCGGATTCGATGCTGCAGCGCAGCACTCGACGGGCCGGATGCACCAGGGACGGATGGAAATTGAGACGACGAACCGCGCCCTGGGCCGGATATCAGGCGAGAGGACAGGAAGGTCTGGACGTGGGGGGCGGGTGCGAACCGCCTGTCAGCAGGCGATCTCGGCAAGCAGCCAGTCGCGAAAGGCGCGGATCTTCGGCACGTTGCGGCGGGCTTCTGGATAGACCAGCCAGTAGGCGTGGCCATCGTCGCCGACCAGGTCGAAGGGCTGGATCAGGCGGCCGTCGGCAAGTTCGGCCTTGAACAGCGCCCGGGTCAGGATCGCCACGCCATGGCCCGCGATGGCCGCGTTGGCCTCATAGGCCTGGGCCCCCATGCTGCTGCCGGGCCGCTTGGCAAGGTCGTGCGAGTGCACGCCCGCCGTCTCGAACCATTGTGTCCACCAGATGTCGCCGGGATCAAGGATCGGCAGCCGCAGCAGGTCCGCCGGCTCCTTGATGCCGCCGATGCTCGCCGCGAGTTTCGGGCTTAGCATCGGCGTGAAATCGGCATCGAGCAGCTTGTGGGACTCAAGGCCCGGCCATTTGCCGCCGCCCGAACGGATGGCGAGGTCGACGTCCTCGCGGGCGAAATCCGTCAGCCGGCTCGACGTCTCGAGCCGCACGGCAAGGGCTGGATGCGCTATCTGGAACGAGCCCAGATGGTGCGCCAGCCAGTTCGAGGCAAAGGTCAGCACGGTGGTGACGCACAGCAACCCATCCGCGCCGCCACGTGCCGCGGCATAGGCCTGGCCAAGAATGGCGAAGGCCTCGCTGACGGCCGGCGCCAGGCGCTGCCCGGCTTCGGTCAGCTCGATCTGTCGCGGCCGGCGCAGGAACAGCGGTGCGCCGACGCGCTCTTCCAGCACCTTGATCTGATAGCTGACGGCGGCCTGTGTCATGGCGAGTTCGACGGCGGCCTTGGTGAAGGAAAGATGCCGCGCCACGGCTTCGAACACCCGGATCGCCTGCAGCGGCGGGAGTTGTGAAATCTGTCGCGAGCCAAGGTCAGGCATAAAGCCTCCTTATGGGTTCTTATCGACGTTCGATTGGCAAAGGCGGCCGGCAAGACCGACATTCAGCGTCAACCGGTCATTCGGGTTGAGGATAGCGAAGGTTGACGATCATGACCATGGCGCAACAAAAATGCACTCCCGCTCCAGATCATCGCTGGATTTCGTGGCTCGCGGACGGATTCGGCTGGTTCGCGGTCAGGAAGAAGGCGCATCTCGACATCAGGGACCTGTCGCCGCATCTGCAGCGCGACCTCGGGTTCCTCGATGGAAACGACCCTGTCGGGCGGCACGGATAGCCTTGTTGGCTTTATCGCAAAGCAGTCACCCCGGCCGCACCCGGCAAATGGCAGCGTGCCCGAGGGGTCACATGCCGGCCAGCAGGGCGGTCGCCGTCCGCTCATCGGTGATGAGCCCATTGACCAGCCGGCGGTTCACGGCCGCCAGGATCCCCGGCAGCTTGCGCTCGCCCATGGCGAGCGCAATGACCAGCGACTTTTCGCGTGACGGCAGCGAGGCCGACGACACCCGGTCGTTGGTGATGCCCTCGATCATGCGGCCTTCCCTGTCGAACACCCAGCCGACGATCTCGGCGATGCCGCCCGCTTTCTGCAGCGCTTTCAACTCGCTTTCCGAGATGAAGCCGTCCTCGTAGAGGGGTGCCTTCGGACCGAGGTCGCCGATGCCAATGAATGTGACGTCGGCCTCGGCGGCAAGCGCCAGCGTCGGCTGGATCATCGGCTGGTTGAGCAGCATCTCGCGCTCCTGCGGCGAGGAGGCGATGACCGGCAGCGGCATCGGGAAAGAGCGCGCCTTGACCCTGTCGGCCATGGTGAAGATGACGTTGTAGAAAGCCGCCGAACCGTCCGGCGAGATGTTTCCGGTCAAGGACACCACCTTGTGCTGCGGGCATTCCATGGGCGGCAATTGCTCGATCGCCGCCTTCAACGTACGCCCGGTGCCGATCCCCATGACGATCGGTGTCGGCGACCGCAGCCGCCGCTCGATCTCGGCGGCCGCCGCCTCGGCGATGCCGATGGTGGTGGAGGACGAATTGGGGTCGCTCGGCACCACCTCGACCAGATCGAGCGCGAAGCGGGATCTCAGCCGGGCGGCGAGGTCGAGGCAGTTGGCGATCGGATGATCGACGCGAACCTTGATCAAGCCTTCCGACACCGCCAGCGACACCAGCCGCTGCGCCGTCTGCCGCGAAATGCCGAGCGTGGCGGCGATCTGGTCCTGTGTGTTGCCGGCGACATAATAGAGCCAGCCGGCGCGCGCCGCGTCGTCCAGCCTGTTGCTGCCACCATCCTGCCGGGTATTCACGTCCTGCCTCCGCGAACCGCTGCTCACAGGAGCGGTCCGCTCTCAGTTTCGCAGGGAACGCCTTCCTGCGCAATTGTCAATCTCAAGGGCAATTGCTTGTCCCTGCGCGGCACGGATTTTCCCGCAGGCAATGTTGCGATGCGGAAAGAAGGGTGGCGTCGGGTCCGGTCGCGGCCAGCTTCTGTGAACCCGAAGGTTTATCTCCCGGCGCAAACCCTTTAAGGGGATCGCAAAAGGAGCTCTGCATGACACCGAAGGCGGTTTTCTGGGACATGGATGGCACGCTGGTCGACAGCGAGCCGCTGCACGAGGCAGCCCTTGTGGCGGCAATGCGCAATGTCGGCCTCACGCCGCCATCCGACCTGCATGAGCGCGTCCTCGGCGTCGCTGCCTGGCCGGTTTACGAAATGATGCGCGACGAGTTCGGCCTGGACTTGGCCTTCGACGACTGGATCGTGCGCAAATACGAGCACTACATGCCGCTGGTCGAGGGCTTGCGGCCGCGCCCCGGCGCGATCGAGGTCTTCAATGAATTGCGCGCGCTCGGCGTTCAGCAAGCGGTGGTCTCCAATTCCGACCGGCTGATCGTCGACGCCAATCTGCGCGCCGTCGGCCTCTTCTATCCCGGCATGAAGACGATCAGCCGCAACGACGTGCGCGAGGGCAAGCCGCATGCCGAACCCTTCCTGCGCGCGGCCTATCTGGCCGATGTCGATCCCGCTCACGCGGTCGCGGTCGATGACAGCTGGCCGGGCGCCATGGCGGGTCTGGCGGCGGGCATGAAGACGATCTTCTGGCCGGAAAAGCCGATGGAAGGACCGCCCGGCGCCACCGTCATCAACAGCGCCGGGGAATTGCGGGCTCAGCTCGGGCTCTAATTCCGGTAAACCGGCTCTTCCTCGTCGAGGATCGCCTTCAACTCGGCGAGATGGCGCTCGGCCTGGCCGGGATAGTCGTCCATTTCGCTGGCCGTCTTCTCGGCGATGGCGTCGGACAGCGTGCGCAGCGGCCTGCCGGTCCAGAGCGCCTTGATGTAGGTCTCGGCGGCACGCTCGAAATAGAACATGCGGTTGAAGGCGTCGGCAACTGTGTCGCCGATCACCAGCACGCCGTGATTGCCCATTACCATCACTTTGACCTTGGGGTCGGTGAGAAGCTGCGAGCAGCGCTCGCCCTCTTCCTCGAAGGCCAGCCCGCCATAATGCGCGTCGACGACGTGGCGGTTGAAGAACATCGCCGAATTCTGGTCGATCGGCGGCAATGTCGAGTCGGCCAGCGAGGCCAGCACCGTGGCATGGATCGAATGGACATGCATGACGCAGCGCGCATGCGGCACATTGCGATGGATGGCGCCGTGCAGGCCCCAGGCCGTCGGATCCGGCGCGTTGGGCCCCGACAGCGTGTCCGGATCATTGGCGTCGATCATCAACAGGTCGCTCGCCTTGATGCGCGAGAAATGCACCTGGTTGGGGTTCATCAGGAACTGCGTGCCGTTCTCATTGACCGCCAGCGAGAAATGGTTGGCCACCGCCTCGTGCATGTTGAGCCGCGCCGTCCAGCGAAACGCGCAGGCGAGATCGACGCGCTCCTCGTAGAAGGGCAGGTTGGTCAGCGTTTCCTTCTGCAGGCGGGCGATGCTCATCGAAAATCCTCCGGTTTTGGCGAGAATGCCGTGATCGGCGGCTGCTCGCAACGGGTTTTGGTTGGTGCAGGGAGAAGCGGCGACCTGTCAGGCCGCTGTGCTGGCGGCAGCCGTGGCCCTCAACCCGCCATGCTCGACGATGAAGTCGATGACCTCTTGCAGTCCCTTGCCGCGCGACAGGTCGGTGAAGCCGAACGGGCGCTTGCCGCGCATGCGGCCGGCGTCGCTCTCCATCACGTCGAGGTTGACGTTCACATAGGGGGCCAGATCGCTCTTGTTGATGATCAGGAAGTCCGAGCGGGTGATCGCCGGCCCGCCCTTGCGCGGGATTTCCTCGCCCTGACAGACCGAGATGACATAGAGCGTCAGGTCCGCAAGGTCTGGCGAGAAGGTGGCGGCGAGGTTGTCGCCGCCGGATTCGATGAAGATGATGTCGAGATCGGGGAATTTCCGGTTGAGCTCGGCGATGGCCTGCAAATTGATCGACGCGTCCTCGCGAATGGCGGTATGCGGGCAGCCGCCGGTCTCGACACCGACGATGCGGTCCTCGGGCAGGGCCTGCAGCCGGGCCAGCATCATGGCATCTTCCCTGGTGTAGATGTCATTGGTGACCACGGCGATGGAGAACTCGTCGCGCAGCGCTTTGCAGAGTTTTTCGGTGAGCGTCGTCTTGCCGGAGCCGACGGGGCCGCCAATGCCGATACGAAGAGGACCGTTGGCTTGAGTCATGTCGGGAACTCCATGATGGCAAGGATGGCGAAGCCAAGCCCGATCAACAGGCAAAGCGGCGAATAATACCGGACATCGAGCCGGGCGAAAGGCTGCTCGGGCGCCAGCCGTCGCCACCACGGCGTGAAGCCGGCAATGCCGCGACCCAGGAACACCAGGCCGATGAGCAGCGAAGTGGCGGCAAGGCCCTCTTTCGGGAAGGGCGAGGCAAAGAAGCCGATCAGTGCCAGCGGCCAGAGCGTCGCCAGGCCGAGACAGGCGGCAACGGCGAAACTGGCGAAGGGCGTCGGCATTTCGTCGATCCCGCGAAAGCCGACGACGGCGCGGGCGCAGGAGGCCGCGTCCCTGCCCGGCCAGATGCCGCCAATGCCCCAATAGACATGCAGCGCCGTGATGAGCAGCAGGACGAAGGACAGCGTGAAGGCAAGCACGATCATGACCGGAACAGCCGCGAATACTGGGTTTCGTGCTTCATCGCCATGATATCGGAGACGAAGGCGCAGCCGCCGAGATCATCCAATGTCGAGCGCGACGCGCGGCCAGCGGTCGAGAGCGCCAGCGGTTCGAAGCCGGCCAGCAGTGTGGTGGCCTCGCTCTGTCCGACGACACCGAGCCTGATCGCTGCTTGGACGAGATTGGAGAAGAAGGCCTGCAGGAAGGCGGACAGCGCATCCTCAAGCGCAATGCCATTGCCGCCGGCAACAGCACCGACGGCGATGCAGTAGGCGCATTCGGCCGGCAATCGCTCCAGCACGGGATTGGGCCAGGCGGCGGCGGCCTTGAGGAAGGCGGCACCCTGCAGCATGGTCTCGGTATGGCGTTCCCGCGAGCCGGCCAGCCCCTCGGCCAGTGCAGCCACTTCATCGAGATCGCCTGCGTTGCGGGCGCGGCGCCAGCTCTCGGAAAACAGCACGGCATCGTTCCAGCCCGAGCCCATCTCGATCAGTGTCCCCAGCCAGCCGGCAAGGCCGGTGCCGTCAGCAACCAGGCCATCATGCACCGCGCGCTCGAGACCATGGCTGTAGGCAAAGCTGCCGACCGGAAAGGCCGGCGACAGCCACGCCATCAGCCGCAGCAAGGCGATGTTCGAAGGCTGGTCAGTCATGGTCGTGGTGATGACCTGCGTGGGAATGGCTGTGCGAATGGGAATGCGTGTCGCCATGTGAATGGGAATGCGCTTCCGCATGGCTGTGGGCATGTGCATGGCCGTGATCGTGGCTGTGCGCGCCGCCATGGCCGGAATAGGCGCCGCGCACCGGCTTGAACGGCTCGGAAACCTCGCACACCGTGGCGCCAAGCCCTTCAAGCATCGACTTGATGACGTGGTCGCGCAGGATGACGATGCGATCCGCCTCGATGCCCGCCGCGAGATGGCGGTTGCCGATATGCCAGGCAAGCTCGGTCAGGTGCACGCCGTCGCGGGCGCGGATGTCATAGACATCTTCCGGCGCGGCAAGGATCTCGATGTGGCGGCCATCCTCCAGCACCAGCCGATCGCCGTCGTTCAGGGCAACCGCCTCGGGCAGGTCGACCAGCACCTTGCTGCCGTCGGACAGTTCAATGGCCCGACGGCGCAGATGCCGCTCGTCATGAGGCAGAACGGCGCGCCCGGACGGCACGATGGCTCCCGCCTCGCCAGCGGCCACCACCGAGACGGCGCGCGGGAACTTGGTGAAATCGGTGTTGAGGTTGAGCTTCATTTCATGGCTCCGCCACTAGCTTGTGCCCGTGCGCGGGCAGGGCGCGAAAGCACCCGGTTGAAATAGGCGTTGACGCGCTCGGACTCGATCGGGAATTTTCCAGCACGGGCCCAGCCGCCCATGTCGCCGAGCAGCACGTCGACAGCGGAAAACCGGTCGCCGAGCGCAAACGGCTTCTCGCCGAGACGACGATCCAGGGCTTTGGTTTCCGAGGCGAAATCATAGGCCGCCGCCGGGCCGACATCGACCCGAACCTCCTTCGGCAGCAGGAAGCGGTGGCGCAATTTGTTCCACAGCGGCGCCTCGAACTCGCTCTGGGCAAAATGCATCCAGGAATCCATCTCGGCACGGCCGGCGATACCTGGATTGGCACCCATGCCCTTGTCGGCGTGCTTGTCGGCTAGGTAGACGCAGATCGCCGCCGAATCCGTCACCGTCAGCTCGCCGTCGATGAGGATCGGCACCTTGCCCGAAGGGTTGAGCGCATAGGCTTCCGGCGAGCGCAGTTTGACTTCGACGAATTCGTAGGGCTGCCCGAGCTCCTCGAGCATCCAGAGGACGCGGCTGACCCGGGATCCCTGTGATCCGACGGCCTTGTACATGAGAAACCTGCCTTTCCCAGGAAGCCTAGAGCATTCGCAGTCGTCATACGATCGTGTCGAAGAGCCGCAGGATGAACGATATCTGATAGATCAGCGCCGCCGCGACAAAGGCGGTGTGAAAGCGGCGGTCGCGCACCAGGATCGCGGCAATGCAGAGTGCGACGAAGATCGGCGTGCGGAACAGATATTCATTGCCGAAATGGGCGAAATGCTCCGGCCCTTTCAGCAACGTGTCGATCACGTCGAGCAGATAGGTCGCGGCCAGCAGGCCGAAGAACCAGGCGCGCCGCGAATAGAAGAAATCCTCGTAGCTTTTGTAGTCCAGCATCGAATCCGGAAACAGCAGCGCGCAGAGCAGGAACAGCGTGATCGCGTAGAAGATGATGAAAAGGTATTTGCCGAAGGTCCATGCCTCGATGGCGTAGAGGCCGAACTCCCACCACCAGAAATGCACCAGCATCAGAAGCACCGAAGCGACCCAAGCCAGATGCACGGGATAGAGCCGGTACTGGCCGGGATGCTGTATAATACGGGCCACCCCCGACAGCAGGCGGGTGACACCAAGTCCGATCACCATGCCCATGACGATGCGGATGTGCGGGAAGATGTCGTGGGCGGAGGCTATTTCGGTGGCCATGGCAAGTCATGCGGTTTCATTGAGCCGCATATTGCGGTGTCACGGCACATGCCGCAATGGGTTTCGCGCCGGTCGGCCCGGTCGCCGATCCAGCATCAAAACAGAAAATACCGTTGCGCCATCGGCAGCACCGTTGCCGGCTCGCAGGTGAGCAATTCGCCGTCGGCGCGGACCTCGTAGGTTTCGGGGTCGACCTCGACATGTGGCGTGGCGTCGTTGAGCACCATCGAATGCTTGCCAATGCCGCCACGGGTGTTTTCCACGGCGACGAACTGCTTGTCGACGCCAAGCCGTCCATGCAGCCCCGACTCGAGCGCGGCTTTCGAAACGAAGGTCACCGACGAATTGGTCCTGGCCTTGCCATAGGCGCCGAACATCGGCCGGTAGTGCATGGGCTGCGGCGTCGGGATCGAGGCGTTGGGGTCGCCCATCGGGGCGGCGGCGATCATGCCGCCGACCAGCACCATGTCCGGCTTCACACCGAAGAAGGCTGGGTTCCACAGCACCAGGTCGGCGCGTTTGCCGACAGCGATCGAGCCGATCTCTTTCGACAGCCCATGCGCGATGGCCGGGTTGATCGTGTATTTGGCGATGTAGCGGCGGACGCGGAAATTGTCGTTGTTGCCTGTCTCCTGCGGCAGCGAACCACGCTGGCGCTTCATCTTGTCGGCGGTCTGCCAGGTCCGGATCGCGACTTCGCCGACGCGGCCCATGGCCTGACTGTCCGACGAGATGATCGAGAAGGCGCCGATGTCGTGCAGGATGTCCTCGGCCGCGATCGTCTCCTTGCGGATGCGGCTTTCGGCAAAGGCAATGTCCTCGGGGATCGACGGCGACAGATGATGGCAGACCATCAGCATGTCGAGATGCTCGGCCAGCGTGTTGACGGTGTAAGGCCTGGTCGGGTTGGTCGAGGACGGGATGACGTTGGGCAGGCCGCAGACCTTGATGATGTCGGGGGCATGGCCGCCGCCCGCGCCCTCGGTGTGGAAGGCGTGGATGGTGCGTCCCTTGATCGCCGCCACCGTGTTCTCGACGAAGCCGGATTCGTTGAGCGTGTCGGTGTGGATCATCACCTGCACGTCGTAATCGTCGGCGACCGACAGGCAGCAATCGATGGCGGCCGGCGTCGTGCCCCAGTCCTCGTGCAGTTTCAGCGAGCAGGCGCCGGCGAGCACCATCTCTTCCAGCGCGGCGGGCAAGGAGGCATTGCCCTTGCCCGACAGGCCGATATTCATCGGGAAGGCGTCGAAGGACTGGATCATGCGGGCCATGTGCCACGGCCCCGGTGTGCAGGTGGTGGCCAGTGTGCCATGCGCTGGGCCGGTGCCGCCGCCGAGCATGGTGGTGATGCCGCTCATCAGCGCTTCCTCGATCTGCTGCGGACAGATGAAATGGATATGCGCGTCGAAGCCGCCCGGTGTCAGGATCTTGCCCTCGCCGGCGATGATTTCCGTGCCTGGGCCGATGATGATGGTGACGCCATCCTGCGTGTCCGGATTGCCGGCCTTGCCGATCGCGGCGATGCGGCCGTCCTTCAGGCCGATATCAGCCTTGAGGATGCCGGCGCTGGCATCGACCACCAAGGCGTTGGTGATGACGGTGTCGACCGCGCCCTGCGCCCGCGACACCTGGCTCTGGCCCATGCCGTCGCGAATGACCTTGCCGCCGCCGAATTTTACTTCTTCACCGTGAATGGTGAGGTCCTTTTCAACCTCGATGAAGAGTTCGGTGTCGGCCAGCCTGACCCTGTCGCCGACAGTCGGGCCATACATCTGGGCATAGGTAGAACGCGAGATTCTAGCCATCAGAGATTGCTCCCGAAATGCGGTGTGGTTGGGCGCGGGGCGCACATTGGCGCCATCCAATGGTCACGCAATGACCCGCCGGGCGACACCTTCTGATCCCATTTGGCGGTTGAGGTGAGCGGGTCACCCCAAAACGACCGTTTGCCAAATCGATGGAAGGAAAATCCATGCGCAAAACGATAATTCTTGCAGCCGCCGCCAGCCTGATGCTGGCCGGTGCCGCCAGTGCCCAGCAGCAGCCCGCGCAACAGCCCGCTCCGGCCACGCCTGCCCCCAAGGCGACCACTCCCGCCCCCGGCGGTCAGCAGGCCGCGCCGGCGATCCAGAGCGTCAACATCGTCGACATTACCGAACTGCCGAAGGACACCCAGACGCAGGTCAATCAGGTGATCGCCCAGCGTGGCGATGCCGGCCTGCAGAAACTGCGCAGCTCGATCGATGCCACACCCAAGGTGAAGTCCGCCCTCGAGGCAAAGGGAATGACCTCGGCGCAGGTGGTCGCGGCCAGCATGGAGCCCAATGGCGCGTTGACCTTGATCACCAAGAAGGCCAGCTGACGGCCCGGCTCGGCGGGCCGACATTCGGTCCGCCGGCCGCATCATGAGGGGAACCGTGGCAGGGTTGGTGTCGTTTCGTTTCCTGAGTGCTGGAACAAACTGCGAAAGCGAACGATGACCGTCACCACTTTGCCCGATGGCCGATGGCTTTATGCCATAGCGGCGACTGCGTTTCTGGCAGCGAGCTTTCCTCAGGCCGCGCTGAACGCGCAGGGGCTTGAAAGTCCGGAGACCGTCGATCGGATCGTCGGCTCGCAAGTCAGCGCGGAAGAGGCCAAGACCATCGCTGAAATCGGCAAAGTCACCTCGGCGATCGACCGCACGCGTGAAAACATCAGCACCGTGCGCAAGACCTCCAAGCTCGACAACGTCGATATCGTGTTCCTGACCGACGCGGCGCGCAGCGAAGGCGGCCCGCCGGCGGTCATCGAGAACAAGGTTCGGCAGCATCGGGACGATGTCGCGGAACTGCGCAAGGAGATCGAGGCCAACGCCTTGCTCTACAACGCCATCGATTCGCGGCGCGTGCTCGCGCAGGACATTCTGGCCGTCGAGTTCGACAATCCGGGAAAGATCGTCATCTATGCGGCCGCCAAGCCGTCGGACTAGAGCAATTCCAGGAAAAGTGTGAAGCGGTGGGAAAAGCGCATGGCGCTTCCCCCTGGGAATCTGTGCGCGCCGCGCATGAGACGCCACAAAACTCACAGCTTGCCCATCACCTTCTGCTGGAATCCATAGACCTCGCGTTTGCCGCCGAGCGGCACCAGCGTGACGTCGCGCTCCTGGCCTGGCTCGAAGCGCATGGCAGTGCCGGCGGCAATGTCGAGGCGCATGCCGCGCGCCTGTTCGCGGTCGAATTTCAGTCCTTCATTGGTTTCGAAGAAATGATAGTGGCTGCCGACCTGGATCGGCCGGTCGCCGCTGTTGGCGACTTTCAAGGTGACGGTCGGCAGACCCTTGTTGAGCTCGATGTCGCCTTGGACGGGGATGATTTCGCCAGGGATCATTGGGCTTCACACCACGCCGAAGGCGAGGCCGACGCCGATCGCCGCGCAGGCAGCGCCCGCGACGCGGGCCAGACCGCGCAACCTCAGGCCAAGGCTAAGGCCGGCGGCGATGCCGACGGCATGGAGCATCACGGTGGCGACGGCAAAGCCGGCCATGTACTCGAGCCCGCCGGCGTTTTCAGGCACTTCCGTGCCATGGGCGTGGCCGTGAAACAACGCGAACAGGCCGATAATGGCGACGCCCGCCGAGACGGGCAGATCGACCGCCAGCGCCACCAGCAGTCCGAGCGCCACCACGGAGGCCAGTATGCCCGGCTCGACGAAGGGCACCGGTACATGGGCCATGCCAAGGGCGGCGCCGCCCAGCATGACGCCGACAAAGGCGGCCGGCCACGCCCAGATCGCTTTGCCGCCCTTGAGTGCCGCCCACAGGCCAACGGCGATCATCACGGTCATGTGGTCAAGGCCGGACAAGGGATGCATGAAGCCGGCCGTGAAGGACGACGTCGTGCCAACCCCGACATGGGCGTAGGCGGGCATAGCCGCCGCCAGAAACAGGATCGCCGAGAGGGACAGTCGTTTTGCGGGGATCATTTCGATTTGCCTTCCGTTTCCAGTGTCACGGTGTTCACGCTGCCTTGCGAGGACCGCAGCCCTCGGCCTTGAGGACGCGTTTGGCGGAAGCCGGATATTTCTTCAGCATCGCCGTCGGTCGGATCGGCCGCGCCGAAAAATTGCCGCTGCAATTGGGGCAGACGCCGCCCAGCACGGTTTCCACGCAATCGGCACAGAAGGTGCATTCGAAGGTGCAGATCAGCGCATCCTCGGCTTCGGGCGGCAGGTCCTTGTCGCAGCACTCGCAGTTTGGGCGCAGTTCAAGCATCCCGGTTTCCTCTCCTCACCTGATGGGCTCGTGCACGGTCACCAGCTTGGTGCCGTCGGGAAAGGTCGCTTCCACCTGCACGTCGTGGATCATCTCGGCGATGCCCTCCATCACCTGCGCGCGGGTGACGATATGGGCGCCGGCCTCCATCAGTTCGGCGACCTGGCGGCCGTCGCGGGCGCCTTCGATGACGAAGTCGGTGATCAGCGCGATCGCTTCCGGGTGGTTCAGCTTCACGCCGCGCTCCAGCCGCTTGCGTGCCACGATCGCTGCCATGGCGATCAGCAGCTTGTCCTTTTCCCTCGGCGTCAGGTTCATGCAGGTTTCCGAATCACAGTGACCATAATTTGGGCAGCCCCGCCCGTCCGTTGAGCAATCCGACAAGCGGAACCAGCCGCTGGCGCAGTTGGTAGCCGTCCCCGGCGTAAAGCCTCGCAAGAAGCTTGCCAGATGCCTTAACGCTCCAGACACTGGCGCCGCCCTGGTCTGCGACGATCTCGCGGACCGGGTCGAGCAAGGCCTCCGCCCGTGGCGACACCAGCAGCAGCGTTGCCACCGCGATCGCGCCGCCGGCAGCCGCCGGACGGGCGAGCGTGGCGGCGATGTCAGGCCCGACGCGGAAATCCTCGCCATGGATGAGAAAGCCATCCTGGCGAACACGCCAGCGGTCACGAAAAATACCTTGCGCGGCGCGTTCGCCCATGGCCAGGCGACCGAAGACGGTGGCCTCCAGCAGCAGCGCCTCCGCCCCGGCGGCAAGCTCGACATCCAACGTGCGGGCGAAGGCGGCCCGGTCGAAGACGATGGTTTCCTGCGGCAGCCAGGCGATGCGGCCGTTTTCACCGACCGTCAGCTTGACCCTTACCTCTGCATGGTCGGATGCGGCGCGATAGACCTTCTCGCAGGCCTGGGTCGTTATCGCCGCCGAGGCATCCGCGCCGACATCGACATCCCAGCCGATGCGGTCGCCGCCAGTCAGCCCGCCGGCGGTGTTGATCAGCACCGCCTCCAGCGGATCGGCCGAAACGGCCGGCAGCCTTATCTTGGCGGAGCCGTCCTGATAGAGGCGCCGCAGCCGCGTGCGGCCGTCGGCGCTGGCGCAGCCCAGCTGTGCCAGGCCGGCGGCGCGCTGGGCCAAAGGGGGCGAAAACTTCGTATATTCGATCGTATCCACGCCGTCAGGTTAAGCACTGCGGCGGTTTTGTCGATATATAGCTTGTTGCTTGATGGCGTTTCCGTTTCTATAGAGGGAGCCACCTCGGTACGGTCAAGCGATGCTTGGCGGGGGTATGAGGCGACGATCGCGGCCTGATATCGAGGACAAGAAGGCGCTGTTCAGTTGGCGTCGGGAAACGACAAAGTGGGGAAGAAACCGAATGGCTGACCAACTGGCAACGGATATCATCGAGAAGATCAAGGCCCATGCCGAGCCTGGCGGCGAGGAAATCACCACCAACACCGAATTGACGGCGCTCGGCATCCATTCGCTGGAACTGACCGAGATCATCTTCGACCTTGAGGAGGAATATGGCATCGAGATCGAGATGAACACGGTCGATGCCTGGAGCAACCTGAAGAATGTTGGCGACATGGTCGAGGCCGTTCGCGCGCTGATCGCGAAAAAAGCCTAACCGAATGCTGAGACGCGTCGTCATCACCGGCCTTGGCGGGCTATGCGGGCTCGGCACCGATGTGCCGGCGATCTGGGGCGAGATGCGCGCTGGACGCTCGGCGATAGGTCCGATCGACAATCCCTTCCTGCACGACCTGAAGGTGAAGACCGGCTGCGAGATCAAGGCGCTGCCCGATCACGGCATCGAGCGCAAGCAGCTGGTGTCGATGGACCGCTTCAGCCTGCTGGCGGTGCTCGCCGCCCGCGAAGCCCTGCAACAGTCGGGACTGGCTACGCATGCCGACAACACCTATCGCATGGGAACCATTGTCGGCGTCGGCGTCTGTGGCTTCGAGACGGTTGAGGAAAACTATCGCGCCATCCTGATCGAGGGCAAGAATCGCGCCGGCATCTTCACCGTGCCCAGGGTCATGCCGGGAGCCGCCGCGGGCCAGGTCAGCATGCACCTTGGCCTGCGCGGGCCGGTCTTCGGCGTCACTTCGGCCTGTTCGTCGGCCAATCACGCCATCGCCTCGGCGGTCGACCAGATCAGGCTCGGCCGCGCCGACGTCATGGTGGCCGGCGGCACCGACGCGCCGCTGGTCTGGGGCGTGCTCAAGGGCTGGGAGGCTTTGCGCGTGCTGTCTCCCGATACTTGCCGGCCGTTCTCGGCCGATCGCCAGGGCCTGGTGCTCGGTGAGGGCGCCGGCATGGCGGTTCTGGAAAGCTACGATCACGCCATGGCGCGCGGCGCAACCATCCTTGCCGAAATCGCCGGCGCCGGTCTTTCCGCCGATGCCTCGGACATCGTTGCTCCAACCATCGAGGGACCGGAAGCGGCAATGCGCTTCTGCCTGGCCGATGCCGGGCTCAATCCCGAGGACATCGACTATCTCAACGCGCACGGCACCGGCACCAAGGCCAACGACCAGATCGAGACCAACGCGATCAAGCGCGTCTTTGGCGAGCATGCACGCTCGCTGTCGGTCTCATCGACCAAGTCGATGCATGCCCATTGCCTGGGCGCATCGGGCGGACTGGAGATGATCGCCTGCGTCATGGCTATCCGCGAGGGCGTCGTGCCGCCGACCGCGAATTACCGCGAACCCGATCCCGATTGCGATCTCGACGTGACGCCCAATGTCGCGCGCGAGCGCAAGGTGCGCGCCGCGATCAGCAACGGCTTTGCTTTCGGCGGCACCAATGCGGTGCTGGCGTTCAAGGCCATCTGATTCCGGGTGTGGTCAATGCCTGCCCAGGGGGTGAGCGCCTTGGCGGCCGCACACTATGCCGCCGCGTTCGATTCGGTTGACTGTCCGTGCATGGCGAAACTGTCGCCGCCATATTGATCCCGCCTGGCCGTGCGCCTAATTCTTGGCCACCCGCCAACACCGTGCGCCTTTGGCGCAAATCCCCGCTCAGGAGTTCTCGATGGCTGACCTGTCCGCCTTTCCGATCGCAACCCGTTGGCCGGCCAAGCATCCGGACCGGATCCAGCTTTACTCGGCGACAACGCCGAACGGGGTGAAGGTCTCGATCGCCTTGGAAGAGATCGGCCTGCCCTACGAGCCGCATCTGATCAACATCGGCAAGAACGAAAGCTGGACGCCGGAATTCCTGTCGCTCAATCCCAATGGCAAGATTCCGGCGATCATCGATCCCGACGGCCCGGACGGCAAGCCGATCGGCCTGTTCGAATCCGGCGCCATCCTGCTCTATCTCGCCGAAAAGACCGGCCTGCTCATACCGGCGGACGCGGCGCGGCGCTACGAGACGATCCAGTGGGTTTTCTTCCAGATGGCTTCTGTCGGGCCGATGTTCGGCCAGGTCGGATTCTTCCACAAATTCGCCGGCCGCGAGATCGCCGACAAGCGCCCGCTGGAGCGCTACCGCGACGAATCGCGGCGGCTGATCGGTGTGCTCGACGGCAGGCTGAAGGGCCGCAAATGGATCATGGGCAACGACTACACCATCGCCGACATTTCGCTGCTCGGCTGGGTTCGCAACCTGATCGGCTTCTATGACGCGCGCGAACTCGTCGGCTTCGACGATTTCGCCAATGTGGCAGCTTGGCTGGAGCGCGGCCTGGCCCGGCCGGCGGTGCAAAAGGGCCTGACCATTCCGGCAAGGGACTGAAACTGGCCTACGGGGCGATTGCCCTGGCCACCCGGCGATGCAGAACCTGCTACTTCGCCTTGGCCTTCGAACCGCCCTTGCCGATCACGGAGGCCGCCAGCGAGACGGCACCGCGCGCGGTGGCGACCACCGCGCCGGCGGCTACGCTTGCCACCGTCCGGACGGCACTTTGTTTGCCCTTCGCCGCCTTGCGCGGGCTTGGCGTCTTGGCGGCAGGCACGACCTTCCTCGGTGCGGCCTTGCCGAAAGCGGGTTTGGCGTCTTTCGAGCGCTCGGCGATCGCTGCTCCGGCACCGGCTGTCGCTGGGCTTGCCTTTGCCGTCCTGGTCTTGGCGGCTGCGGGTTTTCTTGCCTTGGTTGCCATCGGAAAATCCCTTACGCCCGACAAATGGGTTCCCGGACATAACGGCGCGAAACCCTTAAGGTTCCCGTGCAGAAATACCGAAAATTAAGCGTGTTAACCAATGACCAGATCGGCGGCCCGGCGCCGGCCCAACACGCGTTCGATGTTGGGCATGTCGTTGGAGGCGATCCAGGCGCGGGCATCCTCATCGGAGCGGCCATGGCCGTGCCAGCGCTCCACCAGGCGCCGCTCGAGTTCATTGCGCGGCACCTCGACGAAGATCGAGAAGTCGAACAGCGGCGCCAGCCGTGACCACGGCTCTTCGTCGAGCAGAAGATAATTGCCTTCGACCAGGATGAATTTCGTCTCGGTGCCGACGATCGCCGCCGCGGCGCGCGACAATTCCATGTCGCGGTCGAAGACGGGAATCGCGATCTCGGGTTCGCCGGCCCGGATGCGCTTCAGCAGGGCCTCGAAGCCGGCAAAGTCGAAGGTTTCCGGCGCCCCTTTTCGGGCGCGCAGGCCGCGCGCATTGAGCACGATGTCGTCATAATGGAAGCCGTCCATAGGCACGACTTCCACCGCCCCTTCCGGCAACAGGTCATGCAGGCCGGCCGACAATGTCGACTTTCCAGCCCCCGGCGGCCCGGCGATGGCGACGATGAAGCGCTTTGCCTTGCCGGCGCGCTTGAAGATGGTGGCGGCGAGATGGGCGATTTCGGACATGGGAAGCCTCACTTGCCTGGATGACCGGCACGATGTTTCCGCCGCATCTTGGCGGCAGTTCACGGAAATTTCAAACCCCGCGCTCGCGCAATCCCCGCTCAGGCAGGGACGGGCTGGCCGATGCGCAGGAAATCGCTGTCGAAGGGCACGTCCCAGCTCGATCTGCCCGCGGCAAGCCGCATGCGACCCTCGGCGGCGGTGATTTCCCCTGGCGGGGTGCCGCCGGACAGGGGCATGGCGCCGATGACATGGCGGAACGAAAAGCTTCGACCCTCGCCGAGCGCAAAGGCGGTCGCCACACCCTCGCGCTTCAGCCAGTTGTCGCCAATCGAGGCGGCGTGGCCGACCGCCGTGCGACCGTCCTCGATGCCGAGCACGCCCAGATGACGCCCGCTCCAGGGCGCGTAGTCGCGCCCGCCATTGCTGAGCCATAGCATGGTGACCGGCAGTTCGGCCGGGTTCTTCAGCACCAGCACGAGGTCGCCCTCGGCCTGGCGCGCCAGCGCCGTCCAGCCCGGCCCGCCATGATCGGCCTCGACCAGGGTGACGAAATCCTCGCGCCGGTCATCCATGCGGTATTCTGCCAGGTCGAGCATGCCGCCGCCGGCGGCGGGAAACCGGCCGAGCTCGGCCGACCGCGCCGGATAGGCCAGCATGTAGCGGCCGCGCGCGGGATCGGGCTCCAGCGGATCGGCTAATGTCGCTGCAAAGCGCTTCGGCGAAAAGGCCAGCCGGCCGCCGCCTTTCATCACCGTCATCGGGTGATGGGCGACGGAAATCGCGCCGGAGCCGCCGGAAAACACATGTTCCTGGTAGAGGAAGGGATGGCCGTCGATGAGTGTAAAAATCTTGTCGACGCTGGCGCCCATGACCTTGTGCCGCAGCCGGAAGACCGCGCGCCAGCCATCCCGCGTGGCGTTGCTGTCCACGACATCCCAGGCGCTGTTGGCCGTCCAGCCATGTAGCGGCGCCTCTTCGACATCGCTGCGCGAAAACGGCGCGCAGAGGAAATCGCCGGACAACCGGACCGTGCCTTGCGGCAGGTCCTTCGGCAGCGTCTCGCCCGCGTCGACCCAAGGGGCGCGGTGCAGTGGCCGAAGCTGCCTTCCGGGGCTCTCGACGACCATGTCGGCGATGTGGCCGACAGTGAGATCGAGCGAAACCGAAATACCTGTGGCCTTGATCGTGCTGATGGTCATTGCGCTCTCACCGAATCCGAAGCCGCGAACAGAACCCTTTCAGCGCGGGTTGCGCAAGCACCGCAATCGGCATTTCGCATCAGCTACTGCCGCTTGTACTCCCGCACCGGCGATTTCGTTCCGTCGGTATAGGTCACCTGCACCGACATCGATTTCACGCTGTCGGCGACCTTGAAATAGCCCTTGGCGTCGTAGGGGATGGCGTAGGGGTCCTTCTTGTCGCAAGGCGGTATATCGAGCGACTTGTCGAGCGCGGCACCGTTCAGGCTGAAGTGCACCTCCTTGATGGCGCAGCGGTAGGACAGCATCTGGGTGAAATAGACCAGGCCGTGATTGCCGCCGGAGTCGAAGGCGATCCACGACGTCCAGAACTGGTCGAGGATCTGCTTGTCACCTTGCTGCAGCGCGATGTCGGGGTCGAAGCGGATGTCGAATGGACCGGTCTCGCGGCCCCTGATGTCGAGATATCTTATCGCGATCGTGGTCGCCGCGGTGCTGCCAGGCAGTTCAAAGCTCGGATTGGCCATCGGCTTGCCGGTGGTCTGGTCGTTCATCGCCAGGAAGCCGGTGTCGGTGAAGGGGCCGCCAGTGCCGAGCCGCCAGGAAATCGCGGTTGCCGGCTCGGGTAGCGAAATGGTCATCGACCAGCCCTGGTTCGAACGCATCGGCGTCAGCGAAGGCACAAAGCGCGCGGGGTCGAGCACGTCGCCTAAAGCCGCCAGTCGGCTGTGGCTGCGGTCCAGCCAGTCGGCCAGCTGGGTCTGGTCGACGAAATATTTGAGCAGCCCGCCATCCTTTTCGTAGGAGACGAATTTGGTCAGCGCTTGGGCTTCGCTGCGCTTGTCGGCCAGCGTCTGGCTGCCGAGACGGTCTTCCGAGAACTCCTGCGCCAGGAGGTAATAGGCCGGCACGTAGTCGGGATTGGCCGCGATGAAGGCGTTGAGCTTGTCGAGGCGCTGGGCATCGTCGAACTGCAATATATGCACCAGCTTGATCGACAGCGCCTTGCCCTTGTCGGCAAGCTGCCCGAACACTTCACGGGCACCCGCCTTGCCGTCCTGCACCCGAAGCAGCGTGGCAAAGCGCGTATAGGGGTCGATGGCGTCGACGTCGAAGCCGGCGAAGGCGAGGTAGGAGCGCCGGGCATTGAGCATGTCGCCGGACAATTCGTAGACGCGGGCATTGTGGTAGAATTCGTCCGGCCGCTTTGGCTCGGCGATCGCCCCGCCCTGCGCCGCCAGTTGGGCAAACCCCTTGGCGATGGTGTCGATCGAAGCGGCGATCTGCTCGGTCGTGGCCTGCAGCTTTTCCGCCTGGGCCTGCTGCCGTTGCTGGCCGGCGACGAGCGTCTCGGTCGTCTGCTTGACCGCTTCGACGGTCTTTTGCGTCTCGGCGCCCTGTTGGGTCTGTTGCTGCTGCGCCGACGCGATCTGGTCGGTCTTCTGTGCAACCGTGTCGGTCGATTTCTTGACCTCTTCGACGGTCTTTTGCGTCTGCGTGACCGTCCGCTCGATCTTCGCCACCTTTTCGGAGACGATGCCCATCGACTGCTGCAGCTGCGCGATCGCCGGCACCAGGCCGGCGATGACACCGTTCTGCGAATTGGTCTGCTGCTGCACGGCATAGACGCCGCCGGCGACCGCCGCCGCACTGGTGGCGAACACCAGCGCCGGCAGCGCCCTGGCCGCCAGCACGAGCCTGAGCACAATGGCGATGGCGATGATGACCGCCGCGATCGAGGCGACCAGCGCGATATAGGCGGCGAACGGCGCCAGCGGATTGAGGATGTCGGAGACCGCGCCGCCGACAAAGGCGATGCTTCCGGCCCATTTGCCGGTGCGGCTGAGCGATGCCTTGATAAGCGAGTGCGCTGCGCCCCCGGCCCCGATGTTCGTCATGCCACCCCCCAAGCCAGCCGATGCCCACGCCCCTTCCCACGGGAAGCGCGGCGTTGGCAAGGAAAGACAGGAAACCGGCGATTTCGGGGCGGCAGGCCGAACTCGACAATCCTGGGACTATCAGCCATTAACCAAATGGACGCACCAATCGCGTTACGTTAGCTTCGCCTCATCTCAGCAACAGCATCGCCAGAACGTCTTGCCCTTGTCCAAACTGTGTTCCTTTCCGCTCCTCCAGAGACTTTTCGTCGCCCTTGGCCTGTTGCTGATGGTCGCCGGCTGCTCGACCACGACACCGCCGGATTCCGTGCTGGCCGTGCCCGCGCCGCCGCAGAAATATGCCGCGATCGTCGTCGACGCAAAGACCGGCAAGCAGATGTTCGAGGTCAACTCGACGGCGCAGCGCTATCCGGCTTCGCTGACCAAGATGATGACGCTCTACCTCCTGTTCGAGGCAATGGAGTCCGGCCGCGTCACCAAGGAGACGCAGATCCCGGTTTCCGATCATGCCGCCTCGCAGCCGCCGACCAAGATGCGCTTCCGGCGCGGCGAGAGCATCGATGTCGATTCCGCCATCCGCGCCATCGTCGTCAAATCCGCCAATGACGTGGCGGTGGCGGTCGGCGAATATCTTGGCGGCTCGGAGGACCAGTTCGCCGCCATGATGACGTCCAAGGCGCGTTCGCTCGGCATGTCCAGTACCACCTTCCGCAACGCGTCGGGCCTGCCCGATGACGGCCAGATGACGACGGCGCGCGACATGGCGGTGCTCGGCATGGCGCTGCGCCAGCGCTTCCCGCAGCATTTCCACTATTTCTCCGAAAGCGATTTCATGTTCCGCGGCAAGCTCGTGCGCGGCCACAACGACATGCTCGGCCGGGTGCGCGGCGTCGACGGCATCAAGACCGGCTATATCAGGGCCTCCGGCTTCAACATCGTCACTTCCTACAATGCCGACGGCCGCCAGCTGATCGTGGTGGTGATGGGCGCCGACAGTGCCCGCCAGCGCAACGACCATGTCGAGGCGCTGATCCAGCGCAGCCTGTCGCCAACGATGGATTCCACCAAAACCAGGCTGATGTTCGCCGAACAGCAGTAGGTTATGAGTAGTCCGCGCGGCGGACGAAAGCCAACTGCCTGGCTTCTCGAAGGACGAACGCCTGAGCCTGCGAAGGTCCGTCCGCCCACCTCGGCCCGACGAAGGGGCGGCCGCCGCCGCGAACAACAGCCGCCAAAAACCGCAGCCGGCTATTGTTGTCACACTGTCATGCAATCGTCTGGAAGCCATGGCATAGGCAGCGCAATCTGACAGTGGATATGCCCCGCCACCTCGGCGTATCCTCCCTATCAGCGCCACAGCAGGAGCCAGCATCATGAGCACCGTTCCCAAGGCATCCGAGCAGAAGGCGGCCGACAATGAGAACGACAGCGGCGGCGAATATTTCGAGGCGCCGATTGCGCAGGAGGATCCGCACGAGGTTTCGGACGAGCATTTCGACACGCCCGAAGTGCCGGACTCCGAACCAGCCGGTCCCGGCGCGTCGCGGATAAAGCCCAGGAAAAAACCGTCGGCGATCTCGGGCCGCAAATTCCGCAAGCGCGACCTCGTGCGCATCGACACGCTGCGCCCGAGCCTCGCCGATCGCATTCGATCGGACCACCCGGACCTGCCCAAGGGCGCGCGCGTCAGCCGCGAGGAGCTCGGCCGCTACCGCATGCGCTATATGGAGGAGCTGCTGCAGCAGGAGCATGGCGAATTCTCGGAGCTCGACCGCCAGGTGGTGGAATCGATCGCCAAACAGGACACCATTTCCGAAAACAGTGAGGAGGAGTTCGAGGAGCACCGGACCTTTCCCGACCGCGTCTCCGACAACATGGCCGCCTTCGGCGGCAGCTGGTGGTTCCTGATCTCGTTTGCCAGCGTGCTGCTGGTCTGGATCGGCATCAATCTGTTCGAGGGTTTGAATAGAGCCTTCGACCCCTACCCCTTCATCCTGCTCAACCTCCTGCTCTCCTGCATCGCCGCCATCCAGGCGCCGGTCATCATGATGAGCCAGAAGCGCCAGGAGGTGAAAGACCGCCTGCGCTCCTTCAACGAATACCGCGTCAACCTCAAGGCCGAGCTCGAAGTGCGCCACCTGCACGAAAAACTCGACTACCTCATTTCCCGCCAATGGACGCGGCTCGCCGAGATGCAGCAGATGCAGCTGGATGCGATGAACGAGCTGGCGGGTGCGAAGAAGGCGAAACGGGCCGTGCGCGGGGTGAGGCGGCGGACGGTGAAGGGTGAGGCGGGGCAATAGGCATCGTCGGCAGCGGAAGAAAAGCCCTCGCCTCTCGAATGACCAACGATGGGCCCGGCTCTAGAGCCCAGTGGACCTTTTTGAGGGGATGAGCTCCCAAAGGGCAGCGAGCCTGCAAAGGACCCGACAGTGCTCGAGTCTGGTCGGCATGTCCAACGCTCGATCTCCGGCGCGCCGCCCAATTGCCAATTGCCCGTTGAAGCTCGCGCCGGCTTCCGCTAAGAAGCCGTGACTTGCCGGTTCACCGGCTGGTTCGTTTTCCGGTTTCCCCGGGAAGCACCCGTAGCTCAGCTGGATAGAGCGCTGCCCTCCGAAGGCAGAGGTCACAGGTTCGAATCCTGTCGGGTGCGCCACTTTTATACTGCAAAAACATGTAGTTAGCAAGACCATTTCTTGATTGGAAGAGGTCGGGAAAGACGTCGCGGAAGCACCACGGAAGCAGTCGGCAAGATATTCGGATTAGCTATAGGCCAGACGCTGCCCACTCAGGCGCCCGTTTCCCGTCAAACAAACTACCGATTGCGGCCATAGCTACGTTTATGGCCGTGACAATGCTTTGGACAACGGCCAGTTGGAACCTGCCAACCGGCAAGCCTTGGCCAGTCTAGCGAGATTTATAAGTGGTTGCGTTCAGCAGAGCATCTTCGTCCGCAAGTGCCCTGACAAGCTTACAAGCATCCTGCCAATAGCGCGCTGCATCCGCGCGTGTCGAGGCGCGGTCCGGTCGATAAGGAGGCAATTCGCCCGCAACGGCTTTGAGGTCGCGTAGCACCGAAGCAATATGCGGCCACGGGAAGTCAGTAGGATCACCGATATCTCGATCAGCGCCGACGATCATCTCCAACTTGGCGATGATCCCCGTGAGCGACGAAGCCGCCACCTCGGGGATAGTATCCTGAAGCTTTAGGGCTTCGGTCATCGCTAAGACCTCGGCCTCTCGCGCAACCGCATACGCCCCTGAGTCACCGACAGGGTGCCCTGCTTGGCTTCCGGCCTGGTTTCGTAAATCTGAGGTCAATCCCCAATTTCCGGTATTGACCATCATTCGGCTCTCCAAACGCTGCTGCACGCGACATAATAGGAGGGAGACGTACCGAGCCATCTGCCAATCGTTCATTAAATACAACGCGGGGTCATGCACGCCTGCCAGTTGCGGCTCCCCTTCGTTCCGACTTGCGGCAAAGACATGCGGATTTGTCGTCGACACGGTTTGGCTCCAGCGAGTTTCGCGCTCAGTGAATACATATTATAGTTGATAAACTTAAAGTGTGTAAACCTCGATTGTCCGACGCATGGACATGCGTCAGCTGGTTGGAACAAACTTCGCGCGGATACGGCGAGAGAAAGGCCTGACGCAGGAGGATGTGGAAGCACGCTCCGGATTCAGTCAGCAATATCTAAGCAGCCTCGAACGCGGTCGGCGAAACCCCACCGTAATCACTCTTTACGAGCTTGCCCAAGCACTAGGGGTAAGTCATTTGGAGTTGGTCAAACCCAACGACTCCTAGTGCTGGCATGGTTATGAGCCGCTCGCGAGCACGCGTCGAGCGGACCTGTAGCTAGCGATCGGCAGCTTTGCGCCCTCATGTCGGCCGTTGAGGGAACTCCTAGAGCAGACATCAGGATTAAACATGCTGGAGGTCTTGGTCGCACCTCATCTCACGTCGTAAAGCGAAGGTCGCTTCCGGTAGCAGCCGACACTCGCGCTCTCCGCATGCTGGCGAGCCGCAGGGCTGAGTTGGTCGCGGAGACGCTTCAGGTCAGCTCCGTTAATCGCTTGTTCTCCAGATATGCGCGCCATCTTCGGGTGAGTTTGCCGCGACGGAGTTGATATATACCCGGCAAAGCGACAGGTGCGCCTTCGACGACCGCATTGTAGTCCGACAGGAGTAGCAGCAGATCCGGCTCTGTGTAGCCACGTGCGGCCGCACTTTCGACGCGTTGGAGGACATCATCGATAGCGTGGGCGGCGCTCTTATGTGCGATCATCGTGCCAACTGTATCGGACGAAAGCAGGAAAACTAGGGTCGCCACCAGCACGCGCGCAAGCGAGACCTGCGCGTCGGTGGACATCGAAGACATAGCATGCCAGAGCGTGAAGCCCATGAGAAGCGCAACCGCAACCAGCACGAGGCGCATCACTTGGGCACTCGCGCGCTGCAAGTCGCGCGTCCAGTATGCTGATTCTTCGATCAACTCGGCCAAGCGGCGAAAACTCGGTTCTGCTCGGCTAGCAAAGTAGCTTTCCTCGCGCACCATTGCCTTGTTTTCGATGGGTGCGGTGAAGCCGTCAAAGATTCTGAGCCGCTGCTCTGCTGAGAACCGTGCGTTGAGACCGCTCGCTAAGAGCACCGCCCGGCGCGCCTGGTCGCCAGCCGAGCGATGCTTCCGCTGCTTATTGCCCAAAAAAAGCCAAATGCCGGCAAGCCCGAAGCCGAAGAGCGCAAAGTTTAGAAGGGTCGCGTTATCGCTGGAATAGACTGAGACTGCGGCGACGGCCGCAACACCAAACTGGGCAGCAAGTGCCAGGTTCTGGTATGCCTGTGCACGGTTCAGCTCCGCACGCTGATGGGTCAGCAGGCGGTCATTACTAAACGCCCCCGCTGCATTGCGCAGAACCTCGGCGACAAAGCTAGACTTGCCTCCAGTGTAGGCCTTGGCGTCGGTCGGATACGCCTGCGCAAGGCGTTGCTTGAGAGCGGCATAGCGGCTCGCTAGGTCTGGATCGCCGGACAATTCGTCGCGAAATACAATCATGTCCTGTCCCCAAGAGTTGCCGTTTGGAACTAGGTGAAGGTGAAAAGGCGTGACGGGATCGGCTTTCACAAGAAAAATGCGCGGTGGGTTATCGCAACTCTCCTCCTCGACATAGCCCGCTGCTTTCAGCGCTGCGGCGACTTGTTTTGCTTTTGACCAGTCGAGAAGGGAGACAAGGAGGTCTATGCACGGCTTGCCCATAAGATCGCGGATCGCCGTAGATCCTACATGATCAATAAATGCTCGCGCCGGTGCAATGGCAGCGCGGATCGCCTCCGCCTCGCTGGCAAAACGCCCGACCCATTCCTTGTCATGCGCGACAATGAGTACCGTATCATGTGCAGCCATTTTCTCTCCACGCATGGTAGAATCAAACACCCTAGATCTTGTACTTATCGAATACATTACTATAGACGCCATAATATGTGTTCGGCTTGGTCACCGCACGTGTGCCACGCATCGGCCTGTCACAATCTAACCTAAGCATTCGTCCCGTGTGAGAGTTAAATTCCTATTCTCACTCTCGTTCGTATAAAGCAGATTATCGCGTTCGTGTTCGCAATCCTGAAAGGCTGTTTCCTTGGCTTTCTGTACCTCTCCCCGCCAATGAGAGCCAGTCGAGAACGTGAGCGTATCGCCATCCGGTGAGGACTGGCAAAATATCAAGAGGGCAGTGTGAAACTTGTAAGTGAATTCAAAAACTTTCTATCCGATACCGTCAATCTCAATCAAACCCGTATTACACTGCTTGAGGATCGAGCGGAGACGATTAAAAGCTTTCTTCGAGCATCCGACTGGGAACCGAGCATCTCCACCTTCATCGAGCAGGGGTCTTGGGCGCACGACACTATCATCCGCCCGGTGGATGGCGGAGAATTCGACGCCGATCTGCTCGTCAAGGTTCGCCCGGTCGATGGCTGGAGTGCCGCTCAATACGTGAAGGACCTCGGGCGCGTTTTCCTTGAGAGCGGACGATATGCCGACAAGACAGTCGTTTATGATTACTGCGTCACAATCACCTATGCGGACGATTGTAAGATTGATATCGCTCCGCTTGTGATGGACCGCGAGTACCAAGGAACGCTCGAAGTCTGCGACAAGCGCAATGACAAGTTCGACGAATCTCAGCCCATCGAATACACTCGATGGATGCGTGAGAAGAACGGGTACTCGGGTAATAACTCGTTTCGCAAGGCGACCCGGCTCATCAAATACATCAGGGACATCAAGAAGCGTTTTAGTTGCCGTTCAGTTCTCCTAACGACTCTCGTCGGTCAGCGGATCGAGTGGTTCGATAAGGACTCGGACGGGTTCGCGGACACGCCAACCGCGTTGCAGACAATCATGGGTAGGCTCGACGACTGGCTGCAAGCACGGCCGGACAAGCCGGGGGTCAACAACCCTTCGCTCCCCAACGAGGATTTTGCCGACCTATGGAACGACATCCAGTACGCGAACTTCCGAAACTTCGTCAACAAGTACCGGAAGTGGATCGATGAAGCGATCGATGCCGAGACCCGCTCCGACAGCATCGAGAAATGGCGCAAGGTCTTCGGCGACGATTTTGCGAAGGGAGAGAACTTAAAGAAGGTGGAGGCATCTGCGATGCAGCAGGCCAGTGCGCTTCTCATGGAAGGGGCAGCCCACCTTGATAGCCTAGTAGACAACGTAATTGACTTTGGTATCAGCATCCTCCCATTGTGGTTTCGGACGCCAGCCCACCTTCAGGCGCCGCGTTGGCCGCCCGCCGAGCAGGTTTCCCGGAATGTCCAAGTCTTCGCGGAATATCGCGCGTCCCAGTATTCCGGTAAGGGACATCCCATCAATTCAGGCGAGGCGTTACCCCCACGGGGTGGTCTCTGGTTCGACGTCCGTGTCAACAAGTTCCAAACGGTGCCGGCTGACTGCTACGTGCGTTGGCGAATCACCAATACCGGGGCCGTGGCTATGGCCCTCAAGAAAGGGCGGGGCGGCTTCGAGAAGCCTACCGACGGTGACCGTCGCTGGGAAACACTCGAATACCACGGCGTCCACATGGCGGAAGCATTCATCATCCGCAAAAGCGATGATCGGCTCGTTGGTTTTAGCGAGCCGTTCTACGCCGTGATCAAGTAGGTTAAGGAAAGGGATCTATTGATGCCCAGGGTAGATACGGTAGGTGGCAACTACTACAAGCCCCTCGAGCGGGCCGAAGCTGTCGGATCTGGACTGTTCTGGCTGGTTGCGATCCTCTCGATAGCGGCGCTTTTCGTCGACAAGGTGGCCTATCCGATTGCCTTCGATATCGTGCAGATAGTCTTCATCGTTTGTGTGCTGCTGTTCTTTTGTCAAGGACAGATCCAGAAGCTCTATCTCTTTCCTCGTGCCGAAGACAAACGCCGGCAGGAATTGCTGTCGAACAGTTATGGCGTGACGCTGACGCATGAAGAGACAGTCGGTTACTACAATAATGACCAGACAAACCCTTTGAAGCGCCTTGCGGCGTCGGTCATGGAAAGCACGTTCTTCACGCGTGAGATTGTTCGAACGATGCTCGTCGGACAGCGAACGAAGACCGCAGGTTATCTCGTCATCTACTTCGTCGCCGTCTTGAATCGCTCCACGAATCTCGAAGTACTTGCTGTTGCAGCTCAGGCGGTCTTCAGTGAGGATATCATCGCCCGGTGGCTTCGGATGGAATGGCTCCGTATCCGCAGCGAGCAGGTTTTCGATAACTTAACTCGACTGTTCACAGGAAAGCAGGCCTTCTCGCGACCCACTGCTCAATCGCAGGCGATCGACTTTTTCTCGTTCTATGAAACGACCAAATCTACAGCCGCGATCCTTCTCTCATCTTCGCTGTTTCATAAGCAAAACGCGCGCCTGACAACGGAATGGGAACAGATTCGCGGTCGTCTCGGCATCTGAGGCAAACATGGTCACAACAATATCGGAGGGCTTTCGCCAATTCAGAACGAACCTTGAAATAACAAATCTGCAGGAAAGCACTATGTCCAGCCGTCAGCAGAACGTGCGGGACGCGGTCGCCGAAGATTTCGAAATTCTCGAATCCTTTCTGACCGGATCCTATCGCCGAAACACGATGATCGCACCCCTCACGACGGCAGACATCGACGTCTTCATCGTGCTCGATCCGAAATACTACAGGGACCAAAACCAGCATGCACTGCTGTCATCCGTGATGACGACACTCAAGAAGAGGTATCCGAAGACACCGAAAATAAAGCCTGACGGCCAAGCGGTGACCATAACCTTCACAGATTTCAAGGTCGATGTCGTTCCGGGCTTCTATCGAACTGGCGGAGGGTATCTTATTCCCGACCCGCACCTGAAAAGATGGATTCCCACAGATCCGAAGAGGCACGTCGACTTGTGGTCCGCGTCCAACAAAGCTCACAACGGCTCACTGGTGCCACTGATCAAGATGCTGAAGTGTTGGAACCGTGAGAAGGGAGATCTCTTCCGCTCCTTTCATCTGGAGGTCCTGGTGCGCCATGTTCTGAAGGACGTCACTATCAGCGACTATCCGAGCGGCGCTCGATGGGTGTTCGATAAAATGAGGGATAAGGTTTGGACCAAGATCGCCGATCCCGCTGGCTACAGTGACGACGTCGCTTCCTATCTAGCTAAGTCCGGGGCCGACAGGATGGTCGCCGCTCTCGACCAGGCATATCGGCAGGCTCTTACTGCGGAAAACTACTCGAACCAGGGATATGCGAAGCTGGCGATCGACGAATGGCGGTCGATTTTTGCTGACTATTTCCCCGCATACGGATGAGGCGACCACTCGAAGAACGAAAACCGGGCAGCAGTCCTAAGGGGCTGTGCATGATAGATTTATCTGGCAAGCGCACATTGTGGCTCGGCGTCCGGCGCCCCGGGTTGATGGGTCTTTAGAATGAGGAAGATCGTTGGCATAGTCACTTTATCTGGACCGATCCCACGTATGCTAACCGCCAACGAAGGGCGATACGAAAAGTTCGAGGCGGTCGGGGCAAGAACAAGCCTTCGCCCTTAGCTTACAACAGGACGCGGCCATCTTATGGGCAATTTCCATCCGAATGCGCTGAAGATGAGGATGCTCCGCCGAACGGCCGCACCCGCGACGGGAAGCTGACGGACCATGGCCGACCAAGAGCCGACTGCCGTCGAAGGTAAGAAGCCGGCGCAGGTGGTGCCCACGCACCGGGAAGCGGCTGGAACCGAGAGCAACGGACGCGCGGAGAGGGCTGTATCCGAAGGGTTCACTACGGTCACCGACCTGCCGGGTGGCCTCTACGATCATGACGGGCACGTTTCCGTGCGAGACCGTGGGCGGCGGCGGTATCACCCGTTTGCCTATGATTTCGACTCCACCCCGATGAGTCTCGAAGATCCGAGCGCGCACTGGGAGGAGAAAGTGAAGGCGCTTCATATTGAGAACCGCAACAATGCGATTGAGAGGCTCAAGGCCGAGTACGGAGAACGCCGCCATGCGCATGTGATCCAGGACACTAAGGACCTTGGTGCAAAGGCGTTCTCCATCGTCAGTTATCATAACCTGATGCATGAACAGGCGCGCCGCGCCTTTGTGTCAGGGCTCTACTTCCCAGCCTTGGTTGCTACGTGCGCCCTCGGTGAGCGCATTCTGAACCACCTCATCTTGGACCTTCGGGATCACTACAAAGCGTCGCCGCACTATCGCCGCGTCTATCGCAGCGAGTCTTTCGATGACTGGCGGTTCGCCGTGCGCGTGTTGGAAGACTGGGGCGTGCTCTTGCCTGATGTTGGGATGGCTTTCATGGAGCTCGCGACGCTGCGCAACCGTTCGGTCCATTTTAATCCCGCGACCTACTCCACAATGCGGGAGGACGCTCTATCGGCATTGAAAACGCTCGGCCGCGTCATCCAACTGCAGTTTGGTGGGTTCGGCCGGCAGCCATGGTTTATCGAAAACACGCCCGGCGCGCAGTTCATCAAGCGAACCTACGAGAACGTCCCGTTCGTAAAGACTTATATCGTGCCCTTGAGCGGATTTGTCGGCGTAGAATACGGCATGGACCTCACGCAACGGGGTTGGCGCCATCTCGACTACCATGACTATGGCCCGGGCGATGTCGACGACGCCGAGTATGCGCGTCTCTACCGTGAGCGGGATCACAGCAAAGTCGTCACGCGCGAGATGGTGGAGCGCGCTGCGCAGGCAGCGGCCGAGGCTGAGGAAGCGGCAAACAGCGTTCGTCCCGAAGGCGCCGGGCCATAGGGATACTCTCCAGAGCGATCGGCTCCGTCGCTGTTTGGCGCTTCGGATTGGAGCCCGCAATCGCTACGCATGCGCAGGGAATTGATATTATAACGGGCAATGACCGCTATCGGGTTTCGCTATTTGAGTACGAGGGGCCGAAAGGGGGCGGTTGGTTAGGGGCAGCTTTCCATCAACCGCTACCGAAACCGGACGGACCGCCGTCGGCCCTAATCGGTCATTGAACCTATCCGATGGCGGCGATGCCTGACGACTGATTGCGGTTGGTCGCTATTGTCTTGCTGCTTCCTGGCGCACCACATAACTGGATCGTCAACCCACTGATTAACTTCTGATTCGCGCCAGCCCGCACCGTTGACACTGATCTTGATCTGAGCCGGGAACGTGCCTTCGGCGATCTTGCGATACATGGTTGAGCGGGACAGGCCGGTCCGGGCAAGGACAGTTCTGCTGCGAATGATGCGATCGGGTTCGGGCATGGCTCTCCTGTCTCCTCCTGCGTGCCTATGATATCTGATGGGTCACACGAAACAGGCTGCATCGGTCAGGCAAGACGCATTCCCGCCCTACCGCGATGTGGCGCGGTAACGGCGGCAAATCGGATGGTCAGATTCCGATGCCTTTGCCTCGGCCAAGCCCGATGCCGTGATTGAACGCGAGTTCTACACCCAGACGCCGGCCGGATTCGACCTGGATGCCAAGCGCTTTCTTATGATTGGCAAGCAGGGATTCCAGCTGCGGATCGCGTTCGAGGCTCTTGGCCATATCGGACATGGCCGAGCGCGTTGACTTGTAGCCGGACATGTCGCCGGCCTGATATTGGTCCTGGCTTGTCCGGTGGAGTTCTTGCCAACGTCCCACGAAGCGCTCGGCCCGGCGGTTCGGATCGGTGTCCAATCCAGTGCGGATTTCGGTTTCAAGCTGGAGGGCAAGCACGATGCGGCTGACGCGGCCGGCCCCCGCCTCGGGGACAAGCTCGGGATTCTTCACATAGGCCGCTTCGGCATCGCGCCAGCCATGCGGCCGCACCTTCTCGAAAGCGCTACGAGCATCCCTCAATTCGCGCATCTGGTCGGGACTGCCCTGCCCGTTGGCATTTCCGGTACTGAGGATCGCGTCGAGAGCGCGGGCGTGACGAACAAGCGCCTTGGTGCGAGCGCTGCGCAACGCCGCTTCCGCGTCCACCGGAACATCCGTGTCGCGCGGCAAGCCTGTGGCGAGATTTCCTCTGCCGGGCGTTGGGCCTGCATCTCCGATCCGCCCTCCAACACTCTCCCTTCCCGGCCCGCGCCCACCTTCTTGGCCGAGCTGGACGTCTCCGGGCGAACGCAATCCGTCCAGCAACCCGCCGATCCGGTCGCGGAGGCTCTCCGGAATGATCCGGCGCACGATCTCGACCAGGCGCTCGCGGAAGGTGATGCCGCGCCGTTCGGCATAGCTCCTCGCCGGATCGACTAGCTCATAGTCGGAAGCCATGTCCTTGGCGCGGTCGCGCGACAGCGTGCGAACGAGCCGGTCTCGTGTCGCAAAGTCGTCGCCGCCGTAATGCAGGTCCATCGCGTCTCGGTGCCGCGATAGCGCTACATAGCTGCCATGCGCATCCATGCCCGGCGTTGCCAGGACATAGACGCGGTCAACCGTCATGCCCTGCGCCTTGTGAATGGTCGCAGCGTAACCGTGGTCGATGTGGGAATAGTCTTTCAGGTCGAAGCGAACTGACCTCCCATCGTCGACGCGAACCGTCATGCTCTGTGTGCTGAGATCCTCCACGATGCCAAGCGTGCCGTTCTTGACGCCAAGCCCGCGCTCGTTTCGCAGGAACATGACGCGGTCGCCGCTGGCGAAGTTCCTTGCACCGCGTTCCACATTCACCTGGACATCGTCACCCAGATCGCCGGCAGCGCGCATGCGCTCGCGTGCTGCCTGGTTGAGCGCACGCACCTCGTCGTTTGCGTGTGTGAGAATGATCCGGCTTGCCTCTGGATGCGCCTGCCTGTCGCGATCCCAGCGCTCGACGAGTTCAGCTCGCGCTTCGTCGTGCGTTGCAGCTCGATGCACCATGCCGTGCGCGTCGTAGGTGCTGATCGCAGCATTGATCCCGCCGGTTGCAAGATCGCGCGTGGCATCACGCTGCCAGTCCTCGCGCTGCCGGCGCACCTGCTCGATTTCGACGCCGCCGTGGCGTTCATGGATCGAACGGAATGCAGCACCCGCTTCGATCGCCTGCAGCTGTTGGGGATCGCCGACAAGGACGACTTTTGCGCCAGCGTCCGCCGCATGGGAGAGCACGCGCTCCAACTGGCGCGTGCCGACCATGCCGGCCTCATCGATCACCAGGACATCGCGCGTGGTGAGCAGATCCCTGCCCTGTCCCCAGCTATGCTCCATACTGGCGATGGTGCGTGACGGGATGCCTGATCCGCCTTCCAGATTCTCGGCCGCAATGCCGGAGAGTGCGGCGCCTTTAACCTCATAGCCGGCTGCCGCCCATGCCTGGCGCGCAACGCCCAGCATGGCGCTCTTGCCGGTGCCGGCAAAGCCGACAACGATACCAAGACCGTGACCATCGGTGATGTGCGCAAGCGCATCGGCCTGCTCGCCCGAAAGGACAAGCCCGCCTTGCGCAGCGCGCGCCAGAGCTACCTCGCGATGTGCCTCACTCACCGCGTGTCGCTCGTCCAAATCGATACGCTCCGCCGCGCGGTGAAGGCGCTGTTCGGTCTCAATCATCTGCCGGGTGGTGAAGCGATCTTCGCCACGCCTGTCCTTGCCGAGCTCGACCAGATCGGGTGCATTGCTGATGGCCGCCATCACCGCGTTGAACTGCTCCATTCCATCGCTGTGCCGATGCGCGAACTTCGCAATGTCTTTTCGGGTGAAGGTCGATTGCTGATGGGTGATGGCGTCCAGCGCCACGGATGGATCGGCAACGATGCGCGCGCCATTGTTGCGCGCGATCTCGCGATGCAGTTCGGCGCGATCTGCTTCACTATCGCCAGCAGAAAGGCCGCTGCCTTCAATGCGTTGCGCCGGTGCACCAATCTGCGTTTGCGGCTCCAGGGCAATGCCCTGCGCTTCCAGACTGCGATGATCGATGGGGGCGTCGATGTCGAGTTCGGCCAGGCGCTCATTGGCCAGCTCCGCCCACCGCTCGCGCCAGCGCTCGACCAGCTGGGTAGCATTCCAGTCTCGAACCTTGGCACCAAAACCGTTCTCGTCCACGGACCGCATGGTGAGCATGACATGAGCATGCGGCTTGGGGCTGCCATCCTCCGCCCTGTCCCAATGCACATTGAGATCTGCGACCATGCCTCGGCTGACAAACTCGACTTGTACAAAGTCGCGCGCCAGTTCGATGCCGTGCGCCTGGCTGAGTTCGCGCGGCAGGGCAAACTCGACCTCGCGGGCGAGCTGGGCATCCTTGCGCACCTCGATCGCCTCGACGTCGTTCCAAAGCCGTTCGCGGTCGCTCCAGGTTTCCGGCGCATCCTCCGGCAACATCACCTCGGAATGGACGACACCGCGTTTGGCGGAGAAGTCGTGGCTGCGTTCGATGCGCTCGTCGCGCAACCGCGAAGCCGAGCGGTAGGCGGCCGACGCGACAGCACTGCTCCCAGCCTTGCGGCCAATGACCTTGACGTGAAGATGATAGATCGCCATAGCGACCAGATCATTTGCACGGCAAAGCCCACGTCGGCACGACGTATAAGCGCGCCCTCCCTCGAAAAAATCTCGGGATGGACCAGCCCGTCCCAGGCTGTCTCGGCAACCCTGAAGCCTTCCGGCAGACGCTCCCCTATCATTGCCGCATCGACAATCGATGGAGATAGCCATGCGCAAACCAAGGGACTTCGACGCCGAACTGAGGGCGCTGGAAGACAAAGCGCGAGAACTCAAAACGCGAAAGGTGCAGCAGCTTGGCGAGCTGGTGATCGCCACCGGCGCCGATCAGCTCAGCAGCGACGAACTGGCCGGCGCGCTGGTCGCAATCGCTGAAACCAAAGACACCGCAAAGCGTGAGGCGTGGGCCAAGCGTGGAGCGATGTTTTTCGACAGCAGGTCACGGCGAACTGCTCCGGCATCTCAGCGCAACCCACGCGGCGCTCCAGCGCAACCGGGCAGCCCACAATCGCCGGCAGGCGGCACTGGCTCGCAATGACATGAGGACATGGCAGGTCGAGAGACGCAAACGCACTCGACATCTGATCGAACTGGGCGGACTCGTCGTCAAGGCAGGCATTGTCGAGCTCACCAACGACGATCGCGCTACCATCTACGGCGCGTTGCTCTGGATCGCCGCCAAGCTACAGAGCGATGAAGGCGAGCAAGCCCAACGATTATGGACTGCGAAGGGTAGGCAGGCGTTCGATGCTGAACGGGGTGAAGAGCAAGAGGGCCAGCCAACGTAGATTGGTGCGAGTGGCGACCGGGGCGAAGCCCTGAACAGCGTAGCCCGCCCAGGTTACATCAGCGGCCGACGCTGTGCCATGACGAATCCGTTGATTGGGCCCGCGAGGTGACGGTCGCAGCCGTCCGTTATTCCGTGCATGGTTCCGGGGTTCAAGTTCGCCCGCCGGTGAGATTTTCCGATTCGGAATCAGCGTTGCTAAACCTATCCCTTGCCTGTTAACGGACGAGCAACTGGATCATCACTGAAATGAAGGATGATGTGATCGTCTTCCTCATCCAGGTTCCTCGGGGCCATCTCCGCGCCGGAGATCGTCAGGCCCTTGTTGAGCCAACCAGCAAGGAAATTTTTTTCACCGTTTCTTTCACCGAGGAAGTATCGAAATTGTGCCTCAGTGATACGTCCCGCCATAAGATCCAAGAACATCCGCGCAGGAATCCTCACGCTTTCCTGTCGCCCACTATTTGGGTCATTCTTATCTCGAAGTTTGCTCTCCATACTCATTCCCAGATACCATCCCTTTGCCTTAGGCGAAAAACAGCCCTGGCGGAATAAGGACCTAGCCTGATATCCAGCGAAGCGTGGCAGTGGCAAGGCTTCAAGGACTTTTGAAAGTGCGACACACCCATCTTTCCCAGCGTCAGTATAGAAGCCCCGAGCTACCCAATTTCGTTCGCTACTCCCCATCCGCAGTTCCTTTCGCGGACTCAAAGCCACGACACCGTCGATCTTACGGTTGTGTAATTGGACAAAGCGGTGAATGATCTGCCGTGCGGAAAAATTGCGTCCTCCTGGGTCATTTTCCCCGATCCTACCCATGTGATTTAAAAGGGTAGACCCAACATCAGCGACGACGACGATGCGGACTGTTCCAGCTGTCGCCGCGCGAAGCTGATCTGCCTTTCGACGAAGAAGCGCGAAAAGCGGGTTTTCCTCCCGCGAATAGGCCTGCGGCGGCAAAGATGTCCAGATGTTATGATATCGGACCTGGCGATATTCCTTCCATTCCACTTCAACCAAAAGTCCCGGCTCGCGTAGCGTGATTTTCTCTGTCTTAAATCGATCTTCACGCACCCATTCTCTCAACCTCTTCGCCTGCTCTTCAGTCAACTGAAAATCAAAAGGTGCCAAGACTTGTCGAAAGCTTCGTCCCTCCATGCGTTTTGTGGTTTCGCCGAAACGAAAATAGAGGTGGTGGCCTACTCCCTTGGACAGCCGATTGCAGAAATCGGTGACGGAGAGAGCAACGCGGTCCATCGCCTCTTCTGGCGAAATTGAATTGTCCGTGGCCGCCGCGATCTCAACAGCAACTTGCGTACCCAGCACAACGGTCTCGGAGACGGCATCCGGCCGCCGGGTGTCACCCCACCACGCCGGCTCGACGACGATGTCGCCGGTGTTCGCAATTGCCCACAATATTGCTAGTTCCATTTCTGCTGGCAGCGCCTGATCGACTTTTTTCGATTCGAGTCTCTGAACGAGATCGGAAGCTTTCTCTTGATCAAGATAAGCTGAAAGGTCATCAATCATCTGCTGGAGTCGACGCCGAGAGAATACGGGCATCAGCAGAACCCTTGAGATGACGTTGGGCCCGCGCGGAACCTGTCGGAGTCCGCCATGGGCAGCTTGTAGAAGTATCCGGAATTCCCGATTGCGAACGTGATCGCCTCCATCCGGCTAGGTCGTTTCAATGAAGCTATCAGAATTCGACCTGGAGCAACGCCGGAGTCGCCGGATTCCCTCCCCGGGCAGGTGTATCTACTGCGGCGGCGTAGGGGTGCCGTTGACGGACGAGCACGTGATACCTTTCGCATTGGGCGGCAACAGCCTTGTGCTCGAGAAGTCTTGTTGCTCCGATTGCCAAAAGATCATCCAGAAATACGAGCAAGAGGTGCTTAAAAAGCAGCTCGGGGTGTTCAGGGCACAGGTAGATGCGCCAACCCGGAACAGAAAGGATCGACCTTCCGACGTTCTGATGCATTTTGTCGAGGTCAACGAACACGGTCAACCGATTCGGAATCTCGGCAAGCGCAGAGTTACCTTGGCAAAGGCGCCCTTGATGATCAGCCTCTGGTCGTCGCCTCTCCCCGAGCTGCTGAAGCCAAGCGGCGCCCGGTCGGCGTCAATTGGCGAACCGTGGACCTATGTCGATCAGCAGGCTCTGTCGAGCATAGTCAAGCAGGTTGCCGAAGAGACTGGGGCAAAGCTCGTGGCAGTGAAGCTTGGTGAGGTCAATCGTCGGCACTACATGCGGTCGCTGGCGAAAACGGCCTATGCCTATGCCATCGCAGAAATGGGCTTAGGTGCTTTTGATCCGTTGCTTATAGACCTAATCCTTTGCAGACGTGATGACGTTGAGACCTTCGTAGGCGATCTGCCGCATGAAAGCCCGTTTGATGCCGACGACTCCCATACGCTCCAACTAGCCGTTGGCGAACCCCTCGATGGGCCGGGGGCAGGCTATCTCGTCGCTCGAATCGTCCTATATCCTGCGCTCGGAAGCCCGGCGCACGTAGTGATCTTAGGGCGACCGCGTAGAGACTAATACTCTGGCGGCATGGGCTGAAGAGCGTGGAAAGCCGGCCGCGCAGATCAAGTTCACGCAAGACCAGCAGGCAGAGGGACGTTGCTCTAATGGCGGCTGACTAGAGGCCTTCAGCCGACCGTTAACTCGTCGGCGAGTTCTCCGGGAAGATTCCCGTCCAGTCGATCGAGTCGATAGTTTTGCTCGTCGATTTCTTGTGCTTGATATTCGTCTTGGGCTGGCAAGAATCTCGATGGCACGGGGTTGGCGGTGCCCGGATTGTGTACGACAGCCATTCTCGGGATTCGCCCCAGCAGCGAGAACTCGTCAATGTCCGTCGCCCAGATGGCGCTGATCGGCGCGAATCGTTGATCCAGAAAGGTATCGGCCGGAACGGGCTGCCCAGTCGGCTTGTGAATCAGGTAACGCGGCTGGTGTTCGAGTGCGCTGGCTTCCAGGGTCTCCCGATTGATACGCAACTGCAACGGTCCGACGGCGAAGGTTGCCTCCACCGCAAATGGAAACTGACTGATTCCGGTCAGCGCATCGAAGACGCCGTCATATCCGCGCAGAAGCCGGCCATTTACCGCGATAACGTACGCATCATTGGCGCCGACTGTGCCATTGGCGAGGTAGCCTGGAACGGCAAGCGGCGGATTGCCCAGCAATACTTCGGCCTTTTGCTTGATCGCGGCCGTCCAGCGTAGGAGAATGGCCTCATACGGAAAATCACGCACACCGCCGCCCGGCGCAGCAAGCCACTCCGCCGGAATATTGGCGGCGGTTGGCGTGATAACTTCGATCCAAATGCGCCGGCCCTCCCGGTCGATCCGAAAGTCGGGCCCTGCCTGCTGATGGGTCAATTCGACCCCAGCCTCTGTGAGCTGGTGCGCCAGCAATACCTCGGAAAGCTGCTGCCAGTAGGTGCCTTCGTCGGCCGAACATAGACGCTGCTCGGCGTTGCCGTCACCGAAGCCGCTGTCCAGGAAGGCTTGACTGACCTCTATCAGCCTTTCCCGCATGGCGACAATACGTGGGAAAGACTGAGGATAGCGCTGTTCGATAGCTATTCTTAGAGGCATGCTCAAAACTAGCGGATGCGCACATCGAATCAACTACGTGTCGCCTCTTTCGATGCATTGCCCGTAACAACGCAGAGGCCGGCAAAAATGGACACGGGATGGCGTGGTCGTCTCGAGCTCCTGAAAAGGGATGCCGAGAACAAAATTTTGGAACCACTGCGCCGGCATGGATGGCGCGTCTCTATCGAACTGGAGGTGGAGCATGGCGAACATTTGGTGATGTCAGCCGAGCGCGGAGGACACCGCCGCAAGTTCGCTTTGCTCTACTCGTCCGCGACCGACAATACGACCTACAAGGCCTTGCAGGCACAGGTCGACCTGATCATGACGAATGGCGCGTTTTACAAACTCGAATCCTATGCCCACGGCATTACCACCCCGATCCGCATGGTCGATGAGTTCTACGCGGTGCTCGTCGAGTGGAACCGCGAGACGTCCGACGGAAAATTCGCACCGGGCGCAGATGCGGACAAGATCATCGACGAAGAGGACGATAGCGACCAGCAATACCGCTTGCTCCTATCGGAGGCGCCGATTGAGGCCGTCTGGCTTCGCCTTCGCCAACTTCACAGTGTCAGGCTTGCCCGCAAACTTATAGTGGATCGCGCGACGCGAGAAGGCGCCACCCTCGGAGCAGATCAGATATCTTGCAAGGCGGAAGGCTTAGCTTTCACACTACGCAATGCGACCGACTACTACACGGCGCCGCAAACGAAAAATGTAAGCCAGCGGATCCTGAACCTCTATTACGGAACGATGGCGTTCGCATTCGCGGAACTGGTTTCCGCGCCGTCTGGGTCGTCCACGCTTGCCGAGATTGAGGAGGTTACGAAGCAAGGTCATGGGCTCTACACCTTTGATGGGCGGACATTGGATCTGCCGGATATCGGTGTCGGGGCAATCCGATCGGGTTTTCTGCCCTATTGGCTGCGTTTTATGGGCAAGGACGTCAATTGGTTGCCAACAGCGAAAGCCAAGAGTTTAGCGGCGGCTGAGGCATTGCCCGCGCAAAGTTGGGTGACGCTTGAGAACCTGTTGGCCCGCATTCCAGAGATTGCCGACTTATATGTGGACATTTTCGAGAGCCCGACGCTCTGGTTGCATCCCAGTCACAACGCGATGGCGAACGGAAACCCCCTCAGCTTTCGCGCGCCGGTCCGTGCGACCCGTACGTACATCATACTCGCGGATGTGTCGCGCCGTATGACGAAGGAGGATGTAGCCGCATTCCCCGGCCCTATCAGTGAAATCAGGCGTGTCGCCTCGAAAGGGCAACGGTGCTTCCAGGCAGCGGTCGATCACGAGGGTCTTAGTTCATTTTGGGAGGCGCTCGCGATCCATCGTAGTCCGCTCGGCCGCACCGCCTTTATCAAGCCCCTGTTCAGAGATGTGAACGAGTACCGGGCGATCTGTTTTGTGCTGCTCTATGCCCTTTCGATCATCGTGCGTTATCGGCCGAGCGTCTGGCGCCGCGTGCAAGAAGGCGATCTAGATCACATGCGCGCGCTAATCGAGGCCTTCCTTACCGTTGTCGAACGAGTATTGCCCGAGCAATTCTTGGCGAGTGTCACGGGAAGCCGCATCTACGCCAAACAGCCGGGGTCATTCTTTTGATGACACTGTGGCGGAACAACCGTGAGGTCGAATCGAGCAAAGTAAGCCTCGAGAAGGTGACTACGCGACCTGGGTACCGGCAGACTCCACAGCCGCTGTCAAGAATTTCCGCATGGCATCCTTACGCGCGCTGTGATCGAGCGCATAATTTGCGCGCTCGAACTTCACTCCATCTAACAGAGCCTGAATGTAGCTAGCGATCGTGTCGCCTGCCATTACGAGCGCGGTGTCTACTGTGTGAATGTAGCGGCTAGTGATCGTCCCCCGTGAATGTCCTACCAACGCTGCTATCGTCGATTCGGTAAAGCCGAGATCGTTTGCCACGCTTGCGAAGCTGTGGCGAAGCACATGGGGGGTCACGCTTTCAAGCGGTGTGCCTTTGACGAGCTTTTCCCATAGCTTCGGGAAGCCGATTAATGGTTTTCCTTGCTCCGTGCCGGGAAATACGAAATCAGCCTCATCGTCCGACAATAGTGGTTGGAGCAACTCTACCACGGGCAAGCCGATGGCCCGGGCCGATGCACCTTCCTTGGAATCCTCAAGCCTGATGCAACTGCGCTGAACATCGATCTCCCCCACTCTCAGATTGATGATCTCGCCTCGCCGACATCCCGTCATAGCGAGGGTCCGTACCATTTTGGTAGCCGTTGAAAACTGCGGGTCGAAAGCGGCGTCCGCGAGAATCTTGCCCAATGCACGATACTCACGCTCGGTCAGACGACGGTCTCGAACGCGATCCTTTGGTTTCCGAAAGCCGTGAACCGGATTCTTTTCGATGATCCCTTCCCGCATGGCGTACGTGAAGATGCCGCCGAGAAGTCCTACGCCGCGCGAACCGGTGCCAATGCCTCCGCGAACGATAGCTCGCCCACGCATCTTTGTTTTCATGTCGGCTCGGGTCTTGCCGTTGGCAACGTCTCGCAAAAACTTGGCAATGTCTGCCGACGTGACCTCCGTCACTCTCCGGTTCCCAAGGAGCGGAAGGATGTGGCGTTTTATGCGGCTTCGGTCGATCTCCATAGTCGATGGCTTCTTGGGGCGACCGCCTTTGCCTGGCACAAGTCCAGCTTCACAATCAGCCAAATATCGGGTGCAAAGTTCTTTGACGGTGATCGTTTTGGCGTCGAGAAGTTTCGTCTCCGCAGGATTGTCGCCTTGCGCGATTCGACCGATCAGTATCCGCGCCTCCTTTCGAGCCGCTTCTGGAGCCCAGACGCCATGGGGCCCGATCGTAAATCGGCGGGTTCTACCTTTAGCTCGATACTGTACAAGATAGCTGCGCTTACCGGATGAAAACACGCGCAGCCCGAACCCAGGTAACTCATCATCCCAAAGAAAGTAGTCCGACTTTCCCGGTCCCGCTTGATCTACGGTTCGTTTGTTCAGCTTTGCCATCGCGCACCTCAGAGCTCTGTCGAAGTGATTCCGCGGAAGCACCACGGAAGCACCCGGACGGAAACTCCGGCCTGCGGTAGGATACTGGCTTCGGTCCTCGGGTCGACAAAAAGTCAGTCGTCGTAGTAGCTTAGCGAACCATGGCGTATAAAGACAAGCTATTGAAAAGACTAACTAAATCGGCCTCCGAAGGCAGAGGTCACAGGTTCGAATCCTGTCGGGTGCGCCATTTTTCTACATCCCGTCCAGGATGATCCTTCTCGGCCAAGCCACTCGGAATCGCGGGGCCGGATACAGAGCGCGGCAGTACATAGGTGACAGGCTGGAGCTGGAGAATCTGCCTGAAGATGTGTGACATAAACAATGCCGCAATCTCTCGACGCTGCGTTCCAGCCTTGAAAAATATGGCAGGAACAGAAGCTTAACCATATAGATTATGTTCCTACTCATACAACCAGCCGGTATCGTCCATCCCGAACTTGATTGCGGCGAGGAAACTTTGTCGCCCGAGAAGCGGCTGCGTACCGCCAACAATCACATCAGCCGTTGTCGGTATGCCTTCGACATCGATCTGGACGTTGGGCACTTGCGGCAGAGAAACGGAGCCGGTGGCGCCCAGAACACTGGCCGAGGGAGCGCCCGCAACGTTGATGCCCGTGGCGTTCGCGTCCGCCGCGCTGACCTGACTATAATCCGCCCCGGAATCGACCACAGCCCACAGACGGACAGATCCCGTCGGCCCCACCAGCGTGACTTCGGCCATCGGCCTATTGTCGTAATTGTTCTGCTTTGTGCCGTAGTCATAGCGGTCGGTAAAATCGATGCGATGGGTCATTGCATCACCCCGAAATACACATAGGCGAACAGAGGACCGCGGTGCTCTTTGATCTCGTCCAGATAGCGAGAAAGCAACACCTCATTGGACGCTTCACTAGCCTCAACCTCACCTTTGCGGAAGGCGATCCACTTGCCCTCGTACTGACTGAGGGCTTCGCGGTTCCACAAGGCGCGCAGCCTGCGCGCATCCTCGCTCTCGGCCATCAGGAGCTAGTCTTACGCTTTGGGTTCTTGGGAGCGGCACCGCCCGTTTCCTGGAGATACTGCAGCGCCTTTTTTCCCGGCACTGGCCCGAAGCTGATTTTCACGGTGCTGACTTTTTCCCGCGATCCCTTCGCGGACGCGTCGACCAGCCAGAACTTGATACCACCTCCGGCCTCGGCCGTGGCTGTCACCGCGAGTTCAATCTCGCACCCCATGAACTGCAGAACAGGATCGTCCTTGTTGGCCTTCGCTTGCGCTTCCCGCAGCTCGTTTGCTGTACGAAGGATCAAATCACCGAGGTTGAATCCAAGCGGTACTCCGACCATGCAGTGCTCCCGACGTTGAATTGCCACGGAAGCATATCATAGATTTCGGGCCATCACATCTCTGCACCCCTTCGGCATAACAGACCGAAGGCACGGACTGGTGGCTCAACCCGCTCACGATCGACAGTCAGCACGTGTGTTTTTTATAAATTGCTTGAACAAACAATCACATAGGAGTTCCCAGTTTCATCCTCTCCGGTGCGCCATTTTAGACAGGCCGCCTTGCTTCAGCTTCACGCCGCGATCGTTAAACGCTCCGCTTTCACATCGAAACCGGGGCAGCCGGGATGCCATTTCAGCCTGGAGGCTTTTGCTGCCTGGTGGCGGAAAAGCCCGCCACATCGATCGTCAACTTCGGGCAACAGCGGCCCTTGAATTCACGCCCTCAAGCAAGGCGAGCAGGCCTTTCAGAATTTCGAGGGGCGGTGGCGGGCAGCCTGGAATGTGCAGATCGACAGGCAACGCCTCCGACACTCCGCCCACCACGGCGTAGCTGCCGGCGAAACAGCCGCCGTTCAGGGCGCAATCGCCGAGCGCGACCACCCATTTGGGGTTGGGAGTTGCGTCGTAGGTCCGCTTCAATGCCTCGCGCATGTTTTTGGTTACCGGCCCGGTGACAAGCAGGACATCGGCATGGCGCGGCGATGCGACGAACCGGATTCCAAAACGCTCGATATCGTAGAAAGCGCTGTTGAGCGCGTGCATCTCGAGTTCGCAACCGTTGCAGGAACCGGCATCGACTGCCCGGATCGACAGGCTTCGCCCCAATCTTCTATGAGCAACCCCATTGAGGGCGCGTGCGAGTTCGTCAACCGCCGCGTCGCTTACTCGCGGCGGACGCTCGGTCAGCGGCGGGCGTATCAGGCTTTCGAAGAGGAGCTTGCGCATGATGGCTTGCCTTGAACCCTTAGAGGTCGTGTCCTGAATACGAGCAGTTGAACGATTTGTTGCATAGCGGGAAGTCGGCAACGATGTTGCCTTCGATGGCCGCTTCCAGCAGCGGCCATTGAAACCATGACGGATCACGCAGGTGACAGCGCTCGACCAGGCCGCTTTCACCAATGCGCAGCCAGGCCAGAATGTCGCCCCGGAAACCCTCGACGAGCGCCATGCCTTCATGCGGTCCGCCTGTCCGTGCAAAGTCGACACGGATCGGTCCGCCCGGCAACTGTCTCAGGATTTGCTCGACCAGGGACAAGCTCTGTTCGACCTCGTGAATGCGAATCCAGACACGGGCGTTCACGTCGCCTTCCTGGAGGAGAGGCACATTGAAGTTGAGCGCGTCATAGGGAGGATAGGCCAGACTGCGTCGCGCATCGAAGTCCCGACCGGAGGCCCGGCCGACATACCCTCCGGCACGATATTGTCGAGCGAGTTCCACCTTCAGCCGCCCACTTGCGACTGTCCGATCCTGCAGCGACGCGGTGTTGTCGTAGAGTTCCACAAGCGCCGGAAACCGCTGCCTGATCTCCGCGATCAGGGACCAGATCGCTGTTGTCCCCTCGTCGTTCAGGTAGGCCGCCACTCCTCCGGGCACGACGCGGTCGCGCATCAAACGGTGGCCGAAGGCGGCGTCGCTTGCCCGCAATACGCGCTCGCGCAGGACGCCGCAGTGGGCGTGCATGAGTGCGAAGGCGGCGTCGTTGCAGATGGCGCCGATGTCGCCAAGATGGTTGGCCAGACGCTCCAACTCGGCCATGAGCGCTCGCAGCCAGACCGCGCGCGCAGGAACCTCGATGCCCAGGGCCGCTTCGATCGCGCGGGAAAAAGCAAGGGCGTATGCCACGGTACTGTCGCCAGAGGTCCTGCCCGCCAGCTTGGCGGCATGGTCGATATCGGACCCGGCCATCAAGCCTTCCATGCCCTTGTGCGTGTACCCCAGGCGTTCCTCCAGCCGGACGACCGTTTCGCCGCTCGCTGTAAATCGAAAATGCCCTGGCTCGATGATGCCGGCATGCACGGGCCCGACCGGGATCTGATGCAGGCTTTCCCCCTCGGCAGGCAGGAATTGGTAGGGGGACGCCGCCGCAACGGAGGTCCGGGCGCGGGCACTCAACGGGAAGCTGATGCCCCAGTGGCCATGATCAAGCCACCGTCGCGTATCGGGCGCGCCTTCCGGCAAAAGACCGAACAGGTCCGCGGCCGCACGTTCAAGGCGCAGTGCTGGCGGATGCAGCAGGCCGACCGACGGGTAGCGGCCATCCGGACACAGCAGGCTGACAACGCCGATGTCCCCGACGGCCTCGTCGAGCAGTGCCATGTGGACGGTGCCTGGCTCGCCCCAAAGACCGAGCAGGCTCCAGTGCCCTTCGGCCAGTTGCTCGGCGGCAAAGCTCCATTCTTTCGAAGTCACCACCGCGCGCGACCACGGGAGATGGTTGTCGACGCCCTTGCCGGCAAGGATGAGCTCGGTCAGTGCGGGCATGTTCTTTCTCCCGTCCGCTTCATCCCAGAAGGTTGGCGACATGCTGGAACCATATGACCAGCGGTGGTGGCAGATAGATGCCGGCGGCAAACACAAGCGCCAGGTGGGAATACATCGGAACGTAGGACGCCTCGGCGGGCGCGGTGCTGCCTCGCGGTTCGCCGAAAGCGACGCCGGTCAACCGAAGCAACAGGGCGCCGAAAGCGAGCAGAATCCCGAATACCAGAGGAATCGCCAAAAGGGGGTGCCTTGCAAATGTCGAACTCACGACCAGGAATTCGCTCATGAAGATGCCGAGTGGAGGCAGGCCGGCAATGGCAACGACGCCGATGACGAGCGCCCAGCCAAGCCCCGGATGCGTTTCCGTCAGCCCCCGGATCTCGGCAATGTTCTGTGTTCCCTTGATCTGGGCGATGTGGCCGACCGTGAAAAAGATCGCCGACTTGGTCAGGCTGTGCATGACCATGTGCAGCAGCCCGGCAAAATTGGCGAGCGGGCCACCCATGCCGAAAGCGAACACGATGATGCCCATGTGCTCGATCGAGGAGTACGCGAACAGACGTTTGATGTCGCGGCGGCGGTAGAGCATGAAGGCCGCGAAGATGAGGGAGGTGAGCCCCATCGTGATCATCAATGGCCCAGGCGCGATCGCGTCCGGGCTGGCCGCGAGCAGCAGCTTGAAGCGCAGCACCGCATAGAGCGCGACGTTGAGGAGCAGCCCCGACAACACCGCTGAAATCGGCGTCGGGCCTTCCGCGTGCGCGTCGGGCAGCCAGGCATGCAAAGGCGCAAGGCCAACCTTCGTCCCATAGCCGAGCAGCAGGAAGACGAAGGCGACGTTCAGCAACGCCGGGTCGAAGCGCGCCGCGTGCTCGATAAGCACTGTCCAGACCATTGCATTCGTGCCTTCGCCGACAATCGGCTGCGCGGCCATGTAGACGAGAATGGTGCCGAAGAGGGCAAGCGCGATGCCGACGCTGCCGAGTATGAAATACTTCCAGGCCGCCTCCAGCGCCTCGTGCGTGCGGTAGATGCCGACCATGAGCACGGTGGTCAGCGTGGCAAGTTCCACCGCCACCCACATCAAGCCGATATTGTTCGACACGAATGCCAGATTCATGCCGAACATCATGATCTGGTACATTGCGTGATAAAATCGCAAATTCGTCGCCGTCAGCCGCCCCGTATCCAGTTCGTGCGCGATGTAGGAGGCGCTGAACACACTGGTCGTGAAGCCGACGAACGTGTTGAGCACGATGAAAACGATATTGAGATCGTCGACGAGCAGATACTGACCGGGCTGCGGCCGATCCGTGAAGAGAAGCGACACCGCGGCGATCAAGGTAAGCAGGCTCGCGGCGACATTGAGGCCAGCCGTTATCCGATAGTTCGGCAGGGTCGCCAGGAGCGCGGCCGCGCCGACCGGTATCAGCAAGACGGCGGCCACTGCATCGAGGGAAAACGCGGTCAACGGTGTTCCCCCCTGTAGTCGTCGAGCGCGCCGACATCGACCGAGTCGAATCTCTCGCGTATGCGAAACAGGAAGACGCCGATGACGATGAAGGCGATCAGAATCGAGAAGGCGACACTGATCTCGACAACCAGCGGCATGCCCTTGGCGCCCGTGGCGGCCAGCACCAGGCCATTCTCGAGCGACATGAAGCCGACAACCTGGCTGACCGCGTTCCGGCGGGTGACCATCACCAGGAGCCCAAGCAGTATGATGGACAGCGCGAAGGCAAGATCCTCGCGGGCTAGGGGGTCGGCGTCGGGAGTGACCCTCAGCATCAGCACCATGGACAGGGTCACCAGGCCTATCCCGGCAAGCATGGTTGGACCGATCCCGACGGCGGTCTCGATGTCGCGATGGATGCCGAGCCGCTGGATGATGCGGTGCAGGCCGACAGGAATGATGATCGCCTTGAAGATCAGGGCGATCGCCGCCGTGACATAGAGGTGATGGGCGTCCTGAATGTAGGCCTGCCAGGCCACGGACAGGGCGAGCACGATCGCATGAAGTGCAAAAACGTTGATCAGGGCGAAGAGGCGATCCTGGTACAGCATCATGAAGCTGACCAGCACCAGGCCGCCGGCGAGCAGATGGGCGATGTCGAAGGTGAGGCCGTTCATCAGAGGCTCCGCGAGACGAACAGCAAGAGCGTGCCGAGCAACGCCAGCATGAGTGCCGCGCCCAGAAAATCCGGGACGCGGAAAACGCGCATCTTGGCGATCGCGGTCTCAAACACGGCGAGGAGAATGCCGCACAAGGCAAGTTTGCCAAGATAGGTCACGGCACCCAGGGCAAGTGATTTCGGCCCGGCCCCGACACCAGCCAGCCCCCAGGGGAGGAAGACGCAGGAGATCAGCGATACATAGAGCAGGAGTTTGAGGAAGGCCGCGAACTCGATCATCGCCAGATGACGGCCGGAATATTCCAGGACCATCGCCTCGTGGACCATGGTGAGCTCCAGGTGGGTCGATGGATTGTCCACTGGTATGCGGGCGTTTTCGGCGACCGCCACCATCACGAGAGCGATGAGCGACATTCCGAGCGATACCCGCAGGCCGACCTGCGGCGAGCCCATGAAAGCGGCGACCGTGGACAACTGTGTCGCTCCGGCGACCAGCGCCAGGCTGAACACGATGAGCAGCATGGCGGGCTCGGCCAGCGAAGCGATCATCACCTCGCGGCTCGAGCCTATGCCGCCGAAGCTCGTGCCGACATCCATCCCTGCCAGCGCCAGGAAGAAGCGGGCGCTTCCCAGCAGCGCGACGATAGCTATGAGATCCGCGGTCCAACTGAAAGTGAGCCCGGTTGCGAATGTCGGGATAAGCGCGGCCGCGACCCAGGTGGCGGCAAAGATCAGATAGGGTGTCACGCGAAACAGCCAGGATGCGTTGTCCGCCAGAACGACTTCCTTTCGCATCAGCCGCAGGAGATCGCGGTAGGGCTGGATCAGCGATGGACCCTGGCGGCGCAAGAGTCGTGCCTTCACCTTGCGCACGAACCCGGTCAGGAGCGGCGCCAGCAACAGCACCAGCATCATCTGCGCGCCCTGAACGGCCAACTCAAGGGTCAGGGCCATAGTGCGAGCACCAGAAGCAGGACGATGAGAAAGAGAAATACAAGGGTCAGGTAGCGCCTGATCGTCAGGAACTGCAGATGGTTCAGGTGGTCGGTCGCAAAGTCGATGGCCCTGCCGATGGGCAGGTAGAACGTTTCCCAGATCACATCGTGGATTTCGACAGTCAAACGAGCCGGGCCGGTTTCGCCAGGCGCCGGCATTTCGACTTTTTCCCGCGCGCGGAATGCGAACGTGCCGAAGACGCGTCGAATGGGCTGTGCAAAGCTTGCCGATGTGTACTGCGCGGCAGGTGCTACGTCGGGGAAGCCGCAACCCCAGGCCGGACCCCGGCGGAGCGCATGCGAGGCGAAGCGGTGAATGACAAATGCCGCGAACGATGCGGAGACCGCGATGAACAGGAACACCAGCAGGCCGTTGTAGGAACTGCGGCTCGCTGCGATCGGCACGATCGACAGCCATGGCTCAGCCATCTGCACAGGCATCCGGCTGCCAAGCAACGGAAGTGTCACCGATGAGAGGCCGTCTATGACAAGCCCCGGCACAATGCCGGCCAGGAGACAAAGAGCCGCCAGGGTGAACATTGCCGCTAGCGAATAGCGGTCGACCTCGTGCGCCGGTTCCACCGCCACCGAGCGTGGCCGGCCGAGGAATGTAATCCCGAACGCCTTCACGAAGCAGGCAGCGGCCAAGGCCGCCGACAGCGCCAGTAAGCCGCCAACGGCGGGCACCATGACCTTAAGCCCCCATTGTGGGAGATCGGGACTTTGCAATATGGCCTGGAAGGCCAGCCATTCGGAAACGAAGCCGTTGAACGGCGGAAGCGCCGAGATCGCCACGCAGCCGACCAGAAAGGCAAAACTGGTCAACGGCATACGGTGGATAAGACCGCCCAGTTTCTCCATGTCCCGCTCTCCGGTTGCCGTCAGTACGGCGCCTGCTCCGAAAAACAGCAGGCTCTTGAAAAAGGAATGGTTGAGGACGTGAAACAGCGCGGCGGTGAGCGCCAGCGCCGCGGCCGACGGCATGGCGTTCGCCTTGAAGGCCAGGGCAAGGCCAAGGCTGACGAAGATGACGCCGACGTTTTCGATGGTGCTATAGGCAAGAAGCCGCTTCAGGTCCTTCTCCATCAAGGCGTAAAGAATGCCGAGAACGGCCGTCAGGCCGCCCAGGAAAAGTACCACGACGCCCGACCACCATGCCGGCTCACCGAGCAGGTCGAAAATGACGCGTATGAAGCCGTAGATGGCGACCTTGGTCATGACGCCGCTCATCAGAGCCGAGACGTGGCTTGGCGCGGCCGGGTGAGCCAGTGGCAGCCATACGTGCAGCGGCACCAGGCCAGCCTTGGAGCCGGCGCCCAGCAGCATCAGGGCCAGGACCAAAGCGGCGACGAGCGGGGTGGATGTAGCCGCACGCATCGCTTCGAACGTGTAGTTTCCGCTCGGCCCGGCCAGCAGGCCGAACGCGAGCAACAGCGCGAGCGTGCCGAAGCTCGCCATCACGAGATAGATGTAGCCCGCTCTCGCATTGTCCTGCTCGCGATGGTGCGCCATCACGAGCGCCCAGGAAGCGAGCGACATGAATTCCCAGGAAAGCAGGAAGGTGAAGGCGTCGTTCGCCAGCACGACCATATTCATCCCGGCGAGGAAGGCGGGGAAGAACGGCAGCACCCGATGCGGCGCGGACTCATGCCTGCCGTAGCCGAGGCCGTAAAGACTGGCCATGGCGCCGCCGAAATTGACGACGACGAGGAAAAAGGTCGAGAGCGCGTCCAGACGGAAATGAGCGCCAATCCATGGCAGCCCAAGCGGCAGCGCGGCAGTCGACGGGGTTACGGGATCATCGGCGATACGGCTCGCGAGAACCAGGAGCACGGCCGCCGATATGCCTAGCGTCAGGCTGTAGACCAGGCGGGTTCCCGAGCCCGATGCGCGGCTTGACGCAATCGCAAGCACCGCGGTTCCCAGGAGCGCGGCAACGCTCCACAGGAGGACCGCGGCCCCCGAAATCACGCCACACTCCTCACAAAGACCTTGGCGTCCGTATCGACCCCGCCCAGAATTCTGGCGGGATCAAAATCTGCCTTCAGCCGCACGCCGCGCCCGCCGATTTGGCTGGAGGCGCCTTCAGAAATCAACTCGACGCCGGCGAGGTCAAGCGCGCCGATCAGCTTCATCAGGGAATCCACATTGCCCCGGATAATCGACTCGCTGGCTTCCATACGTTGAATTGTCGGCACCGAAAGGCCGGACAATTCGGCAAGCCTGCGCTGGTCGATGCCAAGGAGCGCCCTCGCGGCACGCAACTGTGGAGCAGTTATCACGGTCGCATCCCCTTTTCGATCAGCTTTGACGTATTATCTCTAACCGCTGCAGCATATATTAAAATGCAGCGTATTCAAATAATGATGCGTGACGCATCTGTCTTGAGATTGTAGAAAGCCGGGGAGATACGAGTTGGGAGGCGCTGAGCCTCGCCGATTGGTTGCCCTGCAACTGCGAAGCGCGGCCCGCTGCAAGATGACGGGCGAACCTCTAGGCTCCGCATGAAGGGGCCGACCAGCGGAAAACCAGCCGAGCGGCGGATTTAGGAATTGGCTGTGATGACAAGGTCATGATCCGGGTTGCGAAATATCATACCGATTTCGGCAACATCGAGGTTCTGCGGGCCAAGGACTCCGGCTCGTTCATCTATCGCCAAGGTGGCTGCTATCAAAGCGAGTGCGATCCGAATGGCGTCAGCGTCGTGCCCTATATACACGCCATCTTTGGTCTCCTCGCGCAGGCGCGGGTGTCCGATGTCCTGATGATCGGTTGTGGCGGTGGCAGCCTGGGCACGATGCTGGACAGGGTTGGTGTGCGGGTTACGGTCGTCGACATCAACCCAAAGGCTTTCCAGATCGCCCGGGAATACTTTGGGTTACCTCCTGGAGTTCACTGCTGCATCTCCGACGGGCGGGATTTTTTGCGCGCCGGCCGTCACCGCTACGACGCTATCGTTCTGGACGCCTATTCCGGGCGGCGCATCCCGGATCACTTGTGCGCCGAGACTTTCTTCGGCTTGGCGCAGACGCGTCTCAAGAATTCTTCCGGTATTCTGATCGGCAACGTTCATGCCTGTCATGACCTCGACATCATGCCGGATCGCGTTGCTGCAAAGCTCGCCAATATCTGGGCGGATGTGAGACTGCTCGATATCCGCGGCGCTCAGGATCGCAACGCACTCGTCATGGCAGGCAAGGTGCGGGATCTCGTCCAACCGGTGCTGATGATGCCGCCGTCAGTGGGAGCCGAGGAGATCGAACAGGAGCTTGGTCTCCTGGCGTTCAGGCCTTGGCATGTGCCGCGACGATCTGCCTAGAGCAACTCCAGGAAAAGTGTGAACGGTTTCCCGGGGAGGCGCGTAGCGCTCTCCCCATGGAATTGCGGCGAAGCCCTGTCGAGCTACTGCCAGAGCCGCTTCATGCGGATGGACACATCTTCAAGGACCGGCATGGAAGCCAGCACAAGGAGAATGGCGGCGAGAAACAATGTCGCCGCAAAGCCGATATGTTTGAAACCCACAGCGCCGATGACGCCGCCGATGAAGAACAATGCCACGAGCGACGCAAGCAGTCTCAGCTTTCTCCGGTCTGCCTTCACGAACAGCCTGTCCGAGTCATTGCCTGAGATGTTCCAGTAGAGCAGCTTGCCGAGTTCGATGCCCATGTCCGTCACCAGGCCCGTGACATGCGTCGTCCGGATTCTGGCTTCCGATAGCTTGGTGATGATGGCGTTCTGCAACCCCATGATGAAACAGAGCAGCATCACCGTCATTGGTACAAACAGCGCTTCATGACGTGCAAGATGGCCGCCGAGCAGCCCGAAACAGATCAGCAGGATCGCTTCCAGGACAAGCGGGAATGCGTACTCGCCCTGTAGGCCCTGCCGCCTTCCCCAGTTGACCAGGATTGCCGAACAGGCCGCGCCTGTCACAAACGACAGCAAGGCGCCCAAGCCGGAAAGCGCCAGTCCGACATCGCCGAGCGCCAGATGGTCCGCCATCGACGAAACGATGCCGGACATGTGGGACGTGTACTGCTGAACCGCCAGGAAGCCGCCAGCGTTGGCGGCTCCCGCGATGAACGTCAGGAAACGGGCGAGATGCCGATCGGTTCTTTCGCTTCGTTCCTTTCCGGTCAACCGACGCAGATACAGGATCATGAGCGAACCTTGTCTTTCCATGCGCAAAAGCAGGACCGCAAGCTGATGTGCCGGGAAAGGCTCATTGAGTGTTTCTGGAGAAGGGAAGACAAAGGGGGTGAATGCGTGGCCTCGACGCTGTGCTCTGCAGGGTCTAGTTTGGCTTGCCCGGCAGCGTGTCCGGATGGCGGAACCTGACACCACGGCCGCCATCGTCGCTACGCACATGTTCGCTGAGAAGCTCGACGCCGGCGCGGTTGAGCGCGTTGATCACTTTCATCAAGCTATCGACAACACCTCGCACATTGCCCTGGCTGGCTTCCATTCGTTGGATCGTCGGCAGCGAGACGCTCGCCATTTCCGCCAGGGTTTTCTGGTCGATGTTGAGAAGGGCGCGGGCAGCACGAAGCTGGGAGGCAGTGATCATTGGGGCATCAGCGTCTGAATATGAGAAGTGACACTCATCATGTTATCATTGACGTATTAAACATCAATACAAAGCGAAAAAATATTAATCGGCCCTTGGCACGGCGGGGCTCGGCAATTATCGTATCCGCATGACTCAACGCTACGAACCTTTTCAGGAGCCGACCGGCACCTGGACCGTCAACGATGCTTGGACCGGACGGCCCGCCGAGATGGGCAGCCGAACCATCGTTGGAATGAACCAGCACGACGCCGAGGAACTCGCCGATCTCCTCAACGGATTGAATGCACAAAGGCAGGAAGCGAAATCATGAACGTCAAGGACAGCAACGGCACTCCGCTGAGCGAAGGAGATTCCGTCACGCTCATCAAGGATCTCAAGGTCAAGGGAACGTCGGTCACCCTGAAACGCGGAACGCTGATCAAGAACATCCATCTCACGGGCAACGAGGACGAGGTCGAGTGTCGGGCCGAGAAGGTCAAGAACCTCGTTCTGCGGACAGAGTTCCTGAAAAAGGCGTAGGGAGCGGAGACGCATTCGTACGTTGCAGGGTTGCCGATGCAGGGTCTGGAGTGAGGCCCATCCCAAAGGTTCCGCTCAGTACCGGCCGCCATCTCGGATTCGACGCATTAGGCTTTCGGCTCGACTGAACCTTGGCGAGGTTCCCTGGGTGTATGCGCCACCAGGGAACGCGCACGTGATGACAGGATTTCGAAAACCATGCGCTGCGCTTTGACGACCGGCGCCGCGTCCGTTTCCCAAGGAACTAGAAGGCCGTCGAATTTTGCGCCTTGGCACGAAAATTGGCGACATGGGCGCGGTTGCCGCAGGTCTTGACGTCGCAATAGACCTTCGAGGCATTGCGTGTCGTGTCGACAAAGACGTTGCCGCAGGTCTCGGCCTTGCAGGTCTTCAGCCGTCCAGCTTCGCCATGGATGATCAGCGACATGATCGACATGGCGGTGTTGGAGCGGATGCGCTCATCGAAGGAGAAATCGTCGTCGTAGTAGTGGATGTGCCACCCAAACCCGCCATGGTTCATGATGCGGGGCGAAAATCGTGTCTTCTCGAGCACGGCGTTGGAGAAGTTGGCAAGCTCGTCCTGCGGCATCGAGAAGATGACGCGGAATTCCTTGGCGATCTCATGCAACCTGTCCCGGTCGCGCTCGGTGATGGCGCGCGGATAGGTCATCCCGTAGCGATCGATCAAATCGTTGATCCAGGAAACGCTCAAACCTTCCGGCGTCTTGCCGGCATTGTTCGCGATCTCCGCCACCACCGATAGATCACGGATAACTTCGGAGGGAATCATTGTCCATTCTTTCGAAATGCCGGGATAAGCCGGCATACACCATTCATGCGGCGGCGATCCCACGAATCGCGACCTCGCCATGATCCGCGATATACGCGACGACGCAATCCGGCGATATGGCGTCGCACGCGGCCTATACGCAGGTTATCCTGCGCTTCCGACAGGGCGAGCGAGCCTGGCGTGTCAGGCGGAATATGACGGCAGATCGAACGCGCCGTGCCGTCCACGCAAGGAAACACGCAGCGACGGACGCTCCGCCCGCACCACATCGATCGTCAGATCGAGCGCGGCATAGAGTTCGCGAACGGATTCCGCCAGGGGATGGGCGACCTCGAAACGTTCGAGGGTGCAGCCGATCGGCGCCTCGAGCGACGGATGGTTGGCGGTCTCCCATTGCGAAATGTGGGGCAGCGCATTGCCGAAACGGGATGGCTCGACGGCGAGGTGACGCCATTTCAGGATTTCGCCGCGCAGGGTTTTGCGGCTGCCCGTCCGAAGCTCCGCCGCGAGGCCGAACCGCTCGAGGATACTTTGCGCTGCCTGGATGTCGTCGGTGGCGACCGCGAACAGATCCATGTTGTAGCCGGGCTGAGCAGCCATTCTCGCGCCATTGTTGGTCACGAGTTGCTGTCCTGGATCGGGCGCATCGATGGCAAGATACAGGCCGTCCCGCAGGGACAGGAGAGCATTGCGTGTGCCCATTCCGGGGTGCGAGCCGCCGGGCGCGGCGCGTATGCCGCTCCATTCCTCCACATCGGCGATCGCCTTGTCCAGCGAAGGCGAAGACCAGGCGAAGTGATCCAGGATCATGTCGTTCTCCAGAGGTAATGGCGGCTCACAGGACGTTCTGCGGGGCAGCGAAATAGCGCTCGCGGAAGCGTGCGAGCCGGAACGGCTCCAGCGGTATCGTCGTGCTGCCGGTGTCGATCAATTCGGCGAGCGTATCGCCGACGCCAAGGGATATGCCGAAGCCATGGCCGCTCATTCCGGTGGCAACCACCAGGTTGCCCAGTGCGTCCAGGCGGTCGAGGACAGGCACGCCGTCTGGCGTGATGTCGATCCGGCAGGCCCATGTTTCGATGAGTTTCATCTCGTCGCCAATGCCGAAGGCGGCGCGCGCGGCCGCGCGGCTCTTCGCCAGCACCGCGTCGTTCGCGGGCACATTCGGCACGCGCAGATCCGCGTAACGATTGCTGGCCCCGGACAGATACGCGCTTACCAGCCGGTGATCATCACGCAGATGCCTCCCGAAGTTGACGCGTGTTCCTTCCCGGCTCGCGAAAAGCGTTCGGATATAGCGCGGCGCGTGACGCAGACTGCGAAACGCGGTGTCATAGTCGAGTGGGCCTTGCAGGCCGGGTGCGATGGTCAGCCCGCCGTCGTGACGGGGCCGCACGAGGGCCTGATCGAAGATGGTCGGCAAGGCAACGCCGTGCGAGAACGGCGCAGTCCGGCCGACCGAGACGCGCAGATCGACCTGCGGCAGGGAAACGCCGTACCGGCGCAGGAAGACGCCGCTCCACAATCCAGCCGCGACGACGACGGTCTTGGTGCGGACCTCGCCATGTTCTGTCACGATCCCGGTGACCTTTCCTCCCTCCATGAGGAGACCTTCGACCATGCAGTTCTGCCTCACGTCCGCACCCTCGCGGGCCAGCGCGCGGGCGATTGCCGGCGCGGCCAGGTTCGGTTCGGCCCGGCCGTCGCTCGGCGTGTGCAGGCCGCCGAGGAAACTCCCCCGCAAGGTGGGGCTGATGTCCTTCAGTTGCGAAGGTGACGCCACCCTGCTGTCGACGTCGAATTCGCGTGCGATGGCGAGCCAGGCGTTCATGCCCTCGAGTTTCGCCTCGTCGGACGCCAGGGCAAGGTTTCCGCTTGCCTTGAAGCCGGTAACGTCGCCGATCTCAGCGTCGATGCGCCCCCACAGGTCAAGGCTGCGTTTGATCAGCAGCATCTCGCGCCGGTCACGGCCTTGTTTGCGTACGAAGCCGGAATTCTTCCCCGATTGCTCGCCGGCGATCCGGCCTTTCTCATAGACCCCGACGCTCAATCCCCTGCGGTTCAGATACCAGGCGATGGCACAGCCGATGATGCCGCCTCCGACAATCGCGACGTCGACCTGTTTGGATTGCGTTGATGTCATTGCCGTTGCCGTTTCTGAATGCGCGGCAGGTGCCGCTGATAAGGGAAATTGGACGATTTGCGCCGCTATTCAGGACCCACTGCTCCACAACGCGACGCGCGGCCGCGAACGGCAAAGTCACAGGATCTGGTCCAGGAACAGTTTCAGCCGATCAGATTTTGGTTTGTCGAAAAGCTCTGCTGGCGTCCCTTGTTCGACAATCCGACCCTGGTCCATGAACACGACCCTGTCCGCGACCCGGCGGGCAAAGCCCATTTCATGTGTGACCGCCACCATGGTCATGGGGCTGCCATCGGAAGCTGAACGCCGCGCGAGACCCTCCATGATTTCGAGCACGCCCTTGACCAGTTCCGGATCCAGCGCCGAAGTCGCCTCGTCGAACAGCATGATCTTCGGGTTCATTGCCAGCGAGCGGGCGATGGCAACGCGTTGCTGCTGCCCACCGGAGAGCCTGGACGGCAGCGAGTTGAGCTTGTCACCAAGGCCGACGCCGCGCAGCGATGCGATCGCCACGCGCCTGGCTTCATTTCGATCCAGGTGACGGACCGATTCCAGTGCGAACGTCACATTGCGCAGCGCCGTCATGTGCGGGAACAGGTTGAAGTTCTGGAAGACCATGCCGACGTCGGCGCGCAGGGCGTTCAACGGGCCCTCCCTGGTTGGGAACGGCTGGCCGAACATTTTGAGACTGCCCCGGTCGACGGATTGCAGGCCGTTGATGCAGCGTAGAAGCGTGGATTTGCCGGACCCCGATGGTCCGATCACGCAGATCACCTCGCCGGCCCCGACTTCGAAACTGACCTCGTCTAGCGCGCGGAAATGACCGAAATTCAGCGTCAGTCCCTTCGCGTCGACCACCGTCTCTCCAGCCACTGGCGTTGGTGCGCTAGCCGAGATTCCCGTCCGGCCGGGTTGCTGCCTCTCGACCCGCTCCTCGGCGGGAGCGGCGGCCGGCGCCGTGCGCATCCTGGCAAACCTCGATGTCAGTGCCGGCGGAAGCATAGGCTCGCCGTTTCGCAGTCGCCTGTCGAGATAGTTGACGAGGTGGGTCATCGGCACGGTGATGACCAGATAGGCGATGCCGACAGCCACCAGCGGCGACAGGTTGCCCGTACGCTGCGCGATGTCCTGCCCGATTCGGTAGAGCTCCCGCTCGCCCACCGTCAGCCCGAGCACGAAGATCAGGCTCGAGTCCTTGATGATGTTGATGAACTGGTTGGTCAGCGCCGGGATGACCCGCCGGATGCCTTGCGGAAAGACCACCCGGTACATTGTCCGGTGCTTGTCGAGCCCGAGCGAACGGGCCGCCTCGGTCTGGCCCTTGTCGACGCTCTGGATGCCGGAACGCAGGATCTCGGCAATATATGCGCTGGCGACAATGCTGATGGCGATGATGCCGTAGGGATAGGGGTTCTGTCCGAACGGCCGGAAACCTGCGAAGGGGACCCCCTGTCCGACCAGGAAGATGGTGACGATAGCCGGCAGGCCGCGAAAAATGTCGATATAGGCCTTGGCCGCGATACGCACGGCCGTGACCTTCGAGATCGCCATGAGCGACAGCGGGGCACCGATGATGATGCCGAGGATCGTCGAATAGATCGCTATGGTGATGGTGTTGTAGTAGCCGACGCGGATGATGTCTGGAACCACCTGCAGCATGTAGGACAGGTTGAAGAATGTATCGAAGATTCCCGACATTGTTCCGCCTCTACGGTCGATTTTCGTGGTCGGCGCGGCCCGGCTTTGCGTGCCGCGGCCGCGTCGTCCATCAGGTCAGCGGGTAGGGACGAAATCCGGGCCGGGCAATTTCGGCACATCGGCGCCGATCCACTCCTGGTAGATCTTGCCATAGGTGCCGTCGGCGATCATGTCGGCGACGGCCTTGTTGACTGCCGCGAGAAGATTCGGCCGGTCCTTGGCGACGCCGATACCGGCGGGCTGATCGGTGTTGGGGATGGATACGACGACGGAAAGCGGGCGCGGCGACGTCTTGACGTAGATGGCTGCCAGCCCGCCGTCGAAGAACGCGGCGTCGATCTGGCCAGACTGCAGCGATATCTGCAACGCGGCGGAGTCCGGGAACGGCACGATCTGCGTGCTCTTGTAGGTCTCGTTGGCGTAGGTTTCCTGGATACTCGCGGCGACGACGCCGAGCCGCTTCCCGGCCAGTCCCGCCTCGTCCTTGATGCCGGAATCCTGCGACGTCAGGATGGTGTAGGAGCCGACGAAATGCGGGCTGCTGAAATTGACGATCTTCAGGCGCGGAAGCGTGATGGAATGGGAGCCGGCCGAGATGTCGCAGACATGGTTGGCGACGGCTGCGAAGATGCCTTCGAAAACGGTGATGCGATAGTCGGGCGTCAGGTTTAGGCGCCGCGCGATGTCCGTTGTGAAGGACACTTCGTAACCTTGCATCTTCCCGTCGATCACCGAAGACATCGGAGCGTTGGCGTCGGTCACGCAAACGCTAAGCGCGCCCGGACTGTTCAGTTCCAGGTCACTGCCTTGAGCCGATGCCTGGCCGGCGCATCCGATCAGGATCGCGCCGATCGCGAATCCAAATAGCCTCATACTGGTCATTTTCAACGTCCCCATTTTTTAGCTTCTGTTGAATGCTGCGGCCAAAGCTTCAGCGGTTTGGCCATGGCAATCGTTATTGTAACGTAATTAGCATGTCAACGTTTGATAATTACATCTGACTGCACGATGCGTCCCGCCGGCCGTCAGCCAACCGGCGGATAGGCGGGAGCATTTCGGTATTCATCCGTGCTGTGGGACGAGGGGATCGTGCCCGGATATCGCCGCGGCCGGGTGGCATGGCTGAGGCGGCGGAACACGTTGTTACATCGATCCGCCGCTCGGGTGGCCGATGCCGGGGCACGCCGAGTCCTGGGCGTGGAACGCGACATCATTGCCATAAGCAAGCGCGAATTGTTCCCTATGCCAACGCCATCAGCCATCGGTCGAGATGCTGGCGGATTTCCATGCTTCGATCTCAAGCTTAAGGCGCTCCACCCTCTCCGACACAAGTCCAAGGGCATCGCTGCCGAGCAGGAGTTGTGGTGGAGGGCTGTCGGACTCGACCAGATCCAGCACGGCCGCCGCAAGCTTGTCGGGATCGCCAGGTTGCCTGCCGCTTTTGGCCTGCCTTGCCTGGCGGATCGGATCGAACAGCGCGTCGTAGTCGGCAATCGATCGTCCGGTCCGGACCATCGAGCGTCCGGCCCAGTCCGTCCGGAAGGAACCGGGGCACAGGGCTGTCACGTGGACACCGAACGGCGCCATCTCCGCGCGCATGACTTCCGAAATGCCCTGGAGGGCAAACTTGCTTCCGCAGTAATAGGCGATCCCCGGCATGGTGATCATGCCGCCCATCGAGGTCACGTTCACGATGAATCCGCTGCGCCTTTCGCGAAACCGCGGCAGGAAGGCTTTGGCGACCGCGACGGCGCCGAAGACGTTCACGTCGAACTGACGCCGCATCTCTTCGAGAGGCGACTCTTCGAGGATACCCTCGTGGCCGTAGCCGGCATTGTTGATCAGCACGTCGACCGGCCCATGGTCCTCTTCGGCCCGTCGCACGACCTCGGCTATCCGGTCGAACTCCGTCACATCGCACAGGATGGGTTCCACCGCTGGCAAGCGTTCCGCAAGAGCTGCACGCGACCGCTCCGAACGGACGGTGCCGATGACCCTGTGGCCCTTGCTGCTCGCGGCCGCCGCGATCGCCAAGCCGAAGCCGGAGTTCGCGCCGGTGATGAAGAAGGTCCTTTTAGACATATCTGGCTTTCTCGTCTTGATTGGTCGGTCTTTTGACGGATAATCTTCTGAAAGACGGGAATCGATTGCGATACCTATGAATACCTTGCCAATTCCTATCAAATTGGAGAGCGGGAGGCCGGTGCGCCGCGAGCTGGTCGAACTGGCCGGACTTCTTGCCCCCCGCCCCGGGTACAATCCGACAGGGCTAGACGGTGTCCGCGTCCTCAGGACCGAGGCGGTCCTTCACGACATCCCCGTGCTCTACAAGCCAGGAGCCGTATTCGTGTTGCAGGGCCGCAAGCGGGGCATGCTGGAGGGCGAGGTCTATCTCTACGACGAGGAGCACTATCTGGCCGTGTCGGTGCCCGTTCCGTTTCGGATGGAATCGGTGGCCAGCGCCGAACGACCCCTGCTCGCGGTCTATGTCGAGTTCAACATGCGCCTGGCTGCCGAGATCGCCTCGGAAGTAGGGGGGAGGCGTTCCGAACCGGCAGCCTGCAAGGTGAGAGGTCTGGTATCGAGCAGAATGGAGCCGAGTATCGAGGATGTGGTGCTGCGCCTGCTGCGGGTGTTGCGCGATCCTGTCGAGCTTGCCGTTCTGGGGCCAGGCGTCATGCGCGAGCTGCACTACCGGGTACTCGTCGGCCCACAAGGCGGTGCGATGATCGCGGCCCTGCGGCAGGCGGGCACCTCCGGGCGGATCGTGCAAAGCCTCGCCCGGTTACGCGAAACCTACAGTTCGCGGATTTCGGTCGCCGGGCTGGCACATGAAGCAGGCATGAGCGTTCCCTCCTACCACGTCCACTTCAAGGCCCTGACGGGCAGCAGTCCGATACAGTACGTGAAGGCAATGCGTCTCCACGAGGCGCGGCGGATGATCGCGCGCAAGGACAAGACGATCGCGGAGGTCGCGGCATCGGTTGGCTACACCAGTCCCGCCCAGTTCAGTCGTGACTTCAAACGGCACTTCCGGCGCACGGCATCGGAAGAGGTCAAATGGGTTCGTCGGCATCTTGGCGAGCTTGCCTGAATGCGCGAACTCCCGGCTCACAGGCTAGGCTTGAGCAATTGCGGGAAAAGCGCGTAACGCTTTCCCCAGGGAATTGCGTCCAAGCGCTTCCGAGCGGCCGATATGGCCCATCGCCTCAGGACGAAGGCACACGCGGCTCCTCCACCAGATAAAACCGGTCCTTCGGCGAGAAATCCGTCACCAGGAACGAGAACGAGGCGGTTTCGAGCGGGTCGACCTTGCCTTTGCGGAACAGCAGCCGGTCATAGGGTTCGAAGTCGCGTTTGAATTCGGCGAAGCTGTCGGACTTGATCACCTTGTCCTCGCGCTGCGCCTGGTCGAAGGACAACCCGTCGCCATAGTCGCTCGGCCTGTTCATGATCGATTGCAGCTCGAAGCCGAATTCGATCCAGGCATCGCCGCTGTTGTTGCGGGTGACGATCTTCAGCGGCAGATAGCCGGTCGCGTAGTTGCCCGTCGTTCCGAACGGTTGGATCGGCCTTACGGCGCGGATGGTCAGCGTCACCGGGTCGGCGGTCTCCAGTTCCTCGGTCACCACGATCGGATCGGTGCGCGTTCCGGCGCCCGTGGCCGAGAGGATCCTGAAACCGCCCAGTTCATCCGAGAATGAGTAGGCGCCGGCTTCGAAGATTTTTGTGCCATCGGCCATGGCGCGCGGGCAGGTCGCGGCCAGCAAAGCCGCACACACCCGCACACAGCGCAAGCCTGGACGCGTCATGGCTGGAGTATGGACGACAATTGGCCAGCCGCATACTGCCCCGGCCATGTGCTGGAATGATGGTGCCCCGTACGCGCGTCGCCTGATCGAGGCTGTCCCGGTTCTGCGTGCCGATGCAACGGACAAGCAGAAGGCACGCGATCCGTTTCTCGTGGTTGGTAGGCTGGCCAACACGTATCGCCATCGCCGTGCACCCTGGCGGCGGCAGATAGCCCTGACCAGGGCACTCGACTGTGTGGATCTGAGAGGCATAGGCCCCACACCGATCGCAAATCAAAATCTACTATTTTTATAGAATTAACAAAAATTGGCCGCCGGCCCCGCGGGAACGATACGTCAATTTCCCCACCTGTCTCGGAAAGGGATGGCGTTTTCTTTGTTTCGGCGGTCCGCGGTGCGACGCTTCGATCACCAAATGAGAGGGTCGAAATGAGCAGTACTGCCGACGAGAGAACTATCCCGGTGCTGGATTTTTCTCGATACGAAGCCGACCCGGCTTCCCGCAAGGAATTCATCGAGGGGTTGCGGCGCGCGGCACGCGATGTCGGCTTCTTCTATCTGACTGGACATGGCATCGCGCAATCGCTGATCGACGATGTACTTGGTGCGTCCAGGCGTTTCTTTGCCTTGCCGGACGAAGACAAGCTCCAGATCGAAATGGTGAACTCGCCGCATTTCCGCGGCTACAACCGCGTCGGCCAGGAACTGACCAAGGGCCAGAGGGACTGGCGCGAACAGGTCGACATCGGCTCGGAAGCGCCGGCGCTGGAGCGCGATGGCAACCTGCCGGCCTGGACGCGCCTGCAGGGGCCGAACCAATGGCCAAGCGCCTTGCCGGAGCTCAAGCCGCTGCTGATCGAGTGGCAGGACCGCCTCACCGACCTCTCGACGCGCCTGCTGAAGGCATTCGCCATTGTCCTGGAGCAGGACGAGAACGCGTTCGAAACCATCTACGCCGGCACGCCGAACCACCTCATCAAGATCATCCGCTATCCCGGCCGGGACTCGACCGAAAGCGAGCAGGGCGTCGGCGCCCACAAGGACAGCGGCTTCCTGACGCTTCTGCTGCAGGAGAAGCAGAAAGGCCTCCAAGTCGAAGCCGCCGACGGCGGCTGGATCGACGCCGAGCCGCGCGCCGGCACCTTTGTCGTCAACATCGGCGAGTTGCTGGAAATGGCGACGGATGGCTATCTGAAAGCCACCGTGCACCGGGTCGTGACGCCGCCGGCTGGCACCGACCGGCTGTCGGTCGCCTTCTTCCTTGGTGCTCCCTTCGATGCCGAGATCCCGCTGCTTGACCTGGCGCCGCACCTCAAGGCGCAGGCGAGCGGCGTTACCCGTGACCCCCAGAATCCGCTCTACCGCAACTCCGGGCAGAACGCGCTGAAAAGCCGGCTGCGCTCGCATCCAGATGTGGCGCGCCGCCACCATGCCGATCTCATTGCCACCCAGGCTCGCGCCGAAGTCGCGCCCTTTGCCTGACGGCGCCAACAACACAGGAGGAACGCCCATGACGCTCGAAAATCTCTCTCCCGAGACCCTCGCCCTCCACGGCGGTTCGTGGCGCGCCGATCCCACCAACGGTGCGGTCGCGGTGCCCATCTACCAGACCACGTCCTATCAGTTCCAGGACACCAGCCATGCCGACCGGCTGTTCGCGCTCGACGAGATCGGCCACATCTACACGCGGGTCTCGAACCCGACGCAGGACGCTTTGGAGACCCGCATCGCGGCGCTGGAAGGCGGCGCTGCGGCCCTGCTGCTCTCCTCCGGCCAGGCGGCCTCGGTCTATTCGGTGCTGAACCTTGCCGGCGCGGGTGACAACATCGTCTCGGCCACCGATCTCTATGGCGGCACCTGGGCGCTGTTTGCGGCCACGCTGAAGCATCTGGGCGTCGAGGTCCGCTTCGTCGATCCATCCGATCCCGAAAACTTCCGCCGCGCCACCGACGGACGCACCCGCGCCTACTATGCGGAATCGTTGCCCAACCCGAAGCTGCAGGTCTTCCCGATCAAGGAAGTGGCCGACATCGGCCGCTCGCTCGGCGTACCGCTGATCGTCGACAACACCGCGGCACCCCTCAGCATCCGGCCATTCGATCATGGCGCCGCGGTCGTCGTCTATTCGGCGACGAAATACATTGGCGGCCATGGCACCTCGATCGGCGGCATCGTCATCGATGGCGGCAACTTCCCCTGGGAAGACCATGCCGAGCGCTTCCCGACTCTGAACCAGCCCGATCCGAGCTATCACGGCAAGGTCTGGGTCGAGGCGGCCAAGCCGCTCGGTCCGGTGGCCTATGTGCTGCGCATCCGCACCGTTCTCCTGCGCGACGTCGGCGCCGCGATCAGCCCGTTTAATGCCTTCCAGCTATTGCAGGGCCTGGAGACGCTGCCGCTGCGCATCCGCCAGCACAATGAGAACGCCATAAAGGTGGCCGAATATCTGCGCGGACATCCGAAAGTCGGCAATGTCATCTTCCCGCGCTACCAGACAGGCGAGAGCAAGCGGCGCGCCGATGCCTATTTCCGGCAAGGCAGCTACGGCGCGTTGGTCGGCTTCGAACTGAAGGACGGCCGCGAGGCGGGACGCTCCTTCATCAACGGATTGAAGCTGCTCTACCACGTCGCCAACATCGGCGACGCGCGCTCCCTGGCCATCCATCCGTCGACCACCACCCACTCGCAGCTGTCGCCGGAAGAGCAGCTCGCGACCGGCGTGACCCCCGGCTACGTCAGGCTCTCCATCGGCATCGAACATCCCGACGACATCATCCGCGACCTCGAACAGGCGCTCGACCAGGTCGCCGGCGATCGCGAGTTGAAGGCTGCCTAGGAATTTTGCCGGCTTCACATTCATCCGATCACAGGAGGGGACTATGACCACAGACAGGAAAACCACATCAAGGATTTCGCGGCGCGGCGTGCTGCGCGCCGCTGGCGCGCTTGGCGTCGGCGCCGCCGCTGTCGGCTTGCTCGCCAGGCCGACGAGCTACGCCATCGCCGGCAATCCAACCAAGGTGCGGCTGTCATGGACCGAATTCGCGGCCTGTCATTCGCCGATCGCGTTTGCTCTGTCGAAGGGCATCTACGCCAAGCATGATCTCGATATCGATCTTTACTACCAGGGCGCCAGTGGCCAGACGCTGATCCAGTCGATCGCCACCAACAAGACCGATGCCGGCGCTGGCCTGCTCTATGACTGGGTCAAGCCGCTGGAGCAGGGGCTGGACGTCAAGCTCTTCGTCGGCTCGCATGGTGGCTGCACCAGGCTGCTGGCATCGAAGGCTTCGGGCGTCACCACGCTCGAAGGCCTGAAGGGCAAGACCATCGTCTCCTATGACGTTGCCAGCCCGCCGAAGCATTCCTTCCAGGTCGCGCTCGCCAAGGCCGGCCTCGACCCCAACAACGACGTCAACTGGACCAACGTGCCGTTCGACCTCGTCGGCGAGACGGTGGGCAAGGGCCAGGCCGACGCGCTGGCGCATCTCGATCCATGGGCCTATGCCCACAAGAAGAAGTTCGATCTGGTGGAGGTCGCCAACACGCAAACCGGAGCCTTCGAGGGCGCGGTCTGTTGCGTGCTCGGTGTCAATTCGGCCTTCCTCGATGCCAACAAGGATGCCATCCGGCGGCTGGCCGAGGCCGATATCGAGATCCACGAATACGCCGCGGCGCATCCGGACGAGGTCGCCAAGTGGTTCGTCGACAATCTCAACCCCGGTTTCCCCTTCGAGGATATCCGCGACGAGATTGCCTCCTGGGTGCTGCACAACCACCCGGTCGGCAAGGACCTGCAGGGTCAGGTCAAGAATGCCGCCGCTGATCTGGCGCTGATAAAGGTGCTCGATCCAACCACCGATCCGGCGGAACTCGCCCAGCGGGTGACGGTCGACATCCTCGCCTGACGGAACCCGGGTGATGAGTGCAGCGGTCGACAAGGACGCAACCGGCAAAAGCGTTCTGTCTGCTTTTGCCGGTCCCGTCTGGAAACATGGGCTCTACGCGGCCGCGGCCTGGCTGCTCGCCGCCATTGTGACGGTGGCATTCCCCGATGTCGTGCCGTGGGGCAGCCGCGACGTCTTTGTAGGGCTGCTGGCCGCGGGGGCGGTCGTGCTGGCCGGCCTCGCCTTCGGCGTCGAAAAGCTCGGCGGCTTGGGTCGCGGCCTGATCCATTATGGCCCCTGGCTGATCGCGCTCGGCCTATGGTTCGCGGCCTGGGAACTGATCACGGCCAAGCTCGGCTGGCTGCCGAAGCCGTTCTTCTCGCCGCCGCATGGTCTGCTGCATGTCTATATCGTCGACTGGCAGCGCATCCTCATCTGCATCGCCTATACCGCACGGCTGTGGATGATCGGCTTCTTCAGCGGCATCGTCCTCGGTTTCATCGGCGGCGTGGCGCTCGGCTGGTCGAAGCGCTTTGCCTACTGGGGCATGCCCATCCTGAAGCTGATCGGTCCGGTGCCGGCAAGCGCCTGGATCCCGGCGACGTTCTTCCTGTTCCCGACGACGTTCCAGGCCAGCCTGTTCCTGGTCGCCCTTGCATCCGGAATACCGGTCGCGATCCTGACCGCCTCCGGTGTCAACTCGGTCAGCCGTTCCTTCTACGACGTGGCGCGCACGCTGGGCGCCAGCACCCGCTATCTCGTGCTGCGCGTGGCGATACCCGCCGCTTTGCCGCATGTCTTTGTCGGCCTGTTCATGGGGCTCTATTATTCGTTCGCCGTTCTGGTGGTGGCCGAGATGCTCGGCGCCAAATACGGCCTGGGCTGGTACCTGCAGTTCCAGACCGCCTATTCGGCCTATGCCAATGTCTATGCCATGCTGATCATCATGGCGTTGCTCTGCTCGGGCCTGGTCAAGCTGCTGTTCGTCGTCCGCGACCGGCTGCTCGGCTGGCAGAAGGGGGTGGTGCAATGGTAGCCGCCGCAGGACTTCGCACCGCATCCGAAAACGCCGCCGGTCTCGCCGTCGATTTTCGGGGCGTCTCGCATCAATACGATCTCGACGGGCAGCCCTTGCCGGTGCTGCGGCAGATCGACCTGGCCGTGGCGCCGGGTGAATTCGTGGCGCTTCTGGGCCCATCCGGCTGCGGCAAGTCGACCTTGCTGCGGCTGGCGGCGGGGCTGGAAAGGCCGACAAGCGGCGACGTGCTGGCGGACGCGACAATCGTCGCCCGGCCGGATCCGTCGCGCGTGCTCGTGTTCCAGGATCCGACCTTGTTTCCGTGGCGGACTGTCCGCGACAATGTCGCCATCGGGCCAGAAGCGCGCGGCGTGCTGGCCGGCAGCCAGAAGCGGATCGACGACGCGCTTCGCCTGGTCAAGCTGGACGCCTTCGCATCGGCCTTTCCGCATCAACTGTCCGGTGGCATGGCGCAACGCGCTGCACTGGCGCGTGCCCTGGTCAACGACCCGCGCCTGCTGCTGCTCGACGAGCCGTTGGGACGGCTGGATTCGCTCACCCGGCTGACCATGCAGGAAGAGCTTTTGTCGCTCTGGCGCGAGGCCGGCTACACGGTCATCCTCGTCACCCACGATGTCGAGGAGGCGTTGCTGCTCTGCGAGCGCGTCATTGTGCTGACCGAGCGCCCGGCGCGCATCAAGGCGGAAGTCGTGGTCGACCTGCCCTATCCGCGGCGGCGCGACGATCCGCGTATCGTCGCGCAGCGCCAGCACATCCTCGAGATACTCGGGTTCTCCGCATGAGCGAGAATGCTTCGGTCCGGAAACTGTTTCCGCTGCGCTGGCTGGAGGCGGCGGGGATTGCGCTGACGCTCGTCGCCCTTGTCTGGTGGGCGATCGTCTATGCGCAGGTCATGTCGAACACCGGCTTTCCGGTCGAACGCACGCTGCCATGCCTGCTGCAGACGTCGGACCGCTGCTCGCTCGCCATGTCGCTGTGCAAGAGCTGGCACTTCCTCGGCATCAAACGCTACTCGCCGGAACTGCTGTGGGCCGGAGCAATCGTCTCCAGCCTCGCGCTTCTGCTGGGCAGTTTCATGCAAAATCCGGGACAGGGAAAATAAGCAGTTCGAAGCCGGGACTCCGTGCCGCTCGAAGCGCGTCTTTCCCGCGATGATCTGTTCGCAAGCACCCGGTTCGCATTCGCCGCCAATGTCTATTTTCGAAGCAAACTGCTTTCCCGGCGGGCAAAAAATTGGATTGCCGTTCCTTAGTCTACAAAAATTTTAGAGTTAACTTCGAGCCAGTCGAACAGGGCGGGGGACGTTCCGCCAGCGGCTGATGGCAACAAATCGCAGGAGTGACGTACATGACGACAACAACGCGGTCCGGTGCCCGTTGGAGGACGGCACTGGCAACGACGCTCATGGTGGCGGTGGGACTGTTCTCGACATCCACCTACGCTGGCCCGACCCTCGACAAGATCAAGGCGCGGGGCTCCATCAAGGTCGGCGTCGGCACGACACCCGGCTTCTTCTCGCCGGACAGCAACGGCCGTTGGCAGGGGTTCTTCGCCGACTACGGCCGCGCCCTGGCGATCACCGTCTTTGGCGATCCGGAGAAGGTGGAGTTCACCAACTCTTCGCCGCAGCAGCGCCTGCCGGCGCTTCAGTCCGGCGAATTCGACATCCTGCTGTCGGGCGTGACGGTGACGATCACGCGCGCTTTCCAGCTCGGCTTCCATTTCGGCCCGACCGTCTTCTATGACGGGCAAGGCATACTGGTGCGCAAGGACCTTGGCGTGACCAAGGCCGCCGATCTCGACGGCGCCACGATAGGCGTCCAGAGCGGCACGACCGGCGAGTTGAACATCGCCGATTTCTTCCGCAAGACCGGCAAGAAGTTCACGCCGGTGACGATCGAGGACACCAGCGAGTTCATCAACGCGCTGGAGTCGGGCCGTGTCGACGCCATCACGCAGGACTCGTCCGACCTCGTCGGCAAGCGCACGCAGCTGAAGAAACCTGACGACTACATCATCCTGCCCGAGCGTCTGTCGAAGGAGCCGCTCGCGCCGGCGATCGCCAGCGGCGACGACCGCTGGCTGGAAATCGTCAACTGGACGGTCAACGCCACCATCCAGGCCGAGGAATGGGGCATCACCAGCAAGAACATCGACGACTTCCTCAAGTCGCCGGATCCGGCCATCCAGCGCTTCCTCGGCGTCGATCCGTCACTCGCGCAAGCGATCGGCCTCGATCCGAAATGGGCCTACAACATCATCAAGACCGTCGGCAATTACGGCGAAATCTACGACCGCAATCTGAAGCCGCTCGGCTGGGAGCGTGGTTACAACAGCCTGTGGACCAACGGTGGCCTGCTCTACTCGCCGCCGTTCCGCTAAGACCTTCGCCAACCAATGTCCTTGATTGACGAAACCATGCCGGGTCCTGGCGGACCCGGCATTTTGCGCAGGATATCCCTGTGGTGGGGCAGCTATCCGCTGACGCAGGTCGCCGTCATCACCGCGGTCGTCGCGCTGTTCTGGCTGCTTGGCCACAACGCCGCCGAGACGATGGCGCGCATCGGCATCACGCCGGGCTTCGACTTCCTCAGCCGGCCGGCGAGTTTCGAGATCGGCGAGGCGCCGATTGCCTTCAAGGCTGGCGATCCCTATGCGCGCGCTATCCTGGCCGGGCTTTTGAACACGATCAAAGCGGCGGCGCTTGGCTGCGTGCTGGCCACGATCCTCGGCGTCGCCCTCGGCGTTGCCGGTCTCTCCGGCAATCTTCTGCTGGCGGGGCTGGTGCGCTGGTATGTCGAGATCGTCCGCAACACGCCGCTTCTGCTGCAGTTGTTCTTCTGGATTTCGCTGGCGAAATCCTTTCCCTCGCCACGGCAGGCGCTTTCGGCGTTCGGCAGCTTCTTCCTCACCAACCGCGGCGTCTTCGTGCCGGCGCTCGGTTTCCACGATGTGTCGGCACCGACGTTCTGGCTGCTCGGCGGCCTCGCGGCTGCCTATCTGATCTTCGTTCTATGGGCATGGCGCGGCGGCAGGCTGTCCGCCAGGCGGTTGGGCCTTGCAACGGCGCTGTTGTTGGGCACCGTTGTGCTTGCCTTCCCGCTGACCGGCGCCGGCGCGGCCTGGGAGATACCGGCGCTGGCCGGCTTCAACATCCGCGGCGGCCACAATCTGACACCCGAATTCGCCGCACTGCTGACCGGCCTAGTGGTGAAATTCTCGGCCGCCATCGCCGAGATCGTGCGGGCCGGCATCCAGTCCGTCGATCGCGGCCAGTGGGAGGCCTCGAGGGCGCTTGGCCTGCACAACGGCCAGATTATGCGCCTTGTCGTGTTGCCGCAGGCCTTGCGCGTCATCACGCCGCTGACCACGTCCAGCTACCTCGACCTGACCAAGGATTCCAGCCTTGCCGTCGCCATCGGCTACCCTGATCTGGTCAGCATCATCAACACCACCGCCAACACGACCGGACAGTCGCTGGAAGCGCTGACCCTGCTGATCGCCATCTATCTGGCGATCAACCTCTCCGTCTCGGCGGCCATGAACCTCTACAACAAGCGTGTCGCGCTCAGGGGAGCAAGGATATGAGCCTCTCCGACGCTCTTGACCTGAGAACATGGCGATCGTCGGCGACGCTGCGGACATTGAAGGTCGGGCTTTTCGGCACGCCGCTGAATTCGCTGATCACCGTGGTCACGGTCGCACTGCTGGCCTGGATCATACCGCCGCTGTTGCGCTGGGGCATATTTGACGCGACATGGACGGGAACATCGGCCGACTGCGCGGCGGCGTCTGGCGCCTGCTGGGCGTTCGTCGGGGCAAAATTCCGCTTCATCCTGTTCGCCTTCTACCCGCCGGCGCTGCAATGGCGCCCGCTGATCGTCATGGTGCTGCTGCTGGGGCTGCTGGTCGTCACCGCGCAGCCGCGCTTCTGGCGCAAGGGATTGCTCGCCGCCTGGTTCGTCGTGATTGCCGCCAGCTGGATGCTGATGTCCGGCTCTCTGGTTCCACCCGCTGTCCCATCGAACCAGTGGGGCGGATTGGCGGTGACGCTGTTCGTGTGGTCGGTCTGTTTCGGCCTGGCGACGCCGCTCGCCATCCTGCTGGCGCTGACCAGGCGTTCCGGCATGGGCGGCCTGCGCATGCTGGCGATCGTCTTCATCGAAGTGATGCGCGGCACGCCGATGGTGGCCATCCTCTACGTGGCGATGCTCATCCTGCCGATGGCCATTCCCAATGGGCAACTGATCGACAAGAACGTGCGCGCCATGATCATGATCACGCTGTTCTGGTCGGCCTATATCGCCGAAGTCATTCGCGGCGGCCTGCAGGCGATCCCGCCAGGCCAGTACGAAGCGGCGACCGCGCTTGGCCTCGGCTACTGGCGAACGATGCAACTCGTGGTGCTGCCGCAGGCGCTGCGCCTGGTCATTCCCGGCATGGTCAACCTGGCGATCGGCTTCCTGCTGGCAACATCACTGCTCGCCGTCATCGGCATCTTCGATTTGCTCAACGCCGCGCGCGCCTCGGCCACCGACCCGCAATGGCTGGGCTATTACGACGAGGCGTATCTGTTCGCCGCGCTGATCTACTTCGTGCTGTGCTTCGGCGGCTCACGCTACAGCCTGTGGCTGGAGAGATATCTGCGCCGGTCGCAGCGCCACTGAGCCGGTTGCCTGGCGTTAACTACCCGCGACGGCCCGTACGCTCTCCCGTTCCACCAGCGGACACTCCAGCTTGGTGATGGGATAGCGCCCCTGCCCGGGCGGCAAGGGTGCCTCGAGCTGTTCGATCGCCCATTGGCCCATCGCCATGTGCGGCAGGATCGAGGTGGTCAGCGGCGGAAAGAGGTGCCGGGCGATTTCCTCGTCGTCATAACCGACCACGGAGATATCCTGGGGGATGTGCAGGCCGGCTTCCTTGAGTGCCTCGTAGCAGCCGATCGCGGTGCGGTCGTTTTGGCAGAAGATGGCGGTTGGACGCTCCTTCAGCGCCAAGAGCTTCACCGTCGCGGCATAACCGGCGCTTGCCGACCAGTCGCCCTCGACCACCAATTCCGGGTCGAACGGGATGTCGGCGGTGGCGAGCGCGCGGCGGTAGCCCTTCAGCCGGTCCTGTGCGGCCTGCATCCATGGCTCACCGGTGATGGTGGCGATGCGGCGGTGGCCATGGGTGATCAAATGCCGGGTCGAACTCTGGCCGCCGGCGATTTCGGAAGGCACCACGGCGGGGAAGGCATAGTCCGACGTGTAGCAATTGAGCAGGATCACCGGGATGTCGAGGCTGTAGAGGAAGTCGGGCGCCGTTATCTCGCGGGTGAAGATGGTCATGTAGATCAGCGCCGAAATGCCCCGTCTGGTCAGCGCCTGTATGGCGCGCGGCTCCATCACGGCGTCGCCCATGGTCTGCGCCACCAAGAGCACGTTGCCGGCATTCCACGAGGCCTGGCGCGCGCCCTCGATGGCGACCACCGCCTCCGGGCTGGTGGCGAGCTGGTCGACGGCAAAGCCGATCACCCCGTCAAGCCCATCGAAGGCGGCAACAGGCTTGCGCAGCGCCGAGAAAGCGGGAGCGCTGTAGCCCAGCGCCCGGGCGGCCTCGATCACCCGCTCGCGGGTCTGCTGCGACAGCCTGATGCCGGGTGAATTGTTGAGCACGAAGGAAACGGTCGCCTGCGAACAGCCGGCGGCCCTGGCGATGTCGGTCATGGTGACCCGCCCCTTGGGCTTTGCCGGCGCCTTGCGGCGTCTCGCCGTCTCGCTGGCCGGATCCGTCGTCTCGCTCATTGATTGGTGTCCCCGATCCCCAGTCCTGTCTAGCGGCAGCCTGCCGGGTCGACAAGATGGCGCTGCGGTGCCGATTTATAGAAATCGTCGCGCTGTTTATATCTATTAGTAGCTTCGTGGTCCATCGGTCATCAGGTTCCGGTTATCCGAGAAAAGCAAGGGTTGCAAGGCTCGCGCCGCCATGTTGCCCAGGCATCGGTCCGCGGCGCGTCGTCTGCGATGTCGCCTCGGCGCGTGCGAATGTTGAGCCGAAACTAATAGTGTTTACTAATACAAAAATGCGCTGTAACGTCAATCCGTCGCGTCCGGCCCCGTTGGGTTCTGGCGCGGCGGGAAAGCGTGCGTGACTGGCCCGATGGCGAGCGGATATTGCCTCTGCAAGCTCTGTCTCGGACATGTGATATGTCAGACAAATCGGACTATTTACGAATGATGGATGAGTCTCTAAAGTCCGTGGCCGTGGCTGGAACGACGCCATTCTTTCAGTGCCGGGAACCCCTGAGGAGGAGGGGCGTCCGAGCCGCAAACGGCAAATCCAGGTGAGCAAGGCAATTCTAGTGAGCAAGACCGGTCAGCCGGATGGCTGGACCAAAACGGGAGGTTGAACATGAAATCCTTGATACGCAATGCATCCGTGGCCGCCGCGGCCCTGGTTGTCGGCCTGACGGCGACAGCCATCGCGCGCGCCGACGACAAGCCGACGCTGGCCTTCGTCGTCAACGGCGCTTCCGATTTCTGGAAAGCGGCCGAAGCCGGCGTCAAGAAGGCGCAAGGCGAACTGCCCGACTACACGCTTGAGCTCAAATATCCCGAGCAGTCCTCGGTCGCCATCCAGCAGCGCCTGATGGACGATCTGGTGACGGCCGGCGTCAAGGGCATCATGGTTTCGGCGGTTGACCCCAAGACCTCGACCGATGGCTTGAACAAGATCGCCTCGCAAACAGCGCTGTTCACCACCGACAGCGACGCTCCGCAGACCAAGCGTGTCGCCTATATCGGCTCGTCCAACGTCGACGCCGGCAAGCAGGCCGCCGATATCGCCAAGAAGGCGATGCCCAATGGCGGCAAGTGCCTCGGCTTCGTCGGCCTGCTCGGTGCAGACAATGCCAAGGAGCGCATCCAGGGCTTCAAGGACGGGCTGGCCGGCACCAAGATCACGCTTGACGACGTGCGTGGCGACGATATCGACCAGGCCCGCGCCAAGAAGAATGTCGAGGACGCGCTGGTTGCCAGCCCCGACGTCACCTGCATGGTCGGCTTCTATTCCTACAACACGCCGCGCATCTATGAGGCGCTGCGCGACGCCGGCAAGCTCGGCCAGATCACGGTCGTCGGTTTCGATGACGATCCGATCACGCTGGGCGGCGTCAAGGAAGGCACCATTGCCGCCACCGTCGTGCAGCAGCCTTTCGAATGGGCCTATCAGGGCATGAAGCTGATGGCGGCCTATCTCAAGGGCGACAAGTCGGGCATCCCGGCCAATGCGCTGATCATCATCCCGACCAAGATCATCGGCAAGGATGATGTCGACGCCTATGCCGCCAATCTCAAGGCGATGGCTGGAAACTAAGGCCAGGAAGCAGTTCGGCCGGCTCAACTTCGCTTGAGCCGGCTGTCCGCATTGACGAACCCGGCCGGGATCGTCAGTCTGCTGAGAGGTCGGCCCGCCAATCGCTGTCAGGCATGATGAATTATTCCGACACATCCATCGCGGCAATCACACCGTTCCTCAGTCTCGAGAACGTGCGCAAGACCTATCCGGGCGTCGTCGCGCTCGATGGCTTCTCGATGGAGGTCAGGCCGGGCGAGGTTATCGGCCTCGTCGGCGAGAACGGCGCCGGCAAGTCGACCCTGATGAAGATCCTCGGCGGCGTCACCACGCCGGACACCGGCACCATCACGGTCGATGGCACCGCCCACAAGGGGCTCAGCGTCGAAGGCAGCCTTGGCTCGGGCATCGCCTTCGTCCACCAGGAACTCAACCTGTTCGAAAACCTCGATGTCGCCGCCAACATCTTCTTTGGCCGCGAACCGCTACGCGCCGGACCGCTCAAGCTTGTCGACCGCTCCAAGCTGCGGGAAATGGTGGCGCCGCTGCTGAAGCGCGTCGGCGCCAATTTTTCCGCCGACACGCAGGTCGCCGACCTGTCGCTTGCGCAACAGCAGATGGTCGAGATCGCCAAGGCGCTCTCGATCAAGGCAAGGCTGGTCATCCTCGACGAGCCGACATCGAGCCTGCCGATAGCCGAAACCGACAAATTGCTCGACGTCATCAAGGCGCTGAAGGCCGATGGCATCAGCGTCATCTTCATCTCGCACCGCCTGCACGAGGTCGAGCGCGTCGCCGACCGCGTCGTCGTGCTGCGCGACGGCATGCTGGCCGGCACGCTGGGCAAGCGCGACATCAACCACGACCAGATGGTCAAGCTGATGATCGGGCGCATGCTGAAGGAGCGCGAGAAAGCCTCCGAGGCCGCGCGTGCCCCCGGCGCCGTCGCCCTTGCTGCCAAGGCCGTCCGCACGCCCACCTATCCCGGCCGCCCGGTCGACCTCGATGTCAGGCGCGGCGAGATCCTCGGCCTTGCCGGCCTGGTCGGCTCCGGCCGCACCGAGCTGGCACGCGTGTTCTTCGGCATTGACGGCAGCCTTGGCGGCACGCTGGAGCTCGACGGAAAGCCGCTTGTGCTCGGCTCCGCGGCCGACGCCGTCGCGCACGGCATCTTCCTGGTGCCGGAAGACCGCAAGCTGACCGGCATCCTGCTCGACCTGTCGATCGCGCAGAACATCTCGCTGCCCAATCTGCCGGCGCATGCCAGGCGCTCGCTGGTGTCGGCCAGTGCGGAGAACGCTACCGCCGAGAAGCAGAAGAAGGATCTCGGCATCAAGGCGCCGTCGGTGCAGACACGCACCGGCACGCTGTCGGGCGGCAACCAGCAGAAGGTCGTGCTCGGCAAGTGGCTGGCCATGAACCCGAAGGTGATGATCCTCGATGAGCCGACGCGCGGCATCGACATCGGCGCGAAGGCGGAAATCTACGGGCTGATGCGAGCGCTCGCCGACGCCGGCGTCGCCGTGCTGATGATCTCCAGCGACATGGAGGAGGTGATCGGCGTGTCCGACCGCATCGCCGTCATGCATGAGGGCCAGATCTCGGGCATTCTCGACAAGGACCGGTTCAGCCAGGAAAACGTGCTGCTGCTGGCTGTGGGCAAGCCGGCAAACTAATGCTGTCGCGCAGAAGTGACCTCGGGTTCGCGACAACGACATGCATAGACCAAGGAGCCGGAGCGCACGACGCGCTTTGGCCGTAAGCGGAGACGACGATGAGCAAGAAAGATCTCGGCCTGCTGATCCTGATCCTGGTGGTCGGGGCGATCGTCGCCATCATCAATCCGCGCTTCCTGTTGCCGATCAACCTTGCCAACACCTCGAACCTGATCGGCCTGTTCGGTATCCTCTCGATCGGCCAGGCCTTCGTCATCATCACCGGCGGCATCGAACTGTCGGTCGGCTCGCTGGTCGCGCTGCTGGGCACGCTGTTCATCGACTTCATCGCCGTGCGCGGCATGGGATGGCCTGTTGCCTTCGTGCTCATCCTCGTGCTTGGCGCGATCATCGGACTGGCGCATGGCTGGCTGATCACGCGGCTGAAATTGCAACCCTTTGTCGTGACGCTGTGCGGCCTGCTGATCTATCGCGGCGTCGCGCGCTTCTACACCGCCGACGGCACGGCCGGCTTCGCCTTCGGCCAGAATTTTCCTGACCTCGAATTTCTCACCGCCGGCCGCTCCTGGGGCGTGCCGAACTCCTTCTTCGCCCTGATTATCATCGCCATCGTCATGTGGGTGGTGCTGCACCGCTCGGTGTTCGGCCGCTATCTCTATGCCATCGGCAAGAACGAGGAGGCGGCGAAATATTCAGGCATCCGCACCGGCCGGATCGTCATGGCCGCCTATGTCATCTGTGGCGTGCTGACCGCCTTGTCGGCGATCTACTTCGCCATGTACACGCGCTCGATTTCACCCGCCAGCCATGGCCAGTTCTACGAACTCTACGCCATTGCCGCGGCTGTGCTTGGCGGTTTCTCGTTGCGCGGCGGCGAAGGCTCGCTGATCGGCGTCGTGCTGGGCACCGTGCTGCTGCAGGAGCTGCAGAACCTTGTCAATCTGCTCGGCATCCCGTCTTCCCTCAACTTCGCGGTGATGGGCGGGGTCATCCTCATCGGCGTGCTGGTCGACCAGCAATGGGGCGTGTTCCGCGCCCGGCGGCTGATGGTGGATGCCGCTCGCAAGAATGTCGCTGGTGCGCCGGCGGAATAAGCACTTGCCATGACTCAACTGCTTGTCCACACCCTGCGAATATTATAATAGCATAACCCGATATTGCTCGGGGGTGGACGGGACATGCGCTGCGATTTGCGAGGCAAGGTAGCGCTGGTCACCGGGGCCGCGGGGGCCATCGGCAGTTCCATCGCCGGACGCCTGTCCGACAATGGCGCCGCCGTCGTCGTCGCCGACATCAACGGCGAAGGCGCAAGCCAGGTCGCGGCCGGTCTGAGCAACGCCATGGCCTGCGCCACCGACATCCGTGATGCCGCCTCGGTCGACAGTGCGATCGCCGCGATCATGCAGCGCTACGGCCGCCTCGACATCCTCATCAACAATGCCGGCGTCAACACGCTGGCGCACCGCGTCACCCTGGACGAATTCCCGCCCGAGGAATGGGACCGCATCACTGGCATCGACCTTGACGGCCTCTATATCATGAGCCGGGCGGCACTCGCGCCCATGCTCGCCGCCGGCAACGGCGGGCGCATCGTCAATATCGCCTCGGTCGTCGGCCTTGCCGCCATGCGCCTGCAGAGCCCGTTCGTCGCCGCCAAGGCCGGCATCATCCATCTGACACGTTCTATGGCGATCGAACTTGGTGCCAGGGGCATCCTGACCAACGCCATCGCCCCGGGGTCGGTGATGACGGCGCTGACGGCCAAGCTGTTTTACGGCGACGACGGCAAGTTCGCCGGCCGCACGCAGGAATTCCTCGCCCATGTCCCGCTCGGTCGTCCGGCTGAACCGCAAGAGATCGCCGAGGCGGTGCTGTTCCTGGCCTCGCCTGCCGCCAGCTACGTCAACGGCCAGGTCCTGGCCGTCGATGGCGGCTGGACGGCGGGATACATGATGTGAGTGGCGCGATGGAAATCGATCTCGCCGGCGCGACGATAGCGCTGGAAGGCCCAGGCAATCCGCTCGTCGAAGCGGCAATTGCCGCCTTGCGTGCCAATGGCGGCCGCATTGTCGAAGGGGTGTGGGCACGGCCCGCTGGCATGCTGCCCCCCGACATCCTTCTTGTTTCATGCCCGCTGCGTCCGGGAACGACGGCCGAAGATCCCCCCACCTTGTATGCCGATGCCCGCAAGGCGGCCGTGGCCATGACCGAGCACGGCCGCGGGCGCATTGTCTTCCTGATCTCGGCCACCGCCTGCATGCCGATGCGTCGCCATCCGCGCTTCTCCATGGAGAATGCCTCGATCCTGGCCGGCATGCGTACGCTGGCCATGGAATTCGGGCCGAAGGTGCTGGTCAATGCCGTCGGCTTCGGCGCGGTCGAGGGTGAAACCATGGTCTCGGGCGACAAGGCGATGCTCAGCCACACACCGGTCGGCCGCGCCGGCCGCATCGAGGAAGCGGTCGCGGCCGTGTTGTTCTTCTGCGATCCGCTCAACACCTACACGACGGGCCAGATGCTGGGCGTCGACGGTGGGTGGACGGCTGGCTATGGGCGCAATTTCTGAACCGTCGATGCTTGCCATCCCCGCCGGACCCGCGGCTGGAAACCGTCCACCACACCCGCTATGAAAGGCGCTTACGGTGTGATCCATAGGACATTGCCTTGGTGGGTCGCTCTCTTTTGGAGCATGGTGATGGTCGACAAGCCGCCGGCGGGCGAGAAGAAGCCGCAACGCCTTGGCGTCCGCGAGATCGCCAAGCGTGTCGGCGTCGCGCCGATGACGGTGTCGCGCGCGTTGTCCAATCCCGACATGGTGTCGCCGGAGACGCGCATCAGAGTGCTCGAAGCGATCGAGCAGGCCGGCTTCGTGCCCAACCGGCTGGCCTCAAGCATGCGCGGCAATGGCCGCATGATCGGCACGGTGGTGCCGCCGCTGATCAATTCGGGCATCGCCGAACAGGTGCAAGGCATGTCCGACGAATGCCATGAGAGCGGCTATTCGATGCTTCTGGTGCAGGGTGAATTCACGCAGGAGGCGGAGGAAAAATCGATCCGCAATCTGCTCGGCTGGCGACCGGTCGGCATGATCCTGCAGAGCTTCGTGCAAAGCGAGGCGGCACGGGCGCTTCTGAAGAGCAGCGGCGCACCGGTGGTCGAAATATCCGAGATCAAGGGCCGCAAGCCGATAGACATGGTGGTCGGCGTCTCCAACTTCGAGACCGCCTATGCCATGACCATGCATCTGGCGGCCAAGGGCTACAAGCGCATCGGCTTCGTCTCGACGCCGATCCATGGCAATGATCGTTTGCAGCAGCGCCGCACCGGCTATCACGCCGCACTCACCGAACTGGGTTTCAAGAACCATGGCGACATGGAGGTCGAAGTGCCGATCACCGCGCAGGGCGGTGCCGAGGCGCTGGTGACGCTGACCTCCAGGCACAAGGATATCGATGCCATCTTCTTTTCCAGCGACACGCTGGCCGTCGGCGCCGTCCAGGAATGCCACCGCCGCCGCTGGGCGGTGCCGGGCAGGATCGCGATCGCCGGCTATGGCGACATGGATCTGGCCGCGCAGCTTTATCCGCCGCTGACCACGGTGAAGGTCAACCGCTACGAGATGGGCCGCCGCGCGGTGCGGCAATTGCTGGCGAGGCTCGGCGGCGACACCAAGGTGCCGACCATCACCAGCCTTGGCTTCGAGATCGTCGACCGCGAGAGTGCTTGAGGTTCTCTCCTTGGCGACCGAGGCCCCAGCTTCGTCATCCTAGGGCGGAGCAGCCGCACAGCGGCGTCGCGGAGACCTAGGATCCATGCCGCGACCTTCCTGACGGGTGCAGCGGAGCAGAATTCTGGACCGCTGTGACGCTCGGGAGTCCCGGCATGGATTCTAGGGTCTGCGCCGCGTCGCTTCGCTCCTTGCTCCGCCCTAGAATGACGAATGGACGGAGGGCTTTGCCAACCTAACGGCCACGCTTGCCCGCCTCTTCACGCCGCCCGAGGCGCTTTTCCCAGCCTTCCGCATGGACGTTGAGATAGGCGTTGGGATCGTAGGGGTGATCCTTGATCGCCTCGATGTTGAGATCGATGCCGAGCCCCGGCGCGTCCGGCAGCGACAGATGGCCATTGTCCGGTTTGACGGTCGGATGCCAGGTCACGAGGTCGCGCGTCCACGGGTCGTTGAAGGCGTCGAAATACTCCTGGATGAGGAAGTTCGGCACCGCCGCCGCCAGCTGCAGGCACACCGCCGTCGCCACCGGTCCGCCGCTCTGGTGCGGCGCGATGTGGCTGCCATGCGCGAGCGCCAGATTGGCCACCTGCATGGACGGCGCGATGCCGCCGAGCGACATCGGTTCGGGTTGGAAGATATTGACGCCGCCGCCGGCGGCCAGCGTGTAGAACTGCCCGACCGTGTCGTACATCTCGCCGGTCGCAACCGGGATCGGCGAGCGATGCGCCACTTCGTGCACGGTCTCCTGCCGGTCGCGCGAGGTCGGCTCCTCCCACCAGTAGATGTCGAGGTCAGCGAACTTCTGTGCCGCCTGCAGCGCCGCGATCTCGGTGAAGCGGGCATGCACGTCGATCAGTATCAGCGTGTCCTTCGGTAGCTTGTCACGCAAGGTTCGGCAGATCGCGTAGGAGAGATCCAGTTCCTCACGCGAGATAAAGCCCTGCGCGGTGCCGAACGGGTCGAGCTTGAACGCTTTGAAGCCCTTGGCCAGAACCGCCTTGGCGGCTTCCAGAAAGGCCTCCGGCGTGCGCTCGGTGCGGTACCAGCCATTGGCGTAGCCGAGCACGCTGTCGCGCACCTGGCCGCCGAGCAACTGGTGGATCGGCACGCCGAGGCTCTTGCCCAGAATGTCCCAGCAGGCGACCTCGACCGCCGCGATCACCGTGCGGTGGATATGGCCGCCGTCTAGCGAGACGCTATCCAGCATGCGCTTGGCCAGCGCGTTGATGCGGCGCGGATCCTGGCCGATGGCGAGGTGCTTGAGTTCGTGCACACCGGCTTCGGTGGTCTTGATGAAGCCGTTCAACGTGCCTTCGCCGATGCCATGGATGCCCTTGTCCGTGTGCACCTTGACGAAGAGCCAGTTCTTCCAGCCGGCGCCGACGGCAAAGGTCTCGATGTCGGTGATCTTCATGCGGCAGTCCTAGTTCAACGCGGCAATTGTTGTGACGATGGCCTCGGTCGTCAGCCCGTATTTCGCCTGCAAGGTCGGCACCGCGCCGCATTCGATATAGCGGTCGGGCAGGCCGATGCGCGTCACTTTCTTCGCAATGCCGGCATCGAACAAGGTCTCGACGACAAGGCTCGCCAGCCCGCCGACCACGACATGGTTTTCCGCCGTGACGATATGGTTGAAGCCAGCGGCAAATTCGGCCACCGCCCCGGCGTCGAACGGCTTGATCGTCGGCACGTGCAGCACGCCGGCCGTGATGCCTTGTTTACCCAACGCATCCGCCGCATCCAGCGCCCGCTCGGTCATGAAGCCGGTCGAGATGAGGCCGACATCGGAACCTTGGCGAAGGCGGCGCGCCTTGCCGATCTCGAAGATGTAGCCGGGCTCGAACACTACCGGCACGCTGCCACGCAACAGCCGCATGTAAACCGGACCCCTATGCTCCGCGATCGCCTCGGTCGCTGCCTCGATCTCGGTCGCGTCGCAGGGGTCGATGATGGTCAGGCCGGGGATCATGCGCATCAAGGCCAGGTCCTCGATCGCCTGATGCGTGCCGCCATAGCCGGTGGTCAGTCCCGGCAGGCCGGCGACGATCTTGACGTCGAGGTTGGAGTGGGCGAGCGCGATGGCGACGAAATCATAGGCGCGCCGCGTCGCGAAGACGCCATAGGTGGTGGCGAACGGCACCTTGCCGGTGCGCGCCAGTCCTGCAGCCACCGCGACCAGGTTCTGCTCGGCCATGCCGACATTGAAGAAGCGATCCGGGAAGGCGTCGCGGAACGGCAAGATATCCGTGTATTTGCCGAGATCGGCAGTCAGTCCGACAATGTCTGGACGGCTCTGGCCAAGCCGCGCCAACGCCTTGCCGAACGGTGCCTCGACACTCTGCCGGCCACCGCCGACCGCTTCATCCTGGCCCATGGCCAGCGTACGTCCGGCCTCCGTCGCCGCGCCGCTCATTGGGCCGCCCCCACGGTCTTTTCGAACTCGGCGATGATGCCGTCCCATTGCGCCACGTCGATGCGGAAGAAGTGCGATTTCTCGGAGGTTTCGATGCGCGGCACGCCCTTGCCCGGAAGCGTGCGCAGCACGATCGCCTTCGGCTTGCCGTTGCGGTTCCTCGCATCCGCCAGCGCACCGACTATCATCCTCATGTCGTTGCCGTCGATCTCCGATGTCTGCCAGCCGAAGGCGCGCCATTTGTCGGCCACCGGCTCCATGTCGAGCACCACCGGGCCGTCGGCCTGGATGCCGTTGCAGTCGATCAGCGCCACCAGCCCGTCGAGCCTGAAATGGCTGGCCGACATCGCCGCTTCCCAGGTCGAGCCTTCTTGCATCTCACCATCGGACAGTTCGACGAAGACGCGTGCGTCCGAGCGGTCCACGCGCAGGCCCAGCGCCTGGCCTACGCCTTGCCCCAGGCCATGGCCGAGCGAGCCGCCGATCACTTCGACACCGGGCGTGGTGTCGAGCGTCGACATTTCCAGCCGGCTGTTGTCGGCCCCATAGGTGGTCAATTCGTCGACCGGAATGATGCCGGCCTCGGCCAGCGCTGCCCAGAGCGCGATGGAATAATGCCCGGTCGAGAGCAGGAAGCGGTCGCGGTCGGGCCACGCCAGATTGTGCGGATCGTAGCGCAGTTCGTGGAAATACAGCGCGGCCAGCACATCGGCGATGCCGAGGCCCTGCCCGATATAGCCCTGGCCCTGGCCGCGCGCCATGGCCAGCATGTGGCGGCGCAGCCGTGTCGCCTTGCGTTCGAGCGCGCCGATATCGGCGCTGCCGGGAGGGGAGTTTCGCAGCATGGGATCAGTCCTTGTCGAGCCCGCCCGACATGTTGAGCCGCTCGGCGGTCATGTATCGGGGCGAATCGAGGCAGAGCCAGACGACGGCTTCAGCGACCTCGGAGATCTCGGCGCGGCGGCCGAGCGGGATGCGGCGGGTGCGCTCGTCGAGGAAGGCCTGCAGATCGTTGCGGCCATTGGCGCGGGCGAGATCGACCTCGGTCGAGCGCTGCATCTCGGTGTCCATCATGCCCGGCGCCAGGCTGTTGACCAGCACGCCATAGGGGGCCAGCGCCACGGCCGCGGCCCGGGTGATGGAATCGACGCCGGCCTTGCTCGCCGTGTAGGCCGTGTAATCGGGCAGCGCCATGCGCGAGCCTGGCGAGGTGATGTTGATGATGCGCCCCGAGCGCTGCTCGCGCATCACCCGCCCCGCCGCCTTGCAGGCCATGGCAAGTGCCGTGACGTTGAGCGCCAGCGTGCGCGTCCAGGCCTTGAAGGTGGCATCGAGGAATGGCTCGATCACGCCATAGCCGGCATTGTTGACGAGGATGTCGATGCCGCCCCAGCGCGCGACCACTTTTTCGACCGCGGCCTCCGGTGCGCCTTCCCTGGTGAAATCGCTGACGATGCTCTCGCTTTCAGAGCCTGTGTCGCCGATCCGCCTGATGGTCTCGGCCAGTCCCTCGCCATTGATGTCGGTGACCGCGACGACACAGTTTCGCCGGGCCAACTGGATCGCCACCTCCCGGCCGAGGCCGCCCGCGGCACCGGTGACCAGTGCTCTCCGCCGCGTCGTGTCTTGATCTTTGGCAGGCAAACGAACGCCCTCCCGGTGGCCATCTTGACGGAATTGATACCGGTACCATAAATGGCTGTCAACGGCGATGTGCTATTGTCCCGTCGACCGCATGGGTCCGCTGCAATGGGAGGAAAAGATGAAAGTCGTCGCGCTCGAAACGCTGCAGCTGGCCGAGTTTCCATTCCTGTTCTGGCTGCGCGTCCACACCGATGCCGGTCTCATCGGCACCGGAGAAACCTTCTGGGCGCCGGGGCCGGTCGCGTCCTACATCCACGACAATGTCGCCGCCTATCTCCTGGGCAAGGATCCGCGCGACATCGAGTTGCATGACCGCACGCTTGGCAGCGTCTATGTCGGCGCGCGGGATTCCGGGGCCGAGGTGCGCGGCAATTCCGCCGTCAACATCGCGCTCTGGGACATTTATGGCCAGGCGCTCGGCGAACCGGTCTGGCGGCTGCTTGGCGGCCGCACCCACAGAAGCGTGCCCATCTACAACACTTGCGCCGGCTACAAACATGTCCGCGCCACGAAGAAGAACGCCCTGTTCGAGCGCGGCGAGGACTGGTCGCTCAAATCAGGCGATTCGAACGAGGGCCCGTACGAGGACCTGCTCGCCTGGCGCTACAATGCCGGCGATCTCGCCAGGAGCCTGAAATCCGAGGGCATTGGCGCGATGAAGATATGGCCGTTCGACATCGCGGCGGAGGCATCGAACGGCACCCGCATCTCGCTTGCCGATCTCGACAAGGCGCTGGAGCCGTTCCAGAAGATCCGCGACGCTGTCGGCCGCGACATGGAAATCATGGTCGAGCTGCACGGGCTGTGGACCTTGCCGCCCGTGCTGCGCATCGCGGAGGCGCTGAAGGCGTATGACGTCGCCTGGCTGGAGGAACCGATCCGCTACAACGAACTCGACGCCATGGCCGAGCTTGCCCGCCACACCTCGATTCCCGTTGCCGCCAGCGAGCGGCTCGCCTCGCGACAGATGTTCAAGCAGCTGATCGACAAGCGCGCGGCCAGCGTGATCATGATCGACCTCGCTTGGTGCGGCGGCCTCTCCGAGGCGCGCAAGATCGCCAACATGGCCGAAGCCAGCGAACTGCCTGTCACCTTGCACGATTGCACCGGGCCGATCGTCTATGCCGCCAGCTGCGCGCTGTCGGCCACCTTGCCGAACGTCAACTACCAGGAGGCGGTGCGTGCCTATTTCACCGGCTGGTACACCGAAATCGTCGCCGACATTCCGCCGGTCAAGGACGGCCATGTCGCGCCGCTCGATGGGCCTGGGCTCGGTCTCAGCCTGCGCCCGGAGCTGTTCCAGCGTCCGGACGCCACGGTGCGCATGACGAGAATCTAGCGCTCCGCACGGCTCTGCCTGGAGCCAGTAGACATTATGCTATTATAATCTATGATGCGCAGAAGCGGGCGGCAAACAAGCCCGCTGCCGGCGCTCTGCCGCCCGGCGTCAGATGGATTCAGGGAGGCTTTGGTGGCAATGTCTGCGGCGCGCGCACGCGAGGAGTCGAGAGGTGCGCCAAACCTCCCCGACCGGAAGATCCTGCTCGATCTGTTCGAACGCATGGTGCTGTTGCGCCGTTTCGAAAGCATCGCCCAGATCGCTTGCCGCAAGGGCGAAACACCCGGCTTCCTGCATCTCTACATCGGCGAGGAGGCGACCGGCGTCGGCGTCTGCGCCCACCTCAGGCCAACCGACTGGGTCACATCGACCCATCGCGGCCATGGTCATGCCCTGGCCAAGGGCGCCGATCCCGGCCGCGTCATGGCCGAACTGTTCGGCAAGGCCGACGGCATTTGCGGTGGCCGCGGCGGCACAATGCATCTCTACGACCGTTCGGTCGGCCTGTTCGGCACCAACGGCATCGTCGCCGCCGGCATCGGCCATGCCGTCGGCATCGGCATGAGCGCCCGCCAGCAGGGCCGCGACGATATCGGCGTCGCCTTCTTCGGCGACGGCGCCGCCAACCATGGCGGTTTCCACGAGGCGCTCAATTTTGCTGCCGTGCAGCGGGCGCCGGCTGTCTTCATCTGCGAGAACAATCTCTACGCCACGGCGACGCCGCTCAACTCCATCACGCTCAATCCCGAGATCGCCACCAAGGCCGCTTCCTATGGCATGCCCGGCGTGGCTGTCGACGGCAATGATGTCTTCGCCGTCTGGCTGGCGATGAAGGAGGCCACCGAGCGCGCCCGTTCCGGCAAGGGCCCGACGCTGATCGAGGCCAAGACCTACCGCACGGTCGGTCATCACGAAGGCGATCCGGTCATCGGCACCTACCGCACGCAAGAGGAGCTCGATGCCTGGATCAAGCGCGATCCGATCGACATGTTCCGCAAGAAACTGGTCGAGGAGTACGGCATCGCCGATGCCGAGGCGCTGATCGCCATCGAAGCGCGGATCGAGAAGGTGGTCGAAGAGGCGCTGAACTTCGCCCGCAATTCGCCCGAGCCCGATCCGGCGACGGTGCGCCTGCATGTCTTTGCCGATCCGATCAACCCGCCCGCCGCCTTGGCTTGGCGCGCCGTCGGCGAGACCCGCACGCAAGGCTGGCTGGAAGCGGTGCGCGACGGCATCGCCGAGGAAATGCGCGCCGATCCGGCGATCCTCTATTTCGGCGAAGGCACCGGCGAGCGTGGCGGCAGTTTTGCCCACACCAAAAACCTCTGGCAGGAATTCGGCGCCGATCGCATGGTCGACACGCCGATCTCCGAACAGGGTTTCACCGCCGCCGCTGTCGGCGCCTCGGCCACCGGCGCGCGTACCGTGTCGGACCTGATGTTCGCCGACTTCGCTTTCGAGACCGCCGGCCAGATTTTCCTGCAGGCGGCGAAGCTGCGCTACATGACCAGCGGTGTGATGAGCGCGCCGATGGTGGTGCGCGTCGGCGCGGGCGCGCTGCGCAGTTCCGGCCCGCATCACAGCGGCATCTATCATCCGGTCTTCGCCCATATGCCGGGCCTCATCGTCTGCGTGCCCTCGACACCGGCCGACGCCAAGGGTCTGATGAAGACGGCGCTCAGGGCCGGCGACCCGGTCATCATGCTGGAGCCCAAGGCGCTGTTCGCCTCAAAGGGCGAGGTGCCGGTCGGCGAGCACTTTGTCCCGTTCGGCGTCGCGCGCATCGCCCGGGCCGGCACCGACATCACCATCGTTGCCGCCGGCCAGATGGTGCAGCGCGCGCTCGAGGCAGCGGAAGCGCTGGCAGCCGAAGGCATGGAGGCCGAGGTGGTCGACCCGCGCACCATCATGCCGCTCGATATCGACACGATCGTCGCCAGCGTCAGGAAGACCCATCGCCTGCTCATCGTCGACGAAGCCTGGGCCATGTGCGGCCTTGGCGGCGAGATCGCCCAGGCGATCAACGAATTGGCCTTCGACGAACTCGACGCCCCGCCGGGACGGCTGCACACCGCGCCGACCTCGCACCCCTTCGCGCCGGTGCTGGAGCGCGCCATGCTGGTCGACAGCGCCCGCATCGTCCAGGGTGCACGTGACGTCATCGCAGGCAATCCGCCGGTGCCCGATCATTGGTACACGGTCGGCTTGAAGAGCACTGCGCCGGCCAGATCCGCGCCTGCCCCGGTCAAGGCCGCATCGCCCGCGCTACCGACCCCGACGCCCGCTGCCCCCGGCGGCGATGAACCGATAACGATGCCGTTCGGCGACCTCACCGTCAGCGAGGGCACGGTCATCAAATGGCTGAAGGCGGTTGGCGAAACGGTCAAGGAGGGCGAACTGATCGCCGAGATCGAGACGGACAAGGCCGTAGTCGAGATCGAGGCGCCGATCAGCGGAACGCTTGCCGCGATCGATCAGCCGGTCGGCGCCGTGGTGCCGATGGGCGGCCGCATCGGTGGCATCAAGAAATAAACCTCTACCCAGACATGAAATCCGAAGGGCAAGCATGAAGATCCTGTGCGCCAACTGGCAAGCCGCCGACGAAGCCGAACTCGAGCGCGAGCATTATCCCGACATCGAGTTCATCCTCGCCCGCTCGACCAACGACAAGGCGGCCACGCTGGATCCGGCAGTCTGCCAGACGGTCGACGCGGTCATCAACTATTCGCCGATCCACAATGTCGCCGCCGCGCCATCGGCCTTTCCCAAGGCGCGCATCGCGGTGCGATCCGGCGTCGGCTTCGACAACATCGACACGGTGGGTTGGGGCGCGCGCAAGATTCCGGCCTGCAATGTGCCGGACTATGGCACGACCGAAGTCGCCGATCACGCCATTGGCCTGATGCTGGCGCTGACGCGCGGTACCTCCGCCTATGGCGCCGAGCTTGCCGGCAATGGCGCCGAAGGCTGGCATTTCTCCAAGGCGCCGCTGGTGCGCCGGCACAAGGGTGCCACCTTCGGCATCGTCGGTCTCGGCCGCATCGGGCTCGCCACCGCGCGCCGCGCCGCGGCCTTCGACATGAAGGTTGTGTTTTACGATCCGCATCTTCTGTCCGGCGTGGACCTCTCGACCGGTTACGAGCGGGTCCATTCGCTGGCCGAACTGATGGCGCGCGCGGATGTGGTGAGCGTCCACGCGCCGCTGAGCGAGGAAACCCGCAAGCTGCTCGGCGCGGCCGCCTTCGCCGCCGCCAAGCCCGGTCTTGTCCTGATCAACACGGCGCGCGGCCCGATCGTCGATCTCGACGCGCTGGAAGCCGCCATGCGCAAGGGCACCGTCGCCGGCGCCGGACTGGACGTCTTGCCGAACGAACCCGGCGATCTCGACCATCCGCTGCTGGCGGCCTGGCGTCGCCGCGAAGCGTGGATCGCCAATCGCCTCATCGTCACTCCGCATGCCGCCTTCTACAGTCCGGCATCGATGCGCGACCTTCGGCTGAAATCGATCGAGGTGGTGCACGCCTATCTCGTTGAGGGACGGCTGACCAACTGCGTGAATTCAGAGTATCTGAAATGAACATCGCGGTGGCGCAATCCGGACGTCTGGCTGTTTCGCCCTATGCCCGCCGGCTGGCGCGCGAGCGAAGCCTGTCGCTGGAAACGCTCCGCGGCAGCGGGCCGGGCGGGCGCATCCTGGCCGCCGACGTTTTGGGCTTTGTTTCGGCTGACGCACCTGCCGCTTCGCCCGAGGTCGCCGCGCCCGTGGCAGCGCCTCCAATCGCCGCGCTCCGCATCGCCGCTTTCGCAACCTCCATTGCACTCGGCGCCCTGCAAGACCTGCTGGCGGCACTTGGGAATTTGGGACGGGCATTCGATGTCGACGACGTGCTGCTGCGCGCGGCCGGTCGAGCATTTCTCGAAATACCGGATGCCCGCGGTGTCGGCGATACGGCCGTGGCGCTGGAGCTGGCTGACCGGCAGGCGGTATTCCCCGTGGCCGCCGAGATGCCGCTGTCATCGCTGCGCGCAACGCGGCTCGCCGCCTTGGCCGGCAGCCGTGACGACGCGGACAAAGCGGCGGTGCTATCCCTGCGGCTGCTGCCCACCAGCGACATCCGGCCGGTCGTGATGCCGCTTCTGCCTGGCCGCGCGATGCGGCTGGCCGTCTCGCTCAGCACGGCGAGCGATCATGCCGAATGCCTGCTGACGGTGGATGCGGCAAGCGTTGATGAGGCCACCGCATCCACGTGGCTCGCGACCTTGAAATCGGCGATCGAACAGCCGCTTCGGCTCTTCGTCTGAGACGGTTGATCGTCAACAGCCTTGCCTAGCCTCCGGGTGAGGAAGCTATTATAAAAGCTTCGACATTAGAGCAATTCCAGGAAAAGTGCGAAGCGGTTTTCCGTCCGGAATTGCGTCAAATAAGAGATAGAGCGGTTCGCCGTTTCCGTGAAACGGTGAAACGCTCTAGGCGCGACGAGGCTCATGGATCATTCCGCTCCCACCATCGACAGTCTTCCCAGGCGGACACTCGGCCGCGCCAATGGGCCGCTTTACCGCCAGCTTGCCGACATATTGCGCGAACCGATCGGCAACGGCACCTTCCCGGTCGGTGGCGAACTGCCGAAGGAAGCGACCATTGCCGAGCATTTCGGCGTCAGCCTGATCACGGTTCGCCAGGCGCTGCGCGATCTCGAGGCCGACGGACTGATCCGGAAACGCTCAGCCAAGCCGGCGGTGGTCGCGGCCCGCAATCCGTCGGTCAACCTGAGCTGGAAGTTCAAGAACTTTGCTGACATGGCGGCCTTCACCAAGGATGCGCAACTGACGGTGAAATCCTATCGCAAGGAGGTTTCGCCCGTGCTCCAGCGCCATTTCGGCATGGGCAAGGACGAGGCGGGCTACTGCCTGCGCAGCGTGCTGTCGATCGGCGAACAGCGCAAGGCGCAGATCACCACCTATTTCCCGCCCGACATCGGCGCGCGCCTGAAGCGGGAAGATTTTTCCGACGTGCTGATCTTCCGTTCGGTGCAGAAACATCTCGGCCTGCGGCTCGACGTCGCGCATGTCACGGTGCGCGCCGAGATCGCCGACGAGGTGGTTGCCGCCGACCTCGGCATCACGCTCGGCAGCCCAGTGCTGACGGTGGAGATGCTCTACCAGTCGGCGGACCAGCGCAGCATCGAATTCTCCGTTGCCCGCCATCCCGCCGACATTTTCAGCATCACCTACGACGCGCCCAACGACCTGTCCTGAAGCGCGGCGGAGGCCGTATTTTCTGCCGAGGTCGCATAGACAGGCCCATAAAATTATAATAGCATGATAGCTAGGCTGAAGTGCCGGCCACGGGAGAAGTCGCAAGGGAGGAAATCTGGCGAATTCGGCTCGCGGACACAGCCTCGGGGAAGTCCGGTCAAATTGACATTCGCAATTGGTACCGGTATCAATTTTTCATCTTCATCCGATCAAGATGGCGCAGTCCATCACCGGCTGGACAGGAAACACTGGGAGGAAGATCATGAAATTGAGGAGCTTGAGCGCCTGCTTCGTGGCGCTGGCCGGGTTCGCAGTCTCGATGGGCGCTATGCCCGGCCATACCGCAACCCAAAAGCCTTACGTCATCTATCTCTCGAACAATTTCGTTGGCAATGACTGGCGCCAGCAGATGGAGCGCGTCGCCAATGTCGCCGTCGACAAGGGGCCGTTGAAGGGCCGCGTCGACCTCAAGATCGAAAACGCCGAGAACACCGTTCAGGCGCAGATCAATTCGCTGAACAACATTATCCGCCAGAAACCAGCCGCAATCCTCATCGATGCGTCCTCGGCCGAGGCGCTCAATCCGACCATCAAGAAGGCCTGCGACGCCGGCATCATCGTCGTCAGCTTCGACCAGACCGTTTCGGCCGAATGCGCCTACAAGCTGCATTCCGATTTCGATATCATGGCTAACAACCAGGCCGAATGGATGGCCTCCATCCTCGGCGGCAAGGGCAAGGTTCTCATGGATCGCGGCCTCGCCGGCGCGCCGATCTCGGAACAGTTCGAGAAGAATTTTGGTGCCGTGCTGAAGAAGTATCCCGGCATCGAGATCGTCGGCTATTTCAACGGCAATTATGCCGCGGGGCCCGAACAGGAGGGCGTCGCCAGCCTGCTCGCCGCCCATCCGGAAGTCGACGGCATCTTCTCGCAGGGCTACGGCACCGGTGCGATCAAGGCGCTGCAGAATGCCGATCGGCCGATGGTGCCGATCGTCGCCGCCGCCTTCAACGGTACCGGCGTGACGTGCGCGCAGACCAAGGGCGCCAAATGCTGGCTGGGTGCCAATCCGCCCTCGCTGTCGGCCGAGGCGATCAAGCTCGCGGTCGACATTCTCGACACCGGCAAGAAGCCGGCCGACACCACCGTACTGTTCAACTCACCCGGCCTGACCACGGATATGGTCGATGCCAAATACGCCCCGAATTCCTCGGCGGTGAAGATCGAGCTAGGCAAGACCGTATTTCCGGATCTGGCGCCGGGACTTTCCCTGCCGGTGTCGCCGAGCTGGGTCGAGATCACGCCCAAGGAGGCTTCGGGAACCTGATTTGGTGGATGCAAGGCGCCACTTCAGGCGTCGCGATTTCGCAACGAAAAATGGGAGGAGAAGATCATGAAATCACCAAGCCGTAACATCGGCCTTGCAGCGCTTGCCGTCACCATGATGGCTGCGGGCACACAGGCCGGCCACGCCGAGGACAAGAAGCCCTACACCATCTATCTCTCGAACAATTTCGTCGGCAATGATTGGCGCCAGCAGATGGAGCGTGTCGCCACCGTGTCGGTCAACAAGGGGCCGCTCAAGGGTCGCGTCGACCTCAAGATCGAGAATGTCGAGAACACCGTCCAGGCGCAGATCAATTCGCTGAACAACATCATCCGCCAGAAGCCGGATGCTATCCTCGTAGACGCAGGTTCGGACTCGGCCTTGAACCCGACCATCAAGAAGGCCTGCGACGCCGGCATCGTCGTCATCTCCTTCGACCAGGTGGTGACCGAGCCCTGCGCGCTCGCCGTCGCTTCCGACTGGGACCGCATCCCTTCGGTCATGGCCGAGTGGATGGCAACGCAGCTTGGCGGCAAGGGCAACATCATCCTCGACCGCGGTCTCGCCGGTGCGCCTATCTCGGCGCAGCTGCAGCAGGGCTATGAGAAGGTCCTGGCCAAATATCCCGATATCAAGGTCGTCGGCTATTACAACGGCAATTATGCGCTTGGACCGGAACAGTCCGGTGTCGCGGCCCTGCTTGCCGCCAATCCGAAGATCGACGGCATCATGACGCAAGGCTATGGCTCCGGCGCCATCCAGGCGTTGAAGGATGCCGGTCGACCGATCGTCCCGGTCGTCGGCTTCTCCTACAATGTCGCCGCCGTCACCTGCGCGCAGACGCAAGGCGCCAAGTGCATTCTCGGCTCCAACCCGGCCTATCTATCGTCGGAAGCGATCAAACTGGCGGTCGACATTCTCGACACCGGCAAGAAGCCGGCCGAGCGCTCCGTTTCGGTCAAGGGCGACTTCGTCACCACCGATCCCTTCGAGTCCAAGCTCTATCCGGGCACCAAGATGATCAAGATCGCGATTGGCGAAAATGCGTTCCCCGACCAGGCGCCCGGCCTGACGTTGCCGATCACGCCCGACTGGGTCGAGATCACCGCTGCGGAAGCTGCCGGCACCAAGTAACATCCCGTGACCACGACCCTGTCTCCCGGCATCGCAAGATGTCGGGAGAGCTTTTCGAAGGCGCATTCATGGACCTCGTCACCGTCAACGGCCTGTCCAAACGCTATGGCGGCATCGTCGCGCTGAGCGAGGCGACATTCAGCGCCCGCGCGGGCGAGGTGCACGCGCTGCTCGGTGAGAATGGCGCGGGCAAAAGTACTTTCATCCAGATCCTGTCGGGCGCCGTACGGCACGATGGCGGCTCGATCCTGGTCGATGGCCAGGATTATCGTCCCGCCGATCCGGATGCCGCGCAGGCGCTTGGCATTGCCGCCGTCTTCCAGGAATTGTCGCTGATCCCCGATCTCAGTGTGGAACAGAACATCTGGTTCCGCCACGAGCCAAGGACGCTGCTGCGCACGGTCAACCGCGCGGAGATGCGCCGCAAGACGCTGGCACTGCTGGAAAAATACAACTTCCCGGCGCTCCGCCCCGACCAGGAATTGCGGCGGCTGACGCTGGCCGAACGGCAGATCGTCGAGATCGCCAAGGGGCTGGCCAAGGACCCACGCATCCTGATCCTTGACGAGGCGACCTCGGCGCTGCCGGCACGGGAGGCTGAATGGCTGCTCAAACTCACCCGGCAACTGGCGGCCGAAGGCCGGCTGGTCATCTTCATTTCGCACCGCATGGCCGAAGTGCGCGCCATCGCCGACCGGCTGACCATTTTTCGCAATGGCAGCACGGTCGCCGCGCATGAGGCCAATGCCGTCTCCGACAACGAGATCGTCACCCAGATGATCGGCCGGCATCTCGACCGGCTCTATCCCGAGCGCATTGCCACCGCCACCGACCGTATTGCGCTGAAGGTCGGGAATTTCTCCAGTGGCGGGCGGCTTTCCGGAGTCGATTTCGCATTGCGTGAGGGCGAAGTCCTCGGCGTGGGTGGCTTGCAGGGCCACGGGCAACGCGAGCTGTTCCAGGCACTGTTCGGAGCCTCAAGAGCGAGCGGCACGGTCGAGCTTTGGGGCAAGCCCGCCTCGATCGGCAATCCACGCCAGGCGCTGACCGGCAAGGACGGTATCGCGCTGGTGCCGGAGGATCGGCGCGGGCAGGGCCTGCTCCTGACCAAGAGCGTGCGCGAAAATCTGACACTGTCGGTGATCAGGCGCTTTACAGAGAACGGCTTGCTCAGCCGGCAAAAGGAAGCCGCCCTGGTCAAGGAAATGGTCGATTTCCTGCGCATCAAGGCCGGCACGCCGGAGCAGCTTGCCGGCACCTTGTCCGGCGGCAACCAGCAGAAGGTGATCTTCGGCAAGATGCTGCTCACGCAGGCGCGCGTGCTGCTGCTTTACGATCCGACGCGCGGCGTCGATGTCGGCACCAAGGGCGAGATCTTCCAGCTGATGCGCGACCTCGCGGCCAAGGGCTACGCGATCCTGTTCCATTCCAGCGACATGCCGGAACTCGTCCATGTCGCCGACCGCGTGCTCGTCATGCGCAACGGCCGAATCGCCGCGACGCTGGAGGGGGACCAGATCTCGGAGGAGCAGATTTTGCGCGCCGCCATGCTTGAAACCAGGGCGGCCTGAGGCATGGTGATGTCCGCGGAGCACCCTGTGGAGATGGCGCAAAGGCCAGCTGAGATCAAATCTGCCAGGCCCGGCATCGACTGGCGCGGCCGGTTGCTCGACCGCGCGCCGTTCCTGGTCGCCTGCCTGATGCTGGCCTTGATTGTTGGCATTTACGGCAGCCTGCAGTCCGGTGTCTTTTCGCTCGATGAGCTCAACCTCGACACGGCGGCGGCAATGACGCTGATGCTCGCGGCCACCGGCCAGACCATCGTGCTGGTGCGTGGTGGCATCGATCTGTCGATCGGCGGCATGATCAGCCTCGGCACGGTGATCGCGGCGACGCGCTTCACCGACGATCCTTCAACCACGGCACTTTGGGCGCTGATCATCCTGGCGCTCGGCTTCGTCATCGGCGCGCTCAACGGCCTGCTGATCTCGCTGCTCAGGCTGCAGCCCTTCCTGGTGACGCTCGCCACCTGGTCGATCCTCAACGGCGTCGCCATGATCATCCTGCCGACCGATGGCGGCAGCATTCCCTCGTGGTGGGTCGGCTTCGCGTCCGCACAGCTCATCGGCCTGACCAGCCCTGTCTGGATGCTATTGGCGCTGCTCGTGTTCTGGTGGTGGTTTCGCGCGACGCGCGTCGGCATCGCCATCCAGGCGACCGGCTCCAACGAAAAATCGGCCTTCTTGTCCGGCGTCTCGATCACAAGGGTCAACCTCGTCACCTATGGCCTGTCGGGCCTGTTCGCGGCCGGCGCGGCGCTGTTCCTGGTGACGCAGACCGGTGCCGGCTCGCCGACCATCGGCAAGGACTATATCCTGCCCTCGGTGGCGGCGGCCGTCATCGGCGGCGTCAGCCTGTTTGGCGGTCGTGGCCATCTTGCCGGCACGCTGATCGGCGCCTTCGTGCTGACCCTGATCGGCAATCTGGTCTTCGTCCTGCATGTGTCGAGCTACTGGCAGCCGGTCGCGTCGGGCGTCATCCTGCTGCTCTCGGTACTCGCCAGTTCCGTCGCCGAAAAAGCCGCGAGGAGCCGGGTCCAATGAGCGCCTTCCTTGCCCGTAACCGCCTCATCGTGCTCGCCTATGCCGGCATGGTCGTGCTGCTCCTGGTTACGGCGCTGTTTTCGCCGGGCTTTCTGTCGATCTCCAACATGCGCTCGACTGTCGTGCTTGCCGCCTTCGTCGGCATCGTCGCGCTCGGCCAGACCTTCGTCATCATCGGCGGCGGCATCGACCTGTCGGTACCTTGGGTGCTCAACTCGGCCGCCATCATCATGGCGCTGCTATGCGGCGGCCAGGACCTGCCGCTGGTCTGGGTGATGCCGCTGCTGCTTGGCGGCGGCGCGTTCATCGGCTTGATAAACGGCCTCGGCGTCGCCCAGTTCGGCGTGCCGCCGATCATCATGACGCTGGCCACCAACGTCATTCTGCAAGGCCTGATCCTGGTGCTGACCGGCGGTTCGCCAACACCCTCGGCGCCAGCCCTGATCCAGTTCTTCTCGGTCGGCCGCATCGGCGGCTTTCCGGTCATTGCATTGATCTGGCTGGCATTGACGCTGATTGCGACGCTGCTGCTCTCCAAGGCGGCATTCGGCCGCCATCTCTATGCCTTGGGCACCAGCGCCACGGTGGCGGAATTCTCCGGCGTGCCGACGGCGCGCACCACCATCCTCACCTATGTCATCTCAGGCCTCACCGCCGCCTTCGCCGGCATGCTTTTGACCGGTTATTCCGGCCAGGCCTATCTCGGCATGGGTGACGCCTATCTGTTCACGTCCATAGCCGCGGTCGCCATCGGCGGCGCCTCGATCCTCGGTGGCAGCGGTCACTATCTCGGTACCGTCGCCGGCGCCATGGTGCTCACCATCCTCACCGGGCTGCTGCCGGCGCTGAACCTGTCGAGCGGCGCGCTGCTCATCGTATACGGCGCGGTGATCCTGCTCACCGTGTCGATCGGCAGCGAAACCTTCTCCGGTCTCGGCGGCCGGCTGCGCAGAAAAGAGGGCTGACCATGGTCGAAATTTCTTGTGTCGTCGACGCCAGGGCCGAGCTCGGCGAAGGGACGCTCTGGGACCCCCAGGCGGGCGTGCTGTGGTGGATCGACATCTGGAAGAAGCTGATCCATCGCTACGATCCATCGACCGGCAAGGACGAGACCTTCGAGACTCCGGAATATCTCGGCTGCCTCGGCCTGCGCGAGAAGGGCGGCCTGGTGCTGACCATGACCGACGGTTTTCATTTCTTCGACCCGGTGGCCGGCACGTTCGAAGCGATCGTCGATCCGGAATCCCATATGCCGAAGACCCGCTTCAATGACGGCAAGCCGGACCGCCAGGGCCGCTTCTGGTCGGGCTCGATGTTCGAGGTGCCCGGCGAGCCGATCGAGTTCATAGGGGCGCTTTATAGGCTCGATCCCGACCTGTCGGTGCACAAGATGATCGACGGCATCGGCTGCTCCAACGGGCTGGCTTGGAGCCCGGATTCGAAGACCATGTATTTCTCCGACAGCCATGCCGGCGCGGTATGGGCCTATGATTTCGATCCCGCCAGCGGCGACATCGAGAACCGCCGCACCTTCATCGACATGACGGTGACCGGTGGCGTCGCCGACGGCGCCACGGTCGACGCCGAAGGCTGCTACTGGGTGACCATTCCGGTGACCAGCAAGATCTGCCGCTACGACCCCGACGGCCGGCTGATGCAGACGGTGCTGCTGCCGACCGACCTGCCGACCTGCTGCGAGTTCGGCGGCAAGGACCTCGACATCCTCTACGTCACCTCGGCCGTCCTCAAGCGTCCCGACAGCCACTTCATAGGTCAGCAAAACCCGGGCGGATTGTTCGCGCTCGACGTCGGCGTCAAGGGCCTGACACTGCCGGCCTTCAAGGGCTGACGTCCACACTCAAGCCGCCGACATCACCAGTGCTGTCTCGGCCTTCCTTGTCATTCCGGTAGCGAAACGACGCTCGAGATAGCCGGCATAGAGCGATAGCGGCCAGCACAGCGCGAAGTAGATGATCGACACCGTGCCGAACACCAATACCGGCTGGAAAGTCACGGTGTTGACCTGCGTGGCGGCGCGGGCGAGCTCGGTCAGCCCGATCAGCGAGGCGATCGACGTCGTCTTGACGATCTGCACCATGAAGCCGACCGTCGGCGGCAGCATCAGCCGCACAGCTTGCGGAATGATCACCAGCCGCAATGTCCTGACAAAGCGGAAGCCGAGCGCTGTCGCGGCTTCCCATTGCCCCTTGGGGATAGCCTCGATGGCGCCGCGGAATATCTCGCCGAAGAAGGCGCCGCCATTGAGCGAGAACGTCACCGCCGCGGCTGCCCACGGGTCCGGCCTGTAGCCGAGGAACGAAGACCCGTAATAGGCCATGAACAGCTGGATCAGGATCGGCGTGCCCATGAAGAACTGGATGTAGCCGGCAGCCAACCAGCGCAGCGGCCGCGCCGGCGCCACCCGGATCGCGGCGACCACGAGGCCGATCAGGCCGCCGCCGGCAAAGGCGATCAGCGCCAGAAGGATCGTCCAGCGCGTCGCGAGCAGAAGGAACATCAGTTCATTGGGGCCGAAGTCACGCAGGCTCATGATTCAGACCTTCCAGCGGAACATGAGCTTGCCGATGCCGGCGAAGAGCAGGCTGGCGGCCTGCACCAGCACGAAATAGATGATGGCGATGATGATGTAGACCTCGAAGCTGCGAAAAGTCTGCATGACCAGGTTGTTGGCGACCGCCGTCAGCTCTTCCGCCGCGATCGCGCCGACGATCGACGTGCCCATGATCTGCAGGATGAACTGCGCCGACAACGACGGGTAGACCGCCCGCGCCGCCGGCACCAGCACGACATGGCGGATGATGCGGTAGCGGCTGAGGCCGAGCGACTTGGCCGCCTCGATCTGCCCCTCGGGGATGGCTTCGATGCCGGCGCGCAATATCTCGGTCGCATAGGCGCCGAGATGGATAGACAGCGCCACGACGGCGGCCGTGTTGCTCGACAGCTTGAAGCCGAACAGCGGCAGCGAGAAGAAGACGAAATAGAGTTGGATCAGAAGCGGCGTGTTGCGGATCAGCTCGACATAGGCAGCGATGAGCCACGACACAAAGCGCGGCCCGAAGCTGCGGCCGACGGCACCGAGCACGCCGATGGCGGTGCCGAACAGGATCGACAGCGCCGCCAGCTGGATGGTTTTTTCCAGGCCGCGCAGCAGCAGGTCGAGATGGACAAGGATCGGGCCGAATTGCAGGGCGGTTTGCATGGCATCCCGTCACGAGGTCAAGGAAACGGGGCCGACTTGGCCCCGCCCGACTGCGGATGTGTAAATCAGAAGACCGGCAGTACCGGCAGCGGCTGGTTGCGGTACTTCATCGACAGCGCATCCAGCGTTCCGTCGGTCTTCATGGTGAACAGCCAGGTGTTGATCCACTGCCGCAGATTGTCGTTACCCTTGGCGACGCCGATGCCGAAGTAGAAGGTCTTCAGCACGTATTTCTGCTCGAAGGCGTCACCATTCTGCGCCTTCTTCAGATAGATCTCGCCATAGTCGCCACCGCCCATGGCATCGATCTGGCCCGACACCATCGCTTGCAGCAGCGAGGAATAGTCGTCGAAGCGCAGGATCTCGATGCCGGGATTGGCTTCGGCGGCCTTGGTCAGCAATCCGTCCTCGCCGGTGCCGCGCGTCAGGCCGACCTTTTTGCCGACCAGATCGGCGACACCCTTGATGCTGGTGCTTTTCGGGGCGATCACCACCGCCGACTGGCCGGCATAGGGGATCGAATAGTCGATCTGGATGGCGCGCGCCGGGGTGATCGAGAAGATCGAGATCACCGCGTCGACCTGCTTGGTCAGCAAGGCCGGGATGCGGCCGGGTGAGGTGACGGTGACGAATTCAACCGGCACGCCGAGCGCCTCGCCCATCTTGTTGGCGACCTCGACGTCGAAGCCGGTTGGCTTCAGATTGGCGTCGAGAAAGCCGTAGGGCGGTGTCGTGGTGTCGATGGCGACGACCAGTTTGCCGCGCGCGATAATATCCTCGACCGACTGCGCCGAAGCGATCGACGGCAACAGCGCCGCAATCGCCAGCACGATGCCGGCCAGCAAGGCACCGGCCCCTCTCAGGAAAGTCCGCATGTTTTCCTCCCATGCATTTTTCTGGCGCCTTGCGTCGATATCGTTCGGGCGGGGCGCACTCGCCGCCCAAGGATTTGAAACAGATCGATCTCGCCTGCCGACATCCCTTGCAAACCGGGGATGGAGCGTTCCTCTGCGAGTTATAATGGTATGCTATTATAATGTTATTGGTCTGTCCATGAGCGTTCAGGCGACCTTTTTCATCGCCTCAATGCCCGTGGAGTGCCTGCGGAGACGAGCCTCTCGCGGCGCGCCTGTTGGGCACGGCTGCCGATCATCTTGATCATCTGAGCGGCTGATGCCTGCAAGGCATCGAGCCGCATGGTCGACGCCGTTATCGACCGGTCTGGCGTGCCGCGCGGCGAACGCTTTGCAACAGGATGGCGAGGCAGCCGACCAGCAGCAGCGCGCCGCCGATGAGCGGCGGCAATGCCAGCAGCTTCACCGCCGCAACGACGGCGGCCACCAGCACCAGCGCCAGCAGCGCCAGATTGCCGTCATCGACGAACATGCCGAAGAATTCCCTGGCGACAAGACGAATGGCATTCATCGGGCGAGCCCTCCAGCGGCCGCGGGATAGGTGCTGCGCAGCCAGCGCACCATGGCAAAGGACGCCAGCGCGACGATGGCGAAGATGGCGAGCAGGGCGAGATCGGCGCCCGGCCAGTCGGCACCGATGCCCTCGCCGGTCCAGAAGATGCCGAAGCTGGTCAGCATCAGCCCGACCACGAATTTCAGCGCATTCTCCGGTACACGCGCCAGCGGCCTGTGGACCGCCAGGCCGACAAGCATCACCAGGACGAAGGCCGCCAGCGCGCCCAGGCTGGCGTAAAGCGTTTGCCCGTGAGCCGCGCCGACGGCAATGACGATGAACACCACCTCGACACCCTCGAGCAGCACCGCCTTGAACGAGGCCAGTCCGGCGAGGTAGTCGGCACGACGGTCGTTGGCCTGCTGGTGCAGGACAGCGGTCTCCTTGGAGAAGGCCGCCGCCTCGTCATGCAGGGCGATGACGCCGACGCTGCGCAGGATGGCCTTTCGCAGCCAGCGCATGCCGAACAGGATGAGCAGGACGCCGACGACGAACTGCAGTGTGGTGATGGGCACCAGCGCCAGCAGCGGTCCGAACGTCAGCACCAGGGCCGCCAGCACAGCCAGCGCCAGGGCGGCACCGGTCAATGCCGGGCGCCAGCTGCGCGTCACGCCGACCGCAAGCACGATGGTGAAGGCTTCGACGACCTCGACGAAGGAGGCGAGAAATGCCGCCGTGACTGTCGAGAGTATGGGTGTCAGCGTCTGCATCAAGGCTTCCTGCGTTGTCTTGCTCGACCATGATCTTTTTGGCCGGTCATTTCTAGCTTCGGGATCGTATCCAGATCACTTATGCGGTCAGCACCACACAGCGCTCCGGTGGCAGTGAAAAGATGAGCGAAGCGCCAATCGGCGGCGCTTCGGGCCAGTCGAGCCGCACGCGCTGCGGGCCAAGGTCAACCGCCAGCCGCCAGCATCGGCCCTGGAAGGCGCTCGACAGAACCTTGCCCTGCAGCCGGCTGTCGGGATAGGCGTCGGCCGGCCGCGCGTCTTCGGGGCGGATGACCAGCATTCCGGCGCCCGAGCGGGCGCCAGGCGTGCGCACGGCTTCGGCATCGGTCTCGGCGATCTTGAAGCGTTCGTCGCGGACCTGACCGTGAACGACCGAAAAGCCGCCGATGAAGCTGGCCACGAAGGAATCGGCGGGTGCTTCGTAGATCGCGCGCGGCGTGTCGAACTGGACGATCTCGCCTGCCCGCATGATGGCGATGCGGTCGGAGACCGCCATCGCCTCCGCCTGGTCATGCGTCACATAGACGACGGTGATGGCCTCGCGGCGCACCAGCTCCATCATTTCGATGCGCATGTCCTCCCTGAGGGCCGCGTCCAGGTTGCTCAGCGGCTCGTCGAACAGCATCAGCGCGGGACGCGCGGCGAGGCAGCGCGCGATGGCGACGCGCTGCTGCTGGCCGCCAGAGAGTTCTGTGGGATAGCGATCGCGGTAGGGCGCAAGGCGGGTGACGTCGAGCGCGTGGGCGAGCCGCTGGGCGATGTCGCGATCCGAAAGCCGTTGTGCCTTGAGCCCGAAGGCCAGATTGTTGGCGACCGTCATGTGCGGCCACAGCGCATAGTCCTGGAAGACCATGCCGATCCGCCGCCTTTCGGCCGGGATGACCGAGGTCTCGCTCCACACCACACGCCCGTCCAATGTGATCAGCCCTCTTTCGGGCTCGACCAGTCCGGCAATGATACGCAGGAGCGTGGTCTTGCCCGACCCGCTGGCGCCGAGAAGCGACACCACCTCGCCGGCATCGATCCTGAGGTCGAGGTCGGTCAGGATGGGACGTCCGCCGAGCGACTTGCAGATGCCGGCACAATGCAGGGAGGCAGTCATGACAGGGTTTCCGCGCTGGCGATGTGATTGCTGCCCGCATCGGCAGCCCCTGCGCCGCGACGCGGTTTGACGAATCGCCGAAGCGGGTACCAGACCAGCGCCGCGCCGATGCCGGCGGCCGCCATGGCGACCAACGCGATGGCCGATGCCAGCCCATCACGGTCATGGCTGAACAGTTTCAGGATCAGCGTCGGCGCCGGCGGCCCGCTCTGGGGAATGAGCATCTGCGAGATCGGCAGTTCGAAGACGGTGCGGATGAACGTCAGCAGGAAGGCCGTTACCACGCTGAGCAGGACCAGCGGTAAGGTGATCGAAAGCAGTCTTCGGATTGTCCCGACGCCATGCAGGCGCGCCGCGTCCGTCAGGCTCGGCGCCAGCTGGCCGATCGCCGAAAGGATCACCACCAGGCAATAGGGAAGGGCGGCGGCGACATAGCCCATGACCAGCAGCGACCCATCGCCATAATGGGGGAATGGCCAGTCGCGGAATCCCGGCAGGCGATTCCAGACCAGGATATAGCCGAAGCCAAGCACGATGCCCGGTATCGCCACCGCGCCCAGGGACAGGCCGATGACGGCTGTGCGCAGGACCGGGCTCGCGCGGTCGAGCTGCGCCGACAAAAGCAAGGCAAGCGCGCTGGCGATGACCGCCGTCAGTCCGGCATAGAAGAGGCTGCGCAACAGGCCGTCATTGGCCGCGGTGTCCGGACTGAGCGCCGCCGCCACATTGACCGTGGTGAAGTTGCTCCAGATCAGCCCATGGCCAAGCGTCTGCGTCAGCGCGCGCGCCGCGATCGCCGCAAGCGGCAAGGCGAGCGCCAGGAAGGCAATGGCAAGGGCCGCCGCGATGGCGAGCCATCGCCATGGGCCGAGAGTGTAGAGCCGGGCCGGCCTGGCGCGGCCGGAAATCAGGCGCGGGTCGGCGCGGCGGCGCAGCAGCCGGTCTCCCACAACGACCAGCAGGACAAGGCTGAGCAGCACGAGAGCCTGGGCGCCGGCGGCGGGAAAGTCGACGGGATAATCGCTGGCGGCGGCGTAGATGCCGTAGGTCAGGACACCGAAATCGGACATTCTGGCGATGGTCGAGGCGAGGCCGAAATCGGACAGCACCTCGGCGAAGGTGGCGATGAAGCTCAAGGCGATGGCCGGCGCCAGCAAGGGGCCGTTGATGCGCAGCCAGATCCGCAGGGGTGCGGCACCGGAAAGCCGGGCTGCATCCTCCAACTCGCTGCTCAGTCCGGCAAGCGCGCTGCCGATGATGAAGGCCGCCAGCGGGAACAGGCTGAGCGTGTGGACGAACACCAGCCCGGTCAGCCCGAAAAACGAAGCGCCCAGCCAGGACGGCAGCAGACCGAATTGCGCCAGATAGCCGCCAGGCGACATCAGCAGCACCCAGGCGAGCGCCTTGAGATAGGACGGCGTCAGGAAAACCAGCCACGGCACCGCCGAAATCGCGGCACGCAACGGGATGTCGCAGCGCTGGACAAGGACGGCGAAGGCTCCGCCCAGGACCGTCGTGGTGCAAGCGACCAGCATGCCGAGTTCGAGCGAGTGCAGGACCGACCTGGCGAGATAAGGCGAATTGAACACGCGGGACAAGGGCTCGAGGCTCAAGCTGTTGTCGGGATTCTGCGCGGCGAACAGGTCCGGCATGACCGCCTGGACCAGCACCAGGGCAAGCGGCAATCCGATCAGCAGGGCAAACACGGCGTAGACGGCAAATGACCCGCCGCCGCGAACAAGCACCGTCAGCCCGCCTCGCGGCAGGCTGCTGGTGCCGGCGCGACGGGCTGATACCGCGGCGCCTGTATGCTGGATCATTGTCATTGCCAGAACAAGTTGGGCTCAGACAGCCGGATCACTGGACGAAATTATCCTTGTACCACTGCTTCCATTCGGCCTCATGGGCAGAGGCCATGGCGTCGTTGAGATGCGTGTAGGTGATGTTGGTTTCGCGGCCGGGCTTGGCGTTGACGCCCTTGATGACCGGAATGAAGAAGAAGTCCGTGTCATCGCCGTTCTGCATGGCGGCCTGGCCCTCGGCGCTAGTGACGAAGTCGATGAATTTCTCGGCCGCGTCCATATGCTGGGTCTTGGCGCTGATGCCGAGGCCTTGCGGCAGCGACACCGAACCCTCGCTCGGATAGACCGCGACGACGGGCTCGCCGGCCGCGATCTTCGAAAAGATGGCGCTGTCCTGGTTGATGCCGACCGAGGCATCGCCGGTCAGCACGGCCTTGTTCACCTTGCCGCCGCTCGACAGGCCCGACAGCGCCTTGTTGGTCAGCGTCTTGGCCAGCAGCGCCTTGCCGGCATCGAGGCCGTTGGTCTGGAAGAAACCGGCCAGCCATTGATAGGCCGGTCCCGACAGGTTCGGATCCTTGGCCGCGACGCCGCCTGCGAAGGACTGAAGGTCGGCCCAGGATTTGGGCATCTTGTCGGCCGGCACCTTCTTGGTGTTGACCTCGATGGCAGTGGTGCTGGTGCCGGTCGGCAGGAAAGCGCGGCTTTGCGGGATCAGCGACTTGCCGAGATCGGTGAACGCCACCTTGTCGTAGGCGGCGGCGGGAATGGCCTGCAGCACGTGGTCGGCCGCCATGCGTTCCATCACCGCCGAGCCGTCGAGCCAGACGATGTCGAACTGCGGGTTGTTGCCTTCCGCGGCGATCTTGCCCAGCGTCTCGCCGGTGCTGCCGGGCTCGACGACGTCGACCGTAAGGCCGGTCTTGGCCTGGAAGGCCTTGGCCACCGGGCCGGCGAAATCGAGTGCGTCGTAAAGCACCAGGTCGGATGCCGAAACAGGCATCGTCAAGGCGAGCGTGCTCAAGCCAATTGCAAAGCAGAATGTTGTGCCGGTTTTCATGGTTATCTCCAGTAAATTGCCATGGGCAAAGTAATACCCATCATATCATACGAATGTTACTTGAACATTTTGTGTCATTTCCCGGCGTTTTTTGATTTATTCCTTTTGACGCCTCGTTTGATCCACGCCTTGTCGATCGAGCCGCGCAGCGAGCTCAACCGTTCGAGGCTGTCAAAGGCGGCTTCGCTGGCCCGCTTCGCCAGCCCGATGATCATCGCCTCGAGGAGAACGATCGTGCCGCCATGCATGGCCAAGTGATCGGCCTTGCCGCGCGGAATCGGCAGCGTCTCGGCCACCTTGCCCGAGACAAGCGGAGCCAGATTGTCGCTGATCAGCACGACCGGGACGTCGATCTGCATGGCTTGCTCGAGAACAACCTCGACCTCGCGGTAGAGCGGCGCATAGGCCATCATCAGCACCGCGTCCCCCTTGCCGAGCCACAGCAGCCGGTCGGCGAGCGCAATTCCCGATACCGACAGCGCGCTGGTCGGCAGCCCGATCCGGTTGAACTGCAAACTGGCATAATCGGCCATGGCGCCCGACGGACCGATGCCGAAGACATGGCGGCGATTGGCCCGCGCCAGGATGTCGATACTGCGCTCGAATGCGGCCGCCATTTCCGGGCGCTTGAGCACATCGAGCACGCTTTCATGAATGTCGATCACGTGCCGCAACGCTGCCGCGCCGTCGTCGCCGGTCTCCTGCAAGGTGCGCGCCAGTCGCTTGCCGGGTGACGGCGTGCCGGTGAGGTCCGACAGCAGCATCTGGCGAAGCGCCGAGAGGCTATCGAAACCAAGCGAGCGCGCTGTCCGGACCACGGTGGCGTCGCTGGCGCCGGCCTGCTCGGCGATCTCGGCCGCGGACCCCAGGAGCACAGCCTGCTTCTGGTCGACGAAGAACCGCGCCATGCGCTGCTCGGCGGGCGGCAGGCTATCGAGCGCCGCCTGGACAAGGGCGTCGACCGTCATTTTCTGCTCTTCGGGTGCATCATAAGTCATGGTGGCCGGCTCGTTCGCTGCCTGTAGTGATTACAACGAGAGCCACCATCCGAAATATCTGTTACAGCGGTGTGACACCGGCGGCCAGGCGCGGGCGGGCATGCGGCCTGCCAGCGGCGAACAGCAGCGATGCACCGGATACGTGGCCGTGCGCCATGATGCGGCGAAATCAACTCTGGAGATTGCTCACGCCAAGGCGGCTCGCGCCGAGCGACTTCAGTCGGCGTGCCTCAAGTCGTCTTTTTAGGCAAGTCGTGGTGCCGGAATCTCGCTGGCGAGTTGAATCAGATCATGCCCGACATGTCGGAGAAGGCCATTGCCTTGCGCAGCAGCTCGGCGAAACGTTCGCCGGCAACCTCGCGTTGGCCGCTGTTGTCGATCGAGGTGACGCCGGGGCCGGACAGGGTGACGTTGGCGCTGCGCGCCAGGCGCGCCAGCACTTCGCCGCGCGACTCGCGGCCCCGCATTGCCAGCCGCTCGGCCAGCACATCAGGCGAGGCGGTGATCTCGACAATGGCCAGATTGGCATAGCGCTCGCGCAAGGTGGGGATGATCGCGCGCGACACATTGGCGACCGCGACATGGCCATTGGCGACCGACCAGTCGACATCGGCGGGCAGGCCATAGCGCAAGCCGTGTGCTTCCCACGAGATTGCGAAGGCGCCGTCGGCCTCGGCCTCGACAAAGGCCGCGTCGGCCAGCGTGTCGTGATCCTCGCTCGCGGCATCGCTCGGCCTGGTGATGACGCGGCGGACGAACTCCAGCCGGCTCTCGTCGGCAAAGAGCGCGCGGGCGTAGCCGATCACCGTGTCCTTGCCGGCGCCACTCGGCCCCACGACAGCGACAAAGACGCCGTGGCGGATCGGAAACGTCTCGGCGGACAGTTCACGTTCGATCAACGCCGACACCATCATGCGACCCGGCGCCCCTGACGCCAGACGGTGCGCACGACCGGAACATGGTCGTCGACACGCACGCGCACCAGATCGGCGCGGCGGCCCTGTTCGATGATGCCGCGGTCGGTCAGGCCAACGGCTTCCGCCGGGTTCTTCGAAACCATGGCGACCGCCTGCGGCAGCGAAATGCCTTCGACCATGTCGCCGAGGAAGAAGGCCGACTGGATCAGGCTGAACGGAATATAGTCGGATGACAGGATGTCGAGCAGGCCGTCGCTGGCCAGCGTGCGCGCCGAGACATTGCCCGAATGCGAAGCGCCGCGCATGACGTTGGGCGCGCCCATCAGCACGCCCAGGCCCGCGGCCTTCGAAGCGCGCGCCGCTTCCTCGGTGGTCGGGAATTCGGCGACGCGCACTCCTTGCTCGATCGCCTCGTCGACATGGCTCGACGTGGCGTCGTCATGGCTGGCGAGCACGATGCCGCGCTCTTGGCAGGCAGCCGCGATCACCGCGCGGTTCGGCGCAGAATAGCGCGCCGATTCCGCCATCCGCTTCTCGCAGAACAATTTGAAGTCGCGGTCGGTCAGCTTCAGCTTGCGCTGGTAGTAATAGGCATAGGTTTCGAGATTGACGAACTGACGCTGGCCGGGCGCATGGTCCATCAGCGAGGCCAACTTGACCCGGTCGTCCTGATCGAAATTGGCGAAGGCCTGCAGGCAATCCGGCGCCGAAACCTCGCAACGCAGATGCAGGAAATGATCGGCGCGCAGACGATCCTGCGCGACGCTGTCCTCGATTGCATCGGCCAGCTTGCGGATATCGGCCAAGGTGAGATCGGCGTCCTCGTCCATGCCGACGCGCAAGGCGTCGAGCACGGTGGTGATGCCGGCCGTCGCCACCTGGGCGTCATGGGCAAGCACCGCGGCGATCGGGTTCCAGCGTACCTTCGGCCGTGGTGCGTAATGGCCCTCGAGATGGTCGGTGTGCAGTTCGACCAGCCCCGGAATGACATAGTCGCCGCTCATGTCCTCGCCGGTGCGGGCAGCACCGGCATCGATGCCGGCGATCAAGCCGTCGCGCAGCACCAGCGACCCTTCGACGATCTCGTCGGCAAGCACGATGCGGGCGTTGGAAAGAACGGTTTCGGCGGTCATTTCGGGCAGTCCTTGATCATCTGGGGCAGGGCTTGTTCAGGCGATTTTTCTGGCCGGTCGGCGTCCCAGCACGTGCTGGGAAAGCACCATGAACGGCGCCCCGGGTTCGGTCTCGACAAACAGCGTCAGCGCGTCCACCAGCACAGGTTGTTGCAGCACTTCGGCGAACAGGCTGTCGATTGCTAGGCGAAGACGAGGGCTTTCCTGTGGCCCGACCCGACCCGACAGCGTCATGTGGAAGCGAAAGGTCTCGAAGACATAGGGGTAGCCCCACTGGCAGAGATTGCGGAACTCGGCCGGCTTCAGCGAATCGGGGCTGCGCCGCTCGATCTCGGCCTCGGTCAGTGGCGCGCGAAAGCGGTCGAAGTCGCGCACGACCTCGTCGGCGAAACGGTTGAGCGAAGGCAACGGGCCCTCGGGCACCAGCGCGAAGAAGCTGTCGATCTGACTGACGACGAGCCGCGGTATCGTCACCACCGGCGTCGCTTCGGCGAAATGGTCGAGCCCCGCGCGCAGCGAGGTCTCGCTCTCGTTGGCCGCAAGCCGGAAGGGGGCTTTCAGTGTCGCGTGGAAGCCATAGCGGCGGGCCGAAGCGGTGTGGAAGGCAACTTCCGCCGCCGCCAGGTCGGCCACGGCCTCGACCGGCCTTGTCGCCGCGCCGAACGGGTCGCGGCCCAGCCAATTCGCGGCGATCCGCGCCAGCGGTTCGTCCTGCCGGGGGGTGAAATAGATGGCATAACGCATGGGAAGTCCTCGTCAGATCCGTTGCCATAGGTGATTTCCATGACGGATTGACGAAGCTTTGAAGGGTTTTCGAAGGCAAATCGAGCCAGGCGGTCCTTAGCCGACGATTTTTTCAAGCTGGACCAATAACTTCAGCCGGCGCCGCCGGAATGATCAGGCCTTCATCAACCATTCGTGCTCGGGGGCATTGTGGAATTTCCACGTCCGCTTCGGCCCGGCCATGACGTTGAGATAGTAGAGATCATAGCCATGGCAGGCGGCGCAGGGGTGATAACCCTCGGGCACCAGCACGACATCGCCATCCTCGATCGCCATGGCTTCGTCCAGCGCGCGATGGCCGTTCTTGTCGGCGTCGGTGTAGACGCGCTGGAAGGCAAAGCCCTGCGGCGGGTTGAGACGGTGATAGTAGGTTTCCTCGAGATAGGATTCATCAGGCAGATTGTCCTGGTCATGCTTGTGCGGCGGGTAGCTCGACGTGTGGCCGCCGGGCGTGATGACCTCGACCACCAGCAGCGAGTCCGCCGGCTTGCCTTCCGGCAGGATGTTGGTGACGTAACGGGTGTTGGTGCCCTTGCCGCGCACCTCCTGGCCGAGATCGTCGGGTCCGATCACCCGAACCGGCAGGCCGCCGCCAAGACCGGGCGCCGAGCACACCGCCAGTTCCAGCTCGGTATCGGCCGTTACCGACCAGTCCGATCCCTCGGGGATATAGACCGACCATGGCTTGCCTTCGAAGGGCGACATGCGTTCCCCGAGCAGGCCAAGATCCTTGCCGCCGGCTTTCGCGGTGCCCTTGCCAGTGACGAACACCAGGCAGATCTCACGATCGTCCGTCTTTCCCGAGGCGCTTTCGCCAGGCCGCAGCCGATGCAGGTCGAAACCGACATAGGTCCAGCCGGCGCTTTTCGGCGTGACGTGGGCAACGCGGCCATGGCTCTTGTCGGCCTTCACGAGCAGCTTCGACATTTTTGTCTCTCCTATTTCACTGGCTTGAGGGGCTCCGTGAAGCCAAGCCGTCTGTTTGAAAGGGCCATCGCAAATCTTTGGTCGGCGCGCTTCCATCTTCGTCATCCTAGGGTCTGCGCTGCGTCGCTGCGCTCCTTGCTCCGTCCTAGGATGACGAAGGTGGAAGCGCCGTAAGCTAATCGCCAACGCACGCGATCAGTTACTCCTTCGGTTCGGCCTCGGCCGTCGCCTTGCTCTCATCAACCGGCTTGTACAGATAAAAAAACTGCCAGACGCCATAGCCGGCGAAGCCGAGCGCAATGACGCCCCAGAACGGCGTGCCGGTGGCGAACTCGATGATCGACCAGATGACGCAGACCGCGACGACGGCGACACGCCGCCACAAGGGCCGGAAGAACGGGTGCTCGGAATCTTTCATCGGGCCAATCTACAGCAACCTGCCCCGCCGTGAACCCATCGCGTCAGGCATTCGGAAAACCCTGGGTCTCCACCGTGTAGCCGGCGGCCGTCATCACCCGCATCAGCTCCTTGTGGCCGACCTGCGCCATCTTGAGCGGCGGGTTCTTCTTCGGGTCCTGCTCGGCCTCGACCACGAACCAGCCCTCATAGCCATGGTCGGCGAAGCGCTGCACGATGGCGCCGAAATCGAGCGAGCCATCGCCCGGCGCGGTGAAGGCGCCGAGCGCTACGGCGTCGAGGAAGGACTGTTTCGTGCGGTCGAGCCTGTCGATCACGTCCATGCGCACATCCTTCACATGGACATGGCTGATGCGCTTGTGGTGGTTGTCGATGGCGCGCAGCACGTCGCCGCCGGCAAAGGCCAGGTGCCCGGCATCGAGCAGCAGCGGAATCCCCGCCCCGGAATGGCGCATGAAGGCATCGAGTTCCGGCTCGGTCTCGACCACCGCCGCCATGTGGTGGTGGTAGGAAAGCGGCATGCCTTGCTCGGCGCACCATTCACCGAATTCGGTCAGGCGCCTTCCATAGGCCTTCATTTCGTCACTGGTGAGCTTCGGCTTGGTGGCGAGCGGCTTCGAGCGGTCGCCCTGGATCGAGCGGCCGACCTCGCCATAGACGATACAGGGCGCATTGACCGCCTTGAACAGGTCGATCATCGGCTGGATGCGGTCCTTGTTCTTGCCCATCTCCTCATCGACCAGCGTTCCGGAAAACCAGCCGCCGCACAGCGTCACGTCGGCCGCTTTCAGGATCGGCAGCATGACGGCGGGGTCGTTGGGAAAACGCCGGCCCATTTCCATGCCGGTGAAGCCGGCCGAACGCGACTGGCGCAGGCACTCCTCCAGCGACACGTCATCGCTCAGTTCCGCAAGATCGTCGTTCCACCACGCGATGGGGGACATGCCCAGTTTGGCTTTCAAGTCGTCACTCCAGATTAGAACAGTTCATTCTTTGGCCGCTGGCGCCGCCCCTCATCCGCCTGCCGGCGCCTTCTCCCCGTATAGGGACGGGGAGAAGGGAGCTCGCATCAATCGCCGACGCTCTGCATCTGGCGCTTCTCGTCATAGGCCTTGCGCGCCGCGTTGACCTGTGGTCGCGCCGAGACTTCCGGCACCGCCACGTCCCACCAGTGGCCGCCGGCATCGGTGGAAACCAGCGGATCGGTGTCGATGACCACAACGGTGGTGCGGTCGTTCTTCTTGGCCTTCTGCAGCGCGTTTTCGAGCCCGGCGATCGAGGGTACTTTCTCTGATATCGCGCCCAGGCTCGCCGCATGGGCGGCGAAGTCCACATCGGGCAGGATCTCGTGGCGTGCGTCCTTCAGGAGATTGTTGAAGTTGGCGCCGCCGGTCGCCATCTGCAGCCGGTTGATGCAGCCATAGCCACGGTTGTCGAGCAGCACGATGGTGAGCTTCAAACCAAGCATCACCGAGGTTGCGATCTCGGAATTCATCATCAGGTAGGAGCCGTCGCCGATCATGACGACGACCTCCTGGTCGGGCTTGGCCATCTTGGCGCCGAGCCCGCCGGCGATCTCGTAACCCATGGTGGAGAATCCGTATTCGCCATGGTACGAGCCGGGCGCGCCCGCCTGCCAGAGCTTATGCAGTTCGCCCGGCAGGCCGCCCGATGCATTCAGCAGCGTCACGCCCGAGCCCATGGCCCGCTGCACGGCACCGATCACCTGCGCGTCGGACGGGAAAGCGGCGTTGGTCGACGCCGTCACCTTGGCCGCGTCGGCCTGCCAGGCCTTCTTGCCGGTGGCTGCATTGTCAGTCCAGGCGGCAGGCACTTTCCAGCCCTTCAGAGCGGCACCGAGTTCAGCGAGCCCTTCGGCCGCATCGGCGACCAGCGGCAGCGCCCGGTGCTTGCCGGCATCGAAAGGTTGGACGTTGAGCCCGATGATGGTCTTGCCGGAATTCTTGAACAGCGCCCATGAGCCGGTGGTGAAATCCTGCAGCCGCGTGCCGATGGCGAGCACCACGTCGGCCTCTTCCGCCAGCCGGTTGGCCGCCGAAGTGCCGGTGACGCCGACTGCCCCCATGTTGAGCGGATGATCGTCCGGCAGCGAGGATTTGCCGCCTTGCGTCTCGCAGACCGGAATGCCGGCGGCTTCGACGAATTTGGCCAGTTCGCTTGAGGCTTGAGAATAGAGCACGCCGCCGCCGGCAATGATCAGCGGCTTCTTAGCACCCTTCAGCGCCGCGACAGCCGCGGCAAGCTCATGGCGGTCCGGGCGCGGTCGGCGCTGGTGCCAGACCCGTTCGGCAAAGAAGCTCTCGGGATAGTCATAGGCCTCGGCCTGAACATCTTGGCAAAGCGACAGCGTCACCGGCCCGCAATCGGCCGGATCGGTCAGCACCTGCATGGCGCGGCTGAGTGCCGGGATGATCTGCTCAGGCCGGGTGATGCGGTCGAAATAGCGCGACACCGGGCGGAAACAGTCATTGACCGTCGCCGTGCCGTCGGAAAAATCCTCGGCCTGCTGCAGCACCGGGTCGGGGATGCGGTTGGCAAAGACGTCGCCGGGCAAAAACAGGACAGGCAACCGGTTTACATGGGCAAGCGCCGCGGCCGTCACCATGTTGAGCGCGCCAGGGCCGATCGAAGAGGTCGCGGCCATGAAGCGGCGGCGGAAATTGGCCTTGGCGTAGGCGATCGCCGCATGCGCCATCGCCTGCTCATTGTGGGCGCGGAAGGTCGGCAATTCGTCGCGTACCTGGTAGAGCGCCTCGCCGATGCCGGCGACATTGCCATGGCCGAAGATCGCCCAGACACCACCGAAGATCGGCACTTTTTTGCCGTCGATCTCGGTCATCTGGCGTGACAGGAAGCGGGTCAGCGCCTGCGCCATCGTCAGGCGGATTGTCTTGCTCATTGTGTTTCCTCCGCAGTCCTTGTGCCGCGCCTTCTTATGCCGCCTTGCGTCCGCGCGCGGCAAGCCACGCTTCGGTCAGTTGCTCGAAGCGCGAGGCCATGTCGGCGACAGCCTCGTCATCCGACATCCTGCCGGCCAGCCACTCCTCGGCCGCGTGGACGAATATGGTGCGGCCGACGGCAAAGCCCTTGACGATGGGTGCCTTGGCGGTGGCGGCGAAAGCCGCCTCCAGCTCGTCCTGCGGCGCTTCCAGGCCAAGCAGGACGATGCCGCGGCACCATGGATCGTGCTTCAGGATCACCGCTTCGATCCTGGCCCAGGCGCCGCTCGATGCCTGCGGCTCCAGCTTCCACCAGTCGGGCTTGATGCCGAGCGCATAGAGTTCCTCCAGCGCGCGCGGAATGGTGGCGTCGTCGAGCTTGCCATGCTTGCCGGCGATGATCTCGATGAGCAGCTCCCGGCCGACTTTGCGCGCGGCCTCGAACAGCGCGCGCAGCTTCTGCTGCTGCTCTTCCTTGAGCGCCGCCGGATCGTCGGGGTGGTAGAAGCACAGGCACTTGATGCAGTGATCGACGGGCCATTCGGTAAGCTGCGACCCGATGTCCTGCGAGAATTCGAAGCGCAGTGGCCGCGAGCCCGGCAGTTCCACCGGCCGCCCGAGCCAGGCGAAGGGATGCCTGGCGAACTCGAACATCGCCTCGCGGCCATGCTTCTCGTCGATCAGCATGCCGTAGCCGTCGCGGCCGGCGGCGACCTTTGCCGCCGCCTTGACCGCCAGCACCTTGAAATCGCGGATGCGCGCCGGATCGGCCCCGGCTTTGGCCGCGACGTCCTCGAGCTGCACACGGTGGTCGCAGGCGAGCGCCATCATCGAGGGAATGTCGCGCCGGCGGGTGGTCGCCCAATGGATGTGGTTGATCGCCTCGTCCTTGCGCAAGGCCCGGTGCTTGCTGCCGCTCTTGAGGAAGAACTGCAGCTCCTCGAAGGTTGGATATTCCGGCGCGCACAGCAGCCGCGACACGGCAAACGCGCCGCAGGCATTGGCCCAGGTCGCCGCCGTCGCATGGTCTTCCCCTCCCAGCCAGCCGCGCAGGAAGCCGGACATGAAGGCGTCGCCTGCACCCAGCACATTGTAGATCTCGATCGGGAAACCCTTGCCGACGATGCCGTCTTCCAGATCGTCGCTGATCGGCCCGTCATAGACGATGCAGCCCATGGCGCCGCGCTTCAGTACGATGGTGGCCGAGGACAGCGCGCGGATCGTCTTCAGCGCGCTCAGGCAGTCGTCGGCGCCCGAGGCGATCATGATCTCTTCCTCGGTGCCGACGATGAGGTCGCAATCGGGCAGCACCGTTTTCAGCTGGGCCGAGACGCGGTCCGATTTCACATAGCGCTCGAAGCCTTCGGCATGGCCGGCGAGGCCCCATAAATTGGGCCGATAGTCGATGTCGAAGACAACCTTGCCGCCCTTGGCCTTCATGATGCGGATCGCCTTGCGCTGCGCGGCGTCGCTGTTGGGGCGGGAAAAATGCGTGCCGGTGACGACGATCGAACGCGCCGAAGCGATGAACGCCTCGTCAATATCCTCCGGCGCCAGCGCCATGTCGGCACAGTCGCTCCGATAAAAGATCATCGGCGAAACGCCTTCGCTCTCGACCGAGAGCAGCACCAGAGCCGTCAGGCGTTCCTTGTCCGTCTTCAGGCCGTCGGTGTTGACGCCTTCGCGCTTGAGCTGTTCGCGGATGAAGCGGCCCATCTGCTCGTCGCCGACGCGCGTCAGCAGCGCCGAGCGCAGGCCGAGCCTGGCCGTGCCGACCGAGATGTTGGCCGGGCAGCCGCCGACCGACTTGGCGAAGGAGGTGATGTCCTCCAGCCGCGAGCCGATCTGCTGGCCATAGAGGTCGACGGAAGCGCGACCGATGGTGATGACGTCGAGCGGCGCCTGTTTTAAGTCCACGGCTTCGCTCATTGGAACCTCCCGTTGGTCTTGTTGTCAGGAACAACATTTGTTTGGGTAACACGCGCGAGCGGCAGCGTGGTGCCGGGAATATGAAATAATAATTCCAATCCATAGTCAATATGGAATGAGCATTCCCGGATCGAAAAGTAAGGAATCAGGATCCCGCGGTGAAGGCGTGGGAAGCGAGAGCCGGCGCCCGATTTTGAGCCTGGCCCGAGGCCGGCGAAGACAGGCTCAGCCCTTGCGCTTGCGGCTTGCGTCGCGTCGTTTCTCGCCAACCCCGACGGTCAGCGCCATGGCCAGCGCCATCGTCGCCGACAGCGAACGGAAGCCGGCGAAGTCCGCCTCGGCAACCTCGAACCAGACCCTGGCGAACTGAGCAAGCGGCGAGAACGAGCTGTCGGTGATGGCGACGATCGGCACGCCCTGTTCGGAGATGGTGCGTGCTTCCTCGATGGTGGCCGGCGCATAGGGCGAGAAGGAGATGGCGATGACGGCGTCCGCCGGCGTCGCGAAGCCGACCATTTCGGCGTTCAGGCCGGCGGCGGATTCGATCAGCTGGTTGCGGATCTTCAGCTTGCCCAGCGCATAGGCGATGTAGGTCGCCACCGGGTAGGAGCGGCGCTTGGCCAGCACATAGATGGTCTGCGCTTTTGCCAGCAGCGAAATCGCTTCTTCCAGATGCGCGTCATCCAGCGTGCGGGAAATGTCGTTGAGCGAGGTGCTGGCGGCGGCAACGAATCCGTCGAAGATGGCGCGATGGCCGGCGCCGCCCTCGGCCTTGGTACGCAAGGCCTGCAACCGTTCGTCGTAGGACGAGTTGCGCTCGCGCAGCCGCTCGCGGAACACCTGCTGCAGGCTGGTGAAGCCGTCGAAGCCAAGCTGTTGTGCAAACCGGATCAGGGTCGACGGCTGCACGCCGGCCGAAGCGGCGATGCTGGCGGCGGTGCCGAAGGCGATGTCGTCGGGATTGTCGAGCGCATAGGCGGCGATCTGCGCGATGCGTTTCGGCAGGGTTTCGCGACGATCGAGGATCGTGGCGCGCAGCGTCTCGAAGTCGCGAGGTACCCGTTCGTCCATCGTCGGCCCGTCCAAGCTTGTCCAAGGCGCGTCAGCGCGCTTCAGACCGTTTGATTCCATGCATGTTGTTGTCTCAAAACCGCTGCGCACTTTTGGGCGACATGCATTGGAAGCGTCCTCTCTGCCCCATCATAGCGAGGCTGCGCAAGAACGCCATAAAAAATGAGGCAGACATTCCATTTCGAGAGAAAATGGATTAATTCATCCACGCAGTGCTTCAGGCAGCGGAGAAATGGAAAATGGTTGGCGTCGGTCTTATCGGCACGGGCTTCATGGGCAAATGCCATGCCATCGCGTGGAGTGCCGTCGGCGCCGTCTTTCCGGATGTCGCCAAGCCCAGGCTCGTCCATCTCGGCGAGGTCAATGAGGAGTTGGCCCAGCGCAAGGCCGGCGAATTCGGCTTCGCCAAGGCCTCCGGCGACTGGCGCGCCGTCGTCAACGACCCGGAGGTCGACATTGTCTCGCTGACCACGCCCAACCAGTTCCATCCGGAAATGGCCATCGCGGTTCTTCAGGCCGGCAAGCATTTGTGGTGCGAAAAGCCGATGGCGCCAAGCTTTGCCGAGGCAGAGGCGATGGCGGCCGCGGCGAAGACATCAGGCAAGATCGCGGCGCTTGGCTACAACTACATCCAGAGCCCGGCCATCCGCCACATCGGCGCGCTGCTCGAGGAGAAGATCATTGGCGATGTCAACCATCTGCGCATCGAGATGGACGAGGATTTCATGGCCGATCCCGAGGCGCTGTTCTTCTGGAAGCACGAGGCGTCTTCCGGCTATGGAGCGCTCGATGATTTCGCCGTGCATCCGCTGTCGCTGGTCTCGGCGCTGTTCGGCCGCGTCGCCAGCGTCATCTGCGACATGGCCAAGCCCTATGCCGACCGGAAGCTGGCGGCCGGCGGACGCCGGGCGGTCGAGACCTATGATATCGCGAGCGTCTTGATGCATCTGGAAAACGGCATCGCCGGCACGCTTCAGGTCAATCGCTCGGCCTGGGGTCGCAAGGGCCGCATCGCCATCCAGCTCTTCGGTTCGAAAGGGTCTATCCTGTTCGACCAGGAGCGGATGAACGAGATCCAGCTCTATGTCACCGCGGATCGTCCGACCGAACAGGGCTACCGCACCATCCTGATGGCGCCGCATCACAGGCCCTACGACGCCTTCCTGCCGGCGCCAGGCCACAATCTCGGCTTCAACGACCTCAAGATCATCGAGTGCCACGAACTGCTGACGCGGCTCGCCGGCAGACCGGCGCGGCTTATCGAATTCGCCGAAGGTCTGGAGATCGAGCGCACCGTGCACGCCATGGCGCGCTCGTTCCAGGAAAAACGCTGGGTGGATGTGCGGTAATACAAGCGCGCCTCAGCCGCCGGCGGCCGGGGTTTCCCAGCCGTCGACCCAGACCTGCCGCAAGCGGTCGCCTTCGCCCTTGAAGCGCAGCCCGGTCGGCCGGCAATCCTCGATCCGGTCACTGCGGAAATTGCGGATCGCCTGTCGAAGCTCGCACCAGGCGACGATGTTGGCGGTCTCGGCGTAGTAGATGAGCGCGATCGGACGGATGAGGCGCTCGGAGGCGCGGCCCATTTCGTCGCGGTAGGAGAGGTCTAGCTTCTCCTCGTCGCGGATGGCGCGGCGCACCAGCGCCAAGTCGATCGTGCCGGCCGAAGGTGCGGCGAACCCCCACGCATGCAGCGCATTGGCGTCGAGCGTCTGGCGCAAGGGCGGTGGCACCGCGCCGGCGATCTTGGCGCTGACCCGCTTGGCCGCCTGCTTGAGCTCGCTGTCGCCCGTGCGCTCCAGCAGCGCCAGAGACAGCACGATCGCCTCCATCTCCTCGATCGAAAACATCAGCGGCGGCAGGTCGAAACCGGGGCGCAGTATATAGCCGATGCCGCGCCCGCCCTCGATCGGCACGCGCATCGCCTGCAGCGCGGCGATGTCGCGATAGATCGAGCGGATCGTCACCTCCAGCCGCTCGGCAATCATGGCCGCCGTCACCGGCTGCCGCGCCAGACGCAGGATCTGGATGATCTCGAACAGGCGTGACGCCTTGCGCATTTTCCTCACCCGGTTTCGATCCCAACTGACACACCATTGTCAGTTGGATCGACCTATAGGACTGCCTATCGAATTGAAAATCAACAGGTTCCGCTGCGTCTTGGTGGAACGAGGCGACAGGCAACTGACATGGGCTACGCGGAAAATCTCTGGCTTTTCTTTATCCTGCTGTTCGGCATCATCATCGTTCCGGGCATGGACATGCTGTTCGTGCTGGCCAATGCGCTGACCGGCGGCCGCGACAGGGGTTTGGCCGCGACTGGCGGCATCATGGTCGGCGGCATGGTGCACACGCTGAACGGCGCCATCGGCGTCGGTCTGCTGATGCATTTCGTGCCGATCCTGTTCAAGCCGCTGCTGATCGCCGGCGCCGCCTACATGGCCTTCATCGGCATCTCGCTGATGCGCAGCTCCATCACCGTCGGTCAGGACGGGCCTGCCGGCAGCCGCTCGGCATGGAAGGCATTTCGCCAAGGGCTGGTGACCTGCCTTGTCAATCCGAAGGCCTATCTGTTCGTGCTTGCCGTCTATCCGCAGTTCCTGAAGCCGGACTACGGCCCGATCTGGATACAGGCAACGGTGATGGGGCTGATGACGGTGCTGACCCAGGCCGCGATCTATGGCGGGCTCGCGATCACGGCCGGCCGCAGCCGCAACCTTCTGATCGCCAATCCACGGGCGACCACTCTTGCGGGCCGGGCGGCCGGTCTGTTGCTCTTCGCGGTCTCGGTCTTCACCGCTTGGGAAGGGCTGAGGGCGGCGTAGCACATGGATTCTTGCGAAGAAGGACCCCCACCCTAGCCCTCCCCACAAGGGGGAGGGAATGCTGCCGCATGCCGTGCCTTCTTTGGCATTGAGCGTCGGCAGTTTGCTGAGTCCAGCGCCTATGCAAAGTTCCCCTCCCCCTTGTGGGGAGGGGTTAGGGGTGGGGGTACGTGCCGGGCAAACGCCGGCAATACTGGCATCGGCTTCTCAAGCGGCTCCCTGCCGGCTCTCCAGCATGGCGCGGCGCGCCGACCGGCGCCATTCGACAGCTCCGGCAAGGCCGTGCAACACGGTCTCGGTGGTCGCCCAGTCGATACAGCCATCGGTGATGCTCTGGCCGTAGACCAGTGGCTTGCCGGACACGACGTCCTGCCGGCCGGCGACGAGATTGCTCTCGATCATCAAGCCGATGATGCGCTCGTCGCCCGCCGCGACCTGGCCTGCCACGTCGGCCGCCACCTTGGGCTGGTTCTCCGGCTTCTTGCTCGAATTGGCGTGGCTGACATCGATCATCAGCCTTGGCGCGACGCCGATGCGGGCGAGTTCGACCGAGGCCGCCTCGACGCTCGCCGCGTCATAATTGGGCTGGACGCCGCCGCGCAGGATGACATGGCAGTCCTCATTGCCGGTGGTGGTCGCGATGCCGCTGCGTCCGCCCTTGGTCACCGCCATGAAATGGTGCGGCTGGGCAGCCGATTTCACCGCCTCGCCGGCGATCCTGAGATTGCCGTCTGTGCCGTTCTTGAAGCCGACCGGGCAAGACAGGCCCGATGCCAGCTCGCGGTGGATCTGGCTCTCCGTCGTGCGCGCGCCGATCGCGCCCCAGGCGACCAGGTCGGCAATGTATTGCGGGGTGGTCATGTCGAGGAATTCGGTCGCCGCCGGCAGGCCGAGATTGTTGACGGCCGACAGCACATTGCGCGCCATGCGCAGCCCCTTGTCGATGTTGAAGCTGCCGTCGAGGTCAGGATCGTTGATCAGCCCTTTCCAGCCGACCGTGGTGCGCGGCTTCTCGAAGTAGACCCGCATGACGATCTCGAGCCGGTCGGACAGGGTCTCGCGCAGCGCCGCCAGACGGCTGGCATAGTCAACGGCCGCGACCGGATCGTGGATCGAACAGGGGCCGACGACGACAAGCAACCGGTCGTCGGTCCCGTTCAGAATGGCGTGGATGGCATTGCGTGACGCGCTGACGGTGCGCGTCGCCGTCAGCGTGCGCGGGATCTCGCGCATCACCTGGTCCGGCGTGCTCAGTTCTCGGATTTCCTTGACCCGAAGGTCGTCTGTGGTGGTCAACACGGCTTTCTGCTCCTGGTTTAGGAGACCTGCCGGCTGAAACAAAAAAGCCGCCAGGTCTGGCGGCTGTTCGGATGTTGTTGCTGCAATCTTCAGATCGAGCGCAATCCTCCCGCCGCCAGCGAGCTGCTAAAGTACCAATAGGTGGCGGACAGGTGGATCATGCGGCTCATATAATCGAAGCCGAGGCGTTTGTCACGTGCCTGATGGGACTACGCATTGTCTCCGTTTCCGATGCGCTCCTGTCCCTGAGGGAACCAGATGCCGCGCCCAAGCCAGTTGGCCCCGCCCAGATTGGGCACGACGTGATCTTGATCGAGATACTTCATGTCCTTGATGATCTCGACGCTGATGATTTTCTCGGCGGATCCGAAGGCAAGCGCGAAGAGTTGGAGGGCGTCAGCTTCCGACCGCGCTGTGACGCCGACACCAAGATGACCGCTTATCTTGATCCAGTATGGGTACATCGAGACGTTCTCTTGTGACGAGGGCACATGGGTCGCATCGAGGCTGGCATGCAGCGCCGAGCAATCAAGCAGTCCAGGGATCGAAGAGGTCAACTCCAAATCCTTCGAAGTCTCTCGTATTGCGCGTTGCCAAAGTGAACTCCTGCGCAATCGCCGTGGCTGCGATCAAGCCGTCCATCGACGACAGGCCGCGACCGCGACGCTTCGCAAGGCCCATAAGGTCGCCCCAGGCCAAAGCAACCGGCTCGTCCACGGGCAAAATCCTTTGCTCGAAACGCTGCGGCAGGTCCCGGGCGAGCCATTCGGCCAGAGCCTCGCGTTTCCGGCCCTCGTCCATGAGGGCGACGCCACGCCGGATCTCGGCGATCGACACGACACTGATGAATGAGCGATCCTCATCAAGCCCGTCGAGCCAGTCCAGAACGCGCGCGTCTGGCGCCGGCCTTGTCACCTCGGACAGGACATTCGTATCGAGCAGCAGCCTCACAGCGGCAGGTCACGCGGTTCGTCACGCTGGCGCTCAAGGTCGAGATCGGCGCCGCGCAGCGGTGACTCCAGCAGGAACTGCGCAAGCGTACCCTTGCGCACGGTCTTTCGCTGCCATTCCTCGGCCGAGACGACAACCACGCTTGGTTTGCCGTTTTTGGTGATCGTCTGCGGAGAAGACTGCGCGCGCTCGATAACCTCCGAGAGCCGAGCCTTTGCCCCAGCGACCGTCCAGTTCGTGTCTTTGGGTGCAGGCAGCATCTCAATCTCCATGACTAGTCTGACTATCTTGACTATATGGGAATGGCGATGCTGCGGCAACAGGGCACGAGGCTACTGGTTGAGCCTACTCCGGTGACGACCCGGCAACGCTCTGATCATAGTCGACCAGCGATCCGGTCATGACGCCCGATTGCGGGCTGACCATGTAGCTGATCAGCCGGGCGAGCTGGTCCGGCTTGACCAATTGGCCCATCGGCTGCGCGGCTTCGGCCTTCGCCAGCCAGTCGTCCGGGGCATCATGCCATTTCTTCTGCACGATGTCCTCGCCCTCGGTGTCCATCCAGCCCGGCAGCACGGCGTTGCAGCGGATGCGGTTGAAGCGATAGGCGTTGGCGACGTTCTTGGTCAGCGTCATCAGCGCGCCCTTGCTGGTCGAATAAGGCGTCAGGAACGACTGGCCGGTATGCGCCGACATCGACAGCACGTTGACGATCGAGCCGGGCGCCTTCCTCTCCAGGAGATGCGCCACCACGCCCTGCATCAGGAAAAACGGGCCGCGCACATTGGTGTCGAAAATCGTGTCGAACAGCTCTTCCGAGGTCTCGACCAGCGAGCCGCGCGCCGATGTGGCGGCGGCGTTGACCAGCGCGTTGATGGTGCCGAAATGCGAGAGCGCGGTCGCCACCGCGCGCTTGCAGTCGGCCACTTTGGAGACGTCGGCGCTGATGAAGATCGTGTCGACACCCAACTTCTTGAAATGAGCAACCGCCTTGTCGCCCTTCTCCTGCGAGCGGCCGATGAGCGCCAGCGCCCGGCAGCCCTCGTCGGCGAGTGCCTCGGCGACGGCGAAGCCGATGCCTTGCGCGCCGCCGGTGACGATGGCGCGTGTCTCATGATTGCGATCGGCGGATGCGCTCATCGCTTTGCTCCTGTGCCTTGGGTTCCGGGTTCTTACTTGTCGAGACGGACGGTCTTGCCTGTCGTCGCCGACTTCAGCGCCGCGTCCGCCAGCTTCAGCGCCACCAGGCCGTCGGCGCCGCTTGGCGCTGCCTTCTTGCCCTTCGTCGCGGCCGTGATGAAGGCAGCGATCTCATTGGCATAGGCGTCGAGGTAGCGGGTCATGAAGAAGTCGTGCAAAGGCGGGCGGGTATAGCCCTTCTCATTGGCCAGCTCGATCGATACCGGCCGCTGGTTCTCGGCCGCGATCATGCCTTTCGAGCCATGCACCTCGATGCGCTGGTCGTAGCCATAGGTGGCGCGGCGCGAGTTCGAAATGATCGCCTGCTTGCCGGACGCCGTCTCCAGGATGACGCTGACGCTATCGAAATCGCCGGCCTCGCCGATTTTCTTGTCGACGAGCACCGAGGCGTGCGCGCTGACCGCCACCGGCTCTTCGCCGAGCAGGAAGCGCGCCATGTCGAAATCATGAATGGTCATGTCGCGGAAAATGCCGCCCGAGCGCTTGATGTAGTCGACTGGCGGCGCGCCGGGATCGCGCGATGTGATGGTGATCATCTCGACCGTGCCGATGGCGCCGTCGTTGATGGCCTTGCGCACGGCGGCGAAATGCGGGTCGAAGCGCCTGTTGAAACCGACCATCAGCGTCGCCTTGGCCTTCTCGACCACGGCCAGGCACTTCTCCACCCGCTTGACGTTCAGGTCGATCGGCTTTTCACAGAAGATCGCCTTGCCGGCCTTGGCGAAACGCTCGATCAGATCGGCATGGGTGTCGGTCGGCGTGCAGATCACGACGGCGTCGATGTCTTTGGATGTCTCGATCGCGTCGATGGTGCGCACCTCGGCGCCATAGGCGCTCGCCAGCTCTTTAGCTGCCTTCTCGAAGGCATCGGCCACGGCCACCAGTTTTGCATCGGGGTTGGAGCCGACGGCGCGGGCGTGGACCTTGCCGATGCGGCCGGCACCGAGGAGGGCGAAACGAACAGTCATGGATATTTCCTCTGAGGGATGGGTTCGAGAGAGTTGTGTCCGCACCTTTCCTGTCAGGGAAAGGTGGCTGGGGTATTTTCCTGGCGCGGCGGATCGTCCTGGAACCGAGAGACCACGCCCGGCCTCAAGCCGCGAGTTCCGCCTCTCCGGTCTTGGCGCCGGTGATGTAGGAGACGATGTCCTGGCCGTCGGTGTTCTCCTTGCGCAGATTAGCGACGATGCGGCCACGCCGGAAGACGACGATGCGGTCGCACAGGTCGAACACCTGGCGCATATTGTGGCTGATCAGGATCAGCGGCTCGCCATTGTCCTTCAGCGTACGGATGATGTTTTCGACCTGCGCCGTCTCCTGCACGCCGAGGGCCGCCGTCGGTTCGTCCATGATGATCAGCTTGGAGGCGAAAGTGGCGGTCCTGGCGATCGCCACGCACTGACGCTGGCCGCCCGACATGTGGCGGATGGTGTTGGAGAGATTGGGAATCTTCACCGCCGTGCGGATCAGCGCCGCCTCGGTTGCCTTGCGCATGTATTTGCGGTCGAGGATCGAGAACGGCCCGAGATTGAACAACACCTTTTCGCGGCCGAGGAACAGGTTCGACGGCACGTCGAGATCGTCGGCCAATGCCAGGTTCTGGAACACCGTCTCGATGCCCGCCGTGCGGGCCTCGATCGGCCCGGCAAAATTCACTTCCTTGCCATCGAACCAGATCTGGCCGCTGGTGCGCTGCTCGACAGCGGTGATCTGGCGCACGAAGGTCGACTTGCCGGCGCCGTTGTCACCCATGATGGCGACATGCTCGCCCTTGCGCAGCTCGAAGTTGGCGCCTTCCAGCGCATGCACGCCGCCATAGCGTTTGGTGAGGTTTTCGGTCTTCAGGACGATGTCTGACATGGTCAAGCCCTCAATGCCCGCAGGCGTTGGCGCCACTGGTCGAGAACCACCGCGCCGACGATGATCACGCCCTTGACCATCTCCTGGTAGTAGGCGTCGAGGCGCAGGAAGGTGAAGCCGGAGATGATGACGCCGAAGATCAGCGAACCGATCACCGTGCCGATGATCGAGCCGCGGCCGCCCGACAGCGAGACGCCGCCGATGACCGCCATGGCGATGGCGTCGAGTTCGTACATCACGCCCATGCCGGCCTGGGCGGTGAGGTTCTTGGAGGAGAGCACCACGGCGGCGAGCGAGGCGAGAATGCCGGCGATGACGTAGACCAGGATCTTGTGGTTGGCGATCTTGATGCCGGACATGCGCGCGGCGTCCTCATTGGAGCCGATCGCATAACAGTGCTTGCCGTAGCGGGTGTAAGTCAGGATCAGCTGGAACAGCACCGCCAGCGACAGGAAGATGATGACAGGCATTAGGCCCTTGCCGATCGCGGCGAAGCTGTCGGTGGGAAACGAGATCGGCTGGCCCTTGGACCACCATTTGGCGATGCCGCGCGCGGTCACCATCATGCCGAGCGTGGCGATGAAGGGCGGAATGCGCGTGTAGGCGATCAAGGCGCCGTTGACGAGACCGGCCAGCAGGCCGCAGCCGATCGCGACCAGCAGGGGCACGATCACAGGCAGGTCGGTCCAGCCTTGCGCCAGGAACATCGCCTTGGGATTTGGATTGCCGTTGACGGTTGCCACCTGGGCGAAACTCATGGCGATCATGGCGGTGGCGCCGACAATCGAACCCGAGGACAGGTCGATACCTCCGGTGATGATCACCTGCGTCACGCCGATGGCGATGATGCCGACGATCGACACCTGCAGGATGATGATCTGCAGGCGCGCCTCGTTGAAGATCCCGCCGACGTCGCTGCGGGTGTTGAACAGGAAACTGTCGCCGAGAAAGACCCGGCCGATCACTTCAAAGGCGACGACGAGGATGACAAGCGCCAGGAAAACGTTGAGTTCGGCCGGCCATGCGCGCTTCTTCGCATCGTAGGTGAGCCCTCCGACGCCATGGGATGTCTGTGACAATCTTCTATCCTCCGTCAGCCGCGGTCGTTCCTCGATCGCCTTCAGGCGCTGAGGGAAAGAGGAGCGGCGCCTTCTTTGCGCGAAAGCGCCGCTCCATATGTCCGCGGCTCAGTTCTTCTTCAGGAACTTGTCGATGTTGGCCGGGGTGACGAGCTGGAACGGCACGTAGACCTTGTGCTCGACCTTCTCACCCTTGGACAGCTTGAGCGCCGCATCCAGCGCGCCGGCACCCTGGCCGGCCGCGTCCTGGAACACGGTTGCATCAAGGTCGCCCGCCTGCATCGCCGCCAGCGCGTCCTGGGTGGCGTCGACGCCGCCGACGACAACCGACTTCATGTCGATGTTGGCGGCCTTCATCGCCTGGATGGCGCCGATGGCGCTTTCGTCATTGTTGGCGATGACGCCATCGAACGGCTTGCCGGTCGACAGCCAGTTGGTCATCAGGTTCTGCGCCTCGTCGCGGTTCCAGTTCGAGGTCTGCTTGTCGATGATCTTGATGAAGCTGCAGTCCGGCGTGGCGATCACCTCTTCGATGTCCTTGGTGCGCTGCACGGCGGCCTGGTTGGAAAGCTCGCCCATGATCACATAGACATTGGCTTCCTTCTTGCCGGCTTCCTTGAACAGGCGGCAGACTTCCTTGGTCTCGAGCGTGCCGGAATCGGCTTCGTTCGAGGCGACGAAGGCTTGGTTGTCCGGCAGCGAGTTCACATTGACCGGCTCGCGGTTGACGTAGACCAGCGGGATCTTGGCGGCCGCGGCGGCGTCCGACATCGCCTGCGTGGCCGATGTGTCGACAGGGTTGACGATGATGGCGTCGACGCCCGAAGCGGCGAAGTTCTTGATCTGGTCGAGCTGCTTGGCGACGTCGTTCTGTGCGTCCTCGACCTGCAGCTCGACGCCGCTCATGCCCTTGGCCTGCTCGATCATGCCGTTGCGCAGCACGGTGAGGAAGTTGTCGTCGAACTTGGCCATCGATACGCCGATCTTGGCGGCCATGGCCGATGAACTCATCAGCGCCGCGAAGGCGACGCCCAAAAGCAGTTTCTTCATTGTATCTCTCCTCCACTTTTGGTGTCCGGCTGCACCGATCTATCCGGAATCCCCGATCTCCCCGGGGAATCTCTCCCTGATATCGTTTCGTTCCGCGCTGCATTCCCTGCATCGGCTGGAACGCCAAACTCTCCGTTTGAAACAGACGTTCCGGAACGAAAGAACCAAAATGTACAGTTGGTGAAATATTTATTCCATTTTGCCACAAGGCGTCAAGGGCGATTCCAAAACCGGACGCGCGATTTTGGCCGATGCGGGAATGCGGCGTCGATGCGGGCTGGGCGAGCGTGCTCGGTGCGAGGGCCGACCCAAGCCGAGGCAAGTCCGGGGATATCAGTGATGGCCAGATCGCCAGCCTTTGCCGTTGCCTCCACCGAGCCATGCCGTGGTTGTTTGGCAGAGGCGAAAGCTAAGCTGGCCGAGTAATCTAGGAGACCAGGAAACATTGTCATTTACCAATCTTGTAAGAACTCGCGCTTGGAGATAAAAAATAGTGGGGGGATTTTAAAATATGCGCACCAATATATGGCGTTTGCCATCAATCAGGTCCCTCGAAACATTTTGGGGATCTGCATATGAGATTATTTCGGCCAATTGATAGGGCACTTCGGCGTTCACGCGATAGGATGTTTGCGGGACTTCGAACCTTCGACCGATTCCGCTACTTCAGCCTGCTGACCATTAACGAAGATATTGTCCTCGTCACAAGACAGTTCGCGGATCATCGCCTTACCTTCTCGCCACATGAGTACATAGGGAGAAGCTTATTCAAGGACGGCCATTACCAACGCGATCTGGCGGACAGAGTGCTGGAGATCATTGGGCAGACCGGCGGGAGAACACTCCTGGAGATTGGCGCCAATATCGGTACACATAGCGTCTACTTGACACGTAGCGGCCGCTTCGACCGACTGGTTTGCATTGAGCCTGCGCCCGACAATATTCAGCTCTTGAAACAAAATCTGTCTCTCAATGGGCTGATGGATGGAACAGCCGTTATTGAGTGTGCGGTGGGTGACCACAACGGCGTCGTCGACTTCTACTTTGACGAAAAAAATTCTGGAGCAGGCAGCGTTACCAGGCCTGGGGAGGGTGCTCGATCTGTCCAAGTGCCTCTTCGACGCGTGGATGAAATCCTGCGTGAAGTCGACGTCAGTCCTGACGATATTGGCCTCGTCTGGATGGACATCGAGGGAGCTGAACCGGCGGCCCTGAGATCCATGAGGGACTTGCTGGAACGCCGAGTTCCAATCCTGATGGAATATGTGCCATCTCGGTATGAGCCGTCGGAAGCAAGTGAAATGGCGGCGGATTTGGCCCAATATTTTGGACGTTGTGTCGTCTTCAGCGGAAAGTCCGAAAGGGATGTAGACATTCGCAACTTACCCAGTGGGACCAACGATATTCTCTTTCTGCCAAAGTAAACGATCGCCATCCAACCAGTTAGGCGGCGGGTGGTTGCCACGGTCCTCGGCGGCCTCTTCCCGCGGGGTGCTGCCGTCCGCAGTATCGCGATGCCTGTGATGGGCGCGGCCTAGAAGTGCCAGATGTCCCGCTGCATCAACAAGTCGAGCGGAGCCCGCCACACCCGGTATTTCGCCGCGGACTCTATCTGCTGACTTACGGTCAGACGATTGGCGCGCTCGAAAAAGGCTTCAATGCGCTGCCTGGCAAATAGCTTTCGACCCCTGGTGTTATAGTTCCGCAGGGGCAGCCAGTGTCCGCTTATGGAACGGCCGTGCTGCGATAACGCCACACCAATGCAGAACTGTTCGGACGTGTGTGCTCTGACCACGCCGATCATTTGCTCGATGGCCTGGTAAGCGTCAGCCAGCGCCGGAAGATTGGAATTGTGGACCCCTACGACGCCGCTATTCCACATCGGCTCGCGTCCGGACAGCCGCTGGTCCCCAAGCAAAAATCCCTTGTCCGCGATTGCCTGATAGGCGGCGGCCTTCGGCGTCCCTTCGCATTTTCTCATGATCGAGTGCGAGGCGGAGATTTGTCGGAAGCATCTCGATACATTGCCGACGGGGTAGATGTCGGTATCCATGAAAAACAGGCGATCGCAACGCCGCAAGAGCTCAATGATGCCGGCAGCCTTGATGCCAAACAGGTACCGATCGCCAAAAGACATCTCGGCCATTTCTTTGGCGGTAAGCTCGATCGCTTCGATCGGATAGCCGTCGAAAACGCTTGGCCGGTCCGTCAGGACTGAAATTTTGGCTCCTGGCGTGTAATGCAACAGCCGAAGGGCGCTGAAAAGCGCCCCACGAGCATAGAGCTCATCCTTGCCAAAGGCGATGTACCCAAACCTGTCCTCACCCATTAGCGGTCTATATTGGCGACCGGATTCTGCGTCAACTCGGCCGGGCGACACTTGCAGGCGCAATACATCGCTAGATGTTTTCGGGCAGGTAGATTTCGAACGGCAGGAAGGTCTGTCCCGGCGCGTTCGCGGCGCCGGTCTCGATGGCATGCGCCATCAGGTCCATGAGTTCGCGGCAAAGTGCGGTCAGCGGCGTCGAGATCACCATCGTCAGGATGCCGTCGGCCAGGGCCGAACGCGAGACGGCCGTGATCTCGTTGCAGATCACCGCCGGCATCTGTGCGGGCCTGGCTTGCCTGAGTGCCGCGACCGCGCCTTCCATGCCGCCGCCGGCGACATAGCAGCCGACCAGATCGGGATGGCGGGCGAGAACATCGAGCAGCGTATCCTGCGTGATCTGGTTGGCCTCGAGATTGACCAGCGTTTCAAGCAAGGTGAAGTCCGGCGCCTGTTCGCGGAAGAAGGAGCGGAAGCCGATCTCGCGCAGCTCATGCCCGTGGAAGCGGTGGCTGCCGACGAACAGCGCGACCTTGCCCGGCCGTTTCGCCGCTTTCGAGATCATCCAGGCCGCGGTGCGGCCGACCTTGCGGTTGTCGAGGCCGACATAGCCTTCGCGAATACCGGCCGCGAAATCGGACAGCAACGAAAATACCGGCAACCCCTTGGCCTTCATCTCCTCGACGATGACCGTCAGCGTCGGGTGATCCGGCCCGACCAGAGCGACGGCCCTGCATCTGGCCGCCAGCTTGCGCGTGCGCTCGACGATTTCGTCCGGCGTCAGCGAGCTGGCGAAATCGATGATCGCGACGCCGCGGAAGCGCTGTGATTGCGACACCGCGAGCTCGAGCTGCCGCGCGAACTCCGAATAGAACACGTCATTGCCTCTCAGCAGCAGGAAGCCGAGCCGGTACTCCGGCAACTCATGGCGCATCCGCTGCTTGATCAGGCCGGCGGCGTGATAGCCGATCTCGGTCGCGGTCTCGTAGACGCGGCGGGCGGTTTCCTCGCGCACCGGCAGGCGGTTGTTGAGCACCCGGTCCACCGTGGCAACACTGACGCCGGAAATGCGCGCCAGATCGGTGATGGTTGGCCGTTTCGCCATGATCGCCCTCGTTCTATTCCCAAACATGGATACATCATTCTGATAGGAAATGATAGAAACCATCTTTGTGATATTGAGTCTATCATGGCCCGGCGGTATTTTTAGGCTCGAAGCCAATGGGTAAGCGGCATTCGCCTGGGCGGATGCCTCGCCGAGGGAGGCAATCATGACGACAACGCCGTCCCGGCGTGACTACAGCCTGATCGGCCGCGACGCCAAGCTCGCCGTGGAAAATGGCCTGTCGGCGGCCGAGTGGTATCACACCGACATCCCGCGCAAGCAGATGAAGGAGCTAATGCAACGCTCCGACGGGCCGGCGATCCGCGACACCGCGATCTGGCTGGCCGCCCTCGTCGCCAGCGGTGCCGGCGGCGCCTGGTTCTGGGGTACTTGGTGGTGCGTACCGTTCTTCTTCGTCTATGGCGTCCTCTACGGCTCCTCCACCGATTCACGCTGGCACGAATGCGGCCACGGCACGGCCTTCCGTACGCAGTGGATGAATGATGTGATCTATCAGGTCGCCTGCTTCATGATCATGCGCAACCCGGTGACCTGGCGCTGGAGCCATACGCGCCACCACACCGACACCATCATCGTCGGCCGCGACCCGGAAATCTCTGTCATGCGGCCGCCGGACCTGGTACGCGCCATCCTCGGCTTTGTCGGCGTGCTCGATGCCTGGCATGCGATGTCGGACATGCTGCGCAACGCCGCCGGCAACATCAGCGCGGCCGAAAAGACCTTCATTCCCGAGCAGGAGCAGGGCAAGGCGATCCGTGTTGCCCGCATCTGGACCGCGATCTATGCCGCGACCATCGCGCTGGCGCTCTACACTGGATCGTTCCTGCCCTTGATGCTGGTCGGCCTGCCCAGGCTCTATGGCGCCTGGCACCACGTCATGGTCGGCCTGCTGCAGCATGGCGGCCTCGCCGACAATGTCATCGACCATCGGCTCAACAGCCGCACCGTCTACATGAACCCGATCAGCCGCTTCATCTACTGGAACATGAACTATCATGTGGAGCATCACATGTTCCCGATGGTGCCCTACCACGCGCTGCCCAGGCTGCATGCGCTGATCAAGCATGATCTGCCGGCGCCGACGCCATCGATCCTGGCCGGCTACCGCGAGATGATCCCGGTCTTCCTGCGCCAGCTGCGCAACGAGGATTATTTCCTCAAGCGCGAACTGCCGCCGACCGCCAGGCCGTACCGCGAGGAGTTTCATAGCGATGCCGTCGCCGCCGCGGCGGAATGATCGCGGCATCCGATCCACACTCTTTTGCGGAGGACTGAATGAGCGACTGGGTCGAGGCCTGTGCTGCCGATGACATCGATGAAGAGGACGTGATGCGCTTCGATCATGGCGGGCGCACCTTCGCCATCTATCGCAGCCCCGACGACGAATACTTCGCCACGGACGGGCTCTGCACGCATGAGAAGGTGCATCTCGCCGACGGCCTGGTGATGGACGACATCATCGAATGCCCCAAGCACAATGGCCGCTTCAACTACAAGACGGGCGCGGCCAGGGGCGCGCCGGTCTGCGTCAACCTCAGGACCTATCCGGTCAGGGTCGACGGCGGCAAAGTCCTCGTCCAGATCGGGTGACGGAGATGGCGCACGGAATGGTCATCGTCGGGGCCGGCGAATGCGGCGGGCGGGCAGCGCTTACGCTGCGCGATCTCGGCTATGACGGGCCGGTGACGCTGGTCGGCGACGAGCCGCATTTGCCCTACGAACGGCCGCCTCTGTCCAAGGACGCGATGGCCAGCGACGCGCCGGAAATCAAGGCGATCGCCAGCGACGCGATCCTGGCCGAGAAATCGATCCGGCACATCCATTCCGTCCGGGCCGTCGCGATCGATCGCGCGGCGCATACGGTGCGCCTGTCGGACGGTTCGGTCCTGCCCTACGACAAGTTGCTGCTGGCCACCGGCTCGACCCCGCGCAAACTGCAGATGCCTGGCCTCGGCAAGCGCTGCGTTTATCTCAGGACATTCGCCGATGCGCTGGCCATTCGCGCCCACCTCCGTGCGGGCAACCGCATTGCCGTCATCGGCGGCGGCTTCATCGGCCTCGAACTCGCCGCCGCGGCCCGCAAGCTCGGCGCTGCGGTCACGGTCATCGAGGCACAGCCGCGCATCCTGATGCGCGGCGTGCCGGCCGAGATTGCCGAGATCGTCCATGCGGCGCATGTCGCCGAAGGCGTCGACATCCTGTGCGGTGAAGGCATTGCCTCCATCGCCGACGACGGCAACGAAGTGCGCGTGAGGCTTGCCGGCGGACGCGAAATCACAGCCGATCTCGCCGTCATCGGCATCGGCGCCGTGCCGGTGACCGGGCTTGCGGCCGAGGCCGGCCTAGCCATCGACAACGGCATTGCGGTCGATGCCGAGCTGCGCAGCAGCGATCCCGACATCTTTGCCGCCGGCGACTGCTGTTCGTTCCCACTTGCCGTCTATGGCGGTCGCCGCGTGCGGCTGGAGGCCTGGCGCAATGCGCAGGAACAGGGCGCGCTTGCCGCGAAGAACATGCTTGGTGCCGGCGAGGCGCATGTGGCGGTGCCGTGGTTCTGGTCGGATCAGTATGGGCTCACTTTGCAGATATCCGGCCTTGCCGACGAAGGCAGCGGCACCGTGCGACGCGATCTCGGTGACGGCGCCTTCATCCTCTTCCACCTGGCCGAGGATGGCAGGCTGGTGGCGGCCAGCGGCATCGGTCCAGGCAACGCGGTCGCCCGCGATATCCGGCTGGCCGAAATGCTGATCGGCAAGCAGGCCAGGCCGGCGCCGGAGGCGCTGGGATCGCAGGCGGTAAAGCTGAAATCGTTGCTGGCGGCTTGAGCCGTGCTAGCCTGCGCGGGTTGCTCGAGGTTTCCGGCTCATGCCTTATTCGATCCTCTACGGCATTTCGGTCGCGCAGATCAGGGATGATTTCGCCGCCGCGAAAGAGGCTGTCGCGCGTCTCGAAGCACTGCGGCGCGGCAAGGCCGTGGGTATCATTGTTCTGGACAAGAACGGCGCGGAGATCAGCGAAGCGCAGCTGAATTCACTTGCCGAGATCGAAGACGGCGACGGGCAGACGTAGGGTTCTGCGGTTTCCTTGAAATGCTCTAGAAAAGCGCCTTGAGTTCCGGCAGCTTGTCGTTGACCAGCCAGCCATAATAATTCTCTTCCGGCAGCTTCACCTGTTCACCGGCGGCGCGACGCTTGTCGTTCTCCGCCTTCAGCGCATAGGCGCGCTGCTCCGGATTGCCGACATTGTAGAGCGTGGCGGTCAGTCCCGGATTGCCCGAAATATCGAACCCGGCGATGCTCTTGTAGGCATCGATCGATTTCCTGATCGTCGCGGCCACGTAGGGCAGCGTCAGGTCGGGATCCATGATGGTCTTGTAGACCGAATTGGGGTCGCCGACGTCGAGCTTCGGCAGGCCGGACACCTTGTGCACGAGATCGCTCATCTGCAGCGCCGTCAAAGGGTTGAGCTGGCCAAGGCCGAAGGTCTGGCCGGCATAGTAAGGCTGGAAGAAGGTGGCACCGAAGCGGTCGTCGGGAAAGCTTGTCCCGCCGACGGATTTGCCGCGAAACGAATGGTTCCAGACCTGCTCGCGACATTCCCAAAGGTCATAGCTGTCCGACATTGCGGCGCATTTCTTGAACTCCGGCCGCTGTACGAAATCGGTGATGTCCTCGCCGTCATAGGCGAAGGACAGCTTGCTGGAGAGATAGGAGATCGCCTTGACGTAATAGGTCTGCAGCCGGTCATAGGCGTCGACATTGTAGGTGTGCTCGCCGACGATGGCGCCGACGATGTGCAGGGGATCGATGCCGTAGGAAGAAGCGGCCTTCTTGATCTTGGCGCGCAGATCGGCATCGTTCTGCAGCAAGGCGTAGACCTTGCGGTATTTCGCCTGGAAGGTGGTGTTGGTCGCCTGCGTGCGCCGGCTCGAGGCGCCGGGAATGTCGGGCTGCTCGGCATTGCGGTTTCCCGGCGGCACCAATGTCGCCGCATCAGCCGCGAACAGCGTCGCCGCCAGCGTCAAGCCGAGAATGACCAGTATGAGTTTTTTCATGCGCCGCCGCCCTGAAGTATTGCCGCGCAAACTAGGGTAATGCTCCGGGTTGAGTCGAGAGCACCCTTTCCGCCGGCAAGACGAAAGGTGGCCAGATGGTACCATCTGGCCACACATGATTTCCGCCGGAAGATATTGCCTGATCCGGCGCCGGAACGTTCCAGAGCTGTCGTTTACAGGATGAATCGCGACAAATCTGTGTTTCTGGACAGATCGCCGACATGCTTTTCCACATAGGCCGCGTCGATGGTGACGCTCGTGCCGTTGCGGTCGGGTGCGTCGTAGGAGATCTCGTCCAGCACCCGCTCCATCACTGTCTGCAGCCGCCTGGCGCCGATATTCTCGACGCTGGCGTTGAGGTCGACGGCGATGCCGGCGAGCGAATCGATGGCGTCGTCGGTGAAGGTCAGGTCGACCCCTTCGGTCTTCATCAGCGCGATATACTGCTTGATCAGGCTCGCTTCCGTCTCGGTCAGGATGCGGACGAAATCCTCCTTCTCCAGCGCGCGCAGCTCGACGCGGATCGGCAGGCGGCCCTGCAATTCCGGCAACAGGTCGGACGGCTTCGAGACGTGGAAGGCGCCCGACGCGATGAACAGGATGTGGTCGGTCTTCAGCGGCCCGTATTTGGTCGCCACCGTGGTGCCTTCGACCAGCGGCAGCAGGTCACGCTGCACGCCTTCGCGCGAAGGCCCGCCCGAAATGTCCGATCTGGCCGCGATCTTGTCGATCTCGTCGAGGAAGACGATCCCGTCGTTTTCCGCGGCATCGAGCGCCCGGCGCACCACCTCGTCCTGGTCGAGCAGCTTGTCGGACTCGTCACTGACCAGCAGATCGTAGGATTCCTTCACTGTCGTCTTGCGCTGCTTGGTCTTCTTGCCGCCCATCGCCTTGGACAACATGTCGTTGATGTTGAGCACGCCGATATTGGCGCCCGGCATGCCGGGAATCTCGAAACCGGGCATGCCGCCATTGCCGGTATCGGCCACTTCGATCTCGATCTCCTTGTCGTCGAGTTCGCCGTCGCGCAGCTTCTTGCGGAAGCTGTCGCGCGTCGCCGGGCTCGCCGTCTTGCCGACCAGCGCTTCCAGAACGCGTTCCTCGGCATTGATGTGGGCGCGCGCCTTGACGTCCTCGCGCATCTTTTCGCGCACCAGGCCTATGGCGATCTCGACGAGATCGCGGATGATCTGCTCGACGTCACGGCCGACATAGCCGACTTCGGTGAACTTGGTTGCCTCGACCTTGACGAAAGGCGCACCGGCCAGACGCGCCAGGCGGCGCGAGATCTCGGTCTTGCCGACGCCGGTCGGCCCGATCATCAGGATGTTCTTCGGCATCACCTCTTCGCGCATCTGGCCTTCCAGCTGCTGGCGGCGCCAGCGATTGCGCAAGGCGATGGCCACGGCGCGCTTGGCGTCCTTCTGGCCGATGATGAAGCGGTCGAGTTCGGAAACGATTTCGCGGGGAGAAAATGTCGTCATAGCTAAATTCCACTTTGCCACTGCTTGATGGCCTCGAACGGATGCAGCAGCATGATCACGTTGAGTGTCAGATTGTCCCGGATGAGGTAGCCGGTACCCAGTTCAAAAAGGATGGCGAGGCTGACGATCACCCATATAGGTAGCCTTCGCGCCATCACAAATCCCAGCACCATGGCCAGTGTGTCGGATACCGAATTGATGATGCTGTCGCCGTAATAGTCGAGCGAGATGGTGCCGGCGCGGTAGCGGTCGATGATGAACGGGCTGTTCTCGAGCAATTCCCAGCCGCCTTCGATGAGAACGGCGAATGCCAGCCTCAGGCCGATCGGCGAGCGTGGGAACAGGAACCGTGCCAGCGCGTAGAACAGGAAGCCGTGGATGATGTGCGAGAAGGTGTACCAGTCCGAAATGTGCTGGGAATTCTCGGAACTGTTCACCACGCCGTGCCAGAGTTTGACGTAGCCGCATGTGCAGATCGGCGTCCGGCCCATCAGATAGAGCGTGACGGCCTGGACGATGATAAGCCCGGCAACGATCAGCAGCCCCATCCGCCAGCTGTTTTCGTAGGCCGAGAGGTTCTTCTCCTCGCCGGATGCGTCCATGCCCTATAGCCCCTCTTCCGCGTCGCCTTCTTCGGCATCGCCCCCTTCGGCATCGCCCTCTTCAGCATCGATAGCCATAAGCACCACGTTGCCATAGACCGATTGCCTGCGATCAATGGCCCGGAATCCGGCTTTTTCATAGGCGCGGATGGCCCTGATATTGGCCGGGTCCGGATCGATGATGACGCGCGGTACGCCTTCCCTGAACAGGTCTTCGACGAATTGCCTGGCGATGGCCGAGCCATGGCCGATGCCGATCAGTTCGGGCCGGCCGATCGACAGGTCGATGCCGAGCGTGCCGAACGGCTGGTCGGCATAGGGATGGTCGTCTTCCATATGCGGATCGTAGCTCTGCAGATAGGCGATCGGCTTGCCGTCGAGTTCGACGATCAGCGGCTCGACGGAAATCGAGTCGATATGATCGCGGATCTCGGCGATTTCCGTCTCCGGATCGTTCCACCACCGAGCGACTTCAGGCTCGGCGAGCCAGCCGGCGATCATCGGCAGGTCTTTCGTGGTCACCGGCCGAAAATCGTAGAGCTGCTCAGGCGGCATCGAGCGTTTCGACGACGAAGTTGTTGTTGGTGTAGACGCAGATGTCGGAAGCGATCTGCATCGCCTTGCGGGCGATTTCCTCGGCATCCTTGTCGGTGTCCATCAAGGCGCGCGCCGCGGCCAGTGCGTAATTGCCGCCCGAGCCGATGGCCATCACGCCATGTTCCGGTTCGAGCACGTCGCCGTTGCCGGTCAGCGCCAGCGAGACCGACTTGTCGGCCACCAGCATCATCGCCTCGAGCCGGCGCAGATAGCGGTCGGTGCGCCAGTCCTTGGCGAGTTCGACGCAGGCGCGCGTCAACTGGTCGGGATATTGTTCGAGCTTGGCTTCCAGCCGCTCCAGCAGGGTGAAGGCGTCGGCGGTAGCGCCGGCGAAACCGGCAATCACATTGCCGCCCTTGCCGATGCGGCGGACCTTGCGCGCATTGCCCTTCATGATGGTCTGGCCAAGGCTGACCTGGCCGTCGCCAGCGATCACCACCTTGTTGCCCTTGCGCACCGTCACGATGGTCGTGGCGTGCATGGTCAGATTATCAGACATTTCCTGGCTCCGATTCGCGCGATCCCAAAAGGCGATTGGCGCGGTACGAGTGATTTATCGGCCATATGTATGCACAGGACCAATGATTGCAAATCGCCTCTCCGGCAAGGCCCGATACCGCTGTCCGAGGCAACTGGCAATCGCCGGATCATGCTGATAGAAGGCATTCGTTTTCAAGCCCGCGAGCGCTTGGAGCCTGTGAACCGGTTTAGCACGTGAACCCGGTTTACCAAGTGAATCGCTGGGACAAGGATAGAGTGATGGCGCCCCGTTCCGCCGAAGCCAGCCGCAAGACCAGGGAAACCGACATCTCGGTGTCGGTCCAGGTCGACGGCTCGGGCAAATCCGATATCGCCACGGGCGTCGGCTTCTTCGACCACATGCTGGACCAGCTCTCGCGCCATTCCCTGATCGACATGACGGTCAGGGCGAAGGGCGACCTGCATATTGACGACCATCACACGGTCGAGGACACCGGCATCGCGCTCGGCCAGGCGCTGACCAAGGCGCTGGGCGAACGGCGCGGCATCATGCGCTATGCCTCGATCGACCTTGCCATGGACGAGACGCTGACGCGTGCGGCGATCGACGTGTCGGGCCGGCCGTTCCTGGTCTGGAACGTGTCCTTCTCGTCGCCCAAGATCGGCACCTTCGACACCGAACTGGTGCGGGAATTCTTCCAGGCACTGGCGCAGAATGCCGGCATCACGCTGCATGTCACCAACCATTATGGCGCCAACAACCACCATATCGCCGAGACCTGCTTCAAGGCGGTGGCGCGCGCGCTGCGCACGGCACTCGAGCCGGACCCGCGCCAGCCGGACGCGGTTCCCTCCACCAAGGGATCTTTGAAGGGATAGCGTCATGGCCGCCTATGTCGTGATGGAACCGCCCGGCCGCAGCGAGAAGGCCGACTCAACGGCGTTTGTCCGCGACGGCTTCACCTGGCTCGGCTTCTTGGTGCCGCCGTTATGGCTCGCCTGGCATCGGCTGTGGATTGAAGCCGGGCTTGCCTTCGTCGTCATGGGCCTGCTTTCGATGGCTGGTCAGAAGCTTGGCCTCGGTCTGGCCAGTTCACTGCTGTCGCTGCTCGTCTCGTTCTATGTCGGCCTGGAAGGGCAGGGGTTGCGCATCGCGGCCCTTCGCCGGCGCGGCTGGCATGAATGGGGCGTGGTTCACGCCGGCAGGCTCGACGACGCCGACATGCGCTATGCGCTTGAGGCCGAGGGGCGCGCCGAGGAAGCCATTCCCGCGCCGCGCATGGTTCCGGATGCCGCCCTGGCGCGCCCGGCGCAGCCGGGCATGGCGCTGGGCCTGACCCACATACCGGGACGGCCCTGACATGCGGGTAGCAATCATCGACTATGGCTCGGGCAATCTGCGCTCGGCCACCAAGGCCTTCGAGCGCGCCGCGCGCGAAGCCGGCATATCGGCCGAGATCGAGCTGACGGCCGATGCCGACCGGGTGCGGACGGCCGACCGCATCGTCCTGCCCGGCGTCGGCGCCTATGCCGACTGCGCGGCAGGTCTGCGTGCCGTCGAGGGCATGTGGGAAGCGGTCGAGGACGTCGCGATCGCCAAAGCTCGCCCTTTCCTCGGCATCTGCGTCGGCATGCAGCTGATGTCCGGACGCGGCCTGGAAAAGACCGTCACCAACGGCTTTGGCTGGATATCGGGCGACGTCAAGGAGATCACGCCGGCCGATCCGGCGCTGAAGATCCCGCAGATCGGCTGGAACACGATCGAGCTTCGGCGCCAGCATCCGCTTTTTGCCGGCATTCCAACCGGAACCGCGGGACTGCACGCCTACTTCGTCCACTCCTACCATCTCGATGCGCGCAAGGCGGACGAGGTTCTGGCGGTCGCCGACTATGGCGGCCCGGTGACGGCCACCGTCGCCCGCGACAATCTCGTCGGCACGCAGTTCCATCCGGAGAAGAGCCAGGCGCTGGGGCTGGCGTTGATCACCAATTTCCTGAAGTGGAGGCCCTAGAGCATGAGCAAGAAGGGCTATTGGATGGCGATGATCGATGTTCGCGATCCCGAGGTCTACAAGCACTATATCGAGGCGAATGCTGTTGCCTTTGCCAAGTACGGCGCCAAATTCATCGTGCGGGCGGGCCGCCACGAGAACCCGGAACAGCCGACAGGCAATCGCCATGTCGTGATCGAGTTCGAATCCTACGACAAGGCAGCGGAATGCTATCATTCGCCGGAATATCAGCATGCCTCGAAATTCAGGCTGGCCGCATCGACGGGCCATTTCGTCATCGTTGAGGGCGCCTGAATCGTGATCCTGTTTCCTGCCATCGACCTCAAGGACGGCCAATGCGTGCGCCTGAAGCACGGCGACATGGCGACCGCGACCATCTACAACGATGATCCCGCCGCGCAGGCAAAAGCCTTCGAGGACCAGGGCTTCGAGTGGCTGCACGTCGTCGACCTCAACGGCGCATTCAAGGGCCAGAGCGTCAACAGCGCGGCGGTCGGCGCCATCCTCAAGGCGACCAGGAACCCGGTACAGCTTGGCGGTGGCATCCGCACGATTGCGCAGATCGAGGACTGGCTCGATCGCGGTCTCGCCCGCGTCATTCTCGGCACGGTGGCGGTGCGCGATCCCGATCTGGTCAAGCAGGCCTGCAAGGCTTTCCCGGGCAAGGTCGCGGTCGGCATCGACGCCAAGGGCGGCAAGGTGGCCGTCGAGGGCTGGGCCGAAGCGTCGAGCCTTGGCGTCATCGAACTGGCGAAGAAGTTCGAGGGCGCCGGCGTCGCCGCCATCATCTACACCGACATCGACCGTGACGGCGTGCTGACCGGCATCAACTGGGATGCCACCATCGACCTCGCCGACGCCGTATCGATCCCGGTCATCGCTTCGGGGGGGCTGGCCTCTATCGCCGACATCGTGCGCATGACCATGCCGGACGCACAAAAGCTCGAAGGGGCCATCTCGGGCCGCGCGCTCTATGACGGCCGCATCGATCCGACCGAGGCGCTGGCGATCCTGCAGGGCCGGCCGGTGGCGGAGGCGAAATCGTGAAGATCACCATCATCCTCGCCTCCTACGACAGCGGCCACTACCATGGCGGCATGGGCCAGGGGCCGGACGCGCTGATTGCGGGCGGTCTCGTCGATGCCCTGACCATGGCCGGCCACGACGTCGCGGTCGAGGATATCGGCAGGGTCGGCGACGACCAGGAGCGGGAGATCGCCACCGGCTTTGCCGTCTGCAACGCTGTCTCGGGCGAGGTCCGCATTGCCATCGACAGGGGACGGTTTCCTATCGTGCTGGCCGGAAACTGCCTGACCAGCGCCGGCGCGGTCGCCGGCGAAGGCGCCGATGCGATCATCTGGGCCGACCAGCATGGCGACCTCAACACGCCCGAGACCTCCGTATACGGCTTCCTTGACGGCATGGCGCTGGCGACCGTCCTCGGCCTGTGCTGGCGTCCGATGGCATCAGCCATTCCCGGCTTCCAGTCGATCGATCCCTCGCGCTGCGTGCTCGTCAACGCCCGCGATCTCGATCCGGCGGAGAAAAAACTTCTCGAGACCTTGCCGGTGATCCGCACCGAATGCCCCGGCGTGGCGCAAGCGACCGAAAGACTGAAAGCCGCCGGCGCCAAAAGCGTGCACATGCATCTCGATCTCGACGTGCACGACCCCCGGGAGCTGCAGGCCAATCGCTATGTCACACCTGGCGGGCCGAGCCCCGAACAGTTGCGCGACGCGGCCTGTGCCATGGCGCTTGCCGTGCCAGTCGTCGGCATCACCGTTTCCGCCTACGATCCGGCCTTCGATGCCCAGGCCGACGTGCCGCCGCTGGTCGGCCAGTTGCTCAACGACCTTATCGCCACGATAGAGGGCCGCTGATGCTGAAAGCCCGCGTCATCCCGTGCCTCGACGTCAAGGACGGCCGTGTCGTCAAGGGCGTCAATTTCGTCGATCTCATCGACGCCGGCGACCCGGTCGAGGCAGCCAAGGCCTATGACGCCGCCGGCGCCGACGAGCTGTGCTTTCTCGACATCACCGCTTCGTCCGACAACCGGGAAACCATCTTCGATGTCATCGCCCGCACCGCCGAACAGTGCTTCATGCCGCTGACCGTCGGCGGCGGCGTGCGCCAGGTCGCCGACATCAGGAAGCTGCTTTTGGCAGGCGCCGACAAGGTGTCGATCAACACGGCGGCGGTGAAGAACCCGGATTTCGTCGCCGAAGCGGCCGACAAGTTCGGCAACCAGTGCATCGTCGTCGCCATCGACGCCAAGAAGGTCTCCAGCGCCGGCGAGGCCGATCGTTGGGAGATCTTCACCCATGGCGGACGCGAGAAGACCGGCATCGACGCGGTCGAATTCGCCCGGAAAATGGTCGATCGTGGCGCCGGCGAGATCCTGCTGACCTCGATGGACCGCGACGGCACGAAGGCCGGCTACGACATCGCCCTGACGCGCGCGATTGCTGATGCGGTGCGCGCGCCAGTCATCGCGTCGGGCGGCGTCGGCACGCTCGATCATTTGGTGGAAGGCATTCGCGATGGCCATGCCGGCGCCGTGCTGGCCGCCTCCATCTTCCATTTCGGCACCTACACGATTGCCCAGGCCAAGGCACATATGGCCAATGCCGGCCTGCCGATGCGGCTGGACTCCCCAGGTAATCGGTCTTAAACGGCGGCCATGACCGAGTTTTCGCTCTCCGATCTGGAAAAAATAGTCCATGAGCGCGCCCATTCCGGCGATGCGGACTCGTGGACGGCCAAGCTGTTTTCCCGTGGCATCGACAAGGCGGCGCAGAAGCTTGGCGAAGAGGCGGTCGAGACCGTGATTGCCGCCGTCAAGGGCGACAGGCAGGGCCTCGTTTCCGAAAGTGCCGATCTTATATATCATTGGCTCGTCGTTCTCGGCATTTCGGGTGTTCCGTTGCGCGACGTGCTCCAGGAGCTCGAAAGCCGCACCGCGCGTTCGGGTATCGCCGAGAAGGCGTCGCGGCCCAAGGGCTGAGCACGAGGGAGGGCAGGTATCTCGATGGATCAGCTCGCGCCAACCGAGAAATATTCCCCCTTTCGTTTCTTCTCCGCCGAGCAATGGTCGCAATTCCGAGCCGACACGCCGCTGACACTGAGCGAGGACGAGTTCCGCCGCCTGCGTTCGCTCAACGACCCGGTCGACCTCGAAGAGGTCAAGCGCATCTATCTGTCGCTGTCGCGGCTTTTATCCGCGCATGTCGAGGCCAGCCAATTGCTGTTCAGGCAGCGCCAGGCCTTCTTCAACGCCGTCGATATCGTCAAGACGCCGTTCATCATCGGCATCGCCGGCTCGGTGGCGGTCGGCAAATCGACCACGGCCCGCGTGCTGAAGGAATTGCTGGCGCGCTGGCCGTCGAGCCCCAAGGTCGATCTCATCACCACCGACGGCTTCCTGCTGCCCAACGAGGTCCTGCGCCGCGAAAACCTGATGGAACGCAAGGGCTTTCCCGACAGCTACGATGTCGGCGCGCTGCTGCGTTTCCTCTCCGGCATCAAGTCGGCGCTGCCCAATGTGCGCGCGCCGGTCTATTCGCATCTCACCTACGACGTCATTCCCGGCGAATTCGTCACCATCGACCGGCCGGATATACTGATCTTCGAAGGCATCAATGTGCTGCAGCCGGGCAAGCTGCCGCAGGACGGCAAGATCGTGCCTTTCCTGTCGGACTTTTTCGATTTCGCCATCTATATCGATGCCGACGAGAAACTGATCCACCAGTGGTACATTTCCCGTTTCATGCGTCTGCGCGAGACCGCGTTCCGCAATCCGGATTCCTTCTTCCACCGCTATTCGCAGCTCTCGGAGGATTCGGCGCGCGCCATCGCCGAAGGCCTGTGGACCAACATCAATCTGAAGAATTTGCGCGAAAACATCCTGCCGACCCGCGCCCGCGCCGACCTCATCCTGCGCAAGGGCGCCGACCATCTGGTCGAGGAAGTGGCGCTGCGCAAACTCTAGATAGCGGCGGGCTCGTCGCGACGAGCCCGCCCTCGGTTCAAATCCAGCCCCGCGCCTCAGCCATTGGCGAATGGCACGGCGACGTAGATCTGGCCGCCGTCGCGTTCGACCAGCAGCAGCACCGACTTGCGGCCTGACTTGCTGGCCTGGGCGATCGCCTGCGTGACCTGCCGGGCGCTCTTGACCGGCGCCTGGTTGACGGCGACGATGATATCGCCCGGCTGGATGCCGGCCGCGGCCGCCGCCTTGTCGGGACTGACGCGCGCAACCACCGCGCCATGCTCGTTGTCGGCGAGGTTCATTTCCTGGCGAATGTCGGGCGTGATATCCATCAGGCCGAGGCCGATCGCCGGCGCGCGTGAGCCTTGTTCGGCGCTCGGCATGCCGGAATCGTCAGTCGACGCCGTCTTCACGTCATCGCTGTTTTGCCCGACATTGACGGAAATCTGCATAGCCTTGCCCTTGCGCCAGATATCGAGCGATTCCTTGGCGCCAGGAGCGACATCGGCGACGGCGCGTGACAGATCCTTGGGGTCCTTGACGTCCTGTCCGGCAAAGCCCGTGATGACGTCGCCGGCCTCGACGCCGGCGCTGGCGGCGGGCGAACTGTCATTGACCTTCGAAACTAGCGCGCCGCCGGGATGGTCGAGCCCGATGGCGCTTGCCACGTCGGGCGTCACCGGCTGGATCTCGACACCGAGATAGCCATACTGGATCGAGCCGTCCTTCATCAGCTTGGCCACGACCTTCTGCGCCTGGTCGGACGGGATGGCGAAGCCGACGCCAACACTGCCGCCATTGGGCGAATAGATCGCCGTGTTGATGCCGACAACATTGCCGTTCACATCCACCAGCGGGCCGCCGGAATTGCCATGGTTGATCGGCGCATCGATCTGGATGAAATCGTCGAACGGTCCGCTATGCAGGTCGCGGCCGCGGGCCGAAACGATGCCTGCCGTCACCGTGGTGCCGATGCCGAACGGATTGCCGATCGCCAGCACCTGGTCGCCGGTCATCAGCCGGTCGGAATCGCCCCATTTGACCGTCGGCAAGGGTTTGTCGGCCTTGATCTTGAGCACGGCGAGATCGTTCTTGGCGTCGCGGCCGATGAGCTTGGCGGGAAGTTCGGTACCGTCGTCGAGCGTAACCTTGATCGAGGAGGCGCCGTCGACGACGTGATTGTTGGTGACGATCGTGCCGTCGGCAGAGACGATGAAGCCGGAGCCGAGCGCTTCGGCGCGCTGCGCCTGCTGCGGCGGCGTCCGCGGAGCCGGCATGCCCTGGTCGCCAAAGAACTGGCGGAAATATTGGTCGAACGGGGAGTTGCCGAGAGGCATCCCATCGTCGTCATTTGCAGGCTGCGCTTTCATCACGGTTGTGACCGTCACCACCGCGGGCTTGTCAGCCGCCACGATCGGAGCAAAGGAGCCATTGGGGGCGGTGATACCGGCGACAGGGGTCTGGGTCGTCGCGACAACGTTGCTCACGCCTGTGTTACCGGCACTTTGAGCAAATGAAACGACGAAGGGGGAGATGATAAGGGCGGCGCCCAGCAATGCGGCGACGCGATGTCTGCGAGGAATGTTGTGGGATGACATGGTCGTTGTCCGTGCGAGACATTGGGTTCGGCGCCGTGGACTCCATGGGAGCGGCCCATTCGGCGTACCGGCCATCGCGGCCGCCTGTCTCGCTTCATGCGGTGGCCGTTCAGGTCGATGAAACCGGAATCTAGGACGCGGATGCGGGCGAATTAGGTTTTTTCGGTTATATTACAAAGATTTAATTCTTCGCGGCCTGATAGGCGCCTGACCGTCGCAGGACCGCTCCTTACAGTGTGCGGGCTTGGCGAAGTTCAGACATCGTCGGTTTTTTTGATGTAAGCCGTTGCAATCTCACGCATACGCTTGCGGTCGAAGCTCGGTCCGTGGCCGCCATGGCCGATGCGGATCGGCAGGTCGAGCAGGCGCTGCATGGTGCTGACATAGGCGGTCCGGTCGGAATCCGGCAGCGAGTCGATCAGCGTATCGTCGTAGATGGCGTCGCCGCTGAAGAACAGTCCGTCGGCCTCGTCGAACAGCGCGATCGAATCCGGCGAATGCCCGGGAAGATGCAGGACGCGGAATTGCCGGTCGCCGAGGTCGACCACGTCGCCCTCGTCGAGGGTCCGCGTCAGCGGCGCCGATGGGATCTTGTAATCCGTCGCCTTCCAGCCCGGCTCCGGCAGTTTCGAAACGGCACCTTCGAGGTCGTGGAACATGTAGGCGTAGGTCGCCGCCTCATCCATGCTCTCGAACTGCGCGGCACTCATCCTCGGCCCGGCCCGCCATGGAAATTCGTGCAGCGAGCCGACATGGTCGAGATGGATGTGCGTGGCGCCGACCAGCAGCGGCTTGTCCCGCGGCGTTTCGATCTCCGGCGCCAGCGGACAGATGCCCATGCCGGTATCGACCAGAAGGTCGGCGTCGCGACCCCGCAGATGCCAGATGTTGGCGCGGACATAGTCATGCACGAACGGCTCGGTCAGCATCGTCGTCCTGTCGTCGACGATGCTCTTGCTGAACCAGCCTGACATTAGACGAACGGCTTCCCGACCTTGTACTTTTCCGGCACCAGCCGCTTGAGATAGGCCATGCCGGCCTCGGACAGCTGGCTGACATCGGGCTTCATGAAATTGTCCGGCATGTGGCGGGTCTTGCCGGCGACATTCTTCAGCGGCACCTTCTTCAGCACGGTCTTCGTGCCATCATATTGCAGCGCCACCGAGCCGCCGCCCTGTTCAGCGACGGAGACCGCGAAGGCGCCGGCATCGAAAGCCTCCCGCGCGTCGACGGCGCTGATGGCGCCGACATAGCCGCGCGGCATGTAGCCGAGTGCGTCGACGCGGGCCCGCTTGCCCGGAAGCCCATCGGCCAATGCCCGTTCCAGCGCCGCCGGCAGGTCGCTGCCCGACAATTTGACGTTGCCGTGCTGGTCGCGTTCCAGTTTCTCCGGCGGCACCAGGCTCTCGACCAGTGCCTTGCCGTCGGCGGTGCTGACCCCTTCCGACACCGCGACGATGCAGCGCTTGTGGCGATCGAGCGTGGCACGCACGTCGTCGATGAAGCCTTTGGCCGAGAACGGCCGCTCGGGCACGTAGACGAGATGCGGGCCGCTGTCGGGATCGAGCTGCCAGGCGGCGGCGGCGGCGGTCAGGAAGCCGGCGTGCCGGCCCATGACGATGCCGACATAGATGCCGGGCAAAGCGCGAAAATCGAGGTCGACGGACAGAAAGGCGCCGGCGACGAACTCCGCCGCCGAAATGAAGCCCGGCGTATGGTCGTTCTCCTCGAGATCATTGTCGATGGTCTTGGGCGCATGGACGAAAGCAATGGAGCCGCCGGCGGCGTCGGTCAGAATCTGCTGTGTGCCCGACGTGTCGTTGCCGCCTATATAGATGAAGGCGTCGGCCCCGGCCTTCTGCAAGCCCTTGAGGATGACATCGCAGTAGGCCGCGTCCGGTTTGTCGCGCGTCGAGCCAAGCGCCGCGCTCGGTGTCCCGGCAATCAGCCGCAGCCGGTCCTCGGGGATGGCCGAAAGGTCGACATAATTGCCGTCACGAATGCCGCGCACGCCATGGAGGGAGCCCAGCACCTTGGCGCCGGGATGCCGCTTGCGGATCTCCAGCGTGGCGCCGACAACCGTCTGGTTGATGACGGCGGTTGGGCCGCCGCCTTGCGCGATAACAAAAGTTCCGGCCATTCCTGACGTCTCCCGAGGCGATGGGTCTCAAGACACCTTCGCCTGTCTCGCGGCATCGCGCAACGGGGGAGTCGCGGGCACGATCCCGAAAATGGAAACCGGTTCTCTCGGACAAACGGTTTCCGTTTGTCCAGAAATCATGCTCGAACAAGACGATAAAGCGGCCGCGTTGGCCGCTCGAAAGATCACATGACGACGACCGGGTTCTTCTTCGAAACGCGGCTGTAGAGGTCGATGATGTCCTGGTTGATCAGGCGCACGCAGCCCGACGACATCGCCTGGCCGATGCTCCACCATTCCGGAGAGCCATGGATGCGGTAGCCGGTATCCTTGCCGTCCTGGTAGATGTAGAGCGCGCGCGCCCCGAGCGGGTTGGTGAGGCCGCCGGGCTGGCCGCCCTGCCACTTCACCAGTTCGGGCTTGCGCTGGATCATTTCGGGCGGCGGTGTCCAGGTCGGCCATTCGCGGCCATACTGGATGTTGGCGCGGCCGGACCAGCGGAAGCCGTCCTTGCCGATGCCGACACCATAGCGGATCGCGTCGCCACCCGGCTGGACGAGATAGAGCATGCGTTCCTTGAGATGGACGACAATGGTGCCGGGCGCTTCGCCGGTCGTCTCCACGACGATCTGGCGGCGGAATTCCGGCTTGACCTTCAGATACGGCACCTCGGGCACGTTGAAACCGTTGTCCGTCAACGCGGCATACATCAGGTCGGGGCTGGTGATGTTCTTGTCGACGCTGATCGCCGGCCGCATCGGCGGCACGGAACCGGTGACCGTATTGTCGAGATCAAGCGCCGGCATGCCGCCGCCGGAAGTCGAGCAGCCGGCGGCGCTGAGCAGCGCCAGCGCGCCTGCCCCGGAAAGGACGGCGCGGCGGGACAGATGATGGTCGGTTTCGATTGCGTCGCCGTTTCGTGGCGGCGTCAGACCTTGCGGCAACTCGCGCATATACCCAAACCTTACGCTGTCGGCGGGAAGCACGGTCCGGCCGGATAGCAGGCATTTTCATCATTCATGGTTGATAAAGCGTGAATGCCTTGCACCGGCTGCATTTGCGCGTCGCCCGGCGGGGTTCGGCCCTCCCGGATGACCGCCAACCGAGAGGTCCTGCACAAAAAGACCCAGCTCATGTCATAATCCCGGCGTCGGCGGCTCCTACGCAGCAAGCGATCAGCGAGGGGCCTCCATGTGCAAGACGTTAAAGACCGACATCAAGCTTTTTGCCGCTGCCATTGTCGCGGCCGCGCTGGTCCTCGGTGCCAATGTCAGCCTGGCCGATATCGTGAGCACGCTGGGCGGCGCGAACTGACGCCAACCTGCCGTTCGCGCAATTGATGGCGCGGCAATTTCAGGAAAAATGCGTGGTGGTCTTGCGTGCGCAATTGCGCAAAAAACAAAGATCATGCCCCTTTACATTCTCCCGGGGCTGAGGATTTATCCTTTTCCTTAACCCAAAGGGAGACAGACATGTCCTTCGAAAACTGGGCCGCTTTCGCCGCCGCTTCGACGATCCTTCTCATCATCCCGGGGCCGACCATTCTGCTGGTCGTGTCTTATGCGCTGGGCCAGGGCTGGCGCACCGCCCTGCCGATGGCCGTCGGCGTGGCGCTCGGCGACTTCACCGCAATGACCTTGTCGATGCTGGGAATCGGCGCGTTGCTCGCCGCTTCGGCTGGTGTCTTCACCATCCTGAAGCTGATCGGCGCCGGCTATCTGATCTATCTCGGCGTGAAACTGTTCCGCGCCGGCGGCGCGCTGAAGGCCGAACCCCGGACCGATGCCGTATCGTCGGCAAAAATGATGGCGCATGCCTGGCTGGTCACCGCGCTCAACCCGAAAAGTATCACCTTCTTCGTTGCTTTCCTGCCGCAGTTCCTCGACCGGCACGCTGACTTCTGGACGCAGATGCTGATCTTCGAGACCACCTTCCTGGCGCTCGCCTTTGCCAATGCCTTTGGCTATGCGCTGATCGCCGCACGCGCGCGAAACGTCGTGCGCAATCCCAAGGCGATCCGCATCTTCAACCGCACCGGTGGCACATTGCTGGTTGGTGCCGGCATTGCCACGGTGGCGATGCGTTCGGGCAATTGATCTCCTGACGCAAGGTGAGGCCCGGAGGGCCTCACCATTTGACACTGATCCCCAGATTGCCTTCGAGGATGCGGCGCTTGTCGCCGCCGAGATTGGTCGTGTAGTCGCCGGTGGCGAAGATGCTGACCTTGTCCGTCACCTTGGCAACGACGCCGCCGCCGAACTCGAACGAGGTCGACCTGCCCTCGGTCGTGATGTCGGTGGTGTCGAAGTTGACACGGTCGGTACCGCCGAAATCGTGCCAGATGTTGGCCTTGAGATAAGGCTGCAGCGCCATGCCGTTGATCGTGGCCTCGCCCTGCAGCCGCGCACCCAGCCGGCCGCTGACGCTGTCGTCGGTGCCGAAGGAAACCGACGAGAAGCGGTCGTTGGTATCGTCCAGCGACAGAAGCTGCCAGACCAGTTGCGCCTGCGGTTCGAGCGTCCAGCCCTGCGCCAGCGCAATGGGATAGCCGCCTTCAAGTGAAGCGGTGACGCCTGTCCCACCGATATCGATGCCGATGTCGCGCGACGAGGTCGCGTCGCCGCCGAAGAAGGTGGCCATGAGGACACCGTCGAGGTACCAGCCGCCCTGGCCTATGCGTGTCCAGTAGCCGCCGACACTGGTACCGCTGACGTCGAGGCTGCCGACGGACAGGTCGTTCCATCCCAGCGCCTGGCCGCGCACATCACCCTTCATGCTGGCATAGGCGACGAACAGGCCGGCGCGATCGATTCCGCCCGAGGCGGTGTCGCGGCCAAACACGTCGAAGCCCGCCTGCAGGCCGAACAGGGTGCCGTCGAAGGATGGCGACACCGTCCCCGACCAGCCCATCTTGGCGTCCTGGCCATAGATGCGGCCCCAGACCGGCGACAACTCCGTATCCGACAACAGGCTTTGCTCGCCTCGCCGTTCGTGGAAGGTGCCGAGCGTCGTCATCGCCAGGTGCTCGGCCACGGGCGGCAAGGCCGAATAGACCGGCACCTCGATGCGATAGAGCACGATTTCCTGACCGGCCGCCGGTACCGGCAGGTCGGGCACGGCAGTCGGCACCACCGGTGGCGGCGGTGGCGGATCAGCCGGAGGCGCCGGAGGCGGCGGCGGCGGTGGTTCGGGTTGTGGGTCGCTGGTTTGCACCGGCGGCGTCGGGTCGACCGGCGGATTGTTGATGTCGCCCTCGCTCGGCGGCGGCGTCGGCGGCAGTTCGGAGGGCGGCGGAGGCGGCGGCTCGGCCGCCGGAGGCACCGGTTCCACCGGTGGCGAGGGCTCGAGCGCCGGTGGCGCCGCGGCCGGCGATGTCGGTGTTATCAGCGTCGAGCGCAGATACCAGTTTTCGTCGCTGCCGGCGCTGACGCCGCCCTTGAAAAGATAGTATTCGAAGGCGCCGGCGGCGACCGGCCCGTCGAGCGCGAAGGTCGAGGCGCCCGAGGTAGCGCCGTTGATGGCCTGGATGATCATGATGCCGTCCTGCGTGGTCGTGGCGCCCGCGCCGCCGACATTGACCACGGAAATGCCGGTCGAGCCGGAAGCTGTCCCGCCTGACAGGACCAGCCTGTCGGACGCGGAAGAATCGTCGCCGAGTTCGGTCTGGACAAGCAGCACGCCGCCGGCGCCGACATAATTGCCCGAAATCGTCAGCCGGTCGGTCGCTTCGGTGGTGCCGTTGGTCAGGTCGATGCGCCCGGCATTGGTGACCTGAGCCAGCTGGCCAGCCGTGAAGGCCTGGATCGTCGAGTTGAAGCCGCCGCCATAGAGCGTGCTCGAGGCATCGACGCTGAGCGAGCCCGTGCCGGTGCCGCTGTCGCCGAGCACGAGATTGCCGTCGAGCGTCAGCTGCGTGTCGTTGGTGGCGTCGATGCTCTCCCAGTTCTGGACCCGGGCGATCCCGTCCAGTTTGACGTTGTCGAAGGTCAGCGCGTCGGTGCCAAGGCCGCCATTTATGGCATCCGTGCCACCGATATTGGCGTTGGTGAGGTTGCTGAGCTTGGCGGTATCGTTGTCGGCGCCAAGATCGACAGCGCCATAGATGATGCCGCCACCATTCCAGACGAAATTGTCGGAGCCGAAGCTCATCAGCACATCGCCACCGACCGTGCCGCCGGTGATTGTCACGCTGTCATTGCCGCCGCTGACGCTGATGTTGCCGCCGATCGTGCCGCCCGAGAGGATGATGGTGTCCTGGTCGAAGCCGGTGACGAGGTTGCGGTCGATGGTGCCGCCGGACATGTTGAAATAGTTCTTGTCGAGCTTCATGTTGACGCGGCCGATGCGGCCGCCGGTCATCACCGCACGATCCCCATCGTCGAAGAAATCGACGATGCGCCCGCCGGTCATGGTGAAGGTGTCGAGCCCGTCACCCTGGTTGAGCGACCCAATCTGGCCACCGCTCATGTTGAAGTCGTCGATGCCGGCGCCCTGCTGGACGTTGCCTGCGACGGTGCCGCCGCCGATGGTGAAGAAATCCGTGCCGTCGCCCTGGTCGACCGTGCCGGTGATGGTGCCGGACTGCATGTTGATGCGGTCCGTGCCGGGGCCGAAAGTGACGTTGCCGCTCACCTGGCCGGTGCCGCCGGCGGGAAAGGTGAGCGTGTTGTCGCCGCTGGTGTCGGTGAGGCTGCCGCCTGAATCGCCGCTATCGCAGGTGAAGGTGGTATTTCCAGCCGATGGAACCAGCACGCAGGCCGCGAAAGCTGCGGACCCAGGCAGCAACACAAACGCTGTAGTTGCGAGAAGGCTAATAAACCATGGTCGAATTTGCGGCGGCCTTCGCCGCAACAAAGAAATCAGCATATCAACGTGCTCCGAACGGCCGTTCGGAAGCTGTATTTCAAAATGCCGCATCGCGTCCCCTCTCAGATCGCGATTACAAGCCCTTCGCCGCGCCGCAATGAAGCCACAATCCGTTCGATTTTACAAAGCCTAATCTGTTCGCCATGGTTGATGAATTGCGACATCTACTGAAATCAGTGTGCGCGGCGCATTGTTGGCGCGTCCGTGGCCCATGCTTTAAGATCGCGTTGGACCGAGGGGCATCGTGCCCGCAACGCGCCGGTCAAGGGGGTTTGCATGGCGATCAAGGATGCATTCGATCTGGCACTTTCGGGTGCGACCCAAGCGGGATTCGTGCCCTACAGCCAAGCGGTGAGCCAATTGCAGTGCTTCATCGGCGATCCGGTGGCTTCCGTCGATCGCGCCATCGCGCAGGACCCCGGTTTTGTCATGGCGCATGTCTTCAAGGGCTATCTCTTCGGGCTTGCCACCGAACGTGAGGCGACGTCCGTGGCCAGGGCCTGTCACGAGGCGGCGTTGCCGCTTGCCGCGACAACGCGCGAAAAGGCCCATGTCTCAGCCCTCGGTCATCTCGCCAACGGGCGCTGGCATGACGCCGCCAGAATCCTTGAGGATATCACCATCGAGACCCCACTCGACGCCGTTGCGCTGCAGCTCGGGCACCAGATCGACTTTTTCACCGGCAATGCCCGCATGCTGCGCGACCGCATCGCGCGCGCCTTGCCATCCTGGCAGAGCGGCATGCCCGGTTACCATGCCATGCTTGGCATGCAGGCCTTCGGGCTGGAGGAGATGGGTGACTATGTCAGGGCCGAGAAACTCGGCCGCGTGGCGGTCGAGATCGAGCCGCGCGACGGCTGGGCGCAACACGCCGTCGCCCATGTGATGGAAATGCAAAGCCGGCAAAGAGACGGCATTGCCTGGATGCGCGCCAACCCCGAAGCGTGGACGAAGGAGAGCTTCCTGCAGGTGCACAATTGGTGGCATCTGGCGCTGTTTCACTACGATCTCGGCGAGACCGACCAGGTGCTGGCGCTCTACGACGGGCCGATCTACGGCACACCATCAACGATGGCGCTCAATATGGTCGATGCGTCGGCACTCCTGTGGCGGCTCCATCTCGGCGGCGTCGATATTGGCGACCGTTGGGCCGCGCTGGCCGCCAATTGGCCGGGGGCCGGCGTCGGCGACTATGCCTTCAACGACGCCCATGCGATGATGGCGTTTGTGGGCGCCGGGCTGGATGCCCCGGCCCGGACCTTGCTCGAGGCACAGCGCGAGGCCATGAGTGGCAGCGACGACAACGCCGCCTTTACCCGGGACGTCGGCTATCCCCTGACGCTGGCGATCAAGGCGTTCGGCGAGGGCAACTACGCCGAGGCCATACGCCTGATCCGGCCGATCCGCGCGATCGCCCACCGTTTCGGTGGAAGCCATGCGCAGCGCGACGTCATCGACCTGACGCTGATCGAAGCCGCGCTGCGAGGCGGGGACGGCGTGCTCGCCAGGGCGCTCGCGGCCGAGCGATCGATAGCGCGGCCGGACAGTCCGCTGTCGGTCCTGTTTTCACAACGCGCCGCCGATTTGTCAGAGAATTGACCCGGAGCGGATCTTGCCTTAAAAACTGGCTCGGCCAGATTTTTTCGGGATCCGAAAAAAATAAGGACGTGGGAGGAAAACATGTATCTCGGCCTCGACCTGGGCACGTCGGGCGTCAAGGCGCTGCTGATCGATGCCGGACAGGATGTCGTCGGCTCCGGCCACGGCTCGCTTGACGTCTCGCGGCCGCATCCCGGCTGGTCCGAACAGGATCCGTCCCACTGGATACGCGCCTGCGAAGACGCGATCGCCGAACTGAAGGCATCCCATCCCAAGCAGTTCGCGGCGGTGAAAGGCATCGGCCTGTCGGGCCAGATGCATGGCGCCACGTTGCTTGATGCGGCCGATCACGTGCTGCGCCCCTGCATCCTGTGGAACGACACCCGCAGCCATGCCGAGGCGGCGGCACTCGACGCCGATCCGCGCTTCCGCGCGCTCACCGGCAACATCGTTTTCCCTGGCTTCACCGCACCCAAGCTTGCCTGGGTGAAGAACAACGAGCCCGCTGTCTTCGCCAAGGTTGCCAAGGTGCTGCTGCCGAAGGATTTCCTGCGGCTGTGGCTCTCCGGCGAGCACATTTCGGAGATGTCCGACTCCGCCGGCACGTCCTGGCTCGATGTCGGCAAGCGCCGCTGGTCGGCCGAATTGCTGGCGGCAACGTCGCTCGACGAAGAGCAGATGCCGTCCCTGGTCGAGGGCACGCAGAAGGCTGGCGGGTTGCGTGCCGAATTGGCGTCGAAATGGGGCGTCGAGGCCGGTATCCCGGTTGCCGGCGGTGCCGGCGACAATGCGGCTTCCGCCTGCGGCATGGGCACGGTTGGCGCCGGCCATGCCTTTGTCTCGCTCGGCACGTCGGGTGTGCTGTTTGCCGCCAACGCGTCCTATCTGCCCAACCCGGCAAGCGCGGTCCACACCTTCTGCCATGCCCTGCCCAACACCTGGCATCAGATGGGCGTCATCCTGTCGGCGACCGATTCGCTCAACTGGCTGTCGGAGATCACGGGCAAGGGCGCGGGCGAACTGACCGCTGAACTGGGTGACGCGCTGATGGCGCCAAGCGGCGTGTCCTTCCTGCCCTATCTCTCCGGCGAGCGTACGCCGCACAATGATTCGGCCATTCGCGGTTCCTTCACCGGCCTTGCGCATGAGTCGAGCCGCGCGGCGCTGACGCAGGCGGTTCTGGAAGGCGTCGCCTTCGCCTTCCGCGACAGCCTCGAAGCCTTGAAGAAAGCCGGCACCACACTGACGCGCGTCACCGCGATCGGCGGCGGCTCGCGTTCGCGCTACTGGCTGAAATCGATCGCCACCGCGCTGCAGGTACCGGTGGATATTCCCGCCGACGGCGATTTCGGCGCCGCCTTTGGCGCCGCCAGGCTTGGCCTGATCGCGGCGACCGGCGCCGATCCGCTGGCCATCTGCTCCGCGCCCAGGACAGATGCCACGATCGAACCGGATGCCAAGCTCGACAGTGCCTATGCCGATGCGTATCACCGTTATCGGGCGCTCTATCCGGCAATCAGGGGCGCCACGGCGTGAGCGGTTTCTCGCCCACGCCGCGGCTCGGCAACTCACTGCGCCGGCACCTTGTCGAGGAAGCCGGTGACGCTCTTCAGGCGGCCGTTCTCGATGACACCGATGTCGGTGCCCTCGATGATGGAAGATGTGCCTTCCGGGCCGAGATTCCAGGAGAAGCGGATCTTGTCGGCAAACCCGTCCGGCGTGCCTTTCAGCGAGAACCGGAAGCCGGCAAAGCGCTGATGCACGCCGTCGATCAGCGCCGCGACGCCCTCATGGCCGTCGCCCTGCATGAGCGGATCGCGATAGCTGACGTCTTCGGTGAAGGTGGCCTTCAGCAAGTCGGCGCGGCGGCCGGCGTCGCTTTCGTTCCAGGCGGTGATGTAGCCCTCGGCGATCTTGTTGAGGTCGGTCATGGTCTGTCTCCTTTGTTTGATGGCTTTGACATCAGCCTTTTCGACCGGCCCAGGACCGAAACCAATTACGCCTGAGGTAATCAGGGCGAACTATTCGAGAGAGGACAGAAATCATGAGCAGCGGATTTTTCGGCGACATCCAGAAGATCAAATATGAGGGGCCGGATTCGACCAATCCGCTGGCCTATCGCTTCTATAACCCCGACGAGGTCGTGGCCGGCAAGCGGTTGGAAGACCATCTGCGCTTCGCTGTCGCCTACTGGCACTCCTTTGCCTGGCCGGGCGGCGATCCCTTCGGTGGCCAGACCTTCGACCGTCCCTGGTTCCCCAAGGCCGGCGGCGTCGACACGATGGAACTGGCGAAACTCAAGGCCGATGTCGCTTTCGAGATGTTCTCGCTGCTCGGCGCACCCTATTTCTGCTTCCACGACGCCGATGTCCGGCCCGAAGGCAAGGATTTTTCCGAGAGTGCCGCCCGCCTCGACGAGATCGCGGACTATTTCGCCACCAAGATGAAGCAGACCGGTGTCAAGCTCCTGTGGGGCACGGCCAACCTGTTCTCCAACCGCCGCTTCATGTCGGGTGCCGCCACCAATCCCGATCCGGATGTGTTCGCCTATGCGGCGGCGACGGTGAAGAGCTGCATCGACGTCACCAAGCGGCTGAAGGGCGAGAACTATGTGCTGTGGGGCGGCCGCGAGGGCTATGAGACGCTGCTCAACACCGACCTTGCCCGCGAGCAGGAACAGGCCGGACGCTTCCTCAACCTCGTCGTCGACTACAAGCACAAGATCGGCTTCAAGGGCACCATCCTGATCGAGCCGAAGCCGCAGGAGCCGACCAAGCACCAGTACGATTACGACGTCGCTACCGTCTACGGCTTCCTCAAGCGCTTCGGCCTGGAGAAGGAGGTCAAGCTCAACATCGAGCAGGGCCATGCCATCCTGGCCGGCCATTCTTTCGAGCACGAGCTGGCGCTGGCCAACGCGCTCGGTGTCTTCGGCTCCATCGACATGAACCGCAACGACTACCAGTCGGGTTGGGACACCGATCAGTTCCCCAACAACGTGCCGGAGATGGCGCTGGCCTATTACCAGGTCCTGCAGGCCGGTGGCTTCAAGACCGGCGGCACCAATTTCGACGCCAAGCTGCGCCGCCAGTCGCTCGACCCGCAGGATCTGCTGATCGGCCACATCGGCGGCATGGATTCCTGCGCGCGCGGCCTCAAGGCAGCCGCCCGCATGGTCGAGGACAAGGCGTTGTCCGCGCCGCTGGCGGAACGCTATGCCGGCTGGAACAGCGCCGAGGCCAAGGCGATGCTGGCGGGCAAGCGCACGCTGGAGGAGATCGCCGAGCGCGTGGTGAAGAAGAAGATCGAGCCGCAGCCGCGCTCCGGCCGTCAGGAACTGCTGGAAAATATCGTCAATCGTTACGTCTGACGCCTGACTTCTGGACCGACATCTGCCCGGTGTGGCTGAAAGCCGCCGTGATCGCCTTTTGCTAGTCCGCTCTCCTGAAGGGAGATGACAATGGCTAACGGGCCGATCACGGTACGCAAGGCACGGCTGAGCGATCTCGTGGCTCTCAAAAAGGTGCTGCGGGAGACGTTCGAGGGCACCTGGCTACCGCACATCACCCAGGCATCGGCGCAACGCTATGTCGAGACCGATCTTGGCGGGCACTATGTCGAGGAGAGCTGGCCGGAATTCACCATTGCCGAGATCGATGGCGAGATTGCCGGCCTGATCCATTGGCGCGGCGATTTCATCGAGGCTTTGCATGTCAGGGTCAGCCGCCAGGGCCAGGGCGTCGGCGGCAAGCTGCTGGCGCACGCCGAACAGGCTATCCGCGCTGCCGGATTCCGCCAGGCGCGGCTCGAGACCGACACGTTCAACGAGCGCGCCCAGAATGTCTACAAGGCGGTCGGCTATGTCGAAAAAGACCGCTATCCGGATGACGAATGGGACAGTGGTTTCACCACCGTGCTGTTCGAGAAGCGGCTGGGCTGACGTCACCTGATTCGGATTTTGGCGTGCGGAACGGCTTTGCGCCAAAGCGCTCATTCGACGACAAGGTTTTGCCCCTGGGTGCCCCTCAATGACCTCGCTCTTGCCTTCAAACTGCCGTCACGTATCTCGTATAAAAGGGACCTTGTGGCGGGTGAAAAGGAAGGAGGCGAACCGATATGCAGCACGAACGCGAAATCGACGCCCTGCTCTCATCCGGTGAGACCGGATCGATCATCGACCGGCTGATGGCGCTGCCGCGGCCGACCGACGACGTGAAAAATGAATGGGATCGCGCCGTCAGCAGCCGCTTTGAAGTCCGTCTTGTGAGGCAGATGCGCTCACAGATCGACGCTGGCACCGATCGTCAGAACGCGGCCTAACCCCGACGAAGCCTGACCGGGGCTTCGCCAAATGCTCTTGAAAACGCTCTGGAAAATGCCGCGGCGGATGAGAATCCCGTCCGCCCGGCAATATCCGCCATCGCCACCCTGGTGTCGACCACCAGCCTGCGCGCCGCGCCAAGGCGCAGTCTCAGATAATAAGCGCCAGGCGTCTCGCCGATCGACTTGCGAAAAATGCTTTCCAGGGTCCGCGCCGTCACGCCGGCACGCTTGGCTATGGCTTCTATGGTGAGCGGCTGGTCGACATGCGCTTCCATCAGCCGGATGGCCTGCGCCAGGCGTGGATCGTAGCCGTCGAGCCGGCCAAGCGAGACCAGCGGCTGCGCATCGGTCGCCACCCGCGCCTGGTCATAGATGAACGCGCTTGCCACATCCAGCGCCACGGCCATGCCGAGCCGGGTGCGGATCAGGTGCAGCATCAGGTCCAGCGTCGGTGACGCGCCGCCGGTGGTGAAGACCGGCCCATCGATGATGTATCGGTCGGGGCGCACGTCGACCCCGGGAAAGGCGGACGAAAAATCCTCCATGTCTTCCCAATGGGTGGTGGCGCTGCGCCCCTCCAGCAGGCCGGCGCGCGCCACCAGCCATGTGCCCGCCTCGACGCCGCCGCAGGCGCGAGCAGCCCGCGCCGCGCGGCGCAGGCCGGCGAGCAAGGCTGACGTGGCATAGTTCTGCGTGCCGAAGCCCGCGACCACGACCAGGACATCGGTTGGCTCCGTCGCATCGAACCGACCGCTGACCGCCACGGGCAGGCCGCATGTCGTGACCGGCGCCTCCCCGGTCACCGAAACCAGTTTGAAGTCGAACAGGGTTTCGCCGGCGATGCGGTTGGCGGCACGCAGCGGATCGACGGCGCATGCCACGCACATGATGGACGCCCCGGAAAACACCAGCAATGTGACCTTGAGCGGCGACTGCTCGGCACGAAAGATTGTCGTCTTTTCGCTTTTTATCATGCCGCCTTCGTAAAGCGCAAAGCAGTCTCCCGCAAGTCGCGCAATGTTATGCGGGTCCCTGTGCATGTCGTTGCCCCAAAACCGGTTCCCACTTTTGGGCGACATGCATGGCTGTTCGAACTGGGAGGAGAATTCCATGCCGCTTGCGATGAACCGTGAGGTTTTCATTACCTGTGCCGTGACCGGATCCGGCGGCTCGCAGGATCGCAGCCCGCATGTGCCGCGTTCGCCCAAGCAGATCGCCGATTCGGCCATTGACGCGGCCAAGGCCGGTGCCGCGATCGTCCACTGCCATGTGCGCGACCCCGAGACCGGCAAGCCCCGCCGCGATGTGCATCTCTACCGCGAGGTGACCGAGCGCATCCGCGCGGCAGATGTCGACGTCATCCTGAACCTCACCGCCGGCATGGGCGGCGACATGGTTTTCGGCTCGCCGGAAGCGCCGCTGCCGCTCAACGAAAAGGGCACCGACATGGGCGGCGCCACCAACCGCATGGAACATGTGCGCCAGTGCCTGCCGGAAATCTGCACGCTCGACTGCGGCACCATGAACTTCGCCGAAGCCGACTATGTCATGACCAACACGCCCGGCATGCTGCGCGCCATGGGCGGCATGATGACGGCGCTCGGCGTCAAGCCCGAGATCGAGGCCTTCGACACCGGCCATCTCTGGTTCGCCAAGCAGCTGGTCGAGGAAAAGGTGCTCAACCCCGACGCGCTGGTGCAGCTCTGCATGGGCGTGCCGTGGGGCGCGCCGGACGATCTCAACACCTTCATGGCCATGGTCAACAACGTGCCGTCGACCTGGAACTGGTCGGCCTTTTCCATCGGCCGCAACCAGATGGCCTATGCCGCGGCCGCGGTGCTTGCCGGCGGCAATGTCCGCGTCGGGCTGGAAGACAACCTGTGGCTGGACAAGGGCGTGCTCGCGACCAATGCGCAGCTGGTCGAGCGCGCCGCCAGCATCGTCACCAATCTCGGCGCCCGGATTCTGGGGCCGGAGGAAGTGCGCAAGAAGCTCAACCTGACCAAGCGGGCGCCGATCGCGGCATAGTTTGGAGGGCGTCGAGAATGACAACCGTCAAATTCACCGCGATGAAGGATGGCGACAAGGACGATTACGAGTTCCTGACCGCCCATGAAATCGACTATGCCGCCAGGACCGGTGAGCGGCTGCTCGACGCTTTGGTGCAGCTCGACGAAGGCCTGTCCGGCTACAAGATCACCCGGCTCGGCCATTCGCTGCAGGCGGCGACGCGCGCCTGGCGCGACGGCGCCGACACCGACTGGATCGCCTGCGCGCTGCTGCACGATATCGGCGACATCTACGCGCCCTACAATCACGATGAATACGCCGCTTCGATCCTGAAACCCTTCGTGCGCGAACAATGCACCTGGGTGGTGGAAAAGCACGGCGACTTCCAGCGCCTCTATTACGCCCACCATCTCGGCGGCAACCGCCATGCGCGTGACCGCTTCGCTGGCCATGCCTATTTCGACGACTGCGACCAGTTTTGCGAACGCTGGGACCAGTCGAGCTTCGATCCCGATTACGAGACGCTGCCGATCGACTTCTTTCGGCCCTTCGTGCTCGAAGTCTTCGCCCGCAAGGCCTACGACCCCGCAGTGATCCGCGCCGGCGAGCGCGTGCCTCTCATCGATCCCCAAACAGCCAGGACAAGAACCGGAGCTTCCGCATGAGCATCATCAACAAGGCGGCCGCCATAGGCGGCGGTGTCATCGGCGCCGGCTGGGTGGCGCGGCTGCTGCTCAACGGCATCGATGTGTCGATCTTCGATCCGGACCCTGAGGCCTCGCGCAAGGTATCGGAAGTGATGAAGGGCGCGCGCCGCGCCTACAAGCAGATGGTGCCCGGCGGCTTGCCGAAAGAGGGCAAGCTGACCTTCGCCAAGACCATCGCCGAGGCGGTGGCCGATGCCGACTTCATCCAGGAAAGCGTGCCGGAACGGCTCGACCTCAAGCACAAGGTGCTGGCCGAGATCGACGCCCATGCGCCGGCCAACGCCATTGTCGGCTCTTCGACGTCCGGCATCAAGCCGACCGACATGCAGGTGGCGATGAAGAAGCACCCGGAGCGGCTGGTCGTCGGCCATCCGTTCAACCCGGTCTACCTCCTGCCGCTGGTCGAAATCGTCGGCGGCGATCAGACCTTCCCCGAGGCCATCGAGGTCGCCAAGGAGATCTATGCCTCGATCGGCATGAAGCCGGTCGTCATCCGCAAGGAGATCGAGGCCTTCGTCGGCGATCGCCTGCTCGAAGCGGCATGGCGCGAGGCGCTGTGGCTGATCAAGGACGGCATCTGCACGGTCGAGGAACTCGACGACATCATGCGCTATGGCTTCGGCCTGCGCTGGGCGCAGATGGGCATGTTCCAGGTTTATCGCGTCGCCGGCGGCGAGGCCGGCATGCGGCACTTCATGGCCCAGTTCGGGCCGTGCCTCAAATGGCCATGGACCAAGCTCATGGACGTGCCCGAATTCAACGATGAGCTGGTCGACCTGATCGCCACCCAGTCGGACGACCAGGCGCACGGCCTGTCGATCCGCGAACTGGAAAAGATCCGCGACGACAATCTGGTCGCGATCATGGATGCGCTGTCGAAGCAGAACAAGGGCAAGGGCTGGGGCGCGGGCGCCTTGCACAAGGACTATACCAAGCAGTTGGCCAAGCTGGCGGCGAAGAAGCCGGCGGCCTCGAAGGCTGCCGAAAAGGCCAAGGCCTCCAAGCCGGTGAAGAAGGCGGAAAAGCCGAAGAAAAAGAAGAAAGGCTGAAACCATGGATTTCGGGCTGTCGGAGGAACAGAAGCTCATTGTCGAGACGACGCGCGCCTTCATCGAGAACGAGCTTTACCCGCATGAACGCGAGGTCGAGCGCACCGGCGTGCTGCGCCGTGAGCTGATCGAGGAGATCAAGGCCAAGGCGATCGAGGCCGGTCTCTATGCCGCCAACATGCCGGCCGATGTCGGCGGCGCGGGGTTGGATACCGTGACCTGGCTGCTCTACGAAAAGGAACTCGGCCGCGCCAATTACGCGCTGCATTGGACCTGTGTGGCGCGTCCCTCCAACATCTTGCTCGCCGGCACGCCGGAACAGCGCGAGAAATATCTGTTCCCGTGCATTCGCGGCGAGAAGTGGGACTGCCTGGCGATGACCGAGCCGGGCGCCGGCTCGGACCTGCGCGGCATGAAGGCGACCGCGGTGCAGGATGGCGACGATTGGGTGCTGAACGGCACCAAGCACTTCATCTCCCACGCCGATCTCGCGGATTTCGCCATCGTGTTCATGGCTTCGGGCGAAGAAGATTCGCCGCGCGGCAAACGCAAGAAGATCACCGCCTTCTTTGTCGACAAGGGCACCAAGGGATTCACGGTACGCGACGGCTACCGCAATGTCTCGCATCGCGGCTACACCAACGCCATCCTCGAATTCGACGATTGCCGCCTGCCGGCGAGCCAGGTGCTCGGCGAAGTCCACAAGGGTTTCGAGGTCGCCAATTCCTGGCTGGGCGCCACCCGCCTGCAGGTCGGCGCCACCTGTCTCGGCCGGGCCGAGCGGGCGCTCGGCCACGCCATCGAGTATTCCGCGCAACGCCAGCAGTTCGGCCAGCAGATCGGCAAGTTCCAGGGTGTGTCGTTCAAGCTCGCCGACATGGCCACGGAACTGAAAGCCGCCGACCTGATGGTGTTCGAAGCCGGCTGGAAGTACGATCAGGGCACCGTCACCGACCAGGACATGGCCATGGCCAAGCTAAAGGCCACCGAAATGCTGGCCTACGTCGCCGACGAAGCGATCCAGATCCATGGTGGCATGGGGCTGATGGACGACCTGCCGCTGGAACGCATCTGGCGCGACGCCCGTGTCGAGCGCATCTGGGAAGGCACGTCGGAGATTCAGCGACATATTATTTCGCGGGCGCTGCTGCGTCCGTTCGGAGCTTAGAGCATGATCGCCCAAGCCGGGATTCGGTTTTGTCGGGCAAACGAGATCGTTTGTCCTGGGATCGCGCTCAAACGAAAAGATGACCATGCATAAACTCGAACGTCTCCTGCGCCCGAAATCCATCGCCGTCTTCGGCGGCGTGCAGGCCGCCGCCGTCGTCGCGCAATCGATCAAGATGGGCTTTGCCGGCGAAATCTGGCCGGTGCATCCGACCAAGGACGAGGTTGCCGGCCGCAAGGCCTATCGATCCGTCGCGGATCTGCCCGGCGCGCCGGACGCCGCCTTTGTCGGCGTCAACCGTCATCTGACCATCGAGGTCGTCAAGGCGCTGGCCGAACGCGGCGCTGGTGGCGCCGTCTGCTTTGCCGCCGGCTTCCTCGAAACCGAGGCCTATGACGATGACGGCGAAAGACTGCAGGCCGAACTGGTCGCGGCCGCCGGCCAGATGCCGATCATCGGCCCGAACTGCTACGGCCTGATTAACTATGCCGACGGCGCGCTTCTGTGGCCCGACCAGCATGGCGGCATCAGGCTTGAAGAGGGCGGTAAGGGCGTCGCCATCATCACCCAGTCGTCCAACATCGCCATCAACATGACGATGCAGAAACGCGGCCTGCCGATCGCCTTCCTGATGACCGCCGGCAACCAGGCGCAGACTGGCCTGTCCGAAATGGCGCTCGGCCTGATCGAAGATGAGCGTGTGACCTCGCTCGGCCTGCACATCGAGGCTTTTGACTCCGTAGCCGGATTCGAACGGTTGGCGGCACGCGCGCGCGAACTGAAGAAGCCGATCATCGCCATGAAGGTCGGGCGCTCCGAACAGGCGCGGCAGGCGACGGTGTCGCACACTGCCTCGCTCGCCGGCTCGGACGCGGCCTCGGGCGCTTTTCTGAGGCGGCTCGGCATTGCCCGCGTCGATTCCATCCCGGCTTTCATCGAGGCGCTGAAGCTGCTGCACATCACAGGCCCGCTGCCGGGATACAAACTGTCGTCAATGAGCTGCTCGGGCGGCGAGGCTTCCGTCATGGCCGACAGCGCCGAAGGGCGCTGGGTCAATTTCCCGGTTCTGACGGAACAGCACCGCGCCCATGTCAAATCGACGCTTGGGCCGCTGGTCGCGGTCGCCAACCCGTTGGATTATCACACCTTCATCTGGAACAACGAACCGGCGATGACCGCCACCTTCACCGCCATGGTGTCGGGCGGCTTCGACCTCAATATGCTGGTGCTCGATTTCCCGCGTCCGGACCGCTGCTCGGTTACCGACTGGTGGGCGACGCTGCGCGCCTTCGAATCGGCACTGAAGACCAACAAGGCGCACGGCGCCATCGTCTCCTCGCTGCCGGAAAACCTGCCCGAGGAATACACCGCCGAACTGATGGCGCGCGGCATGGTGCCGTTGTTCGGCATCTCCGAGGCGATGGATGCCGCCGGCGCGGCGGCCTTCATCGGCTGGGCATGGGCCGAACCGCAGGCGCAGCCGGTCGACACGTCAGCCGCCGGTGCCGCCGGTGGCGAGCATGTCACGCCTGACGAGGCCGAAGCCAAGGCGCGGCTGATCAAGGCCGGGCTTCCCGTGCCCAAGGGCGAGCGTGCCGGCAATGCGGTCGAGGCGGTGATTTCCTCGATGGCGCTCGGCTTCCCCGTCGCCCTGAAGGCACTGGGCGTCACTCATAAGTCCGAGGTCGGCGCCGTCAGGCTCAACCTCAAGGACGCTGAGTCCGTCAGCACGGCGGCGCATGATCTGCTTCCGCTCGGCACCGGCCTCTATGTCGAACGCATGGTGCGCGACGGTGTTGCCGAGCTGATTGTCGGCTTCACCCGCGATCCGATGTTCGGCGCGGTCATGACGCTCGGCACCGGCGGCGTTCTGGTCGAATTGCTGCGCGACAGCGTCACCTTGATGCTGCCGGCGACCCGCGACGACATCGAGGCGGCATTGCGCGGCCTGAAGCTGTTCCCGCTGCTCGAAGGCTATCGCGGCCGGCCGAAGGCCGACGTCGCGGCCGCCATCGACGCCATCGCGGGAATTGCCGGCTTTGTGCAGAAGAATGCCGGCGAGATCGAGGAACTCGACATCAACCCGCTGATCGTCTGCGTCGAAGGCAAGGGCGCCTGGATCGCCGACGCGCTGCTGGTGCTGGGAGAAAACAAGAATGTCTGACGTCATTTCGACCCGCCGCGAAGGCTCGATCCTCGAGGTCACGCTTGACCGGCCCAAGGCCAACGCCATCGACCTGAAGACGTCGCGGCTGATGGGCGAAACCTTCAAGGCGTTCCGCGACGATCCGGAACTGCGCGTCGCCATCGTCAAGACCGCTGGCGACAAGTTCTTCTGCGCCGGCTGGGATCTGAAGGCCGCCGCCGGCGGCGATGCGGTCGACGGCGATTATGGCGTCGGCGGCTTTGCCGGGCTGCAGGAATTGCGCGACTTGAACAAGCCGGTCATCGCTTGCGTCAACGGCATGGCGGTGGGCGGCGGCTTCGAACTGGCGCTGTCCTGCGACCTCATCTACGCCGCCGATCACTCTTCCTTCGCGCTGCCGGAAATCCGCGCCGGTACGCTGGCCGATGCGGCGACGATCAAGCTGCCTAAGCGCATTCCCTACCATGTCGCCATGGACCTCCTGCTCACCGGCCGCTGGATGGATGTGGCGGAAGCGCATCGCTGGGGCCTGGTCAACGAGGTGCTGCCCAAGGAAAAGCTCGAGGACCGCGTCTGGGAGATCGCCCGCCTGCTCGCCAGCGGTCCGCCGCTGGTGTTTGCGGCAATCAAGGAGACGGCACGCGTGGCCGAAGCGCTGACCTTCCAGGACGCCATGAACAAGGTGACGCGCCGCCAGTTGGCAACGGTTGATGCGCTCTACGGCTCCGAAGACAATATGGAAGGTTTCCGCGCCTTCGCCGAAAAGCGCGATCCGGTGTGGAAGGGGAAGTGAGCCACTTTACCCTCCTCTCGATGGAGAGGGTCGGACCGAAGGTCCGGGGTGGGGTGAAGCGCCGTCACCCCCACCCGCCACACCGCGGCGACCTCCTCCATCAAGGGGAGGTAAAGGAGTTCCATGACCGACTACCCAAAACTCATTGACGCCGAGACCTGGGCCTTCATCGAGCGGACCAATTCCTATTATCCGCCCGATACGATCGACTACACGATCGCTGAGCAGCGTGAGATCTATGACCGCATGTGCCGCGAATTCTTTGCCGGCTATCCCGAGGGCGTAACCGCCGAAACCTCAGCCATTGCAACGCCCACGCACGGCGTCCCGATCCGCATCTACCGAAGCGCCCCGCAACCGGCGGCGACAGTGCTCTACATCCATGGCGGCGGCTTCATCCTTGGCGGGCTGGACAGCCATGACGATGTCTGCGCCGAACTCTGCGCCCGCACCGGCCATGAGGTTGTCTCGGTCGATTACCGGCTGGCGCCGGAGCATCTGCATCCGGCCGCCTTCGACGACGCGATGAGCGCCTTCGCATGGGTTGCGTCCACCCGCGACCGACCCATCCTGCTCTGCGGCGACAGTGCCGGCGGCAATCTCTGCGCCGCCGTTGCGCACGCCACACGCGGCCGCGCGAAACGGCCGGTGGGTCAGGTGCTGATCTATCCCGGCCTTGGCGGCGACCGCTCGAAGGGGTCCTATGTCACGCATGCCGAAGCGCCGATGCTGACCATGCGCGATCTCGAATTCTACAAGCATATCCGCACCGGTGGCGGGGACCGGGCCGGCGACATAACACTCTCGCCGCTGGCCGACACCGACTTCGCCAACCTGCCGCCGACGATGCTGATCACCGCCGAGTGCGACCCGCTGTCTTCAGATGGCGAGACCTATCGTGACCGGATCATCGCCGCGGGTGGGCGGGCCACCTGGTTCGAGGAGCCGGGTCTGGTGCATGGTTACCTCAGGGCCCGGCACACGGTCGGTCGCGCTCGCGAAAGTTTCACGCGGATCGTCGACGCGATCGCTGCGCTCGGACGGGACGCCTGACGCTGGTGGCTGGGCTTTCGTCACGAGCTGCCAGGACATATGCGGCGTATATAATTCAGGCCGAAACCCCCTCTCGAATTCCTATGCCGCCAGCGATTATGTAGTTGCGGGCCGCTGCCTGACTGAGGCCCGATCAACAAACTGGCTTCAGACGACCATGAAATCACATTCAGCCTGGCTGACCTCAGGGGCCAGCCAAAGGGTGCCGACGGAGTATTTCGTCCTGGCAAACCTCAGGGAAAAGGGAACAATCATCGGGCGGCTCGCAGATCATCCGATCGCCGATATCGTCGTCGATGCGAGTGGACTGCAATACCGTTTTGTCGGCGTTGCACCCCGCGACCGCAGCGGACGCTTCGATGTCGAAGCGCTCCGCACCGGGGAATGGATCGTCCAGCCGGGGCTGGTCTATGCCGTTGACAGCAAGGCGCCTTCGTCAAGGCCGCCACGGCACGGGCGAGGCCGGCACCGGTCTTGATTGCACGGCGCCGGCGATGCTCCCGTTCAGGGCCAGCATGGCCTCGCGTATGGCGGTCTCGGTTTCAGGACGAACCGGAGTCAGCGGCAAACGGACATCGGGGCTCATGCCCAGTGCCAGGCTCAGCGCGTATTTGACCGGCACCGGATTGCTCTCAAGCTCCAATGCCGCGATCAGCGGCCGCAGGCGATGATGGATGGCCCGGGCGGTGTGATGGTCGCCCTGCCTGCACGCATCATGCATCTCGACGCACAGTCGCGGCGCGACATTGGAGACCACCGAGATCGTCCCACGGCCGCCCATCGTGTTGAAGCCGAACGACGTCGCGTCGTGGCCGGAGAGGCAGATGAAGCGGCGCCTGAGCACAGCCGGGAGAGTGGATAGCCGGCTCACATCGCCGGTTGCGTCCTTGATGCCGACAATGGTTGGGATCTGCGCCAGGCGTCTGATCGTCTCCTCGGACAGGTCGACGCCGGTTCGCGCCGGCACATTGTAGACGATGACCGGTATCCTGACCTTTCTGGCGACCGCCTCGAAATGGCGAAAGATCCCTTCCTGGCTTGGCCTGTTGTAGTAAGGCGTCACGATGAGAGCGGCATCGGCGCCAAAGGCCTCGGCGGCTGTCGAAAAGGCGATTGTCGTCTCGGTGCTGTTCGTGCCTGTGCCGGCAATGATCGGCACCCTGCCGGCGGCGATTTTCACGCACAGCGCAATGATGTCGAGGCGCTCCTCCCACGACAGGGTGGGGGCCTCACCTGTGGTGCCGCATGGGACCAGCCCGTTGATCCCTTGTTCGATCTGCCAGCGCAACAGCGCGGTCAGCTGCTTCAGATCGACCTCGCCGTCGGTGAACGGCGTTACCAGCGCGGTCATCGCTCCGGTCAGGCGCATTCGGGCTTGTTCTGGTGTCATGGCAATCAAAGTCTCCTGGATGAATTTCTGAAGGCACCGTCTTTTCGAGATGCGAGGAAAGCAGGGCCGACAGCAGTGCGGCGGCCAGATCGATGTGGTCCGCTTCGGCCGTTGTTCCCGCGGATGTGATTTGAATGGAGCAGAACCAGCGCTCGCCGATCTTGCTGATGGCCGATACCGAACGTTCCGGCTTCGACACGGCGATCAGCAGGAGGACAGCGTCGAGCGTGGCGCCAGCCTCCATCAGGCCGGCAAATCGCCGCCCTTGGCGGGATGATCTGTCGAGCGGCAGGGCGCGTGCCGCCTCCCAAAGCTGGTGTTCGAGCAGCCTGCCAACATGCGGGAGGCGATCGAGCAATCCGGCGAGATCGGTGCTGTTGGGCCCAGCAATGGTGTTGGAATTGTCCATGGCCAGATCGTTCCGGTCAGTTCGGAACCGGGCGCGGATCAGTTGAACAGGGAAAGCCGCACGCTTGCCGGGGCGAAGCGTATCGCGCCGGCCCGATGGCCGCTCTCCATCGTGGCGAAACGGACAGCGGAATTCCTGTCGGCAAAGACGCCGCCGGTCAGGCCTTCTTCGTCGCGAGCGATCCAATGGCCTTCGCCATCGCGCCCGACGACGAAGCGGTGGACGGCGTTTCCGTCGGGAGAAATGGGGGTAGTTTGCATGGTCATCTCCCGCTTCTCAGGAAAGCTGGGCGGCGATCGCGGCGGCGGCCAGCACGGCGCCGACGACCAGCAGCCACCATGTCGGTGTGAACGGCGCGACCAGGCTGCCCGGCCGGCGCTCGTTATTGGTCGCACGCTTCATCTGTTCGATCTGCGACGCCGGCAGCGGACGATGAGTGGGCAGATAGAGCCCGTCTGAGAGGAACATCGAAGACTTCCTTCTTTCTGGTACCGCCGCCACAAGGTGACGGCCGCCTGCAGCGGCTCAGCACCGGCTGCACTCGGAAAGATAAAAGCATCGGTATTTGTATTCGAGGCGGACGAAATCTGAAAAATATAAAAAAGTCATATGTTTATCGCCCGGACGTATAAGAGCCCGAGCTGGAAAAACAGGCCACGTTGGCGCCGTTCACGCCAGCGATGCGGCCGCCGCCCTGCCTGCGCTGCGGCCGGAGAAGATGCAGCCACCGAGGAACGTGCCTTCAAGCGCGGCATAGCCATGCACGCCGCCGCCGCCGAAACCGGCGGCCTCGCCAACGGCATAGAGACCGGCGACCGGCTGGCCATCCGCGCCCAGCACGCGGCTGTCGAGATCGGTCTGCAGGCCGCCCAGCGTCTTGCGGGTCAGGATGTTGAGCCGCACCGCGATCAGCGGGCCGTTCGCCGGGTCGAGCATCTTGTGCGGCTTGGCCGTGCGGATCAGCTTGTCGCCGAGATAGGCGCGGGCGCCGCGCAGCGCGGTGATCTGCATGTCCTTGGAGAACGGATTGTCGAGTTGCCTGTCGCGGGCGCGGATCTCGCGTTCGACCTGGGCAAGCTCGAGCAGCGGCTCGCCGCCGGCCAGCGCGTTCATGCGCGCGACCAGTTTCGAAAGATCGGCCTCGACGATGAAGTCTTCGCCCCTCTCCATGAAGGCTTTCACCGGACCCGGAATGCCCGATGTCGCGCGGCCGAGCACCTGGCGCCAGCTCTTGCCGGTCAGGTCCGGATTCTGTTCGGAGCCCGACAGCGCGAACTCCTTCTGGATGATTTTCCTGGTCAGTATGAACCAGGAATAGTCGAAGCCGGTGCTCATGATATGGCTGAGCGTGCCCAGCGTGTCGAAACCGGGATAGAGCGGCACCGGCAGGCGTTTTCCCTTGGCATCGAGCCATAGCGACGACGGGCCGGGCAGGATACGGATCGCGTGCTCGGTCCAGATCGGCGCCCAGTTCCTGATGCCCTCGACATAGTGCCACATACGGTCGCGGTTGATGATCGAACCGCCGGCCGCCTCGGTGATCGCCAACATGCGGCCGTCGACATGGTCCGGCACCCCGGTGATCATGCGTTTCGGTGCGGCACCCAATCGCTTGGGCCAGTTTTCCCGTACCAGCTGATGGTTGGCGCCGATGCCGCCGGAAGCGACGATCACCGCTTGTGCATGCAGCTCGAATTCGCCTGATACCTCGCGCGAGCTCTTGTGGCCGCGCTCGACCGTGCTCGGCTCAAGGATATCGCCGCGCACACCGGTCACGACGCTGCCCGTCCGCGTCAGTTCATTGACGCGGTGGCGGAACCTGAAGCTGACCAATCCGCGCTTTTGCGCCTCGCGCACGCGCAGCACAAAAGGTTCGAGCACGCCGGGGCCGGTGCCCCAGGTGATGTGGAAGCGGGGCACTGAATTGCCGTGGCCAATGGCGTTGCCGCCGCCGCGCTCGGCCCAGCCGACGACAGGAAAGAATTTCAGGCCGCGCTCGATCAGCCAGGAGCGTTTCTCGCCGGCGGCGAAACCGACATAGGCCTCCGCCCATTTGCGCGGCCAGAAATCCTCCGGCCGGTCGAAGGCGGCGGTGCCCGTCCAGTCCTCGAGCGCCAGATCGTGCGAATCGCGGATGCGCATGCGCCGCTGCTCGGGTGAATCGACGAGGAAAAGGCCGCCGAACGACCAGAACGCCTGGCCGCCGAGCGACTGCTCCGGCTCCTGGTCGACGATGATGATCTTCTTGCCGGCCCCGGCAAGCTCGGCGGCGGCAACCAGCCCGGCAAGGCCGGCACCGACTATGATCACGTCCGCGTCGTCAGCCATCTCTCCTCCCAGAATTAGCCGGCTAACGCAATTCCAGGTGTAACCGGTTTTCCGTCCGGAATTGCGTCAAACCAGAGTTAGACGGCCTCCCAGCCGTCCTTGCCGCCGGCGCGGAAGATGGCATCGATGACCTTCTGGTTGAGCACGGACTCCTCCAGAGTGAAAACACGTTCCTTGCCGCCCTGCGCCGCTCGCGCGAAAGTTTCGACCTCCAGCCGGTACTGCTGCGTGCCGGGGAAGCGGAACACTTGCGCCTCGGTGTGGTTCTGGTTGTGCAATTCGACGCGGTGATGGTCATAGAGCCCGGCATTGAACGGGGAAAAGACCTCGATGAAACCCTTCTCGCCGTGGAACACCATCACCTGGCGCGCCGCCATCTGCGTCGACAGATAGAAGGACAGTTCGAAATCGCCGAAATCGGCGCGGATCGAGGAATAGATGTCGGTGCCGAATTTCTTGTCGCGCTCGATCGTCGCCTGGACACGGCTAGGCTCCTTGCCGGTCGAAAACCGCGTCGACACTGTCGGGTAGACGCCGATGTCGGGCAGCGCGCCGCCGCCGAGATCGAGCTGGTTGCGCATGTTGTTGGGGTCGACATTGTAATAGGAGAACGCGCCTTGCACATGGCGCAGCCGGCCGATGGCGCCGCCGGCGATAAGGTCGCGCACCTTGATCCATTGCGGATGGTAGATGACCATGAAGGCCTCGCAGACCAGCACCTTCTTCTGGTCGCGCAGCTTGATCAGGGGGAGAATGTCCTTGGCGTCGAGCGCCAGCGGCTTCTCGACCAGCACATGTTTTCCCGCCTCGATCGCTTTGGCCGTCCATTCGACATGCTGCGATGTCGGCAGCGGAATGTAGACGCCGTCAACGTCCTTGGAAGCGAGCAGTTCCTCATAGGAGCCGAACGCATGGCGCGCGCCAAATCGCTCGGCCAGGGCCTTGGCCTTCGACAGGTCGCGGCTGGCAATCGCCGAAAGCACACCATTCTCCGCCTCGACCATTGCGGGCAACAAATGCTCGCGACCGATCTTGGCCGTCGACAACACACCCCATCGGAACATGACGCTTCTCCATCTCGATTATATCGATGGAGGTGTGCCCCAATTTCGGAGAAAAGCCAATCGCGGACGCGGATCACAAAGCGCCTTCGTCATCCTCGGGCTTGACCCGAGGATCCATGCCGTGACCTATGACATAAAGTGAAGCGGTGCAGAATTCTGTAACCGTTGCAACGCCTTAGCGTCACGGAGTGGATCCCTTGGGCTGCGGAGCAGCTCCAGGGGTCTGCGCGCGTCGCTTCGCTCCTTGCTTCGCCCTAGGATGACGAACCCGGAGGATGCGCAAATTAGAACTACCCCCGCTTGCCCGTCAGCGTCATGTCGAAATCGACGATGTTGGAATAGAGCGGCGTGCCGACATCCATGCCGTAGCGTGATCTCAGCACCTTGCCGGTGACATGGAATTTTATCGTGCCGCCTTTCAAGCCGTCGAGTTCAGCCGTGAATTTTTCCGGAAACGTCTTGCCGCGCGCCGTCAGCCTGCCGGTGACCAGGGCTGACGTGTCGCCGGTGCGGGTCACGCTGGTCGAACGGAACTGGATCTCCGGGCTGTTGGCCGCATCGAACACCGCGTCGGAGCGCAGGAAGGCATCGATACGGCCCTGGCCGGTACCGACGCTTTCCGGATAGATGGTCAGATCGACTTTCGAATGGCCGATATCTCCGTTGTCGATGCGGATCGTGCCTTTGAAGCGTGCAAAGGCGCCATCGAAGCCGCCGCCACCGGCTTTGCCTATGGTGAAGCGGATGCTGGAGCCTGCCGGGCTGATCGTGTAGCTGCCGGCGGCGTCACTCAGCGCCACCGCAGCAGTGGCGGGCATGGCTAGGCATGCGGCAAGAGCCGCGAATCCAAGGATGCGCGCATGCATGGGATTGATCCTTTCCTGGAGGCAACGCGTTTCGCGTCCTCAGCCCACAAACGAGCGAACCGCCCGCTCTATTCCCTGTCTGACGAAGGCGTGATCATGCGCGTGAGCACGCTGTCGCGCAGCAGGAAATGATGGCGCAGGGCGGCGGCGGCATGCAGCGCGACAAGCGCGATGCCGGCATAGGCGAGATACCAGTGCGCCGCCGCCCAGAAGCTTTCCGCGCTGTCGGATTCCGCCAAAGGCAGGGTAGGCATTACGAACAGGTTGAACGGCATGGTCGGAATTTCCAGCGTCGACACCGAAACCAGCGCCCAGCCTGACAAGGGCAAGGCAACCTGGAAGGCATAGAGCGCCAGATGCGCGAGCGGCGCCGTACGCCGCTCCAGCGCGCCGACCGAAGGCGGCAAGGGCGGCGCCACGTTGCCGAGCCGCCAGGCGATGCGCAGGATGATGAGGCCAAGCAGCAGAAAGCCAAGGGATTTGTGCAACTGGATCAGCTCGAAGGCGGCGCGTTGGCTGGTCAATCTCACCATGATGAAGCCGAGCACGAACTGGCCGATGAAGATGATCCCGATCAGCCAGTGAAGGAGGATCGTCGCCCAGCCGTAGCGGGTTGGCGTGTTGGTGATGGAGGTTTGCATGGGAGAAGAACGTTGCTGAGTTGCGCTTTCTTCCAGCCTCCCCCTTGTGGGGAGGGTCGGCGCGAAGCGACGGGTGGGGCAGCGCTCTACGAGACCCCCACCCCGATCCGCTACGCGGATCGACCCTCCCCACAAGGGGGAGGGTAAGGGGCGCTCCCTACCCACTCACCTTGAAGAAATCCACAAACGCCCTCAGCGCCGGGCGCATCTGCCGGCGGCTGGGATAATAGACAAAGAAGCCTTCGAAAGACGGGCACCAGTCCTCCAGCGCGCGGATCAGCCTGCCGTCGGCGAGCGGGGCGCGAACATAAGGCTCGAAGACGAAGGCGAGCCCGGCGCCGTCGACCGCCGCTTGCGCGATCAGATGGTCCTCGTCGAGGATCAGCGGCCCTTGCGCGGCAATCTCGATTTCTTCGCCGCCCTTTTCGAATTCCCAGCGGTAGAGGATGCCGCTGGAGAAGCGGAAACGGATGCAGCGATGGTCGGCAAGGTCGCGCGGATGATGCGGTCTCGGCATGGCCGCGAAATAGGATGGCGCGCCGACCACCGCGCCGCGCATGTCCGGTCCGATGCGCACCGCGATCATGTCGCGCTGCAGACTCTCGCCGAGCCGCACGCCGGCGTCGAAGCCACCTTCGACAACATCGGTGAAGCGATCCTCGATGACGATTTCCAGCACGATGTCGGGATAGGCCGATGCAAAGGCACCAAGCCGCGGCGTCAGCACCAGATGCGCGGCCGTGCGCGGCACGCTGAGCCGCAGATTCCCGGCTGGCCGCTCACGCGACTCGACCGCCGTCTCCAGCGCCAGGTCGATCTCGGAAAGGGCCGGCCGCAGCCGCTCCAGGAGTTGCGCGCCTTCTTCCGTCGGCGCGACGCTGCGGGTGCTGCGCGCCAACAACCGCACGCCGAGCCGCGCTTCCAGGCTGGATACAGCATGGCTGACGGCCGACGGCGCGATCGCCAATTCCCTGGCCGCGCCACGAAAGCTGCCGCATTGGGCGACCGTCGCCAGCACAGCCAGCTGTGAGAGATGCGCTCGGTTCATTGATCTATTTCTTGGAACAGCCTGTGCAAATGAGAGACGATTATCGAACATAAGGCAAGGCACTAAATCTGTCGCATCACAGCAAGGAGATGCCTGATGCAAACCCGCAAACTAGGAACCGAACTGAGCGTCTATCCCGTAGGCCTCGGCTGCATGGGCATGAGCTTCGCCTATGGCGGCCAGCCGGAGGCCGAGGCGATCGCCACCCTGCATCGCGCCGTCGAGATCGGCGTCAACTTCTTCGACACGGCGGAAGTCTACGGCCCCTACGAGAACGAGATCCTGCTCGGCAAGGCGCTGAAGTCCGTGCGGAACAAAGTGACGATTGCGACGAAATTCGGCTTCAAGATTTTGGAGGAAGGCACGGGCCTCGACCGCATGGCCGGCGTCGACAGCCGCCCCGAGCACGTCAAGGCGGTGGCCGAGGCCTCCCTGAAGCGGCTGGGCACCGATGTCATTGACCTCTACTACCAGCACCGGGTCGACCCGAACGTGCCTATCGAGGATACGGTCGGCGCCATGGCCGAACTGGTGCGCGAGGGCAAGGTGCGCGCGCTCGGCCTGTCGGAGGCAAGTGCGGAGACCGTCCGCCGGGCGCATGCCGTACATCCGATCGCGGCCGTGCAGAGCGAATATTCGCTGTGGAGCCGCGATCCGGAAGAGGAAGTGTTCGCCGTCTGCCGCGAACTCGGCATTGGCTTCGTCCCTTACAGCCCGCTCGGCCGTGGCCTTTTGACGGGCACCATCGCCAAGCCCGAAACGCTTGATGACGGCGACTGGCGCCGCACCCTGCCGCGCTTCCAGGCCGAGGCCATGGAAGCCAATGCCAAGGTGGTCGCCACACTGGAAAGGATGGCGGCTGAAAAGGGCGTGACCCCGGCGCAGCTGGCGCTCGCCTGGGTGCTGCACCAGGGCGATTTCATCGTCCCGATCCCGGGTGCGCGAAAAATCCGCCATCTCGAGCAGAACACGGCGGCGGCGGGGATCGAGTTGAGTGCGGCTGAAGTGGCTGCGATTGGCGACGCGCTGTCGCCGGATAAGGTTGTTGGCAACCGCTACACCGAGGAGCTGCTGGCACTGGTGAATGGGTGACCTTTAGCATCAGCTTGTTTTGAGACGCTGGCGGGACAGCGCCCCCCTCTGTCCTGCCGGACATCTCCCCCACGAGGGGGGAGATTGGATGCCGGCTCGGCTTTCGCCAATCGCCGACGTTGGAGAAATGGACGGGGCACCGAAACTGCTGATCTCCCCCCAAGTGGGGGAGATGTCCGGCAGGACAGAGGGGGGCGCCTCGCGCCGACATTTTTCTATGTCTGCGTCCCTACCAAGCCACCACCGTAATCTCCGGCCAGCACTCCCTCGCCCGCGCCCCCTTCGCCTCATGCGTCCGCTGGTTGTCCATCACCCGGTTCGGCGTGATGCGGAACGAAAAGACATCGTCGAGCCCGAATGGCGCCACCAGCTCAAGCCGCCTGCCGGCATCGTAGCGCACCCCGACCGCATGCGTCTTCGAGGCAAAATGGCTGATGGATTCGCTCGCGCTCGTATAGCGCGGGCAGGGCTGGCCGAATTTCTGCGGATACCACAGATGCACCCGCGCCTGGTTGCGCACTTCGACCGGCAGCGCCAGCCCCTCGAAATGCCGCGCCGCCCGGCGGATGACAGCGTCCTCGGCCTCATAGGACAGGTCGCTGTCGTCGAAATAGAACAGGTCTACATCCCTGATGCCGTAACCTGACGGCTTGCCGGTCAAATGGTTCCAGACGCTGTTGTAAAGTGCGCCTGAGACGACCAGCCAGTCCGGAAGAGCCAGCGCGCGAGCCCGCGCCAGCGCGTCGCCGACCATCGGGTCGCCCGACACGATGTCGAGAAACGCCTCTCGCTGTGCTTCGAACGGCAGCCCGGAATAGCGCAGATGGTCCATCGCCCTTTGGAGGACGATTCGCCATCCGCTCGCAAGTTAGCCGCGCAGCACGCCGCCCGTCTGCTTGCCGACATTCTCGACGATACGCTTGGCCAGCGCCTCGAAATCCTCGTCGGTCAGCGTCTTCTCGACCGGCTGGATCGACACTTCGATCGCAATCGATTTTTTGTCGGCGCCGAGCGCCGCGCCTTCGAAAATGTCGAAGACCGAAACGCCAGTGATCAGCTTCTTGTCGGCGGCAAGTGCTGCGCGCACCAGCGTGCCGGCCTCGATCGCTTTGTCGACGACAAAGGCGAAGTCGCGCTTCACCGCCTGGAAGGCGGAGAGCTCCAGCTTCGGCTTGGTTTTGGTCGGCTTGGCCTTCGGCTCGGGCACGGCGTCGACAAACACTTCGAAGCCGCAGAGCGGCCCGGAAACATCGAGCCCTTCCATCGTCTTGGGATGGAACTCGCCGAACGTGCCGAGCACGGTCTTCGGCCCGAGCTTGATCGTGCCGGAGCGGCCGGGATGGTACCAGGACGGCCCGCCTGCCTCGATCTGCAGCCGGTCGACCGGCGCGCCGCAGGCTTCCAGTGCCGCGATTGCATCGGCCTTGGCGTCGAACACGCCGACCGGACCCGAATTGCCGGCCCAGTTGCGGCCCGAGCCGTCGAGCTTGGCGGTGCCGCGGCGCACGCCGGCGGCCACGCGCCGCTGCTGGTCGGCGCCGTCGCCCTCATAGGTGCCCGACACCTCGAACAGCGCCACGTCGCCAATACCCTTGTCGGCATTGCGCTGGGCGGCTGCAATCAGCCCCGGCAGCAGCGACGGCCGCATGTCGGACATGTCGGCGGCGATCGGGTTGGCGAGCTTCAGCGCCGTCTGGCCGCCGCCGAACAGTTCGGCATGCTTGGCCGGAATGAACGACCAGGTAACGGCTTCCATCATGCCGCGCACGGCAAGCGCGCGCTTGGCGGTGCGGGTGCGGACCTGCAGCGTGGTCAGGATCTTGGAATTGACCGCGTCATGCGCGCCGAGCGGCTGTGGCGCGATGTTGTCGACGCCGTGAATACGCATCACCTCTTCGACCAGGTCTGCCTTGCCGTCGACATCGGGACGCCAGGACGGCACCGCCACATCGACGACATCGCCGGAGCCCAGCGGCTTGAAGCCGAGACGCGACAGGATGTCGAGGCTTTCCGCCTTGGGCACTTCGATGCCGGTCAGCCGCGTCACTTCCGACAGCGGGAAGGAGACGATCTTGGGCTTGTGGCCGGCATAACCGACGACCTCGGTCTCGGCCGGCTCTCCGCCGCAGAAATCGAGAACAAGCCTGGTCGCGAGCTCGACGCCAGGCACCATGAATTCAGGATCGACACCGCGCTCGAAACGGTAGCGCGCATCGGTGATGATGCCGAGCGTGCGGCCGGTGCGAGCGGTGGTGATCGGATCCCAGAGCGCCGATTCGATGAGCACGTCGGTCGTGTTCTCGTCGCAGCCGGAATGTTCGCCGCCCATCACGCCGGCAATCGATTCGACGCCGTTGTCATCTGATATGGCGCACATGTCTGATGTCAGCGTGTATTCGCGGCCATCGAGCGCCATCACCTTCTCGCCGTCGCGCGCGCGGCGCACGACGAGATTGCCGGCAACCTTCCTGGCATCGAACACATGCAGCGGCCGGCCGCGATCGAAGGTGACGTAATTGGTGATGTCGACCAGCGCGCTGATCGGCCTCAAGCCAATGGCGATCAGCCTTTGCTGCAGCCATTTCGGTGATGGGCCATTCTTGACACCGCGCACGAGGCGCAAGGCGAAGCCGGGGCAAAGCTCCGGCGCCTCGATCACCACCTTGACCGGCGTCTCGCCCTTGCCGGGGATCGCTTCGACCGCAGCGCTTTTCAGCGTGCCGAGCCCGCTCGCCGCCAGATCCCTGGCAATGCCGTAGACGCTGGTGGCATCGGGCCGGTTCGGCGTCAGATTGATCTCGATGACCGGATCGTCGAGATGCGCATAGGACGCAAAGCTGGTGCCGACAGGCGCATCCTCGGGCAGGTCGATGATGCCGTTGTGTTCGTCCGACAGTTCCAGTTCGCGCTCGGAACACATCATGCCATGGCTTTCGACGCCACGGATCTTGCCGACCGTCAGCGTCACGTCGATGCCGGGCACGTAGGTGCCGGGCGCGGCGAAGGCGCCGATCAGGCCCGCGCGGGCGTTCGGCGCACCGCACACCACTTGCACGGGTGCCTTGCCGTCGCCCGTATCGACGGTCAGCACGCGCAGCCGGTCGGCATCGGGGTGCTGCACAGCCGTCAGCACCTTGGCGATGACGAAGGGTTTCAGGCTCGACTTGTCGTCGACATGCTCGACTTCAAGCCCGATCGACGTCAGCCGCTCGACGATCTCGTTGAGCGAGGCGTCGGTCTCGAGATGATCCTTGAGCCAGGAGAGGGTGAATTTCATGGGACTGTTCCGTCTGGTCTTTTGACGCTTGTTTTCAGATGTCTGGGCAAGTCGTCGGACATATGCAGGAAGGGAAGCTGCTCGCTGACATAGGCATGCAGCGTCGGTCTGAAATCGGCCGGCGCGTCCATGGCGCCGAGCATGAAGTAGATGTCGTCTTCCAGCCGCTCGTCGACATAGGCGATGGGCGAGCCGCAGACGCCGCAGAAGGAGCGCGTCACCGGGCCGTTCTCGAACATCTTCAGCGCCTTGCCGGTGAACGCCACCTGGCTGGCCGGGAAGCCGACAAAGGCCGATACCGGCGCGCCGCTGGCCCGCCGGCAATCGCCGCAATGGCAATAGCTGACGTGGTGCGGTTCAGCCGAAGCCTCGAACCGCACGGCGCCGCAGCGACAGCCGCCATTGTGGGGCGCCGTCATGCGCTCAAGCCGCCGAACAGCGTCGGCATGTCGAGCGGCCGGAAACCGTAATGCGACAGCCAGCGCACGTCCGCGTCGAAGAAGGCGCGCAGGTCCGGCATGCCGTATTTCAGCATGGCGATGCGATCGATGCCCATGCCCCAGGCAAAGCCCTGGTATTCGTCGGGATCGAGCCCGCCGGCGCGCAGCACATTGGGGTGCACCATGCCGCAGCCGAGGATCTCCATCCAGTCGGAGCCTTCGCCGAAGCGCACTTCGCCGGGCCGCGAGCGGTCGCACTGGATGTCGACCTCGAGGCTTGGCTCGGTGAACGGGAAGAAGGACGGCCGGAAGCGCATCTTGACCGAGGGCACCTCGAAAAAGGCCTTACAGAACTCTTCCAGCACCCATTTCATGTTGGCGACGTTGGCCGTTTTGTCGATCACCAGCCCCTCGACCTGATGGAACATCGGCGAGTGCGTGGCGTCGGAATCCTGGCGGTAGGTCTTGCCCGGAATGACGATGCGGATCGGCGGCTTCTGCTTCTCCATGGTGCGTATCTGCACCGGCGAAGTGTGGGTGCGCAAAAGCTTCCGCTCGCCCTTCTCGTCCGGCTGGAAGAAGAAAGTGTCGTGCATCTCGCGTGCCGGATGTCCCTCGGGGAAATTCAGCGCGGTGAAATTGTAATAGTCGGTCTCGATATCGGGACCTTCAGCGATGGCGAAGCCGAGATCGCCGAAGATCGCGGCGATCTCGTCGATGACCTGGCTGATCGGATGGATACGGCCGCGCTCGGCCGGCGACTGCCGTACCGGCAGCGTCACGTCGACCTTTTCGGCGGCAAGGCGGACGGCGATCGCCACGTCTTTCAATTCGGCCTTGCGGGCCGTCAGCGCCTCGGTGACCCGGTTCTTGAGGCCGTTGATGACAGGGCCCTTGATCTGGCGCTCCTCGGCGGTCATGGCGCCAAGCGTTTTCAGCATCTCGGACACGGTGCCCTTCTTGCCGAAGGCGGCGATGCGCACGGCCTCGATGGCCGGCTCATCGGCGGCCGATGCGATGTCGGCCAGAAGTGAATCTTCCAGGGCTTCAAGATTTCCAGCGGTGGCGTTCACGGCGAAACTCTCTCGGTCGGGCAACCCGCCATCACTGGGCGTGTCACCAATTTGGTTACATCGGGCATAAGAAAAACCCGCGCCAGCCGTGCCAGCGCGGGTTCCCCAAAATCAGAATTGCGAATGCTTGGGAAGCGCTGGGCTCGGAGCCCGATCCCGAAAAGTTGCAGACTTTTCGGAAAAGATCGTGCTCCTCGCTAATTTCCCTGGAGCATGATGTTGTCCAAAAAGTCATAGACTTTTTGGCATCATGCTCTAGGCGACAGCGCTTTCAAAAGCGTTCGGCGTGGTGTTCTTCAGATATTCGAGCGCCACCTTGGCCTTGGCCACGAGCGCGGCGAAAGCCTGCGGCTCATGGATGGCCATGTCGGACAGGATCTTGCGATCGATCTCGATGCCGGCCTTGTTGAGGCCGTCGATGAAGCGGCCATAGGTCAGGCCATGCTCGTGGGTCGCGGCGTTGATGCGCTGGATCCACAGCGCGCGGAATGAGCGCTTGCGGTTCTTGCGGTCGCGGTAAGCGTACTGCAGCGACTTTTCCACCGCCTGCTTGGCGATGCGGATGGTGTTCTTGCGACGGCCGTAGAAGCCCTTGGCGGCTTTCAGGACCTTCTTGTGCTTGGCGTGCGAGGTGACGCCTCTTTTTACGCGTGCCATGTCATGATCTCCTTAAAAGCAATTCCAGGAAAAGTGTCTTGCGGTTTTCCGTTCGGAATTGCGTAAAACTACTGCGTGTCCGGTCCGAATGCCTTAGAGGCCGTTCGGCAGAAAATTCTTGATGACCTTCTTGCCATCCGGTTCAGCCAGAACCATCGTGCCGCGGGCATTTCGAATGAACTTGTTGGAACGCTTGATCATGCCGTGACGCTTGCCGGCCGCAGCCGACAGGACTTTACCCGTACCTGTGATCTTGAACCGCTTCTTGGCGGCCGACTTGGTCTTCATCTTGGGCATTTTGCTACTCCGTATTGTTGGCGCACTATCGCGCTTCTTGTTCGCTCCGGGCCGACCAAAGCCCGAAAAGCAAATGAAACCGCCACGGCATGCCCTGCCGGGCGGTTTTCTTGAACGGCGGTCCTATACGTCAAACACGACTTGTACGCAACACCCGAGGCCGTGCGACGCTCTGTCTTCTGTCAGGGGAGCGTAAACCACACCGGAAGCATGCCCGACTGCTGGGCGCCATCGATCAGTTCGAAGGCCGGCAGCGCGATCAGGAACACCAGGCCGTCGAGCAGCGTGGTCAACAGCAGGCGCGGCTTGAAGCTGCCCGTATCGCCCTCCTGGTAGAGGGAAAGCTTCGGGAAGAAGCGCGGTACCCGCGCCAGATAGGCCGCATACGGCGCGCCGAGCGCTTCCTTGAGGAACTTCTCCTCGCGCAGGATCACGATGTGGAAGGCCCCGGCGCAGAGCAGCGCAAAGAGAACAATGCCGGAGAACGAGCCGATCTGGGCGCCGACACCAGCCGCGGCCACGGTCGAGAATACGTAGAGCGGATTGCGGGTGATCGAATAAGGCCCGCCCGTCACCACTTCGGAGGATTTGCGCCCGCCTATATAGAGCGTCGCCCAAAGGCGTCCGACAATGCCGAGGAAAATCAAGAGCACGCCGAACATCTCGATCGATTCATGCACCGGCGTGTCCGGCGGGAAGGTCGACTGGCCAAACAGCAGTGCCAGAAACAGCACCACCACAAGCACGGCAAGCACCAGCCGGCGCATCTGCTGGTAGTTGCCCAGCCCGTATTTCACTTCATTGTCCAAGGGGGTATCCGATCGTCGAGGAGCCTATCGCAAATCGTCCAAAAGTGGCCCCGATTCTGGGAGGACGACATGCATAAAAACAAAGCCGGCGATCGCAGCTTTCGCCAAGAAACAGGCGTCCCGCGGATCGTCGGGACGCCCTGTAGCACAATTCAGGCGGATTTAGAGCGTGATGACGGCGCCTAACCTTATCGTGATCCAGGCAGGTTCCGCAAAATATCCGCCTAGCGCGGCGCCAGCACCATCATCATCTGGCGGCCTTCGAGTTTCGGTTCCGCCTCGACCTTGGCGATGGTCGCCACTTCTTCGCGGACCTTGTTGAGGAGCTGCATGCCGAGCTCCATATGCGCCATTTCGCGGCCACGGAAGCGCAGCGTCAGCTTGACCTTGTCGCCTTCCTCGAAGAAGCGGCGAACCGCCTTCATCTTGGTCTCGTAGTCATGGCTGTCGATGTTGGGGCGCATCTTGATCTCCTTGATCTCGATGACCTTCTGGTTCTTGCGCGCCTCGGCTGCCTTCTTCTGGTTGGCGTATTTCAACTTGCCGAGATCGAGAATTTTTACGACGGGCGGCACCGCATTGGGCGATATCTCGACGAGATCGAGCCCAGCCTCTTCGGCGAGCAGCAATGCGTCGTTTATGGAAACATCGCCGCGGTTCTGGCCTTCGGCGTCGATAAGCTGGACCCGGGGAACCCGGATGTCACGGTTGGAGCGCGGCCCATCCTTGGTCGGCGCCGCTGCTTTGAAAGGTCTGCGAATGGTCGTGGTCTCCTTGGCCGTTTCGTTCAGGATTTGTCAGTCTGATGCGTGGACGCGCCAATGTGGTGAGCGCGCGGGCGGAGTCAATAGCACAGCATTGACAGAAAATCACCCTGATCGCTGGCCTGCACCAAACAAAGAAACGGCGCGAGCACTTTTCGCCACGCCTGTGGCTGTGCCACAAGAACGCCGTGCCAAAAGAGGGGCCTGAGGAAAAAGCCATGACCGTCACGCCCCCGACCTTTCTCGATGTCCCTATCTCTCCGGATGTTGGGGGATCGCGCATCGCGGTGCGCCATATGGCGGGTTCGACGCCCGGCATTGTCTGGCTGGGCGGCTACAAGTCGGACATGCTGGGCACGAAGGCGCAGACGCTGTCGGACTGGGCGGCAAGGGAAGGCCGCGCCTTCCTGCGCCATGACTATTCAGGACACGGCGAATCCGACGGCGCCTTTGCCGACGGCACGATTTCGAAATGGCTTTCGCAAAGCCTCGCCGTGTTCCGGCATTTCGCCAGCGGCAGCCAGATCCTGGTAGGCTCGTCCATGGGCGCCTGGATCGCGCTGCGCATGGTGCAGGAATTGCGCAAGGCGGGGGACGCATCCGTCGTCGGCCTGGTGCTGCTGGCGCCGGCGCCGGATTTTACCGCCGAGTTGGTCGAGCCGGTGCTGACCGCGGCGCAGAAGCACGACCTCGCCGAAAAGGGCTTCTTCGCCGAGCCCTCCGACTATTCCACGGAGCCCTATATCTACACGCGCGCGTTGATCGAGGATGGGCGCGACAACCTGGTCATGACGGGCCCCATCGACACCCATTGCCCGGTTCACATCATGCAGGGCCTGGCCGATGCGGACGTGCCGTCGAGCCATGCGCTGAAGCTGGTCAGCCTGCTGCCGGCCGATGATGTCACGCTGTCGCTCATTCCCGACGGCGATCATCGCCTGTCGCGGCCGCAGGATCTCGACATGCTGGTGCGGGCGGTTGGTGACATGGCCGGGCGGGGCAGGTGAGAATGCGCCTTTCCATCCCGATCTCGGCCTTTGTCGCGGCCATCGTCGGCTTCGGCGGCACGCTGGCCATCGTCATTGCCGCCGCCCACGCGGTCGGTGCGACGCAAGTCCAGACGGCGAGTTGGGTGACAACCATTTGCCTGGCCATGGCGGTCGAGAGCCTGTGGCTGTCCTGGCGCACGAAGATGCCCGTCATCACCGCCTGGTCGACGCCGGGCCTGGCGCTGATGGCTGCCTCAACCGGCTTTTCGATCGGCGAGGCCGTCGCCGCCTTCATCGTCACCGCCATCCTGCTGATCGCCACCGGCCTGTTTCGGCCGTTGACGCAATTGATCTCCAGGATACCGCCCTCGGTCGCCTCGGGCATGCTGGCCGGCATCGTCGTCACCTTCGCCCTCAATGCGGTCAAGACCGTTCCCGCCGACCCCTGGCTGATCCTGCCGCTGATCGCGGCGTTCTTCATCATCCGCCTGTTCAACCCGGCGCTGTCGGTGCTGGCGGTGCTGATCGGCGGCGGTCTCGCCGCGTTTCTCACCGGCCGTGTCGGTGGCCTGCCGACACCAGAGCTGTCGACACTGACGCTGATTGCACCTGACTTCACCGCCAAGGCGATGATTGGCCTGGCGCTGCCGCTCTACCTCGTCACCATGGCGTCGCAGAACCTGTCCGGCCTCGCCGTGTTGCGAGCCGCCGGCTACCACCCGGAGCCCGGCCCGCTGATCGGCGTCACCGGCCTGTTTTCGCTGCTGTCGGCGCCGTTCGGCGGCTCGACCACCAATCTGGCGGCGATTTCGGCGGCAATCTGCACCGGGCCGGACGTTCATCCCGACCCCGCCGAGCGCTGGAAGACCGGGCCGTTCTATGCGCTCGCCTATCTCGTCTTCGCGATCTTCGGCGCCTCGCTGGTGGCCATCTTCGCCGTTCTGCCGCAGAGCCTGATCGTGCTGGTGGCCGGGCTTGCGTTGATGGCTTCGCTCGCCAACGCGCTGGCGATCGCGCTCAAGGACGAGGCCGACCGGATGGCCGCCACCGTCACTTTTGTCGTCACCGCCTCGGGGCTGACACTGTTCGGCGTCGGCGCCGCGTTCTGGGGGCTGATTGCCGGGTTGGGCGTGCTTTTCCTCGACATGCTCAAAAAGCGATAATCATTTCAGAAGCTTGTCCGGTTTTGGCGGACATTGTCTTGAATCGCCGTTTTTGTCTTCCCATTTCGATTCCACGCAGCCGGTCCTGGCTGTCTCCAACCGAAGGAATGGGAGAAAATGAACACATCTGCATTGATCCGCCCGGCCTGGACGCCGGCAACCATCGCGTTGATGGTGATCGGCTTCATGGTGTTCTGGCCGCTCGGCTTCGCCATGCTCGCCTACATCATCTGGGGCGACCGGCTCGACGGCTTCAAGCGTGACGTCAACCGCGCGACCGACGGCATCTTCGCCGGCTGCCGCCGTGGTTCCGACAAGGCCGCGCGCTGGGGCAACGGCTCCGCCCGCACCGGCAACGTCGCTTTCGACGACTGGCGCGAAAAGGAGCTTGAGCGCCTTGCCGAGGAGCGCCGCAAGCTCGACGACATGCTGACCGAGTTCGACGACTATGCCCGCGAATTGCGTCGCGCCAAGGATCAGGACGAGTTCGACCGCTTCATGGCGAAGCGCAACAAGTCGACCGCTCCGGCGAAGACCGATCCGAGCACCGGCACGACCCCGGCCAAGCGTGGCAAGGGCTCGAACCTGCTTGACGACTGAGGCCGAGCGACAGGCCAAGGTATGAGAACGGCGTCGCGCGAGCGGCGCCGTTTCTTTTTTGTTCTAGTCGTTTTTCTCGAATCGCGTATCGTCCCGCCATGACCATCGGATTCTTTCGCAATCTGACGAAGCCCAAGCCCACGCCTGTCGTGGAGCGCGAATATTGCGTTGCCGGCCGCACGCTGCCGCTCAAGATCGTCGAGAGCGCCAGGGCGCGGCGGCTGACGCTGCGCATCGATTCCGGCGGCCAGGGCCTGCGCATCACCGTGCCGCCAGGCCTGCGCCGCGGCGAGGTGGACCGGTTCCTCGAGCGTCACCAGGACTGGCTGGAGCAGCGGCTCGCAAAAGTGCCGACGCGGCCACAGGTGCGGCCGGGTATCAGGATCCCAATCCGGGGCGTGCCGCACCGTATCGTCCATGAGCCGTCGAAACGCGGCACCGTCACGGTATCGCGCGACGAGCGCGGGCCGCTGCTGATCGTGCATGGCGACCGGATACATCTGCCGCGCCGCATCGCCGATTTCCTCAAGCGCGAGGCCAAGAAGGAGATCGAGAAGCTGGTGGCCAGACACACCGAGGCGCTCGGCAAGCGCGCCAAGGCGATCCGTTACAAGGACACGTCCAGCCGCTGGGGCTCCTGCACCTCGGAAGGCAATCTCTCCTTCTCCTGGCGCATCATGATGGCGCCGCAGCCGGTCATAAACTACCTCGTGGCGCATGAGGTGGCGCATCTCAAGGAGATGAACCACGGCCCGAAATTCTGGAAACTGTGCGAAAAACTCTGCCCCGACACCGACCGCTGCAAGGACTGGCTGAAGCGCAACGGCGGCGCGTTGCAGGCGATCGTGTTCGAGTAGTCAATCGTCGTTGGCCGCATTGAGTTCATCCGGCCGCAGCCCCTCATCGCCATGATGCGGCCAGGGCAGGAAATTCCGGTCAAACGTATCGCCGCCGAAATACTCCAGCGCCCGATGCGCTTCGGCGCCGTTGAAGGCGGCCTTGTCCATCAGGTGCGCGATGACCTCGTGTGCCTGCGCTATCTTCTGCTTCAGTTCGGCAATGGTTGTGTCGGCCATGATCTTTCTCCCGCCCGGCATGCTGTCTATCCGTCCATCAATAGGTAGCGCCTTTGGCCCTGCCGGCAAACAGCATGCTTTTTCTCGACTCTGTCTCGATTTCATGCCAATTCCCGCGCCATGGCGCTCGACATCAAGATCTGCGGCTTGAAGACCGACCAGGCAATGGCCGCGGCGCTGGCCGGCGGTGCCAGCCATGTCGGCTTCATTTTCTTTGCCAAAAGCCCGCGCTATGTCGAGCCGGTGGAAGCCGGACGCCTGCGCGAAGCGGCACGTGGCAAGGCCTTGGCGGTTGCCGTCACGGTTGACGCCAGCGACGCCTTCCTGCACGAGATCGTCGAAGACATGCAGCCCGACATGCTGCAACTGCACGGCTCGGAAACCCCCGAGCGCGTGGCCGAACTGAAAGCCCGCTACGGCCTGCCGGTGATGAAGGCGCTGCCGCTCAGTGAGGTCGCCGACCTCGACCGGATCAAGCCTTTCATCGGCGTCGCCGACCGGTTCCTGTTCGATGCCAAGCCGCCAAAGGGTTCCGAACTGCCGGGCGGCAATGGCGTGGCCTTCGACTGGCGCATCCTCGGCGGCCTTGACGCCGGCGTCGATTACATGCTTTCCGGTGGGCTCAACGCCGCCAACATCGGCGATGCCCTTCGGCTTGCCAACCCGCCCGGAATAGACATTTCGTCGGGCGTGGAAAGCGCGCCGGGCGTCAAGGATCCGGCGCTGATCGAACAGTTTTTCCGGGCCGTCCGGGCAGCACGCGACGACCGCGCCGCCTGATCGGGCTTCTAATCAAGATTTAGGAGATCGGCGATGAACAAGCCGGCGACACCCAATTCCTTCCGTACCGGACCCGACGAACAGGGCATGTTCGGGATTTTCGGCGGCCGTTTTGTCGCCGAAACGCTGATGCCTTTGATCCTCGATCTTGAGCGGCACTGGAACGAGGTCAAGAACGATCCGGAGTTCAGGGCAGAGCTGACCGATCTTTCGACCCACTATGCCGGGCGGCCGTCGAAGCTTTATTTCGCCGAAGGCCTGACCAAGCATCTTCGTGAGGTTTCCGCGGCGAAGGGCCTCGGGGGCGGCGCCAAGGTCTATTTCAAGCGCGAGGACCTGAACCACACCGGCTCCCACAAGATCAATAATTGCCTCGGCCAGATCCTGCTGGCCAAGCGCATGGGCAAGAAGCGCATCATCGCCGAGACCGGTGCTGGCCAGCATGGCGTGGCGTCGGCCACCGTCGCCGCACGCTTCGGCTTCCCTTGCGTGGTTTATATGGGCGCGACCGACGTTGCCCGGCAAAGCCCCAACGTCTTCCGCATGAAGCTGCTCGGCGCCGAAGTGCGGCCGGTCACCGCCGGCCACGGCACGCTGAAGGACGCCATGAACGAAGCCCTTCGCGATTGGGTCACCAATGTCGAGGACACCTATTATTTGATCGGCACCGCCGCCGGCCCGCATCCCTATCCGGAACTGGTGCGCGACTTCCAGTCGGTCATCGGCACCGAGGCGCGGGCGCAGATCCTCGAGCAGGAGGGCCGGCTGCCGGACACCATCATCGCCGCCGTCGGCGGTGGTTCGAACGCCATCGGCCTGTTCCATCCGTTCCTGGACGACAAGGAGGTCAGGATCATCGGCATCGAAGCCGGCGGGCGCGGTCTTGACGGCATCGAGCATTGCGCCTCGATGAATGCCGGTTCTCCCGGCGTGCTGCACGGCAACCGCACCTATCTTCTGCAGAATGCCGACGGCCAGATCATGGACGGCCATTCGATCTCGGCCGGTCTCGATTATCCCGGCGTCGGCCCGGAGCATTCCTGGCTGCGCGACTCCGGTCGTGTCGAATATGTGCCGATCCTCGACGACGAGGCGCTGGAAGCCTTCAAGCTGACGACGCGCGTCGAAGGCATCATCCCGGCGCTGGAATCCGCGCACGCCATCGCGCACGCGGTCAAGATCGTGCCTGCCATGGACAAGGACCAGATCGTCATCGTCAACCTGTCGGGCCGTGGCGACAAGGACGTGCACACGGTGGCCTCGATGCTGGGCATGGAGATCTGATCATGGTGACCCGCATCGACCGCCGCATGGCGAAGCTCAAATCCGAAGGCCGTCCGGCGCTCGTCACCTATTTCATGGGCGGCGACCCCGACTACGACACCTCGCTGTCGATCATGAAGGCGCTTCCCGGCGCCGGCTCCGACATCATCGAACTCGGCATGCCGTTTTCCGATCCGATGGCCGATGGTCCGGCGATCCAGGCGGCAGGCCTGCGCGCGCTGAAAGGCGGCCAGACGCTGGTCAAGACGCTGAAGATGGCGTCGGATTTCCGCGCCGGCGACAATGAAACGCCGATCGTGCTGATGGGCTATTACAACCCGATCTACATCTATGGCGTCGACCGCTTCCTGAAAGATGCGCTGGCCAGTGGCATCGATGGCCTGATCGTCGTCGATCTGCCGCCGGAAATGGACGAGGAACTCTGCATTCCGGCGTTGAAAGCAGGCATCAATTTCATCCGCCTGGCGACGCCGACCACCGACGACAAGCGCCTGCCCAAGGTGCTGCAGAACACGTCCGGCTTCGTCTACTACGTCTCGATGACCGGCATCACCGGTTCGGCGCTGGCCGACACCGGCAAGGTGGCGGCGGCGGTCAAGCGCATCAAGGGCCACACAGACCTGCCGGTCTGCGTCGGCTTCGGTGTCAAGACCGCCGAACAGGCGCGTGTCATCGGAGCCAATGCCGATGGCGTCGTCGTCGGTACGGCCATCGTCAATGCGGTCGCCAATGTGCTGGGGCCGAAGGGCGAAAAGACCGCCGACCCGGCCGAGGCCGTCGCCACGCTGGTCAGTGGGCTTGCTCAAGGCGTGCGCTCGGCCCGCCTTGCTGCCGCCGAATAGTTCTCCTACCTCAAGTTTGTGCATGTCACCCAAAACCGGTTCCCACTCTTCGGTGACATGCATTAGCAACTCTTCGTCAGGACAGGAGCCGAAGCGATGAACTGGATCACCAATTACGTTCGCCCGAAGATCAATTCGATGCTCGGCCGGCGCACCGACATGCCCGAGAATCTCTGGATCAAGGATCCGGAGACCGGCGAGATGGTGTTCCACAAGGATCTGGAATCCAACCAGTTCGTCATCCCGTCTTCCGGCCATCACATGAAGATCTCGGCCAAGGAGCGGCTGAAGTACTTCCTCGACGATGGCAAATACGAACAGCTCGAAAACCCGAAGGTGGTGCAGGATCCGCTGAAGTTCCGCGATGAGAAGCGCTACACCGACCGGTTGAAGGACGCCAAGGCCAAGACCGGGCTGGAAGACGCGATCGTCAACGCTCTGGGCACTATCGAAGGCCTGCCGGTGGTGGTGACGGTGCAGGATTTCGCCTTCATGGGCGGTTCGCTCGGCATGGCCGCCGGCGACGCCATCGTGCACGCATTCGAGGTCGCCCTGCAGCGCAAGCGGCCGCTGATCCTGTTCGCCGCCTCCGGCGGCGCCCGCATGCAGGAAGGTATCTTGTCCCTGATGCAATTGCCGCGCACCACGGTCGGCGTCGACCGGCTGAAGGAAGCCGGCCTTCCCTATATCGTCGTGCTGACCAACCCGACCACTGGCGGCGTCACCGCCTCCTATGCCATGCTGGGCGACGTGCACATCGCCGAGCCCGGCGCGCTGATCGGTTTTGCCGGCCCGCGTGTCATCGAGCAGACCATCCGGGAAAAGCTGCCGGACGGCTTCCAGCGCTCCGAATATCTGATGGAGCACGGCATGGTCGACATGGTGGTGTCGCGGCTTGAGCTGCGCCAGACCATCGCGCGGCTGTTGAAGATGCTGCTCAAGATGCCGGAGGAGCAAAAGCCGCTCGAGCCGGAAATCCTGCCGCCGGCGGTGGTTACGACCGAAGCCCGACCGCAAGCCTGAGGACGCGACGCTGTGCATGTCGTCCGAAAGTGGCCTCGGTTTCGGGAAAACGACATGCACAAAACACGACTTTGGTCGCCGCGACCGCGATTGCACCAGGGCGGTCGCGCGCTGTAGCCTTTTGATTGCCATGGCCATTCCGGGATTGATTCTGGTCCTCGGGCCGTGCGCCGGGATTTTGCCATGACAACGCTTGCCGCCGACCGCGAAATCGAAGCCCTGATGGCGCTTCATCCGAAAGGTTTCGACCTTTCGCTCGACCGTATCACGCGGCTTCTGGAGCGGCTGGGCAATCCGCAGGATCTGCTGCCGCCGGTCATCCACATCGCCGGCACCAACGGCAAGGGCTCCTGCGCCGCCTTTTCGCGCGCGCTGCTTGAAGCCGCCGGCCACCTTGTCCATGTCCACACCTCGCCGCATCTGGTGAGTTGGGCCGAGCGCTACAGGCTCGCCGCCGAGGGGGGTGGCAAACTGGTCGACGACGAGACCTTCGCCGAGGCCATTGCCCGTGTCGCCAAGGCCAATGACGGCCAGAAGATCACCGTCTTCGAGATACTCACCGCCGTCACCTTCATCCTGTTTTCCGAACATCCGGCCGAAGCCGCCATCATCGAGGTCGGCCTTGGCGGACGCTTCGACGCCACCAATGTCGTCGCCAGGCCCGCCGTGTCGGTGATCATGCCGGTGTCGATGGACCACGAAGCCTATCTCGGCGACCGGGTCGAGCTGATCGCGGCCGAGAAGGCCGGCATCATGAAGCGTGGCTGCCCGGTGGTGATCGGCGCGCAGGAAAGCGAGACGGCGCTGCAGGTGCTGATCGAGACCGCCGAGCGGCTGGAGTGCCCGACTTTCGTCTACGGCCAGGATTTCCTCGCCTTCGAGGAGAACGGCCGCATGGTCTACCAGGACGAGGACGGTCTGATGGACCTGCCGCCGCCGCGTCTGCCGGGGCGCCACCAATTCGCCAACGCGGCGGCGGCGATTGCCGCTGTCAAGGCGGCCGGCTTCGAGATCAGCCACCGCGCCGCCGAGAAGGCGATGACCAGTGTCGCCTGGCCCGGCCGCATGCAGAAACTGGTGCAGGGCCGGCTGGCGGAGCTGGCGCCGAAGGGTGCCGACATCTGGCTCGATGGCGGCCACAATCCCGGCGCCGGCGTGGTCGTTGCCGAAGCGCTGGCCGAGCAGGAGGAAAAGAACCCGCGCCCGCTCTTCCTCATTTCGGGGATGATCAACACCAAGGACCAGAGCGGCTATTTCCGCGCCTTCAAGGGCCTCGTCCGGCATGTCTACACCGTGCCGGTGAGCATGAGCGACGCCGGCGTGCCCAACGACGAACTGGCGATACGCGCCGCCGAAGCCGGGCTGAGCGCCGAGCCGGTCAGCTCCGTCGCCAGTGCGCTGATGCTGCTGCGCGACACCTGGGACGGCCCAGCGCCCCGCATCCTGATCGGCGGTTCGCTCTATTTGGCTGGGGCAGTACTGGCCGAGAACGGCACGCCGCCGACGTGATGCCGTTCATCGCTTAGTCAATGCGGCCGCTTACTTCAGCTCGATCTCGATGAAGGCATATTCGCCGTCATTGGCGCTGATGACGTCGTGTTCGACGCCTTCCTTGCGGAAATAGGGAGCGCCTTTCTTCATCTCGGCGAAGGTTTCGCCGTCCTTGGTCTTGAGCTTCAGCTTGCCGTCCATCAGCGGCACCACGACATAGTCATGGCCGTGGCGATGCCAGCCGGTGTTGTCGCCCGGCTGGAAGCGGTATTCGGTGACGATGACGCGCTCATTGTCGATGAAGACGGTGGCTTTGGCGGATCCGGTCATGTCGCTCTCCCTGTTTCTGCTGCCAACAGAAGACATGGCGTGCCCTGATGTGAGGGCCAGAGCGGGTTGGCCGATGGCGCCAACAAAAAGCCCGGCGTGACGGCCGGGCTTTTGCTATCGGGGATTCAAAGCAATTCCAAGAAAAGCGTGAAGCGGTTTTCTGTCCGGAATTGCATCTAAGCAGATGGATCAGAGGCTGCCGTTGATCCAGTGCGACAGCGCGGTCTTCGGAGCGGCGCCAACCTTCATGTCGGCCACTTCGCCGCCCTTGAAGATCATCAGCGTCGGGATCGAGCGCACGCCGAACTGCGCGGCAAGCTCGGGATTCTCGTCGATGTTGAGCTTGGCGATCTTGACCTTGCCGCCGAGCTCGGTGGCGATCTCTTCCAGCGACGGGCCGATCATCTTGCACGGGCCGCACCATTCAGCCCAGAAATCCACAACGACCGGCTCCTTGGCGTTGAGCACGTCGGCCTGGAAATTGTTCTTGTCGACCTTGACGGTGGCACCCATGCGGAAAATTCCTTTCGAGAGTTTTTTGTCCCACCAAATGTGGTGGTTGTCGCGCCCTTCTTCAAGCAGGTCTTGTGTCACGCTCCTGTGAGTCGGGCAAGGGCGTCATCCATGGCCTGGGCCGGCAGTTCGATCAGCCTTGGCGCTTCGGTGAACAAGAGGGCCGCCTTCACTTCGCGCCCAGGATAAAGCGGCTGTAGCAACGCGCGATAAAGCGCCAACTGCAAAAGATAGGCCGGCGGGACTTCAGCCAGCGAGGCAGGCGCCGGCCGGTTGGTCTTGTAGTCGACGATAGAAACCGTGTCGGCGGTCACCGCCAACCGGTCGATCTTGCCGGAAATGGAGCGCCTTTTCCCCCTCACCTCCAGCTTGCCCATGATCGCCACCTCGGCGCGCGACGAGGGCGCGAACAGTTGGCCGAGGCGTGGATCGTCGAGGATGGCAATGACCGACGCAAGCGCCTTGTCCCGCTCGGACGGTGGCCATGCGGCACCTGTTCGCGCGAGATAACGTTCGGCCGCGCCCTGGCGCTCACCCTCGGCAATGCCGGGCAACATCTGCAGCAGCTTGTGCAAAGCGAGCCCGCGCAGCACGGCAAAGCCCGGCTCGGCATCGGCGTCCAGCACCGGTGAAGCCCTGTCGACCACCGCTTCCTTGCCTTCGTCGATCAGCGCCGAGGCGCCGGATGGCGACAGCGGCCGCGGCAGGTCCTCGAAGGGTGGCAAAGCCCGGAACAGGGTCGCCGGCAACGGGTCAAAACCACTGGCCTGCCGCGCCTGTTCACTGGCGCCCGGCGCGACGGGCGGCAGGTTGGTCACGTGGAAACGATGCACCGGGTCGCCGGCGGCGGGATGTGGACGCTGTTCGCTCTCGGGCGCACCGATCAAGGCGCGGCTCACGATCGAATGCCAGGTGCCGGCATTCGGCGCCCGCTTGCCATGGTAACCGCAGACGATCAGCCGATCCTCGGCACGGGTCATGCCGACATAGAGCAAGCGGCGGTATTCGTCGTCGGCGAGTTCCCGCGCCCGCACCGCCGCGGCCCTGGAAAAGCCGTTGGCGACGTCGCTGGCCGAGCGCCAGAGATAGCCCTTGCCGTCCCAGTATGTGCCCGAGCCCTTGAAAGGCATCAGGCGCGGCAGATGCTGGTCGCTGAACGGGGCGGAGCCGCCATCGACCAGGAACACGACCGGCGCCTCCAAACCCTTGGCCGCGTGCACGGTCATGACGCGGACCTCGTCACGGGTCTGGTCCATCTCGCGCTTGATCTCGGGACCGGCATTTTCCAGCGTCGACAGGAAGGCCTCCAGCCCGGGTAGGCCGGTCCGCTCCTCGGCAAGGCAGAAGCTCAGGAACTCGTCGAGAATATCGCCGGCCTCCGGCCCGAGCCGCGCGATCATCTTCCGGCGCACGCCATCGCGCGCCAGCAGGCCGGCATAGAATTCGAACACCGGCTTGAAGGCGGCCTCGTCAGCCCAGACGTCGAGTTGCGCGACAATCTTCGCCAGGCGCCCGTTTTCTTCGGCCTGCTGGCGCAGTGACGCTGCCAGCGATACGCCGGGCTGTCTCTGTGCGGCGAGCGTGAACAGCGTCTCCTCCGGCAGGTCGAAGATCGGGCTGCGCAGCACGGCGGCGAGCGACAGGTCGTCCTGCGGCTGGATCAGCAGATGGCCGAGCGCGATCAGGTCCTTGACCGCGATATGGCCGGGCAGGCTCAGCCGGTCGGCGCCGGCGACCGGAATGTCGCGGCGTTTCAAGGCGCGGGTCAGCGCATGGACGAAGCTGTCGCGCTTGCGAACCAGCACCAGCACGTCGCCGGGCCGCAGCCGCTTGCCGCGGCCCTCGATGATTTCGCCCTTGCCGATCCAGCCGGCAATGGTGGCCGCCACATTTTCGGCAACGCGCACCGCCGGCGCGTGGGCATGGTCGATCGCCTGCGTCCAGTCGTCGGGCTCATCGACGGCTTCAGTGCCGAGCGACGGCCAGACCTCGACATAGCCCGGCGCATCGGTGCGGATCGCCTTGTGGCTCAGCGGATCGGGATCGTGGCTGATGCCGCGCCGCACGACGGGATCGGCAAAGACGCGGTCGACGGCGGCCAGTACGTCGTCGGTCGAGCGGAACGACCAGGTCAGCTTGAGGTCGGCGAACGACGCCTCGGCATCGCGCACCCTGCCGGCAAACAGCAGCCGGCTGTCGGCGAAGGAGTCGGGCGCCGCGCCCTGGAAGGAATAGATCGACTGCTTTTCGTCACCGACGGCAAAGACCGTGCGGTGGACCCTGTCGCGCGCGCCGAGCCCGGCGAAAAATTCCTCCGCCAGCCGTTTCACCACCTCCCATTGATCCGGGCTGGTGTCCTGCGCTTCGTCGAGCAGAATGTGGTCGATGCCCTGGTCGAGCTTGTATTGCACCCATGGGCCGGCATCGGGCCGTGCCAGCAGGTTGACCGTGCGGGTGATCAGATCGTTGAAGTCGAGAAAGCCGCGACTGCGCTTCAGCACCTCGTAGCGGGCGATCAGCCAGTCGGCGATGGTCAGCGCCGCACGCGTGCCTTCCAGCATCCGGAACAGCGCCAGCCGGTCGACGGTTTCGATGATGGCTTTAGCCGCCGAGACATAGCGCTCGGCCAGATCCGGCAGGCGGTCGGTCAGAGCCTTCTTGAAGGCCTTTGCCGGATCATAGGGATCGCCATCGGTCTTGAGGAATGCTCTGGCGAGCAATTGCAGGCGGTGAATGGAATCGCTCTCTGCGAAGGCCTGACGCGCATAGGGCAGGATGTTGTTCAGCACCGATCTGGCGTCGGTGGATTCGGCGGCCTGGGCAAAGCCGGCGAAATAATCCGGCAGGAAGCCCGGCAGTGGCCACACCGATGCGGCCAGGCCCTCGGCGGTCTGGCCGGGGCGGAAATGGAATTCGTCGAACAAAGGTTGGAAGCCGTCATGCCCGACCGCATCGAGGAACTCGCGCAAGCCATCGCGCTTGCGCACGATCTCGCCGAGCAACGCATCGAGACCGGCTTCACCGCCGCGCTCCAGAACAGTGGCGAAGGCCTCGGTCAAATCCGCGTCGCCGGCGGCTGAAATCATTTCGCGGCGCGCAGCGGCGAAAAGCGACGCCTCCATCTGGCTGTCGAGCATCTCGAAATGGGCGGGAATGTTGGCTTCCAGCGGGAATTGGTGGAGCACGGATTCGCAGAAGGCGTGGATGGTCTGGATCTTCAGCCCGCCCGGCGTCTCCAGCGCCTCGGCGAACAGGCGACGGGCGCGCCGCATGGTATCGCAGTCCGGCCGGCGCCCTTCCAGGGCTTCGATCTTCACGGCCAGCTCGGCATCACCGAGCACGGTCCAGTCCGACAGAGTGGAAAAAACCCGGTTCGACATGTTGGCGGCGGCGGCGCGCGTGTAGGTCAGGCACAGGATCTTCGACGGGTCGGTGCCGTTGAGCAGCAACCGGATGACGCGCTGGGCCAGCACATGGGTCTTGCCGGAGCCGGCATTGGCAGACACCCAGGCGGAATTCATGGGATCGGCGGCGCGGGCCTGGCTGGTCGCGGTGTCGCTCGGGATGGGATAGGCCTTCTTCATGCCTCCCCTCCCTCGTCGCCGGCATCGCCGCCGGCCGACCATTCGAGCACGCGGGCGAGATGATCGTAGTCGCCGTCGGTCTCGCCTTCACGAAACGGCAGCGCGCGCGACAGGTATCCGGTTTGCGGATCGGCGTAGTGGACCAGCAGCTTTTCCAGCCGTGCCCAGGCTTCCTCGGCGAGATCGGTCGCGGTTCGTGGCTGGCGGTTGTGTTCGAGGATGGACTCCTCGAACACCTCGCCATTCGGCTTCAGCCTGATGAAGGCCAGTTGCGACGGTTCACGCGCACCCAGATCCTTGAAGGCGCCGCGCCTCAGCAGTGCGCCTTCCAGCGCCAGTTGCGGCGCCAGCAGCGTGTGCGCCTGCGCCTTGGAGGGCGAGGAGCCTGTCTTGTAGTCCAGAATATCGGCCATCCCGCCGGCCAGCAGGTCGACGCGGTCGGCGTAGCCGGACAGCGTCACGCCGGACTGGCCGACGACGGTCTTTCCCGCCCTCTCTTCCGCATGTCGTTGGACCACCGCATCGGCGCGTGTGCGCTCCCATTCGATGATGTTGGCGGCGAGCTTCTCGAAGCGCGGCCACCACACCGCCTCGACATCGGCTGGAAGGGCAGCCTCGGCAAAGCAGGCGCGGCCGGCGGCAATGAGGCCGGCCAGCGCCTCGGGCGCGCGCGGATCGGCCACCTTGGATGAGAACAGATGCAGGATGGCATGGAACAGCGTGCCGCGCTCGGCCGCGCCGGGGTCGCGGATCACAGGATCGAGCGGCATCAGGCCGAGGATCCGTCTTGCGTAGACGGCGTAGGGATCGCGGCGCAACGTCTCGATCTCGGTGACCGAGAAATGCGTCGGGCGCACCTGCAGCGGCGGCTTCGGTTGCGGCCGCGGCGCGAAATCCTGCTTCGGTCCGGTATCGAGAGCACGAGCCCAGGCGAGCAGCTCGTCGCCGCGCCCGCGCAGGGTTGCCGCCTGCTCGTTGCCGATGAAGGTGAGCAGCCGCTGCAGCCAGCGCGATGGCACGGCGGGTGCGTCGCCGGAACGCGCCGAGCGGGCCAGCAGAACCTTCTTCGCACCCATGGCCATCTGGAAATCATGCGCGGCAAGGCCGATGCGCCGTTCCGGCGGTTCGAGATCGATGCCGGTCTTCATCAGCCGCGACATGAAGCGGTCGCTCTCCGGCTTGCGCGGCCAGACGCCTTCGTTGAGCCCGCCAATGACCAGCGTGTCCACGTCCTGCAGCCGCGCTTCCAGCGCGCCCCAGATGGCGATGTTCCGGTCGGTGCCTTGCGCCGGCTTGACCGTTTCGGGCGCGATCAGCGCGTCCATCACATCGGGCCATTCGCTCGCCGCGAACGACAGCGGCGCCGAAGCGGCGACCAGCCCGCGCAGCAGTTCGGCGAGCTTTTCTCCGGCGTCACCAGCATAGAGGTCGGCAAGGCCGCCATCGGCGGCGCGGCCGAGATTTTCCAGGGCCACAACGCTGGCTTTGACCAAGGCGGCAAGATCGGCATCCGCCTGGCCGCGAAAGGCCATCAGCGGAGCCAGGGCTTGCTTCAGACCTTCGAGCAAATTCCGTGCGCTTTCGATGGCGCGCACGGTCAGACGGGAAAACCAGAAGGGTGGCCGGCTGTCATCGTCGAGCCCAATGAGGCGGGTTTCGAACAGTTCCGGCAGTGATGCGATGTCGGGACGGCCGGTGCCGCCGCGCAACGCCACCAGTTCGACCAGTTCCGCCGCATGGCGCACGTCAGCGCGTTCGAGGCCGAGGCCGAGCAGCGGATGCTTGAGCAGTGACAAGAGGCCGACCGGATCGCCCGGCCGGAACACCGCCTCGAGCGCCAGCCTGAGCAGGCTGGCCGCCGGACTGTTGGCGAGCGGCGTGCCGCCGGAATCATCGGCGACAACGCCGAAGCGCTTGAGTTCGACCGAGACACGCCGCGCCAGCGCGCGATCGCCGGTGACGAGGGCAGCTCTTTGGCCCGGCTCCTCTACCGCCTGCTTCAGGGCAACCGCGATGGCGACGGCTTCGTCGCGCTCGCTGGCTGCTTCAAGCAGGGTCACGCCGGCGAAGGCACCTGCAATATCGGGTGCCGAAAAACCATTGCGCGTTTCGGCCCACAATTCGGTGGTCTCGGCTGGCCGCAGTGCTTCGCCGACAAGCGCGGCGCGAAGCGCGAGGTGCGGTTCGGCGGCACTGACTTCCTCGACATCCGAGCGCAGCACGCCGATCTTGCCGATCAGCCTGGCGAGGCCATATTGCGGATGGCCAAGCACCGCAGGCCGCGCTCCGGGAGCGATGAGCGCCTGGAAGGATGCCTCGTCCAGCGTGCGGTCGAGCCCGGGCAGCACGATGGCCCCGCCGGGCAGGCGGGCGATCGCGGCAAGCAGCTCCGCCGTGGCCGGTATCGAGCCGGTCGATCCCGCTGCGATGACCGGTCCAGGCGGCGGATTGCGCCGCAGCCGCGCCGCCTCGGAGCGGATCAGCGCGCTGCGATGCGCGGCCGGATTGGAGCGGTCGCTTTCACTGAGGAATTTCGGCCAGGCATCGGTGACGATGCCGAGGAATTCGAGCGTTACCTGCCACCAGCCGGCGAGGTTGCCGGTCACCAGGCCTTCAAGCTTTGCCCAGTCGGTGCCTTCCGTCTCGATCTCGTCCATCAGCGCCGCGAGGTCGCGCGCCAGCCAGATCGCGTCTGCGGTGGACGCGGGAATGACGATCTCCTCCGCGAAAAGCTTCGCCACATGCTCCGGCAGCCGGCGCTTCCAGGCGCGCACCAGCGGCGTCAGCAGCAACAGGCGTTCGATTGCCGAGATCGGTGGCGCGAGATCGATCGCCGCCGATGGCTCGGCATCGAACGCCGCTTCGTCCTCGTCGAACTCGCCGAGCGGACGGATGACCGGCAGGATCGCCGAACCGCCGCCGCCGCGCGCCGCGAGACTGTCGACGAAGACACCGCGCAAGGCGCGCGCGGCACGGCGCGTCGGCACATAGATGGTGACATCGGCCAGAGCGAGCGGATCGCCGTCGAAGCGAAATCCGGGAACCAGTCGACCGGCAAGCAGCGCCTCGGCCAGCGTCGGCAGAAACGGCGCTCCGGGGGGGATGGAGAAAACGCGGCCTGTGCCGCTCATTGCGACTCGGTCAGCGCGCCGGCGACTGCCGCTTCAGCGAGCGCAATGGCATCGGGCGTGCCGACAGTGATCCAGTGGCCGTGCATCGGCATGCCGAACAGGCGGCCGGCGGCGATGGCTTTGTCGAAATAGGCGTTGAGCGAATGCGGTTCGGCGGATGCGTCCGCGAACAGGCGCGGATGGACGATCGCCGCGCCGGCATAGATCAGGCCTGCCGGATCGCCTTTTGAACGCCGCAAGGTGCCGTCCGGCGCCACCAGGAAGTCGGTTGAGCCGCAGTGTCCGGTCGCTTGATGGAGATCCGCCAGCATCAGCAGAATATCCATTTTCGCGGCGTCCCATGCAAGGGCGAGGCGGCCGAGATTGAGTGGGCCGTGGTCGATCCAGAACGTGTCGGCGTTGAGGATGTAGAAGGGTTGTTCGCCCAGTTCCGGCAGCGCCTTGACGATGCCGCCGGCCGAATCGAGCAGCCGGTCGCTCTCGTCGGAAATGATGATGCGGGGCACATGGCGCGTCGCGACATGGGCAACGATCTGTTCGGGAAGATAGTGGACGTTGACGACGGCCTTGGCGACGCCGGCGGCGGCTAGGCTGTCGAGACCCCAGTCGAGCAAGGTCTTGCCGGCGATCCTGACCAGCGGCTTGGGGATGGTGTCGGTGATCGGCCGCATGCGCTTGCCGAGCCCGGCGGCGAGTACGATTGCAGTTTGGGGCACAATGGCAGTGTCCGGTCTTGCTGTCACAGCGCTCGTTCCTCCAGCAGCCCGTGCGTGCCGTAGAAATCCTTCAAGCTGGCGAGCGCCGGATGGGACAGCGCCCGGCGCAGATAGTCGCGGATACGCGGCAGGTGTCTGAGATAATAAGGTTTGCCGTCGCGCTTTTCGAGACGCACGAAAATGCCGAGGATCTTTGAATTGCGCTGCGCGGCCATGATTGCATAGGCTTCCAGGAAGCTCGCTTCGTTGAAAGCCCCTGCCGCATGTCGCGCCGCGACATAGGCATCAAGTGTCTGCTTTTCGATCGCGGACGACAGGGTGACACGGGCATCCATGGCAAGCGAGGCGACGTCATAGGCCGACGGGCCGATAAGCGCGTCCTGAAAGTCCACGATGCCCAGCCGGTCATGCCCGGAGCGGTCGCCGCGCCAGATGATGTTGGGCGAATGGAAGTCGCGCAGCATCAGCGTGTATTCGCTTGCCTGCAGCCGGTCGAAAAGCGCGTTCCATTGCCTGGCGTAGCCCGTGCGCAGATCTTGGCTGGCCGGGCCACCCGATATGGCCGGCACATACCAGTCGACCAAAAGATCGGCTTCGATCATCATCGCATCGCGATCGAAAGGCGGCACCTCGTGGAAGCTGCCCGGTCCGGCTTGCAGGCGCCGCGGCCAGGTCTTGCCATGCATCATGGCCAGCAGTTCGGCGGCCGCCGCGTAGCGTTCGGCCACCGGCTCGCCGTCCTTGCCTAGAAACCCTTCGGAACCGAGATGCTCGAGCAGCAGAAACCCCTGGTCCTGGTCCTCGGCATGGATTTGCGGAACGCTGACGCCGCCGGCCTTCAAGGCGCGGTCGATGGCGACGAAGGCCGAGACCGACTGGGCGGTGTGCGCGATCACGGCATAGGGCTTGCCGTCGCGCACCGGCGGGCCAAGCACCAGCCGCGGCGAGTTCATCAGCACGCGCGGCTCCTGGCCGGCAAGCGTTACGATCTCATAGGAACGGGCCGAGGCATCGCCGATGAAATGGCGGCGCCGCGCTGTCCCCCAGCCGGCGCTGTCGAGAAAATCGCGCATGGCCAGGGACCGCGCCGCCCGCTCGAAGGTCGCGCCTTGCCCCGACAGCCGCGCCAGCCGCCCTTCGCCATGCTGGACGAGTTCGATCGACAGCGCTGTCTTCGGCAGATAGCCCTCCGCCCGCTCGGGCCATTCGACCAGGGCTGCCCCTTGCGTCAGCGCTTCATCGAAGCCGAGTTCGTCGAGCTCGCTCGCCGACGCCAGGCGGTAGAGGTCGAAATGATGCACTGGAATGCGCGTGTCGTAGCTCTGCACCAAAGTGAAGGTCGGGCTCGGCACGTCGAGGCCGGCATCGTCCGCAAGCGTTCGGATCAGAGCCCGCGCAAGTGTCGACTTGCCGGCGCCGAGATCGCCTTTGAGCGCCAGCACATCGCCGGCACGCAGCGCCAGCGCCAGATCCTCGCCCAGCCGCGCGGTCTGTGTCTCATCAGGGAGCAAACGCTCCAGCACAAGCCCCGTCATCGAGCGCGCTACTCGGCCGCGGCGCGGATGCCGGGCATGTCGGGGAAGGTGCAGATGACGGTCGTGCCCTTGTCCTTGCCGGTTTCGATGCGAACGCCGCCGCCATGCAGTTCAACGAAGCTCTTGACGATCGACAGGCCAAGGCCGGCGCCGCGCCTGCGGCCGCCATTGGTACGCGGTTCGAAGCGGCGGAACACCGAATCCAGCACATCCGGCGGCATGCCGGGGCCGTCGTCATGAACCGAGAATTCCACCCCGTCCGCCAACTGGCGGCAGGCGAGCCGGATGCTGCTGGCTTCCGGCGCGTAATTGGCGGCGTTGCTGAGCAGATTGTAGAGGATCTGGCGGATGCGGGTCTCATCGCCGTGGAAGGTCTTCGGCGCAGCGGTGGCATCGACCACGAGTCGGATCGAATGCTCCTGCAGCCGGTCAGCAACCAGTTCCGCCGCCGCCGCGATCGTGCGGTCGACATGAACCTCCGAAATGTCGAGCTGCATGATGCCGGCGTCGACGGTCGCAAGGTCCAGTATGTCGTTGACGATGGTCAGCAGGACCGAGGAGGACGAGCTGACATGCTCGACATATTCGCGCTGCTTTTGATTCAGCGGCCCGGTCGTTGGCCCTGAAAGCAGTTCGGTGAAGCCGATGATGTTGGTCAGCGGCGAGCGCAGCTCGTAGGACACGTGCTGGACGAAGTCGTTCTTGAGCTGATCCGACTTTTCCAGCGCCTCGTTCTTGTCCTTCAGCGCGCGTTCGACACGGACGCTGTCGGTGACGTCGACGAAGGTCATCATCACTTGCCCGTTGGGCAGTGGAATCACGGCGTAACGCAGCACGGTGCCGTTGTTGAGCTCGCTCTGGCCGTGACGGTCGCGGCGCTCATCGTCGAACCCGGTGATGGCGGCAACGAAGCCCGGCCAGGGGCTGTCGACCGCCTGCCGGTCGCAAAGATCACGGATCGTCGACACGTGCACGTTAGGCTTGGCGGCGTCCGCGCTCAGCCCCCACAGCGTGGCAAAGGCCGGGTTCGACAGCCGCAGCCGGCCATCGGGGCCGAACACCGCCACACCCTCGGCGAGATTGTCGAGCGTTTCGCCCTGGACCCGCACCGCGGTCCGGTAGCGGCTTTCCAGGTCCATCTTCTCGGTCAGGTTCTCGAACACCCAGGTGACGCCGCCCTTGGGCTGCGGGTTGGCAACGACGCGAATGGTCTTGCCATCCGGGAGATGCCACCAATGTTCCTGCGATTCGACCGCGCGGTAGGCGCCGAGCAGGCCTTCCTTCCAGCGGCGCCATTCAGGTTGTTCGGCGATCTTGCCTTCGCTGCGCAGCCGGTCGAGCAAAAGCGCATTGTCCGGGGCGCTGTGCAGGAAGCCGCTGTCGAGCCCCCACAGCTTCTGGAATGCCTGGTTGAAGAAGCGCAGCTTCTCGTCGGTGTCGAAGATGGCAACGGCGGTGTTGAGCTGGTCGAGCGTGTCGGCGTGGCTGCGCACCGTCCGCTCATATTCGCCGCGGATGGTCTCGATCGCGCTGGTGTCGCAGGCAAGCCCGGCCGAACCGTCGCCGCCGGCGACGTCGGTCACCGCGAACACGCGGCGGTCGCCTTCGATCACAGTGGAAAGCGACTGCTCGAAGACCGGATGTGATTTGTGTTGGGTGGCAATGGCCTCGCGCGCCTGGCCGCCAAGAAACTCCTTGGCGTCGCGGACGGCGGCTTCCGCACTCTCGGCTTCGACCGCGTCGGCATAGGCCCGGTTGACCCATTTCAGGCGTCCGTGCTCGTCGCGCAGCCATGCCGGCATCTTCAGCGCCTCGAGCAGGCCGATCATCGTGTCATGGTCGGCGGCCAGCCGCTGGTTCTCGATCATCAGCCGGGCCTGGCTGCGCTGCGTCTCGGAAAGCGAGACAAACCGCACCAATATATGCGCGGCACTCTTGCGGCCGTGCACTTCGAGCGGTGCGCCGGCCTGCGATTCGATGACCAGGTCGAAAGGCCTCGCCTTTTCGCGCAAGCCCGCGACCGCATGTTCGAGTGCCGCCGCCGAGCGCGGCATCAGCCAGCGGCCGAAAGCGAGGAAAGCCGCCCGCTCCTCGGGGGCGCCGCTTTCGACCGGCAATGTGCCGACGAGTTCGGGTTTCTTGTTCTCCGAGGCCCAGACGACCACGCGCTGGTCGCGCAGATTGAGCAACGCTTCCGACCGGCGCAGTGCGGCGTTGACGTCGGCGACGCGGCTTCTCAGTTCGACATTCTCCGCCGAGGTGCGGGCCCGCTCGCGGATGAGAACGATGGCCGACAGCAGCGCCGCGCCCGTCACGCCGACGAACACCGCAAGCTGCATGACTTCGACCGTGCTGATCGACAGGCCGGCGGTCGCCACGGCGGCGGTCTCGGCATGCGCCACGGCGCCTGCCAAAGGCCAGGCCAGTGCCGAACTGGCCAACAGTCCCGCACGGGCACGCCATGAAAGGCGTCCGCCCTGGATGGCCGAGCCTAAGGTCCCCGAATCGTCATGGCCGCCGGAAACGGCCGATCCCGCTCCGTGCGGGTTTTGCCCCGGCATGTCTTGGTCCTCTCCGCCGCCTGAATGCAAGACCGCCCTGAAACGCGCCTCTCTGATCCCCTCTCGGGCCGGAAGCGTCGCGAATCACCTGACAATAAACCCTCGCCGAATCGCCGTGAAGGCTGATCGCGCGCAAAAATAAAGCCGGGCGAAAAGTCAATCGCCCGGCGTCAATATATGGTAGCAAATTTAGCTTTGGTTAATAGCGGTAGTGTTCCGGCTTGAACGGACCCTGCGGCGTGACGCCGATATAGGCGGCCTGCTCACCCGACAGTTCGGTCAGGCGGGCGCCGAGCTTGTCGAGGTGCAGGCGCGCGACCTTCTCGTCGAGATGCTTGGGCAGGACATAGACCTGGTTCTGGTACTGCTCGCCCTTGGTGAACAGCTCGATCTGGGCCAGAACCTGGTTGGTGAAGGAGGCCGACATGACGAAGCTCGGATGGCCGGTGGCATTGCCGAGATTGAGCAGGCGGCCTTCCGACAAGAGGATCATCCGCTTGCCGTCCGGGAAGGTGATCATGTCGACCTGCGGCTTGACGTTGGTCCACTTCAGATTGCGCAGCGACGCGACCTGGATCTCGTTGTCGAAGTGGCCGATATTGCCGACGATCACCATGTCCTTCATCGACCGCATGTGGTCGAGGGTGACGACATCCTTGTTGCCGGTGGTGGTGATGACGATGTCGGCGGTCGGAGCCGCGTCTTCCAGCGTGACGACTTCAAAGCCGTCCATCGCCGCCTGCAGGGCGCAGATCGGATCGACCTCGGTGACCTTGACGCGGGCGCCGGCGCCCTTGAGCGAGGCGGACGAGCCCTTGCCGACGTCGCCATAACCGCAGACGACCGCGACCTTGCCGGCCATCATCGTATCGGTGCCGCGGCGGATGCCGTCGACCAGCGATTCCTTGCAGCCGTACTTGTTGTCGAATTTCGACTTGGTGACCGAGTCGTTGACGTTGATGGCGGGGAAGGGCAGCAGGCCCTTCTTCTGCAACTGGTATAGCCGGTTGACGCCGGTGGTCGTCTCTTCGGTGACGCCGCGGATCGCCGCTTTCTGCTTGGTGAAGAAGCCGGGCGAAGCCTTCAGGCGCTTCTTGACCTGGGCGTAGAAATATTCCTCTTCCTCGCTCTGCGGGTTGGACAGCACGTCCTCGCCGGCCTCGGCGCGGGCGCCGATCAGGATGTACATGGTGGCATCGCCACCGTCGTCCAGGATCATGTTGGAGAGGCCGCCGTCTGTCCACTGGAAGATCCGGTCGGTGTAGTCCCAGTACTGTTCGAGGCTCTCGCCCTTGACGGCGAAGACAGGAATGCCGGCCTCGGCGATCGCCGCGGCGGCATGGTCCTGGGTCGAGAAGATGTTGCAGGACGCCCAGCGGATATCGGCGCCGAGCGCCTTCAGCGTCTCGATCAGCACCGCGGTCTGGATCGTCATGTGCAGCGAACCGGTGATGCGCGCGCCCTTCAGCGGCTTCTTGGCGCCGAACTCCTCGCGGCAGGCCATCAGCCCCGGCATTTCGGTTTCGGCGATATCGAGTTCCTTGCGGCCCCAGCCGGCAAGCGAGATGTCGGCGACCACATAATCCTTGCTACCCGTCATGGCAGTGCTCCGATGCGAATTGTTATGCTGCGAATTGGTTGCGGATGCGCCCGCGCCGGTCGGCGCGTCGAAGGGCGCGAATTGCCGGCCTGACTAGCAGATCGATGTCGAAACGACAATGGGATATAAAGAAATCTTTATCCCTGCATGTCTCGCAAGCATGCCTTGGCGATGCAGGGGATCAGCATTCCTCGCCGAAGCGGGAGGCGACAAGCTGCTCCAGCGCGTCCATCACTTCGAGCGCCTCGGGTCCGCTGGCGGTGACGCGGATGGAGTAGCCCGGGCTGGCGGCCAGCATCATCAGGCCCATGATCGACGTGCCGCCGACCTTGACGCCGTCCTTCTCGACATGGACCGCGGCATTGAAGCCGCTGGCGAGCTGGACGAATTTCGCCGAGGCGCGTGCATGCAGGCCGCGCTGGTTGACGATCGGAAACTCCCGGACAATCTGCTCTTTTTCCGATGATAGCGCGTTCATTTGCTGCTCAGAAGCTGGCTGGCGACATTGATGTATTTGCGGCCGGCAGCCTGCGCCTCATCGAGCGCGGCCGCCATGTTGTCGCCCTTGCGGATCGACGACAGCTTGATCAGCATCGGCAGGTTCATGCCGGCGATCACCTCGGTGCGGCCGGACTCCATCACCGAGATGGCAAGGTTCGACGGCGTGCCGCCGAACATGTCGGTCAGCACGATGACGCCGGCTCCGGTATCGACACGGGCGACGGCGTCGACGATATCGCGGCGACGCTGTTCCATATCGTCGTCGGCACCGATCGCCACGGTTTCGAAATTGTCTTGTGGCCCGACGACATGTTCGACGGCATGTCGGAACTCGGTGGCCAGTTGACCGTGCGTTACAAGCACGAGTCCGATCATTCTTTGGTGGCTCCCGTCATCGCCGCTTCACAGGCGCATTTTATGCTCGCCAGCCATTCCAGGCGGCGGGAGCGCTATCTTGTCGACGCGCGGCCCGTTGACAAGCCCAAAATTGCGCCTGCCCATGCCATTTTGACGCATTGCAGCAAAAAATGCCGGGCGGATCATAGAAAAGGCATGATGGACAGCCGCGCCATCACGGCGGGCAGGGCAGCCTGGACATTGCGTTCGGCCAGATCGATCCGTGGCACCACGCACCCGGCGATCTCGTCACTGGCGTCCTCCTGGAAGCGCGCGATCTCGCCGGCCGGCAGCAGGCGTATATGCAGGTCGATGACGCAGGCGGGTTCGAACGGCAGCGGCCGGGGTCCAAGTCCCGGCACTTCGGCAAGGCCGGCGATGGTGGCGGGTACGCGGCATACCAGCCGCCCCGCATGCGCCTCCCCCCCATGCGCCTCGATGAAAAGCTGGTCGTCGCCGACCAGCCGTGAGAACAATCCGCGCTGACGGCAATGGTCGATGAGCGTCAGCGCCAATGTCGTCTTGCCTGAACCGGACGCGCCGCTGACCAGAATGCCACGTTCGCCGATCAGCACCGCCGTCGCGTGAATGTTTTCAGGCCGCACGGATCACGTCTTTTTGCAACGGACATGATCCCGCTGCCCTTCGGTTCGGGATCATGCTTCGGCCGGCAGCGTCACGACGAAGCGCGCGCCCTTGATCTCGCCGGGCTTGGTGCCGGGAATGTTCTCGGCGGTCAGCGTGCCGCCATGGGCTTCGACGATCTGCCTGGAGATCGACAGGCCAAGGCCCGAATTCTGGCCGAACGCCTCGCCGGCCGGCCGGTCGGTGTAGAAGCGCTCGAAGATGCGGTCGATGTTGTCGGCGCGGATGCCGGGACCGTTGTCGTCGACGGTGAGGATATTGAACTTGCCGGCGCGCGCCAGCGAAAGGCTGATGTGGCCGTGGTCCTCGGGAACGAAGGAGCGCGCATTCTCGATCAAATTGGTGATGACCTGGCCGATACGCAGATCGTGGCCGACGACGAAATAGCCTTTGACACCCTGCGGCAACTTGGCGACCTTGAGTTCGATCTCGACCGCTTTCTTGTTGCGGGTGGCCTCGCGCGACACGGCGACCAGATCGGTGACGAATTTCTTCAGGTCCACGGTTCCCGCGTCTTCGCGCGCGAGTTCGGCGTCGAGACGGGAGGCGTCGGAAATGTCGGTGATGAGCCGGTCCAGCCGCCGGACGTCATGCTGGATGATCTCCATCAGCCGGCTGCGCGAATTGTCGTTCTTGGCCAGCGGCAGGGTCTCCACCGCGCTGCGCAGCGACGTCAGCGGGTTCTTCAATTCATGGGAAACGTCGGCGGCGAAGCTTTCGATCGCCTCGATGCGGGCATAGAGCGCGTTGGTCATGTCGCGCACCGCGACCGACAGATTGCCGATCTCGTCCTGCCGGTCGGAAAAGTCCGGGATCTCCTCGCGGCTCTTGACGCCGCGCCTGACCCGCACCGCCGCCGCCGACAGCCGGCGCAGAGGGTTGGCGATGGTCGAGGCCAAAAGCATCGACAGGATGGCGGTGACGAGTGCCGCGATGCCGAAGACGCGCAGGATCGCCTTGCGCTCGGCGGCGACGATCTTGTCGATGTCTCCGCCCTCGGTCGACAGCATCAGCACGCCGAGAACGGCGCGGAAGCGCTGGATCGGCACCGCCACCGAAACGATCTGCTCGCCCTGTTCCGAGACGCGCACGATGGTCGACGGGCTGCCGGTCAGCGCCTTGACCACTTCCGGGAAGGCCGCGCCATTGCCGCCCGGCTGTTCGTGATAGACCGGCAGGTCGGTGTTGCGGAAGAAGTCGAAGATGAACTTCTGGATGCGCTCGACAAGGTCGGGCTCTTCCTCGTCGACCGGCGGCAGGTCGTAGCGCAGGATCTGGCCGCGCGAATAGAGATGGCGCGAATCGAGCAGCAGATTGGCGTCGCGGTCATAGATGCGTGCCCGCGTCCGGGTCGGCGAGATCAACCGCCGCAGCACCGGCGCGACACGTTCGGGATTGATCGGGAAATCCAGATTGTCGAGCTGGTCGGAGCCCGGCCCCAGGCTTTCGCCGGCCTGCAGCTCAAGCAGCTTTTCCGGGTCGATGCTGATCGAATCGGTCTCGACCGTCGCCGATGCCGCGATCGCGCCGGCGATGATCTCGCCCTGCGTCATCAGGCTTTCGACGCGGGCATCGATCAGCCCGTCGCGGAAGGTGTTGAGGTAGAGGATGCCGGTGACCAGGACGGCCAGGCCGGCAAGGTTGAGGAACAGAATGCGCCGCGTCAGGCTGGAGAAGATGTGATGGCCGAGGAAGCGGCGCATCGGCACGGTAATCTTCGACACGAAGGACGGCATGATGCGCGACGGCCGCCTGGCAGCGCCCGCCGGTCTTGTTCGCTGTGCTTCCACTGCCATCGAATAGCAGGCCCTGCCTAGTTAGTGAGTGGTGAGTAGGCAGTAGGGAATAGAGAAATGGTTGGCTGAGATCGCGGCGATGGCCGCTCGCACCATTCAAAACTGACTACCGACTATTCCCTACTGCCTACTGCCTATTCAAGCTTCGCGGAACCGGTATCCGACTCCGTAAAGGGTTTCGATCATTTCGAAGTCGTCGTCGACAGCCTTGAACTTCTTGCGCAGCCGCTTGATGTGGCTGTCGATCGTGCGGTCATCGACATAGACCTGCTCATCATAAGCCGAATCCATCAGCGCATCACGACTTTTTACGACGCCGGGGCGCTGCGCCAGCGAATGCAGGATCAGGAATTCGGTGACGGTGAGCGTTACCGGTTCGCCTTTCCAGGTGCAGGTGTGGCGTTCCTGGTCCATGACGAGCTGGCCGCGTTCGAGCGAGCGGGCCTGCTGGCTGGGCGCCTTTGCCGCAGCCTCGCGGGCGCTGGCACGGCGCAGCACGGCGCGCACCCGCTCGACAAGCAGACGTTGCGAGAACGGTTTGCGGATGAAATCATCGGCACCCATCTTGAGGCCGAACAACTCATCGATCTCGTCGTCCTTGGAGGTCAGGAAGATCACCGGCAGGTCGGACTTCTGGCGCATCCGGCGCAAAAGCTCCATGCCGTCCATACGCGGCATCTTGATGTCGAGGATGGCGAGATTCGGCGGACGCGCCGCCAAGCCTTCCAGCGCGGACGCACCATCCGTGTAGGTCTCGACACGATATCCCTCGGATTCAAGGGCGATCGACACCGACGTCAGAATGTTGCGGTCGTCATCGACAAGCGCGATTGTTGCCATTTCAAGCGGCTCCCTCATGAGCTGTCCCTTCTTTCGTAGAGAAGGGGCTTTTGCAGGACAAATTAGGTACAAAATGTGGCATAGGCCTTGGCCGCTGTCACGCGCGGGGTGCCGCAGGCCACAATTCTACCTCGACATGGATTGGACGAACGAACGCGGCCAATCCTTTGGGCAACCGTGAAACTTTTTGCATATATAAACGATTTAAACAACTTTCAAAATATTTAAATCGATTAATGATTTGATATCATTTGGCTTTTCTGGTTCTGACCATCTCAGCCCGGACAGCGGGCGTGCCGGAAATACGCCGGCAAAGACGCAGCAAATCGAAGAAGGGACACCAATGTCGGAAGTCGGCAAACGCAATCCTGCTTGCGCGATCGATCGTATCGGCCTGAAAACCACCGGCGTGGTGCGCTACAATTTCGGGGCGGCCGCCCTTTACGAGGACTCGATCCGGCGCGGCGAGGCCCGGCTGACCGCGCATGGCGCGCTGGTCGCCGAGACCGGCCAGCACACAGGCCGTTCGCCCAAGGACAAATTCGTCGTCCGCGACGCAGCCACCGAGCCGCATGTCTGGTGGGACAACAACAAGGCGATCTCTCCGGCCCAGTTCGAGACGCTGCTTGCCGATTTCCAGGCCCACGCCGCGGACAAGGATCTTTACGTGCAGGATCTGGTCGGCGGCGCCGACGCGGAGCTGAAGCTCCCCACCAGAGTGATCACCGAATTCGCCTGGCACTCGCTGTTCATCCGCAATCTGCTCATCCGTCCGGATAGCGCCGAACTCGAACAGTTCGTGCCTGAGATGACGATCATCGACCTGCCGTCCTTCCGCGCCGATCCCGCCCGCCACGGCAGCCGCACCGAGACGGTGATCGCCGTCGACCTCAGCCGCAAGATCGTGCTGATCGGCGGCACCTCCTATGCCGGCGAGATGAAGAAGTCGGTGTTCACCATGCTCAACTACCTGTTGCCGCAGAAGGGCGTGATGCCGATGCACTGCTCGGCCAATGAGGGACCGGCCGGCGACGCCGCCATATTCTTCGGGCTGTCCGGAACCGGCAAGACGACGCTCTCTGCCGATCCATCGCGCACGCTGATCGGCGACGACGAGCATGGCTGGGGTCCGCATGGCATCTTCAACTTCGAGGGCGGCTGCTACGCCAAGACCATCAAGCTGTCGGCGGAAGCCGAACCGGAGATCTTCGCCACCACGCAGCGCTTCGGCACCGTGCTGGAAAATGTCGTGCTCGACGCCGACGGCGTGCCCGACTTCAATGACGGCCGCCTCACCGAAAACACCCGCTGTGCCTACCCGCTCGACTTCATCCCCAACGCCTCGAAGACCGGGCGCGCCAATCATCCCAGGAACATCATCATGCTGACCGCCGATGCCTTCGGCGTGATGCCGCCGATCGCGCGGCTGACCCCGGCGCAGGCGATGTATCATTTCCTCTCCGGTTACACGGCCAAGGTGGCCGGAACCGAAAAGGGCGTCACCGAGCCCGAGGCGACGTTCTCGACCTGTTTCGGCGCGCCGTTCATGCCGCGCCATCCGTCGGAATACGGCAACCTGCTGCGCGCGCTCATCGCCAGCCATGACGCCGATTGCTGGCTGGTCAACACCGGCTGGACCGGCGGCGCCTATGGCACCGGCAAGCGCATGCCGATCAAGGCGACGCGCGCTCTGCTTGCCGCCGCGCTCGACGGCTCGCTGAAGACCGGCGCGTTCCGCACCGACGCCAATTTCGGCTTCGAGGTGCCGGTGGCCGTGCCTGGCGTTGACAGCTCAATTCTCGATCCGCGCTCGACCTGGGCCGACAAGGCTGCCTATGACCGTCAGGCGGCAAGACTGGTCGGGATGTTCGCGGTCAACTTCGAGAAATTCGAGCCGCATGTCGATGCAACCGTCGTGGGGGCGGCGCCCCGCATGCAGGAAGCGGCGGAGTAGTCGTCAGATCGCTTGGCATCATTGCTGCTAGGCACCAGTGAAGGCCCGGTTTCGATCGGGCCTTTTCTTTTTCGGTCCACCGCGCCATGACTGCGGCATGCCGATCGATGACAACATCATCATATCAGACGAAGCCGTGATCCATCCGGGCGACCTGCACGAGGATTTCATCCGCTCGTCCGGTCCCGGCGGCCAGAACGTCAACAAGGTGGCGACGGCCGTACAACTGCGCTTTGACGCGGCCAACGCGGCCGGCCTCTCGGAGCGCGTGCGCGCACGCACGATCAAGCTTGCCGGTCAGCGCGCCACCAAGGACGGCGTCATCGTCATCGAGGCCGGGCGCTTCCGTACCCAGGAGCAGAATCGCGCCGATGCAAGGGCGAGGCTGGCGGCACTGGTGGCCAAGGCCGCGGAGCCGCCACCGCCGCCGCGCAAGAAGACGCGCCCCTCGAAAGGCGCGGTGGAACGGCGGCTGAAAAGCAAGGCCGGGCGCGGCACGATCAAGAAGCTGCGCGGCCGGGTGGAGAACGATTAAGCTCCACACCAGCCGCGTGCATAAAATGGCTTTCCATTTGACGCCTCAGATGCAAGGTTTCGCCATTGCCACAGCAAGGGAGACTAAAGATGGGCATGTTCGATTTCGTCAAAAGCGTCGGCAAGAAGCTAGGCATCGGCGGCGACGAGGAAGCCGCACCCACTGCCGACACGCTCAAGAAGGAACTCGATTCGCACAAGCTCGGCACCGATGGCGTGCAAGTCGTCGTCCAGGGTGACACGGCGGTGCTGAAGGGCGTGGTCAAGGACCAGTCGATCTTCGAAAAGGCGGTGATTGCCGTCGGCAACACGCTGGGTGTCTCCAAGGTGCAGGCCGACGAATTGCAGGTCGCGCCGGATGCCGGGAAGGCAGCTGCGCCGGCCAAGGAACCGACTTTCTACACCGTTCAGAAGGGTGACAACCTCTGGAAGATCGCCGAGAAAAGCTATGGCAAGGGCCAGGGCGTCAAGAATACGGCCATCTTCGAGGCCAACAGGCCGATGCTGACCCACCCGGACAAGATCTATCCAGGTCAGGTGCTGCGCATCCCCTGACTTAGTAACCAGATCGCGCCGTTTCGATACGGCGAAGTCAAGCGCCGCGCATCCGAAAGGACGCGCGGCGTTTTCGATTTTACCAGTTGCGCTCCGCGCAGACACTTTCGTGAATCCCCACATCAATAGCCGCGACGAGATCGGGGGCCGCTTTCGGGTCGCCGTCTTTCCTTGATGGTGGCATCCTGTCGGCTCGAACCATCTCGAGGTGCGCAAATCCATGCTCGTTCTGCCCAAGGGAGTCCGCCACATGCCGGCCTATCTGCCGCGCACTGTTCAGGAGGCGCTTGTCGAGGCGGTGAGAAGCATCGTCCAGCAGGCTCCGCTTTACGTGCCGGCGATGCCGCGCACCGGCAAGGAGATGAGCGTGCGCATGACCAATTGCGGCACGCTCGGCTGGGTCACCGACAAGGAGCGAGGCTATCGCTACCAGCCGACGCATCCGTTGACCGGGGAACCATGGCCGCCGATCCCGGAGGGCCTGCTCGACCTTTGGCGGCAAGTGTCGGGCTATCCAAATCCGCCGGAGGCCTGCCTGATCAATTTCTACACGGTGGACGCGAAGATGGGCCTGCACCAGGACCGCGACGAGGCCGATTTCTCGGCACCCGTCGTCTCCGTCTCGCTGGGCGACGATTGCCTGTTCAGGGTCGGTCAGACGACGCGCGAGGGCGCGACCAAGTCGTTCAGGCTGAAAAGCGGTGATGTCGTCGTGCTCGGCGGCGAGGGGCGCCTCTGCTTCCACGGCGTCGACCGCATCTATCCCTCGACCTCGGCGTTGCTGAAGAACGGCGGCAGGATCAATCTGACGCTGCGGCGGGTGACGAAGCCGGTTTGACGGGGACGTTCACGGCGAGGCGCCAGTGCCGTTGCGAAGCAGCACCTTGACCGTATCGTCCTCCGCGATCTGGTGGTAATTCTGCATGAAGCGGACGATCTCCGGCCGAGCGAACAGTTTTGCCGTCCACATTGCGTCGCCTTTCTGCACGACGACCAGCGATGGCCTGGCGGTTTCCAATTCAGCGAGCTTGCCATCAATGTAGCGGTCTGCGATCCGCGTGTAGTGTTGAGCGTCCGCCTGATTGCCGCTCTGCGCCTCGACCTGCGAAAAGTAGGTAGCGAATGTCCCGAGCCAGTCGCTGCAGTAGGTCGAGATCCAGTTCCCGCCGACCATCCGCGTCAGCGGATGGCCTGCGGCGATGTCGGAGCCGATTAGCGCGACTGTTGGATGCTCAACCGCGTCATTGATCGTGGCGATGAGTTCGGCGCTAGGCTTCTGGGTTGGAAGGAAAGGAATTGCGTTGGCCACAATCGTCGCGGCCAGCAGCAACTTGCGCGGGGTACCCATCGCCATTCCGGCTGGGGACTGTCCGGTCGGATCACTCTGTGTCGCCCTCAGCAGCAGCGCCGCCGCCATCAGGCAGAGTGCTGGGAATGCATGGTAAGGCCAGCCCTTGGCCTGGTAGATGAGAGGTCCGGTGGCTGCCAGCGAAGCCAACACGAACACAGTTACAAGTGGCGACAAGGGCAGGTCCGGGCGAAGGAAGCGCAGCATGTAGAGCGCGATCAGATAGGCTGGCCCATATTTAATCAGCACCGGCTGCAAAACTCGAAGCCGCATGTAGGTATCGGCCAGCACCGGATAAATGACGTCGAGAAATTGCGGGTAGAAATAAAGGACCGCGACGAGATACCCAAGGCAAACCAGACCGATCACCCAGTATTCGATGGCGAAAAGCATCCAGATCGAGCGGCGTCGCCATGCCACGTAAATCGCCGGGACGAGGACCACCAGAGCGTAATGGGGCTTTACCAGCACCAGGACGCTGCCGCAAAGTCCGGCCAGCACCACCACCAGCGGGCCGGGCGCGCGCTCATCGGTCGGCGCCGCACGCCATGCCATCAGCACCAGCAATGGCAAAAGCAGTGCAACGCCTAGGTGTTCGCGCTCGCTGAAGGCGTTGCCGGGAAAGATCACCAGCAGGGCCAGGAACAAGGGCAGCATCGAGAGCAGCGCCCGGTTCTCGGCAAATCCGGCCGCCCTGACGATCAGTGCCGAGAAGCCCAGCCCGAGAAGGCAGATCGCATAGGCATAGATATGGATCATGACCTCCGGCGACAGGCCAAGGGTGTGAGCCAACGCCACGGCGGGTAGGAACATCCAAGGTGTGAAGGGCGGATTGACCTCGAAGAGATCAACGTAAAGGCGCATGCCTGCGAGCATTCGCTCGCACATCGTGATGATCCAACTCGTATCGGGTATTACCCCCCACCGCAATTGCCAGGGCACGGCCGCCGCAAGGATGAGCAGGCAAAGAACCATGGTACGCGGTTGCTCTTTGCGCTCGGCGAGACTAACGGCATTGGACAAGGTCTGATTCTGGAAAGCGGTCACCGTGCATTTCTCCACGACGCTGCTTTTCGGGCTCGGCAGGTTCCCATGATCATCGGGCAGCTACCAGGATGGCGACTTTTCGGAGGACGATGACGTTCGAGATCGGCATCAGCACCGATGCCAAAGCCGCGTGCCCTGCGGCAATGCTCGCATCGATCACCGGCTGCTCCCGAAATCCGCTGAAATTCGCCTCTAAAATTAGCTTCGATTGCCTAAAGCGCGGTTAACCGGGCCGTCGACCACTCGTTCCGACTTCCATTTCAGCCAATTGGCGAGAACGTCGCCGAGATCAGGTGGAAGGGCAGTGCGCCATAAGCGGCGACGGTCGCCGCGTCGTCCCATTGGCGGAATTGCCGCGATGGCCGCGCTTCCAGCGTCAGGGCATGCCTTTCGCCATCAAGCGTCACCTTGCCGCGAAAATGCAGCACCCGTTCCCTCCCCGACCGGCTGATGGCCATGGCGCGCAGGCGCGCAACATGGTGGTCGTCGGCATTGATCTCCAATTCGATGCGGCGGCGGACCGGTGGAACGCTGACCCTGACCATGATGTCCAGCATCATCTCGCCCACCGTTCGCGGGCAAGGTATGGTCTGTGAGAAGACCGACGGCGGCGCCGTTTCCGACGGCTCGCTGCGGGCTGGCTTGCCGCGCCAGGCCTTGGCTGGCGGCTCCTGGCGCAGCCTGCCGCTCTTGCGCCTCAGCCGCAACTGCTTGGCAAGGCCGCGCGACAGCCAAACCAGCCTGCCGAAATCGGTCCGCGGCTTGGCCTGCAGCACGGCCGACCAGCGCGAGAGGCCGGAGCGGTCGGCCATGTCAAGCACACCCGCCAGCACCCGGTCCGGCGTCGTCACGCCTGTTTCAAGCGTCAGATAGGAGAGCGCCACCGCCGCTGCAACGGCAAGGCCGCGCCTGGCGACAACATCGAGGAACACGTCCCAGTCGACGTCGCCGCCGCGAATGGCCACCGCGCAATCGACCAGCCAGTCGCTGTGGGTGTGGGCGTCGAGGCCGCCATGCGCGATGGCAAGCGCGATGCGGTCGGCCGGCGACGGCACCAGCACGCCGACGCCGCTGAATTCGGCGCTATCGGCCCGTTGCCAGATGGCCAGGTCATCTTCCTCGCTCCGTTGCGAGCCGTCATAGGCGAGCTGGTGCAGGTCGATGTCGCCGAGATTGCCCTTGAAGAAATTCATCGAGCGCAGCGACGCCAGTCTTGTCCGCAGATATTGCGGGCTGACGCCGGTGGCGATCTGCCAGTCGCCGTCGCGCAGCACGTCGAAGGCCGTCTGCATGTCCTGCGGCCGCACCAATATGTCGATGTCGTGCGCCACCCTGCCGCGCTGTGCCGATGCGTTCAAGGCAATGCGGCTGGCGCCCTTGATCAGCATCACCTGGCATCCCGCATCCGCCATCGCCTTCAGCGCCGGCTCGGCCTCCCGCATGGCTATGCGCGATTTGGTCCAAAGCATCTTCTGCAGGCCGACGAGGCGCGGATAAGCGGAATGACCGGCGAGCTTCCTGCCGAACCTGTCGGAGATCGCGGCCAGCAGCCGGTGCTCGCGGAACGAGACGAGATCGATATCGTTCTCGTCCAGCCAGCGTGCGGCGCAGGCGGCAGCGGCATCCTCGTCGGCAAGGAGCGCTGCCTTGAGCAATTGATCGAGCCCACCCGTAGGCCATGACCAGCCATAGTCCGGGAAGCGTCGCTCGATACGGCGGATATCAGCCATCAGCCCGAGCCGGCCTTGTTCCGCGCCCGCCGCAGCATGGCGAGCCGCGCGACCTGGAGATAGCCGCGATCGCGTGCCGGATCGCGCCCGTAGGACAGACTGCCAGGCCGAATGCGGCGCCGTGCCAGCACCTCGTCCAGCATGTCGAGGGCAAGGCCCGCTTCGCGCACCCGGGCGATCCAGTCGATCATTTCGCCACGGCCGCCCGGCGGATCGACGATTGGCCCAATCGTCTCGGCGACCTCACGGCGGATCATCATGGTGGTGCGCGACCAGCCGGGCACCGCCTCGGCCTCTGGCGCGTCGGGCCGGTCGTTGCGGAAATTCTGCCAGTGACAGAAAACCCCCGATGTCGTGGGAAATCTCTCCAGATGCGCGAGCTGCCTCTCGATCTTGTCCGGCAGCCAGAGGTCGTCCGCATCGAGCGTCGCGATGAGCGGCGTCGACAGCGCCGCGATGCCCCTGGTCGTGGCGCTGCCGGGCCCGGCATTTGCCTGGCGAAACAGGCGCACCGGCAACTCCGTTCCGCTGATCGCCGAAGCGAGATCGTCGGTCGAACCATCGTCGACGATCACCACCAGTTCAGGCAGCACCGTCTGCGCCGCGACCGAGAGCAAGGTGTCGGCAATCGTGCCGCTTGCGTTGAAGGCCGGTATGACGACGCCGTATTCATTCATCACATGAACTGCCAGTCAGTGAGATCCTTGAGTTCGAAGATGCCTTCGATCCGCCGCAAGGTCGGATCTGCCTTGCGGCGGGTCATCGACTTATAGATAGCACGCATGAATTCGCGGGACTGGACGTCGGTCTGCCGGGTCATGTTGCCGGGATGGCGTCTGTAGTAGAGGGCCACGGTCTCCGGCGTGACATATCTTGGTCCGCTTTCGAAGGTGCGCAGCAGGTAGTCGGTATCCTCCGCCTGATTGAAGGCTTCGTCGAAGACACCGATGCGCTCGACAAGCCGGCGCGTGAAGATCGCCGACGACAAATGGATGCCGCGAACCGTGATGCTGCGACTGTCAGCGGCGGGCTCCAGGCGCTCATCGTCGATCTTGTCGACCAGCATCATCCTTGAATAGGTGAGATCCAGACCCGGATCATTGCGGAAGAGTTCGATATCGGCTGCAAAGCGTCGGACCGGCGAAATGTCGTCCGAATCGAGAAAGGAGACAAGGTCGGTCTCCGGCTCGAGCAATCCCAGTCCGGTGTTGCGCGTCCGGGTCACACCCATATTGGGCTGTTGAAACAGGCGGATGCAAGGGCTCTCCGCCATCAACGAGCGCACCACTTCGGCCGATCCATCGGTCGAACCGTCATCGATGACGATGATGTCGAGATCGGCGGCGTCACGCTGCCTGAGCAGCGACCGTAGCGCCGGACCTACAAGGGTCTCACGGTTATGGACCGGCATGATCACGCTCAGCCTCATAGGCCGCTCCAAGCCTGTTCGAGATCCGATCCGATTACGTGCGGCATCACATCATCCGCCAGTCAGCAGATGGGCTCTTCAGTTCGAAAATACCCTGAACCTCGCGCAGCGACGGATCGGCCTTGCGCCGTCGCATCGACTTGTGGACTACACGCAAATGGTTGCGGACCCGGACGTCATGTTCCCTGGTGGCATTCCCGGCGTGGCGCCGGTAGTAGATCGCAACAGTGTCCAGCAACTCATAGCTCGGACCCGTTTCGAAAACCCGCAGCAGATAGTCGGTGTCCTCGGCCTGTTCGAACTCCTCGTCGAATTGGCCCGTTCGCTCGACTAGCCTTCTGCGGAACAGGGCGGTGCTCAGCGAAATTCCCCGCAGCGTCATGGTGCGGCTGTCGACCGCAGGCTCCAGCCTCTCATCGTCAATCCGGTCGACCAGTGTCATCAACGAATAGGTCAACTCCAAGCCGGGGTTGGCGCCGAAACGCGCAAGATCGGTCTTGAAGCGCCCGGCCAGCGAGATGTCGTCGGAATCCAGGAACGAAACGAACTCGGCGTCCGCTGGCAACTGCCTCAGCCCGGCATTGCGCGTTCTGGCGACACCCATGTTCTCTTGCCGGAACAGGCGGATGCAGGGGTTCTCGCCCATCATCGAGCGCACGGCCTCCGCCGAACCGTCGGTCGAGCCGTCATCGATGACGATGATGTCGAGATCGGCGGCGTCGCGCTGGCGCACCAGCGAGCGCAATGCCGAAACGACATAACGTTCGCGGTTGTAGACAGGCATGATCACGCTCAACTTCACGAAGCAACTCGCGTTAGAAAATCCGCAATGGTGCCGGCGATCTCCTCGGGATGCGTTCCCAAGGACAGACGGTAGCTTGGCAGCAGGCGAGTGAGATCGCCGAAGAAACGAAAGCCGCTTTCGCGTTCCCCCGGCATCTGCATGATGCCCGACGGCGCCAGCGCTATCATGGCGTCTCGCCGCGACACCGGCACGATCGAACTCGCCTCGCCACCGCCGATATGTGGCACCACCAGCGCAACGATGTCCAGCGCCGGGGGTACCGGCCGGGGTGCTATGTCGACAATGTGAAAAGTGTGCTTGCCCTGCCAGTTCAAGGGGCTCTCGACCCCCAGCCGCTGCTTCAGGCCCAGTCGCGCGAAACCGCGCGCATCCTGCTTCAGCGTCGAAAACAGAGGCCTCGCGGTTACGCCACCTGCGAGATCGATCAGCACATAGTCATCGCCGACGCTGTCGAGCCCGTTAAGCAGGCCGGCGGCGACGGTGCCGGATTTGCCGGCGCCCCCCGCGCCGGCAAGCAGCACGCCCTTGCCATTGGCACCGAGCGTGCCGGCATGGGTCAGCCGCATGCCGCGCGCCGCATATTCCCAATGCAGGAAGGCCCGCAGCGGCGCTGTCGGCTCCCAGGGCGGGAAGGCATCGGCCGACGCCATCAGTTGCACGCCAATGCGGCGCTCAGGATCGTAGACCTGCCAGAAATCCAGATCGTGAAAATAGTGGCCGCGCAGCCCGGCCTCGGCGAGCCGTTCGGCAAAGCCATATTCGGTGAAATGCGCGTCGCCCCAGCGTGCCGGCTCGGGGATGCCGTCGATGCCGGGATGGGCGATGAAGATGCGGCATGCCGACGGTGCCGTCAGGCCATCATGGGCCTCTACAAAGGCGTGGCCCAGCGCATCCGCGAGCACACCGGGACCGACATGCGCGGTCAGCTCCAGTTGGGGCAGGCGGACCGTCAGCGGGGCTGGATAATGTGCAACGGCTTCTTCCGCGGCGGTGATGAGATACCGTGCGTAATCCGGCAAGGTTTCGAGCGTGACGCGCGGCATCCAGCGCCCTCTATCCCGGACGCAGCCGCTCTTCAGGATGCCTGCTTGACCGCCGGCCAGCCGAGGGGTTCCTCGACCTCGTGGATGGGATCCACGATGATCAGGTCGGCGAGGTCGTCGTGAATGCTCACATTGAGCGGTTCGTTCGTGGCGGCAAGCTCGGCCGATAGCTCGCCCGGCAGCGCTTGTGCAACCTGATCTGAAGGCACCAGCAGCCCCATTTCGAGCAATTGCGAGATGAAGTGTTCGAGTTCCGCCGCGCCCAGTGTCGAGCCACCGGCGGTCAGCCCGATCAGGGCTTGCGTGTTGACCCCGGACGAGAGCGCCTGCCAAACCCTGCTGCCGGAATCGGAGAAGCCGAAATACTTGCCATTCGCAAGGTTGAGCACCACGGCCTCGCCATCGAAGGATTCGAAGACGATGTCCCTGCTCGCAACCGCATAGGTGTCGCAATCATGCGTCATTGTTGCCCCCGCTTCACAATTCCCGCCCGCCAGCGGGATCGCTTCCACTGACAACGCCTGTAAACGCTCGGTTCTTTCTTGGCAAGGCAACCGGCGCCGGCAGGGCGCCGACATTTCTGGGGGCCAATCGAGGCCCGTGCGGATCACGCCTCGATTTCGAGCGCCGATAGCGGCTTCGAGCAGCAGGCGAGGATGAAGCCGTCGTCGATCTCGTGATCGAGGATGCCGCCATTGTGGCTCATCTCGACGGCACCGGAGACTTTCTTCACCTTGCAGGTTCCGCAAAGGCCGAATTCGCAGGCCGCGGGTATCCGCACGCCGGAGGCACGCGCTGTCTGCAGCACGGTCTGGCCGGCGACGCATTCGGCGTCGACGTCCGAAAGCGCGAAGCGGATCGGCGTTGCGGCCTCGACGGGAACGGCCACGCCATCCTGCGGCGGCGTTGCGAACGGCGCCGGGATTTCCTCCACCGCAGGTGCGGCAAAGCTTTCCTGGTGGTATTTCGTCATGTCGAAACCGGCGGCTTCCAGCATGCCGCGCACGGCGCGCATGAAAGGGTCCGGACCACAGCAGAAGATCTCGCGTTCACGGAAATCGGGCGCCAGCAATGGCAGCCGGATGGCGTCGATGCGCCCCATATGGCCATACCAGCCCTCGCGGCTTGACCGCTCCTCGATCATGAAGCCCAGCGACAGGCCCGGCATATGACTGCCGAGCAGTTCGAGCTCCTTGCGGAAAATGATCTCTTCGGCGCGACGCGCGCAATTGACGAAGCCGACATCGGTCCATGGCGCGCAGTCGTTCAGCCAGCGCAGCATCGACATCATCGGCGTCACGCCGGAACCGGCCGAGATGAACAGGTATTTGGCCGCCGGATGGCTGTGCAGTGAAAAGTCGCCGCTCGGCCCATAGGCCTTGACGTGCGAACCGGGCACGAGGTGATCGAACATCCAGCGCGTGCCGATGCTGCCGGCCTGCGCCTTCACCGTGACCGCGATCGAGAAGGGCCGCGACGGCGAGGAGGACAGCGTATAGGTGCGCATCAGCGGCCCGTCCGGCGCAGGCAGCTCCAGCGTCACGAACTGGCCCGGCTTGTAGCGGAACCAGGTCTGGTTGTCGGATCGGAAAGTGAAGGTCTTGACGTCAGGCGCCTCGTCGCTGACGCCGATCACTTCCAGCACCTGCAGCCTGTCGTTCCAGGGGGCCATCTGATCGAGATGGCGATAGAGGCCAAGGTCGGTCATCGCATTCATCCCTCAACCTCTCAGGCGACGCTGCGCAACGCCGGCCGGCCGCCTTCGGCGAGGCGCGGACCGATGAAGCGGGCGTACCAGTCGACGAACTGGATCACGCCGCCCTCGTGAAGCTCCGAATAGGGGCCGGGCTCATAGGCCGGCGACAGGATGCCGAGGGCATTTTCCTCGACGATGCGGCGGTCCTGATCGTTGGTCTCGGTCCACACATGGGTGAGCTCGGCAAGATCGTAATCGACGCCCTCGACCGCATCCTTATGCACCAGCCATTTGGTCGTCACGGCGGTTTCGGTGGCGCTGATCGGTAGCACGCGGAAGGTGACGGCATGGTCGATGAGGATATGATTCCAGGTCGTCGGGTAGTGATAGTGCATCAATGTGCCGATACGGTCGGCCGAGACGCTGTCGGAGAGGTTCTTCTTCACCGCCCGCTTGCCGTTCATCGTGTAGCTGACCGCATCGCGCAGCAGCGGCGCCCGGGTGGCGCGGTATTGCCCCGCCGGGTCGATGCGGAACTTGCTCGGCAGGCCGGCCGCTTCGCATTTGGCCCAGTGCGCCAGCATCTCCGGATCGCTGTCGGCGCCTTGCACGCCGGTCACGGTCGGTGCTTCCGGGAAGGTTTTGCACAGCTCCGGGTGATTGCCCGCGCAGTGATAGCACTCGCGGTTGTTTTCCCAGACGAGCTTCCAATTGCCCTTTTCGACGATGGTGCTCTCGAAGGCGATCTTTGCCTCGCTGAGTCGGTGCGGCTTGAGATAGGGTTCGATCATCGCCCGCATCGGGGCGAAGTCGGCTGGATCCTTCGCCAGGCAGATGAAGATGTAGCCGGCGACGCTCTCGCAGGCGACCGGCTTCAGCCCGAACTGGCTCTTGTCGAAGCCGTCGGCCATCTGGCGGGCAAACAGGAGGCGACCGTCGAGCTCATAGGTCCACTGGTGATAGGGACAGACCAGTTTGGCGGCCGTGCCCTTGTCCGTGTTGCAGACCCTGCTGCCGCGATGGCGGCAGGAATTGTGGAAGGCGTTGATCTTGCCCTGCTGATCGCGCACCAGCACGACCGGGTAGTCGCCGATCTGTACGGTGATGAAGCTGCCGGGCTTGGGCAATTCGCAATCATGGCCGATGAAAAGCCAGTCGCGGTACCAGATCAGCTCCATGTCGAGCTTGAAATAGTCCGGGTCGGTGTAGAAAGGCTGCTCGAGCGAGAAACCCTCTCTGCGGCTGCTCAAGAGCCTCAGCATATCGTTGCGCACATCCATGTCCTGTCCTCGTGTTTAAGGACTGACTATGGTGGTGATGGAGGAAGGATCGGATGCAGTCCCGGCGAAGCGCCGGTCATGCACTATCCACCTCTTGACCGCCCACCGCGATCAGTCGAGTTCAAAAATCTCGGGCTGGTTTCCGGGCTCTGGAGTGTCCTTTCGGACGGTCGCGACACCTTCCCAGGCTTTCGCCCAGTGGTCTCCCGTTGCGACTTGAACTCCACCACCGTTGCGGGGGCAGCGCCGGACTTTGACCGGCTTCCCAATTCTCCGCCCCGTCGTCACGAAGCGGCACCTGAGATGGCCATGATCTAATCACGACAGCGCATGCGACATCGGCATGAAAGCGACATCGCATCCATGTGGCGCGACACGCTTCAGCAACGATCGAGTCAGGAAGAACGGCCACGAAACGCGTCTCGGTGACGACGATGCCGGCTATCGAAATCGCCCCGGAACCGAAGCAAAAAGGGTTAACGGTTTCGAAAAGTGACTATTAGCAGATTCTAAAATCGAACCGAACGGTTCGTTTCTGTTGACGGTGCGTACAGCACGCTGTGAACGCTGAGCCTTCGATACATCAGGTGATCGTATTGCTGGTTTTATCTAATCGATTGATATCAAAAAGAAAAATGTTTGCAGTGGAATGCCTTGGTACAATTTCAAGTGGTGGATTCTTGGTCCACACGGAACAACTTCGTGATTGGAAACGGCCACATGGCTTTCCCACATCGGGGCTGTCCGAACGACGCGATTTTAATCCCAAGACACGCCGCTAGACGGACGGGAAAATACTGGAGTACCAAAAATGAAAAAGATTGTTCTCACTGCCGCCGCCCTTCTGGCCATTTCCGGCAGCGCCTTCGCTGGTAGCGATCACTATGGTTCGAATGCCGCTGCAGCCACTGCTGCCGTCGACAATTCGTACACCGCTTCGACCAAGAAGTCGGAACCGGCTGCTCAGGCGCCTGTCACGGGTGCCGATCGCAACCTCTTCGGCAACAACTAACAGTCGATTTCCAGCAGGCGGTGGCCCTGGCTTGCCGCCTTGGCGGAACTCGAAGAATTCAGGAGACTTGAAATGAAGAAGATCATCCTTGCTGCCGCCGCTGTTCTGGCTATCTCCGGCAGCGCCTTCGCCGGCAGCGACAACTACGGCTCCAATGGCGCCAACCAGCCCGCTGTCACTTCGACCGACAGCTCGTACACCGCTTCGATCAAGAAGTCGGAACCGGCTGCCCAGACACCTGTCCAGGGTGCCGACCGCAACCTCTTCGGCCACTAACGGCCGATTCTCCGGGGTGGCGGGCCTGCCTGCCGTCCCGTTGAAACTTGAAATTCAGGAGACTTGAAATGAACAAGATCATCATCGCCGCCGCCGCCGTTCTGGCTCTCTCGGGCAGCGCTTTCGCCGGAAGTGACAACTTCAACTCCAATGGCGCCAACCAGCCTGCCGCGACTTCTGTCGACAACTCGCGCACGGCTTCGATCCGCAACGGCGATTCGCCCGTCTACAAGCTGCTCAATTCGTCGGGCGATGTGCAGAAGTCCGCGCCCCAGGGCGCCGACCGGAACCTCTTCGGCCACTAACAGCCAAAGTCGATCGTAAAAGAGAGCGGCGGGCCTTGCCCGCCGCTCTTTTTGTTTCTGCCGTCAAGACGGCTTCTTAAGCGGCCTTTGCTTCCGCTTCATGCAGCGCGAAGGACCGCCCGTCCGTGTCGAAGATATGCAAGTCCTCGGCATTGGCGGTCAGCCGCAGCGTCGAGCCGCGCTTGACCTCGACATTGCCCGGCAGCTTGGTCACCAGTGGCAGGTCGGCGCGGCCGATGTCGACATAGACCAGTTGAACCTCGCCGAGCTGCTCGACGTAATCGACCGTTCCCTCGAACAGATAGTCCGCGCCGGTGGCGATGATCAGGTCCTCCGGCCGCACGCCGAAGCTTACAGCCGCACCCTTCGCCGAGGCCGGCGTCGTGATCGGCACCGTAGCCTTGCGCCCGCCGACATGGCTGACGACGGTCGGGCTGCCTGATTTGTCGATCGTCGCCGGCAGGATGTTCATGGCCGGCGAGCCGATGAACTGGGCGACGAACAGATTGCCGGGCTTCTTGTAGAGATCCATCGGCGTGCCGACCTGCTCGATGTGGCCATCCTTGAGCACCACGATGCGATCGGCCAGCGTCATCGCCTCGACCTGGTCGTGGGTGACGTAGATCATGGTCGTGTTGGGCATCGATTCCTTGAGCTTGGCGATCTCGATGCGCGTGGCGACGCGCAGTGCGGCGTCAAGGTTCGACAGCGGCTCGTCGAACAGGAACACTTTCGGATTGCGCACGATGGCGCGGCCGATGGCGACGCGCTGGCGCTGGCCACCCGACATCGCCTTGGGCAGCCGGTCGAGATATTTGGTCAGCTGCAGGATTTCCGCCGCCTGGCGCACGCGGCGGTCGATCTCGGCCTTGTTCTCCTTGCCGATCTTCATCGAGAACGCCATGTTGTCGTAGACGGTCATGTGCGGATAGAGCGCATAGGACTGGAACACCATGGCGATGCCGCGCTTCGACGGCGGCACGTTGTTGACGACCTCGCCGTCGATCTTGAGCTCACCCGAGGTGATTTCCTCGAGCCCGGCGATCGAGCGCAGCAAGGTCGACTTGCCGCAGCCCGACGGACCGACGAAGACGATGAATTCGCCCGATTTGATATCGAGGTCGATGCCGTGGAGAATGTTGAGATTGCCGTAGGACTTCTTCACTTGTCTCAGATTGACATCGGCCATTGGTTTCCTCCCAGTGATCTCTCAAAAAGATTCAGTCGATGCGCCCGAACCAGGCGCCGTAACCACCAAGTTCGATCGAACCGGTGCTCGCCTGCCCGGAAAACCCGTGTCCCGGCAAGGGTTGCAGTGATGATCCGCCAAGGTCGACCTTGGCCGGCTTGGCGCCGAGGTTGAAGACGCAGACGACTTGCTCATTGCCCGCCCGGCGCGTGAACGCGACAGTGTCGCCCTCGCTTTCGATGAAAGTGATATCGCCCTTGGCCAGCGCCGGATGGGCACGGCGGAAGGTGAGGAAGCGCCGGTAGTGTTCGAGCAGCGAAGCCTGGTCGCCCTGCTGGACATTGACCGCTTGCGCCAGATGTTTTGCCGGCACCGGCAGCCACGGCTTTGCCTGGGAGAAGCCGCCATTCGTGGCGTTGCCATCCCACACCATGGGCGTGCGGCAGCCGTCGCGGCCCTTGAATTCCGGCCAGAAGCGGATGCCATAGGGATCTTGAAGATCCTCGAAGCGCAATTCGGCTTCGCCGAGCCCGAGCTCCTCGCCCTGATAGATGCAGACCGAGCCGCGCAGCGACATCAGCAATGCCGAGATGACCTTGAGATAGGCGGTCGGGTCGGCCTCGTCGGCAGCCCAGCGCGAGGCCGGGCGCATCACGTCATGGTTGGAAAACGCCCAGCACGACCAGCCGTCGCTGGCGACCTTGCCGAAGGCTTCCAGCACCGAGCGGACCTTGGCCGCGCTGATCTTTTCCGGCGCCAGGAAGTCAAAGGAATAGCACATGTGCACGCGCTTGCCGCCGGCGGTATAGGCGGCCACGACTTCCAGCCCGCGCTGCGAATCGCCGACTTCGCCGACCGCGGCGGTCGCCGGATATTCATCGAGCAGGGCGCGGAAGCGTTCGAGGAAGCCGAGGTTTTCCGGGCGGCTCTTGTCGTAAAGATGGTCCTGGTAGTTGTAGGGATTGACCGCTGGCGCTGTCTGGTCGTTGCGCTCTTCAGGCGGCAGCGGCGGATTGTTTTCCAGGCCCTGGCTGTGGAAGTAGAAATTGATCGTGTCGAGGCGGAAGCCGTCGACGCCGCGTTCCAGCCAGAAGCGGGTGACGTCGAGCAGGGCGTCCTGGACTTCGCGGTTGTGGAAGTTGAGGTCGGGCTGTTCGGCCAGGAAATTGTGCATGTAGTATTGCTGGCGGCTGGTGTCCCACTGCCAGGCCGATCCGCCGAAGATCGAAAGCCAGTTGTTGGGTGGCGTGCCGTCCGGCCCGGCGTCCGCCCAGACATACCAGTCCGCCTTTGGATTGGCGCGGCTCGACCGGCTTTCCTTGAACCAGGGATGGTTGTCGGCGGTGTGCGACAGCACTTCGTCGATCATCACCTTGAGGCCCAGCCGATGCGCCTCCGCCGTCAGTGCATCGAAATCGGCCAGCGTGCCGAACATCGGGTCGACGTCGCAATAGTCCGAGACGTCGTAGCCGAAATCCTTCATCGGCGATTTGAAGAAGGGTGAGATCCATATGGCGTCCGCGCCGAGCGCGGCGATATAGGGCAGCCGCCCGATAATGCCCTTGAGGTCGCCGATCCCGTCGCCGTTCGAATCCTGGTAGCTGCGCGGATAGATCTGGTAGATCACGGCCCCTCGCCACCAGTCGCGATCGACGGCAAGGTCAGGCTTCGAGCTGGCCTTCAAAGCGGATTGCATGGTTTCAGCCTCCTTTCACCGAGCCGGCAAGCAGCCCGCGGACGAAATAGCGCTGCAGCGAGAAGAAGACGATCAGCGGCACGATGATGGTGATGAAGGCCGATGTCGTCAGGATCTCCCAGTTGCCGCCGCGAGAGCCGAGCAGCGCATTGAGCTTGGCTGTCAACACGATCTGGTCGGGTGCCGTACCGAGGAAAACCATCGCCACCAGCAGATCGTTCCATACCCACAGGAATTGGAAGATGGCGAAGGAGGCCAGCACCGGGAAGGACAACGGCAGCACGATCTTGACGAAGATCTCGAAATCGCTGGCACCGTCGATGCGGGCCGATTCCATGATCTCGCGCGGCAGGCCGGCAATATAGCTGCGCAGCAGATAGATGGCGAAGGGCAGGCCGAAGCCGGTATGCGCCAGCCAGATGCCGAGATAGGTCTTCGACGGCACCCCGAAGAAAGTGCCGACGCCGTTGTAGAGTTTCAACAGCGGGATCAGGGACATCTGCAGCGGCACCACCAGGAGGCCGATGATGACCGCGATCAGCAGCGCACGGCCAGGAAAACGCATCCAGGCCAGCGCGTAGGCGGCAAACGCGGCGATCAGGATCGGAATGACGGTCGCCGGGATGGTGACGGTCAGCGAATTCATGAACGAGCGGCCGATGCCTTCCGAAAACAGCACGGTCTGGTAGTTGTCGGTGGTGAATTTCGGCGGCGCCGACGAGGCATAGTAGACGCGCTGGCCGCGATCGCCTTCGAACGCCTTGGGCGAGGCCATGACGAAGCTGCCGTCGGCATTGACCTGCAAGGTCACGCCGTCACCGAGGTCTGCCGATGTGCCGGCCGGATACTGTGTCGGTGACGCCGCCTTGACGCCGAAGGCGCTGATGCTGCGCCTAGCGCCGTCGCCGAAAATGTTGCCCTCGAGGACGAACTTGCCGTCCTTCTGGGTCTGCGCCGAGGCGGGGGGCAGGCGCCCGGCCTCGGTCTGGCTGGAACTGGCGAACGAATTCCACCAGCCCGAGGCAACGATCTGATCCTTGTCGCGCAGCGACGAGACCAGGATGCCGAGTGTCGGAATGGTCCAGATCGTCACGAAGACCAGCACTGCTATATGGACGCCGAAACGGCTGGCGAAGGAATTTCCGGTCGCGACGGCCATCTCAGTGTCCTCCCGTCTCTTTGTTCGCCTGGCGGATGTTCCAGACCATGATCGGGATGACCGCGATCATGATGATGATGGCGATCGTCGCGCCGCGGCCGAAATCGCCACCGCCGCGGAACATCCAGTCGAACATCAGATTGGCCAGGACCTGGCTGTTCCATTGGCCGTTGGTCATGGTCAGCACGATGTCGAACACCTTGAGCACCAGGATGGTGATGGTGGTCCAGACAACCGCGATCGTGCCCCAGATCTGCGGCACCATGATCTTCCAGAAGATCTGGAACGGGTTGGCGCCGTCGATGACGGCGGCTTCCAGCGTCTCCTCCGGGATGCCGCGCAGCGCCGAGGACAGGATGACCATGGCAAAACCGGTCTGGATCCAGATCAGGATGATCATCAGGAAGAAATTGTTCCAGAACGGCAGCGATATCCAAACCTGCGGCTGGCCGCCGAAATGCTGGATGATGGCGTTGAGCAGGCCTATCTGCACCTGGCCCTCGCCGCGATATTCGTAAATGAACTTCCAGATCACGCTGGCGCCGACGAAGGAGATGGCCAGCGGCAGGAAGATCAGGCTCTTGGCAATCGTGCCCCACCAGATCTTGTCGGTGAGCACGGCAATGATCAGTCCGAGGAAAGTACAGGCGGCGGGCACCACGGCCAGCCACAGGATGTTGTTCAGGATCGAGTTTCGCAGATCCTGATCGCGAAGCGCCCACTCGTAATTGGCGAAGCCGACGAAGTGCTCGCCGCCGCGGTCGAGGAAGGAGAGCCACAGTGTCGCGATCACGGGGTAGATCAGGTAGATGGTGAGAATGATCAGCGCCGGGCCGACGAACAGCCATGGCCGCACCAGGCCCTGCCGGCGCAGATTGTTCACGGCGGCCGTGCCGGAAACCCCGCGCGAGGGGAAGGTCAAGTCGAGCAGTTTGTTGGCGCCCCAGAAATAAGCGACACAGCCGCCGACGCCGATGATGATGACAAATATGGCCGAGAAGATCTGAGCCGCCATGGTCCCTCTCCCTGCGCATGATCGGCCAGGCAGTGCTGGCGATTGGATGCACCGATTTCGTTATTCGGAACAATCGAACGCGAAAGGCTTCCGGCATGTGCTGCCGGTGAATCCGGGCCGGAGGCCCGGATTCGGTATGAGGATCAGGAAAGTCTGGATTGCACCTGAACCCGGGCTGGTTACTTGCCCGGGCTGGTCATTTGATCGCGTCCCAGCTCTTCTGGATGTCGGCGGCCACGTCCTGGGCGGATTTGCCACCGACCAGATCGATCATGCCGGTCCAGAATGAGCCGGCGCCGATCTTGCCGGGCATCAGGTCGGAACCATCGAAGCGAACCGTCGTCGCTCCAACCAGGATCTCGCCCTGCTTTTTCAGCGCATCGCTGCCATAGGCGTCCTTGTTGGCACCCTTGAAGGGCGTGACGAAGCTCTTCTGCGCCATCCACAATTCATGCGCGAGCGGCATTTCGAGGAACTTGATGAACTCGCGCGATGCCTTGGAATCCTTGGTGATCATGACCAATGTTCCGGCCACTTCCAGCGGCGTGCCGAGTTCCGGCTTGGAGGCGTAAGGCGGATAGTTGAAGAAATCCGCATCCTGGCCGAGCTTCACGCCCTCCGGGAAGAAGGAGGGGATGAACGATGCCTGATGGTGCATGTAGCACTTCGGCGGCACGGTGAAGAGGCCCTTCGGGCTGTCGCGGAAGTCGGTCGCCGCCACTGCCTTGGCGCCGCCATCCACCATCTTGTCGTCGGTGGCGATCTTGCCGAAGATGTCGATGGCGTTGACCACCGCCGGATCGGTGAACGGGATCTCGTTCTTGACCCACTTGTCGTAGACTTCCGGCGGTTGCGTCCTGAGCATGATGTCCTCGACCCAGTCGGTCGCCGGCCATCCGGTCGCACCGCCCGAGCCAAGCCCGATGCACCAGGGCTTGCCGCCGTCGGCGATGATCTTCTTTTCGAGCTCGGCCAGTTCCTCTTGCGTCTTCGGTACCTTGTAGCCGGCTTCGTCGAAATTGTCGGGCGAGTACCAGACCAGCCCCTTCACGTCGATCTTGTAGGGAAAGGCATAGAAGCCCGGCTTGCCGTCCTTGCCATTATACGTGCCGAGCTTGGCCCAGGAGTCGCCGGCGGCATAGTTCTCCTTGATCCAGGCGGCGACGTCGTCGCCCAGCGGGGTCAGGACGCCCTTGGAAGCAAGATCCTGGATCAGGCCCGGCTGTGGCAGGATGGCGATGTTTGGCGGACTGCCGGCCTGGGTGTCGATGACGATCTGCTGCTCATAGTTCTCGGAAGAGGAGTACTTCACCTCGGCGCCGGTCGCTTCGGCGAAATAATCGAGCACCGAACGGGCAAGCGCCTCGTCCTCGCCGCGCCACGGCCCGAAGATGGTCAGGGTCTCGCCCTTGAGATCGACTTTCTTCAGGTCTTCGTAATTTGCCCAGTTGAAACGCTTGTCATCGCCCGGCTTGAACTTCAGCTCGGCATGCGCGGGCGCGTTCAGGGCGAGCGTGGCAAACGCAGCACCTAGCAAAAGCATTTTCTTCATCGGTATTCCCTCCCAGTGGGTCACACACACCGGACGGAACCTCCATTCCGCCCGCCGACGCCGCAGGACTGTGACTCAGTCGCAAGGGAACCGCAACCTTTCGAAGAGTCTTCCAAAGCGCTTTGGCTTTCCTGATCTCGCCATTGAATCGACCGGAAGTCAAGAGGTTCGGTTAGCTAATCGATTTAATCTCGCCGATTCTGGCATCAAAAAGTGCACCGCAGCATGCTTTTTGGCAGCGCAACAGCAATTTTCTGTTTCAAACCGATCCCGACCCCGCTTATGGTTGTGTCGATACCCTGGCGGCCTTGTGGCACTTGGGCCGATTCAATTTAAAAGCGCTTTGAGGGAATGGAGGCCGTTGTGAACCTCAAGCAGCTCGCGCATATGCTGGCGCTTTCGCAGACCACGGTAAGCCGGGCGCTGAATGGCTACCCGGAGGTCAACGAGGAAACGCGCAGGCGCGTGATGGACGCCGCCAAGCGCCATGGCTACCGCCCCAATCCGAGCGCGCGCCGGCTGGCGACCGGCAAGTCCGGCATGATCGGTTATGTCCTGCCGACGGGTGCGGCCGTCGACATCGATCCGCATTTCGTAGAATTCCTGTCCGGCCTCGGCGATTATGCCCGCTCGCATGAGCTTGATCTTGTGCTGTCGCCGGCCGATGCCGACGACCAGGAGACCACTTACCGGCGCATCGTCGCCAACCGGCAGGTCGATGCCGTCTACATCTCGTCGCCAAGGCCGCAGGACAGCCGGGTGGCGCTGGTCAGCACGCTCGGGATCCCTTATCTGGTCCACGGCCGCAGCGAAGGCCTCGATTTCGACTATCCCTATCTCGACATCGATAATGAGGGTGCCTTCCACGAGGCGGCGCGGTTGCTGGTCCAGCTTGGCCACCGGCGGCTGGCGCTGATCAATGGCGACGACCGCGAAACCTTTGCCATCCATCGCGAACGCGGCGTGTGCCGGGCGCTCGCCGCGAGCGGACTGACCCTCGGCGAGCGCCACGTCTGCTCGGTGGCCATGACCGAAGAAAACGGCTATCGCGCCACCAGGCGATTGCTTGAGGCGAGCGACGCGCCGACGGCGATCGCTTGCTCAAGCCTGATCATGGCGCTGGGCGTCGTGCGCGCGGTGCGTGACCTCGGCCTCACTATTCCCGGCGATGTCTCGCTGATCGCCCATGACGACGTTTTCCCCTGGCTGAAGCCGGAAAACTTTTCCGTACCGTTATCGACGACGCGCTCATCCATCCGTCTCGCCGGCGAGCGCGTCGCCGAGCGGCTGGCGGCACGGATATCGGGCCTGGAAGAAGGCGCCCGCGGCGAGGTCTGGCCGGTCGATCTGGTGGTGCGGGGCTCGGTCGCCGGTGCGCCGGCGTAGGAGACAGACCCAATCACCCTGCGGAGCCGGCCCCTTGCGGACCTTGCCGGACGATCGATTGCCGTGTCGTGGGATAACGGTCCGCCTGCGTCTGCTCTTGATTTGGCTTTTGGAGGGTGGCAACCAGTAAGCCGGAGCCATCGATCATTCCTCCCAGGATGCGCCACTTGCCCATATTCCCGTTCTCCGAAGCGGATCCAATCCGACATGCCGGTCCGCCGCCGAAGACTTCGGAGGTGGTCATTGTGGGCGGCGGTATCATTGGCGTGACGACCGCTCTTTTCCTTGCGCAGCGCAACATTCCGGTGACGCTGCTGGAAAAAGGACGCGTTGCGGCCGAGCAGTCCTCCCGAAATTGGGGCTGGATTCGAAAGCAGGGGCGAGACGCGGATGAACTGCCGATTGTTATCGAGGCGTCTCGCCTATGGCGGCAGCTGGCTGAGGAATGCGGCGAAGACATCGGTCTGAACCAGACAGGTGTGACCTACCTGGCAAGCTCGGACAAGAAAATGGCCGGCTTCGAAAAATTCATGAAGATCGCCGCGATCCATGAACTCGACACTCGCCTCCTGGACGCGGACGAAACCGCAAAACTCATCAAGGGCATGTCGCGCAGGTTCAAGGGTGCGATGACGACGCCCTCCGACATGCGTGCGGAGCCTTGGTTGGCGGTGCCCGCGCTTGCGCGGCTTGCCGCCCGAAAAGGTGCCAGGATCGTAGAGAATTGCGCCGTGCGGACCCTCGAAATCTCGGCGGGCAGGATCAAGGGCGTGTGGACCGAGGCGGGGTACATCGAGACCTCCAGCGTCCTGGTCGCGGGCGGCGCCTGGTCATCCCTGCTCCTGGCAAGACACGGCGTGTCCGTCCCTCAGCTCAGCGTCAGGGTAACCGTGGCCGCGACGGAACCCCTGCCCGAAATCTATTCCGGTGCGGCGGCCGACGACCACATCGCGTTCAGGCGCAGACAGGATGGCGGATACACGCTCGCCCCGGGAGGCAGCAATTTGCTTTACGTCGGGCCCGACGCGTTCCGGCACGCCACCAAGTATCTTCCAGCCCTGATGGCCAACCCGTTCGGGACACGTTACTTTCCGTTCGCTCCGTCAGGCTACCCCGACAGCTGGTCGACGCCGCGCGACTGGGCACCGGATTCCCGCAGCCCCTTCGAAAGGATGCGGGTGCTCAACCCAGCCGCCGAACGCTCCGGCCTCCGTTCGATAGAACGCAATTTCAAACACCTTTTTCCACAGTTCGAAACGCTTCGCCTAAAGGCGGGCTGGGCAGGCATGATCGACGCCATGCCCGATGTCGTTCCTGTCGTGGATCGCGTGGAGGCGGTCGGCGGTCTTTTCGTCGCCACCGGCATGAGTGGTCACGGGTTTGGTATCGGGCCAGGAATTGGTCGCGTCGTTTCCGACATGATACAGGGAAACGAGACTGGGCATGATCTCAGCCGCTTCCGGCTGTCGCGTTTCTATGATGGAAGCGCCGTTCGATTGGGCCCATCTCTATAGCGGATCGCGCCAAGCATGGTCCATCGCCATGCCGGTGGGCGACGGTGTTCCATCTATCGCGGCCGTTGCGGATAGCCAGGTGTCGGTGCCCAGGCTCATTGCCTCGCCGCTTCGGCCGCCTTGATGTCCAGTAGTCCGTAGCCGAAGTCGTTGTCGCGCCCCTTGGGGCCGAGATCCTTCGCTGTCGCCGCCAGTGCTTTCTCGATGTCGTCGGCCGAGCGGCCCGGCGCGGCATGGAGGAGATTGGCGATGGCGCCGCTCACGATCGCCGCGGCGAACGAGGTGCCGGTGACCACGTCCGAGCCGGCGCCGCTTGGCGCCACCATCTCGACGCCGGGCGCCGAAATGAAGACGTAGGCGCCGCGATTGGCCTGCGGCATCAGAGCGTCCTTAGCGTCGGTCGCGGTCACCGCGATGACGCCGTCGAAGGCGGCCGGATAGCCATAGGGCGCCTTCGGCCCGTTATTGCCGGCAGCGGCGACCAGCACCATGCCGAGCGCCCGTGCATTGCGGCAGGCGGCGCCGAGCAGGTCGTTCTTCGGCCCGACGAAGCTCATATTGATGATGCTGACATTCTGCTCGGCCGCCCAGTCGAGTGCCGACAGGATGACGTCCATGGTCGACTTGCCGCCTTCGAAGGCGCGGGCATGGTAGATCCTGGCGCCCGGCGCCATGCCTTCCAGCGCGCCGACGCCGGCGATCAGGCCGTCGATCGAAGTGCCATGGTCGCGCTTCTCGATCGGCACGTCGGGCATGGCGTCGAACTGCGCGGCGATGACGCCGGCCAGCGCCGGGTTGGTGTCGTCGATGCCGGTGTCGATGACGGCAACACGAACGTTTTCGCCGCTGGCCTGTTTGGCATCGAGCGCGATGCGGTCGAAGGCATAGTTGACGATGCCGGCCGCCTGCTGCAGCGAGTAGATGTGGTTGGGCTCGCGGCGCTGCGTGCGGCCGTCGGCGGCAAGCTGCGCCAGTACGACACCGACAGGGCGGCCGTCGGGAATGCCGAAACGCACCAGCGTGGTGCCGAGCAGCCGCGACTGGCGCTGCGAACGAACCTGAAGGCCGAAAGAGGCGGCGATCTGCTGCACGGCGCCAGCATCGCCGTCGACGGTCACCAGCACCTCGTCGGGCACGAAATCGCCCACCACCGCGCGCGGCGGCTGAACGGCGATGAGATCGGTGGGCGAGACGATCGGCCCCCCGGCCGATGTTCCCGGTTGCTTATCGGCGGGGGCGGGCGGCGGCGTACCCGGATCCTGGCGCGGTGCGGGTGTCGGCACGGGGACCGGAGTTTCGGCGGGATTGGGAAAGAGGTCGACGATCAGGGCCGGAAGAAAGACGGCGCCGGGCCGCGATGCCCCTGAACCGTCCTTTTCGTTGTCCTTGGCGCAGTCGGCTCCTGCCGCATTGGTGCCGTTGCGGCAGTCGATCTTCGTCTGGTCGCCAGTGGTGCCGTTGGTCTGTGCCGATGCAGGCACGGCGGCGATTGTCATCGCCGCCGCAAGGACCACCGCAAATCGAACGACCGCCTCAGCCGCCATCAGCCGGTTTCCTTCCCTCGATCACAGTCTCGGTGAACGGCTGGGCAGCAATAAGGCCGAGCTGCTTGGTGTAGTCGGCTGCGTTGGCCGCGGGAATGCCGAGCCGGAACACGCCATCGGCGGTCGGTCCGCCAATGACCTTCAACCCGCTGCTGCCGAGGAAGCCCGAAATATCGGACATCTTCGCATCAGGCTTGAACTTGACCAGCGCGAACGGCATTTTCGCCAGATCGTCTTCGGCGCCGGCGATCTCGAAGTCCTTGCCCTTGCCGCCGGGCTGCACCAGCGACTGCACCGCGATCAGTGCCAGCAGGACCGCGGCCGTGGCCCAGGCGACACCGGCCGGCACCGCCATGAACCGCCCCCAGGCCTGCGCCAGCCAGGAGGAGCCCGCCGGTGCCCGTGCCGGCCCCGCTTCGGCATCGAGTGCCCTGGCGAAGCGGCTGAGCGCATCGGCCGGCGGACGGATCGCCTCATTGGCGGCCGATATGCCGGAGAATTCGGCCTCGGCCTCGCCAAGGGCTGCCATTGCGGCCGGATCCGTCGCCAGCCATTCTTCGACGGCTTCCAGCTCCGAGCCTTCCAGCGAGCCGTTCAGGTAGAACGGCAGCAGCGTTTCCATTTCGTCGCGGCGCGACATTTTTTCAGCGGCGCTCATGGCCACCCCCTGTCGTAACCGGCGGCCTTGAGGGCCTCTCCGAGTTTCTTGCGGGCGTAGAACATCCGGGTCTTGACGGTCGCGACCGGGATGCCGAGCACCTCACCGATCTCGGTCACCGACTGTCCGTGATAATAGGCAAGGTCGATCACCGTGCGGTGCTCTTCGGGCAAGGCATCGACAAAGCGGCGCAAGGCGGCGGCCTTGTCCTCTTTCATCGTGACGACCTCCGGCGTGTCGGCGCCGTCGGGCACCGCGGCGGCAGCCTCGTCGTCGATCCAGTCTTCCTTCCTCTTGCGCAGCAGGGACAGCGCCTTGAACCGGGCGATGCCGAGCAGCCATGTCGAGACTTCGGAGCGTCCCTCGAAGCCTGGCGCCTGACGCCACAATTCGAGGAAGACTTCGTTCGCGATATCGTCAGCCATCATTTCCGATCCCGTCTGGCGCACCACGAAGCGGTAGACCCGCGCGTGGTGACGCATGAACAGGAGCCGCACGGCGGCACGATCACCCTTCGCGACCCGGTCGACAAGCGCGCGATCGGTATCCGTCGCTGCCGTCATGGCCGGTCGAGCCGCCTGGCTCCTGCCTGCTCTGTCGCTGATCGGTCCAAAAAGGTTCATCCTCCGCCAAGGAATTCGCGGAGGCTAACCGAAGAAAGGGGAGGTTGCCAGTAGGGGCGCTTCTTCCTTCCCCCCCTTGTGGGGAAAGGTGGATCGGCGCGCAGCGCCGAGACGGATGAGGGGTGGGTGACGGAGTGCCGTCGTCGCCAGGCTGGAGCACCCCTCATCCGACCTCGCTTCGCGAGGCCACCTTCTCCCACAAGGGGAGAAGGGAAAGTCGCGCTCAATCCAGAAACGGCTTCGCTTTCATCGTCGCCGGCACCGGCACGCCGAGCCGGCTCAACACGGTCGGCGCCAGCTGCAACTGGTCGAGCAGCGTGTCGCCCTCGGGGCCTTTCGCCGGACCGAAATAATACAGCGCGAAATCCTGCATTTCGTCGTCATGGCCGCCATGGTGGCCACGGTCGGTCTGGCCGTGGTCGGCGGTGACCATGACCTCGTAACCTGCTTCGATCCAGCCCGGCAGGAAAGCTGCCAGCATGCCGTCCATCGCATAGACGGCATGGTCCATCTCGTGGCAGTCGTGGCCGAAGCGATGGCCCATCGAGTCCAGCGTGCATGTGTGCAGGATGCCGTAGTCGATGCCGTGGCGTTTCGTCAGCATGGTCAGCGTCGCGAACAGGTCAACGTCGCTCGGTGTCATCTGGTTACGGGCATTGTAGCCGGTCATGGTGTGGAACCGGCCATGCGTGATCGGACCACCAGGCTCGTCATATTCCATGTCCTCGACCAGGTCGAACGGATAGGACCGGAAGAATTCGGACCAGTAGGAATGCGTCACCGCGCCTGTCTTGCCTCCAGCCTTGCTGACTTCCGAGAAGATGTCTGGCTGCGCGACCCGGAAGCGGTTCTCGTTGGAAAGAATGCCATGCACCTGCGGCGACACGCCGGTGTGGATGGAGGCATAGCAGCAGGCCGAGGTCGACGGCAGCACCGAGCGCATCTTCCAGACCCGCGCCTCGCCCGATTGCACCCAGCCCTCGAGATTGCCCATAAGCCGGCGCCAGTTCCTGTAGGGAACACCATCGAGGATGATCAGCAGAAGCTTGGATCTGAGCGCCATGGGCAGCTCCATGATGTCTAGCAGTTGAAACGGGAACGCCGTGTGCCGTTTCGGGCACACGGCGTTCTTACACGTGAATCAGACAGGCAGGGTTCGACTAAGCGTTGAGCCAGCACTCGCCGAGTGCGTAGCCGTCCATCATTTCGCCGATAGGGCTCTTGGCAAAGCCGCTGATCTTGTTGGTGGCGGCGGCATCGATGAATTGGTTGAAGAACGGCACGATCAGGCCACCCTCGTCGCGCATCAGCACCGCCATGTCGTGGTAGATCGCCTTGCGCTTGGCCTGGTCGAGTTCGCCGCGCGCCGCAAACAGCATCTTGTCGAATTCCGGCCGCTTGAAGCGCGTGTCGTTCCAGTCGGCGGTCGAAACGTAACCGGTGGAATACATCTGGTCCTGCGTGGCGCGCCCACCCCAGTAGGAGAGCGAGAAGGGCTGCTTGTTCCAGACCTCCGACCAGTAGCCGTCGCCCGGCTCGCGCTTGATCTCGATCTTGATGCCGGCCTTGGCGGCGCTCTGCTGGTAAAGCTGGGCCGCGTCAACCGCGCCGGGGAAGGCGACGTCGGAGGTGCGCAGCAGGATGGAGCCGCTGTGGCCCGATTTCTTGTAGAGCGCCGCCGCCTTTTCCGGATCGAACTTGCGCTGCTCGATGTCAGTGGAAAACAGCGGGTAGGCTTCGTTGATCGGGAAGTCATTGCCGACCGAGCCGTAGCCGCGCAGGATCTTTTCCAGCAATTCGTCGCGGTCCATGGCGAGCTTGAGCGCCATGCGAAGGTCATTGTTATCGAACGGCGCCGTGTCGCAGAACATGTTGAACGGATAGTAGCCCTTGCCCGACACGTTCTCGATGGTGACGCCCGGGATGCGCTTGACCAGGTCGACGACCTTTGGCTCGACGCGGTTGATCATGTGCACCTGGCCGCCCTGCAGCGCGGCCAGCCGCGCCGTGGCGTCATTGATGACGACGATCTCGATCTGGTCGGCATGGCCCAGCTTATCGCCTTGCCAGTAGTTGGCGAAACGCTCGCCGCCATGGCGCACGCCGGGCTGGTTGACTGTGACCTTGTAGGGGCCGGCGCTGATGCCGGCATTCGGATTGTCCTTGCCGCCATTCGGCTGGATGACGAGATGGTAGTCGGCCATGAGGTAGGGGAAGTCGGCGTCCGCATCGCCGAGCGTGACGATGACTTCCTTGCCGCTTGCCTTGACGCCCTTGATATTCTTGAGGATGCCGAGCGCCCCGGATTTGGACTTCTCGTCGGCATGGCGCTCGATCGTGGCGGCGATGTCTTCCGCCGCCACCGTCTTGCCATTGTGGAACTCGATGCCGTCACGCACCTTGATCGTCCAGGTCTTGGCGTCCTTGGAAGCGCCGATCTCCTGCGCGATCATGTTGGTCAGGCTGTTGTCCGGCATCAGCCGGACCAGATATTCGCCCCACTGCTTGCCGAAGCTGTAGGTGACCTGGCTGAGGTTCAGCGCCGGATCGAGGCTGTTGGTCGATTCGCCGCCTTGCAGGCCGGCCTTGAGGATGCCGCCCTTGACCGGCGTCTGTGCGAAGGCTTTCCCGGCCAGCGTCGTTGCCAGCGCCGCCGACACACCCAGCGCCGCGGTGCGGCCAAGGAAGTCGCGACGTGATATCCGGCCCTGGCCGGCGAGCTCAGCGAGATGGTCGAGTTCAGTCTTCATGTCCTACCCCTTGTTGAAAATAACGTCACACCAGCGGCGCCCGTCCGGAAGGACCTGTGGCGCCCTAGTGTTGCATGCTGATGACGATGGTCGCTCCCCGGCCAGCCGCTTCAGTCCATCCCTTTGCTTCAGCGCAATTCCGACCGGAAAACCCGCTCGCCTTCCCGAATTGCTCAGTTCCCCGCGCTGGCCATGCGCCGCCCCTTGATGGCCTTTTCCAGCCAGCCGATCTCCATTTCCGGAACCGACGACAAGAGAAGGTCGGTATAGGCATCGAAGGGCGGCGTGAGAACCTTGCTCTTCGAGCCGTAGCGCACCACTTCGCCGCGATACATCACCGCGATCGAATCGGCGATCGACTTCACCGTCGCCAGGTCGTGGGTGATGAAGAGATAGGCGACCTTTTCGTGCTCCTGCAGGTTCAGCAGCAGCTTGAGGATGCCGTTGGCCACCAGCGGGTCGAGCGCCGAAGTGACCTCGTCGCAGATGATCAGCTTCGGCTTGGCGGCAAGCGAGCGCGCGATGCAGACGCGCTGCTTCTGGCCGCCCGAAAGCTCGGCCGGATAGCGGTCGAGGAAACCCTTGCCCATCTCGATCTCGTCGAGCAGTTCGGCAACGCGCTTGTCGCGTTCGCGGCCGCGCATGCCGAAATAGAATTCAAGCGGGCGGCCGATGATGGTGCCGACGGTCTGGCGCGGGTTCATCGCCACGTCGGCCATCTGGTAGATCATCTGCAACTGGCGCAGATCCTCCTTCGGCCGGTCGGCAAGCCGGTTGGCCAGGGGCCGTCCATCGAAGGTGACATTGCCCTGCTCGGGCGGCAGAAGTCCGGTGATGGCGCGCGCCAGCGTCGACTTGCCGGAGCCGGATTCGCCGACCACGGCCAGCGTCTGGCCGGGATAGATATCGACCGAGACGTTCTTCAGCACCTTGACCTGGCCGCCGCCATAGGCCGCGGTGACGTTCTTCACCGAGAGGAAGGGTGTCGCGCCGGGCTTCTGTTCGGAATGTTCTATCTCATGCACCGAGACCAGCGCGTTGGTGTATTCCTGGCGCGGCTCCTTGATGATCTGCCTTGTGCCGCCCCATTCGACCAGCCGGCCATGGCGCAGCACCATGATTTCGTCGGAGACCTGGGCGACCACCGCAAGGTCGTGGGTGATGTAGAGCGCCGCCACATGGGTGTCGCGGATGGCGTCCTTGATTGCCGCCAGAACGTCGATCTGCGTCGTCACGTCGAGCGCCGTCGTCGGCTCGTCGAAGACGATCAGGTCCGGTTCCGAGCACAGCGCCATTGCCGTCATCACGCGCTGCAGCTGGCCGCCCGAGACCTGGTGCGGAAAGCGTTCGCCGATGGTTTCGGGGTTTGGCAGGCTGAGCTTCTTGAACAGTGCGACGGCTCGCTTTTCCGCCTCGGCGCGTGTCGCCGTGCCGTGCAGCAGCGTGGCTTCCACCACCTGGTCCATCAGCCGGTGCGCCGGATTGAAGGCGGCCGCCGCTGATTGCGCGACATAGCAGACCTCGCGGCCGCGCAGCTTGCGGAAACCTTCCTTGCCGCCCTTCAGGATGTCGCGGCCATTGAGGATCACCTCGCCGCCGGTGATCCGCACGCCGCCGCGGCCATAACCCATGGAAGACAGGCCGATGGTCGACTTGCCGGCGCCGGATTCGCCGATCAGGCCCAGCACCTTGCCCTTTTCCAGCGTCAGCGAGACATCGTGCACCAGCACGATGTTCTTTGGCGCCTCTCCGGGCGGGTACACCGTGGCCTCGATGCGCAGGTTCCTGATATCGAGCAGCACGCCTGGCTTGGGTTGTCCGGGTTTCGCTTTGCTGTCGGCCATCACCCGCGTCCTCCCTTCAGGCTTGTCGTGCGGTTGAGGATCCAGTCGGCGACAAGGTTGACCGAGATGGCGAGCGCCGCGATCGCTCCCGCCGGGATGAGCGCGGCGGCAATGCCGAAGACGATGCCGTCCTTGTTCTCCTTGACCATGCCGCCCCAGTCGGCGTCCGGCGGCTGCACGCCAAGGCCGAGGAAGGACAGCGTCGACAGGAACAGCACCGCGTAGATGAAGCGCAGGCCGAGTTCCGAAACCAGCGGCGACAGCGCATTGGGCAGGATTTCGCGGAAGATGATCCAGGCACTGCCTTCGCCGCGCAGTTTTGCCGCCTCGACGTAGTCCATGACGTTGATGTCGACAGCGACAGCGCGCGACAGGCGGTAGACGCGGGTCGAGTCGAGGATGCCCATGACCAGGATCAGCGTCACCAGGTTCGTCGGCAGCACGGAGAGCACGACCAGGCCCATGATCAGCGTCGGGATCGACATCAAAAGGTCGACCAGGCGCGACAGGATCGTGTCGAACCAGCCGCCGAACACCGCCGCCGAGAAACCGAGTATGGCGCCGAGCGAGAAGGACAGCGCGGTGGCCAGCACGGCGATGAACAGGGTGATGCGAGCGCCGTAGATCATGCGCGACAAGAGATCGCGGCCGAGATTGTCGGTGCCCAGCCAATGCGTTGCCGACATCGGCTCCCAGACATCGCCGACGATCTCGGCATTGGCGTGCGGGGCGATCAACGGTGCGAAGACCGCCGCCAGCACGAAAAGGGCGGTCAGCACGAGGCCGATCAGGGCGGGGATGGGGATGCGTTTTATATCGAGCATGCCCGCCCCCTCACTTTGGGTGTCTGAGACGCGGATTGGCGACGATCGCCGCTATGTCCGCGATGATGTTGAGGCTGATATAGACGGCGGCGAAGATCAGGCCGACCGCCTGCACCACCGGCACGTCGCGCTTGGTGACGTGGTCGACCAGATACTGCCCCATGCCGGGATAGACGAAGATCACCTCGACCACGACCACGCCGACGATGAGATAGGCGAGATTGAGCATGACGACGTTGATGATCGGCGCGATCGCGTTCGGGAAGGCGTGCTTGCGGATGACCGCGAAGGCCGAAAGCCCCTTGAGCTCCGCCGTCTCGACATAGGCCGACTGCATGACGTTGAGGATCGCCGCGCGGGTCATGCGCATCATGTGGGCGAGCACCACAAGGGTGAGCGCCGTCGCCGGAAGCGCGATGGCCTGCATCCGCTCGCCGAACGGCATGCCGTCATAGACGGTCGAGATGGCGGGGAAGATCTGCCATTTCACGGCGAAGAAATAGACCAGGAGATAGCCGATGAAGAATTCGGGGAAGGAGGTGGAGGCGAGCGCCAGCCCGGAGATCAGCTTGTCGACCCAGCCATTGCGGAAGCGCACGGCGATCAGGCCGAGGATGATCGCCAGCGGCACCGCCACGATCGCCGCCCAGAAGGCGAGGAACAGCGTGTTCCACAGCCGGCCCTTGATCGAGGTGGCGATATCCTGGCCGCTCGACATGGCCGTGCCGAGGTCGCCGGTCAGCACACCGCCGAGCCAATGGAAATACCTGACATAGGCCGGATCGTTCAGCCCGAGCTGCTCGCGCAAATTGGCGAGCGACTCCGGTGTCGCCGATTGTCCCAGAATGGCTTGCGCGACGTCGCCGGGCAGGATCTGGGTGCCGGCGAAGATCAGGACCGATATGGCCAACAGAAGGAGGATGCCCAGCGCAATGCGCTGGGCGATTAGTTTCAGGATGGGTGAAGACATCTCTGCAAAGCCGGACTCAGGCCTGCAGCCAGCACTTCGCCAGGGCGTAGCCGTTCATCAGTTCCTGGTGCGGATCGTCCACCCAGCCATCGACCTTGGCGCCGGTGGCGTCGATGAACTGGTTGAACATCGGCAGGATCAGGCCGCCTTCGTCGCGCACCAGCACAGCCATGTCGTGGTACATCTGCTTGCGCTTGGCCTCGTCGAGTTCGGCGCGCGCCGCCAGCACCATCTTGTCGAAGTCCGGACGCATGAAGCGCGTGTCGTTCCAGTCGGCGGTCGACAGATAGGCGGTCGAGTACATCTGGTCCTGCGTCGAACGCCCGCCCCAGTAGGAAGCGCAGAAGGGCTGCTTGTTCCAGACCTCGTTCCAGTAGCCGTCGCCGGGTTCGCGCTTGAGCTCGATCTTGATGCCGGCCTTGGCCGCGCTCTGCTGGAAGAGCTGGGAGGCATCGACCGCGCCAGGGAAGGCAACGTCCGAGGTCCGCAGCAGCACGGTGCCGTCATGGCCCGACTTCTTGTAATGGAACTTGGCCTTGTCCGGATCGTACTTGCGCTGCTCGATCTCGGTGAACAGCGGGTAGGCGGCGTTGATCGGGAAGTCGTTGCCGAGCGAGCCATAGCCGCGCAGCACCTTGGTCAGCATCTCCTCGCGATCGATAGCGAGCTTCAGCGCCATTCTGAGGTCGTTGTTGTCGAACGGCGCCGTGTTGCAATGCATGATGAAGACATAGTGGCCCGGACCCGCATGGTTGCGGATGGTCACGCCCGGCACGCGCTTGATCAGGTCGACAATCTTCGGCTCGACGCGGTTGATCATGTTGACCTGGCCGCCCTGCAGGGCCGCCGTGCGCGCCGTCGCGTCATTGATGACGATGACTTCGATCTGGTCGGCATGGCCCATCTTGTCGCCCTGCCAGTAGTTGGCGAAACGCTCGCCGCCATGGCGCACGCCGGGCTCGTTGGTCTTGACCACATACGGGCCGGCCGAGATGCCGGCATCGGGCTTGTCCTTGCCACCATTAGGCTGGACGATCAGGTGATAGTCGCTGAGCAGGTAGGGCAGGTCGGCATTGGCCTCTTTCAGGGTCAGCACCACTTCCTTGCCGCTGGCCTTGATGGTCTCGATGCCCTTCATGTAGCCGAGCGCGCCGGATTTCGACTTCTCGTCCGAATGGCGCTCGAGCGTGGCGGCAACGTCCTCGGCGGTCACGGTCTTGCCGTTGTGGAACTCGACGCCGTCGCGGATCTTCAGCGTCCAGACCTTGGCGTCCTTGGAAGAGCCGATGTCTTCGGCGATGCGGTTCTCGAGCTTGCCGTCGGGGGACAGCTCGACGATCATTTCACCCCAGCACTTGCCGAAGGCGAACGGCACCTGCGTCATCATCAGTGCCGGATCGAGACTGTTGGTGGATTCACCGCCGACCAGGCCGGCTTTCAGCGTGCCGCCCTTGACCGGGCCTGCCGCGCGCGCCGCACTTGAAAGAAGCGAGTTGGCGAAAGGTGCGGCGATGCCGAGTGCCGCCGCCCTGCCGAGAAAGTCACGACGGCTCAGCTTGCCCGCTGCGACACGCCGGCTAAGGAATTCCAGTTCGTTTGACATATTGAGTTCCTCACTCTGTTGGTTCGACTCTACGGTCGATTTTTGTTTTTAATTCTCCCTGAATAATGAGGGTAAGCCAATGCCGTAAGCAAGACCGAATGCGACATGCCGTGGCGTAAATCGTACGTCGCATTTGGACCAACGCCTTGGGATCTCAAACGAGCGCGCGTGGAATCTTTTCCTCGAAATTGCGCTCGAAGACGATTTTTTCACCCTCATAGGCTTCGATTCTCGCGCTTACGATGAAGTTTTCCGCGTCCGACCGCATCTCTGCCCATGTCTCGGTACGGACCGACCATTCATTCCGCGACAGGGTCTGGGTCCAATGGGTTTTTCCCGAGGCGGACAGCGGATCGTCGGGGTGGATCGCCCAGGTCTCGCGGACGACGCTGCCGTTGACCAGGCCATGGTCGAGATCGCGCACCTCGCCAAAATCATCAGATATGGAAAGCGTGACGATCCCCGTCTTTTCGTCGCGATCGACATGGCGCTCGGAATTGGCGGGCCGGACTGTTTCCGTGGCCCAGGGCGCAGCGCCTTCCGGCTCGGCGAACCTCGTTTCGTCGCCTGTCGCCAGCGGGCGCAGCGGCAGGGCCAGTGTCGCGGCCGACAAGGCGAGTTGCGCCGGGTGCGGCGAGGGCCAGATGACAGGCCAGTAGGCGTTCGACACCGCGATGCGCAGGCGGTGGCCGGCCGGCACGCGATAGGCGCATTGATCGAGCACGACGCGCGCCGACACGGTTTCGCCCGGCACCAGCGCCTGCGGGAACTCGTGCGATGCCCGGTGCGTCAGGTTGAGCACGCCGTAGGAGATCAGTTCCGAAGCGCCGTCGGGATGCACGTCGCACAGCCGGATCGCCATGTTGGCCTGTGGGCGGTCGCAAGAGAACGTGACCTCGACCTCCGGCGCGCCGACGATGTCGATCGCCTCCGTGAGCAGCGGCTGATCAAAAAACACCGACAGCGCATCGTCGGGGCGCTGGTCGCCCGGCAATTCCGGTCCGAAGGTGAACGGAAAATATTCGCCGCCGGCGAGGCCGCAATTCTGCGGCGAGGCGACGATGGAAGGTTGGCTCCCCTTGGGGAGCAGATCGATCGTCTGGATCTTGATGGTGGGCGAGGGCCATTCTGTCTCGGCCACCCAGCGGCCTGGCCGCTCCGGGTGCCAACGTGCCGGCCGCACGCTGTCCATCACATAGGCGCGGTAGGCGGGATCGTCCTCGACGCCGGTCTCGGCGCCCTTCAGCCAATGGTCCCACCAGCGCAGGGCCTCCTGCAGAAAGCCGATGGCCGGCTGGGGACCGGCATAGTGCGGATATTTGTGGATCCACGGGCCGACGATGCCCTTTACCGGCGCCTCGATGTTGGTCACGAGGTGCGAGATCGTGTTGCGGTAGCCGTCATGCCAGCCGCCGATCGACAGCACGGCGGCATGAATGGCGGAAAAATCCTCGCAGATCGAACCGCGTTTCCAGTAGGCGTCGCGGTGCTGGTGCTTCAGCCACAGCGGTGCAAGGAACGACTGGTTCTCCAGCCGGGTCAGCCACAGGTCCCGCCATCTGTTGTCGCCGGCAATCAGCGGATCCGGCGGTCGCGACGAATAGGACAACATCGTCGAGGCCCAGCCGAAATTCTCGATCAGCAGGCAACCGCCCTTGTAGTGGATGTCGTCGGCATAGCGGTCGACGGTCGAACACAGGCTGATCACCGCCTTCAGCGCCGGCGGCTGCTTGGCCGCCACCTGCAGGCAGTTGAAGCCGCCCCAGGAGATGCCCATCATGCCGACATTGCCGTTGCACCAGGGCTGGGCCGCCGCCCAGGCGATGACGTCGCAGGCGTCCTGCAATTCCTGCTCGGAATACTCGTCGTCCATCAGCCCTTCGGAATCGCCATTGCCACGCATGTCGACGCGGATCGAAGCGTAGCCGTGGCCGGCAAAATAGGGATGCGTCAGCTGGTCGCGAAAGATGGTGCCGTCGCGCTTGCGGTAGGGCAGATGCTCGAGGATGACAGGCACCGGATCGTCGCCGGCATCTTCCGGCATCCACACCCGCGCCGACAGCCGGCAGCCATCCGGCATGACGATGCCCATGTCAGGAAATTCGACGACTTTGCGGGGGAATTCGGTAATGGTTTTCATGGTGCGCATAACGCCCCGCGGCACGGCAACTTTCAATCGCAATTCGCGACTGGAGCAGCGAAATATGCGACCTGTGCTGCTACCTGCTCTACACGCTCAGTTGAGCGGAATATCGTTCTCGGCCTTGCTCGCTTGGTACGCTTCGGACAGTTCGTCGTAGCGTGCCGAGATCGTGCCGATGCGCGTCTCCAGCCGCCGGCGTTCGGCCTCGGGCAGCGCCCGCACCAGCCTGCGGATCGAAAAACTCTTCCAGTAGGCGTTCTCGGCATTGTAGCCGCCGGGATCGAGGGTGAAGACCTCTTTCAGGATTTTCAGATCGTGCGGGATGGCGAAACTGTCGCGCGAATCCTCGTGGCTGAAGAGATAGTAGAAATTATCGAAGCCGGTCCAGGTGATCGCAGACAGGCAAAGCGAGCAGGGTTCATGCGTGGCTATGAACAGCGCGTCCTTGGTGTCGACACGCTCAGCCCTGGGCATTTCGTAAAACCGCTTCAGGCAATGCACCTCGCCATGCCAGAGCGGGTTTTCGATCTCGTTGTTGGTTTCGGCCAGCACCAGCGAACGGTCGTCCTTGCGCAGGATCGCCGCGCCGAACAGCTTGTTGCCGTGGGCGACGCCTTCCGCCGTCTTCGGCACGATGTCGTGCTCGATGACGTCGAGCAGGCGGTCGATCAGCGAAATGTCGGTCATGACGGGGTCTCCTGCTGCACGCCGGCCAAAAGTGCCCCCGGTTTCGGGGTGGCGACATGCACGAAAATCAAGGGAGATGGATCTCGTAGGCGTGCGAGAAATGAAACTCTTCGAGGTTGGAGCCGTCGCCGCCGCGGTCGACGATCAGGAAATCCTGAGCCTCGCCGAGCGGCGTCAGCACGCCGTGCCAGAGATTGCGGGAATAGTTGATGCCTTGTCCCGGCGCGGTGATGAAGGCATGCGGTTCGCCCGGCCCCTCCTTGCCGTCATGGCAGACGACGACCAGGAACGGGCGCGGCGACAGCGGAATGAAGGCCTGGCTGCCGAAGGGGTGACGCTCGACCATGGTCAGCTTCAGCGGCAGTTCGTAAGGCGTGCCGCGCACCATGGAGATCAGCACGCGGGCGTTCGGTCCCGCCGCCTCGGCGGTCGCCAGGTCATGGTAGCGCTCGGCCTTGCCGCCATTGATCGGGTAGTGGTTGTCGCCACCCATGTCGATGACATCACCGAATTCGGCAAAGGCCTCACGGGTCAGCGGCCGCGCGACGATATGAGCCAAGATGGGGCGGGTCACCGCGAGCGGCCGCCAATGCCAGCCCCGCCGAGCTTGGCGTGCCGGTTGACGTCCTTGTAAAGCAGATAGCGGAATTTGCCGGGGCCGCCGGCATAGCAGGCCTGCGGGCAGAAGGCGCGCAGCCACATATAGTCGCCGGCCTCGACCTCGACCCAGTCCTGGTTGAGGCGATAGACCCCCTTGCCTTCCAGCACATAGAGCCCGTGCTCCATCACATGCGTCTCGGCGAACGGAATGACGGCGCCGGGCTCGAGCGTGACGATGGTCATGTGCATGTCGTGGCGCAGATCGGCCGGATCGACGAACCGTGTCGTGGCCCAGCGGCCTTCGGTGCCAGGCATCGGCGAAGGCGCGATATCCTGCTCGTTGGTGAAGAAGGCTTCAGGCGTTTCGAGACCGTCGACCGCTTCGTAGGCCTTGCGAATCCAGTGGAAACGGACGGCAGCCGTGCTTTCGTTGCGAACTGTCCAGCCGCTGGACGGCGGCAGGAAGGCGAAACCGCCTGGTCGCAAGACATGCTTCTTGCCGCCGAGCAAAACGGTCAGTTCGCCTTCGACAACGAACAGGGCGCCCTCGGCGCCGGCATCGGGCTCCGGCCGCTCGCTGCCGCCGCCGGGCGCGACCTCGACGATGTATTGCGAGAACGTCTCGGCGAAGCCGGACAGTGGGCGCGACAGGATCCAGACGCGGGTCTTGTCCCAGAACGGCAGGGCGCTGGTGACGATGTCCTGCATCACGCCTTTGGGGATGACGGCATAGGCCTCTGTGAAGACGGCGCGGCCTGTTAGCAGTTCGGATTGACCGGAATGGCCGCCATGCGGCGTGTAGTAGGTTCGGTCGGGCATCCTGATTGTATCCATGGTTTCAAACCTATTGCGGTAGCATGTCCGTGAGGCGGAGCAGCGAGATGCGCTCGACCTGTTTGCAGGCGGTTTCGAATTCGACGCCGCGGCTGTTGCCGATGCGCGCCTCGAATTCCGCCAGGATTTCCTCCTTGGTCTTGCCTTTCACCGCGATGATGAAGGGGAAACCGAAGGTGGTGACGTAGGCGGCATTGAGCTTGGAGAACAGTTCGCGTTCCTTGTCCGTCAGCGCGTCGAGGCCGGCCGAGGCCTGTTCCCGGGTCGATTCCGCCGTCAGCCGCTTGGCCTTGGCCAGCTTGCCGGCAAGGTCCGGGTGGGCGTTGAGCACACCGAGCCGCTCGGTTTCGCTGGCGGCACGGAAAACGCGGCAAAGCGCATTGTGCAAGCCACCTGCCGTATCGTGCGCCGGACCCAGTTCCAGTTCGTAGGCCCGTTCGGCAATCCACGGCGAATGCTCGAACACACCGCCGAACGTGTGGACGAATGTCTCGAATTCCATCTTAGAAGGCCTGAGTGCCGCCGGCTTGTAGGGATGGTTCTCTTGCCAGTGGCGGGCGATGTCGATGCGCCGCGCCAGCCAGACCTTGTCGTGCGACTTCACATAGTCGACGAAGCGCTTCAGCGCCGCGACCCGGCCCGGACGCCCGACGAGCCGGCAATGCAGGCCGATATTCATCATGCGCGGCCGTCCTGCCTTGCCTTCGGCATAAAGCGTGTCGAAACTGTCCTTGAGATAGGCGAAGAACTGGTCGCCCGAATTGAAGCCCTGCGGCGTGGCGAAGCGCATGTCGTTGGCATCGAGCGTGTAGGGGATGATGAGCTGCGTGCCGCCTGCATGCTCGAACCAGTAAGGCAGTTCGTCATCATAGGTGTCGGAGACATAGTCGAAGCCGCCTTCCTCGGCGACCAGACGCACCGTGTTGACCGAGGTGCGGCCCGTATACCAGCCGGTCGGGCGCTGGCCTGTCACTTCGTAATGCAGCTTGATCGCCGCTTCGAGGTCGCCGCGCTCGTCCGCGGCGCTGTGGTCGCGGTAGTCGATCCATCTCAGCCCGTGCGAAGCGATCTCCCAGCCGGCGTCCTGCATGGCCGTGACCTGGTCGGGCGAGCGTGCCAGCGCGGTGGCGACGCCGTAGCAGGTCACAGGCACTTGCTCCTCGCTGAACAGGCGAAGTAGCCGCCAGAAGCCGGCCCGCGCGCCATATTCGTAGATCGATTCCATGTTCCAGTGGCGTTGACCCACCCAGGGTGCCGCGCCGACGATTTCCGACAGGAAGGCTTCCGATGCCTTGTCGCCGTGGAGCACGCAGTTTTCGCCACCCTCTTCGTAATTGACCACGAATTGTACGGCGACATGCGCGCCGCCAGGCCATTTCGGATCCGGCGGATTGGCTCCGTAGCCACGCATGTCTCTTTCGTAACGCATCGTCCCTCCCGCCGGGCATCGCCCGAAGTATGATCAGGATATCGAAAGGGTGCTTCTCGCATTCCCCCGAAAATTTTTGAAAGTGTTTTTGTCGCGCTCCGCTCGACCGGGACTTATGCATCGCCTTTAATTGGCGCACAATTCATCACTGTTGTTCTGATGTACCTGGATGGGAGGCGGCCAATGGCTGAAACGTCGAAAGCCGATGGCGGGCGCCTGACGACCCATGTGCTGGACACGGCGACCGGCAAGCCGGCGGCCGGACTGTCGATCGCACTCTATCGTCTCGACGGTTCGGCCAGGACACATCTGAAGACTGTCGCAACCAATGCCGATGGCCGTTGCGACGCGCCGCTGCTGGTAGGCGCTGAGTTCCGCACCGGCGAATACGAACTGGTGTTCGCCGCCGGCGACTATCTGCGCGGCCAAGGCATAAAGCTGCCCAAGCCCGCTTTTCTCGACAGCGTGCCGATCCGCTTCGGCATGGCGGAGGCGGTGCACTATCATGTACCCTTGCTGATCTCGCCCTACGGCTATTCGACCTACAGGGGGAGCTGAGGCATGGCCAAGGTCACCGTCCGAAACGAAATCCGCTTCATCCTGAATGGCAGGGATGTCGTGCTGTCGTCGGTTGCGCCCGACGCGACCCTGCTCGATTGGTTGCGGCTCGACCGCTCGCTGCGCGGCACCAAGGAAGGCTGCGCCGAGGGCGATTGCGGTGCCTGCACGGTGCTTGTCGGCAAGCTCTCCGCCAGCGGGCTGGTTTATGAAAGCGTCAATGCCTGCATCCGCTTCCTCGGCTCTCTCGACGGCACCCATGTCGTGACGGTCGAGCATCTGCGCGGTGAGCCCGGTAAGCTGCATCCCGTCCAGCAGGCGATGGTCGATTTCCACGGCTCGCAATGCGGCTTCTGCACGCCGGGCTTCGTCATGTCGCTCTATGGCCTGTGGATGAAGTCGCCGGACCCATCGAACGCGGCCATCGAAAAGGCCTTGCAAGGCAATCTTTGCCGCTGCACCGGCTATGAGGCGATCATGCGCGCGGCGCACGCCATCTCCAGCTACGGCAAGGCGGCAAAAGATCCGCTGGCGGTGGAGCGCAAGGCGATCACGGCGAGGCTGGAAGCCATGCATGACGGCGCCCGTATAGAGATCGAGTCGGGCAAGAAGCGGCTCATCGTGCCGGCCAATGTCGATGACTTCGCCGCCATGCTGGACAAGGAACCCGGCGCCACGGTCGTTGCCGGCTCCACCGATGTCGGCCTGTGGGTGACCAAGCACATGCGCGACATCTCACCGGTGATCTTCATCGGCAATCTCGACGGGCTGCGCACCATCTCCGAGGACAAGGGCGTCATATCGATCGGCGCCGGCGTCACCTACACGGAAGCCTTCTCGACCCTGGCCAAACGCATCCCGGCGCTCGGGCCGCTGTTCGATCGCATCGGTGGCGAACAGGTGCGCAACATGGGCACCATCGGCGGCAACATCGCCAACGGCTCGCCGATCGGCGATACGCCGCCGCCCTTGATCGCGCTTGGCGCGCGCCTGACGCTGCGCAAGGGCAAGAAGCGGCGCACGATCCCGCTGGAAACCTTCTTCATTGCCTATGGCAAGCAGGACCGGCAGCCGGGCGAGTTCGTCGAGGCGGTACATGTCTCTGTCCCGGCCAAGGGCACGAAGTTCGCGGTCCACAAGATCACCAAGCGGCGCGACGAGGACATCACGGCTGCCCTCGGCGCCTTTTTCCTGACGCTGGCCAGGGACGGTACGGTAGCCGATGTGCGCATCGCCTATGGCGGTATGGCGGCGACGCCAAAACGGGCGTCTTTCGTTGAACAGGCACTGCTCGGCAAGCCCTGGACCGAAGAGACGGTTGAAACGGCGATGGCCGAATACGCCAGGGATTTCACCCCGCTCACAGACATGCGGGCGTCGGCCGAATACCGGGCTCTTGCGGCCAGGAATCTGTTGCTGCGCTTCTTTGTCGAGACCACCGGCACCAGGGCACCATTCCAGGTGTCACGCAACGAGGCTGCCTGATGAACAAGCACGCCACGTCAAATCTCAAGGCCGAGAAGATCACTGGCGGCGTTGCCACCGATCAGCGGCATGATTCCGCCCACAAGCATGTCAGCGGCACCGCCGTCTATATCGACGACATGCCGGAACCGGCAGGTACGCTGCATGTTGGGTTGGGCCTGTCGAAAGTTGCGCATGGCACCCTGAAGAGCATCGACCTTTCGGCGGTGCGGACGGCACCCGGCGTGGTCGACGTGCTGACTTATGCCGACGTGCCCGGCGAGAACGATGTCTCGCCGAGCGGCATGCATGACGATCCCGTCCTGGCGGAAGGCAAAGTGCAGTTTTTCGGCCAGCCGATCTTCGCGGTCATCGCTGAAACAAGGGAAGCGGCGCGCCGTGCCGCGCGTCTGGCCAGGATAGAATATCACGAACTTCCAGCTATCCTCGGCATCTGGGGTCTGGATCCGGTCAAGGACAGGCAGGTCACCACGCCGCTCACCTTGCGGCGCGGCGACGCGGCCGCCGCGATCGCCAGCGCGCCCCGTCGGGTGAAAGGGCGCATGAAGCTTGGCGGACAGGACCACTTCTACCTCGAGGGCCAGGTCTCGTTGGCGGTGCCCGGCGAAGACGACGAGGTCACTGTCTATTGCTCAACCCAGGGGCCGAGCGAGACCCAGCACCTTGTCTCTCATGTGCTCGGCGTGCCGAGCCATGCGGTGACGGTCGAGGTTCGGCGCATGGGTGGCGGCTTCGGCGGCAAGGAAACGCAGGCCAACCAGTGCGCGGCCATCGCCGCCATTGCCGCCAAGAAGCTGAACCGCGCGGTCAAGATCCGGCTCGATCGCGACGAGGATATGACCGCTACCGGCAAGCGGCACGACTTCGCCATCGATTATGAGGTCGGCTTCGACGACGAGGGCAATATCCTCGGCGTCGACTTCATGTTCGCGCTCAATGCCGGCTTCTCTGCAGACTTGACCGGTCCGGTCGGCGACCGCGCGTTGTTCCATTGCGACAACGCCTATTTCTATCCGAATGTCCACGCCAAGTCGGCGCCGCTCTACACCAACACCGTTTCCAACACCGCTTTCCGCGGCTTCGGCGGCCCGCAAGGCATGATCGGCGCTGAGCGCGTCATCGATGAGGTCGCCTTCGCCGTCGGCAAGGATCCGCTCGAAATCCGCAAGCTGAATTTCTACGACCCGATGGAGGCGATCGGCAGCCGCAACGTCACGCCCTATCACCAGAAGGTCGAGGACTGCATCATCCAGCGCATCGTCGCCGAGCTTGAGGAAAGCGCCAAGTATGCGCGGCGGCGGCGGGAAATTTCGGCCTTCAACGCCAACAGCCGCTTCATCAAGCGCGGCCTGGCGCTGACCCCGGTCAAGTTCGGCATCTCCTTCACCAAGACCGAGTCCAACCAGGCCGGCGCGCTGGTGCATGTCTATGCCGATGGTTCCGTGCACATGAACCATGGCGGCACCGAAATGGGGCAGGGCCTGCACCTCAAGGTGGCGCAGGTTGTCGCCGAGGAATTCCAGATCGACCTCGAGCGCGTGAAGATCACCGCTACCACCACCGCCAAGGTGCCGAACACGGCGCCGACGGCTGCGTCCTCGGGCGCCGACCTCAATGGCATGGCGGCGCAGAACGCCGCGCGCCAGATCCGCCAGCGGCTGACCGATTTCGCCGCCGAGAAATACCAGGTCCCGGTCGACCAGGTGGTGTTCCTGCCCAACCGGGTGCGCGTCGGCAACCAGGAGGTCTCCTTCAACGACCTGGTCAGGCAGGCCTATATTGCACGCGTCCAGCTTTCGGCCGCCGGCTTCTACAAGACGCCGAAGATCCACTGGGACCGAAGCAAGGGCCAGGGCCACGCCTTCTATTATTACGCCTATGGCGCGGCCTGCTCTGAAGTGTCGGTCGATACGCTGACCGGCGAATACGTCGTAGAGCGCGCCGACATCCTGCATGATTGCGGCCGTTCGCTGAACCGGGCGATCGACATCGGCCAGGTCGAGGGTGGCTTCATCCAGGGCATGGGATGGCTGACGACGGAGGAACTGTGGTGGGACGACAAGGGCCGGCTGCGCACGCATGCGCCGTCGACCTACAAGATCCCGCTGGCGTCGGATCGCCCGAAGATCTTCAACGTGGCATTGACCGACTGGTCGCAGGCCTATGAGCCGACCATCCATCGCTCCAAGGCCGTCGGCGAGCCGCCGCTGCCGCACGGCATGTCGGTGCTGCACGCCCTGTCGGATGCGGTGGCCAGTGTCGCCGATCATAGAATTTGTCCACGCCTTGATGCGCCCGCGACGCCAGAACGCGTGCTGATGGCGATCGAGAGGTTGAAAGCGGCAAAACCGGCCTGATCGAGCCTTAACGTGCAAATCGGGCCGAAAAACGCTATATTTCCCGGGTGGGAATGCAGACGATGAACTCGAACGTGCAAAGCCTGAAAGCCTTCCTCGCCAGTGCCGGCCGGCTTGCTCTGGTCGAGGTGGCGGGCACCAAAGGCTCGACGCCGCGCGAGAAGGGCGCCTTCATGCTCGTCTCGCAGGCGGCGATCCTTGGCACGATCGGCGGCGGCCAGCTCGAATATATGGCGATCGACAAGGCCCGGCAGATGCTGGCGTCTTCACCCTCCCCCTTGTGGGGAGGGTCGGCCGGCAAAGCCGGCCGGGGTGGGGCTGCGGCGCTCGAAGGCCCCCCGCCCCGGACGACTGCGTCGTCCGACCCTCCCCACAAGGGGGAGGGTAAGGAAGCCCGCATCGAGGTCGACGAAATCTGCGCTACCCTCGACGTTCCGCTCGGACCGGAGATTGGCCAGTGCTGCGGGGGCCGCGTCGAGGTGCTGATCCGGCTGATCGACAGGGCAATCGAACAGAGGCTGATTGCCGACGCTGAAGCCGAGGAAGCCCATCTGCCGCATGTCTACATCTTCGGCGGCGGCCATGTCGGCCAGGCGCTGGCGTCGACGATCGCGCTCCTTCCCGTGCACGGTGTCGTCATCGAGACACGGGCCGAGGCGCTGGAGGGCATGCCGGAAACCGTCGAGACGCGGCTGACGCCGATGCCCGAGGCCGAGGTGCGAAACGCCCCTGCCGGCACGGCTTTCGCGATCCTCACCCACGACCACGCACTGGATTTCCTGATCGTCGCCGAAGCGCTGAAACGGAACGACGCTGGCTATGTCGGCATGATCGGCTCGAAGACCAAGAAAGCGACGTTCAAGAACTGGTTCCTGAAGTCGGCTGAAGGCAGCGAAGCCGAATTCTCCCGCCTCGTCTCGCCAATCGGCGGCGACGCCGTCAAGGACAAGCGCCCGCCAGTTATCGCGGCACTTGCCGCTGCCGAGATCATGACGGCGCTGGTGGTTCACAACGCTTCGTCAAATGCCAACCATCAGGTCCAGCAGGACAAGGCCCTGGCCGGTTAGCCAAGGGCTGCTCGTTGGCCTGCTTGTTTTCAATCGCAGGAAAATCCATTTGCGGTATCCACCGGGCGTTCCTGCATGAGGTGAGGATAGATGGACGTTCTGAAAATCGCGGCCTTCTCGGATGGCAACACCGGCGGCAATCCTGCCGGGGTCCTGATAGGCGACGTCTTGCCCGATGCCGCTGAAATGCAGCGTCTGGCAGCCGAGGTCGGGTTCTCGGAAACCGCCTTCGCCGCGCCGGATGGGGACAAGTGGCGGGTTCGCTATTTCTCGCCCGAAACCGAGGTTCCCTTCTGCGGGCACGCCACTGTCGCCTTGGGGGCCGCCCTTGTTCGGCGGTTCGGCGACGGGATTTTCCCGCTGATTCTCAACCAGGCCAGCATCACCGTCGAGGGTTTTCGCGATGGCGCGACCATCGCTGCCGCGCTGCAGTCGCCGCCGACACGCAGCAAGCCGGCACCGCCGGAACTGATCGCCGAGGCGCTGGCGCTATTCGGCTATGCCGCGACCGATCTCGATCCAACCATTCCACCGGCTCTTATCCATGGCGGTGCCGACCATCTGGTTCTGGCGCTGAAATCGCGCGAGGCGCTCGCCGCCATGCGCTACGATCTGAAAGCCGGCCAGGCCTTGATGCGGGCCGCAGGGCTGGTGACGATCCTGTTTGCCTATGCCGAAACGCCACGGCTTTTCCACACGCGCAATCCCTTTGCCTCCGGCGGGGTGTATGAGGATCCGGCGACGGGAGCCTCGACGGCGGCCTTCGCCGGCTATCTCAGAGACATCGGCTGGCCGCATGGCGGCGCGATCGATGTCGTGCAAGGCGAGGACATGGGCATGCGCTCGCGCCTGCACGCCGATATCTCGCCCGAGACAGGCGGGTCGATCAGGGTCTCGGGCACGGCGCGCATGATGGACGAAGCATAGAAGCTGCCGGCTCAGGCCGGCTGTTTCAAACCCAGATGGTCGCGCAACGTTCGGCCTTCATAGTCCCGGCGGAACAGACTGCGCCGCTGCAGTTCCGGCACCACCAGCGTGGCGAAGGCATCGAGCTCGCCCGGGAAATAAGACGGCATCACGTTGAAGCCGTCGGCGGCACCACCCTCGAACCGCGCCTGCAACTCGTCGGCGACCTGCGCCGCCGTGCCCACAATGCGCCAATGGCCGCGCGCGCCGGCGAAATGGCGGGCAAGCTGGCGGATGGAAAGGCCGTCGCGGCGCGATTGTTCGACGACCAGCGCCTGGCGGCTCTTCATGCCCTCGCTCTCCGGCAGTTCGGGCAGCGGCCCGTCGATCGGATAGCGCCAAAGATCGGAGATGCTGAGATAGCTGGAGAGCAGCGCCACGCCGACATCGTCGGGGATCAGTTCCTGCAATTCCTCATGCTTCTCGCGGGCCTCAGTCTCCGTTTCCGCCACCACGGGCGAGACGCCGGGCATGATCTTGATGTCGTCAGGCTCGCGCCCATAGGTCGCCATGCGTCCCTTGAGATCGTCGTAGAAAGCCTTCGCTTCCTCGAAGGTCTGAGCCGCCGTGAACACCACGTCGGCGGTGCGGGCGGCAAGATCGCGGCCGACATCCGAGGCGCCGGCCTGGACCATGACCGGCGCGCCCTGCGGCGAGCGCGGCAGGTCGAGCGGGTCGCGCACCGAAAAGCTCTGGCCGTCGTGGCCGGACGCCTTGCCGTGCCAAAGGCCGGTGACGACCTCGGCGAATTCGCGCGCTCGTTCATAGCGGTCGGCATGGGGCTTGAGACCTGTCGCACCGAAATTGGCGGCTTCGATCGGACTTGCCGAAGTGACGAGGTTCCAGCCGGCGCGGCCGCCGCTCAGATGGTCGAGCGACAGAAACGTCCGCGCCAGGCCGTAGGGCTCGTTGTAGCTTGTCGAGGCGGTGGAAACGAGGCCGATGCGGCTGGTCTGCACGGCCAGCGCCGAAAGCAGGCTGATCGGCTCGAAGCCGATCGAGCGCGACGTCTGGCTGGCGATGCCGATATTGGCCTCGCGCAGCCCGGCGGCGTCCTCGCAGAAGATCATGTCGAACTTGGCCGCTTCCGCCGTGCGCGCCAGCTGGATGTAATGGTCGATGTCGATGCCAGCCGTCACATGGGACTTCGGATGGCGCCATGCGGCGATGTGGTGGCCTGTTGCCCACAGAAAGGCGCCGAGCTTCATCTGCGCGCTCATTGCTCACCTCCGCCGGCAAGGCCAAGATGCGAGCGCAACGTCGTGCCGTGATAGGTCTCTCGAAGAAGGCCGCGGCGCCGCAACTCCGGCGCGACACGATTGATGAAATCGTCGAATACCGAAAGCTGTGACAACTGGATGCTGAACCCGTCGCAGCTTCTTGCGCGAAATTGGGTTTCCAGCCTATCGGCCAAGGTGGCCGAGCTGTCATCGGGCGCTAGCGAGATATTCGTCAGCACCTTCACAGCATCCGGATCGCGCCCAGCCGCCGTGGCGCGACGCTTCAGATCATCATAGCGTACTTTCGCGCTCTCGACCGACCCGCTCTCCAGCAAGATGACATCGGCGATGCGGGCCGCAATATCCAGGTCAGGCTCCGACAGACCGGAGAACACCAGCACCGGCGTATCCTGCGGCGAACGCGCGACGTTCAGCGGCCCGCGCACGGAGAAGAACTCGCCCCTGTGGTCGAGCAGGTGCATTTTCCCGGGATCATGGAAGCGTCCGCCGGTCTTGTCGAACAGCAGCGCATCCGCGTCCCAGCCCTGCCACAGGCCCTGAACGATGCCGATATATTCCTCGCCGCGGCGGCGAAAGTCGGTGTCGTAAAATCCTTCCGGCCGGCTGAAATTCGCGGCCTCGCGAGGGCTCCGCGCCATCGTCGCGTTCCAGCCGGCGCGGCCATGGCTGATGATGTCGAGCGAAGCGAAACGGCGCGCCAGATTGTAGGGCTGGTGGGCGACTGTCGAGGCCGCCGCGACCAGTCCGATTCTGTTGGTCACCGTCGCGAGGGCGGCGAGCAAGGTCGTCGCTTCGAATGGGCTGCTTGATGGCCCGTCCGCGGTGTCGGAAATCGCGACCATGTCGACGCCGACTGCTTCTGCCTGTCGCACGAATTTGCTGATCCAGCTGAAATCCAGCACGGCCTCTCCGGTGGCGGCAGCGATATCGAGCGAAATGGCGAGATGCATGCAGGCGGCCCATTTCGGCTGCGACCGGCGTCGTGCAGCCATCCGGCTACCAACCTAGGCTCGCTTTCGCACAAGGCAACGGGCTTCAGTGGGCCACCGGGCTGTCACTTGCCGGCCAGGCATCGCTTCGCTTGAGGTGGAAGTCTTGACAGCCCGAATGTTGCGTTGGTGGCCGCATACTTCGGCAATTAGCCTGAACCTCCATCACGTCGTCATTCTAGGGCGGAGCAAGGAGCGAAGCGACGCGGCGCAGACCCTAGAATCCATGCCGTGACTCTGAAGTGTTGCGACGGTGCAAAATTCTGCGCCGCTGCGCCCCCATCGAAGGTCACGGAATGGATCCTCGGGTCTGCGCTCCGCTTCGCGTCGCTCCGCCCGTGGATGACGAAGTTGGGGAGGCTTCGGCCAATCTAGGACGTAGGCGCCAAACATCGACCGGTGCCTTCCGCGCGGCAGGCGGCCTCTACTTACCAGCAAGAATGTCGTTGATCAGGCGCTGGCAGCGCTCGGCCATGAAATCCAGCAGCAGCCGCACTTTCGGGTCCTGCAGCTTCTTATGCGGATAGACCGCGGCAAACTGTACCGGCGTCGGTGGTGTGTTGCTCAGGATCACCTTCAATCGCCGGTCGCGGATGAACGGTTCGACCTCGAAGCGCGGCTTGTTGATGATGCCGCGTCCCGACAGCGCCCAGCCGGTCAGCACGTCGCCGTCATCCGTGTCGTAAGGTCCGTGCACTTCGAATTTCTGGGGCCCGGTGGGGGTCTGCAGCGTCCAGACATATTCGCGCGCGCCGGAATAGCGCAGCATCAGGCAGTCGTGCTTTCGTCCGATCAGCTCCTGCGGCTCCACGGGCTCGCCGCGCGCTTCCAGATATTTCGGTGCCGCCACCAGCACGCGCTCGCATTCCATGATGCCGCGCATCCGCAGGCTGGAATCCTCGATGATGCCAAGCCGGAAGGCGACGTCGATGCCTTCCTTCATGATGTCGACATTGTGGTCGGAGAGCCTCAACCGCACTTCGATATCGGGATACTTATCGTGGAAATCGGGAATGCCCGAGGCGACGAGCCGCCGGCCGAGGCCAAGCGGCGCGGTCACGCGGATGGTGCCGCGCGGCTGGCCGGAAAGGGCCGAGACGGCGGCTTCCGCTTCGGTGATGGCCTCCAGCACCTGCTTGGCGCCGGCGTAGAAAACCGTGCCATGTTCGGTCGGCATCAATTGCCGCGTCGTGCGGTTGAACAGCCGCACGCCAAGATGCTTCTCCAACTCCTTGATACGGTTGGAGGCGACCGCCGGCGAAATGCGCATGTCGCGCCCCGCCGCCGACAGATTGCCGAGCTCGACGACGCGGACGAAGACGGCGATGTTGTCGAGATAGGCCATACGGAGCACCTTCGCCGCTTTTCGGCGATCAGCCTAGTATTTTCCATTTTTTTTTGAAAGTCATCGTACACCTCGCCTCTTTCCGTTTGCGCGCCACACCGTAAAGTCACCCAATCGGCAGGGACGACTTCAATGATGGATTTCGCGATTTTCTGGGACTGGCTGAGCTTCGCCGTGCGGTGGCTGCATGTCATCACCGGCATCGCCTGGATCGGCTCGTCTTTCTATTTCGTCGCGCTCGATCTCGGCCTGCGCCAGCGTCCCGGCATGCCTGTCGGCGCCTTCGGCGAGGAATGGCAGGTGCATGGCGGCGGCTTCTACCACATCCAGAAATATCTGGTGGCGCCGGCCGAGATGCCCGAGCATCTGACCTGGTTCAAATGGGAGTCCTACGCCACCTGGCTGTCCGGTTTCGCCATGCTGTGCGTGGTCTACTATGCCGGTGCCGATCTGTTCCTGATCGACCCCAATGTGCTGCCGATGTCGGTGCCGGTCGGCATCCTTTTGTCCATGGCCACGATCGGCGTCGGCTGGGTGGTTTATGATCTGCTCTGCCGTTCGCCGCTTGGAAAAAGCGACACCGGCCTGATGCTGGTGCTCTACTGCGTGCTGGTGTTCATCGCCTGGGGGCTCACCCACCTGTTCACCGGGCGCGCCGCTTTCCTGCATCTTGGCGCCATCACCGCCACGATCATGTCGGCCAACGTCTTCATGGTCATCATTCCCAACCAGAAGATCGTCGTTGCGGACCTCATCGCCGGCCGCAAGCCAGATCCGAAATACGGCAAGATCGCCAAGCAGCGTTCGCTTCACAACAATTATCTGACGCTGCCCGTCCTGTTCCTAATGCTGTCGAACCACTACCCCCTGGCATTCGGCACGCAGTTCAATTGGGTCATCGCCTCGCTGGTGTTCATCATCGGCGTGCTTATCCGGCATTATTTCAACACCGTGCACAAGCGTGCCGGCAATCCGCACTGGACTTGGCTGGGTGCCCTCGTCCTGTTCATCATCATCATCTGGCTGTCGACCGTGCCGAAGGTGTTGACCGGCGAACCGAAGGCGTCGGCTTCGGCGGAAGTCTATATCGCCTCGGCGCATTTCCCGGCGGTGCGCGACACCGTGCTCGGCCGCTGCTCGATGTGCCATGCTCAGGAACCGGTCTATGAAGGCATCTATCACGCGCCCAAGGGCGTGATGCTGGATACCGACGCCAACATAGCCAACCACGCCCGCGAGATCTATCTGCAGGCCGGCCGCAGCCACGCCATGCCGCCCGCCAATGTCTCGCAGATATCAGACAAGGAACGGGCGTTGCTGGTGGCCTGGTTCGAAGGCGCGGGGAAATAGGCATGACCTCGACACTTCTGCGCGGCCGCACGCTGTCCTTCGTGCGCTGGCCGCAGACCATCGATGACCATTCGGCCTGGCGTTACGAGGAAGATGGCGGCCTGCTGATCAACGACGGCCGGATCGTTGCATCAGGCGCCTATGCGGATGTCGAGAAACAGGCCGGCGAGGGTGTAAAAAAGATCGATCACCGGCCGCATCTTTTGCTGCCGGGCTTCATCGACACGCATGTGCATTTCCCGCAGATGCAGGTGATCGCGTCCTATGGTGCCGAACTGCTCGACTGGCTGAACACCTATACTTTCCCGGAAGAGACGAAATTCGCCAACGCGCAGCACGGCCGCCGCGTCGCGCGGCTGTTCCTCGACGAGATGGTGCGCCACGGCACGACGACGGTGGTCGCCTATTGCTCGGTGCACAAGGCGTCGGCCGAAGCCTTCTTCGCCGAGTCGCATGATCGCAACATGCTCAACATCGCCGGCAAGGTGATGATGGACCGCAATGCACCCGACGGTGTGCTCGACACGCCGCAATCCGGCTATGACGACACCAAGGCGCTGATCGCGCAATGGCACGGAAAGGGGCGCCAGCATTATGCCATCACGCCGCGCTTCGCGATCACCTCCTCGCCGGAGCAGATGGAGATGGCTGGAGCGCTCTGCCGCGAGCATCCCGACCTGCACATGCAGACGCATCTGTCGGAAAACCACGCCGAGATCGCCTTCACCCGGGAACTCTACCCCTGGTCGCGCGACTATACCGACGTCTACGAGCATTACGGGCTGCTGGGCAAGAAAAGCCTGTTCGGCCACTGCATCCATCTGTCGGAGCGTGAGGCGGATGCGCTTTCGGACAGTGGCTCGGTGGCGGTGTTCTGCCCGACCTCGAACCTGTTCCTCGGTTCCGGCCTGTTCGATTATCAGCGCTACCGCACGCGTGACAAAGCCCTCAGGATCGCCGCCGCGACCGATGTCGGCGGCGGCACCAACTATTCCATGCTGCGCACCATGGACGAAGGCTACAAGGTGATCGCCCTGAACGGCGAGAAGCTCAACCCGTTCCAGTCCTTCTGGCAGATCACGCGCGGCAATGCCGAGGCGCTGTCGGTGGCCGATAGGGTCGGCACGCTGGACAAAGGCACCGATGCCGACATCGTCGTGCTCGATGCCAGGGCGACGGCGGCGATGCGGCTCAGGATGGAAACGGCGCAGACGCTGGCGCAGGAACTGTTTCTGCTGCAGACGCTGGGCGACGACCGCGCCGTGCACGAGGTCTATGTCGCGGGGCGGGCTGCCAAGGGCGACATGGCGAGTTAGAATGTCAGGTGCGTTCCTTGCTTGACCCGGCGGCAGCCATAGGTCAAAGCGTGCGGCGAAGTTGACAGGGGAACGACATGGCCGTTGCTGACGACATCGCACTGATCAGGAGACAGGAAGAAACCCTTGTCTTTCCCGCCTTCGACGAGGCCGTCGCCTTCAAGATCGGCTCAGCCATCCGCGAGCGCGCCTTGGCCGAAAACCTGCCCATCATCATCGACATCAGGCTGTGGGACCGGCCGCTCTTCTACGCTGCCATGCCGGGTTCGAACGCTTCCAATCCCGACTGGGCGCGGCGCAAGATCAATGTCGTCAGGCGTTTCCTCAGAAGCACCTATCGCATGGTGCTGGAACAGCAGCGCCCGGACCGCACCTTCAAGGTCGGCGAAGGCCTCGACATCTCGGACTATGTGCTCGCCGGCGGCGGCTTTCCGGTCACCGTCAAGGGCGCCGGCGTCATTGGCGTGATTGCTGTGTCCGGTCTGCCGGAGCGGGAGGATCACGGCGTTGTGGTCGATGCGCTGTGCGACCATCTCGGTATCGACAGTCGTGGGCTGGCATTACCTTCGGAATCCGAATGACTGTGCTCGATCCCAAGGCCTTTCTCACTTCCATCTTCGAAGCCGCGGTGGCCGCCGCCGATCCGGAGCGGACCATCCGGGACCATCTGCCGGCGAAGCCTAAGGGCCGCACCATCGTCATCGGCGCGGGCAAAGGCTCGGCGCAGATGGCGGCGGCCTTTGAGAAAATCTGGGATGGGCCGATCGAAGGGCTGGTCGTTACCCGCTACGGCTATGGCGCCAAATGCGAGCGCATCGAGATCATCGAGGCGGCGCATCCGGTGCCGGACGCCGCCGGCCTCGAGGCCTCGCGGCGCCTGCTCGCCAAGGTCCAGGGTCTCACTGAGGACGATCTGGTCGTGGCGCTGATTTCCGGTGGCGGCTCGGCGCTGCTGCCGTCGCCGGCCGCCGGCCTGACGCTGGCCGACGAGATCGCCGTCAACGAGGCCCTGCTCGCCTCCGGAGCGCCGATCGCGGCGATGAACACCATCCGCAAGCATCTTTCGACCATCAAGGGCGGCCGCTTGGCCGCCGCTGCATGGCCGGCCAAGGTGGTGTCGCTGGTTGTCTCCGACATTCCCGGTGACAATCCGGCCCTTGTCGCCTCCGGCCCGACCGTGCCGGATACCGGCAGCCGTCAAGACGCGCTGGCGTCGATATCGGCCTATGGCATGAACCTGCCGGCCTCGGTGATGGCGCATATCAATTCGCCGGCGGCCGATGCACCCGATCCCGGCGATCAGCGCTTTTCGCGCAATGAGGTGCATCTGATCGCCTCGGCCGGCGTGTCGCTCGATGCGGCCGCAGCAGAAGCCAGGCGGCAAGGTATCGAGGCCGTCATCCTCTCCGATGCCATCGAGGGCGAAGCGCGTGAGGTCGGTGGAGTTCATGCCGCGATCGCGCGCGAAGTCGCGACGCGCGACCGGCCTTTCCAGAAGCCGGTGCTGATCCTGTCCGGCGGCGAAACCACGGTGACACTGCGCGCCAAGGGAAAGGGCGGCCGCAATTCCGAATTCCTGCTCGCCTTCGCTGTCGGCATCAACGGTGCCGAAAATATCCATGCGCTGGCCGCCGATACGGACGGCATCGATGGCTCGGAAAACAATGCCGGCGCCTTCGCCGATGGTTCGACGGTTTCGCGCATGCGCGCGGCGGGTGTGGATGCCAAAGCGATGCTGGCGGGCAACAATGCCTGGACGGCCTTCAATGCGGTTGGCGATCTGTTTGTGCCTGGGCCGACCGGCACGAATGTCAATGATCTCAGGGCAATTCTGATCCGTTAGTTCACCTGCGGCAGCCGAAGCGCCTAAGCGTTCGGTCACGACAACCGTTGGTGATTTGCTGAAGCCTCTCAGCTCCGCCCGTGTATGACGAAGTCGCGGAGGCCTTCGCTCATCTCACGACCTCATCAGCCGTTTCACCTCTCTCATATCCCGCAGGAACCGCGCGCGCTCCGCCTCCTTCTCCGCCGGCTCATGGATGCGCAGGATGAAGGACGGGTGGATGGTGATGAACACGCGCAAGCCGTCTTCGCGTTCGATGACCTGGCCGCGCATCTTCGTCACCGGGATTGCCTTGCCGAGCAATGACAGTGCGGCCGTTGCGCCGAGCGCCACGGCAAGCTCCGGCTTGATCAGCGCGAATTCCCTGTCGATCCACCAGCGGCAAGCCTGCACCTCACCTGCATTCGGCTTGGAATGGATGCGCCGCTTGCCGCGCGGTTCGAATTTGAAATGTTTCACCGCGTTGGTGACGTAGACTTTCTGGCGATCGACGCCCGCATCGTCCAGTATCGAATCGAACACCTTGCCGGCCGGGCCGACGAAAGGTTTGCCGGCGAGGTCCTCCTGGTCCCCGGGCTGTTCGCCGACGAAGATGACGCTGGCGTTGTCAGGCCCTTCACCGAACACGGTCTGCGTCGCGTCGCGCCAGAGCGGGCAGCGGCGGCAGCTTTTCGCGGCCTCGCGCAACTCTGAAATGCTACTGGCGTCGTCATCGTCCTGCGCCTGCGTTGGTTCATGCTTCGGCCAATGCTTTGCCTGCACCTTGGCGTGATGCGGCGCTGGCCTCGTCGGCATTCTGGCAATCATCTCCTTGGCGGCCTTGTCCGCTCCTGCGATCAGGTCTGGAATGAGCGAAGCCTCGGGAAGGTTCCGCCAATATTTCTTCGGCATCTCCTTCTGCATGGCTTTCACCTTCAGCCGTGCCGGATTGAAGATGTTCTCGAAATAGGTGCGCCACAGCGCTTCGGTGTCGTCTTGTGCTGGGGCATCGGCCTTGGCGGCGCCCGGTCCGATGGCCAGCCTTTCGCCGTCCCAGTCGGCCGAGGCGTGCGGCGTCAGGATCGTCCAGCGCATGCCGGTGAAGCGCCTGACGAAGAAATCCGCGTTGCGTTCGACAATGAAATGATCGGGCTCGAACCAGGCGACATAGCGCTCCTCGTCGCCGTCACCGATCTTCCGGAAGCGAACGAAGGCATGCATCTTGTGGCTGTCGCGCCGCACCGCCTTTTCCATGGATTCAAGCCGCCTGGTATCGGGATCCGATGCGATCGCCAGCAGCTTCGGCTCCATGCGCAACCGCCAAAGCATCCGGTAAAGAAAGGCGAACCGGCCGGGGTCGGAATGGCAGAAGGCGGTTTCGGCACGCGCGATGAAGTCACGTGATACGACCAGCTGCACACCGGCAGGAATGGCTGGCAAGCCCGTCTGGCCCTGGTCCGAGTTGGATACGACATGCCAGCTGATGTCTTCGGGCCGGACCTCGTTCAACGCCAGCCGCCGTGCCGCGTCGCGCCAGCCGGCAAAATCAGTCTCGCCGTCGAGCCGTATACTATACCGTGCCAGGTTGAGCTCGGCCGGCCGCATGGTCAAAACAGCGCCAGTTGTTCGCAAGGTTGCACGATCTTGCCGCGCAGGCCCAGCTTGTCGGTGAGTGCTCCCGGTGACCAACCCTCGGCGATGATGAACGGCCTGAGCTTGGCGATCGACTGGCAAATCCGCCCGACATCTTCGAGCCGCATGCGCCGGTGGCGGCGGGTTTCCAGGATTCTCGCCACCACCTTGGTGCCGAGACCGGGAACTCGCAGCAGCGCTTCGCGGTCGGCACGGTTGATGTCGACTGGGAACCGCCCCCGGTTGCGCAGTGCCCAGGCGAGCTTTGGATCGATGGTGAGATCGAGCATGCCGTCGCTGCTGCCGGCCAGGATTTCCGGCTGTGAGAAGCCGTAGAACCGCATCAGCCAGTCGGCCTGGTAAAGCCGATGCTCACGCATCAATGGGGGCTTCTGCAAGGGCAGGGACGACGATGAATCCGGGATCGGACTGAAGGCCGAATAATAGATGCGCCGCAGATGATAGCTGCCATAGAGCCGGGCGCTGGTATGCAATATGCCGTCGTCGGATGTCTTGTCGGCGCCGACGATCATCTGCGTCGACTGGCCACCGGGAGCAAAGCGTTCGCGCTTTTTGGTCCGAAGTGTCGGCTCGGCTTTCTCCTCCATCTTCTGGCGCAACTTCGCCATGGAAAGGCGGATCGTTTCCGGCTTCTTTTCCGGTGCCAGTCTCTTGACGCCCTCGTCCGTCGGCAGCTCCACATTGATCGACAGCCGGTCGGCATAGAGGCCGGCCTTCTCGACCAGTTCCGCCGAGCTCTCCGGAATGGTTTTCAGATGGATATATCCTGAAAATTTCTCTTCCAGCCGCAGCCGCCGCGCCACCTCGACCATCTCGCCCATGGTTTCATCAGGCGAGCGGATGACGCCTGACGACAGGAACAGGCCCTCGATATAGTTGCGCCGGTAGAAATCCATGGTGAGCTTCACCACTTCGTCGATGCTGAAGCGGGCGCGCCGCACATTCGAGGACGAACGGTTGATGCAATAGCTGCAATCGTAGATGCAGAAATTGGTGAGCAGGATTTTCAAGAGCGAAATGCAGCGCCCGTCCGGCGCGTAGGAATGGCAGATACCCATCCCCTCCGTGGAGCCGATGCCGCCGGATGTCAGCGAATCCTTTTTCGCCGAGCCGGAAGAGGCGCAGGAAGCGTCATATTTGGCGGCGTCGGACAGGATCGCAAGTTTTTCACGAACAGTGAGTGCGCTCATATGTTCATGATATGTTCTAGAGAGGCAGTATGCTACCTCATTTGATGCAGGCGGCGAAAAAGTGATCGCCGCCGGGTCACTCAGCCATCAGACCTCGTGCAGGTAGAGATGATAATCCAGTTCGCTGACCGTGCGCGCCACGCGCAGATATTCGGATTGCTTGATTGCCACGAAGGTGCGATGCAGGTCCTCGCCGAGCGCGCCTTTCAGGAAGCTGGAGGCCTTGGCCGCTTCGATTGCCGCGCGCCAATCTGCCGGCATCGTCGTACGCGTGACGGCCGCTTCATAGCCGTTTCCAGTCGTTTCGGGGCCGGGATCGAGCCCTTCATCGAGGCCTTTGATGATGCCGGCGAGCACGGTTGCGGCGATCAGGTAAGGATTGGCGTCGACGCCGGACGGCCGGTGCTCGATGCGCCGGTTCCTGGCGTCGCCAGCCGGCACGCGTAGCGCCACCGAGCGGTTGTTGACGCCCCAGGTCGGCGCCACCGGCGCATAGGACTGCGAAACGAAGCGCCGCCAGGAATTGGCGTGCGGCGCAAACACCAGCATCGATTCGGCCATCGTCTGGATCAGGCCGCCGAGCCCCTGCAGCAGGGGCAGCGACCAGCTCTCGCCGCCGGCCTCGGCGAACACGTTTCGGCCGGCCTTGTCCTGCAGCGAGACATGGAAATGCATGCCCGAGCCGGCATATTTCTCGATCGGCTTGGCCATGAAACAGGCGGTGACACCATGGCGGCGCGCCTGCGCCCGCACCAGTCGCTTCAGCATGACCAGATCGTCGGCCGCCCGCATCACATCCTTGCGGTAGTTCAGCGTCAACTCGTATTGGCCCGGCGCATATTCGGAAATAACCGTCTCGGCCGGAATGCCCTGCGCCTTGGCCGCGGCGTAGATGTCCGAGAACAGCGGCTCCATGCCGTGCAGATGGTCGACCGAATAGACTTCCGTCTTGCCGGACACGCGGCCGTCGAGCACGGCACGCGCCGGCTGCACCTTGCCGTCGGCATCGCGCTCGTTGGCCAGGAGAAAAAATTCCAGTTCGAAGGCACCGGCCGGATAAAGGCCCTTGGCCGCGAGGATATCGACCTGCCGTGCCAGCGCCAGCCGCGGATCCGAAGACATGGGTTGGCCATCGAGATGGTACATCGCCATCAGCACCTGGCCGCGCGGCGGGCTGGTTCCATAAAGCGGCACCAGCGTGCCGGGAATCGGCCAGGCCCGGAGGTCGCCGTCGCCTGTGGTCCAGATCAGCCCGGTCTCGTGTACATCCTCGCCGGTGATGTCGAGGCCGAGGATCGAGATCGGCATGTGCCGGCCGCCCTCGAAAATGCTTTTAAGTTCATGCCGGCGCACGATCTTGCCGCGGCCGACGCCATTGGCGTCGGTCAGCACGATATCGAAGGCCTCGATCTCGGGATGGGCGTCGAGAAAGGCTTGCGCCTCGGTGGGCGAGGAGCCCGAAGGCGAGGTCACGATGGCATTGTCCATGGCCGCTTGTCTCATGCCGCAAGCTTTGCCGCAACCGCGCCGAAGGCGGTGATCAGCCGGTTCACCTGGCTGCCTGTGGTCGCCGGCGAGATCAGCATCATGTTGTGGAAGGGCGCGATCAGCACGCCGCGATTGACCAGCGCGACATGGATGGCGGCTTCCAGTTCCGGCGCGTGCGCGCCTTCCGCCTCCGCACCGTTGCGCAACGGGCCGGGTGCGCAGATGAACTCGACGCGGGCGCCGACACGGGCGACATGCCAGGGCAGGCGGTAGCGGTCGATCACCCCGGTCAGCCCGGCATCCAGACGCCGGGCGAGATGATCCATGCGGTCATAGTTCTCCGGCGTCATCACCTCCTCGAGCGTGGCGCGCATGGTGGCGAATTGCAGCGGGTTGGCCGACAGCGTCGTGCCCATGCCGGAATAGCCGGGCTCTTTCGTCCGGTTGTAGTCGGCGTAGCGGGAAGCTACCTCCTCGCTCATGCCCCACACACTTGCCGGCACGCCGCCGGCGATCGGCTTGCCCAGTACGAAGAAGTCGGGGTCGAGCCCGTATTTCCTGGTGTAGCCGCCGGGGCCGGTCGAGATGGTGTGCGTCTCATCGATCAAAAGCAGCGTCCCGGTTTCGCGTGTCAGCTTGCGCAGCGCGTCATGGAAGCCCGGATCGGCCAGCACCATGCAGGAATTGGTCAGCACCGGCTCGGCGATGACGCAGGCGACGTCCCGGTCCTTCAGCGCGGCCTCGAGCGCGGCGACGTCGTTGAACTCGATCACCTTGGCCGTGCGCGTCAGGTCGCGGAACTCGCCCGCCAGCCCCGGCCGGTTGACCGGCTTGCCGTCGACCAGCCGCACCATCGTCTCGTCGACCGAGCCGTGATAGCAGCCGTTGAAGACCAGGATTTTCTCGCGCCCGGTGACGGCGCGGGCGACGCGCAGCGCGAAGCGGTTGGCGTCGGTCGCGGTGGTCGCGATCTGCCAGAACGGCAGGCCGAATCGCTGCTGCAGCAGCGGCCCGATGGCAAGCGCGTCTTCCGAAGGCAGCATGTAGGTCAGGCCGCGCCCGGCCTGGCGGCGGATGGCGCGCGCCACCGGCGGCGGCGAATGGCCGAACATCGAACCGGTATCGCCAAGGCAGAAATCGTCCAGCCTGTTGCCGTCTATGTCGGTGATCGTGGCGCCCCTGGCGCTGTCGACCAGGATCGGAAACGGTGTCGGCCAGTCATTCATCCAGTGCATCGGCACGCCGCCGAAGAAGCCCGGCAGGCCGTTACCGACCTTGGCTTGCGATTTCGGCCGCGCCGCGCGGAAGGCCGCCCCCTCGGTCTCGCGCAATTGTGCGATGCGGTCACGGCTGATGCCGCCGATGGACGTCGTTGAACTGTCGCTGCTGTGCATGGAAACCCCTCTGGCTGGTCCCTCTTAGCCAATCCATGTCCGCAACCGCAATTGGCCGCGCGTCTGTTCTGCATTGGCTCAGCGTCTGGCAGCGCCGCTTGACCGTGCTGTCGAAGTCAGCGCCAATATGAGCGGGAATTGGTGTGGGGGACCAAGGATGCGAACAATCATCTGTGTGGCAATGCTTCTGGCGTCGGCCGCCCCGGCCTTCGCCTCTGGCGGCATCTGGTGCAACGTCGACGATACGGCGGTGACATTCGACGTCGGCGCCGGCGTCACCAGGGGCATGGGCGGCCCGACCTTCAACTTTCGCGGCGATCTCGAAATCAAGGCGAGGCCGGCTGGCGATGGATTGCGCAAGACGGCGTTCGAGGATTCCAACCTGACCCAGTACTGGCTGGACGACAAGGAACTGCGGCTGAACATCTACCACGAGCACGAGGTGGCGGACACCTTCGATTCAGTCGAACTGACGATCCTGACCAAGGCGAGCGACGAAGGCGTCTATGACGGCCGGTACACGCTTGCCGTCTATGACAGCACCGCCGACAAGGACAAGGATGGCAAGCCGGCTGAATTGACGGGCAAGGTGTCGTGCGGAGCCGAGTAGACTCGCCGATCGGTCGTGTCAGCCTGCCTGCATCGAGGCGATGGCGCGTCGCATCAGGTCGAGAAACACCAGCCGCTCGTCTTCGCTGAAGCCGGTCAGGGCGACCTCGTTCTGTAAACGCGCGGCCTGTGTCGCCGGCTCGCGCAGGCCAACCGCCTTCGCGGTGAGATGGATCGACTGCGAGCGCCCGTCTTCGGGGTGCAAGCGTCGTTCGATCAGCCCGTCACGTTCCATGCGGATCAGCGTGTTGGCCATTGTCGCCTGTTCCACGTTGAGACGCCGCACGAGCTCGCGTTGGGTGAGGCCATCTTCATCCCACAGCGCCAGCAGCGTCATGAACTGGGCGGGCGCCAGGCCAAGCGGCCGGATGCGCTGCTGCAGCCCGTTGGCAAACAACCGCGCCATGTGGTTGGCCAGGAATCCGGCGGATCGTTCCTTCTGAAATGCCATGCCCACCAGATAATTGTTGAATAGCATGCTATGCAATGATATATAGCTTGCTATGGAGATGAAGATGAAAACCAAAATTCATGCAGCGGCGGGCGCCGTCGCCCTCATCACGGTTTCTGCTTTCTGGCTGTCGACGGCCACTGTTGAACTGCTCGGCGACACGGCCGCGATTACAGCGGTCAAGAACTACGTGCTGGCCGGCATGGCTGTGCTCATACCGGCGATGATCATCGCCGGCGCGTCGGGCTTCTCACTCGGCAAAGGCTGGAAGAGCCCGGTCGTGGCACGCAAAGCGCGGCGCATGCGCATCATCGCCGCCAATGGATTGCTGGTGCTCGTGCCCTCGGCCTTCCTGCTCAGCGGCTTTGCCGCGGCCGGTCGCTTCGACAGCCTTTTCGTGATCGTCCAGACGATCGAACTGGTAGCCGGCGCGACGAACATCGCACTGCTGTCGCTCAACATGCGCGATGGGCTGTCGCTGCGCCGCAAGCCTCTTCGGCTGGCCGCGCGGGCGCGGTGAGGTCAGGCCGTGATGTCGATAACCCCGCAGTCGCCGGCGGCACTGCCGAAGGCGATGCGGCGTTCTTCCTTGTCCCACATCATCGATGTGATGGCGCCCTTGCCCTGCCGGCGCAACAACACTTCCTTGGCATCGGCGAAACGGGCGGCGATCACCATGCCGTCGTCATAACCGATCGCCACGACATCCTGGCTTGGATGGCAGGCGACGCAGGTCACCATCGTATTGCCGCGCGTACCGAGTTCCAGCGGCGCCTTGCCCATCGGCCCGTCCTTGCCGGAAAACGGCCAGACGATCGCCGCCGGGGCTCCGGAACTCGCCAGCCATTTGCCTTTGACGCTCCATGACAGGCTTTTGACCTTGCCGGGATAGCCGCTCATGCGCATGTGCTTGCCGTCGGCCAGCTTCCAGCCATGCAGTGCGTTCTCCTGCATCGTTGTGACGAGGAAGGCGCCATCGGGCGAGAAGGTGATGCCTGTGTGGGCGCCGGCCCATTCGAGTTCCACCGGCTTGCCCTCGGCGGCCGGAAAATGCAGCGTCGCGCCATTGTAGCGGGCAACGCCGAAGCGCATGCCCTTGGGCGAAAACGCCAGCCCCTCGACCGAACGCGGATGGGCGAATTCCCTGGTCTTGCCATCGGCGAAGCGCACGAAGGCGGTCTTGCCCGTGGCGTAGGCGATGGCGCCCTGCGGCCCGGCGGCGACGCTGGTGATCCACTTTTTTCCGGCGCTGGCCAATTCCCCGACATTGCCGCCCGCAGCAACGGCAAACACCTTGCCGTCCTCGCCGCCGGTGATCAGCCGATCGTTCGCCGCATCGTGGAAGGTGGCGAGCAACCCGTCATTGGCCTGCGTCGTCTTGTGGCCGTTGTCGAGCCGATGGATGGCACCATCGGCCAGCGCGAAATGCGGCACGTCGCCAAGGAAGACGGCGGCTAGGCAATGGCCTTCGAGATCGAGGGGGGCGACTGTGGGCATCAGAACCGTTCCAATGAGATTTGTCGCCATCCCTGGAAGTCGCCAGCGCGGCCAGGTGTGGCGCCAACCTTCCCCCACAAGGGGAGAAGGAAAAAAGGCAGCGCTAGCGTTATAAGGCTTGGAAATCAAGCCGCCTGGCAGGCATCAAAACTCTTCTTCAGCCGCTCGGCATCCAGTTCGCGGCCGATGAACACCAGCCGGCTCTCATGCTTCTCGCCATCCTTCCAGGCGCGCTGGTGGTCGCCTTCGATGATCATGTGCACGCCCTGGATGACATAGCGCTCGTCATCGCCCTTGAGCGCGATGATACCTTTCAGCCGCAGGATGTTCGGACCTTCCATCTGGGTGATCTTCTCGATCCACGGAAAGAACTTCTTCGGGTCCATCTCGCCGCCGCGCAACGACACGGACTGCACCGTCACGTCATGGATGTCGGAAGCGTGCGCGTGGTCATGGTGGTCATGCCCGTCATGATCATGGTCATGATGATCGTGATCGTGGTCATGATGATGGTGGTCGTCATGCGCCTCGAGGAAATGCGGATCGTTTTCCAGTGCCCGGGACAGGTCGAAGGCGCCACGGTCGAGCACTTCCGACAGGGCGACGCCGGCGCGCGTGGTGCGGTGGATCCTGGCCGCCGGGTTGATGGCACGGATCGTCGCCTCGACCTTGGCGAGTTCTTCCGGAGTGACAAGGTCGGTCTTGTTGAGCACGACGACGTCAGCAAAGGCGATCTGGTCCTCGGCCTCCTTGGAATCCTTGAGCCTGAGCGGCAGATGCTTGGCGTCGACCAGCGCCACCACGGCGTCGAGCTTGGTCTTGGAGCGCACGTCGTCGTCCATGAAGAAGGTCTGTGCCACCGGCACCGGATCGGCGAGACCGGTGGTCTCGACCACGATGGCGTCGAAGCGGCCGGGGCGGCGCATCAGGCCCTCAACGACGCGGATCAGGTCGCCACGCACCGTGCAGCAGACGCAGCCATTGTTCATCTCGTAGATTTCCTCGTCGGATTCCACGATCAGGTCGTTGTCGATGCCGATTTCGCCGAATTCATTGACGATGACGGCGTAGCGCCTGCCATGGTTCTCCGACAGGATGCGGTTGAGCAGCGTCGTCTTGCCGGCGCCGAGATAGCCGGTGAGAACGGTTACGGGGATCTGCGTCTGTGCGTCGCTCATGGCTTGCCTCGAATGACCGGGCCTTGAAAATCCAGGCCGTGAAAAAGGGATTGTTGGTCCCATATAGGGTGTGTTTCGGGCTTTTGCACGGGGTAAACCAATGGGCCAAAGCGGCCGGCCATGACTATCCCTGTGGTTACTGTCGGGGGAAAGATCCGCGCCTCGGCGATGCTGAAAGGCGGGAACGACAAGGGAGGCGTCTTGGCAGGGGCTGTCAATGTCACGTCGCGCCTGGGACGCGGTCGCCGTGAATCCGGTATTTCAGAAACTCGTTTGTCATCTAACTGAAATAAACATCTGGCATCACCACGGCGGACACCGCAATGCTTGCCGGCAAAGCTGTTTGGAGCGCCGGAATCTTTTCTATCGTCGATTGCCAACCGGCCGGCTGCGTCTATGCTCCACGCACCGGCACGGCCGAAGAGGGATGACCATGGCCAAGGCGGACAAGACTGCAACAATGAGCCGGCTGCATTCGGCGGCCAGGCTGGCAAGAACCGCGTTGGCGGCCCGGCTTCTGGCGCACGGCTTCTATGCCGGCCAGGACCAGATCATGCTGGCGCTCGACCGCGAGGACGGCCAGACGCCGGGTAATCTTGCCGGTCGCCTTGGCGTGCGCCCGCCGACCATTACCAAGACCATCAACCGGCTGCAGGCGCAGGGTTTTCTGGAAAAGCGCGCATCGGAAGCCGATGCCCGCCAGGCGCACATCTTTCTCACCGACACCGGCCGGGAAACCATCCGCGCCATCGAGAAGTCGGTGAAGAAGACCGAAAAGCAGGCGCTGAAGGGCCTCGACAAGAAGGATCAGAAGGCGCTGTTCAAGCTGCTTGCCCGCATCGAGGCCAACCTCTCCAACGAGGAATTGGTGCTGATCGACGACGACGCCGAGTCGGACGACTGATCGCAGCGGTCAGGCTGCCGCCGGGATAGAATCCCGGATCAGCGAGGACCAGCGTCCGGCGTCATGCCGAACGCCTTCTTGAATTGCCTGTTGAAGTGGCTCTGGTCGGTGAAGCCGGCCTCGACGGCGATCTGCGCCAGGGGTTCGCCGGCAGTGATCATCCGCCGCGCGTGTTGAAGCCGGCGCATCACCAGGAAACGATGCGGGCTGGTCGAGAAAGCGGCGCGGAAATGCCGCGACAAGGCGTAGCGGTCGAGTCCGGTGATGGCTTCCAGTTCGCCGGAACGCACCGGGCGTGTAACGTTCTCCGTGAGATAGTCCCGCGCCAGGGCGGCGGCCCGCCAGGCCGTTCTGGCCATCGGCTTCGCCGGCTGGCCGGCATGCCGCGCCAGGCTCTGCATCAATTGCGTCAGGAAGTCGTCGACAAACAACTCGTCGAGTTCCTGTTGCAGCGGCCCCAGTGCCGAGAGCAGCGTTGCGCAGAAGGTGTCGTCGCTCACCACGGCATCGCCGACGAAGGGCAGGGACGCGCCGCCAAGGCAGTCCAGCATCAGCGACGGTTCGAGATAGAGCATCCTGTAGCGCAACCCGTCCTCGGTGCCGGCGCCGCCATCATGCAGTTCGTCGGGATGCAGCACGATGATCTGGCCGGGCAGGCTTATCCGCGCAGCACTGCGATAGCGAAATGTCTGCACGCCCTGCAGCGTCACCCCGATCGCGTAGGTGTCATGGCGATGCAGATCGAAGGCACTGCCGTGGAACCGCGCCTCGATCCGCTCCATCCCCGCGGGGTCGGGAGCGGAAATGATGCAGTTCTCAGCCGCATCGGCGCACAAACGTCCAAGACCCTCGAAGGCCTGGCGGTCTAGTTCCAACGCCATCGTCTCCTTCAGCCTCGCAGTCGGGGCCCAACCTCGAATGGTCTATTTTCTCATGTTCGATACGAAATTTGCAATCGTCCTGCGGGAAGACCTGCCCGTCTGGCAGAAACTCAATGTCACCGCCTTCCTGACCAGCGGCATTGTCGCGCAGTGTCCCGACATCATCGGCGAGCCCTATCGCGACCGCGCCGGCAATCTCTACAACCCGCTGTCGATCCAACCGGTCATCGTGCTGTCGGCCGACCAGGCGACGATAAGCGCGATCCAACGGCGCGCGCTGGAGCGCGGCGTGACGACTTCGCTCTATGTCGAGGAGATGTTCTCGACCGGCTTTGATGCCGCCAACCGCGCCGTCTTCGCCGAGTTCGCGCCCGAGGACGCCAAGGTGGTCGGCGTCGCGCTGCGCGCCGACAAGAAGCTCGTCGACAAGATCACCAAAGGCGCCCGCATGCACGCATAGCAGGGGAAGCCTTGCCTAAGCCTGCCGGCTTCTGTTGTTGTGCCAGCCGGCTTTGGCGCAGCAGCGGGCGACAATTGGCTTGCCGGCAAGCCACAATTCCCGCAAAGGTGGGTTCCAGCCCAGCTTTTCCCCGGCCTGCAAGTGAGTGCTTCCCAGAGATATGTCGAAAGCGCGACACCGCCGGTGGCGATCCTGTGCATGCTTGCCACCTATGTCTTCTTCACTTTCCTCGACACCTCAAGCAAATATCTCGTCCTGGCCGGCGTTTCCGCGCTGATTGTCGCCTGGGTTCGCTTTGCCGTGCATGTCGTGCTGGTCGGCGCATTGCTGCGCGGCTGGCGGCAACCCATGCGGTTTCGCCCGGTCAACCTGCCGGCGCATGTGCTGCGCGGTGTGTTCCTGTTCGGCTCGACCATGTGCAACATCCTGGCGCTCCGCTCCCTGCAACTGGCCGAGACGACGTCGATCTATTTCTTCGGGCCGATGGTGATCACCGCACTTGCCGGCCCGCTGCTTGGCGAATGGGCGGGCTGGCGGCGCTGGCTGGCCATCCTCGCCGCCTTCGCCGGAGTTCTGATCATCACAAGGCCGGGTGTCGGCGTTTTCGGTATCGGGCATCTCTTCGCGCTCGGCTCGATGCTGTCGAACAGCTTCTATGTCATCATGACGCGCCGCATGTCGGCCACCGAGACGTCGGAAAGCCTGATCCTGTTCTCGGCGCTGGCGCCGGCGGTGCTGCTTTTGCCCATGCTGCCATTCTCATTCTCGCTGCCGCATGATGGCTGGCATTGGTTCGTCCTGCTCATGCTTGGCGTGTTCGGCGGTGTCGGGCATTGGCTGCTGGTGCAGGCCTATCGGCTGGCGACGACCACGGCGCTCGCCCCCTATCCCTACTCGCAGATGGTGTGGATGATCATTTCCGGCTGGATCGTCTTCAAGCAGTTTCCCGACCGATGGACACTGGTCGGCGCGGCCATCATCGTTGCCAGCGGCCTCTACATCGTCCATCGCGAGCACCGGCTCCGGCTGCGGAGCCGCGCGGCCTCCGATGTCGAGGCGGAAGCGCTGGCAAAAAAACTTTGATTTGCTCCCGATCGGTGGCATAACGCCGCCTTTAAACAGTTTAGGTCGCAATTCAGGTCGTTCGGGGAGCGCAAGGCGCTGGCACAAAAAATCAAGCTTTCGACGATCGCCGATGCACTCGGCGTGTCCACGGCCACCGTGTCCCTGGCGCTGCGCGACAGCCCGCTGGTTGCCGGCTCCACGCGCGACCGCATCAAGGAACATGCGCGCGCCATCGGCTATATCTACAACCGCCGCGCCGCCAGCCTGCGCACCTCGCGCTCGGGCATTGTCGGTGTCGTCGTGCACGACATCATGAACCCGTTCTTCGCCGAGATATTGCGTTCGATCGAAAGCGAACTCGATCGCAGCCGGCAGACCTTCATCCTGTCCAATCACTATGACCAGCTCGAGAAGCAGCGCACCTTCATCGATACGCTGCTGCAGCTTGGCGCCGACGGCGTCATCATGTCGCCGGCCATCGGCACGCCTGCTTCCGACATCCTGATGGCCGAGGAGAACGGCCTGCCGGCGGTGCTGATCGCGCGCACCGTCGAGGGTGCCGACGTGCCGGTCTTTCGCGGCGACGACGCCTATGGCACCGGGCTTGCCACCAACCATCTGATCTCGCTCGGCCACAAGCGCATCGCCATGATCGGCGGCACCGATCAGACCTCGACCGGCCGCGACCGCTACCAGGGCTATGTCAATGCCATGGAGGCGGCCGGGCTCGAGGTCAGGCCGTCCTGGCGCATCGCCGGCCCGCGCACCAAGCAGGCCGGTTTCGAGGCGGCCGGACAGTTCCTGGCGCTGAAGGACAGGCCGACCGCCGCCTGCTGCTGGAACGATCTCGTCGCCATCGGCCTGATGAACGGCATTGCGCGAGCCGGCCTGGTGCCGGGCATCGACATCTCCGTCACCGGCTATGACGATCTGGAGGAGGCGGCGATCGCCACGCCGGCGCTGACCACCGTCTGGAACGGACAGCGCGAGGTCGGCCGACGCGCCGCCAGCGCGCTGCTCGACAAGCTCAACGGGCAGACAGTGCGGCCCTCGCAGGAATTGATCAAGCCGGAACTGCATGTGCGCCAGTCGACCGGCAGACCGGTGGAGCGCGCATGACCAAGGCCGAACAGCTGGAAGCCGTTGCCATTCTGGTGCCGGCGGGCTTCAGCGACCATGCCGTCGGGCGCATCGGCCGTACCTTCAAACAGCTGAGGATCGAGCGCGCCGATCCGGCGCTGGTCACCGAGGAGATGCGCCGCACGGTGCGTGGCATTGCCTCCTTTGCCGGCATCAGCGCGGCGATGATGGATGCGCTGCCCAATCTCGAGCTCATCGCTTCCTTCGGCGTCGGCTATGACTCGGTCGATGTCGGCCATGCGGCGGCGAAGAACATCATGGTCACCAACACGCCCGACGTCCTGACCGAGGAGGTCGCCGACACCGCGATCGGGCTGCTGATCAACACGATCCGCGACCTGCCGCGCGCGGAAAACTGGCTGCGCGATGGCAGCTGGGTGCGCAAGGGCAACTATCCGCTGAGCCGGCTGACCTTGCGCGCGCGCCGGGTCGGCATTTTCGGCATGGGCCGTATCGGACAGGCCATAGCCCGGCGGCTGGAGGCGTTCGGACTGCCGGTCGCCTACCACAACCGGCGCCGTATCGAAGGTCTTGCCTACCAGTACCATCCGACGCTGAAAGGCCTTGCCGAAGCGGTCGACACGCTGATTTCGGTGGCGCCCGGCGGTGCTTCGACGCAAAAGGCGATCAATGCCGAGATCCTGTCGGCGCTCGGCGCCAACGGGGTCTTCGTCAACATCGGCCGCGGCAGCACGGTCGATGAGGCAGCACTGGCGGCAGCCCTTGCCGACGGCACCATCGCTGCAGCCGGGCTCGATGTCTTCGCCGACGAGCCGAACGTGCCCAAGGCGCTGCTCGACGCCCCCAACACCTCTCTTTTGCCGCATGTCGGCTCGGCCTCGGAGCACACGCGCCGCGCCATGGCCGATCTGTGCGTCGACAATCTGGTGTCCTGGTTCACCGAACGCCGGCCGCTGACACCGGTGCCGGAGACGGCGCATGTCAAGGATCGCGGCTGAGTGGCAGTTTGCCACACTTATTAACGCCAGCTTAACCCTTTGAAATCATTATTCATCCTGTCCGCAAGAATGGATGAACAATGATGAAAGCGCTTTCCGTCCTGATCGCTGCCACCGCGCTGTTTGGCGGCGTTCAAATGTTTCAAGGCGGCGGCGGTGAAAGCGTTGCCGACGAAACCGTGCCATCCAACAGCTACAAACTGGTCGCCAATGGCGACGAGGGAGCCTGCGCGGTGACGCGCGGAGCCACGATTTCGGATGGGCTGTCGCTGTTGACGGTGGCACCAAATTGCCGCCGGCTCTTGCCGGGCATCGAGCGGGCAAAATTCTGGCGCGACCAGAACGACGGCACGGTCGCCTTTAGCGCCAACGGCATCGATCCGATTGTCGCTTTCAGCGTTGCCGACGGGGATGGTTACGAATCCTACGCACCGGCCACGCCCTTGTTGTCGCTGGCGGGCGACCGGAAGGCCGACGACTGATTATTCCGCCGCGGCCCGTGCGCCAGCCTTCGCGGCGGCATGCAGGCGCACCGCATCGCCGAAGGCGCGGAAGATCTTGGCCGAGTTGCTGTCCGATTTGACCCAATATTCGGGGTGCCACTGGACGCCGACGGCGAAGGCACGGGCGCCCTTGACCGAAACCGCCTCGACCGTGCCGTCGGCGGCGACAGCCTCTATCTCAAGCTTCGATCCCAACCGGTCGATCGCTTGCCGGTGCAGCGAGTTGACCTTGATGTCGCCGGCACCGAACACGCCAGCCAGGCAGCTGCCTGGCTTGATCGAGATGGTCTGGTGGATGGCGAAGCGCTCATCCTGTTTGTCGCTCACCGGCGCGCGGTGGTCGAGCGAACCCTCGCGCTCCTGGATCTCGGTGCCCAGCGTACCGCCAAGCGCGACGTTCAGCTCCTGAATGCCACGGCAAATCGCGAGCAGCGGCACGCCGCGCTCGATCGCCCGGCGGATCAGCGGCAGCGTGGTGGCGTCGCGCGCCGGATCATAAGGGCCGTTGGCTTCGCTGGCATCGCCGCCGTAGAGCGAGGGGTGCACGTTGGATTTCGAGCCGGTGACCATGACACCGTCGACCGAGGACAAAAGTTCGTCCAAGTCGAGCCTGTCGCCGAACGACGGCACCAGCAGCGGGAACACGCCCGCACCGGTGATGGCGGCTTCCAGATATTGCTGAGGGGCGGCATGCCAGGTGTAGTTGTCGAACTGACGGACGTCGGTCGATATGGCGACGAGCGGCTGCTGCATTTTGGCTCTGGTTTCCATCTGGCAAGGTATGTCCTGCCTTCAAAATAGGCGATCCGCTGTGGTTTTTCCATGGCAAGTTTCAGCGTGTCGCATGGGCCACCAAATTCCTCGTTAGACTATAGTTGCAGGGCGGCAAGGCTTGGTTACCAAATCAGGCCGCCGTGCTGGACTAGGCTTCTTGCCCGTGTATTGTTTCGGCCAACCGATACGGGAAGCCGAGGATTTCCCGAATGTTGGTCTGTTGATCCAAAAGGGAGGAACTGCATGGATCGTCGTTCGTTCATTCGCAAGGCCGGCGTGACCGGTGTCGGCGCTGCGGCGGCGGCGGCAACGCTGGCCGCTCCGGCAATCGCCCAGTCCAATCCCAAGGTGACATGGCGGCTTGCGTCGTCCTTCCCGAAATCGCTCGACACCATCTATGGCGGCGCCGAGGTGTTCTCCAAGATGCTGTCGGAAGCCACTGACGGCAATTTCCAGATCCAGGTCTTTGCCGCCGGCGAGCTCGTGCCCGGCCTGCAGGCCGCCGACGCCACCACGGCCGGCACGGTCGAGGCCTGCCACACGGTGGCATATTATTACTGGGGCAAGGACCCGACTTGGGCGCTCGGTGCGGCGGTTCCCTTTTCGCTCAACGCGCGCGGCATGAACGCCTGGCACTACCATGGCGGCGGCATTGACCTGTTCAATGAGTTTCTCGCCACGCAAGGTCTTTTCGGGCTGCCGGGCGGAAACACCGGAGTGCAGATGGGCGGCTGGTTCCGCAAGGAGATCAACACGGTCGCCGATCTCTCCGGCCTCAAGATGCGCATTGGCGGCTTTGCCGGCAAGGTGGTGCAGAAGCTCGGCGTCGTGCCGCAGCAGATCGCCGGCGGCGACATCTACCCGGCGCTGGAAAAGGGCACCATCGACGCCGCCGAATGGGTCGGCCCCTATGACGACGAGAAGCTCGGCTTCTACAAGGTCGCGCCCTACTACTACTATCCCGGCTGGTGGGAAGGTGGTCCGACCGTCCACCTGATGTTCAACAAGGCGAAATACGAAGAGCTTTCGCCGGCTTACAAATCGCTGTTGCACACCGCCGCGCAAGCCACGGATGCCGACATGCTGCAGAAATACGACTATGTGAACCCCGCGGCGGTGAAGCGGTTGGTGGCCGGCGGCGCGAAACTGCGTCCATTCAGCCAGGAGATCATGGCCGCCTGCTTCGAAAAGGCCAACGAAGTCTATGCCGAGATGGAGGCCTCGAACGCGCCGTTCAAGAAGATCTGGGAATCGATCAAGGGCTTCCGCAAGGAGCACTATCTCTGGGCGCAGGTGGCCGAGTACAATTACGACACCTTCATGATGGTCCAGCAGCGCAACGGCAAGCTGTAAGAGGCGAACATCGGCTCAAGAGACCCGGGGAGCTCGGCTCACCCGGGTCTTTCATTTGGCCGCGTGGTGATCCCGGAAGGGCCCGCCGCCTAGTTTCGACCCGGCACCACCAGCACCTTGACCTCGCCCGGCGCCGGCGGATTGGCGATCACGTCGGCCGCCCCTTCGAGCGGCACCTGCCTGGAGATCAGCCGGTCGATCTCGATCGCGCCCGACGCGATCAGCTCGGCGGCGCGGCGATGCGTATAGGGGTTGAGGAAGGAGCCAACCACCTTCAATTCCCGGAACAGCAGGTCGAAGGGCTCGAACTCCGCCTTCATGCCTTGCGGCGTCACGCCGACGATGACGACCGTGCCGCCGGCCCTTGCCAGCCGCATCGATTGCTCGACGGTCTCGCGCACGCCCGCACATTCGAACACCACGTCGGCGCCGCCCGGCATCAGGCCCGCCGGTCCGGAAATGGCATCGATGACATCTGCGGCGGTGGGGTCGACCGTCGCCGTCGCACCGAGCTCCTCGGCAAGCGCGCGCCGTGAGGCCTGTCTGGTCGACAGGATGATGGTCGCGGCACCGGCCAGTCTTGCCAATTGCACGGTGAGCAGGCCGATGACGCCGCCGCCCAGCACGATCACCGAACTGCCGGGCTTGATCGCGGCAAGATCGACGCCATGCAGGCAGCAGCCGAGCGGCTCGCAGAACGCGCCATGCGTTGGAGGCAGATCGGCAGGCAGGATGAAGGCCTGCTTCCGCGGCAGAACGACATACTCGGCAAAGCCGCCATCGCGATGAATGCCGATGGCATTGAGATTGCTGCAGAGGTTGACCCGGCCGGCATGGCAATACGGACATCGCCCGCAGGCTATGTTGGGATCGCCGGTGACGCGGTCGCCGACGGCGAAGCCGGAGACCGTGTCGCCGACCGCCTCGATTATGCCCGAAAATTCATGTCCGGGCGTCACCGGTGGCCGGCAGGGGAATTCGCCATGGAAGAGGTGGCGGTCGGTGCCGCAGACACCGCAGGCTTCGATCCGTACCAGAAGCTCGTCCGGGCCGGGGACAGGTTTGACGACCTCGCGCAGCGCGATGCTGCCCACTGCCTCCAGCCGCACCGCTTTCATGGCGTCGTCCCTCTCAATTGAAACTCGGCGGTTGCGAGAGGTCCGGCGTCGGTGTCGCCGGCTTGGCGGGCGGCGCATCGCCGAAGCTCGGCGGTTGCGACAGGTCTGGCGTGCCGGGCGCGGCCGGAGCGCTGCCGCCATTGGCGGGCGCGCCACCATCCTGCGGGGCGCCGAGCGGCGACAGGCCGGGCACTTCCGGCACCTTGTAGTCGATCGTGCCCGGATCGATCGCCGTTCCCTTGTAGCGCATCACCATTTGCGGGAAGGCGATGGTCAGTCCGATCATCACCACCTGTATCAGGACGAAGGGCACCGCGCCCCAATAGATCTGGCCGGTGGTGACCGGCGCGATCTGCTTGCCGGTGATGCGGTCGAGATAGGGCACGCGCGCGGCGACCGAGCGCAGGTAGAACAGCGCGAAGCCGAAGGGCGGGTGCATGAAGCTGGTCTGCATGTTGACGCCGAGCAGAACGCCGAACCAGATCAGGTCGATGCCGAGCTTGTCGGCCGCCGGCGCCAGGAGCGGCACGATGATGAAGGCCAGTTCGAAGAAGTCGAGGAAGAAGGCCAGGAAAAAGACGAGGATGTTGACGCCGATCAGGAAGCCGATTTCGCCGCCCGGCAGCGAAGTCAGAAGATGCTCGACCCAGATCTGGCCGTTGACGCCGTAGAAGGTCAGCGAGAAGACGCGCGCGCCGATCAGGATGAACAGCACGAAGGACGACAGCCGCGTCGTCGAGGCCAGCGCCTGCTTGATCACATCCAGCGACAGCCGGCCCTTTGCCGCGGCCATCGCCAGCGCGCCGACCGCGCCCATGGCGCCGCCTTCCGTCGGCGTGGCGATGCCGAGGAAGATGGTGCCCAGCACCAGAAAGATCAGCGCCAGCGGCGGGATCAGCACGATGACGACCTGCTGCGCCAGCCGCGACATCATATTGATGTTCAACCTTCTGTCAGCGATCGCGACGACATAGATCAGGATCACGCCCACGCAGGCGCCAAGAATGTCGGCGTCGTCGCCATGGGTCGGCGCGAGATAGCTGTACGCCGCATAGGAGATAGCTACCGCCGCCGCCAGCGCCACCAGCAGCGAAATCACGCCATGGCCGAGCGTGCGCGCTTCGAGCGGCAGCGCCGGCATCATCTTCGGCCGGAAGATCGACACGATGAGAATGTAAAGTGCGTAGAGACCGGTCAGCACGAGGCCCGGGATCAGCGCGCCCGCATACATGTCTCCGACCGAACGGCCGAGCTGGTCGGCAAGAACGATCAGCACCAGCGAGGGCGGGATGATCTGGGCGAGCGTGCCGGAGGCGGCGATGACGCCGGACGCCAGACGGCGGTCATAGCCATAGCGCAGCATGATCGGCAGCGAGATCAGCCCCATGGCGATGACCGATGCAGCCACCACGCCGGTGGTCGCCGCCAGCAACGCGCCGACGAAGATCACCGCATAGGCGAGGCCGCCGCGGATCGGTCCGAACAGTTGGCCGATCGTGTCGAGCAGGTCCTCGGCCATGCCCGATCGTTCGAGCACGATGCCCATGAAGGTGAAGAACGGGATGGCCAGCAGCGTGTCGTTCGACATCACCCGGCTGCCGTAGAAATTGTCCGGCAACGCATAGAGCAGCGGCCAGGCGAGGTTGATCGCCCCGCCCGAATGGGGCGTCAAAAGCACGCCGATGAAGAAGAACATCAGGCCGTTGGCGGCCAGCGAGAAGGCGACGGGATAGCCGATCAGCATGAACAGGATCAGCGAGGCGAACATGATCGGCGCCATGTTCTGGGCGATGAACTCCATCACGAGCGCACCTCGTCGGCCAGCGCCTTGGCTTCGAGCTCAGCCTGTTCGTGCACGGAAACGAAGGGGTTGGGATCGTCCATGACGCCGCGCATGATGGCGATCTTCTTGATGATTTCGGAAATGCCCTGGAGCGCCAGCAGGAAAAAACCGACCAGCAGGATCGCCTTGGCCGGCCAGACGATCAGGCCGCCGGCATTGGTCGACATTTCACCGCTGTGGAACGACAGCGACACGTAGGGCACGAAATAGACGACCATTAGCGTCACGAACGGCATCAGGAAGAGGATATGACCCAGAAGGTCGATCCAGTGCTGCACGCGGCGTGAAAACAGTCCGTAGACGATGTCGATGCGGATATGCTCGTTCTGCTTCAGCGTATAGGCCGCCGCCAGCATGAAGGCGGCGCCGAACAGGTACCATTGCAGCTCCAGCCACGCATTCGACGAGATGTCGAAGATCTTGCGGATGACGGCGTTGGCCGCGCTCACCAGGATCGCCAGCAGGATCAGCCAGGATACCGATTTGCCGATGAATTCGTTGAGGCGGTCGATGCCCCGCGACAAAGCGAGCGGCGCTTCCATGCAGTCCTCCCTTGTATCCGAGGCGTGCAGGCTCCCCCTTTCTTGCCGTCACGCCGCGTGGCCCAACGGTATGCCGCGCGTGGCCGGACGGGTCAACACGGATGGCGGCTGCAAAACGGTATCGGATGAAGGGTGGCGCGGGACAAGGGCGGTCTGCCCCGGCGTCATGCAACCAAAGTCTGATGGGCTCAGACGACCTTGCCGGTATCGCGGCCGGCGCCGATCAGGATCAGCATGGCCACCAGGAACAGGTACATCCACGCATCGCGCCATTCGACCGGGAAATAGCCGGCCCACAGTGATTCGGCCATGCCGAAGGCGGCCGCGCCCAGTGCTGCCCGCGGCGGCGAAAGGTAGCCGCCGACCGCTGTCACGAACAGTATCTTCAGGCCGTAGACCAGACCGGAGCCGAAGCTGACATTGCCGTAGTAGAGGCTGGCCATGACGCCGGCCAGCGCGGCGCAGAAGCCGCCGAGCAGCACGGCGCGCCGGAACACGCCGCGCACATCGACGCCGCACAGGGCGGCGGCGCGCGGATCATCCGAGACAGCGCGCCAGCACCGGCCGAAGTTGGAGTGGGCAAATGCTGAGGTGGCGAGCGCGACCGCCGCCAGCACCACCGCGCAGTCGAGCACCTGGATCAGCGTCAGCGTCGCCTTGAAGCCGGAGCCTTCGGCAAAGGCGATGGGCTGGGCCAACATTGGCGGCAGCCACAGATCATGCGTGTCGGCCGCGATACGGCTCGCCTCCGACAGCACGAGCAGGATGCCGAGCGTGGTCACCACGATGGCATTGGGCGAGCGGTCGGCCAGCGGTTCGAAGATGCTGCGCGACAGGACATGGCTGATCAGCGCGGCATAGAGGAACGCCGCGACGACACCGAACAGCACCGACGCCAGCAGTGTCAGCCACAGAACCTGGTAGCCGAAGGCGACGCTCAGGATCATCGCCTGGCCGCAGAACGCAAACAGCGCGCCATAGGCGAGGTTGGTGCGGTGCAGGATGCCGTTGGTCAGCACGTAGCCGAAGGCGAGCAGCGCATAGAGCGCGCCCGAATGCAGCCCGTTCAGCACCTGCTGGAAGAAATAGAGCATGCTCAACACCAGAAGCGTCTCGCCCGGAATGCGCGGTGGTCCGGGACGACGAAAATGCTCAAGACAAAGGCGACGATACCGTGCGCATCGGAGGTTTGCATCGTAGAATCTAACTTGTCAAATGCGATTTATCGGTTAGATTTTACGATATGACAGTTGCCTGGACCCCGCACCGCTTCACCGGCGGCCTGCTCGCGCTCGACACGGCGAACACCGTCGTGCTGCGTGGCGATCCGCAACGCACATTCGACCGCTTCGACGATCCGGTCGAAATCGCCCGCTTTGCCGATGCGGCCAGCGGCTTCCGCTCCGCCGAGCTTGGCGACAGGCGGCTGGCGGTATCCTCACCGGCGGCAATCGCGCCTGTCGTGCTGTCGATTCGCGAGACGACCGACCGGCTGTTTCGCGGCGCGGTGTCGAAGGGCGCGCTTGCCACCGCCGACCTGCCGGATTTCCTGCGGGCCTGTGCCGAGGGCCTGGCCGGCAGCCGCACCGAGATCGGTGTGCCGGGAAAGCCGTTCGGGAATCCCTCGACGCCTATCGCTTTCGAGGCGGCGCTGGCGGTTTCGGCACTCTCGCTGCTGCGTGACGACACGGTCGCGAGGCTCAGGATCTGTCCCAACTGCACCTGGCTGTTTGTCGACAGAAGCCGCAATTCCAGCCGTCTTTGGTGCGACATGTCGGTGTGCGGCAACCGGCAGAAGGCAAGTCGTCACTATCGCCGCCGCCGCATGGCGGCCCATGAGGTCAAGGATGCCTAGGGGATTTTCACGCGCGTTCGTTGCCGGCGCCATTTTGATCGCCGCCGCCGCGCTCGGCGCCTGCCGCGATACCGGCGGCGAGGGCAAGCTGTTCGAGGTTTCCGGCAAGATATTCGTCTTCAACTACCGCCTCGCCAGGGCGACCTACGTCGTGACGCTGCGGCCCTTGCGGCCGATGGGTGAGGGCCAGGTGGCGGTCGCCAGCTTCCAGAATCCCGCCGGCGGTGCGCCTTTGGTGGTCGAACAGAAGGTTTGGCCGAAGCTCGACAAGGTGAGCCTGGAGAGCCCGGCGCTGACCTGCATCGTCAAGAACAAGCCCTACGCCATCGCCATCAGCATCAAGGGCGCCGACGGCGCCGTCCTGCAGACGATCGACACCACGCTGATGTCGACGGAGGACCAGTCGATCCTGCCCGACCGGCCGCTGGTCATCGACCAGCTCTATACGGCCAATCCCGACCTCGCGGGCCATCCTGACGGCAAACTGCCGGGCGAGCCGAAGCCCGACTGCTCGAAAGCCGGCTGACACCTTCCGACCGAGCCGGTCTCGGCTGGAATTTTAGTGCGCCATCGCGCTATTGGCGCACGGTTTCATACGCGCTCAGGCGCCTGCCGGACTGTTTGTTGCGCGTGGCCTGGTCCCTTCGATTTTGTTTGACCTGCCTTGCAAGGGGAGAAAGGATGCGCCATCCGATCCCGACGTTGGCTGCTGCCCGCGGCCTTCGCAGAGGAAATGCCCCATGACGCTGCATGATGTCGCGCTCGACGACAAGTTCGACCTTGGAAAGGAGCGCATCTTCCTATCCGGCGCGCAGGCCGTCATCCGCATGCTCCTGATGCAGCGCGAGCGCGACCGCCGCGCCGGCCTGAACACGGCTGGGTTCGTCTCCGGCTATCGCGGCTCACCGCTCGGCGGCCTCGACATGCAGCTGTGGAAGGCGAAGAAGCAGCTCGCCGGGGCCGACATCGTCTTCCAGCCCGGCCTCAATGAGGAGCTTGCCGCCACCGCCTGCTGGGGATCGCAGCAGACGGAACTGCTGGGCGAGGGCACCCATGACGGGGTCTTTTCGGTCTGGTATGGCAAGGGTCCGGGCGTCGATCGTTCAGGCGACGTCTTCCGTCACGCCAATCTCGCCGGCTCGTCGAAACACGGCGGCGTGCTCGCGCTCATGGGCGACGACCACATGGCGGAATCCTCGACCAACGCGCACGCTACCGAATTCCTCTTCGTCGACACAATGGTGCCGATCCTCAACCCGGCCGGCGTCCAGGAGATCATCGACTACGGCCTGTATGGCTTTGCCATGTCGCGTTTCGCCGGCACCTGGGCGGCGATCAAATGCGTCAAGGACAACATCGAATCGACGGCCTCGGTGGACGCCTCGCTCGAACGGCTCAACATCGTCCTGCCGGAATTCGACATGCCGCCGGGCGGCCTCAACATCCGCCACGAGATCGACATGCTCGGCCAGGAGGAGCGGTTGCATGAATACAAGCGTGCCGCGGCCTCCGCCTTCATCCACGCCAACGGGCTGAACCACATCGTCTATTCGGGCGGCCGCAATCCGAAGCTCGGCATCATCACGCTGGGCAAGAGCTATCTCGATGTCCGCCAGGCGCTGGAGGATATCGGCATCGACGAGGCGGCCGCCAACCGCATCGGCGTGCGGCTGTTCAAGGTCGGCTGCCCGTGGCCGCTCGACCTGCAGCACATCGCAGACTTTGCCCGAGGCCTCGACGCCATCGTCGTGGTCGAGGAGAAGCGCTCGCTGATCGAGGTGCAGCTGCGCGAGAACCTCTACGGTACCGCCATCCAGCCGGTCATCGTCGGCAAGAAGGATGAGCGCGGCGACTGGCTGTTTCCCGCCAAGGGCGCGCTCGACCCCAACGAGATCGCCATTGCGCTCGGCGAGCGGATCGTGAAAACCATCGGTCCGTCGGAAGAGATTTCGGCGCGGGTGGCGAAGTTGCGCCAGTTCCAGGCGATGCTGGCGGACGCCACCGACATTGGTTCGCGCACGCCCTTCTTCTGCTCCGGCTGCCCGCACAATTCGTCGACCAAGGTGCCGGACGGCTCGATCGCCGCCGCCGGCATAGGCTGCCATTTCATGGCGCTGTGGATGGACCGCAATACGCTGGGCTTCACGGCCATGGGCGGCGAAGGCGCGCAATGGGTCGGCCAGGCGCCTTTCTCCAAGCGCGGTCATATCTTCCAGAACCTGGGCGATGGCACCTACAACCATTCCGGCACGCTGGCGATCCGCTTCGCGCTGTCGAGCGGGGCCAACATCACCTACAAGATCCTCTACAACGATGCCGTGGCCATGACCGGCGGCCAGCCGCACGAGGGCGGCCTGACGGTGGACATGATCGCCAGGCAGGTGCGGGCAGAGGGCGTCGACCGGATCGCCATCGTCACCGACGAGCCCGACAAATATGCCGGCAAGGCCGAATTCCCCGCCGGCGCCACCATCCACCACCGAGACGACCTCGACCTCGTCCAGCGCGAGCTGCGCGACGTCAAGGGCGTTTCGATCCTGCTCTACGACCAGACCTGCGCGGCCGAGAAGCGCCGGCGCCGCAAGCGCGGCACCTTTCCCGATCCCGACAAGCGCGTCTTCATCAACGAGCTGGTCTGCGAAGGCTGCGGCGATTGCGGCGTGCAGTCGAACTGCGTCTCGATCCAGCCGGTCGAGACCGAATTCGGTCGCAAGCGCAAGATCGACCAGTCCAGCTGCAACAAGGACTTCTCCTGCGTCAACGGCTTCTGCCCGTCCTTCGTCACCGTGCATGGCGCCAAGATCAGGAAAGCCGAGGGCCTGGCCGGCAAGACCGATCCGCTCGACGGCGTGCCGGCACCGGCCGAATTTCCTCTGGGTGCCGAGGGCTGGGCGGCGATCATCGATGGCGTCGGCGGCACCGGCGTCGTCACCGTCGGTGCCGTGCTCGGCATGGCGGCTCATCTCGAGGGCAAGGGCTGCGGCATGATCGACATGGCCGGCCTCGCCCAGAAGGGCGGCTCGGTGTTCACCCATGTCCGCATCGCCCGCACGCCGGACGATATCCATGCCATTCGCGTCTCGGCGGGGAAGGCCGACCTCGTGCTTGGCTGCGACCTTGTCGTGTCGGGCGCCAAGAAGGTGCTGACGGCGGTACGCGAGGGCCATACCATCTTCCTCGCCAACACCGCCGAGATCATGCCCGGCGAGTTTGCCCGCTCGGCGGATTTTTCGCTGCCCATCGAACGCCTCAAGAAAGCGATCCGCACCGCCGCCGGCGAGGACAAGGCGCATTTCTTTGACGCCACCCGCACCGCCACATCGCTGTTCGGCAATTCGCTGGGCGCCAACATGTTCATGCTCGGCTTTGCCTTCCAGCATGGCGGCCTGCCGCTGTCGGCCGAGGCCGTCGAAAAGGCCATCGAGCTTAATGGCGAAGCGGTGGCGATGAACATCGCCGCCTTCCGCTGGGGCCGCCGCGCGGCACACCAGCCGGATTTCGTGCGCGGTCTTGTCGCCCAGCCGGGCAAGGCGGGACAAGCCGCCCCGGTCGCGCAGACTCTGGACGAGATCATTGCCCGCCGTGTCGCCTTCCTGACCTCCTATCAGAACGCCGCCTACGGCAAGCGTTATGCCGACAGGCTGGCGCTGCTGCGCGCCGCCGAGGCCAAGGCCGTGCCCGGCTCGACCGCCGTGACCGAGGCGGCGGCAAGGAACCTGTTCAAGCTGATGGCGATCAAGGACGAATACGAGGTGGCCCGACTCTACACCGACGGCTCCTTTGCCGCCGAGCTTGGAAAGCAGTTCCAGAGCTACGAGAAGCTCGAATTCCATCTCGCGCCGCCGCTCATGGGACGTCGCGGCAATGACGGAAGCCCTCGGAAGTCGAGCTTTGGCCCCTGGATGATGAAGGGTTTTCGCCTGCTGGCGGCGCTGAAGGGCTTGCGCGGCACTGCTTTCGACCTGTTCGGCTACACCGCCGAACGGCGTGCGGAACGGCGGCTTTTGGCACAGTATGAGGGTGATCTGCAGCTTGTCGCCAAGTCGCTGGCGCCTGGCAAGGCCGATGCGGCGGTCGCTCTCGTTTCGGTTCCCGCGCTCATCCGCGGTTATGGCCATGTCCGACAGGCCAGCGCCGAAAAGGCCCTGGGTGAGCGCCAAAGACTGCTCGATCGCCTGGCAAACGCACCGGCAAGGCCGGAACTTCAGGCCGCCGAATGATCCAAAAAGCGCCTAAAACCAGGCGTTTCGGCCCAGGCTAAAGGTTTTTTAATGGGACTATGCCAAGGCTGGGGCTCATTGGGCGCCAGTAATGGGCAAAACAAAGACCGATAACATCCCAGTGGATGTTTATATCCAGTTTGTGCGCTCGTTGTTCGACAACGCGCATATGCTGGTGATCGGCGCGCTTTGCCACGCCACGATCAGCCTCATGGTCTACTGGCGCCACGGCCAACCTATTTTCCTGGCTCTCGCCGGCGCGCTGCTCGGCATCGGCGTCTGGCGTTACTTCAGCCTGCGGCGGTTCCACCGCTCGGGCGGTGAGATCCGGGACGCCGCCGATGCAACGAAGTGGGAGCGCGAATACATCCTGAAGGGTAGCCTTCAAGGGCTGTTGCTGGGGTTCTTCTGCTTCATTTCCATTTATGTCTACTCGGATTCCTATGCCGAGATCGGGGCGCTGTCGGTGACGATGGCCTCCCTGGTGACTGTCGTCGGCCGAAATTACGGCTCGCCGCGCATGGTCATGATCTTCGCGGTCACCTTCGTCGGGCCGATCGCCGCGGCGCTCATTCTCAGGTTCGACTTGCCCTATGTCGTGCTGGGCCTGCTGATCATCCCCTTCATGTTCATCATCAAGGGCAGCGCCGACCACGTCCGCAATGTGCTGTTTTCGGCCGTTGTCGGACACAAGCAGGCGAGGCAGATCGCGCAGCGCTTCAACCGCGCCCTCAACACCATGTCGCATGGCCTGGTCATGCTCGGCCCGGACGGCAAGGTGGTTGTCGGCAACGCCGAGGCCGCCCGTCTCATGTCGCTGAAATCGCCCGACCAGTTGCTCGGGCGGTCGATCCATTCACTGCTGCTGCGCGGCGTTGCCGGCGGCATGCTGGCACCGAAGGACTGCCGCTATGTCGAGGCGCAGCTGACGCGCGCCTTGCGCGAGGGGCGTGACCGCAAGGTGCTGGTTTCCTTTTCCAATGGCCAGCACTTTGAATTCTCCGCCCGCGAAGGCAACCAGGAATTGGGCGTCATCACCTTTGAAGACGTGACGGCGCGTGTCGAGACGGAGGAAAAAATCCGTTTCATGGCGCGCTACGACAACCTCACCGGCCTGCCGAACCGCGCCTATTTCCACGAACTGGTCGGCGAATTGATGGCCTCCGGCGAGCGCGACCGCCTGTGCGGCCTGGCGGTGGTCGACCTCGACGATTTCAAGAGCGTCAACGACACGCTCGGCCATCCTGTCGGAGATGGCCTGATCTATGCCGTGGCGGAACGGCTCGCGGCGATCGCTGGGCAAGGCATCACCGTCAGTCGCTTCGGCGGCGACGAATTCATGATGTTCTTCGACCGCGTCGAGGACGAAAGCCATCTCGCCAGCCTGCTCGACCAGATTTTCGCCGACCTGCAGGGCGAAGTCGACGTCGCCGGCCACGGCTTGCGGATCCAGGCCAGCGCCGGCGCGGTGCTGTCGAAGGTCGAGGGGACCGACGTCGACGCCATGATCGTCAAGGCGGACCTGGCGCTCTACAAGGCCAAGGAGCTCGGCAAGAACGGGTGGCGGCTGTTCGAGGCGGCGATGGACGCCGCGTTCCGCAACCGTCAGCTGATGAAGGCGGATCTGCGCACCGCCGTGGAAAGCAAGAACCTGCGGGTCGTCTATCAGCCGATCGTGGCCATGAAGACCATGCGCATCGCCAGCTGCGAGGCGCTCTGCCGCTGGGACCATCCCGATCTCGGGCCGATTTCGCCCGGCGTCTTCATCCCGCTGGCCGAGGAGATGGGCATCATTTCCGAGATCAGCACTTTCGTGCTCCAGGCGGCCTGCGCCGAATGCGCCAAATGGCCTGACCAGACCAGCGTCTCGGTCAACCTTTCCGCCAGGGATTTCCGCAATGGCGATGTCATCCAGAAGGTCCGCGACGCGTTGGCCAGTTCAGGCCTCGCCGCCGGCCGGCTGGAGATCGAAGTCACCGAAACCGCGCTGCTCGACGACAAGTCGCAGACGCGTCAATATATCGAGGAACTGAAGCGGCTTGGCGTGCGCATCGCCCTCGATGATTTCGGCACCGGCTATTCCAGCCTGAGCTATCTCCACAAGCTGCCTTTAGACAAGATCAAGATCGACCGCTCTTTCGTGATGGATGTTACCCAGAATCCACGCTCGCTCGAACTGTTGAAGGGCGTCGTCGACCTGGCCCGTATCCTGGGTCTCACCGTCACCATCGAAGGCGTCGAGACATTCGAGCAGCTCAAGATCCTGCTGCATTCGGTGAAACCGGATCTTGTCCAGGGCTTCCTCTTCGGCGCCGCACTCAGCGCGTCGGGCATCGAAACCATGTCCAATGTAACCTGGCCTTTCGCCGCCGAATTGCAGCCGATCGCCAAGCGCGCCGCCCCCTGAAATCCAGTCGTCAAGACCCAGATCTTCCCGTGGTCGCAATTTACCATTTGTTAACGTTAATTTAGGGTAAACGCAAAAGCTCGGAATTTTGCTTCTGGTTCCTTCTGTGCTTCGCTATTGTCGTTATGCGGCGGTGCGAGGACAGAATGGAAAACAAGTTGTTGGGTACGCCCGTGGCGGCGACTGCGGGCAAGGACAAGAATAGCCCCTCAGTGTTTTCAGATCACGTCATGGATGTTCTGGAGCATGTGGAGTATCGCCTTTGCGATGGCGCCGAGGATCTAGAGGCGATCTATAGGCTGCGCTACAATTCCTATCTTCACGCCGGCATGGTGAAGCCGGATGCCTCCCGCATGGTGAAGGACGACTTCGACGACCTGCCCAATTCATACCGCTTCGGCGTCTTCTTCGACGGCGCGCTCGTCAGCACCATCAGAATCCACTACGCCAGCGCGAGATATCCTGTGTCGCCCAGCACCGATGTTTTCGGCGACGTGCTGGCGCGGCGACTGGCGACTGGCGAGACTTTCGTCGATCCAAGCCGGTTCGCGGCCGATCTCGAATGGTCGAGCAGCTTGCGCGTGCTGCCGTATGTCACTCTCAGGCTGGCGGTGGTTGCTTGCAGCCATTTCAAGCCGACCTATTGCCTGACGGCGATCAAGGAAGAGCACTCCGCCTTCTATCATCGCATCTTCCGATCGGAGCAGGCGGTGCCTCCGCGAAATTATCCTGGTCTCACCGTCCCCGTGCATCTCTTCCAGTCGAAGTGCTCCGAGAACATGCAGGCGACGCTGGATCGCTTTCCGTTCTTCAACTCGACGGCGTTCGAGCAACGCATGCTCTTCCAGCGCCCCGGCAGGGGCGAGCTGGCACCGCTGACCATCTTGCCCACCGCCAAGTACTTCGAAGCAGCCTGATTTCACGCGCTTTGGCCGCGTCCTCGGGCATGTCCTCGCTATGAACCGGCCTCGGCTTTTGGGCAATGTCCGTCACGATGGAGCTTTCCCAGCGTGAAGGCGTTGTATAGGGCGACATCGCCGTAAGTTGGTGGGCATCGCTTCTGGAAAGGACCCCGACATGCATATTTCCCAGCTCGCGCTCACGCCGCTTATCTCGCTGATCGCCGGCGTGCTGATCCTCATCATGCCGCGGCTGCTGAACTACATCGTCGCGCTCTATCTGATCGTCGTCGGATTGCTCGGTCTTTTCCCGCACCTCGCCGGCTGAGGCAGGCGATCAAGCCTGGCGCGAAGGCTGTCCCTCGCCGGGATACGCCCGCAGTTTCAATTTTCCCTTGAGGCAGTTGTCGGTCGCGATGCGGCAATAGCGCCATTGCCCTCGGCCCGGCTTTTCGCTATGTGCCTGAAAGATGTCTTCGAAGGGGTATTCCTATGGCTGATCACTCGCCGACCGGTCCTGTCGAACTGGGCGCGAAGATGGACTATGCCGAGCATGACCGCACTTATGCGGGCTTTCTCATGCTGGCTAAATACGGGTCGCTTTTCTGCGGCGCGCTTCTTCTGGCGATGGCTTTCGGCTTCTTCGCTGGCGGCTTCTTCTCGGCGCTTATCCTGTTCTTCCTGATCATGGCCGCCGGCGCCTTCATTCTGCGATAGACCTTCCAAAACCCCGTTGCCATTGACGTCGCCGGATGTTCCGGCCGACACTTTGCGCAAACAGGTTCCAGCCGAAAGGATCATGCGGTGGGACAGACGGTTTTCATCCCTCGTGAGCTTGACGCGAACGAGCCGCGTGTCGCGGCCTCGCCCGATACGGTCAAGCGGCTGGCGGGGCTCGGCTTCGATGTGATTGTCGAAACCGGCGCCGGCACGAGGTCGCGCATCCCCGACGAGGAGTTTGCCAAGGCTGGTGCTGCCATCGGCAAGGCCTCTGATGTCGCCAAGGCCGATGTCGTGCTGAAGGTTCGCCGGCCGACGGATGCCGAGCTCAAGAGTTACAAGCCCGGCGCGGCGGTCATCGCCATCATGGACCCTTACGGCAATGACGCCGCCGTGGGGGCCCTGGCCAAGGCCGGTGTCACCGCCTTCTCGATGGAATTCATGCCGCGCATCACCCGCGCGCAATCGATGGACGTGTTGTCCTCGCAGGCAAACCTTGCCGGCTACCAGGCAGTGATCGACGGCGCTTCGGAATATGATCGCGCCTTGCCGATGATGATGACGGCGGCGGGCACCGTGCCGGCGGCCAAGGTGTTCATCATGGGTGTCGGCGTCGCCGGCCTGCAGGCGATCGCCACGGCGCGTCGTCTCGGCGCGGTCGTCACCGCCACCGACGTGCGCCCTGCCGCCAAGGAACAGGTCGCTTCGCTCGGCGCGAAATTCCTGGCCGTCGAGGATGACGAGTTCAAGGCCGCGGAAACCGCGGGCGGTTACGCCAAGGAAATGTCGAAGGAATACCAGGCCAAGCAGGCGGCGCTTACCGCCGAGCACATCGCCAAGCAGGACATCGTCATCACCACGGCGCTGATACCAGGCCGTCCGGCGCCGAAGCTGGTCTCGGCGGCGATGGTCGCCTCGATGAAGCCCGGCTCGGTGCTCGTCGATCTCGCCGTCGAGCGCGGCGGTAATGTCGAAGGTGCTAAGCCAGGCAAGGTCGTCACCACGGCCAACAATGTGAAGATCGTCGGCCACCTCAATGTGCCGGGCCGCGTCGCCGCATCAGCCTCGCTGCTCTATGCCAAGAACCTGTTCGCTTTCCTCGAGACTCTGGTCGACAAGACCACGAAGACGCTTGCCATCAACCGGGATGACGACCTGGTCAAGGCGACGATGCTGACCGACGGCGGCAAGGTTGTTCATCCGGCCTTCGCCAAGGCCGACCAGCAGCCCCATATCGAGCCGGCCGCGATCCCGGCCACGACCATGGTCGCCGATGCTTCCACGCCTGCCGCGCCGAAAAAGGCCGCGCCCAGGAAAACCGCCGCATCCAAGTCGCCCTCGCCCAAGTCGAAAGGGACCGCGTGATGGATCAGACCTTGCAGAAAGCCCTCGACCAGCTCGATCAGGCAAGTGCTGCCGTCCGGCTGGCGGTGCAGAACCTGGCAAATGCTCCAGGCGGTGCCGAGGCGGCGGGTGATGCCGCGCACGCACTCTCCGGCGGCGCCATCGATCCCTTCGTCTTCCGTTTCGCCATCTTCGTGCTGGCGATCTTCGTCGGTTACTACGTGGTCTGGTCGGTGACCCCCGCTTTGCACACGCCGCTGATGGCCGTCACCAACGCCATCTCGTCGGTCATCGTCGTCGGCGCGCTGCTGGCTGTCGGCATTGCTGCCTCCGGCGTTGCCGCCGGTTTCGGCTTCGTCGCCCTGATGTTGGTTTCGGTCAACATCTTCGGCGGCTTCCTCGTCACCCAGCGCATGCTGGCCATGTACAAGAAGAAGGACAAGTGACGTGACCGTCAATCTCGCTTCCTTCCTCTACCTCGTCTCCGGCATCCTGTTCATCCTGGCGTTGCGCGGCCTGTCGCATCCGACCACCAGCCGCCAGGGCAATCTCTACGGCATGATCGGCATGGGCATCGCCATCGCCACCACGCTGGCACTGGCAACCCCGTCGGCCGGCCGCTTCGGTCTGATCGTGCTGGGCCTCGCCATTGGTGGTGGTGTCGGCGCCGTCACCGCGCGCCGCATCGCCATGACCTCGATGCCGCAGCTGGTCGCTGCCTTCCACTCGCTGGTCGGCCTTGCCGCCGTCATGGTGGCGGCCGCCGCCATCTATGCGCCGGAAAGCTTCGGCATCGGCACGGCGGGCGACATCCATGCCCAGGCCCTGGTCGAAATGAGCCTTGGCGTCGCCATCGGTGCCATCACCTTCACCGGCTCGGTCATCGCCTTCTTGAAGCTCGACGGCCGCATGTCGGGCAAGCCGATCATGATCGGCGGCCGCCATTTCATCAACGCCGCCCTTGGCATCGCGCTTGTCGTGCTGATCGTGCTGCTGGTCACGACCGAATCGAAACTGGTCTTCTGGCTGATCGTCGCCGCCTCGCTGGTGCTCGGCATCCTCCTGATCATCCCGATCGGCGGCGCCGACATGCCGGTCGTCGTCTCGATGCTGAATTCCTACTCGGGCTGGGCCGCCGCGGCACTCGGCTTCACGCTCGGCAATCTGGCGCTGATCATCACCGGCGCGCTGGTCGGCTCCTCCGGCGCCATCCTGTCCTACATCATGTGCAAGGGCATGAACCGAAGCTTCATCTCGGTCATCCTTGGCGGCTTCGGCGGCGAGACGGCCGCTGCGGCGGATGACGGCATCGAGCGCACCGTCAAGCAGGGCTCGGCCGACGATGCGGCGTATCTGATGATGAACGCACAGAAGGTCATTATCGTGCCGGGCTACGGCATGGCGGTCGCCCAGGCGCAGCACGCGCTGCGCGAAATGGCCGACAAGCTCAAGGCCAACGGCGTCGATGTCAAATACGCTATCCACCCGGTTGCCGGCCGCATGCCCGGTCACATGAACGTGCTGCTCGCTGAAGCCAATGTGCCTTACGACGAAGTCTTCGAACTGGAGGACATCAACTCCGAGTTCGCGCAGGCCGACGTCGCCTATGTCATCGGCGCCAATGACGTCACCAATCCTTCGGCTCGCGACGACAAGTCCTCGCCGATCTACGGCATGCCGATCCTCGACGTCGACAAGGCGCGTACCTGCCTGTTCGTCAAGCGCTCGCTCGGCTCCGGCTATGCCGGCATCGACAACACGCTGTTCTATAAGGACGGCACCATGATGCTGCTCGGCGACGCCAAGAAGATGACCGAGGAAATCGTCAAGGCCATGGATCACTGATCCGGCAGCAGCGTTGCGATGCAAAAGCCCGGCAGGTGCCGGGCTTTTTTCTTGCAGGCGGGCAGGGCACCGTCAGAACCTGATGTTCAGGTCGGCCCGGAATGCATGATTGCGAGCCTGTTTTGCGATCTGGCCGTTATAGGCTAGGGCAAGCGTCGCGCCGGGGGTAACGGCAAGGTCGAGTCCAGCTTCGGCGATGGCGCTATCGCTGGCGATCGGAGCCCCGGCGATAGTGAAGGCGGACGAGCCTGCGAAAGCCTGGGTGATCGTCGGCGTCGTATCGCCATAGGCATGCTGCCAGCCGATTGTGCCGCGCGCGGTGGCTTTCAGGCCGCCAATGGCGAAGTCGCCGGAAGCGCGCAGCCCCAATGTGGTAAAGGTGACGTCGTTGGAGCCGCCCTCCACGGCCAGAGCGGCAGCGCCTCCCGTCTCATGGAAGCCGCTGGTACCCAGGTTGACATAGGCGAGGTTGGCGAAGGGCTCGAACCCGATGCCGCCTGCCTTGATGGTGTAGCCGAACTCGCCGAAGGCCTGGCTTGTGCCTGCCCGGTAGTTGCCGCTCAGGCTGTCGGTGAAATCGGGGAAGGCGACCGAACGGCCAGTGTCGATGTTGCTCCATGTGTAGGCAAGGCCCGTGCGGAAGGCGAGCGCGCCCCATTCGCCGCCGCCATAGATGCCGAGATGATAATTGTCGCTCGATGCCGAGCCCTGGTCGGTATTGAAGCTGGAATGACTGTAGCCGGCGAGCATGCCGGCGAGCCAGTTGTCGGTGACGAAGCCATCGGCGCCAGTGACGAAGCCACCGGTCGAGTGCGAGAGTTTTGCGGTGTTGCCGTTGCCGTCGATGCTGCCCCAGGAGCCGAAGGCCGAACCCCAGGCTGTGAAGCGTTGGGTCGAGACCGAGCCGGTAGGCAGGCTCGCATCGTCGCCGTAGGCCATCACCGGCAAGGGCGCCTCGCTCGGGTTCGCAAAAGCCGACTGCAGCCGGTTGTCGATCGCATCGCGCAGTTTCTGGCTGTCCGCGATCAGGCCGGTCGCGGTCGAGCCGTGGATTTCACCTGACAGCCCGTTGAATGCCGCACGCGCCTCGTCGGCCGACAGAAACAGCAGCTTGTTGTACAATGCCAGCGACGGGCCGCTCTGCTGCAGCGTGTCCAGCGCACCGGCCGTCTCCTTGCTGTTCGGGCTGTCGGCGACACCGGCGAAGGACACGCCTTTCACGGCGATCTTGAGGTCGACGCTGTCGGTATCCTGCGAAAGTTGCCCGAACAGGAAGGCCGAGTTGGACAGCACGACCGGATCGAAGCTGCCCTCGACGCCGCCGTCGGCGGTCAGGATCGTGTAGGTCTTGCCTGTCGTGTAGCTGGTCTGGCTGTCCAGCGCCTTCACTTCGACCTTGCCGCCGCCAAGCGTCGCCTTGCCGCCGGCAGCGATCCTGTCGCTCGAGCCGTTGCCGGCAAGCTCGACCGCGAAGATCGATCCTGCTGTCATCGTCACATCCCCGTTCACCGTCAGCGTGCCGATGGAATTGCCCGGCGCGGCTGTGCCTCCGGCGTTGACCGTCAGTGCGCCGATCGTGCCGATGCCGCCGAGTGCTCCACCGTTGTTGACGGTCACGGCACCGGCGAGGCTGGCGCCGGCATGGCTGTCGTCGCCGACGATCAGCTTGCCGCCGCTCACCACGGTTTCGCCAGTATAGGTGTTGATGCCGTTGAGCGTCAGCTTGCCGCCCTCGAGTGCCAGCTGACCACCCGATGCGGCCGAGGCGCAGCTTGCTCCGTCCGTGCCGCAGTCGCTGATCGATCCGTCGAAGACGCCATTCGCATTGGTCACATGCAATTTGGTGCCGCCGAGATAGACAGCGCCGCCGCCTGTCAGCGACTTGACCGATACGCCCGCCGTTGCCGTGCTTGCCGAAACGTCGAGGACGCCATCGGCTGCGATTCCGCTCGAGGTGGCCAGGCCGCCGTCACCCGAGAGGCGGAGCGTGCCGCCATTCTCGATCGTGGTGGACCCGGTGAAGCTGTTGATTCCCGACAGGTCCAGCAAGGCGCCATCGGCCACCACCAGGCTGCCACCGGTCCCGTTGCCCAGACCGCCGTCCTGGATCACGCCCGCGAACTGGGAATTGCCGGTAACCGTCAGGGTCTTTGCGCCAAGGGCGACAATGGAGCTTCCTGCAAGATCGCCAATGCCATTGACGCTGGTGTTGGTGTCGGCCTGCGAAATGTCCAGGGTTGCGCCGCCCTTGCCGAAGCTGATGGCGGCCGAATCGGCAATTGAGCCTTTGCCCTTGATGGCCAGCGTCGCACCGCTATCGATGAACGTCGTACCCGTATAGGTGTTCTCACCCGACAGGGTCAGCGTGCCGCCGGCGATCTCCAACTGGCCGAGAAGCCCGTTGTCGCTGATCGTTCCGGCGAATTCGGATCCCGCGTTGCCGATGATGAGACGCTTGGCTCCGAGATAGACAGCGCCGGAAGACGACCCCGCGAGATCGACGATGGTCGAGCTGGTGGAGATCGTTCCCGAGATATCGAACGTGCCATCTTCGACTGTGACTTTGGAATTGGCAATGCCGCCGGCATGGCTGAGAGCAAGCGTACCGCCTTCGATCCTGGTGGCGCCGGAATAGGATTGGCTGCTCTTCAAGGTGAATGTTCCGGTACCGGTCTTGGTCAACCCCGTCGTGGCGTGCGCGCCGTCCTCGATCAGGCCTTCGAAATCGGTGGAGGAGTTGTCGCCGCCGATGGTCAGTATCGCGTTGGTCGTGCCGCCATTGGTGAGCGTTCCCTGGCCCGTCAGCGAGCCGGCTTCCTGATTGAATCCGCCGAGATCCAGCGTCGCGCCGCTGTCCACGGAAAACGCGCTGCTGGCGGAGAAGGCGCCGGCAATGCCTGCCGCCAACGTGCCGCCGGTGATTGTCGTCGTGCCGGAGTAGCTGTTTTGCCCACCGAGCGTCACGGTGCCGGTCGTGGATTTTTCGAGCTTGCCTGTTCCGGTCAATGCCGCCGAGATCGCCCCCGCCTGCAGGTCGAAAATTCCCGAAGAACTCAACGTGCCGTTCTCGATCGAGCCCCCGGCCAGGGACACGCCGCCATCCTGTGTCTGGGTCGTGCCGCCGAGGTCGAGTGTTCCGCCATTCACGGCAAGGCTGTTGGTGGTAGCCCCCAGTGTTCCGCCGCCGCTGATCTTCAGCGTGCCGCCGCTGACACTGGTTCCACCTGTATAGCTGTTGGCACCGGACAGCACCTGTGTGCCGCCGCCGGTCTTGGCGAGTTTCAGGGAGCCACCGCCGCTGCCATCCTCGATACTGCCGGAAAAGGTCGCCGTGCCGCTCGTCGCGCCAAGCGTCAGCGTGGCGTTTGTCGCCGCGCCGTTGGAGACCGTACCGCCGCCTGCCGATCCGTCGTCCGAGAGCGACGCGACCGTGTTCGAAAATCCATTGAGCTGCAGTTCGGCCCCGCTCGCGATCGAGAACGCGGAACTGGCCGACAGCGCCGAGGTCGACAGCGCCTGGACGATGCCGGACTTGATGACCGTGTTTGCGGAATAGGTGTTGGAGCCGGCGAGGTCGGTTGTCCCCGAGCCCAGGAAGGTCAGTGTGCCGCCCCCGCTCGTGGCGTCCGTGATGTTCCCGTTCAGCCCGAAAAAGTTGCCGTTGTTGTCGATGGATCCGCCCTTGGCGGTCAGCGAGATATCGTTGGCGACGGTGAAGGATCCGCCCGCCTGCAAGGTGGCGCCGTCCAGGGTCACATCGCCGGTGCCAAGCGCCGAGGACACGATCGCGCCGTGGCTGCCGACGGTGTCGACGCCGACGACGATCGTGCCGGCACTGATCAGCGTGCCACCCGAATAGGTGTTCGCGCCCGAGAGCGTCAGAGCGCCGGCGCCGGTCTTCTCCAGCGAGAAGGAACCGCCGGATTCGGAAATTACTCCTGACTGTTCGGCCGAGCCGGTGTCGACGTTGAGCTTGGTGCCGTCGGCGTCGAGTTCGATCGGGTTGGCGACGGTGATGCCGTCGGCATAGTCGATCGTGGCGCCCAGTGCGGTGATGGTGCCCGTGCCCGCCGCGCTGCTGTTGCCGAGGCGAACCCTGCTCTGGACCGACATGCCGCCGGCGAAGGTATTGGCGCCGTTCAGCACAACCGTGCCGCCTGTGATCGCGATCGCCGCGCCGCAGCTCGGGCCGGCCACGCAGCCCGCGCCATAGCTCTGGCCGGTCGGCAGGCTCGACTGGCTGTCGTCCGCGATCGTGCCGTTGATGGTGAGTGTCCCGATCGGATTGAAGGTGGTCACAGTGCCCGACATCAGGAAAAGATCGCCGCCGGCGCCCGCGCCGGCTGTATACCCACTCCCGCCGGAGGCGGTGCCGCCCTCGAACGAGCCGTCGGCAATGGTGATGGAGGCGCCGGAACGCACGAAAACGGCGCCGCCGAAACCAGCGCCGCCGCCACCCGACTGGTAGGCATACCCGCCGCCGGCGCCGGGGGTGCCGGGACCGCGCATGTAGCCATAACCGCCGCCTGCGCCGCCGCCGAAGCCGCCATTGCCGCCGTTGCCCCACGCGCCCATGCCGCCGCCGCCGCCGCCGAAGCCGCCACTGCCGGCGACACCGAAGCTGGTGGTGTCGCCGCCGCCGCCGCCGAAGTCGCCGCCGTTGCCGGCACGGCCGGAGTCCGACGCGCCGCCGCCACCGCCGCCTTCCGTGCCATCGCTGTTGGGGTTGCCGCCCATGCCGGTCGGCAGTCCGCCGCCGCCGCCATTGGGGCCGGCGCCGCCATTGATGCCGCCGCCCTGACCCGCTCCATTGGAGCCACCGTCGCCGCCGGGGCCGGTGCCGCCAACGGACGGCGGGCTGCCATAAAGTGCTACGGGAGCGCCGCCGCCGCCGCTGTAACCGCCGCCGCCGCCGCCTGAGCTCTGACCGCCCCCGCCGCCACCGCCACCCAGTCCGCCGCCGCCACCGCCGCCGGATGTTCCGCCACCCGGCACACGGACGCCGCCATTGCCGCCAGTGGCACTGTTGTCGGCGAAGTCGACATTGGCGATCGTCAGCGAGCCGTTGTTGACGAAGATCGCGCCGCCGGCACCCATGCCGCCGCCACCGCCCGCGCCACCGCCGTCATAACTGGCGCCATTGCCATTGCCGCCATCGCCGCCCTTGGCCGCGCCGCCTTTCAGCGTGACGTTTTCGATCGACACAGCCGGCATGGCATCCTGGCTGTTCAGGAAAAAGATTCGATTGTTGCCTTGCGCATCGATCGTGTGGCCCTGGCCGTCGATGGAAATGTTGGTCAATACGGGCGGCAGCAGCGTTGTGCCGAGCGCGATGTCGTTCTGCAGGATGATCCGGTCGCCGCTCGACGCATTGCTGATCGCGCTGGAGAGGCCGGCGGCATCGCTGACCATGATATCGGCGGCTCTCGCCTGGGCCTGCAGGCCAACCAGCGCCGTGCATGCCATAAGAGAACGGAAAAGGATTGAAGTGGTGCTATTCGGCAAGACCCTGTCTCTCCATGCTGACAGGGATCATTCAGATAGCCCAAATTTTTGCCAACGCCACCAAGATGTTGAGGGTCGCCGAACCCCTCCCAAAAATAGTCAGGTGGCGGGCTTCATGGTTGCTGGAAGTAACCCCCGCTGTTTCAAGCAAAGGAGCACGGCGTTGCCGCCGTGCCCTGATCTACCGGAACTGCCCTGAACTGCGGCAGGGATGGCGGTTCAGCGGCTGGTCAGGAAAACCGCTTCCTCTTCGTCGCGCTGCCTGCCGCCGAGGGCCGCGGCGGCGCTGGCGATGAAGGCGCCGATGACCAGCGACAAGGCGCCGAGCAAGGCAAAGGTCGCGCTGCCCTTTCGGGCGGTGTCGGCCGCTTGCTTGGCCTTGACCTTGGCGTCTTCGACCTTGGCGACCATTGCATCGACACGCGCCTTGGCGTCGGCCTCCGAAAGACCGGTGCGGGCAGCAATCAGTTGCGACAGATAAGTCTTGTCGTCGGCCGAAATCTCGCCCGCCGCGGCGCTGGCGACCAGGATGCGCGACGCCTGCCCGACCGCTGCAGCGTCGCTATCTGGATTGGCTCCCGCGAGCTTGGCCGGATCGGCCGGACGGAAGAGCGAATCCACCAGATAGGAAGTCGCATTGTTGGCCGACGCGCCACCGGCATTGGCGGAGGCGCCAGCCGAAGCACCCATGGCAGCGCCCGACGCCACCGTGGAGACCGCCTGCACGCCGGAACCGAGTGCCGCCGAGAGCGCCGAGCCAAGCACGCCGACGACGAGCAAGGTGGCCAATGCCCAGGCGAGGAAACCGTGCGCTGTGTCACGGAAATAGACCTCGTCGGTGTGGATCCCGACCCATTTGGTGCGCAGGCGTCCGGCAAGATAGCCGCCGACGCCGGAGGACAGCCACTGCACGATGATCAGCCAGATCGCGGTCGACACCGCGAAGGTGGTGATCGAGGCGCCGGACCCCGACCATGGCGAAACCATGCTGAGCCCGAGCCCGGAGCCAAGCAGCATGAGGATGAAAGTCAGCGTCGAGGCCGCGAAGGCACCGGCAATGATAGGGCCCCAGCTGACGGCTGTAGCGGAGGATTCTTCTGAGGCGGATAGGTCGATAGCCGGTAAGGTGGGCTGCATCAACGCCCCCTACCGTACGAACAGCATGATGAGAATGATGATCGGAATCGGAATGCCGAGCAACCAGAGCAAAATGCCACGTCCCATGAAGGCCTCCTGTGAGAAACTGTGATCGATGTTGTCACAATGTCCCGGGAGGACTTCCGTTCCGGCGGGTTATAAAATGATTTTGTTTGCCGGCGATGGAACAATTCGGAGCGCCGCTTCGCACAAATGCCTCAAGCGATCATGTTGTTGTGATTTGACCCATAGGCCGAGCCGGGCAAAAGCGGAAATCCGGCTTCGTCCTTGCCTCTCACAAGTCTCGCTGATCCGACCGTCAGCCCTACGAATTTTCTTCGAAGTGCCTTGCCGAGCAGGAAGACAAATGACTCCAAGGAAATTCCAGAAGAAGCAAAAAGCAACGGCCCGGCGCATTTGGGGCCCAGTCAGCCGGCCGCGCTCAGCAATTTTCGCCGGCCTTGTCTTGTTCTCTGGTCTGTTTATCGGGGCCTGGATTCCTGCCGCCGCAGCCGGCACGCCGATTGGCGCGCCGTCGGCCAGTTCAGCCGCCGAAGACACCGCGGATTCTCCAGTGGGCTTCGAAGCCGTGCGCGTTCCCAATGGCGGCGAACCGCCGTTGGTCGCCGGTATCTGGTACCCGACTTCAACCGAGCCGCGCGATGTGCCGCTGGGAAGCTTTACCCAGCACGTCGCGCCTTCGGGGCCGCTAAAGGGCCATGCGCTGCCACTCATCGTGATTTCGCATGGCGGCGGCGGATCCTATGCCGGCCACTATGATACCGCGATCGCCTTGGCGAAAGCCGGGTTCATCGTCGCCGCGGTCAGCCATGCCGGCGATACTTTCGACGACCAGAGCAAGGTGCTGATGCCATGGCGCCGGCCAGCCCAGCTAAGCCGGCTGATCGATTTCATGCTGAAGGACTGGCAGGCGCACGCCGACATCGATCCCCAGCGCATCGGCGCCTTCGGATTCTCCAATGGCGGCTTCACCGTGCTCGTCGAAGCGGGCGGAATACCCGACCTCGACAAGATCGACCCATACTGCGCGGAAAATCCTCGGCACGATCTTTGCACCGCGCTGGCCAAGGCGGGGGTCCATTCCGTTGCAAAAACGGTCCAAACACCGCCGGATGCGTGGAAGCCGGATCGGCGGATCCGCGCCATCGCGGCTGCCGCGCCGGCGTTTGGCTTCACCTTTGACCGTACCGGCCTCGCTTCGGTTCAGATCCCGGTGCTGCTCTGGCGCGCGGCCGACGACCGGCATCAGCCCGACTCCTGGTATGAAGAACACCTTCGTTCGGCGCTGCCTCGACCGCCGGAGTATCATGTCGAACCCCTGGCCGGTCACTATGCGTTCTTGCCGCCATGCAGCGCGCAAATGCGCGGCGCTGCCCCCCAGATTTGCATCGACGAACCCGGCTTCGATAGGGCCGCTTTCCATCAGCGCCTGAACGCCGCCCTGGCAAGTTTCTTCAGCGCATCGCTACAGTCTCAAAGCGCGTCGCACTGAAGCGGATTCAGACGACGCGGCCTTGAGTTCTTGTGCATCTCGCTCTGCCCAAACCGCCGTGCGGTTTTGGGGAACATGCATCAAATATCCAGATTGGCGACCGACAGCGCATTGTCCTGGATGAATTCGCGCCGTGGCTCGACTTCGTCGCCCATCAGCCGCGAGAACAGGCTGTCGGCATCGGTCGCATCGTTGACCTTGACCTGCAGCAGCGAACGCACATTCGGGTCGAGCGTGGTCTCCCAGAGCTGCTCGGCATTCATCTCGCCGAGACCCTTGTAGCGCTGCATGGTCAGGCCCTTGCGGCCGGTCGCAAAGACCGCGTTGAGCAGCGCCAGCGGCCCCGAAACGGTTTCCGACACATCCTTGCGGCGCAGCACCGGTGGCGTCCCATAGACATCACTGAGGCGTTGCGCGTAGCGGTCTAGCTGACGGGCATCGGCCGAATTGATCAGCCCCATGTCGAGATGGGCATATTCCTTGACGCTGCGCACGGTGCGCTCGAACACATAGCCGCCGCTGCCGTCGTTCGAGGTCGACATGCGGCCGGTCCAGCCGCGCTCGGTGTCCTCGGCGATGATGTCGAGGCGTTGCGCGATCCGCTCCGCCATGGCGTTGGCGCCGCCGAGATCGCCGAAGACCTCGGGGTTGAGCCCGCCGGCGATCGCAGCCTGCTCGACGACGTTGCGGTTGTAGCGTGTGTGCAGGCCGTTGATGAGCTGGCGCACAGCCAGCGCATCGGCCACGGCACTGTGCAAATCCTGTCCGGTCCGCACTTCACCCGAGCCCAGCGTAAGCGAGGCCTCCTCCAGCCCTGAATCGATCAGGAACTCCTCGAAGGCGCTTTCATTCTTGATGTATTGCGAGCTCTTGCCGCGCGTCACCTTGTAGAGCGGCGGCTGGGCTATGTAGAGATGGCCGCGCTCGATCAGCTCCGGCATCTGCCGGAAGAAGAAGGTGAGCAGCAAGGTCCTGATATGGGCGCCGTCGACGTCGGCGTCGGTCATCAGGATGATCTTGTGATAGCGCAGCTTGTCGGCGTTGAACTCGTCCTTGCCGATCGACGTGCCGAGCGCGGTGATCAGCGTGCCGATCATGTCGGACGAGAGCATGCGATCGAAGCGGGCGCGCTCGACATTGAGGATCTTGCCGCGCAGCGGCAGGATGGCCTGGTTCTGGCGCGAGCGGCCGCCCTTGGCCGAGCCACCGGCCGAGTCACCCTCGACGATGAAGATTTCCGATTTTGCCGGGTCGCGCTCCTGGCAGTCGGCCAGCTTGCCCGGAAGCGAGGTGACGCCGAGCGAGGTCTTGCGGGTGATGTCGCGCGCCTTGCGCGCTGCTTCGCGCGCCGCCGCGGCCTGGATCACCTTCTCGATGACCACCTTGCCTTCCGTCGGATGCTCTTCCAACCAGGTGCCGAGCGCCTCGTTGACCAGCCCCTCGACCACCGGCCGCACTTCCGACGAGACCAGCTTGTCCTTGGTCTGCGAGGAGAATTTCGGGTCGGGAACCTTGACCGACAGCACCGCCGTCAGGCCCTCGCGGCAATCGTCGCCGATCAGCGAGACCTTTTCCTTCTTGGTCTGCCCCGAGGATTCGCCGTAGCCGGTGATCTGGCGCGTCAGCGCGCCACGGAAGCCGGCCAGATGGGTACCGCCATCGCGTTGCGGGATGTTGTTGGTGAAGGCCAGCACGTTCTCGTGGTAGCTGTCGTTCCACCACATCGCCACTTCGACGGTGATGCCGTCGCGCTCGGCCTTGATGGCGATCGGCTTCTCGATCAGCGGTTTCTTGACCCGGTCGAGATATTTGACGAACTCTTCGAGGCCTCCATCATAGTGCAGTTCATGCCGCACGATGTCGGCGTGACGGGCATCGGTCAGAACGATGCGCACGCCGGAATTGAGGAAGGCGAGCTCGCGCAGCCGGTGCTCCAGCGTGCCGAAGTCGAACTCGACCATGGTGAAGGTCTCGGCCGACGGAAAGAAGGTGATCGAGCTGCCGCTGCGGCCCTCATAGGTGCCTGGCTGCTTGTCCTGCTCGTAGCTGCCCGTCGCCTTCAGCGGCGCATCGGCATTGCCGTGCGTGAAGCTCATCTCGAAGATCTGGCCGTTGCGGCGGATCTTGAGCTTCAGCCATGCCGAAAGGGCGTTGACCACCGAGACGCCGACGCCATGCAGGCCGCCCGACACCTTGTAGGAGTTCTGGTCGAACTTGCCGCCGGCATGCAGCTGCGTCATGATCACTTCGGCGGCCGAAATGCCTTCGCCGGTGTGGATATCGGTCGGAATGCCGCGGCCATTGTCGATTACCGTCACCGAACCATCGGGGTTGAGCGTCACAGTGACGAGATCAGCGTGGCCTGCCAAGGCCTCGTCGATGGCGTTGTCGACCACCTCATAGACCATGTGATGCAGGCCGGAACCGTCGTCGGTGTCGCCGATATACATGCCAGGGCGTTTGCGGACAGCATCCAACCCCTTCAAAACCTTGATGGAATCGGCGCCGTATTCGGCCTCGGCGCCGTTGGTGTTCTCGGTCTGGTCGCTCATGAAAACCTATTGTCTAGATGCCGCTTGTACAGCGCGAAAAATCGGCCCCGAATCGCGCGTCTGATATGCACTAGATATAGGCGCTAAAGGCGGTTTTTCCAAGGTTTGCGGGCATTTCCCCGGGGATGAGCCGGCTGTCCATGGCTGGCTCCCGTCGGGCGCTATTTCGCCTTGGCCACGCGCTCCCTGAGAAACTTGATCATGAACTTGTATCGCGGCGCCAGCCGCCCGGTCCGGTCGAGTTCCAGCGTCATGTCGAGCGCCTGGGAAAGTACCGCCTTGGGGTTCTTGGCGACCTGGGCGTAGTCGACCATGGCGACCACCAGGTCGCGCTGCCATGTCGCGTTGTCAGGGTCGGACCGGGCAAGCTGCTGGCGGATGTCGAGGCTGTCCTGAAAGGCCTGCCGTGCACCTTTGACGTCGCGCTGCTTGACCTTGAGCATGCCGATCTCGGACAGCGTGATCGACAGGTCACGTTGCCAGTCGGCATTCGCCGGATCGAGTTTCGCCAGCCTGTCGGCGATGGCGAAACTGTCCATGTAGGCTTTGAGCGCCCCGTTCTGGTCGCCCTGAATGGCGAGAACCCCGGCGACCTTTTCGATGGATACCGAAAGGTCGCGCTGCCAGTCGGTGTTGTTCGGGTCGCCGGCTGCCAGAACGCGGGATATTCGCAGCGCCTCCTGATAGGCGGCCAGTGCCTCCGGCCATTTTTCCTGGTCGCTCAGCGCATTGCCGATCTTGGCGTTGCCGACCGACAGGTCGCGTTTCCACTCGCTGTTGTCGGGATCGCGGCTGACCAGTTGGTCGACGATCGCGTGGCTCGCCTGGTAGGCCGCGAGCGCACCGGCGGCATCGCCGCGTTCGCGCTTGAGATCGCCGATCGTCTCATGGCTGACGGAGACGTCGCGCTGGCGCTCGGCATCCCGCGGCTTCTTCTCGGCCAGCGCCAGCCGGATCTTCAGGCTCTCCTCATAGGCCGCCTCGGCATTGTCGAACTGGCCGGCGCTGTGCGCCAGATTGCCGATCTCGTCATAGGTGATGGTCAGGTCGCGTTGCAGGTCGGCGCGCTCGGGTTCGTTGGCGGCGAGCTGTTTCTTGATCGACAGGCTTTCCTGATAGACCTGCGAGGCGCCCGCCAGATCGCCTTGCGTCACCAGCACGTTGCCGATCTTGTCGTCGGCCATGGCGAAATCGCCGAACCATGGCAGGCGGCCGGGTTCGGCCGCGGTCAAATCCATGAGCATGGTTCTGGCGGTCCGGTAATTCTCCAGCGCGGCCGGCAGGTCGCCTTGCGCCATCCTGATATTGCCGAGCTTGATATGGCTGACGGCAAAGTCGCGCTTGACGCTCGGATCGGTTTCCCGGGCGGAGCGCAATTCGAGATTGGATACGAGCGCCGAGAAGGCGCGGCCCGCGGCGTCGGTGTTGCCGACAAGGGTGTAGAGCTTGCCGAGTTCGTCCAGGGTGCGGATCTGGCGGTCGGCATCCTCCAGCGCCAATGAGGACTGCCCGGCCTCGCCATAGAGCGAGAGCACCGTTTCATAGTCCTTGATGGCGGTGGCGTAGTCGAGGTCGGCGCGCGCCGCACCGCCGGACAGATAAAGCGTCGCGGCCTCGGACAGGGTGCGGCTGACGAAATTGACCTTCAGCGCCTGGCGCGAGACATTGTCGATGTCGGCTGCCTTGGCGAGAAGGGTGCGGGCGCCATCGAAGGCGCCGAGCGAAAGCTGTTCCTGGGCCTGCCGGCGCAACTCCGCCACCCGCGGGTCGTCGGAGGCGAGCGTCTTCATTTCGCCGCGCACCTTGACGAAGGCGTCGGCAGCCTCGCGCAGCCGGGCGTTCAGGCTGTCGGCGGAGAGATGGCTGGCGTCGGCGCTGATCAGCGCGCCATAGAGCGGCGCCAGCGGCATGTCGGCGTCGCTGGCGATCTGCTCGACCTCGCCGCGCATTTCCGGAGTCACATCGGCCATGGCCAGCAGCAGGCGTTCGCGCTCCGGCAGTTGTTCCTTGGCGGCAGTGGCGAAGAATAGCTTCGGCAGGCCGCTCTCGACATAGGGCAGCTGTTTGCCGCGTGTGAGATCATAGACCTCCTGCTGCACCAAGGTCAGCACCGAGCGGATCTCGAGCCCGTCCGTGCCGAGATATTTGGTCAGTGCCGTCGTGAAGGGTGAGTTCTGCCCGGTACCGTCGGCGGCCGTCTCGCCGGGTGCGGCCGAAAAGGCGAACAGGATGTTTTCCGCTCGCCCGACGCGGCCGAGGCCTGGCTTGACCTTTTCGGCGACATCCTTCGCCAGCGAGGTCGCGCCGCGCCCGTCACCGCTGCCCCCTGAGAACGGATCGCTGCGGCAGGCGTCGAGCACGATCAGCCCGACCTTGGCGGTGGCGGCGACGGCGTCGCGCACCTCTTCCAGCGGCAGGCTGGTCTTGTCCAGTTGGTCGAGCGAGGAGGCGTCGGCATCGACCGGCAGCAGCCGGTTGTCGCCGGCGATTTCGACGCCATGGCCGGAGAAATAGACCAAGGCCACATCGGCGCCCCTGGCATCCTCGCGAAAATCGTCGAGGGCGCGGCGCATGCGCCTGAGGTCGCGATTGGTTTCGAGCACGACCTCGAAACCGAGTTTCTTCAGCGCGGCTTGCATGGCCTCGCCATCATGAAGGGGATTGGCAAGCGGCCGGACCAGCCGGTAGTCATCCTCGGCGATGACCAGCGCCACGCGCCGTTCCGCGACCGCGGTGGCGGTGGTCGCAAGCATCAGCAGCAAGGCAAACAGCAAACGCAAGTCGAACCGCCCCCGGCTCAGTCCTTTGCCGACCATTCCACCTCTTCATGGCGCGGGCAAGCCTGGCATTTGGCCAAACCGGCTCCTTCAGCCGGCGCGCATCGGTTTCAACGCCTCGCTCCAGCGCAACAGCTCGTCCAGCATGGTCCTGGCGCCACCGGCCACCTGGTCGCTGGCGCTGAAGGCACCGTTCTCGTCGAGCAGCTTCTGGTACATCGGCAGCGCGACGCCCTCGGGGATCGGCATGATCCCCACGGCGGCCAACAGAGGCTTCAGCGCCTGCGCCGCGCGCAGGCCGCCGGAGACGCCGCCATAGCTGAAAATGGCGGCGGGCTTGTACTTCCATTCGCGCGCGAGGTAGTCGATCGCGTTGATGATCGCGGGCGCCGCGAAATAATTGTACTCCGGCGCCACGAAGACAAAGGCGTCGGCGGCGTCGATCGCCTTCGACCACGCCTTGGTGTGGTCGTTCTGATAGTTGCCCAGCCTCGGATGATGCGGCTCGTCGAGCACCGGCAGGTGAAATGCGGCGATGTCGGTCAGCACCGGTTCGAATTTCCCGTGCTCGCGCGCGAACGTCTCCAGCCATTCCGCAAAAACAGGACCGGCGCGTCCTGGCCGCGTGCTGCCGATGATGATGTTCAACTGGTGCTTCAAGACAGGCTCCTTTGTCGGCGGTATCTGTTGGTGACTGTCGCTACGGCAGAGCGTCCCGTCGGACAAGCTTGGACGCTAGGCGCAGCGGTCACGATCGGATGAACAGACTGTCTGCTTCGTGCCGCGAAGTGCCTGCCGTTCGGTCACATGGACGTCCGGGGTGCCAGCCACTACATTGAAGCAGCAGCGGAGCACTTCATGGACACTCAGCCCGCCCCCTTTGTTCCTCCCGCACCGAAGCCGCGTACATCGCCGCCTTCGACGCTGGAGATGATCCGCATCGTCTACCGCAATCCGCTCGAACTCTGGGGCGAGCCGACCTACAACGAACCCTGGATTTCGGCCAAGGGCGCCGGCGGTCCGCTGGTCATCGCCAACGATCCCGGCCTCATCCGCCATGTTCTGGTCGACAACGCCAAGAACTACAAGATGGCGACGGTGCGCCAGAAGATCCTGCGCCCGATCCTGCGCGATGGCCTGCTGACCGCCGAGGGCGAGGTCTGGAAGCGGTCACGCAAGGCGATGGCGCCGGTGTTCACGCCGCGCCACATCTTCGGCTTTGCCCAGCCGATGCTGAAGCGCACGCTCGAGTTCGTCACCCGCTACGAACAGGGCGGCACATCCGACATCGCCCATGACATGACGCTGCTCACCTACGACATCCTGGCCGAGACGCTGTTCTCCGGTGAGATCGCGGGCGAACCGGGCAGTTTCGCCAACGAGATCGACCGTTTGTTCGAGACCATGGGCCGTGTCGATCCGCTCGACCTGTTGCGCGCGCCCGACTGGCTGCCGCGGCTCACCCGCATCCGCGGCCGCAAGACCATGGCCTATTTCCGCAAGATCGTGACCGATACCGTCAAGATGCGCGAAGAGAGATTCAGGCGTGATCCCGATGCCGTACCACAGGATTTCCTGACGCTGCTGCTCAAGGCCGAAGGCCCGGAGGGGCTGACGCGCCCGGAAGTCGAGGACAACATCATCACCTTCATCGGCGCCGGCCATGAGACGACGGCGCGTGCGCTTGGCTGGACGCTTTATTGCCTCGCAGAATCGCCATGGGAGCGCAACCGGGTCGAGCAGGAAATCGACCAGGTTCTGGCGCGCGAGCCCGATCCGACAAAGTGGCTCGACGCCATGCCGTTGACCCGCGCCGCCTTCGACGAGGCGCTCCGGCTCTATCCGCCGGCGCCGTCGATCAACCGCGAGCCGATCGTGCCCGAGATGTGGAAGGATCTCTATATCCCCAAACACGCGGCCGTTCTGGTGATGCCGTGGGTTGTCCATCGTCACCGGAAGCTGTGGGACCGGCCAGATGCCTTCCTGCCCGAGCGCTTCCACCCGGGGAACCGTGAAAAGATCGACCGTTTCCAGTATCTGCCGTTCGGAGCAGGCCCGCGCGTCTGCATCGGCGCCAGTTTCGCCATGCAGGAGGCGATCATCGCGCTCGCCATCCTTTTGTCGCGCTTCCGCTTCGACACCACGGCCGAAACGAAACCCTGGCCGGTGCAGAAATTGACGACCCAGCCGCAAGGCGGACTGCCGATGCAGGTCACGCCTCGCTAGAGCAATTCCAGGAAAAGTGTATAACGGTTTTCCGTCCGGAATTGCGTAAAAACAAATAGTTAGAGCGGTTCTGCGATTCCGTGAAACGCTGAGCCGCTCAAGGCATGCCGATATTCAGGTGATGCCGGCCTGCGAACGATGGCGGCCCGACCTGAATATCAACGCACCTTGGGGTTATGCTGCGGGCTTGCGCTGCTGGAACTGGCCGGCGGCGCGGAAGCGCCAGAGGTAGCTCGGCAGGATCGTCGCGATCGACTGCGGCTGGATGCCAAGCCCGGCAAGTGTCCGGTTGGCCTTGGCGGCGGCGTCCGAAACGATGTTGTGCTCGCGCAGCTGCATCACCTGGTCCTTGGTCAGCAGCGGATTGGGCAACAGGCCGAGGATCGAGGCCTGGATGTTGGCCACCCACCACGGCACCGGGACCAGCAGGCGCTTGCGCTCGATCACCGCGAGCAACTCTTCCATGCACTCCTTGAAGGTGAGCACGTTGGGGCCGCCGAGCTCGTAGATCTGGCCGCCATTGATCTTGCCATCGACCGAGCGTGCCACCGCCTCGGCGACGTCGCCGACATAGACCGGCTGGAACTTGGTCTGGCCGCCGCCGATCAGCGGCAGCACCGGCGAATAGCGCGCCATGTTGGCGAAGCGGTTGAAGAAGCTATCTTCGGGTCCGAAATTGATCGACGGCCGGAAGATCACGGCGTCGTTGATCGTCTCCAGCACCGCCTTCTCGCCAAGCGCCTTGGTGCGCGCGTAACCCGATTCGGAGCCAGCATCGGCGCCAAGCGCCGAAACATGCGTCAGCCCGGCGCCAACGGAGCGCGCGGCCTCGGCGACGGCGCGGGCTCCGAATTCATGCACGGCGGAGAATCTCTGCCGGCCGCTCTCATGCAGGATGGCAACGAGATTGACGACATGGTCGGCCCCTTGCACGGCGCGGTCGACCGACCAGCGCACCCGCACATTCGCCTGCACCGGCTGGATCTGGCCGACATTGCCGAGCGGCTGCAAATGGCCGGCAAGGTCGGGCCGCCGGCAGGCGACCCGGATGCGGTAGCCGCGCTTGGCCAGCGCGCGCACGACATGGCGGCCGACAAAGCCTGACCCGCCAAAGACGACGACGAGCTTTGGGGTCTGCAGGATTTCGGTCATGGCGGGCTCCGGCGCACTTTCCAGATGGCTTGGCTGAAGCCGTTTCATAGTCCGTTTTGCGCCAAAGGCAAAGGGTGACGCGTCGTCGCGTCACCGCTCTCGAAAGCTTGTTAGAATGCCTTGCCGATACGGGCGTCGACCGAGTGGCGGTTGCCGCCGCGAATGACGAAGAAGAGCAGGATCGCCGCCCACAGAAGCGACTTCTCTGCACCGGAAAAGCCCTGGCCCATGGTCACCCAGTGGAACCAGACGGTGACCAGCAGCACGAACAGGCCGGCGAAAGCGGCGGGGCGCGTCAAAAACCCGATGGTGATGAAAATGCCGCCGAAAAATTCGGTGCAGGCCAGAAGCAACGACCACAAGGCGCCGGGATAGAAGCCGAGGCCTTCGACCATCTCGGCGGCGCCGAACGGATTGGTGATCTTCTGCGAACCGTGGATGGTGAGAAAGATGCCGGCAACGGCGCGCAGCAGGGTTTCGCCGGCATCGTGCAGCGACGAATACAGGCGGCCAAGCGCCGGAATGATCAGCTTGCCGTGGGAAGCGTCGGTGGTTGAGGACATCGTGGCTCCTGTTGTTGTGATGATCCCCTTGCAAACGCCCGATGGTTCCCACCAAGTCAAGTTAACAAAAGTTAACTTTCACAATCATGTTTATGTGCGCAAAATGAAACGCAGAAAACCCCGCCGAAGCGGGGTTTTCCGGGTGAAGCTCATGTCGAAACCAGGGTCCAACGAGACGGCCTGACCTGAGACGGTATCAGCTTGGCGTGAAGCAAGCACGCCCGCCCCAGCCCTGGACGCATCCGACAGAAGACACCGACCGGGCACCCCAACCCGGACAGTCATGGGTCGCCGCGACGCGCGCAAAGGTTCACCAAGGCGCGGAAAAAATCGTCGATTTCTTCAGGCCGAATAACGTTCGGCGAATTCCGAAATCCGCTGCACCACCGCCTTGGGCGCGGTGATGCCGCGCGCCTGTGCCTTCTCGGCCGCCTCGGCCCGGGCGCGGCCCGGCACATGCACGCCAAAGCGGCGGCGCAGGCGGTCAAGCTGGTCCTTCATGCGCTGCTCGAAATCCGGGTCAAGCAGCTTGGGCTCGATGGCCAGCACGAACAGGCCGGTTCCGGGGCTGTCCGCCCCACCGGTGAACCATGGCGCGTCGAGCGACCAGTTGGCCCCGGAAATGCCCGCCGCCAGCACTTCGACCATCAGCGCGATGTTGGCCCCGCGCTGGCCGCCAAAGGCAAGCATGGCGCCCTTCATGGCCGCTGCCGGATCGGTGGTCGGGTTGCCGCTGGCGTCCAGCGCCCAGCCTTCGGGAATTTTCTTGCCGTCCTCGGCCGCCTTGCGGATGTTGACGAAGGCGGTGGCGCTCGAGGACTGATCGATGACAAGCGGCGCGCCGTCGGCGGCCGGCGCGGCAAACGACATCGGGTTGGTGCAATAGACCGGCTTGACCGAGCCCGAGCCGGCAAGCACGGCCGGGCCGTTGGTGGCGGCGAACGATACCAGTCCCTGTGCAGCCAGCCTTCCGGTGAAATAGCCAAGCGCGCCGCATGTATAGGCGTTCTTCTGCGAGAAGATGGCAACGCCGAACAGTCTTGCCGCCTTGGCGAGATCGTCGATCGTCCGGTCGAAGCCGGTATGCGCCAGCCCGCCGCGTGCGTCGGAGAGATAGACGGCCAGCGCCGGCCTGGTGATCACCGGATCGGCATTGCCGTCGATGCGGCCGGCCTCGAGGGCCTCGAGATAGTCGATGAAATGCGAAAGCCCGACGGCCGAAAGCCCTTCCGCCTCGGCTGCGATAATCGAGGCCGTGAGCGATTGCGCGGCCTCTTCATTGGCGCCGGCGCCGAGTGCCGCCATCCGGCACAGTCCTCTTGCCTGGTCGAGACTGAGTTGCATTATGGCCGTCCTGGGGTCGCGAGAACTGGTTGAGTTGGTCGGGTCCGTGCGTAGCAGCAGATGAACCGGCGTTTGTGTTGAAAATCGTCCGCAACTGCAAGAAAAGCGGCGGATATCTCCATCGTGCCGTGTGCGATCGGTGCGCCTCTAGCCGACCTTGACCGGTATCCGCGCTTCGATCCGGCTGAAGGCCAGGACGAGAATGCCGGTGATCGCCATATAGATCAACGCCAGCAGCAGCAAGGGCTCGTAGGTGAGGTAGGTATCCTGTCGCACCTTGGACGAGACGGCGAAGATATCGATCACGCTGATCGTCGCCACCAGCGGCGTCGACTTCAACTGCAGCACGGTCTCACCGGTCAAAGTCGGCAGTGCCCGGTAGAAGGCCTGTGGCAGCCAGATGCGCTGGAAGATCTTCCAGCGGCTCATGCCGAAGGCGCGGGCGGCTTCCAGCTGTCCCTTGGGCACACCGGCAAAGGCGCCGCGCATCACCTCGCCCTCGTAACCGGCGAAGGACAGGGTCAGCGCCAGCACGCCATATGGCCAGGCCTGTCTGAGATAGGGCCACATCCAGGATTCGCGGATCCATGGATATTGCGGGAACAGCGAACCCAGCCCGTAGTAGAGCAGCCACAGTTGCAAAAGCAGCGGTGTGCCGCGGATGATGGTGCAGAAAACCTTCGCCGGCGCCGCAACCCAGATTGAACCGGCGGCCTGCGCCAGCCCGACCGGCACGGCGATCAGGAAGCCGAGCACGCAGGTGACGGCCAGGATCCACAGGGAGCGCCAGATGCCCATCAGGCCCAGTGCCCAATATTGCGGCAGCCAGTCCCAGCGCATGAAAAAGGCGGCTGACAGCACCAGCCCCAGAGCAATCACGATGAGGACGATGCGATGCGGCTGCAGCCACAGCGAGGCGCGCGCCGCCGTGTTGATGATGGCAGCCTCGCCCACCATCAGCGTGCATCCTTGATCGAAGGCATGCCGCGTCGCGCCCATTTCTCGGCGCGGCTGAGCAGGAGGTTGGAAAACAGCGTTACCGCGAGATAGAGCACGCCGGCGGCGAGATAGAATATCAGATAGGCCTTGGTCACGCCTGCCGCCTGCCGTGTCGCAAGCGTCAGTTCGAAGAAGCCGACGACGGCCAGCAGCGCGGTGTCCTTGGTCGCGATCAGCCACAGATTGGCCAGACCCGGAATGGCAAAGGGCAGCATCGCCGGCAGCGTGATGCGCCGCAGCAGAAGGCCGGGAGACATGCCGTAGGCGCGGGCGGCTTCGATCTGGCCCTGCGGGATGGCGAGGATCGCGCCGCGCATGACTTCCGTCGAATATGCGCCCTGGACGAAGCCAAGCACGGCTATGCCGGCCACCAGCCCGTTGATATCGACACGCTGGTAGCCGATCGCGGTGAGCACCTGGTTTATCAGGTCGGTGCCGGCGTAGTAGAGCAACAGGATCAGCACCAGTTCGGGCACGGCGCGCACCACGGTGGTGTAGACCGCAAGCAGGTCGCGCACGACAGGCCCGCCATAGAGCTTGCCATAGGCACCGCAGGTTCCGATGAACAGGCCGACGATCGTGGCGCCGACGGCGATCTCGATCGAATGCAGCAGCCCGAGCATGAGTGTCCCGCCCCAGCCGACCGGCGCGGGCGAGAGGAGTTCGATGATGCCGGCCGCCGAGGCCTGAAGAAACGCGTCGATCAGCTTCGCCCCCGGATTGCTGGCGCTATCCGCCGACGTCAGTGGCCGACGGCAAGCACGCGTGGGAAGGGTCGGCTGGAGAGCATGACCTTGGCGTCATGCCCTCCGGCCTGTGCGAGGGGCGTCAGTTCGACTGCGTCGAGCCGCCGTAAATGTCGAAATCGAAGTATTTCTTCGAGATTTCGTCATACTTGCCGTTGGCGCGGATCGCCTTGATGCCGGCGTTGATCTTTTCCTTCAGGGCGGTGTCTTCCTTGCGCACGCCGGCGCCGACGCCCGGTCCGAGCACCTCGTCGTCCGGAGCCACCATGCCCTTCAGGTCGCAGCAGGCCTTGCCCTGGTCGGACTTGAGGAATTCGCCAAGAGCGATGGAGTCTGCCTGCACCGCATCGAGGCGGCCGGCGGCGAGATCCTGGTTGGCTTCGTCCTGGGTCTGGTATTCCTTGATCTCGGAGGCGGTGGCGCCGAAGTGCTTCTTGGCGTAGACGGCGTGCACGGTCGATACCTGGACGCCGACGACCTTGCCCTTGAGGTCATCCGGCGTCGAGCCGAACTTCTGGTCCTTCGGTCCGATGATCGCCGTCGGCGTGTTGTAATACTTGTCCGAGAAGTCGATCGTCTTCTTGCGTTCGTCGGTGATCGACATCGACGAGACGATGAGATCGATCTTCTTGGTGGTCAGCGCCGGAATGATGCCGTCCCAGGCAACGGGCGTGATGACGCAGTCGAGTTTCTCCTCGGCGCAGACGGCGTCGATGAAGTCGATTTCCCAGCCGACCCATTTGCCCGAAGCATCCGGCGAGGTGAAGGGCGGATAGGGCTCGGCGGCGACGCCGATCTTGACCGGGTCGGCCTTGGCCACACCCATGGCGGCGACGCCGAGCAGCAGTGCCGCGGCGAATGTCTTCAGAACAGTCTTCATTTCGTGACTCCCAGTTTGTTGTTGGTTCCCGGTTTTCTTCCGTCCCGGCCTGTCCCTTAGCCGATGTTGCGGATGAACTGCTTGAGCCTTTCGGATTTCGGCGCGCCGAAGATCTGTTCCGGCGGGCCTTCTTCCTCGACCAGCCCGTTGTAGAGATAGACGACATGGGTCGCGACCTCGCGGGCGAATTTCATCTCGTGGGTGACCAGCACCATGGTGCGGCCTTCGCGGGCAAGGTCGCCAATCACCTTCAGCACCTCGCCGACCAGTTCGGGGTCGAGCGCCGAGGTCGGCTCGTCGAACAGCATGACGCGCGGATTGATGGCCAAGGCGCGCGCGATAGCGGCGCGCTGCTGCTGGCCGCCCGACAGATAGGCGGGATAGACGTCACGCTTTTCGGCAAGTCCGACGCGCGCCAGCAGCTTTTCGGCCTGGGCGATCGCCTCGTCGCGCCTGACGCCCAGCACATGCACCGGAACCTCGATGACGTTTTCGATCAGCGTCATGTGGCTCCACAGATTGAAATTCTGGAACACCATGCCGAGCTTGGAGCGGATGCGCTCGATCTGCTTGCGGTCGGCCGGAACGGTGTGGCCGTGGCTGTCCGCCTTCAGCTTGATCTCCTCGCCATTGACGCGGATGATGCCGCTGGTCGGATTTTCGAGGCAGTTGATGCAGCGCAGCAGTGTCGATTTGCCCGAGCCTGAGCCACCGATGATGGCGATCACCTCACCATCGCGCGCCGACAGCGACACGCCCTTCAGCACATGCAATTCGCCGAATTTCTTGTGCAGGTTTTCGACATGGATGGCTTCGGCGGCGCCGTCCTGCGCCATTTGTTCGAGGACGGATGCGGCGCCCTGCGCCATCATCCCTTCGACGCTCCGCGGAGCGGTCGAGCCCATCGCTGCTGGATTGTTTTACCCATTACCCATCACTGGACAGAGTTCCCATTCTCAAGATGGACCGTTCCGCTTGCCTCCGTCAACCATGGTTTTTGGACCATTGATCACAGCTTGCTGTAGTGGTTAGTGGCGGCAGGGATGTTTCGGGAGAATTTAGTGGGCAAAACATACGGTTCGCAGTCCATGGCAGGACCGCTCAAACGCGTGCTGATGCGGTCCGCGTCAAGTGCCATGCGCCACGCCAAGGCGCGGGAATGGCACTATGGCCCAGGCTTTGACCCGCAAAAAGCCGCCGCCCAGCATGAGCGGCTGACGCAGCTGGTCGCGGCTTCAGGTGCCGAGATCGAATGGCTGACGGACGCCGATGACGGGCTGGCCGATTCCGTCTTCACCCACGACCCTTCGCTGATGACCGATCACGGCGCCGTCATCCTGTCCATGGGCAAGGCACTGCGCAGGCCGGAGCCCGGCCTGCACGAGGCCGCCTACACCAGCATGGACATTCCGATCTTCGGCCGCATCGAGCATCCCGGCCAGGTGGAAGGCGGTGACTGCGTCTGGGTCGATGCCGGCACGCTGGCCATCGGCCGCGGCGTACGCACCAACCAGGACGGCATCCAGCAGCTCGCCAACCTGCTCTCGCCCAAGGGCATACAGGTCTATGGCTTCGATCTGCCGCTGTGGCACGGCGAAGAGGCCTGCCTGCATCTGATGTCGGTGATCAGCCCGCTCGCCGACGATCTGGCTTTGGTCTATTCGCCGCTCCTGCCGGCGGCTTTCTACCAGATGCTGCGGGCACGCGGCATCAAGCTGGTCGAGGGCGATGCCGATGAGTTCATGGCTTCCAGCGGGCTCAGCCTCAACGTGCTGCCGACCGCGCCGCATCAGGTGATCGCCGTCGCAGGTTTTCCCAAGACGGCGGCGGCCATGGAGGCGGCCGGCTGCACGGTTTCCACCTTCGAGGCGGATGCACTGTGCATCGCTTGCGAGGGCGGCCCGACCTGCCTGACACGTCCGGTGCTGCGCCAATGACGACAGCTGTGACGACCATTGGGCCGACCATCGGCGAGGCCCTCATCACGCTGCTCGAAGCCCACGGCGTCGACACCGTCTTCGGCATTCCGGGTGTCCACACGGTGGAGCTCTACCGTGGCCTGGCGCGTTCGAAAATCCGCCATGTCACGCCGCGCCACGAACAGGGCGCCGGCTTCATGGCCGACGGCTATGCCCGCGCCAGCGGCAGGCCGGGTGTCGCCTTCGTCATCACTGGACCGGGGCTGACCAATACCATTACCGCCATGGGCCAGGCGCGCGCCGATTCGGTGCCGATGCTGGTCATCTCGGGTGTCAACGCCACGCCGACACTGGGCAAGGGGCTTGGCTTCCTGCATGAACTGCCGGATCAGCGCGGCATGATGGAAAAGGTGGCGCTGTTGTCGCAGCGTGTCACCGAGGCCAGCGAATTGCCCGGGGCGTTGGCACGGGCCTTCGCCCTGTTTTCGTCCTCGCGGCCGGGTCCGGTGCATATCGAGATCCCGACCGATGTCATGGTCAAGCCGGCCGACGATATCGCGGCGCTGCTGAGCAATGCGGCACCGCCGGCGCCGGACGGCGCGGCAATTGCCGGTGCAGCCAAAATCATCGCGGCAGCGCGCCGGCCGCTGATCCTGGCCGGCGGCGGCGCCAAGGGTGCCGAAGCGCCATTGCGGCGCCTGGCCGAGAAACTGGGTGCGCCGGTCGTCGAGACCACCAATGCGCGGGGTCTGCTGCACCGCCACCCGCTCTGCGTACCGGCAAGCCCCAGCCTGAAGGCGGTCCGCGCGCTGATGGCCGAGGCCGATCTGGTGATTGCCGCCGGCACCGAATTCGGTCCGACCGATTATGACGGCTACGGCGATGGCGGCTTCGTTCTGCCTTCCAACCTGATCCGCATCGACATCGGCGCCGACCAACTCGCGCGCCGCCCGGTGACGATCGGCATCCAGGCCGACTGCGCCGAGGCGATCGAGGCCCTGCTCGCCGCGACCGGCTCCGCTCATCCTGCGGCGCCAGACGGCGAGGCACGCGCCGCCGCGGCCCGGAAGGCGGCGTTCGCCGAGCTCAGCCCGGCCTATGTGGCGCAGGTGCACGCGGTGGAAATGATCCGCGATGCCTTGCCGGGCGCCATTGTCGTCGGCGATTCGACGCAGCCGGTCTATGCCGCCAACCTCTATTACGACCACGACCGGCCAGGCGGCTGGTTCAACGCCGCCACCGGCTTCGGCGCGCTTGGTTACGGCCCACCGGCGGCGATCGGCGCGGCACTTGCGGTGCCCGACGCGCCGGTTGTCTGCCTGACCGGAGACGGCGGTTTCCAGTTCACGCTGCCCGAACTCGGCGCGGCACTCGATGCCCAGGCACCGGTCATCTTCGTGGTCTGGAACAACAGGGGCTATCGCGAGATCGAGACCTCTATGCTCGACGTCGGTGTGGAACCTGTCGGGGTGTCGCCGGCGCCGCCGGATTTCTGCAAGCTGGCCGAAGCCTATGGCATCGGCGCCGAGCGGCTGGCCGACATCGGCGCCTTGCCGCAGGCGTTGAGGCAGGCGCGGGCGACCGGGTTGCCGCGTGTCATCGAAATCACGGTCGATTGAGCGCCAAGGCCGGCGTTGATTTTCAACCTGTATCGGCCATTCGCCGGCTTGCCTGTCGCACGGCAAAAGCTGCAGGGCCGGCGAATCGCGATGGCCAGCGAGCTGACGCATGCAAAGACGCTACAACTGCCATGTCGAGATATCAGTTGAGTGATCGCCCGAAAGGCGCGACGCTTCGCGTCGGCGCGGCGCAACAAGCGAAATAATCATAAGAATACGACAGGAGCGATCCAGGATGACGGAAACACTTCAAGGCAGGCATATCGTCGTGACCGGCGGGACCGGTGCGCTCGGCGGCGCGGTGGTTGGCCGGTTGCTGGAGCAGGGCGCGATCTGCCATGTGCCGAACGCACATGCCGCGGCCCCCCAGCATTTTCCTTTCGCCGCGCACGAGAACGTCAAGCTGGCGCACAATGTCGACCTGTCGGACTCCGCCAAGGTTGAAGGCTTCTACGCCCAGGTTCCCGCCTTGTGGGGATCGATCCACCTCGCCGGTGGTTTCGCCATGGCGCCGGTGGAAAAGATCGAATCGGCGTCCTTTGCCGAGATGATGGATACCAACGCCCGCACCACCTTCCTGTGCAGCCGCGCGGCTATCCGCTCGATGCTGGCTTCGGGCACATCAGGCCGCATCGTCAATGTCACCGCGCGCGCCGGGCTCGACCCCAGGCGCGGCGCCGGCATGGTCGCCTACACGGCCAGCAAGGCGGCGGTCGCGGCCATGACGGTGGCGATGGCCGAAGAGCTGAAGGCCAAGGGCATCCTGGTCAATGCCGTGGCGCCGTCGACGCTCGACACGCCGGCAAACCGCGCCGATATGCCGGATGCCGATTTCACCAAATGGGTCAGCCTCGAAGCGGCTGCCGAAGCCATCGCCTATCTCGCCTCGCCGGCCAACCAGGCGATGAGCGGAACGCTGGTGCCGCTCTACGGCCGGGCGTAGCTCCGCAAACGAACGACCTGGCTTTCGCCAAAGAAAAACCCCGCCGGATCGCTCCGGCGGGGTTTTGTTTTGGGGGTGGAAGAAGAGGCTTAGTTGCCCTGCTTCTTCAGCGCGGCACCCAGGATATCGCCCAGCGAAGCGCCGGAGTCGGTCGAGCCGTATTGGGCGACCGCTTCCTTCTCCTCGGCGATTTCCAGCGCCTTGATCGAGACCTGCAGCTTGCGGGTCTTCTTGTCGAAGGCGATGACGCGGGCATCGACCTTCTGGCCGACGGTGAAGCGCTCGGGGCGCTGCTCGTCGCGGTCGCGGCTCAGGTCCGAGCGCTTGATGAAGGTCTCGATGCCGCTGTCGACCAGCCGCACTTCCAGACCGCCATCCTTGACGCCGATGACCTCGCAGGTGACGACGGCGTTCTTGCGCAGTTCGCCTGAAGTGGCCGCTTCGCCGACCGAGTCGCGGGCCAGCTGCTTGATGCCGAGCGAGATGCGCTCCTTCTCGATGTCGACGTCGAGCACCTGCGCCTTGACGATGTCGCCGCGATTGTACTCTTCGATGACCTGCTCGCCCGGACGGGTCCAGTCGAGGTCGGAGAGGTGCACCATGCCGTCCACGTCGCCTTCCAGGCCGATGAACAGGCCGAACTCGGTCTTGTTCTTGACCTCGCCCTCGACCTGGCTGCCGACCGGATGGTTGCGCGCGAAGGCTTCCCACGGATTTTCAAGCGTCTGCTTGAGGCCGAGCGAGATGCGGCGCTTGGCCGGATCGACCTCGAGCACCACCACGTCGACTTCCTGGGTCGTCGACAGAATCTTGCCGGGATGCACGTTCTTCTTCGTCCACGACATTTCCGAAACGTGGATGAGGCCTTCAATGCCCGGCTCCAGCTCGACGAACGCGCCGTAGTCGGTGATGTTGGTGACGGTGCCCTTGATCTTCTTGCCGATCGGGAACTTCGTGCCGATCTCGGACCACGGATCGCTCTCGAGCTGCTTCATGCCGAGCGAGATACGGTGGGTTTCCTGGTTGATGCGGATGATCTGCACCTTGACCGTCTGACCGATGTTGAGGATTTCGGTCGGATGGTTGACGCGGCGCCATGCCATGTCGGTGACATGCAGCAGGCCGTCGATGCCGCCGAGGTCGACGAACGCACCGTAATCGGTGATGTTCTTGACCACGCCTTCAACAACCTGGCCCTCTTCGAGGTTCTGCACGATTTCCGAACGCTGTTCGGCGCGGCTTTCCTCGAGCACGGTGCGGCGCGACACCACGATGTTGCCGCGGCGGCGATCCATCTTGAGGATCTCGAAGGGCTGCGGGTTGTGCATCAGCGGGGAGACGTCGCGGATCGGCCGGATATCGACCTGGCTGCGCGGTAGGAAGGCCACGGCGCCGTCGAGGTCGACGGTGAAGCCGCCCTTGACCTGGTTGAAGATGACGCCTTCGACGCGCTCACCCTTGGTGAACTTCTCTTCGAGGCGGACCCAGCTCTCTTCGCGGCGGGCCTTCTCACGCGAAAGCATCGCTTCGCCAAGCGCGTTCTCGATGCGCTCGACATAGACTTCGACGGTGTCACCGACCTTGAGGGTGGTGTCCTTGCCCTTGACGCCGAATTCCTTCAGCGGCACGCGGCCTTCGACCTTGAGGCCGACGTCGATGATGGCCATGTCCTTTTCGATCGCGGTGATCGTGCCCTTGACGACCTGACCTTCGCCGGAATGGCCGGTGGTGAATGATTCTTCGAGCAGGCTCGCGAAATCGTCGCGAGTGGGATTTGCAGCTGACATTGTTTCTCCTGGAGTGCCCCGCATCTCTGAGCGGGACGGGCGCCGTGGGTTAGCGTTGCGTTGGCCTGCCGGCGTTCCGGGCTTTAAAAAGCCCTGGGCCGCTTTGAAGCGGCAATTCCGGCGCATGAAGAATGCTGGCAGGCTGGTTCGTGCCCGATATGGGTATTTTCTTCGCTTCCGGCAACGGAAACAGCATGAAAACCCGGATCAGGCCTTGTTTCTCCTGGCCAGCACGTCGTCGATAACAGCCATGGCCGCGAGAAACGCGGCTTCTATAGCCATTTCGCTGGTATCAAGCAAGTGCGCGTCGGCGGCCGGCTTCAAGGGCGAGTCGGCACGGCCCATGTCGCGCTCGTCGCGGCGCACGATGTCGGCGAGGATTTCGGCGAAATTGGCGGTGCCACCGATGCTTTCGATCTCGGCCAGCCGGCGTCGTGCCCGCACTTCGGCGCTCGCCGTCACATAGAGTTTGATGTCGGCGTCGGGGCAGACGACAGTGCCGATGTCCCGCCCGTCCAGCACCGCGCCTGGCGGCGTCTTGGCAAACGCGCGCTGCTTCTCGACAAGGATGCGCCGCACCGTCGGGAACACCGCGACCTTCGAGGCCGCCTCGCCAACGGCATGCGCCGACAGCACCGCGCGGTCGAGCTTCGCCAGATCGACCTGGCGGGCGGCGGTTTCGGCCGCCGAGACATTGTCGAGCGGCAGCGCATGCTGGATCAGCGCATAGGCCACCGCGCGGTAGGTGAGGCCGGTATCGAGCAGGTTCAGCCGGTAATGGTCGGCGAGACGCCGGGCGAGCGTGCCCTTGCCGGCACCGGCGGGGCCGTCGATGGCGATGGTGAAGGTGTGTGTCATTCTTGGAGAGAGTATTTCTGAATGAGAAACGAGGAGAAATGATCGGTGGCGTTGCCTACCATCTCGTCAACGCAAGCGCTTAGCTGTTGAAATAGTCCTAGAACGACGTCAGGTAGATGCTTGTCGCCAACCGCCCCTTGCGGCGCGTCCATGCCTGCAAGAAGTAGACCACCTAGGCTTACGTTGAGTGTTCCGACGGATATGGACCTGTAGTGGGCTAAGTCATCACGTATCGATCGAGAGCTGTCTCCGTCTTTCATCAGCCAGCCATCAAAGTTAGGTCGGTGCGCATTGTAGATGGATGCAAGAGACCGGGAGACACCAATTTCATCATCCTGTTTCAGCAGCCAGTTTCCAAATCTACGAAAGCTAACACATTGATTTTTATACAAAGCCGATAGCGCGTACGTAAGCTGATCAAGGCAACGGCGGCAGGCCAAAATGAAAGCTTGGTATTCCGCATTCAAAACGGTCATGTCACCGCCCGCGACTACCTCATTTCGCCTCATTGAAAAGCCCTGCAGTGCCTCAATAATTGAGTTATCGATTTGCCTAATTCTATGGCAGTTATATGCAGAAATTGCCAAACTACTTCGGGCGTTCGAATTTATCCCGTCAACTAAAATCTGCTTCCTTTTATTGTGGAATTCACCCCATCGCCTAAATGCCTCTGCGGTTGGCGACTCGTTTGTCATCGCTAAAAAGCGGTCGATTGACATCGTATACGGCCGACGAAGAGTGAAGCTCACAATTGGACTAACTCTTCGGAAATACTCTTGAACACTTGCCATAGCTTCGAGTTGCCATTCATCGAAGGATTCTGGCTCCTCACTCATGGTCGTCTCCGCTTGGTCCGTTATCGCTCTGTGGCGATCTCAGCGCCCAACCCCTTCATCAAATCCATGAACTCCGGAAAGCTCGTCGCGATCATGGCGGCGTCGTCGATGGTGACAGGCTTTTCTGTCGCCAGCCCCATCACCAGAAAGCTCATGGCGATGCGGTGGTCCAGATGCGTCTTGACCTTCGTATCCTGGCCGTTGGGATGGCCGCCCAGGCCCTTGCCGCCCGGCTTGCCGCGCACGGCAAGCGACGCCTCGCCCTCGGTGCAGTCCACCCCGTTGAGCTTCAGCCCGTTGGCGACGGCCGACAGCCGGTCGGATTCCTTGACCCGTAGTTCTTCCAGGCCCTGCATCAGTGTCTCGCCCTCGGCGAAGCTCGCGGCAACAGCCAGTACCGGATATTCGTCGATCATCGATGGTGCCCGCTCCGGGGGCACGGCGACGCCCTTGAGCTCGGAATAGCGCACGCGCAGGTCGGCGACATCCTCGCCGCCGGCATTGCGCGGGTTCAAGATGTCGATCTTGCCGCCCATTTCCTGCAGCGTCAGCAAAAGCCCGGTCCGGGTCGGGTTCATCAGCACGTTTTCAATCACAATGTCCGAACCCGGCACGATCAGCGCCGCGACCAGCGGGAAGCCGGCCGAGGACGGGTCGCCGGGCACCGCGATGGTCTGGCCGGTCAGCTTGCCCTGGCCCTCGATGAAGATGTGGCGCACGCCGCGTTCGTCGGTCTCGACCGACAGGTTGGCGCCAAACCCCTTGAGCATCTTTTCGGTGTGGTCGCGCGTCATCACCGGTTCGATGACGGTAGTGATGCCCGGCGTATTGAGACCGGCGAGTAGCACCGCCGATTTCACCTGCGCCGAGGCCATCGGCACGCGGTAGGTGATGGGTGCGGCGTGCTTGGGGCCATGCAGCGTGATCGGCATGCGGTCGCCTGGCGTCGCCTTCAGCACCTGCACGCCCATCTGGCGCAAGGGTTCCAGCACGCGGCCCATCGGCCGGCCCGAAAGCGAGGCGTCGCCGATGAAGGTGGTTTCCATGTCATAGGTGCCGACGAGGCCCATGGTCAGCCGTGAGCCGGTGCCGGCATTGCCGAAGTCGAGTGGGCCTTCCGGCTGCAAGAGCGCGCCGTTGCCGGTGCCGCGGATCACCCACTCGGCGCCGCGCTTCTCGATATGCGCGCCCATCGCCTTCATGGCCGCGCCCGTGCGCATCACGTCCTCACCCTCCAGCAGGCCGGTGATGCGGGTTTCGCCGGAGGCGAGACCGCCGAACATGAAGGAGCGGTGCGAGATCGACTTGTCGCCCGGCACCCGGGCCGTGCCGGAAAGGGCTTGAGATTTGCGGGCGGTGGCCGGCTTGGCAGCGGCGGCGTGAGACATGGAATTTCCCTGGACGGAATGCCGGCGGGCCGGCGCTTTTCATTTGTTGCGGCGGTCTCGTATCACGGCGGGGCGAAATGGTCATCCCCATGGTCGTCACTTGCCGCGAGGCCTTTCAGGACTTGGTTTTGTGACGCCGGCTTTTGGCTTTGACAGCGCCGCAAACAGTGGTTAAGGGGACCACTCTTTTATTCACGAGGCTTGCCGTGGCAAAAACCGAACTTGGCACAAAGCGTATCGATCCCGAAACGGGTCGAAAATTCTACGACCTGAACAAGGACCCGATCGTCTCGCCCTATACCGGCAAGACCTATCCGCGTTCCTATTTCGAGGAGGGCAAGATCGCCGCCATCGAAGAGGAAGAGGAAGTGGCCGAGAAGGAAGTGGACGCCGAGGACGAAGAGGGCGTTGAAGTCGTCTCGCTCGAAGAGGCCGACGACGACGCCAAGGGCGACGACCTGCCCGATCTCGGCGACGACGAGGACGTTGATCTCGGCGACGACGAGGACGACACCTTCCTTGCCGACGAAGAGGAAGAAGACGACGACGTTGCCGACATGATCGGCGTCGGCGACGACGACGACGAGGTCTGATCGACCCGAGGGACAGGCGTTTGCAGGCTTTCTTGGCCTGTGAACAAAAAGCCGGCATTGAAGGCTTGATATCTGGGAAAGGCGGGGTTAGAAGCCGCCTGCACTAACGGCGCGGTGTTCCAACCCGCGCTGATCTCTTCGCCGGAAACGGCGCCGGTTGACTGCCGGAAGTGGGGCCATAGCTCAGTTGGGAGAGCGCTTGAATGGCATTCAAGAGGTCGTCGGTTCGATTCCGATTGGCTCCACCAAACAGTCTCTCAGCCAACCGCAACCGGTGAAAATGGGTCGCACGGCTTCGGGCCGCCCGGAAACAGCTCCGCTCACCAGAGGGTTGCGCCGACAATCCAGGGTTTCACCGCCTCGCTGCCGCGCCGCTCCTCCCCAAACAGGGCTCGCCGTCTGTTGCCCATTTCGGCGAGATCGATGACGAGCCTCGAGCCGGGCTCTCCTCGGCTCCGGTCACATTCTCGGCATCGCGGCCGCCGTGCCCGACTCGCCCATTCGCGCGGCATCCTGGGAGAAATCGCTGCCGTGATACTCCCAATAGGCGAAAAAGCAGGTTCTCGGGCTCACGCAGGAAGATGGAGTAGTTGCGGATGTTGGCGCGGCTGATGACTTTCCAGCACGTCTGGCCAGACGGCGGCGTGAACGCGCTTGTCTTCGGCGATCGCCTAGGCCTTCAGGCCGATGCAAAGTCCCATTCTCCGCATGTGCGGGCCGTCTCCGGTGCGGGTTCAGCCGAGAAGGTCGGCGGCGACTTCGAGCGTGTTGCGGAATGACGTCTCGAGATGGTGCTCCATTGCCTTCGCGGCGCCTTCGGCATCGTGTCGCTTCAGCGCGTCAAGGATGGCCTCGTGCTGCTCGATCGTCTGTTCGCCATAGCCGGGCTTGGGAATGGCGAGATAACGGCCACGATCCATCTGCGCCTTGGAAATGTCGACGGCCCGCCAGATCATCGGCAGGCCACAGATCTCGGCAATGGTACGATGGAAGACGTCGTCGAGCTGGATCGCGGTGGCGTACCGGCCGCGCGATATGGCCAGCCGGTGCGCCGCCATGTTGTCCTCAAGCAGTTCGGCGGCTGCGGGCGTCAGCTTCACGGCCGCACGCCTGGCGCTCTCCATCTCGAGCGCCCGGCGGATCACATAGGCCTCTTCCAGGTCGGCCCGGCTGATCGGCGCGACATAGGTGCCGGTCTGCGCCAGGATCTTGACCAGGCCCTCGTCGCTGATGCGCTTGACCGCTTCCCGAACCGGCGTCCGTGAGACACCGAGTGCCTCCGCGATGGCCACCTCGTTGATCACTTCCCCCGGCTTCATCTGTCCGACGACGATCAGATTACGGATCTTCTGATAGATCTGATCGCGGAGCGGCAGAGCCCGATTGAGGGTCGTGGGGTCCAGGTCCATGGCAAATCCGTAGCTTCGTTCACCGGAAATGATCAGATTATATTAGAATGTAAATTGGAATGCACCCAATGCGCGTGGCGGGCCGGCCCTTCGGCCGTCTCCGCCCTTATGGTCCGAAGAGAAAAAATCTAATCGTGGGCAACGATTTAGAATAAACTAACTCTACAGAATTTATAGAATAAGCAATCTGCATCGGCGATCTGTTTTCCGGACAGGACCACGCCATGCCAGCCCTTCTGCGCCCGCTTTCAACGCCGTCAGGTATAGCCCGCCGCTGGATCGCGGGAGGCCGGCCGTGACCGGGGACGTTTCCGATCGCAACAAGGTTCTCCGCTTCCCGCCGACGCTTGGCGACAGCCATTATCCCGGCACGGCCGAAGGCGGCAGGGCCGTCGATCTCCCCTATCCGATAGAGGTGGCGAAAGCCGCCGACATGCTGCACCATCCGGTGCGATGGAAGGACTCGATCCTCCGAAAATATATCCCTAGTGGCGACAGTCCGCCGCTGCACGCCTGGAGCTGATTTCCCACCGGCGGGCGGACGGCCCGCGCAGCAAAACTTCGACCATCAAGAGGCCCACTGCCATGTCAAACCCAACAGTCGTCGGCTTTTCCGGCAACATCACCCGGCCGTCAAAGACGCGCGCCTTCGTCGATCTGGTCACCAGGGACATCGCCGCGCGCCATGGCCTGTCGGCGAGCACCTATGACATAGAGGATGTCGGCCCATCGCTGGCCACGGCTAGGTGGGCGCGCGACCTCGACGGCCAGGCTCAACCGATCCTGGCCCAGATCCTCGCGGCCGATGTGCTGGTGGTCGGCTCGCCGACCTACAAGGGCAGCTACACCGGCCTGTTCAAGCACTTCTTCGACCTGATCGATCCGGCGGCGCTCCGGGGCAAGCCCATCGTGCTGACGGCGACCGGCGGCGGCGAGCGCCATGCCCTGATCGTCGAGCATCAGCTGCGGCCGCTGTTCGGCTTCTTCGAGGCCTTTGCCCTGCCGACCGCCGTCTATGCCACCGACAAGGATTTCACCGACGGCGTGCTGCGCTCCGAGGCCATACTGAAGCGCGCGGCGCAGGCGGTCGACGAGGTCGGCTTCGTGCTCGCCAACCGCTCGGCCGGCAGGATCGCCGCCGAATAGCAACCGATCGAAACCCGCACGGGCGGCACCCTCGCTTACCTGCAATTTACGACCGCCCGCTACAAAGTTCCTGTCTGATTCGTCCGGGACGGGAACACCATGAGCAAAGCCCTCACGACCTTCGCACTCGTCGCGGTGCTGACCGCCTTGCTGATGGCGTTGAGCCTGGCGGTGGCGCGGCATGGCTATCCCTATGGCGCGATCGGCGTCAGGCGCCTCGACGGCATTGCCGATGCCGGAACGTTCATTCCGCTCGCGGCAGTCTTTTTCTTCAGCGCGCTGCTGATGATGATCCTGCCGATCAGGGCGGCCAGCATCGTGCTGACCCATGCCGCCGACGCGATCTTCTGGACGGTGATCGTGCTGTTCGCCACCATCGTCGGCGGCCTGCTCGCCCGATGGGCTTTCGGTCAGGGCAGCGCTCTCATGGCGTTGCTGAACTGGCGCTTCCTGTTTGCCGTGGCGGTCGTCGGTTGCCACTTCGTCATGAACGAGCTGCGCCGCAACGTGCTGTTGCGCAGCCTGTTCTTCGTGATCTTCGCCGCCGCCACGCTGGCCTGCCTGTTCTGGTCGTTCACGCTCTGACCTGGCTATTTGCCGGCCGCGATGTGGCCCGCAGCCTGCGTCACCCACGTCCAGAGATAGGCCGCGAGACCGCGGTCGACATGGATGCGCAGCTTGCTTTCATGGCGATAGACGATGGCGCTGATGCCGGCGAAGGACAGTGCCGCACTGGCGCTTGACTGTCCGGGATCGAGCGTCGTTCCACGGGCGATGAAAGCGTCAAGCGCCGCACCCTCTGCCTCGAACACCTGTAGCCCGGCGCTGATCTCCGTCACCGCGAACCCTTGGCTGAACCACCCCGTGGCCATGCCGATGGGCGTGGCCGACACGGCAAGCAATCGGTCGCGTGCCAGACGAACCGAATAGCGTGCGCCCTCGGCCAGGCCGAACGCACCGACGGCCGTTCCATCGAAGCCGGATGCCCCGGCCCATGCCGCAAGGTCGCCGCTGACCAGACGTTGGTGCAGCCCGGCTACCGCACCTATCCTGAGCCCCGGCACCTCGATCGTGGCGTTCCGCCAGTCAGGTGCAACCGACCATTTTTCCGCCAGATCACGCATGGAGCCGCTCTCCCGCCGGGTCGAAGGCGCAAGGGGCGGCAATCGTCGCCGACCGAACCTTGCCGAGATGCTGGATTTCGATCGTCTCGCCGTGGCGGGCCGCGCCGCGCTCGATCAGGCCGAGCGCGACAGGCCGGCCAAGCGTCGGGCTCTGGTAGCTCGAGGTGACGAAGCCCTGGCTGTGCAGTCTGCCGTCGTTCCGCTTGATGCCGTGGGCGCCAGTTGGTAGCGGCGCTTCGCCAGACGGCACTGTCAGTCCGACAAGCTGCAGGCGGTTGCCGCGCGAGGCCTCCTCGGTGAACAGCGAACGGCGGCCGACATATTCGGTCTGTCGTTTGGTGCGGGGCGCTTCGCTGCCGAGGTCGTGCGGCAGCGTGGTGCCGTCGGTGTCCTTGCCGATGACGATAAAACCTTTCTCGGCGCGCAGGATCATCAGCGCTTCGAGGCCGATGATAACGGCGTCGAACGCCTGGCCGGCCTGGCGCAGATGCGCCCATAGCGGCTCGGCGCGATCGGCTCGGATCGAAATCTCATAGCTCCTGTCGCCGGTGAAGCTGACGCGGGCGACGCGGACCTCGTCACCGTCATAGCTGCCATGGCCGATCGCCATATGCGGCAGGTCGGCCTCGTCGAGCGAGAGGCCGAGATCGAGTGTCTGGAGCAGCTTGCGGGCGTTCGGCCCCGAAACGGTCAGCGTCGCCATGTCCGATGTGGCGTTGTGGATATAGACCGCGTCGCGGCCAAATCGATCCTGGCGCCATTCTTCCAGCCGCGCATGCACGGCAGCGACATGCGAGGATGAACACGACACGACGAAGCGATGCTCGTCCAGCCGAACCAGCACGCCGTCATCGAAGACCACGCCGTTCTCCGACAGCATGAAGCCGTAGCGGCAGCGGCCCGGCTTCAGCGTCGACATGGTGTTGTAGTAGAGGAAATCGACGAATTCGGCCGCCTTCGGGCCGATCACCTCGATCTTGCCCAGCGTCGAACCGTCGAACAGCGCGACCGACTGGCGCGCGCGCAACGCCTCGCCCTGGATGGCGCGATCCGCGTCAGCGCCGCGACCGCCATAATGGGCCGGCCGCAGCCAGCCGCCATATTCCTGGAAGACGGCGCCGCTGGCGCGATGCATAGTCTCCAGCGGTAGCCTGCGCACCGGTGCCATCAGCTCGCCGACGCGCGCGCCGGCAAAGCTTGCCAGTGGCACCGGCGTGAAGGGCGGACGGTAGGTGGTGGTGCCGACTTCCGGCACCGTGCGGCCGGTGATGCCGGCCATCAGCGCCAGGCCGGGCAGATTGGAGGTCTTGCCCTGGTCGGTTGCCATGCCGAGCGTGGTGTATCGCTTCAGGTGCTCGACCGAGACGAAGTTTTCGCGCGCCGCCAGTTCGACGTCCTTTACCGTCACGTCGTTCTGGTAGTCGATCCAGATGCGCCCTTTCGAACCGGGCACCGGCCAGGCCGCCGCTACGCCGCCCATTGCTTCCGGTCCCGTGCTGCGCGGCACGGCTGCCTTCGTCTGGCCGAGCAAGCCAACAGCTTTCTCCGAGCCGGCGAACACCTCCGACAAGGAGACCGCGCCAGCCGCGGCGCCGACGGCCGAAATGCCGTCGACCGGATCGCCTGGCAGGAAGGCGGCGCGTGCGTCGCTCCAGGCCAGCTTGCCCTTGGCCTGGCCGAAGAGATGAATGGTCGGCGTCCAACCGCCCGAGACCAGCACGCAATCGGCATCGAGCCTGGTGCCGTCATCCAGTGTTACGCCCTCGACCCGCAGTTTGCCCCTGGCGGAAGCAAGCGCCCTCCCTTTGACCAACCGCACCTTGGCCGGTGCGTCCGGCATGCCGTCGTGCCTGATGTCGACGAGCGTGACTTCTGCGCCGACCTCGGCCAGCGCGCCAGCGACCTCGTAAGCACTGTCATTGTTGGTGGCGGCGACGATGTGCCGCCCAACCAGCACCGCATGGCGCCTGAGATAGGCAAGTGCCGCGTCCGCCGACAGGATGCCCGGAAGGTCGTTGTTGGCAAAGGGCAGCGGCCGTTCGATGGCGCCGGTCGCCAGCACGATCTGGCGCGGCCGGACCCGCCATAGCGTGTCGCGCCGGCCATCGAAATGACGCTGGTTCAGCCCGACCAGATTGTGGTCGTAAATGCCGAAGGCGGTGGTCGCTGTCAGGATCAGGTGACCGTCCGTGCCAAGTTCCGCAACCGTCTCCTCGACCCACACGGAAGCTGGCTTGCCGTCGATCTCGCCGGCGCGGTGGCCAAGGGATCCACCCAGCCTCTGCTGGTCGTGGACCAGCGTGACGGAGAGGCCGGCGCCTGCCGCCAGCCTGGCCGCCGCCAATCCGGCTGGTCCCGCGCCGACAACCAGCACGTCGCAATGATGGTTGATCTGGTCAGCCGTGCCCGGCGATGTCCAGTCGGTGTCGGCCTTGCCCAGTCCAGCCATGGCGCGGATGCGCGGCTCGAACATGTGCCAGTCCGGCCACATGAAGGTCTTGTAGTAAAACGCCGCCGGAATGAAGCGCGAGAAGCGGTCGAGGAAGGCGTTGCGGTCGGCCAGCGCGCTGGGCGTCGCGTTGACGCTCTTCGCCACCAGCCCGTCGCGTGCCGGCTCGGTCGTGGCGCGCGTGTTCGGCGTCGCCCGTGGGCCGCCGACATCGACCAGCGCGTTTGGCTCCTCGACGCCTGCGCCCCAGATGCCGCGCGGCCGGTGGTATTTGAAGCTGCGGCCGACAACCGCGACATCGCCGGCCAGCAGCGCCGAGGCGATGGTGTCGCCGGCAAAGCCGTCCACGGTTGCACCATCGAAGCTGAAGCGGATCGGGCGCGAGCGGTCGATGGCGCTGCCGCCGGTGGCGAGGCGCGAGGCGGTCACGCGGCGTGCTCCCCGTCGAGCGCTGCCGAGGACAGCACCTTGTGCGTGACCGTGTCACGTTCCATGACGAAGAACTCGCCGCAATTCATGTGCACCCAGATCTCGCGTGCCGCGCCCTTCGGGTTGCCGCGCAGATAGAGGTAATTTGCCCAGCGCTCGATCGGCACGTCGGCGCCATCGGGCCTGGCATTGCCGGCATCGCCGCCATAGTGGAACTCGGTCTCGTCGCGCGGGCCGCAGAACGGGCAAGGGAAAAGCTGCATAGGAACCTCTAATGCGCGATGCCGGAGCCGGCCGCTTCGTCGATCAGTCGCCCGCTGGTGAAGCGGTCGAGATCGAAGGGACGGCTGACGTCGTTGTGCTTGCCCGTGGCCAGCAGGTTCGCCAGCAGCGTGCCGCCGGCGGGAATGGCCTTGAAGCCGCCCGTGCCCCAGCCGCAATTGAGGAACAAATTGGGCAGCGGCGAGGGACCGATGATCGGCGAAGAGTCCGGCACGACGTCGACAATGCCGGCCCATTGCCGCATCAGCTTCAACTGGCCGAAGATCGGGAACATCTCCAACAGTCCGGCAATGACGGCTTCCAGCGTCGGTAAATTGCCGCGTTGCGCATAGGAGGGGATGCGGTCGAGCCCGCCGCCAATGACGATCTCGCCCTTGTCCGATTGGCTGACATAGACGCCGCAGCCGGGCGACAGCACCACCGTGTCGAGGATCGGTTTCACCGGTTCGGAAACGCAGGCCTGCAGGGCATAGGAATTGATCGGCAGCCGGAAGCCGGCCTTGGCCGCCAGCACCGAGGAATGGCCGGCCACGGCCATGCCGATGCGCTCGGCTCGGATCGCGCCGCGCGTCGTCTGGACGCCGCGGCAGCGGCCGCCCTCGACGATGAAGTCGGTGATCTCGCAATTCTGGATGATATCGACGCCGAGCCGGTTCGCCGCCCGGGCATAACCCCAGGCGACAGCATCGTGGCGGGCCGTGCCGGCGCGGCCTTGCCAGATGCCGCCGAACACGGGAAAGCGCGCATCCGGCGAAAAATTGTAGATCGGCGCCACGCGGCGCACATCCTCGGGTGAAAACAGCTCCGCATCGATGCCGTTGATCTGCATGGCGTTGACGGTGCGGGCGCCGATCTCCATTTCGGCGGTCGAGTGGCAGAGATTGACCATGCCGCGCTGCGACAGCATGACGTTGTAGTTCAGGTCCTTCGACAGGCCTTCATAGAGCCGGTGCGCCAGTCCGTAGAGCTCGACGCTTTCCGGATAATAGTAGTTGGAGCGCACCACCGTGGTGTTGCGGCCGGTGTTGCCGCCGCCGATCCAGCCTTTTTCCAACACGGCCACCCGGGCGATGCCGTGATTCTTGGCCAGGTAATAGGCCGTCGCCAGCCCATGGCCGCCACCGCCGATGACGATCGCGTCATAGGACGGTTTCGGCTCGGGTGAGCGCCAGGCCTGCTTCCAGCCGGTCTGGCCGGCCAGGCCTTCCTTGAACAGCGACAGAGCGGAATAGCGTCTGGTCATGGCGTGCCGGACAGGCCTGATTTCAGGGAGCGGGCGTGGATCATGGCATGGTCTTCAGCATGGACGGCACCGGTTCGATCGATCATGCCCGCATCGCCTTGCCCAGTGGATCGTAAGGCGACGAAGCGATGACGCGCGCACCTCTTTCGACGCCGACGATATGGGTTGTCAACTCAGTATCGACATCGGTGACATCGCTATCGACAAGCGCCATGGCGAGGCTCTTGCCGACCGTATGGCCATAGCCGCCGGAAGTGACGAAGCCGGCAAGCTTGCCTCCGCTCCAGACCGGTTCGTAGCCGCTGGCGTCGGCATCCGCGGCATCGATCTCGATCGTCACCAGCGTGCGCCTGGCGCCGGCCTTCCGCTCTTTCAGCGCCGCTTCGCGGCCGATGAAGTCGCCCTTGTCGAAAGCGATCCAGCGGTCCATGCCGGTCTCGGCCGGTGTGTAATCCTGCGTGAACTCACGCGACCAGATGCCAAAACTCTTTTCGAGCCGCAGCGAATTGACCGCGCCGAAGCCGTATTCGGTGACGCCGAGGTCGCTGCCTGCCGCAAGCAGCGCTCGGCGCAGCCCCGCATGCTCATTGGCCTGGCAATGGATTTCGTAGCCGAGTTCGCCGATGACCGAGAGCCGCCCGACCTTGGCTCGAACCAGGCCGACATCCAGCGTCTTGCAGGTGAGGAAACCGAAGGCCTGGTGCGAGACATCCTGGTGCGTCAGCCGTTCGAGCAGACGGCGGGCATTGGGGCCGGCGAGCGAAAAGCCGACGACCGCGTCCGAAATGTCGCGTACGGCAACGCCCTCGCCGAGATGCTGTTCGAACCAGCGCATGTGCCATTGGCGCAGATAGTAGGACCCCATGATCCACCAGCTGCCGTCACCCCAGTTGAAAACGGTCAGGTCGCCCTTGAGCTTGCCGTTTTCGCCCAGCATCGGCGCCAGTTTCGCGCGGCCCGGCTTGGGAAGGGCGCAGGCCAGCAACCGGTCGAGCCAGGCTTCCGCTTGCGGTCCGGTGATCTCGTAGCGCGAGAAGGCGGAGATATCGAGCAGGCCGACGCCTTCGCGTACCTTGCGGCATTCCCGGGCGACGATGTCGAAGGCATTGGAGCGCTTCAGCGTCGGTGTTTCGACGAAACCTTGCGGCGCGAAATAGAGCGGCACTTCCATGCCCCAGGAATTGCCCCAGCGCGCGCCGGCCGCATCCATGGCGTCATGCGCGCCGGCGGTCTTCAGCGGTCGTCCCGCGGGCAATTGCTCGTTGGGATAGCTCATGACGAAGCGGCGCGAATAGAACTGCCCGGTCGTCTGCTTGATGTATTCGCGGTTGGAGGCGAAATCGCCGTAGCGGGCGATGTCCATGCCGTAGACATCGGCTTCCGGCTCGCCATGGATCATCCACTCGGCCAGCGACTTGCCGACGCCGCCGCCTTGCAGGAAGCCGGCCATGACACCGCAGGCCACCCAGTAGTTGGGAACGCCGCGCACCGGGCCGACCAGCGGATTACCGTCCGGCGAGAAGGTGAAGGCGCCGTTCACCCAGCGCTTGATGCCGGCCGTCTCCAGGCAGGGATAGCGGCTGAAGCCGAGCGCCAGCTCGTTGGCGATGCGGTCGGTGTCCTCCTGGATCAGCTCGATGCCGTAATCCCAGGGTGCGCCGTCCATGTTCCAGTGCTTGTGGTTGATCTCGTAGATGCCGAGCAGCAGCCCCTTCTGCTCCTGGCGCATATAGGTGAAGCCCTCGAGGTCGACGATCAGCGGCAATTCCCGGTCGAGCGCCTGGATCTCGGGCAGCGCTTCGGTGACGAGATAGTGATGCTCCATTGGCGAAACCGGCAGGTCGATGCCGGCCATCCGGCCGATTTGCTTGGCCCACAATCCGCCGGCGTTGACGACGTGCTCGGCAATGAGAGTGCCTTTCTCGGTGACCACGTCCCAGCTACCGTCGACGCGACGGTTGAGTTCCAGAACGCGGTTGTGCTCGATGATGTCGGCGCCGCGTTTCCTTGCCGCCTTGGCATAGGCGTGGACGACGCCCGAGGGGTCGATATGGCCTTCTCGTGCCGCATAAAGGCCGCCCAGTATGCCGTCGGTATTGAGGATTGGGCAGCGTTGCTTGATCTCGTCGACGCCGACCAGATGGACATCGTCTATGCCCATGGTCTGGAAGATGCGGTAGGAGGCTTTCAGCCATTCCCAGCGCTCCGGTGCCGAGGCAACCGAAATGCCGCCGGTCATGTGCATGCCGATGTTCTGGCCCGATTCCTTTTCGACCTCCGACAGCAGATCGATCGTGTAGGCCTGCAGCGCGGCGATGTTGGGGTCGGCGTTCAGCGCGTGGAAGCCGCCGGCCGCGTGCCAGCTCGACCCGGCTGTCAGCACCTCGCGTTCGATCAGTGCGACATCACTCCAGCCGAACTTCGCCAGGTGATAGAGCACCGAGGCTCCAACCACGCCGCCGCCAATAACGATCGCCCTGTATTGGGATTTCATCCTGCTGCACTCCACCCGGTATGGCGGCGCACCCTACTGGCATTGGACATATGTGTCCAGTGTGTTGCGAACAACGGATCGCACCATCATTCCGAGACCTCTCGCCATGTCCAGAGAGGCGAACATTCATCGCTTCGTCATCCTGGAGCGAAGCGACGCAGCGCAGACCCCTGGAGCTGCTCCGCAGCCCAAGGGATCCATGCCGGGACTCCTGAGCGTTGCAACGGTGCAGAATTCTGCTCTGCTGCACTCCACGGTTAAGGTCACGGAATGGATCCCAGGGCCTCCGCGACGGAGCTTCGCTCCTGCTTCGTCCGGGGATGACGAAGTTGGGGAGGCTTCGGCCAACCTCGTCTGGCGTCGGGCAGGATCGTCAGGCCGAGGTGGCCGATGGTTGCGCGCCTACCGTTTGCCGGAAAGCGTCTTCTCGACATAGCGCGCGAAGTCCTCGACATCTTCCGCCGGCGGCTCCTGGCCGGTGAAGCTGCGCAGATAGGAGGCGACGTGGGTGAGGCGGGTGCTCATCGGTTCGTTGAGCTCGAGCGAGTAATAGCCGATTTGCATGAAATAGAGGACACGGGCCCGCACGAATGCGTCTTCTTCCTCGTAGCCATGGCGCTTGAACATGTCGCGTATGGCACTGACACGCTCTTCGTCGGCCTCGTCGAGCGCGCGCCGGATTGCGGGAGAGCGGCGGGCCCAGGCCCTGATCGCGAAGTCCAGCCGGGGGTCGAACAGCTTTTCATCCACCCAGCATTCAAAAATGCTCATCACCCCACGAATGACGGTCGCCGAGGGCCGCGAGGCGCGTTCGACGATGAACCTGGTGTTGGTCTGCCGCCAGTAGCCCAGCAATTGATCGAGCAGATCCTGCCGGCTCTTGAAATACCAGTAGAAACTGGAGCGCGAGACGTCGAGCTGCTGGCCAAGCGTCAGCACGCGGACGCGTTCGACACCGTCGGAGATCAGCGTTTCAAGCGCCAGCTTCAGCCAGTCTTCACGAGTGGCCTTGATGTTGCCGGTGGCGCCGGCGCGCTGGATCGTCGTTTCGATTGCTGCCATCAGCACGACGCATGACATGCCGGATCAGGCAAATCAAGGTCGTGGACACCTATGTACAGGGCAATTCGTTTAAGCCGCGATGACATCTGGCCGACGTTGGCCGGATTGCAGGTTCATGGGTGCCGGCCCCTGCCGTCCCATCAAAGCCAGGACAGGCCCGGGGTTTTTGTCGCGGCGGCTCGGCCAGTGCGTGCTTTCCCGCAACACAATTGTCTGGCAAATACCAGTTCGGACAGATGCCGCCGCGCGGCCAACCAGCAGGAAAGACCAGGACATGGCTCAGTTTCGAAAAAACCTCATCGATGGCGAATGGGTCGGCGACGCCGGGTCCCGCAACATCAACCCCTCGGACACCGGCGACGTCGTCGGCGAATACGCCTCGGCGGGCGTCGAACAGGCTAGCCAAGCGATCGCCGCGGCCAAGGCGGCGTTCCCGGCATGGTCCCGCTCCGGTCCGTTGGCGCGCCACGCGGTGCTGAAGAAGGCGTCCGACGAGATCATGGCGCGCAAGGACGAGATCGGCCGCAACCTGGCACGCGAGGAAGGCAAGACGCTGGCCGAAGGCATCGGCGAAACCATCCGCGCCGCCCAGATCTTCGATTTCTTTGCCGGCGAAACATTGCGGCTGACCGGAGAGATGGTTCCGAGCGTGCGGCCGGGCGTCGGTGTCGAGATCACGCGTGAAGCGGTCGGCGTCGTCGGCATCATCACGCCGTGGAATTTCCCCATCGCCATTCCGGCCTGGAAGATCGCGCCGGCGCTGGCTCACGGCAACACCATCGTCTTCAAGCCGGCGGAACTCGTTCCCGAGAGCGCCTGGTCGATCGTCGACATCCTGCATCGCGCCGGCCTGCCCAAGGGCGTGCTCAACCTTGTCATGGGCAAGGGTTCGGTGGTCGGCCAGGCCATGCTCGACAGCCCCGACGTCAATGCCATCACCTTCACCGGCTCGGTCGGCACGGGAAAGCGCGTCGCCGCCGCGAGCGTGGAACACATGCGCAAGTTCCAGCTCGAAATGGGCGGCAAGAACCCGCTGGTCGTGCTTGACGATGCCGATCTTGCGGTCGCCGTCGATTGCGCGCTCAACGGCGCCTTCTTCTCGACCGGCCAGCGCTGCACGGCCTCGTCCAGACTGATCGTGACCGAAGGTATCCATGACCGTTTCGTCGATGCGCTGAAGGAGCGGATGGGCAAGCTGGTGATCGGCGATGCGCTCGATGCGCAGACCCAGATCGGCCCGGTCGTCGATGCCACGCAGCTGAAGCAGGACGAGGACTACATCGCCATCGGTGTCAGGGAAGGCGCCACGCTCGCCTTCGGCGGCGAACGGCTCGACCGCAAGACGCCGGGCTTCTATCTCAGCCCCGCGCTGCTGACCGAGGCCACCAATGCCATGCGCAGTTCGCGCGAGGAGATTTTCGGGCCGGTCGCCAGCGTCATCCGCGTCAAGGACTATGACGAGGCGCTTGCCGTCGCCAACGACACGCCCTTCGGGCTGACCTCGGGCATCTGCACCTCGAGCCTCAAGCACGCGACCCACTTCAAGCGCAATTCGGAAGCCGGCATGGTGATGGTCAACCTGCCGACGGCGGGTGTCGATTTCCATGTGCCCTTCGGCGGCCGCAAAGGCTCGAGCTATGGCCCGCGCGAACAGGGCCGCTATGCCATGGAGTTCTACACCACGGTGAAGACCGCCTATACATTCGCGGGCTGATGAGGCGCCGGCCTGTCGGGCCGGCGAACCTTCGCATGGAACCGGCATGAGGCAATGACATTGCAGGACCTGACCTGGCTGAACCCGCCGCCGCATCACGCCATTGACGGTGATGCGGTGCGCGTGCGCACCGGCAAGGAGACCGATTTCTGGCGCGAGACCTTCTACGGCTTCTGGCGCGACAACGGCCACTTCCTGCATCGGCAAGTCGAGGGCGATTTCACCGCCGAAGTCACCGTCAAGGGCGACTACAAGGTGCTCTATGACCAGGCCGGGCTGATGGTCCGGCTGAGCGAAACGCACTGGATCAAGGCCGGCATCGAATACACCGACGGCCTCGCCTATTTCTCCGTCGTGGTCACCAACGACACATCGGACTGGTCGCTGGTGGCCATTCATGCCGGTCCCAATGGCGTCAGCATCCGCCTGACCCGCCATGGCGAGGCGATCCGCGTCCAGTATCTCGATGCTTCGGACGGTCACTGGAAGCCGGTGCGGCTCGCCTATTTCCCGACCTCGAAGACGGTCGATGTCGGCATGATGTGCTGCTCGCCACAGCGCGAGGGTTTCGAAGTCACATTTTCCGGATTTTCGGTCGGCCCGCCGATTTCGAGGGAATTGCACGTCTGACGATTGGAATCGCGGGCTCTCGCATGGCCTGTGGGCACAGACCGGCAGGACATTGCTGCCGCTACCGTGTCTGGGCTAAGCGTTGCCGATGGGCATGAAGCGTTGGTGGGCCAAACGCAAAAAAGCTGTGTATTCCAAGGCGCTGAGATTCTTCAGCGTTCCTCCCGTGCTGTGGTCGCAAGGGATCGGGCATTTCTGCGATTTTGCCGGGCCTGACTGGTATCGCCGCGCACTGACCGAATCGACCCAGGGCGAGGCCTTTTTCCGCGACCACTATAGCGGCGCGCACGGCATCGTCTGGGTTCGGCTGAGCAGCTTGGCCAGGGTTTCGCGAACCTGCGATCTCGACACGTTCACCCGGGTAGCCCTGCCGACCATCAGGGCGCCCTTCATCCTGCTGACCACCGACGGCGATGCATCGGTGCCATCGGACCTGGCAAGAGATACCGTCGAGCGGCTTCTTGCCAACCCCTATCTGGTGTCCTGGTACAGCCAGAACTGCGACGGTGATCATCCCAGGATCAAGCCGTTTCCGATCGGGCTGGACCTCCATACACCACGTTCCCTTGCCACGCCCACCGGCATGGTTCGGCAGTTGCAAGCCCTGCGCCGCCGGCAGGGGGATGCGGATCGCCGCCCACCCAGGGTGTTCTGCGATTTCAGCATCAGCAGGGGCTCCAGCCAGCGTCGAGAAGTGCTTGATGCCCTGGACGGATGCCCACATGTCGATTTCCTCGGGAAACGTGTGTCGCAGCGCGCGATCTGGGAGCTGTATGCGCAATACCCGCTCGTGCTCTCGACCACGGGAAATGGCCTGGACTGCCACCGGACATGGGAACTGCTTTATCTCGGCTGCATCGTGGTGACCAAGACATCGCCGATGGACCCTCTCTACGAAGGCCTGCCTGTCATCATTGTCGAGGATTGGCACGAGGTCAGGGATCCAGAAGCGCCGCAACGCTGGATCGACGAAGTCGCCCATCTGACGGATCCGAACTATGTCTGGGAGCGCTTGCGCCCGCAAACCTGTCTGGAGCCGCTCAGGCAGGCGCTTCGGCAGGCCGCCGCTTCACCAGGGGACGTGTAGTATCTCCAGCTTCGGCAGGCCGGCCGGCCTGATGCCGAGATCGTTGGCGAGCACGCCAAAAGCTTCGGTCTCGATCAGGTCGCGGTAGGGAATTTCAGGGAAGCGAAGGCCGCCGCGATGCAAGGCGGCATCGACCAGCAGCATCGTTCCGCCGACCGCGTCCAGGTCGATGATGTCGAGATGCCTGACATCACTGAGATGATATCGACTTGGTGTCTGCGCCGAAGGCTGGTGAAGGCCGCCGCGTATCTCGCGGTAGTAGCGATAATCCTTGATCTGCCGCCTGATGATGAAGCTGTTCAGGTCGAAGCTGCCGCCATTGGCGATCTTCACGCAGTTGGGCACCGCGATGCGATGCCCGGTGGCGATCAACTGGTTCAGCGCATCGCCGGGAAAGCGCCAGACGTCGATATCGATCCACAACGCCCAGTCGTCGTCTTCCTTCAGCCCGTGATCGATCAGGTAATTCCGCACCTTGGCGATCGCGCCGCGCCTGACGCGTTGCATCCGAGGCTTTGCCCGCTTTGTCCTGTCGAGCCTGGTGCCGACCTGTCGCTGCAGCAGCACGACGTCGCGATATTTGCCGGCCAGTCCCGCTGTCGCGGCCTGCAGCCGCTCCCAACTCCCGTCCAGGCTGTCGCCTTCGCAGAAGACCAGCTTGATCCTGTCCTTGGCGTAGTCGAGCCCGTCCAGCGCATCGAGAAAAGGCTGGATAAGGTCGGCGGCATCGCGAAGCGGCACCAGAACGGCAATATTGCCGCCCAGGGGCGGCGGTGCCGAGAGGACAGCCTTGTCGACGCTGGCTTTTGCCACGGCCTCATCCAGATACGCACCGCGCGTCAGGAGGTACCAAAGCCGATAGGCCCGGTTGCGAAGCTTGGTTGTCCATTTCGGCGGCGGCTCCGGGGTCCACCATGTGCCGGCCCAGTGATGGATCGAAAGCGGCGCCGTATCGTCGCCGGCCTCGCGCTCGGTGCTCCCGACCGACGTCACCGGCGCAAACAGGCCGGAGGGATGGATGGCGAAGGCCGCCTGATCGCTGTAGCCGCGCTGGGCGGAGGTCAAGAGGCAAGGACCGGTCGCGTCGAGTATGTCCTTGGCGCCGGCGAGCCCGGGCATCATCGACAGAAGATGCATCCAGAACGGATGACGGGGCGGGCTCGCCATCGTCCCGTTGAACAGGAGGTAGGGCAGGCCCCGGAAATCCGCCTGGACGGCCGCATGCGAAGCCGGCTCCTTGCACAGCACGACACGGGTCTCGTCCATGATCGGATCGAAGGCCGCGACGCATTCGCAGTCTATGTCGGCATAGACCCCGCCAAAATGATGCAGCAGCATGTAGCGCGCCGCATCCGAGCGCTGCACGCCGTTCGTGTAGCTGCAGAACATTGGCAGGAAATCAGGGTAGTGCTCGGCCACGAATTCGAGCAGCATCCGGTCGCTCCAGAACATCACCGTCCAGTGTGGATTGTGCTGTTTCCAGCTCTCGGCATACGCCTGGAAGCGTGCGGGAACGCTGTCGGTCTTCCATGTCTGGTGCAGGATCGGCGGGATCATACGGTCGCACCGTTTAGTCCAAGCCCGTTGCGAACGGCGTCGCGGATCGCTTGTGGGCCGAACCTTGCCCATACCGCCTGATACGCGCGAAGGCGTTGCCGCGCCCTGCGTTCGGGGTCGAGACAAAGTTCGATGGCCGTCTCGGCAAGCGTTTCGTCGGAGTGAGACAGCAGCACCTCCTCATTTTCGACCAGGTCCAGACCTTCGGCCGCGATCGGCGTGGCGACCACCGGCACGCCCGCGGCCATTGCTTCCAGGATCTTGATGCGTGTGCCGCCGCCCGCCGTCAGCGGGACGATGGTGAGATGCGCGCTGGACAACAGTGGCGCGACATCCGCGGGATCTTCGATGAGCTCCACACCAGGCAATCCGGCCAGTGCCCGCACCTCCGGTCTTGGTGTGCGTCCAGCCAGGACGAGCCTGGCATCCGGCAGGGCGTTTCGGATACGGGGCAATATGACACTGGCCAACCGCTGCGCGGCATCGACGTTTGGCGGATAGGCGAGATGGCCGATGAACACGATCACCGGAAAGCCGTTGCCGGTTGCCGGCTCGGCAGGCAGGTGCCCGGGACCATTGCCGGCTTGCGGAATTCCGTTCGGAACGACGTCGATCGGGATATTGTGCCGGGAAAGCGTCATCAGCTTCTGGCGATCCAGGTTCGAGCAGACCCATACCCTGTCGACAACGGATAGTGCCTTCCTCTCGAGGAACCTGACGCCGAATGAAGCCGCGGTTCGCTTGGTGCTGAGATGCCTGATCTGTCCGGCCAGGTCGGATTCGACATTGTGCATGTCGAGAATGAGCTGCTCCGCCAGCGGTCTGATAGGCCGCATCAGCTTGAACAGGCTGATGCTCTCGATGACGATAGTGTCCGGGCGGAATTCACCGATCAGCGTCTCAAGCCGCGTCAGGGCGGAACGCGGTATGCGATTCTCCGCCCTTGAGCGCCACCAACCGATCGAGGCCGTGCGGGGCTCTCCCTCGGCCGACAGGGCCTCTACGCGGATCAATGGATCAGGCACGTTTCCTTCTGTCTTTGGTCGCACCGAAACCAGGCAGACCGGGCCGAACCCGGCGGCCGCTTCAGCGTTGCGGTAGTTTCTCAGATCCGAACCCGAAGCGGGTGGGAAGCTCGGGTCGTGCGACACGATCAGCGTACGCTTCCGGGCCGTCCGCTCGGGCGAGCCGACAGCCGGTCGCGCGCCTGGGCCGTTCAAAGCGGACGCCTGGGGCGTTGTTCCAGGCAGAGGGCCCAATTCAGATGGCATTCATAACGATTCCGTGACCACAAGCATCGATGCCACCTTGTTTAGCTGAACAAGGCTTTCGTCAAGCACTGTATATTTCTGAATACTTCAGCCCCGAGCCCTCGGCGGCCGCGAGGTTCATCGCCTGGACCAAGCCAGCCAGCGCACCGTCAGGCGCCTGCGCAGGGAGGTGAACCGGGTCCGCCTGTAAGCATCGCCCGCCATCTTGATACCTTGTGCCTGCGTCGGGAAGGGATGAATGACGTCGGCCAGGGCGTGCAATCCCATACCCGACCTGATGGCGAGCGTCACTGCGTTGATCATCTCGCCGGCATGGCTGGCGACGACCGTCGCTCCCAGGATACGGTCGGACCCCTCCCTGACATGGATCTTGACGAACCCCTCCTCCTCGCCGTCCATCACGGCGCGGGCGACGTCATGCATCAGTACCGTATAGGTCTTGACCGGAATGCCGTTGCGGCGCGCCTCGATCGGATAGAGACCGACATGGGCGATTTCCGGATCGGTATAGGTGCACCAGGGAACGACGAGTTCGCTGAGCCTCTCGCGCCCGCGAAACAGCGCATTGCGCACGACAATACGCGCCGTCGCTTCGGCTGTATGGGTGAACTTGTATTCGAGGCACACATCGCCCGCCGCGTAGATGTGCGGGTTCGTGGTTCTCAAGTGATCGTCCACCTTGATGCCGCTGGCGTCATACGCCACCCCGGCGTCTGCCAGGCCGAGACCGTCGACATTGGGCGAACGGCCGACGCCGGTGATGATCTCGTCGACGGAAATCGTCGTCGTGTCGCCATCCCGCATCAGATCGGCGAGTTTCTTGCCGCCCTCCGCCCGCACCGCCACCACTTCGGTGTTCAGGCGCACCTCGATCCCCTCGCGCGCCAGCGCGTCCGACAGGATCTGCGCGGCGTCGCGTTCCTCGCCGGGCAGGAACATCGGATCGCTCTGCGCCAGGATCACCTTCGCGCCGAGCAGGCAGAAGGCCTGCGCCGTCTCGCAGCCAAGCGGCCCGCCGCCGATGACCAGCAGCCGCTCAGGACGTTGCGTGAGGTTGAACATGCTCTCATTGTCGAGATAGCCGGCCTCGGCGAGCCCTGGAATCGCCGGCACGCTCGGATGCGCGCCTGTCGCGACCAATGCTTTCTTGAAAGGCAGCGTCTTGTCCGCGACCACCACCGTGTCCGGTCCGGCAAAGCGGGCTTCGCCGAAATAGAGGTCGATGCCTTCGGCCGCGATGGCCGCGGCCGATTCTGCGCTGCTTATCCGCTGCCGGATCTGCCGCATTCGCGTCATGGCCCGCTCGAAGTCGACCTGAAGACGCTCCGGCGTGTCGCCACCGAAATTCTCGGCATCACGCATGTCCGCATAGAGCCTCGCCGTGCGGATGATCGACTTTGACGGGACGCCGCCGACATTGACGCACGCACCGCCGATCAGCCCGCGCTCGATCAGCGCGACTTTCGCGCCGAGGCTTGCCGCGTCACGCGCCGCGGTCAGCCCCGCCGGCCCGGCGCCGATGACGACGAGATTGTAGGGACCGTCGGGGGTGGGATTCTTCCAGCGCGGCGGATGCGCGCCCCGGATCAGTTCGACGTCGTTGCGGTCGACCGGGAAGCTGGCGGCCTTTGTCCGTTCACGCGGCATCGTAAGCCCCTGAGGCGGAGCCTGCCGGCCGCGTCAGCCAGCCGCCGGTGAAACCTGCTTTTCCCAGGCCGCGGCGAATGTGCGGATTGGACCGCATCAGCTCCCAGATCAGGCGCGAGCGGTGGTTCTCGATCATCATCACCACGATGCCCTGGTCCAGCCCGTAATGGCCTTCCGACACCCAGCCATTGCGGCCGAATTTTCGCCGGTTGGCCAAGGTCGGATTGAATCCGCTCGGCAGCCGGAAATTCTCGATCACCTCGGGATAGCGCTCGCCGAGATGGCGCATCGCTGCCATGCAGATGTCGGGAGCGAAAGGCAGCGATGCCGGATAGGACCAGGGAGCGATCGTGCCATCATCCGGCCCGAAGGGAGCGCCGCGCGCCGCATAGCCGGAAAACCGGTGTCTCCGTCGCTCGACACTGGCGCGAAAACCGCCGGGCCCGTCTCCCGCCGAGAGGCCCCAAAGGTTCTCGCCGTAGCCGTCGAAACCATAGGGGTTGTGGCGCGCATAGTCCCGATGGAGGTAGGTCGAGCGGCGGCTGTTTTCGAAATAGTCGGAGTTCTTCTCGCGCATGAAGGCGTCGCGGATGCCGGCGAAATCGATCCAGGCGTGCGAGAACTGGTGCATGAACAACGGCCCGCCATAGAGCACGTCATGGCCGTAGATGTTCTCCCACTGGTAGGTCGCCGTCCAGGCCTCGTAGCTGTCGTCGGAGGTTGGGTTGTCCGGCGCGGCCATCGACAGCACATAGAGGATGGTCGCCTCGTTGTAGCCCTCCCAGCCATAATGCAGAAAACCGCTCTTCGGCTTCCAGCCCTGCCGCAAGGTCGGACTGCTGCCTTGCGCCCACCGCCAGTCGACGCGCCGGTAGAGCGCTTCGGCCAGGTGCCGGATTTCGGCTTCCTGTTCGTTCTCGCCGGAGAAATAGGCGCCAGCCACCAGGATACCGGCCATCAGCAGGGCGGTGTCCACCATCGACAGTTCGCAGCGCCAGACGCGCAACCCGGTCCGCATGTCGAGAAAATGGTAGTAGAAACCCTTGTGGCCGGTGACGTCGTCACCGCCGCCTTGCGGGCTTGCCGAGAAGAAACGCAGCGCCGCGAGCGTCAGCTCCGCTGCCGCCGTGCGCGACATCCAGCCGCGCTCGACGCCGATCGGATAACAGGACAGGGCGAAACCGACGACGGCGATGCTGGCCGGCGAGTTCGGCCGCGACGTATCGGCGACCAAGCCGTTGTCGGAGTTCACATTCTTCAGGAAATAGCCGAAGGCGGCGCGCTGGTAGCGGTCTAGAAGCTCTTCATCGGACAATGCGGCAGGATCTGCTTTAGGCAAGCGATGCGAACTCCAGCCTGATGCCCGCCACACCCAGCGGTGGAACGGTGACATCGAATCCCAGGGTGCGATCGCTCCAGGCGACCGATTGTTTCTGCTCCGGCATTGCCGAAGCCGCATGCAGTTGTTCGACCATTGCGGGGCTCAGATAATCAGGCTTTCCCATCGTCTCCCACACCGCCTTGGCGTCGGCATTTCCGGCGCCGATCCGTTGGATAATCGCGGCGGCGGGCCGCGGCGCATTCTTGAGTTCGATATGGACCGTCTCGTCGGTGACCGGATGTCGCGGCAAGGCGAAATTGGAAATCAGCACGGTCAGCGAATTCCCGTTGCGGATACACCAGCTGTCCACGGTTGGGTGGCTCCCGTCCACGGGCAGGATTTCCGTTCCAAGTCCGTGCAGCATTTCGAAGGCACGGTAAGCCGGTTTGGCGATTCCGTGAAGGTTCATCAGGCCAAAGCCGCCATGGAAGGGCACGGAGGGGAAATAGTTCTCCTCGAAAATATCCGAAAAGGTCCAGTAGCTGTAGCCCTCGACCAGTCCTCTCGCCTCCATCACCGTCTTGACGATGAAGGCGGCGGCATACGGCTCGTCATGCATGGGGTCGCGCGGGTTCGAAGACGTGCACCATTCGGTGTAGTAGAGCGGACGGTCACCAGCCTGCTGCCGCGCGGTCCGCGCCTCCTCCCGCAACACACTTCGCGTGCTTTCCGAAAGCTGAGTTTCGGTGTCGTCGCCAGGCTTGCCGAAGGCATCGGTTGGATAGTGATGCGTGCTGATGAAGTCAGTCGGAAGGTTGTTCTGGCTGCAATAGGTGACAAACTCATCGATCCAGGCATTGGCGGCGGTGGCCGGTCCGCCGACCTGCAACTGCATGTCGACGGATTTGATCGCCTTTGCCGTGTAGGCATACAGCTTGAAATAGTCCTCCTGCTTGCCACTGCCGAACGCCTCGAGATTGGGCTCATTCCAGACCTCGAAGAACCATTGTCTTATCTCGTGCAGGCCGTAGCGATCGACCCAATGGGCGACGAGCCTCGAGATCAGTGTCGACCATTGGTCGTAGTCCTTCGGCACGCTGACATTGGCGCGGTAATGAAAAATGATCTGCCCGGAGGATGACAGCATTGTCGGCATGAAACTCAACTCGACGAAGGGCCGCATGCCGATCGATAGCAGGAAATCGAAAATCTGGTCGGCATTGAAGAACGAATAGAGCGGCTGGTCATCCTGGTCGATGAGCGTACCCATGTCGTCATCGAGCAGCCCATGAAAACGAACATGGCGAAAGCCGAGTTCGTCATGCGCCCGGTGCATCTGCGCCTGCCAGTCCGCACGCAACGCCAGCGTCGCGTGGCCGCTGCCGACCGTATGTTCCCAAAAATGCGGGAAGTCCTCGCCCTGGACGCCGAGATCGCAGCGAAAGGTCACGTCTTTGGAATTGTCCGAGGGAATGTCTGCCTGTCGTATGCTCTGCATTGCCGACTATACGCCGGCCAGACCGCATTCGTTGCCTGCTCACGCGGATTTGTAGTTGTCGTCAATAGGTGGCGCGGCCGCCGGAAACGTCGAACACGGCGGCCGTCGTGAACGAGCACTCCTCCGAGGCGATCCAGCAGATCAGTGCCGCCACCTCCTCGACCTCGCCGAAGCGCGCCATCGGTATCTTGGACAGCATGAAGTCGATGTGTTCCTGGCTCATCTGCTTGAAGATCGCGGTGCGCACGGCCGCCGGCGTCACGCAATTCACCGTCACCTTGGTCTTGGCCAGTTCCTTGCCGAGCGACTTGGTCAGGCCGATCACCGCCGCCTTGGAAGTGCTGTAGGCGGAGGCATTGGGATTGCCTTCCTTGCCGGCGATCGAGGCGATGTTGACGATGCGGCCATACTTGCGCTCGAGCATGTGCGGCACCAGCGCCTTGTTGCAGTAGAAGACGCCATTGATGTTGATGTCGATGACCCTCTGCCAATCCTCGGCCGAATAGGCCCAGGTCGTCATGTTCGGCCCGGTAATGGCCGCGCTGGTGACCAGGATGTCGACACCGCCAAGGGCCTCGATGGTGCGTGCGGCGGCGCCTTCAACGCCGGTGGCATCGGCGACGTCGACGGCAACACCATGCAGGCCAGGGATGATGGTCTTCGCCTGTTCGATCTGGGCCGGATCGCGGTCCCAGACGCTGGCGCGTCCACCTTCCGCGACGATCCTTTGCGCGACCGCCAGGCCGATGCCCGAGGCGCCACCGGTGATGACAGCCGTCCGACCGTCGAAGCGCCCCGCGAAGTTCATTTGCTTCTCCCTTGTCCGCAACTGGCTTGATCGGCCGCGGCGACTGTGATGTCACGGCCGGGCAAGTTCAAGCCGTCATGGAGCCCCATTCTCTGGGCCAATGCGGATCAGGCCGAATTTCCCTCTAGCTCTCGGTGCAGCGCTTCCACCATCGCCACCAGTGCCGGTCCGATTTCGGCATGCGCGCGTTGCTCGGTGATGATCTCGCCGATGCCGCCGCAAGTGATGGCGACCAGCGGCGAGCCGTCTCGCGGACGAAACGGCACGCCGACCGCGTGGATGTAGCTGTGCCAGGCGCCGAACGAGGTCACGTAGCCAAGCTGGGCGTACTGGGCGATCGCCTCCTCGATCGCCGTGGCGATCATCGCTGCCTTGTCGGGCTCGGCCTCCTGCAGCGCCCGTACCAGGCTGGTCCGCTCCTCGGGCAGAAGTCCCGCCGCATAGGCCAGCCCCATCGAGGTCTTCCAGATCGGCAGATAGGAGCCCGGATTGAGCCGCAGCGTGACCAGGCTCTCCGATCGGCAGTTGGCAAGATAGACCATGTTGAGGCTGTCGCGCGTGCCGATCGCCACCGCCGCACCGGTCAAGTCGGCCAGCGGCTGCATCAGCGGCCTTGCGATGTGGACGACGGCGCTGGAGCTCAGCGCCGAATAGCCGAGCGCCACGGTCGCCGGGCCCAGGCTGTAACGGCCGAGCTCCTTGTCATAGAGCAGATAGCCGAGTGCGCTGAGTGTGTAGGTGATGCGCGAAACCGTGGCCTTGGGCAGTCCGGTGCGCGCGATAATGTCCTGGTTGCCAAGCGAGGCGTCGCCTGGCCGGAAGGCGCGCAGGATGCCGAGCCCCCGCACCAGCGACGTCGAAAGCTGCGTGCCTTCGCCATCGACTTCCGTCTCGTCCCGGGTCACTCGCTTGCGCACGTTGGCGGTCTTTCTGGCGGAATGCCCACCTGTCGGGCCGGTCTCGCCGGCGCGGTGCAGTCAAAAATGAAATTAAATTCCATTTATATTGACAGCCGCTTTTGCAGCCTGTCAATATGCCCCCTCGATGGTATCTTCCAGCGCCTTGTGCCATCTTACGAAGCCCGTCCTTGTGAAGGTAGCCACGTGTCCCGCTATATTTTGCGCCGGCTTATCGCGATGCCGTTCCTGGTGCTTGGCATCGTCACCATCGCTTTTCTGATCACCACGGTGACCAAGGGCGATCCGCTGACGGCAATCGTCGCCGAACAGCAGATGAGCAATCCCGAAGTGGTCGCCGCCGCCAAGGCGCGCTGGGGTTTGGATCGTCCTCTGCCCGAGCGCTATATGATATATCTCGGCAATCTGCTGAGCGGCGACCTCGGCACATCCTTCATCACCAAGCGCAATGTCGGCACTGATATTCTCTACCGCCTGCCGGCAACGCTGGAGCTGGTCTTCGCCGCCATGATCTTCGGCACCACGCTCGGCATCGTGCTTGGCGTGCTGGCCGCCTATTTCCGCAACAGCCTGATCGATCACGGCGCGCGGCTGTTCGCTCTGTTCGGCTCCTCGCTGCCGGTGTTCTGGTCGGGCCTCGGCCTGCTGTTCATCTTCTCGGTCATGCTCAACTGGCTGCCGGGGCCTGGCCGGCTCGATGCCCGGCTGCCGCTGCCGCCCGGGGTCACCGGATTCCTGACCATCGATTCGCTGCTGGCCGGCGACCTCACCGTCTTCAAGGACGCTGTGTGGCATCTGCTTTTGCCGGCTTTCGTGCTCGGCTGGACGGTGTCTGGAACCATCTCGCGGCTGGTGCGCGCCAACATGCTCGATGTGATGAGCCGCGAATTCGTGCTTACCGCACGCGCCAAGGGCGCAAGCGAATTCCGTGTCGTCATCGTGCATGCGCTGCGCAACACCATGGTGCCGACCTTGACCGTCATCGGCTATTCCTTCGCCTATCTGATCACCGGCGCGGTGCTGACCGAGACCATCTTTTCCTGGCCCGGCATGGGTTCCTATGCCGTGGAGGCGGCCCGCGCGCTCGACTTCCCGGCCATCATCGGCGTCACCATTGTCGGCGGCCTCGCCTTCCTGGTCACCAACCTCGTCACCGACATCCTCTATGTCGTGGCCAATCCGCGGGTGAGGTTGAGCTGATGTCGGCCGTCGTCACCAAATCACGCTCCGCCGGCATTCCCGAATGGCTGACCGCACCGCTGGTCATCGGCACGGTCGTCATCCTGTTCTGGCTGTTCATGACCGTGTTCGCCAATCTGGTGGTGCAGTTCGATCCGCTTGAAATGGTCGCGCGCCGCCTGCAGCCGCCGAGCTGGGCGCACTGGCTGGGCACCGATGCGCTCGGCCGCGACGTGCTGGCCCGCACCTTGCACGGGGCGGCGCATTCGCTGCCGATCGCGGTTCTGGTCGTCGTCTCCGCCGTGGTCATCGGCTCGCTGCTCGGCGCCATTTCCGGCTTCGTCGGCGGCCTGACGGGTGCGGCGATCATGCGGCTGGTCGACGTCACTCTGTCCTTCCCGCCGATGCTGCTCGCCATGGCCGTCGCGGCCTCGCTCGGGCCGGGTCTCGGCAATGCGGCCATCGCCATGGTGCTGGTCTGGTGGCCGGTCTACGCCCGCCTGATGCGTGCGCAGGTGCTGGAAGTGAAGGAGCGCGAGCATGTCGAGGCGGCGATCGCCGCAGGTGCTCGGCCAAGCCGCGTCCTGTTCAAGCACATATTGCCGCTCTGCTGGACGCCGGTGCTGATCAGCGCGACCATGGACCTCGGCCAGGTCGTGCTGCTTGCCGCATCGCTGAGCTTCATCGGCTTGGGCGCCACGCCGCCGACGCCCGAATGGGGCTCGATGATCTCCGACGGCGCCGTGCATTTCTATCAGTGGTGGATCGCCTTCGGCCCCGGCGTCGCCATTCTCACCATCGTGCTCGGCTTCAACTTCATCGGCGACGGCTTGCGCGACATTCTCGATCCAAGGTCGGACTAGACGATGAGCGCACAGCTATCTTCAGCGCGCTCCGGCGCGGTCGACATGCCAGGCGAGCGCGAGCCGCTGCTGTCCATACGCGGCCTGCGGGTCGGGTTCCGCAAGGCGGGCAGCCAGTTCGAGGCGGTGCGCGGCATCGACCTCGATGTCGCCAAGGGCGAGGTTGTCGGCATCGTCGGCGAGTCCGGCTCGGGCAAATCGGTCGGCATGCTTGCCGCTCTCGGCCTGACATCGAAGAACGCGGTCGTGACCGGCTCTGTCCGGTTCAAGGGAGAAGAACTGGTCGGCAAGCCGGCGCGCGAGATGCGCAAGATCAGGGGTGCGCGCATCGCCATGATCTTCCAGGATCCGCTGTCCTCGCTCAATCCTGTCATGACGGTCGGCGCGCAGATCGCCGAGGCGGTCAGGCTGCATCAGCGCCTGACCCACAAGCAGGCCATGGCGCGCGCGGTCGAATTGCTCAATCTTGTGGCGATCCCGCAGCCGGAGCGCCGGGTCAGCCAGTACCCGCATGAATTCTCCGGCGGCATGCGCCAGCGTGCGGTCATCGCCATGGCGGTGGCCAACGATCCTGATCTGTTGATCGCCGACGAGCCGACCACGGCGCTCGACGTGACCGTACAGGCGCAGATCCTGACGGTCCTGCGTTCGCTGCAGGAGCGGCTCGGCCTCGGCCTGGTGCTGATCACCCATGACCTCGGCGTCGTCGCCGGCCATGCCGACCGGGTCGCGGTGGTCTATTCCGGCCGTGTCGTCGAGCAGGCTGATGTGTCGGAGCTGTTCGCCGATCCGCGCCACCCCTACACGCGCGGCCTCATCGCCTCGATCCCCAATCTTGAGGAAAGCCGCGAGCGGCTGTTTTCGATCGATGGCTCACCGCCGGCGCTCGGCCGTCTGCCGGGCGGCTGCGCCTTCCATCCGCGCTGCATCCATGCCGAGGCGCGCTGCCGGATAGAGGATCCGCCGCTGCACGATATTGGCGGCCGCTTCTCGGCCTGCCATTTCGCGACCACCTTGCCGCCCTTCCACGGCGTCTCGCCGGCGGCGGCAGGCCTGGAGACTGGAAGCGTGACCCCATGAGCGCAGTGGCCGAACACAAGACCGACGCGGCATCGGACACAGCGCCTGCGCTGTCGGTTCGCCATCTGGTCAAGGACTTCCCGGTTCGCGGCGGCCTCGTCTTCGACCGCGCAATTGCCCATGTGCGGGCGGTCGCCGACGTCTCCTTCGATGTGGCACCGGGCGAGACGCTGGGCCTGGTCGGCGAATCCGGTTGCGGCAAGTCGACGCTCGGACGCTGCCTGATGCGGCTGATCGAGCCGACCAGCGGCGAAAGCTGGTTCCGCGGCCAGAATCTTCTGGCGCTGAACCACGAGGACATGCGCCTGATGCGGCGCTACATCCAGCTCGTCTTCCAGGATCCGTACGGTTCGCTGCATCCGCGCATGCGCATCGCCGACAACATCGCCGAGCCGCTGCGCATGAGCGACATGTCGAAGGCCGACCGCCGCGGGCGCGTCGCCGAGCTGCTCGAACTGGTGCGGCTCAATCCCGAGCACGGCCGTCGCTATCCGCATGAGCTCTCCGGCGGCCAGCGCCAGCGTGTCGTCATCGCCCGCGCGCTCGCGCTCAACCCGCAGGTGGTGATCCTCGACGAGCCTGTCTCGGCGCTCGACGTCTCGGTGCAGGCCGGCGTGCTCAACTTGCTGAAGGACATCCAGCAATCCTTCGGCACCTCCTATTTGTTCATCGCCCACGATCTTTCGGTCGTGCGCCATATCTCGCATCATGTCGCCGTGATGTATCTCGGCAAGATCGTCGAGATCGCGCCGGCGGCCGAACTCTATTCAAGAGCACTGCATCCCTACACACAGGCGCTTCTGTCGGCCGTGCCGCTCGCCAATCCCGAGAAGGAACGCAAGCGTGAGCGGATCGTGCTGTCGGGCGACGTGCCGAGCCCGCTCAATCCGCCATCGGGCTGCCGCTTCCGCACACGCTGCTTCAAGGCGCAGGCGATTTGCGCGTCCGTCGAACCGCCGCTCGGACCATCAGGCGAAAGGCACCGCGTCGCCTGCCATTTTCCGGAACCCGTCAACGCCTTCAAGGCTGTCTGACGGGCCGCAAGGCCAGCCGCCGCCGCAAAGGATTTTGATCGTGACTGAAGACCACTCCAAGGATGCCGGCCAGGCAAGCCGTCCGCGCCTGCCGCTCGAAGGCATAAAGGTGCTCGACCTCTCGCGCGTGCTCGCCGGTCCATGGGCAACGATGAGCCTTGCCGATCTCGGCGCCGAGGTCTGGAAGATCGAGAACATCGATGGTGGCGACGACACCCGCGCCTGGTCGGTGCCGAGCTACAAGGGCGTCTCGACCTACTATCTCTGCGCCAATCGCGGCAAACAGAGCATCGCGCTCGACATGAAAAGCCCTGAAGGACTGGCGATCGTACGCGAACTGGCGGCCAAGGCCGACATCGTCGTAGAGAATTTCCGCTCCGGCACGGCGGACCGTCTTGGCGTCGGCTTTCAGGAACTCAGCGCGTCCAATCCGCGCCTTATCTACTGCTCGATCTCCGGCTATGGCCAGACCGGGCCCGACGCTGGCCGGCCCGGCTATGATTTCGTCATGCAGGCCGAAAGCGGCCTGATGGCCATCACCGGCGAGAGCGACGGCGAGCCGATGCGCGTCGGCGTCGCCATCACCGACATCGTCTGCGGCATGGTCGCGACGCAGTCGATCCTGGCTGCCCTCTATGAACGCACCACCACGGGCAAGGGCCAGTTCCTCGACCTGTCGCTGATCGACTGTGCGCTCAGCCTGCTCATCAATGTCGGCAGCGGCTACCTCAACACCGGCCGCGAGGTCGCCCGCTACGGCAACGCGCATCCGACTGTTGTGCCCTACCAGATATTCGAAGCCTCCGATGGCGGCTTTGCGTTGGCGGTCGGCAATGACAAGCAATTCGCCGCGCTGTGCGAAAAGGTCGTCGGCTTGCCGCACCTGGCAAAAGATCCGCGCTTCATCAAGGCGGGCGCGCGTGCCACCAATCGCGAAGCGCTGATCCCCGAATTGGCGAAGGTCTTCAGAACCAAATCGCGCGACCATTGGATGGCGGCCTGTGCCGCGGCCAGTGTGCCAGCCGGCACGGTGAAGTCGATACCAGAGGTTTTCGACAGCCCCAATGTCCGCGAGCGCGGCCTCGTCCAGACCTTGCCGCATCCGCATCTGGGTTCCGTCGCCATGGTGCGCCCGGCGCAGGGGCTTGCCGCCCAACTGACCGCCGACTTCACGGCACCGCCGATGCTCGGCCAGAACACAGCCTCTGTGCTGACCGACATCCTCGGCTACAGCCCCGAGACCATCGACCAACTGGCCGGCTCCGGTGCCATCGGCATCTACACGCCCGCCGCCGAACCTGTTCCCGCCTGACCTTTCACGGAGCCCGCCATGTATCCTGACGTCCATCTCCACATAGACGGCTCGTGGCGCCCCGCTCGCGACGGCCGCACAATGCCCGTGATCAATCCGGCGACGGAGGCCGAACTCGGTTCGCTCGCCCATGCAGGCATCGACGATCTCGACGAAGCGCTCGCCGCCGCCGCGAAGGGGTTCGACGCCTGGCGGCGCGTCTCGCCTTTCGACCGCTCCAAGCTGATGCGCAAGGCCGCCAACATCCTGCGCGAGCGCAACGAACATGTCGCCACGCTGATGACACTGGAGCAAGGCAAGCCGATTGCCGAATCGCGCATGGAGGCGTTCGCCGCCGCCGACATCATCGACTGGTTCGCCGAGGAAGCGCGCCGCGCCTATGGCCGCATCGTGCCGGCGCGGCTTGAGGGGGTAAGCCAGTCGGTGTTCAAGGAGCCTGTCGGCCCGGTGGCTGCCTTCACGCCGTGGAATTTCCCGCTCAACCAGGCGGTGCGCAAACTGTCCGCCGCTCTTGCCGCCGGTTGCTCGATCATCATCAAGGGACCGGAAGAAACGCCGGCTTCGCCCGCCGAACTGGTGCGCGCCTTTGTCGATGCCGGCCTGCCCGACGGTGTCTTGAACCTAGTCTACGGCACGCCGTCGGAAATCTCCGCCTATCTCATTCCGCATCCGGTGATCCGCAAGATCTCCTTCACCGGTTCGACGCCTGTCGGCAAGCAACTGGCGTCGCTCGCCGGCCTGCACATGAAACGCGCGACGATGGAATTGGGCGGCCACGCGCCGGTCATCGTCCTGCCCGACGCCGATCTCGACCGCGCCGCCCGCGCGATGGTGGCTTCGAAATTCCGCAATGCCGGCCAGATCTGCGTCGCGCCGACGCGCTTCCTCGTCGATCACGCCGTCTATGATGATTTCGTCGGCCGCTTCGCCGAGGCGACAAGCCGGATCAAGGTCGGCGACGGCCTCGCCGAAGGCACGACCATGGGCCCGCTCGCCAATCCTCGCCGCGTCCAGGCGATGGAAGAACTGGTCCACGACGCCGTGCAGAAAGGCGCAGAGCTCGTCACCGGCGGCAAACGCATCGGCAATTCAGGCTATTTCTTCGAGCCGACCATCCTGTCGAATGTAGGCACCGACGCCCGCGCCATGAACGAGGAGCCGTTCGGCCCGCTGGCGCTGATGACGCCGGTGAGCGGGCTGGACGAGGCTCTGGCCGAAGCCAACCGGCTGAACTACGGGCTCGCCGCCTATGGCTTCACCCGCTCGGCGGCGAGTGCCGCGAAGATGTCGTCGGGGATCGCCAGCGGCATGGTGTCGATCAACCATTATGGCCTGGCGCTGCCGGAGGTTCCGTTCGGCGGCATCAACGATTCCGGCAACGGCACCGAAGGCGGCGCCGACGCGCTGGAGAGCTATCTGAACTCGAAGTTCGTCTCGCACCTGCAGGTCGACTGAGCAATTCCAGGAAAAGTGTGAGACGGTTTTCCGTCCGGAATTGCGTTGAGCCGAAGAGGCTGACCCGACCGGTTACTTCTGCTGGCCGTAGGTCTTGTAGCGCCCACGAATGGCGGCGAGCTCGCCGCCCTCGATCAGCACCGGCGTGCCGGCGCCGCGTGCGAGCAGATATTGCCGTGCCAGGGTTTCAAGCTTGATGGTGCGGATCAGCGCCGTGTCGAGATCGCTGGCGAAGGCGATCATGCCGTGATTGGCGAGCAGGCAGGCATTACGGTCCTTGAGCGCCACGACAGCCACCTTGGCCAGTTCGCTTGACGCAAACAGCGCATAGTCCGAGCAGCGCACGTCGTCGCCGCCGAAACCAGCCACCATGTAGTGGAACAGCGGCAGTCCTTCGCGCAGGCAGGACAGCGCCACGCAATGGTCGGGATGGGCGTGCACCACGGCGCCGGCCTCCGGGAAAGCCTTGTAGATCTCGGCATGCATCTCCCATTCGCTCGACGGCTTGAAGGCGCCGTCCCAGGATCCATCGAGCCGCATCGCCACCATCTGTTCCGGCCGCAGCGCGCTCGTGGCAATTCCCGTCGGCGTGATCAGCATGCCGCTTGCCGTGCGCACGCTGATATTGCCCGTGGTGCCGACATTCATCCCGCTGGCGTCCAGCGTCTCGGTCGCGGCGATCAGTTTGGCGCGTGCGGTTTCGGTGTTCATCACGAAGTCTTTCCAGTCCTTGGCTCGATGGTTGGCTTTGCCGGTGGCCATGTGTCGATCGCGGGCGCGATGGTGGTGGCCCTCGTCATGTCCTGCAACACATCGGCGAAAATGTCGGGGCCGCCGAGCTTCCCGGATTTCAGCATCATCGCCAGCGGATCGTCGGGCAGGCCGGGGACTTCGGCGATGGCTCGTGACAGGCCGGGGCCTTCATAGGCGCCCATGGCTATGCGGGTGATGCCGAGCGCCTTGACCACGGAGCCGGCTGTCTCGCCGCCGGCAACGACCAGCCGCCGCACGCCGAAATCGCGCACCAGGATTTGCGCAATCCCGGCCAGTATCTCTTCCGCCCGCGCCGCCACCGCGTCGCGGCCATGCGCCTGCTGCAACGTCTCGACCGTCGCTTGCGGTGCGGTTGTGGCAATCGCGATCATCGCACCGGGCAGATGCCGACCTGCAAAGGCGCGCGCTTCCGCGACGACGTCCTTGCTGCCAAAGGCCTCGGCGAGATCGATCGTCAGCACCGGATTGTTTTGCGCGAAGCGTTCGAGCTGTTCGATGGTGCGATCGGCGACACTGCCGGCCAGTACCGCTGCCGGACCATTGACTGCCGGCAGGCTGGCCGCAACGAGATCGTCTCGGTTCAGCAGCCCGTGTGCCATCCAGGCTGGCGGCAGATGCGCCACGACCGAGGAGTTGCCGGTGATCAGCGGCAGGTCGAAGGCGGCTTGCGCGATCGCCGCCAGGTCGCGCTCGCGCAGCGTGTCGGTGACCAGCAGCGTCTCCCCGCGCGCGCTTTTCTCCCGCACGGCTTCGCGGATGGCTTCCGGGCCGGCATCGATGGTGAACCAGGGGACCAGCCCGGCTCTGCCCCTGCTTTGCGCCTGCAGCACGCGGACCAGGTTGGAATCCGTCATCGGCGTCAGCGGATCGAAGCGCTTGGGCGACTCGGCCAGCAATTGCGCACCGCCGAACATATGCCCCTGGTAGACGGTGCGGCCGGTCTCGCACAACGCCGGCGTGAACAGCGTCATGTCGCCGCCCAGCCGTTCGAGCAGCGCTTCCGCGCAGGGGCCGATATTGCCGGCGGGCGTGGAATCGAAGGTGGCGCAATATTTGAAGAAGATCTGCCGCGCGCCCGCTTCGGCCAGCCGGTCGGCGGCCTCGAGCACCTGGCGTACCGCGTCGCCGGTGGCGATGACGCGGGTTTTCAACAGGATCACATGGGCAAGATTGCCCGATGGGATCGCCGCTTCGAGCCCGACCGTACAGCCGGTCGGAATGCCCCTGGCCACCAGCATCGACGCCAGTTCGGTGCCACCGGTCAGATCGTCGGCAATGGCGCCGAACAACAGGGAAGGCGTCGACGCGGTCATGCGCTTCGTCTCATTTTTGCGTGTCCGACGTCGATGGTCAGGCGGCTTGTGATATCATATACACAGCCCGCTCGACTCAGGCGACGCCTGCGCCCCTGCAAGGACGGAGACTGGATGTGACTGCTTCCATCGCGCCGATCGCGCGCGACAATCTGACGACACGCGTCTACGAAGAGCTGCGCCGCGCCATGATGGAAGGCCGCTTCTGGCCCGGCCATCGCTTCAAGATCCGCGACCTCGCCGCCAGTCTTCAGGTTTCCGAAACGCCGGTGCGCGAGGCGTTGATGCAACTGGTCCGTGAAAAGGGCCTGGAGATGGAGGCGGGCCGGTCGATCACCGTCGCCCAGCTGTCGCTCGCCCAATATCTGGAGCTGCGCAGCATTCGCCTGCATCTCGAAGGCATGGCCGGTGCCGCGGCGACGACGCGCATCGAACCGCGCGAGATCGACCGCCTGACGGCGGTGCATGAGAGGCTGATCGACGACGAGGACAATGGCCGCTGGTTCGAGGCCGTCCGCGACAACTGGGAATTCCACCACTCGATCTACCAGGCCGCGGGCATGCCGGAGCTGCTCGCCATCATCGAGGGCATCTGGCTGCGCAACGGCCCGCTGGTCAATTACCAGTACCCGAATGCCAGGCCGACCTATGACGGCCGCCACCGTCATCTCGACATACTCGACGCGCTGCGGGCGCGTGACGAGAACGGTGTGCGCAAGGGCATCCAGCAGGACATGATCGAAGGCGGCCGGCTGCTGGTCAAGGTTCTGGAAAGGCTGAACGACGGTTCGGTCACGCCGGAGGAATTGCGCCGCGCCGCGCAGAACGGCCGCCTGGTCTCGGCGGCCGGCTGAGCGATCCTTTCTCCCCAAACGCATCGGCACCGGCTCACGCCACCTGCGCAGCCGCGGTCATGCCGGCATCGGCGGCCTGAAGCGCAAGGTCGACGTCCCGGGCGGTGTGCGCGGCGCTCAGGAACATGTTGTGCCGGGGATGGAAATAGGCGCCTTCGCGCAAGGCGGCCGAACAGAAGGCATCGGCCTTCCTAAACTCGGCATCGCCGTCGAACAGCACCATCGGCATCGACACTGGCCCGGTCTGGCGAAGCGAAAGGCCATGTTTCCTGGCGGCAGCGTCGAGGCCGGAGCGCAACCGCTCACCGGCGGCATTCATGCTGGCGATCGCATTGGTGTCGCGCAGCGTCTTGATGGTGGCGATCGCCGCGGCCATGGCGACGGCGCCATACCAGAACGAGCCCGTCACATAGACTTTTGTCGCGGCCTCGCGGAACCGGTCCGTGCCGGTGATGGCGGCCAGCGGATAGCCATTGGCGATAGCCTTCGAGAAGGCGGAAAGGTCCGGCCGCACACCGAGGGGCTCCCAGCTGCCGGCGAGATCGATGCGGAACCCGGCCCTGACATCATCGACGATCAGCGCCGCGTCGGCGGCCGTGGTGAGTTCCCGCGCGCGCCTGGCAAAGGCGGCGGTCGGCAGTTCCTGGTCGCGGGCGACGTCGTGCCGGAAGGCGGTGACGACGACAGCGGCAAGATCATTGCCGGCCTGCTCGACGGCGGCTTCCAGGCTGGCAACGTCATTGTAGTCGAAATGGATCAGATGGGCGCGATCCTCGGCGGTGACGCCGGCGAGCGAGGGCGTGCACCACGGCACCGCGCCGTGATAGGAGCCGCGCGCAACCAGCACCTTGCGCCGGCCAGTGCCGGCGCGCGCTATGGTCACGCAGGCCGTGGTGGCGTCGGTACCGTTCTTCTGCAGCATCGCCCAGTCGGCATGCGCCACGGTCTTGACCAGCAGTTCGGCGAGTTCGACCAGCACTTCGCCCGGGCCGTTCATGGCGTCACCCAGGCTTCGCTGCCGCGCCGCCGCTTCCTCGACCGCGCGATGGTGATGGCCAAGGATGTTGGGACCCCAGCTGCACATCAGGTCGATGTATTCGCGCCCATCGACATCCCAGACCCTGCAGCCGTCGGCGCGCTCGAAGAATTGCGGATAGGCGGAGCCGAGATAGCGCGTGGACATGTGCCCCCACATGCCGCCCGGAATGACCGAGGCCGCGCGCTCGCGCAGCATCTGGTCCTTGGAGTTGATCAGGGAAGGCATGGCGAGGTCTCCGCTCATTGATATATCATATATTAGTTTGAATACTGGAAGAACAGGATTTTGCGATCTTCCAGAGGGGCAGAAACGGGAAGGCGGTCTTGCGCCTCCCCGTCATCTTTTCGCTCAGTGGCTGAGTTCGGCCAGCGGCAGGTTGCAACAAGCGCTGTAGCGCACGCCCTTGACGTCGGACTTGTAGGCCAGGATCAGGTTCGGGCTGACCAGCGGCAGGATGACCCTGTCCTTGATCATCTCCTCGCCGGCTTGATGCCAGAGCTTGGCGGCCTCGTCGCCGCTCGCGGCGAGCGCCGCCTTGTAGAGCTCGGACTCCTTCGGGTTGAGCACCGAAGGCTCGCGTTCCGCGCCGGCGCGCCGCGCCCACGGGCTGCCCTTGGTCATGGCGAAATACTCGATGTACTGCGAGGTGCCGTAATAGTCCGGCGCGTAGAACACCGCGGTCATCGGGATGCCGTCACCGTTGATGCGTTCGCGCCAGTTGGCGAAGGGGATCGGCTGCAGATCGAGCTTGATGTTGACCTTGGCCAGGTCCTGCTGGACCTTCTGCATCAGGAGTGACAGGTCGACGCCATAGACGTTCATGCCCGGGAACGCCGCTTCCATCTCGAACCCGTCGGCATGGCCGGCCTTGGCCAAAAGGTCCTTTGCCTTGTCGAGATCATAGGGCTGCGCTTCGAAGCCCGAGCCGCCCGGGAAGCCGAGCGGGATCGGTGCGCTGATCAGCTGGCCCTCGGAGCCGATGGTGAAGTCGAGGATGCTCGGGCGGTCGAGCGCAAGCGAGATCGCCTCGCGCACCTCGGGCGTCAAGGGCACCTTGTTGGCCTTGGCGCCGGGCGACAGCGCGACATAGATGAAGTTGTAGGACGGCACGGTCTCGATCTTGACGTCGCTGCCCGTCATCGTCTTGGCGGTATCCGGGTCGATCTGCATGGCGATGTCGGCGGTGCCGCTTTGCAGCATCTGCGCCTGCGCCACCGCGTCCTTGGTCTGGCGGATGACGACTTCGCTCAGTGCCGGCGCCTTGCGCCAGTACTTGTCGTTGCGCACCAGGCGCACTTCCGAGTTGGGCTCATAGGATTTCAGCACGAACGGCGCGCTCCCGGCCGAATGCGCCAGGAACCAGGCCTCGGCATTGTCCGTGGTCGAGGCGTCCGCACCGGCCTTGGCGCCGGCCTCGGAAGCAACCTTGCTGTTGACGACAGCCGTATAGGGCGCCGCCGCGATATTCAGGAATTCCGAGCTCGGCGCGACCATCTTGACGACGACCGTATGTGCGTCCGGCGTCTCGATCGAGGCGACATTGTCCATCAGGAACGAGGCGCTGCCCTTGAGGTTCTTCAGCCGCTCCCACGACCATTTCACGTCCTTGGCTTCGACCGGCGAACCGTCCGAGAATTTGGCGGCCGGGTCGAGCGTGAAGGTGAAGCTGGTCTGGTCGGCATTGCCTTCCCACTTGGAAGCCAAGAGTGGGACCAGCTTGTTGTCCTTGTCCAGCGTCAGCAGCGATTCATAGACGCTGGAATTGTAGATCTGGCAGGTGTCGCAGAAGGCGCGGTGTGGATCGAGCGAGTTGAGGTCGATGTTGCGCGCGATGACCAGCGGTTTCTCGCCCTGAGCGAAGGTCGACGGCGCCCAGAAGGCGCTGGTGGCCATAAGCACGGCCGCCAGCATCGTCGCCCTGGTCTTGGTTCTCGGTAGGATGTTCATGTCAGTTCTCCCATTTTCTTGTCGGATCTTTGTGGCAATGCATCAGCTCTACCCGCTCACGCCGGTGAGGGATCGAAGAGCGGCCTTGAGCTTGTCAGCGCCGCCCAGTGCGGCCCGGTTGAGCGGGGCCGATACGACGGGAGCCGAAAGGCTGCCCGTCACATGCAGGACCTCGTGGTCGAGATAGTCGAACACGCGGTCCTGAATCTCCTGTGTCAGCCGTCCGCCGAGCGCCAGCCCGCGCTGTACCTGCTCGACGATGGCGACGCGGTTGGTCTTGCGGATGGAGGCTTCCACCAGCTTCCAGTCGAGCCCGGTCGGGTCGAGGCTGCGCAGGTCGATGATCTCGGCATCGACGCCGGTCTCCTCGGCCACCTGCCTGGCCACGGACACCATGCTGGCCGAGGTGAGCAAAGTGCAGGCGCTGCCTGGCCTGACGATTTTCGCCTTGCCGAGCCGCACGCAATAGTCTCGGTCATCGGTCGGAATGGGCCCCTCGCTCGGGAACAGTTCGACATGCTCGATGACGACGACCGGGTCGTCGCATTTCAGCGCCGAATTCATCAGGCCGACATAGTCGAAGGGCGTCGTCGGCGCGACGATGCGCCAACCGGGATAGAGTGCGAACAGGCCGGACGGGTCACCCGAATGCTGCGAGCCGTAGCCGGTGTGCGGCGAGACGCGCACCCTGACCACGATCGGCACCGGGAAGCCGCCGCCGAACATGTGCCGCACCTTGCTGACCGCATTGAAAAGCTGGTCGGCGGCGACCAGGCAGAAGTCGCCGAACATGATCTCGACGATCGGCCGCAGGCCGCACAGGGCCGCGCCCAGCGCCACGCCGACGAAACCGTTCTCGGCGATCGGCATCGCCAGCACGCGCTCCGGCCAGCGCTCCAGCGCTCCCTTGGTGGCGCCGGAGACGCCGCCGCGCAGCCGGTGCACATCCTCGCCCATGATGATGATGCGCGGGTCCTGCTCCATGGCGCGCGCGATCACTTCCGATGCGGCAACCATGAACTTGACCTGCCTGGTCTCGGCCGGCGGCACATCCTCGATCTCCAGGAAGCGTTCGTCCTTGAGTTCCGAAAGGTCGCCGCGGATCTGGTTGTCGACTTCGTCAGGGCTTGGCCACAGATGGTCGGGAATGCGCAACGCGTTGCCGCTCATTTCGGTCAGCGAGTCGGCGGCGGTATTGACCACCTCCACGACGCGTTGGTCGAGCGTAGCGAGGTCGGAGGCATTGAGGATGCCCTTCGCCTTCAGCCGCGCGGCCATCGTCGTGAGCGGGTCGCGCGCCTTCCAGACGTCCTCCTCGGCGCGTGTGCGATAGCCGAATTCGCTGCCCGGCCGCGCGCCGCTCTGGTGCAGGAAACGGTAGCAGAGCGCCTCGACCAGGACCGGCCCGCCGTCTTCCTCGATGGCCCGGCGCGCCTCGCGCATGGCGTGATGGACCGCCACCACATCCATGCCGTCGCATTCGATGCCGCGAAAGCCCAGCATCGGACCACGTGACGCCAGCCGCGTCTCGCGCGTCTGTTCGTTGACATGGGTGGAGACGGCGTAAAAATTGTTCTCGGCGAAGAAGATCACCGGCAGCCGGTAGAGCGCGGCGATGTTCATCGCCTCATAGGCCGGTCCGGCCATCATTGTTCCGTCGCCGAAGAAGGCGACCGAAATGTTGCCGGTGCCAAGCAGCTTGTCGGCCAGCGCATAGCCCGCCGCATGCGGCAGGTTGCCGCCGATGATGGCGCTGGTGCCGGGAACGCCGGAAGCATCGTCGCGCATATGCATCGAGCCGCCGCGGCCGCCGCAGTAACCCGCGTTGAGCCCCATGATCTCGGCCATCAGGCCCCGCACGGACCCCTGCATGTCCGCACTGAAAGCGTCGTGCAGCGGGTTGAAGCCAGCCGGTGTTTGCGCGTTGACGAGCTTGGCCAGCACCTGATGGTGCGCGCGATGCGTACCGTTGATGCGGTCGCCGGTGCCGAGAACGGACATCGCGCCGACGGCCGTCGCCTCCTGTCCTATACTGGCGTGCGCGGGCCCATGCACCAGTCCGGCATTGGCAAGGTCGAGCACCTTTTCCTCGAAACGGCGGATGAGCAGCATCTGGTGATACCAGCGCACGAGATTCGACGCCTCGGCGGCGTTCCAGTCGGACTCGTCGACGTCGAGCCGCAACCAGGGCGCCGATGGCTGGATCGCTGTCTGCTGAACCATTTATGCTAGTTCCGTTTCGGTAGATGATATATCAAATATTATCTCAGTCGATTGTATCAGGCGATTTTCTCGGCACGACAGTGGCTTGCGGGGTTCGACAGGTAAATGGAATTAAATTTCATTTTCTGCGCGATGCCGAGACTAAGCTGGGACGACGCGGTTCCGCAAGTGGAATTTTGAGGCTCGTGATCGGATCGTTTCGGCGGCAATTGAGGCCACTTGGCGCAGACATTAGAGGCCGGCTACCGGTCGGCCCGGTGCTGGAAAAACTGCAGGAACAATTCCCGCTCGGTGGTGATGTCGAGCTTCTCATAGATGCGCCGGCGGTGGTTCTTGACGGTGCCGACGGTGATGCCGAGGCGCTCGGCGATGTTGGCGGTCGGATGGCCGGCGAGGATCAGCTGCACAAGCTCGCGCTCGCGCAGCGACAGTTCCGGCCACAGGCTCGTCGGGATGGTCGGCTCCTGCCGGGGTGAGGCGCCCGGACCGGTTGGCGCCGACGTGCGAAAGAACTCGCGCCCGCGCGCCTTGATGTCGAGCGCGTGCAGCGCCTCGAACACCGGCAGCCGCTCGTCCAGAAGGGCAATCTCGCTCTCCTTGAACGCGCTGGCCGATCGGTCGAGGAAGATGCCGAGGCACCAGTCGCCGCCATCGGCGAGCATGATGCCGACCTCGTCGCAGATGTCCGATTGCGTCAGGAAGCCGGCTATGTACTGGCCGCGCTTGGCTTCGTCGTCGGCAAGCCGCTTCAGTGGCATGATGCCCAACCGGCGATCGCGCCGCCAGGAGGCATAGAACGGGTCGAAGACGTAGTAGCTGGCGAGATAGCGTTGGACCATCTCGTCGGAGAAGCGCCGGTGCTTGACGAATTCCGGTGTCTGGGTGGTCGAGTAGCGCGTTACAGTGACAAGGTCGTGATCGATGTCGGCGCCGATCAGATCGATCAGGCAGTCGACATGCTTGTCCGTGCCGGTGGCGGCGATCGCCCTTGCGAGCGGCGCCCAGATATTGCCCATGCGCATGCCTCTTTGTCGGTGACGAGTTCCCGCTCGTCATTGTGCCTTTAGGCATATGGCGCGATCCGCGCGATCGAATCTAGCCTGCGGTCATTCTCGAAGAGGGAAGGCGACCCGTGGACCAGATCACTACCAACCCCATCGTCATCGGCATCGACGCCGGCGGCACCATGACCGACACTATCCTTGTCGATCAGGACGGCCACTTCAAGATCGGCAAGTCGGCGACCACGCCGAAGAACGAGGCCGAGGGCTTCCTCGCCTCGGCGGAGGATGCGGCCGACGCCTGGGGCATCTCGCTGGAACAGCTGTTTTCGGGCGTGAACGTGGTGCTCTATTCCGGCACCGGCATGCTCAACACGCTGTTGTCGCGCACCGGCCGCCGGCTTGGCCTGATCACCACCAAGGGCCTCGAGGACATGATCCTGATGGGCCGCGGCCTGCAGGCCTGGGCCGACTATTCCTACGCCGACCGCCTCCATGCGGTGACGCATCAGCATCCCGATCCGCTTGTGCCGCGCCGCCGCACCCATGGCGTCACCGAACGCATCGACCAGTTCGGCGACATCATCCTGCCGCTCTACGAACACGAGGTCGTTGCCGCCGCCAGGAAGCTCATCGCCGACAAGGTCGAGGGCATCTGCATCATGACGATCTTCTCGCACGTCAATCCGGTGCACGAGAAGCGCATTGCCGAGATCTGCCGCGAGGAGGTCGCTGCCGCCGGCGCCGATATCCGCGTCTACACCAGCCATGAGGTCCGCCCGGTCATCCGCGAACAGTCGCGGCTGAACTCGGTGCTGATCGAGGCCTATGCCACCTCGCGCGGCCGCAAGCAGCTCAAGGGCATCGAGGACGTCGCGAAGAAATACGGCTTCAAATACGGCGTGCAGACGCTGCTCTCCTTCGGCGGTCTGACCTCCATCAACCACCCGCGCCTGCACGAGACCATGATCTCCGGCCCGATCGGCGGCATCCTCGGTGCGGCCTATGTCGGCAAGCTGATCGGCAATGATTCGCTGATCTGCTCGGATATGGGCGGCACCTCCTTCGACATGGGCGTCATCACCCGCGGCCAGACCCGGATCGAGAACGAGCCGCTGATGGACCGCTTCAAGCTCAATGTCCCGACGCTGCATCTCGATACGATCGGCGCCGGTGCCGGCATGATCCTGAAGGTCGACCCGCTGACCAGGAAAGTCTCGCTCGGGCCGGAAAGCGCCGGCTCCGACCCCGGCCCGATCTGCTTCGCCAAGGGTGGCACGGAGCCGACCATCGCCGATTGCGACGCCATCCTCGGCCGCCTCAACCCGCACTATTTCCTCGGCGGCAAGGTCGTGCTGCAGGTCGAGAAAGCGAGAGCCGCGTTCGAGGAAAAGTGCTCACGCCTGCTCGGCGTCGGTGTCGAGGAGGCCGCCGAAGGCATGATCGACATGCTGGAGGCCGACGCCAACAATGCGTTGCGCCGCGTCATCTCCGGCCAAGGCATCCACCCCTCGGAATTCACGCTGCTCTCCTATGGCGGCTCAGGCCCGCTGCATCTGGCCGGCTGCTCCAGGGGCATCGGCTTCAAGGACATCATAACCTTCCAGTTCGCCGCCGCCTTCTCGGCCTTTGGCTGCACCACAGCCGATTTCATGCGCCGGCATTCGGTGTCGACGCAGCATGACATCGGCGCGCGCGCCAGCGATGACGAACTGCTCGCCTTCGGCAAGAAGGTCACCAATGTCTGGGACGACCTCACCAAGGCGGCGGTCGACGAGATGATCGAGGACGGCCATGCGCGCGACAAGATCAGGACCGTGCCGTTCCTGATGATGCGCTACACCGGCCAGCTAGAGGACGTCGAGGTGATGGCGCCGCTGTCGGCCATCCATTCGGCCGAAGACATGCGCAGGGTTATCGACGAGTTCGAGGCGGTCTATGCCAAGGTCAACCATCGCGTCTCGCGCTATGGCGAGGCTGGCTTCTCGATCACCGAACTTGGCCTCATCGCTACCGCCGACAAGGTCAAGCCGGTGCTGCTCAAGCGCCCGCTCGGCAAGTCGGATCCGGCGTCCGCCCACAAGGGCGTTCGCGATGCCTATATTGGCGGACGTTGGCACAAGGCCAATCTCTACGAGATGGACCTTCTGCAGCCCGGCCACGAGGTCATCGGCCCGGCCATCATCGAACACCCGGCGACAACGCTCGTCGTTCACCCGCAAGACCGCGTCCATGTCGATGAATGGACGCTGCTGCACTACACCCACGCTTGAGAAGGGCTGTTACCATGCTGGACAAACCCGCCTCCGCGCTGCGCATCCGCGAACGGCTGATCGAATCCGAACGGCTCATGGAAGAGACCGGCTGCTATGACGGCATCACCGACCTCGAACTGCGCAACCAGGACCCGTTGAAGTTCGAAACATTGCACACCAAGCTGCGCGCCTACTGCGTCTCGGCGCGCGAGATGGCCCGCCGCATCTCCGCCTCGCCCGGCGTGCGCGAAGTCGGTGAAATGGTCGTCGCCATCTACACGCCGGAAGGCGATGCGATCGCGCTCTCCAACGGCATCATGGTGCATGTGCACACGATGAGCCGCTTCATCAAATGGATGATCCGCAACGGCTACGAAGAGAACCCTTGCATCCACGACGGTGATATCTTCGCCAACAACGATGCCTTCATCGGCACGGTGCAGGTGCCCGACGTGATGGACGTTGTGCCGATCTTCCATTCGGGCAAGCTGGTTGGTTGGGCCGGCGCGGTCTGCCACGAACTCGAGGCTGGCGGCATCACGCCTGGCGGCGACGTGGCGCTGGCGCAGGAGCGCTTCACCGAGGGCCTTTTCGTCTGCGCCGAAAAGGTCGGCGAGAACGACGAGATCCGCCGCGACTATGTCATCCGCTGCGAGCGCAATTTGCGCATGCCGATCTACTGGGTGCTCGACGAGAAGGCCAAGGTCGCCTCTTGCATCGACATGCGCGAAAGCGTCAAGGCGCTGATCGACGAGATCGGCCTCGACTACTGGATGCAGGTGTCGAAGGAGTTCATCGAGGAAGGCCGCCGCGCCCAGCTCGCCCGCACGCGCCAGCTGACAGTGCCCGGCATCTATCGCGGCCACACCTTCTACGGCCACGTCACCAAGGGCAAGCCGGGCTACCAGCCGCTCGGCGATCCCGACTGGCTCTACAACATACCGATCGAGATGGAGATCACCACCGACGGCAAGATCATCATGGACTTCGAAGGCACGCAGCCCTGGGGTTACCATTCGATGAACTGCACGCCGGCCGGCATGGATGGCGGCATGTTCGTGACGCTCACCCAGCACATGAATTTCGAAGGCCTGGTCAATGACGGCGCCTGGATGGCGACCGAACTGAAACTGCCGCACGGCACCTGGACCAACCCCGACAACGAGATGGTTGCGACCGCCACCTCATGGGCCCTGCTGCTTCCTGCCTATGGCGTGTTCCAGCGGCTTTTGTCGCGCTCCTTCATCGGCCGCGGTTTTGTCGAGGAAGCCTTCGTCGGCCAGGTCAACAGCCCGATGATCGAGATGGGCGGCACCAGCCAGTACGGCAAGCTGTTCGGCATGGCGCATTTCGAATGTGCTGCCGCCGGTTCCGGCGCGCTGGCAATCAAGGATGGGCTGGACACTGCCTATGTCGGCTGGAACCCTGAATCCGACATGGGAAACATCGAGATCTGGGAACAGAACATGCCGATGGTCTATATCGGCCGCTCGATCGTTCCCAATTCCGGCGGCGCCGGCAAATATCGCGGCGGCTGCTCCTTCCTGTCGACATGGCTGGTCTCGAAGACCGACCATCTCAGGCTGGTTACATCGGAGCATTCCTCGCGTGTGTTTGACAATGGCGGCATGTGCGGCGGCTATCCGGCGCCGACCTGCCAGAAGCATCGCGCGGTGCGCGACTCAAACATCTTCGAACTCGCCGAAAAGCGGGCGCCGCTGGCGCACCACACCGGCACCAACCCGCATCGCTCCGAACTCGAAGTCCGGCTACAGGGCGAGCACGTCACGATGGAGGGGCCCTACATCACCGCACCGCACAAGACTGGCGACGTCTTCACCCATTCCTACAATGGCGGCGGCGGTTATGGCGACGTGCTGGAGCGCGACCCGATCAAGACGGCGATGGATGTCGAGAACGGCTATCTGACCAAGGAAGCGGCCGAGGGCATCTTCGGCATCATGCTGGACGAGGACGGGGACGGCTACCCCGTCGCCAACCTCGAGGCCACCAAGCGTCATCGCGCCGAGATGCGCGCCAGACGGCTCGCGCAGGCAAGGCCGGTCTCGGAGTGGATCGCGACCGAACGCGGCCGTGTCGAACAGGCCGACTTCGCACCCGAGGTGAAGAAAATGTATGCCAGCGCGATCAAGCTGTCGTCGCGCTTCACCAGGGAATTCAGCGATTTCTGGAACGTCGACGCCAAATCGATCTTCATGCCGGGAGCAAAGCCATGACCTCGTACAGCAAGGAAGTCATTGCCGATCTGGTCGCGGGCACGCTGCCCTGGCCGCAGACACGACGCGTCATGAGCGCCTACAAGGACGATGATCGTTTCTTCAAATATGTCGCGGTGCTGCAGGACCGTGTAGGCTGGAAGGATCCGATCTTGTTGCCGGTCTCGGATCATCTCTTCATCTGCCAGAGCGGCGACGAGAGGGTGACACGCTGCGAATGCGGCCATTCCTTCGGCGACTATCGCAAGAACTGGAAGCTGAAGGCTTCGATCATCGTGCGCAACACCGAGGAATCGCTGCGCGAAATCTATCCCAACAGCGATATCCCCGATCCGCAATGGATGGAGATCCGAGAATTCATCTGCCCTGAGTGTGGCACCATGCACGAGGTCGAAGCGGCGGCACCCGGCTATCCCATCGTGCACGATTTCGAACCGGATCTTGAAGGCTTCTATCGCGAATGGCTGGGCAAGCCTCTTTGAGGGGAGGTGAAACCGCGACCCGCGTCGACAAACACTCCCGGACCTGATTGCCTGCCCAAACCAACGGAGAACCACGCGATGACAAACCTTTCCGGCCGCAGCGCGATCGTGACCGGCGGGTTTTCAGGCATGGGTTTCGCCATTGCGACGGCCTTGGCGCAAGCCGGCGCCAATGTTGCCGTCGGCTCCTACATCGCGCCAGCGGACACCGACAGATCCGACGCCGCCTATTATCCGGGCGCCGACGAAATTGAGCGCGTGCGATCGGCCCTGTCAGCCTATGGCACCAGGGTTCAGGCCGCTCATCTCGATGTCCGCGACAGTGAGACCACCAGCCGTTTCGTCGCCGAAGCCGAAGCCGCTATCGGCCCTGCCGACATACTGGTCAACGCCGCCGGCACCACCGCCGAGCAGCCGGTCTGCGGCCATTCCGATGCGCTGTGGGACAAGATCGTCGACACCAACCTGACCGGCGCCTTCCGCGCCACCCGCGCCGTGCTTCCCGGCATGATCGGGCGCGGCTGGGGGCGCATCGTCAACATCGGCTCGACCGCCGCTTCCGTCGGCTGGAAGGACAACCCCGCCTATTGCGCGTCGAAGGCCGGACTTCTCGGACTCACCCGCTGCGTGGCCCTGGAAGGGGCCGCGCACGGCGTCACCTGCGTCATGATCAGCCCGACCTGGGTCGAGACCGAACTGATGCGGCGCAATGTGGCGCAAGTCGTCGAGCGCGAGGGCAAGGGGCGGACGGCGGAAGAAGCCATGGCCGAGATTGCCAGGGGCAACCCGCAGCAGCGCATGCTGCAGCCTCAGGAGATAGCCGCTCTGGCGGTATTCCTGTGCTCGGATCTTGCCAAAGGCATCACCATGGAAAACATACAGATCACCGGCGGAGCCCTGTGGTAGCGTTCTCCTCGCCTGATCCGGGGGGGCGTGCTGGGTGGGCCACCGGCTGATCTCTCCCCGTTCGCTAAAGCAATTCCAGGAAAAGTGTGAACGGTTTTTCGTCCGGAATTGCTTAAAAAACAAAAAGTTAGAGAAGTTCGCCGTTTCCGTGAAACGGTGAACTGCTCTGATGTAAGACAAGGTGACCGGATTTGCCATTGAGCATGCGGTGCGATAGGTTATATTGCACTGCACAATGGAGATGCCGTTTATTGCACGCCCCTGTTCGCGGATATGCCGGCCGGCTTGCGGCCTGCCGGGCCTGGGTCGCATCGACGGGACTCTGAGATGAAGATTCCAAAGTCCCTGCTGGTCGATCCCGAGAAGAACTCGGTCTATGGCGCGTTTGCCGTTGCCCTCTCGATCTGGGCGTTCTCCTATTCCGTTATTTTCGGCCAGGTGCTGGTCCTGGCCTACTACGCCGTCTGGCTTCCGCTCATTCTGGTCGACTACCGGCGCTTCCTGCGGCAGCTGTCCAGCGCGTGGCTGCCGCTGCTGTTCGCGGCCTATGTCTGCTTCTCCGTCTTCTGGTCGCAGGCACCCGGCATCACCGCCAGGACGGCGATCCAGTACCTTTCCCACATCGCCTGTGCCTATGTCGCTGCGCGCACCGTCAGCGTGCGGACCCTGACGCTGGGCGCGCTGATCGGGATATTCTTCGTCCTCCTCTATTCGCTCAAGGTCGGCGGCTATTCCGAGGACGTGCTTGATGGCACCTACAATTTCGTCGGCGCTTTTGCCTCCAAGAACCAGATCGGCTTTGTCGGCTCCCTCGGCATCTATTTCTCCGTGGTGTTCCTTGCTTTCCTGCGGCGTGGCCGGCTGAGCTTCATCCTGACCGTGCCCGTCGTGCTGTTGTCGGCCTATGTGCTGGTTGTCTCGCATTCCGCCACCTCGATGGCCTCGATACCGGCGGTCCTGGCGCTGATCGCGCTTCTTGCCATGACCAAGCTTTTGTCACGTCGCTATCGCCGGGTGATCTTCCTGGTCGGCGCCGGGATGATTGTCGTGGTCGCCTTCGTTGCCCTCAATCTCGGGCTCATGGACTTCGTGCTTGGCCTTTTCGGCAAGGATTCGACGCTCACCGGGCGGACCTATCTGTGGGAGCAGGGCTGGAACGCCGCGCAGCGCTCGCCGATCCTCGGCGTCGGTTATGCCGCCTATTGGGTGCAGGGTTTTGCCGAGGCCGAGCGGCTGTGGAACGAATTCTACATCACCACCCGCACCGGCTTCCATTTCCACAACACCTATGTCGAGGCGCTTGTCGAGCTCGGCTTCACCGGGGCGGCGATGGTATCGCTGATCATGCTGCGCACGCTTTACGGCCACGTCTCGACGGTGATCTTCAAGGCATGGCAGTCGGAATCGGTGATTCTCTTCGGCGTGATGGTGCTGCTGCTTATCCGCTCCTTCGTCGAGGTCGAGATCCTCAACCCGTACATCATGGGCTCCTTCCTGATGTATTTCAGCTACTTCAAGCTGGCCCGGCTGCCGGTCACCCGCACGCGGTGGTCGCCGGCTTTCGAGCCGGCGGATGCGGCACGGGGCGAACCAGCTTGGCCTCGGCATATCGTCCGTCCGGCGGCGGTCGACCAATCGTGAGCTGTCGTTTCGCGGGCTGAGGCCCGAACGGGCGCAAGGCGGCGCATAGCACGACCCGCTTCGACGCGGGTTCGACCCAATCCTGCCATTTCCCCTGGGTTTCTTGTGTGCGATCTTCGGGTGTCAAGCAACGAGCGGGCAATGCACGACAAACGGGCAAGGGAAATCCTCTTTGGGGCGTTCTGGAAAGGCGGTTGGATACGGGATTCAGACAGGTACGTATCCCCTGACGACTTCGCTTACGCCAAGCGAATGGGATACATGTTCGATCCTATCGAGTTATCGCACGATCAGGTGGTTTCCCAATTGATCGAGGAGCGCGAGCGTGCAGACCTGACGGCTCTGTCCAATTCCTTCTTGGCAAGCCTTGGCAGTCGGCGGTTGGATTTAAGGTCCGCACTAGGCAGCTATGCGTTTGCCTCGAATTTTCCTCAGCACGAAATTGCCACGACGTCAGCCACGATCGTTCCTTCCGGTGCGCAGCGATGCAATTGGTGCGGTTTCTACGAATTCCAAAATCCTGCCAAAGTCGACTTAAGCTTGCTGAACTTCGAGCGCCATAGATGGGGCGGTGTGAGGCGCGACAATCCAGTCTACGCTTGGCTCGACCTATCTCTTTTTCGCGCGGAGGCGCTCCAAAATCCTACGGGCGCCGACCAACAAATGATGCATGAGATACTGGAGACGGCGCGTTCCATGGAGCCTGACGCGACCGCCAGCAGCCTTGAGAAGGCGTTAGCAGGCACTCTCAAGTCTTCCAAGGCAGAAAGGCGCGTTCTAATCGAAATCCTCGCCGTTTGCGGTGTGCTTCAGCCAAGGAGCAGAGCAGGTTATTTCGGTGAGTTTACGTTTGATTTTGAGCGTGAGCACACGGGTCAGCACTTCAACGATTGGGGCTATCCAGCAATCTGGTGGCGAGGATCGGACGGTGTAAGCGAGACTGCGCTTGCGGCGTACTTTCCCAACTTATGAAATGTCTGCGTTCGATCCAACTCGGCCGCCGCTGCGACCAGAGCAGTTCTGCGTTTTCGTGAAACGATGAACCGCTCAGAGGATGCGCGATCTACTGGCTGGCCAGCGGCGCCAGCTTGACCTTGATCACATCGCCGGGCAGCACCAGCGTGTCTTCCTTGGCGGCGATTTCGCTGGTCTTGCCGTCGACATTGCGCACCAGCGAATAGAGCAGGGTAGGCTGCTGGTCGTTGGTGATGGCGGCCGTCGTCGCGGGATCGCTGGCCTGGGCTATCAGGCCTCTCTGCATGTTCACCTTCAACGCGGCCTCGTTCAGGTCGGCTTCGGTCTGCTGCCGGTCGGCGGCGAGGCTCGAGCTCAACGTGTTCTGGGCATCGATGGCGTCCTGCGTCGCCTTGCTGATCGCCTGCTTGGCGGTGAGGATGGCCGTCTCGTAGTCGAGGATCTTGCCCTGCAGGTCGGTAACGGACTGCTGCGAATCCAGAAGCCGCGCATTGGCGACCAGGCCCTTTTGCGCCAGCGGACCGATGCTGGCGAGCTGCTGCTGCGCCAGGTCGACCTGCTTCTGCTGGTTGACGATCTTCTTCTGCAGCGATTCGATTTCGGCCTGCAGGACACCCTTGAGATCGTCGAGCGCCTCGAGCTTCAGCTTCAGCGCCTTCTGGTCGGCGGTCAGGATCGTCATCTCGTCATTGACGATGGTCGGCAGCCTTGGGTCGCCTTCGACCTCCTTCGGCGCTTCGAAGCTCGTCTTGCCGGCCAGATCGGCATCGATGCGGGCACGCCTGACGAGCAGCCGCACGCGCTGGTCGTCGGAAATATCGAAATTGCCCTTGGCGGTGACCAGATCCTTGCCGAGCTGGGGACCGTAGTCGGTGTTGCGCCTGATGCCGCCGGCGACGCTGAGCGCTTTCAGCACCGTAAGATCGGGCACATAGGGGAACTGGCCGGGATTCTGCACTTCGCCCGAGATGTAGAATGGCCGGAACTGCGCCATTTCGACCGAGGCTTCGGGCTTGTCCGACAAAGCGAGCTTGTGCTGCAGCGCCTCGCCGATCGCCGCCGCGACTTCCGCCGTGGTCTTGCCGGCCGCCGGCAGCTCGCCGACGAAAGGCACCGACAGCGTTCCGCCCGGGCCGACCGTGTATTCGCCGTTCACCGCCGACCAGTCGCGGAACGTGCCTTCGACGGTCTGCCATTCGGCGATGCGGATGGTGAGCTTGTCCTGCGAGCCGAGATGGTATTCCTCGGCCGCGGCGATCCGGGGAAGAAAAGCGAGCGATGCCGCAAGGCATGTGGCCATGAGCCGAGAGCGGCCGGAAAAGCGGCCGCTGCCAAAGGCTTCGAACATGTCTGTTTTCAACTGAACGTTCCGATCCGTTTTAGCCCCATCGCCCGATGAGCTTGCCGCCGGATGCCTGGTGCCGGCGGCCGGTCAGTAAGAGCCGCGTGACATCCAGACGGCCGGCACGGTTTTGATGATGATGCGCACGTCGCCGAACAGCGACCAGTTCTCGACATAGTGGCGGTCGAAGGCGACGCGGCTGTCGTAGGAGACATCGTTGCGGCCGCTGACCTGCCACAGGCCGGTCAGGCCGGGCCGCGATTTCAGATAGTACACCGCGGCACTGCCGTAGATTTCCAACTCGTCACGCACCACGGGGCGAGGCCCGACAAGGCTCATGTCGCCCTGCAGGATGTTGATGATCTGCGGCAGTTCATCAAGGCTGAGCTTCCGCAACACTGCTCCGACGCGGGTGACGCGCGGATCGTTCTTCAGCTTGCGGGTCGCCATCCACTCCGCATTGGCATCCGGATTGGTGGCAAGATACGCGGTCAGCACCTTGTCGCCGTCCGGGACCATGGTGCGGAATTTCAGGCACGGAAAAATCCGTCCGCCGCGCCCGATTCGCCGATGGCCATAGAAAATCGATCCACCGTCGGAAAACTTGACGAGCAGCGCAATCATCACGAACAGCGGGCTGAGAGCGATCAGACCGACCAGCGAACCGGCGATATCGAAGCTGCGCTTGATGAGGCCGCCGATCGGCGGCGGAAAATCGGTGTCAGCCTGCGAAAAGCCCGCCGTGGCCGACTTGGCAATATCCCTCATGCGGAAACTCCATGCGTTGAACGAATGGTTCACCACACGATATCAAAAAAATGTTGCAGCGCAACACACAATTTCCCGGCCCATTGAAATAGTCACGTCATGAATTGACTAAATAATAAGCTAGCAATGCACATTTTTCGGGATATTTAGCACAATTGTGACAATAAATGGGCAAACGGAAAAAAATACGGACCTTTTTGGGGCGATTTTTGGGCAGGGCGTACTCGTCCGCTCGAGGCGACACATATTAGTGCTTTAGAAAGGTGCGAGGCTCACGACTATTAACATAAAATACTACTTAATATTATGGATTGTACTGAAAAAGCTCGTCGGCTGCAGGTTGAGTGAAATGCCGTCGTGTGCGTTGCAGCATGAAAGAGTCGATCGCGTAAGCTCAATCAAAAATATGTGCGGTTGCCCTTGCCGCCTCCTGCCCGCCTTAATAGAATTGCAAATTATACCTGTCACAGTGGCGACAGGTTGAAAGGCTGGAAGCAACCGGCCGAGAGCGGGTTATTTTAACAAGCCCGCATGACAAGGGACGGCGCTCGGGTGGGGCAATTATTGGATATGACCCGAGCCGGTTTATGGGCTGTTGGGTAATGTCGCTTCCAAAATTCATCGTTGGGATGCTTTTCGCTCTTGCGATTGTCGTCGCCTGGTCCTGGCTTGGCGGCGCCTCGCTGGGCACGACGCTGCTGCGCCTCGTCATCTGCGCGGCGGTTATCCAGGCCGGCTATTTCGTCCTCGTCTATGCAATGATCGCCAGGAGCGCACCGACGCATGCGGACAGGCTACGTGAAGCCGAAAGAAAGCTGAGCTCGCCCGAAGTGCCCGAAGGCGAGAAGCTGGGCAGCGCCCGGCGCAGCCTGCATTAGAGCAATTCCAGGAAAAGTGTGTAACGGTTTTCCGTCCGGAATTGCGTAAAAACAAATAGTTAGAGCGGTTCTGCGATTCCGTGAAACGCTGAACGGCTCTACGCCGTTCAGATATTCAGGTGATATCGGCCTGACCTGAATTCTCAACACCCCGATCGAGCCTCAGGCCACATTGGCGGGTTCGGTTTCCGACTGTTCCCCCGACAGCATCCTGGACAGCCGGCTCGCCGGCTTCGCTTTCAACCGCTGATACTGTCCGACCTCCACCACACGGCCGTCTTCCATCGCCACCACCCAGTCGGCGAAGGCGATCATCGATGGCCGGTGCGCTATCGTCAGGATGGTCATTGCGCCGCGCAATCCATCGATCGACCTGGCGATCAGCGCCTGGTTCTGCCAATCGAGCGCGCTGGTCGCCTCGTCGAGGATGAGCAGCGACGGCTTGCGCAGCAGCGCGCGCGCCAATGCAATGCGCTGGCGCTCGCCACCTGAGAGGCGCGCGCCACGGTCGCCAACCACGGTCTCGAGCCGCTGGTCGAGCTGTTCGACGAATTCGCTCGCATGTGCGGCGCGCAGCGCGGTCCATAACGCGTCGTCGCTGGCCTGCGGCGCGGCAAGTCGCAGATTCGCCGCGATCGTGTCATGCAGCAGGAACACGTCCTGCGGCACATAGGCCACCTGGTCGCGCCAGCGCCGGCGATTGCCGGCATTGATCTCGACACCGTCGACCAGGATCTTGCCGGTGGTCGGCTCGAGCAGGCCAAGCAGCATGTCGGCGATCGTGCTCTTGCCTGATCCCGAAGGTCCGATCAGGGCGGTGACCTTGCCGGCCGGAAGCCCGAAGGTGATTTCGCTCACCACCGCCTTGCCGGCGCCGTCGTCGTAGCTGAAGGAAACCCCGCGAATGTTCAGCCCGGTATCGAGCGACAGCTTTTCGGCATCGTCGAATTCGGCATGGCCCGGCTCGCGCTCGGCGTCGAAGCGTGCCTGCAGGCTGCGCATGGCCATATAGGCGGGCAGGTTGATCAGCACCTGCTGGGCTTGCGTCTGCATGTCCATGAAGCGGGGCGCGATACGCATGAAAACCAGGAGCAGCACGACAATCTCGGCCAGCGACAGGTTGAAGCGGACCAGCGCCACGTAGATGAACAGGCTGAGGCCCACGACGCTCGCCACCTGGAACACGGCGGTACCGATCGAGCTGTTGCGTACATAGTCGATGTTGTCGGCCTTCATCCTTTCCAGGGTTGCCTGCAACTGCGCGAAATAGCTGGCCTCGACATTCAGGCTCTTGGCCACCTTGATGCCGCCGAGGAATTCCGAGACTGTCCGGTATTGATCCTGGCGATTGCTGGTCAGGACACGCCCGAAGGCTGTGGCGCGCGAGCGAAACGGCTGCAGCGCTATGAACATCACGATGCCGATGATGATGGCAAACGCCGTCATGATCGGCGAGATGAACATGGAGATCACGAGATAGCCCACCAAAAGCACCGCGATCTGCACCAGCATCAGCAGCGAGAAGGCGGCGCCCTGGACGCGATCGATGTCGCCGGTCAAGGCATGGTCGAGGTCTGAGCTGCGCATGCGCGAGAACACCCCCCATCGCGCCTTGCCGATGCTCTCGAACAGGTTCATGCGCAGGCGGTTGATGAAATCGAACAGAAGCCTGGCCATGTAGACCGACTTGAAGCGGTTGAATGCTGCCTGCACGGCAACGAGCCCGACCAGCGCGCACAGCACCGTCGTCAGCTGCAACGTTCCGTCCGGCACCAGCCAGCGCACGAAATCGTTGTTCGGCAACCGCACCGCGAAATCCTGGTCGGCGCGCCCGACCAGGTGAAGCAGCGGCACAAGCAGCAGGATCGAGATGCCCTCCGTCAGGCTGCCGAGGATGAGGAACAGCAGCGCCGTCCAGGTCCGCCGCCCGCCGATCTGGGCAATGACGGCGCCGAACGCAGCGACATCACGAAACAGCGACAGGCGAAGGATCGAGGACGTCGACATGATTGCCCTCACCGCTGCCGACAGCCGGCCGCCGGCTCCCCGGCGGCTAAATTGCCAACTGCAAGGTCGGCTTCGATCAGCTCCACCGCCTCGCCTATCCTGTCGAGGCCGGTCGGAACTTCCAGCCGGAACACGCCGACATGGTTAGCGATTGCTGAACATTGGCGAAAATGCAGCGCCGCGAAATCGCCGGCCAGCGCCGCGCGGCCGAACCGCGTCACATAGGAGAATTTGATGATGGCCGGCAGGGCAGCGATACCCGGCAAGGGCGTGATACCGGCCTTTTGGCCTCGCTCGAGCACATAGATCCTGGTCGCCGGCACTGTGCCGCTGGAGAAGGCGCCGTGCAGGCGATGTTGCATCTTCTCGATCGCCGGATGCACTTGCGGCCGCACCTCCGCCTGGCCAAGCGAAATCGCGGCCGCGGCATCTGCGGCAAGCTTGATCTGGGGAAAGCCCGGAACGATCATCGGCGCGACGGGGTTGGCCAGGTCCAGCGCCACGACATCATCGGTAAGCAAATCATGCCCGGCTCGGATCAGCGCGCTTGCCGTCGTCGACTTGCCGGCGCCCTTGTCGCCCATGAAGATGGCGCCCCTGCCGGCCACCGCGATGGCGCTGGCATGCAGGACGAGCAGGCCGCGCTGGTGCAGCAACAATGCCATCACCGGCCCGAGCAGCGGGAAGGCAAGCAGCGCGTCGTCGACGCCGGGCGCCGGCTCGATATCGATGCGGCTGAAATCGCTGATCAGGAAGGCGCCGACAGCATGCCATGCCAGATATTGCCGGTCCGGCTCGAAGCGGAAGATTGTCGCGGTCTCGGACGAAGGCTTCGGCATGTCGATCGTGCCGATGGCGATCAGGATATCCGGCGTCGCCGGCTCCGCCGGCTGCAGTTCGGGCAACGCCACGTCGGATGCGACGGTCAGACCATAGGCCCGGTAGTAACGCCGCTTCCTCGTCATCCCATCACGGGAAGGACGATCACCAAGGTAGGTGGCGAACGGCTGGTTACGAGGCATCATGCGGGGCTCCCGCTGTGCTGGACCTGCCGCAGCCAGAGTGACAGCGAGGCCGAACGCCACACATACTGGACATCGAGAGGGGTTGCCTGATCGGGCTGGCGCAGCAGCCGACCATATGCGGCGCTCACCTGTGGCAGGTTGACATAGGGCGCGATGCGCCCGGCATCCGAGACCAGCAATTGCTCCAGCAGGTCGCGGTGGTTGCGCACCATGCCATTGACCAGATTGGCGGTGAAATCGATCTTGTCGCGCCGCCACTGGACCGCCGCCGGCAGGATGCCCTCCATCGCCCGGCGCAACACGTAGCGGCCAAAGCCGTGGCTGAGTTTCTCCTCGCCCGGCAGCGCCAGGCAGAATTCGACCAGCGGCTTGTCCCAGAAGGGATACCGTGGCTCGACGCCGAAATTGGCAGCCGCCTTGTCGAGCACCTCGAAGGAGTGCGGCACATAGCCGTTCAACAGGATCCAGCGATGGCTCAAGGCGTCGCTGGCCTGGACGCCCGGCGGCATGTATCCGGCCCGGTGGAAACGGTCGATGATCTCGGTGCGCCTGGCCAGGTCCGGATTGATCAGGTCGCGCCAGCTGCGGCCGCGCTGTATCCGCGTGGGCTTGCGTATCCGGTTCAGCGCCCGGTTCGCCAGCTGTCTCAGCCTGGCGATCCGCCATGCCGGCCCATAGAGCGTCAGGAACTGGAAATAGAGGGCGAGCGTGCTGTCGCCATAGGTGTTGGAGGCGCTGCGGACCTCGCGCCAAAGGTCCAGCCACCTGCCGCCATTGGCAAGCTCGTGCAAATGGCCATGGCCCGGCGAAACGACCTCGTCGCCGCCATGGCCGTCGAGCAGCACCTTGACGCCCTTGGCGCCCGCGGTCCTGTAGATGCCGCGGGTCAGCGTCAGCCCGGGCGCCAGGAAAGTGCCTTCCTGCTCCTCCAGCACCCGCTCGAATTCGGCGAAGGGTGCATAATTGCCGACAGGGATCAGCGTCGGATCGGTTTTCTGCTGATCCAATACCGCATCGATGAAAAACCGCTCATCCATCGACGAGCCCTTCTCGAAAATCAGCGAGAAGGTCGGCAGCCTGGGTTTCCGCTCGGCGGCATTCTGCAGGCCGGCGACACAGGCGATCGAGGAGGAGTCGAGGCCGCCACTCAGCATCGCGCCGATCGACTGACTGCCGCGCATCCGGTTGCTCACCGATTGCGCGAACAGATGGCTGAATTCCTCCGCCGCATCCGATCGCAGCGGTCGCGTCGATGGCTCGATCTGCCAGTATCGGCGCAGCACCACCTGTTGCGCGGTGACGGTGAGGCTGTGACGCGCCGGCAGGCTGAAGATATCGCTGTAGGGGGTGGACTGCGGGTCGTCGGGAAGTCCGGCCAGGAATCCCGAAATGCGGTGTTCGCTGATGCGCGCATCGACCCCGTCGAGGCCAAGCATCGGCCCGATCTCGGAGGCAAAGGCAAAACGCCGGTCCGCGGCGTGGTAGTAGAATGGCTTGACCCCGAAATGGTCGCGCACGCAAAACAACAGCTGCCGCTCGGCATCCCAGATGGCAAAGGCGAAGTCGCCCTGCAGGTGGACGGGGCAGGATTCGCCCCAGCGCAGATAGGCTCGCATCAGCAATACTGCGTCAGCGACCGATCTGTCGCGGACACCCAGCCTCGCCATCAGCTCGTCGCGATTGTCCAGCCGGCAATCGGCGGTGATGGCGAGCTTGCCGCCGGCCATGGTCAGCGGGCCCGGGCCGGCCTCGTCCGTCGTGTTGAGCCAGGCGTGGCCAAGCGCGATGCCGCTGTCCAGCCACCACGAGTTTCCGTCGGGGCCACGGTGGCGCATGCGTGCCAGCATCTGCTGGATGTCGGTCGCCGCGTCGGCCGGCGCGGATCCCCGGACCGCGAACGCTTGTCCCTGTCGCAGCAGGATTCCGGCCACGCCGCTCATCGGCTGCCGTGGTCGACCAGATGCGCGAAGCCGTCGACGGAGCCGCCAAGCACGACATGGTTGTCGCTGACCAGCCAGGCATGCGCCTTCAATTGCTCGCCCGTGCCGCGTTCGATGCCGATGCGGATGTTGGAGGCATTGCCCTGGCGTGCGAGAATGTACTGACCCGAGAGCGCCTGGGTAAGGCAAGTGGCGCGCGGCACGAACCGTGCAGCCGCGGCGACGCCCCAGGCGACGAGCCGGAGCTCGCCCATACTGGCGCACTGGCGCGCGTTGAGCCGGGTCACCATGCCACGAACACGGTTGTAGGAGAACAATGTCAGCCCCAGCCGGACGGCCGCGACCACCAGCAGGCAGTGGCAGAGAAAAAGGGCTTCAGAACCGCTCAGCGACAGAACCCTGGCCAAACTCCACCGGCCGGGCCGCCGGGTCGTCGGCCTGGGTCTTTGTTCCGTCGCAGGTCTTTGCCGCGGGATCATGGCCTTTTGCGCAGCCTGCCTAGACGAGTGCCTCATGCTGCACCCTCGCAAGCCCGTTTTCGGCGAGGCCCTGCAGCAGTGCGTCGACGTCGGCCTTGCAGCGCTCGGCGTCGACATTGTAGCGCGCAAGCACGGCGCCGCGGATATCGGCGATCGACTTCGGCTCCTGGATCAGCTCCCAGATGAAAGCGCCGACGCCGTTGAGGCTGTAGTAGATATTGGATTTGAGATTGAGAAGCGCGAGGCCTTCGCCAAATTCGCAAGCCACGGCATCCCCGGTGGCACTTACGCTATCGTGCTCGGATGGGTTCCAGTTCATGCCAAAACCTCGTTGCAACACACGGTCCACGCGTCGTCGGTTCAAGAGGGAAAGTCGGGGATTTTCATCCCCGGCTCCATTTATGGTCTTGGATCCCGGAAGCCCAACGTCACTCCCCCGGAATCAGGTTGGTGTCAGGAGAACGTCAGGTCGCCAATTGGGGTGTGCGCGGGAAACGACGCGTCGATTGCCGTGCTGCCACCACCGCCCTGGGTGATGGTTTCAATGGAACCATGTACCGTCAGGCTTGGCGTTTCGTACTCGTGCTTTTCAACATTCTGTTCCATTTTACTCTCCAAAATGAGGACTGGAAACGGCCTGTCGAGTGCCGTCAGCACTTTCATGCTGCGGTGCAATAGCTGCATGGCAGCATTTATGAGTCAAGCCTGATTTACCTCTGGTTAATCAATTAAAGGTTGAGGGCGTCACCATGTGTGTGCGGGCTGCTCAAAATTCCGCCGCTTTTGAACTGAAGCTCGAACCATCTGACGTCGGCGATGGCGATTCTTTAAGCAGTTGATTTTACTTGCATAAAAAGTTGGTAGTGCTGATGCTTTTTTAGGCGTCCCTAAAAAAGATGGATTTCTGTTAGCCGACCCGCGGTGATGACCGGCCGAAACGCCTCGATGGCGGTTGCAATTCCAACCGTATATCTCACGGTCTTCGGAAGGCTCGGCAACCGCTCTGGTTGCAAAATTTCGCACTGCGAAAGGAAAGACTTTACGTCGCCGAGGTTTTTGAGGATGCTTTGCTTCGCACCTGCAGCATACGCGTCGCGCAAACCGCGTTTTGGAGACCATGCGCTCGATGGCCTTGCCGGAAAGTTCCTATGAACGACTGCGCGCCGCCGACTGCGCCGACGAGATTGCCTATGTGCGGGCCTGCCTGCGGTTGTATTTCTCGGGCGCGGCGGCCTCGGCCGGCGATCTGTCGCGGCCGGGCCTTTCCGATGCTGCCGTGGCCGACATCGCCAGGCTGAACAAAGTCGCCACCTTCGTTCTGAAGGCGCTGTCGCGCGCCCCGGCGGGCGACAGGCCGGCTGAGCTTTCACAGTGGCTCGACACCTATCGCCGGCAGACGGTTTCGATGAACGCCGCCTGCCTCATGGATTCGATGGCGATCCACCAGGCACTGCGCGACAGGCAGATCGATTTCGTCTTTCTGAAGGGCCCGTTTCAGCAGCATCTGCTCTACGACGACCATTTCATGAAGCCATCGGGCGATGTCGATATCCTGGTTTCGCCTGCAGGGTTCTCGAGGGCGCGCGACGCGCTGCGTTCGATCGGCTACGAGGTATCAGGCAAGTCGCGCTCCGTCTGGTGGGTTCGCTTCCTTGGCGAACAGCACATGATTCGGGGAAGCGGGCCGAAATCCTCCACGGTCGACCTTCACTATCGGCTCCAGCAGCCCGGCTCGCCCAGCCCACGCGATGCCGACGGGTTCCTGCGGCGCAAACGGCTGGTCGAGATCACCGGCACCGGAGTGCCGTTCACGTCGGTCGCCGACACGCTGATGCTGTCCTGCATCAGCGTTGCCAAGGCCTTGTTCAACCGCGAACCATGCGCGGGCTATGTCTGCGATATCAGGGCCAGCGCCAATCGTCTCGACGAGGCCGATCAGCGCCGTGTTCTCGATGCGGCGGTGAGCCAGGGGCTGGACGATACGCTGTTGCTCGGCCTGCGTGCCGCCGACGTGCTGTTGGGCGGCACCGACACGCTCTTGTCGGAGCGGGCCAAGCCGATCCTTTCGCGCATCGGCAACGAGGATCTGCTCAACATGGTCATCGCGCCATGGCTGTCGTCACTGCGATGGCCGCAGCGGCGAACCGTTTTGTGGGAATTGTGTGGCCGGGCTCCTGTCCGCTATCTGGCGGAAGCCGGCTGGGCGGCATCGGCGGATATCAGCCGCCGCATCTTCGAACGGCCGGCCAGTCCGTGATGGCGGTGGGCATCGAATACGTACAGGGCGAGGGCATATCGAAACCTGTGCAAGAGGCAAAACCCATGTCGATGACGAAATCCGAGGTTTGCGTGATCATCGCGGCCAAAAACGCGGCACGCACGATCGCGGTAGCCATCGCATCCGCGTTGCGCGAACCGGAAGTGACGGAGGTCGTCGTCGTCGACGACGGCTCCACCGACAACACCGCCGAGGTCGCCCGCTCCACCGACGACGGCAGCGGCCGGCTTGCGGTGATGCGCCTCGATGTCAATCGCGGCCCGTCCTTCGCCCGCAATGCCGCGATCGCCGGCTCGAAGGCGCCGTTCATCAGCATTCTGGATGCCGACGACTTCTTCCTCGAGGGCCGGTTCCGCAACCTGTTTGCCGGCGCCGATTGGGATTTCGCGGCCGACAACATCATGTTGATCAGGGACGACGCGACCAGCGACGCGACGAAAATCGTCGCCCCGGATTTTGCCGCCGAGCCGGAATTCCTCGACTTCGAGCGCTTCGTCGAAGGCAACATCTCCAGGCGCCGCGTGCAAAGAGGCGAGCTTGGCTTTCTGAAGCCCGTGATCAGCCGCGCCTTCCTCGACCGGCACCGATTGCGCTACGATGAGAGCCTGCGGCTGGGCGAGGATTACGAACTCTACGCCCGCGCGGTCGCCCACGGGGCGCGGTTCAAGGTCATCCGCTCCTGCGGCTACGGCGCCATCGTGCGCGCCGATTCGCTCAGCGGCCGCCACAAGACGCAGGACCTGAAGCGATTGGCCGACGCGGATCTGGCGCTGCTGGCGATCGACAGCTTGCCGGAAGGCTCCAAGGCGGTGCTGCGGCGGCACGAGCGGCACGTGCGCGACAAGTACCGGCTACGCAACTTCCTCGACGTGAAGGCCGAGCGCGGGCTGGCTTCGGCCGCAGCCTACGCCTTATCAAGTCAATCCAACCTGGTCCCCATCGTCCAGGGCGTGGCGTCCGACAAGCTCGAGGCGCTGTTTCGCCGCGTTGGCCTTGCCTCCGGGCAAAGGCATGTGCCGCCGTTGCGTTTCCTGATGGCCGGGACCAACGCGGGGAAGGAACGGTAAGGCGCTGGGAATGCTCGGTTTATCCCGCCGGCAGCACGTCACCGCGCAAACCATTTCCACCGGATTTATGAGTTTACGAATTGGGTGGTTGCCTCACGGCTCCGACGATGGCAGTCTATGTTGCGGTGCAGCAAATTAAACGACCAACCGAACTGGCCCCCGATCGGATTGGTCTGAAGTCTCTCCCGTCAGTGGAGTGGACAATGCGGTACGAGTTGTTCGGCCCCCGGTTGCGGGGGATTGGCCAGTAGCCCGGCACGCAAGCCGGCGATGACAGGAATTTAAGCCATGGCCTCGATATTCGGCTTCAGATCAAGGGATCCTGCCCGCGACCGGCAGGCCGACGTCTCGCGCCTCGACCGGCTGGCGAAGCTCTTCGAGCAGATTGCAGCCGAGATCGAAGCCGAGAGAACCGGCCTGGAGAGCCGCTACCGCAAGACGGCCACCAACGCGGCCTTTCTTGTCGAAGCCATGGAAAACGGCTCTGCCTCGCGCAGGCGTTCATCCGAAGTCACCGCGCTGACGGAGTCGATCCTGAATTGCGAGCGTCGCATCGCGGCATTGTCGCGCCAGAACGGCATGATGAGGGAGCTCCGTCATTCGCTGGATATGGTCTTCGACGAGGGTGGGGCGTCCGATTCGGCCGCCGCGGTCGATTTCGCCAGGCCCGCTGGCGCCGGCCGAGCGTGACCGTGAAGGCGGGACCGCCGCAAGGATGCGGTGCAGGACAGGAGAGGGATTTCGGGAGGGTCAAGGAGGAGGTCAAGGTTGGCCCGTTTGGAAGCGGTTCAAACGTCGACTTTGGGTTGGGGACACAGCACAAAGGTGAGTTTGGTATGAATTCGGGTTCGAAATCCACATCCACGACTGCAATTGACGCATCGCCCTTCGCGCACCAGGCCCGGCGGATCGGCCTGTGGCTGCTGGGTCCGGCCGGGGCGCTGCTGTTGGCCGCTCTTGCCAGTTTCCCGGCAGTTCCCGCCCATGCACAGAATATCGAGACGGCCCCCTCTTTCGTCGACGATTTCACCAGTTTCAACCGTGAACGCTGGTACGTTTCCGACGGCTGGACGAACGGCAGTCACCAGAATTGCACCTGGTCGAAGGGGCAGATCAGTCTGTCCAACAGTGTATTGTCACTAGGGTTCGAGAAGCAGAAGACGAAGGATCGCGAATTCGCCTGCGGCGAGATCCAGAGCAAGCAGCGCTTCGGCTACGGCACCTACGAGGCGCGGATGAAGACCGATACCGGTCCCGGCCTGAACGCGGCTTTCTTTTCGTATATCGGCCCGTCCGACAAGCAGCCTTGGGACGAGATCGACTTCGAGATCCTGACCAAGGACACATCCAAGGTGCAGGTCAACGCCTATATCGACGGCAAGGGCAAGAACGAGAAGCTGGTCGAGGTGCCCGGCGGCACCGACAAGGCCTTCAACGACTACGCCTTCGTCTGGGAGAAGGACAGTTTGCGCTGGTACGTGAACGGCCAACTGGTGAACACCATCACCGATCCGGCGAAGCTGCCCAGCCATGCGCAGAAGATTTTCTTCAGTTTTTGGGGCAGCGACACGATGAATGGCTGGATGGGTGCGTTCGCGGATCCGGGCCGCAAGCTCTCGCTGCAGGTCGAACGCGTCGCCTTCACCGCGCTCGGCGAACCCTGTCAATTTCCTGAATCGCTCGCATGCACTATAAAACAGTTGGGAACGTCGAATTGAACCGGCCGGACCCAAAGCGGTTCGCGGCCCTGGACAGGAACGAAATCGAATGAACTTGACGGTGTTTGGAATTGGCTATGTCGGCCTCGTGCAGGCGGCGGTGCTTGCCGAGGTCGGCCACCAGGTTGTTTGCGTCGACATCGATGCAAACAAGGTGGAACGGCTCAACCAGGGCTTCGTCCCGATCTTCGAGCCGGGCCTTGAAAGCATCGTCAGGGAGAATCACGCCGCCGGCCGCATCAAGTTCACCACCGATGCCGCCGCCGCCGTCAGGCATGGGGAAATCCAGATGATCGCGGTCGGCACGCCGCCCGGCGAGGACGGTTCGGCCGACCTGAAATATGTGCTGGCGGTCGCCGAGACCATCGGCCGCGAGATGGAGACCGCCAAGATCATCGTCGGCAAGTCGACCGTGCCGGTCGGCACCTGCGAAAAGGTAAAGGCCAGGATCGCCGAAACACTGAAGACGAGAGGGCGCGAGGACCTGAGCTTCGACGTCGCCTCCAATCCCGAATTCCTCAAGGAAGGCTCGGCCGTCTCCGACTGCATGAAGCCCGATCGCATCATCGTCGGCACGTCCAGCGAGGACACCGAGGCCGTGATGCGCGAGCTCTACGCGCCCTTCAACCGCAACCACGAGAAGATGATCGTGATGGACGTGCGCAGCGCCGAGTTCACGAAATACGCCGCCAACTGCATGCTGGCGACCAAGATCAGCTTCATGAACGAGATGGCCAATCTGGCCGAGCAGCTCGGCGCCGACATCGAGGAGGTGCGCAAGGGCATCGGCAGCGACCCGCGCATCGGCTATCACTTCATCTATCCGGGCCTCGGCTATGGCGGCTCGTGCTTCCCCAAGGACGTCCGCGCCCTGATCAAGACCGCCGAAGGCGTCAAATTCGACGCCAAGCTGCTGCGTGCCGTCGAGGAACGCAACAACGACCAGAAATCCGTCCTGTTCGACAAGGTGAACCGCTACTTCAAGGGCGATCTCGCCGGCAAGACCTTCGCGCTGTGGGGCCTGGCCTTCAAGCCCAACACCGACGACATGCGCGAGGCGCCGGCGCGCGTCCTGATGGAGGCGCTGTGGAAGGCCGGCGCGACCGTGCAGGCCTATGATCCCGAGGCGATGCAGGAATGCCAGGCCATCTACGGGCTGCGCGACGACCTGATGCTGTGCGGCACCAAGGAAGCGGCACTGCGCGGCGCCGATGCGCTGCTCATCGCCACCGAATGGAAGAGCTTCCGCGCGCCGTCCTTCGACGCGCTCAAGGACGCGCTGACCACACCGGTCATCTTCGACGGGCGCAACCTCTATGATCCCAAGGTCGTGGCGCGCCATGGCATCGAGTATCACTCGATCGGCAGAATGGCGGCATGAGGCTGGAGTGGTGAGACTGGTCTCGGACATGAAGAACGGTCGCAAGGACCCGATGGGTGCGTATTTCTGTGCGGAGTTGTAGCTGATGGTGCTGGACGTAAAGCCCGAGCAAATCACCAGGGATCATTTTGATCTTGTCGCAATCGGTTCCGGCTTCGGTTCGGCCTTCTTCCTGCACGAGTTCGCCAGGCGGCGTAAGGCGCGCATCCTGGTGCTGGAGTGGGGCCGCCACAATACGCATGAATGGCAGCTCGACCAGGACGCCAACACCGACATCGACGACGAGACGACCTACAAGACCGACAATTCCGACAAGCCGTGGAATTATACGATCGGGCTGGGCGGCGGGACCAACTGCTGGTTCGCGCAGACGCCACGGTTCCATCCCAATGATTTCAGGCTGAAAAGCACCTACGGCATCGGCAATGACTGGCCGATCAGCTATGACGATGTCGAGCCATTCTACTGCGATGCCGAAGAGATCATGTCGATCTCGGGCGACCCCGACATGGCGGCGATGTTGCCGCGTTCAAAACCGTTTCCGCAACCGCCGCATCGCATGTCGACGCCGGACAAGATGATGAAGGCGGCCCAGCCCGACGAGCACTTCGTCATGCCGACGGCCCGTGCCCGGGTCCCGACCTCGCAACGCACCTCGTGCTGTGCCAATCTGCGCTGCTGGCTGTGCCCGGTCGACGCGAAATTCACCGCCAACAACGGCCTGATGCACGTCTTCGAGCATCCCGACGTTTCGGTCTGCCTCGGTGCGGAAGTGCGGCGGCTCGATCATGTCGGCGGTACGGTCCGTTCGGTCACCTTCGTCCATGACGGCAAGCAATATCAGGTCAGTGGCGACCTCTTCATTCTCGGCGCCAATGCCATCCAGAGCGCCGCGATCATGCTGCGTTCCGGCCTGGGCGATCAATTCGTCGGGCGTGGCCTGCATGAATCCTATGGCTGGAATTTCGAGGTCTATCTCGACGGCGTCGACAATTTCGACGGCAGCACAATTACCACCGGCCTGAATTTCGGCCTCTATGACGGTCCGCACCGGTCCGAGCACGCGGCAGCCCTGGTCTATTTCGAGAACCGCTGGCAGCACGGGATGCGTGCCGAGAAGGGCCGTCTGCGCCAGACGCTGCCGCTGGTCGTGGTCACTGAGAACCTGCTCGATGACGAGAATTTCGTCACCCTCGACGAGGACGACAATGCCTTTGTCTCCTTCAAGGCGCCGTCGGACTACGCGGTCAAGGGCATGGCCAGGGCACTGGATAAATTGCCCGGGCTGCTCGCCCCGCTGCCGGTCGAAAGGCTTTTCGACCGCGGCATCCGGCCAACCGAATCGCATGTGCAGGGCACGCTCAGGATGGGCACCGGCCCCGCCGATTCGGTCATCGACAGCGACATGATCCATCACCGGTTGAGAAACCTGGTTGTCGTCGGCACCAGCACCTACCCAAGCTGCTCCTGCGCCAACCCGAGCCTGACCGCGGCAGCGTTGTCGCTGCGCGCGGCGAGCCGGATCGCATGAAAGGAGCGGGCCGATGATCGAAGTCACACGGCGCTCGGCACTGGCCATCCTGGCGGGAGGCGTTGCGTCGACAGGCGTTGCCTACGCGGCCGTCTCCTCGTTTTCGGACGAGGATCTGGTTCGGGTCACGCTGGAAAAATATCTCGGCAGGCTGAACATGCGCATCGAGCATCTGCAGCAGTTCGTGCTGGAGTTCCGCAACCGGAATCCCTGGATATTCCCGAGCGAGAAGCTGGGTGATGCCGTCACCTTGCTTGAAAAGACGAAGCTCGGCCAGGCGCGCGGGTTGCTGCCGCAGCGCAAGCGGCGCGATCTCAGGCATTTCGATCGCTGGCTCGTTGCCGAATTCCACATGCTGACGGACTATGCCGGGCGCAGTTCGCCTGACGATCCGATCCGGTTCACCGGATGGCACTCATGCACCAACCCGTTCGCGACGCTTGATCCGCCACAGAGTGCCTGAGGCGGCTTTCGACGCGGCCCTCGATCGGGCCGCAAGAATGAAACGCGAAAAGACCAGGAGCCAGGATCATGAAAGTTCTTTTTGCAGGCGGCAACGGCTACCCGCCGGAATTCAGCGGCGGCGTCCAGTCGAGCACGCATCATCTGGCCGAACAACTGATCGAGCATGGGCATGAGGCCGCGGTGCTTGCCGCCCTGTTCGGCGACGGCGTCTTCGGCCTCAAGGCGCGCGCCAAGATGAAGCTTTTGCGCCAGCCCGCGGTCGTCGATAATTTTCCCGGCTACCCGGTGATCCGGGCATGGTTCCCCTGGGAGGCGGCGGCCTTTGCCGTCAACCGCGTGAAGCCGGATGTGGCGGTGGTCCAGTGCCACAAGTCGGTTCCGCTCGGCAAGGCGCTGCAGGCCGAGGGCGTGCCGCTGGTCGTGTATCTGCGCAACGTCGAGTTTCATGAACTGGCCGGCGACCTGCGCGAATTGCGCTCGGCACTCTACATCGCCAATTCCGAATTCACCGCGCGCACCTACAGCAGGGAGTTCGGCATCGAGGCGACGGTGATCCCGCCGACTATCAACCCGACGCATTACAGCACGCCGACGACGGGCCAGTTTGTCACGCTGATCAATCCCTATGAGGAAAAGGGTTTCGAGTTGGCGGTGCGCATTGCCGGTGCTTGCCCGGAAATCCCGTTCCTGTTCGTTGAAAGCTGGAAGCTGGAGGATGACCATCGTGCGCGCATCGAAGAGACGATCGCACCGCTTGGCAATGTCACGCTGGAAAGCCGCACCAGCGATATGAAGACGGTCTATGGCCGCACCAGGATCCTGCTTGCGCCCAGCAAATGGGAAGAGGCCTGGGGGCGCGTCGCGTCGGAGGCCCATTGCAGCGGAATCCCCGTCATTGGCTCGCGGCGCGGCGGCCTGCCCGAAGCGATCGGCCCCGGCGGTGCGGTGTTGGATTATGACGCTCCGCTTGCCGACTGGGTCGCGACCGTCAGGCGGTTGTGGAACGACAGCAAGGAATATGATCGCGTCTCGGGCCTCGCGCGCGGTTTCGCGGCACGCCCGGAGCTCGATCCGGACCGCCAGTTCGTCACCTTCTTCTCCATCCTGGACAGGGCGGTACGGCAGCGCGCCCGCCAGGCGGCGTAGCCATGGCGGGTGGCGAGCTGCTCGACGGCAGCCGCCACGGTATTGATCAGGCCGGGCGCTTGACCCGGCTTTTCAGCGTCTCGTAGCCGCGGGCGCCAAGCAGGGCGCGGGCAAGGGCCTTGGCGGCGCCCTTGCGGCCTTCCTGCGAGTTGATCTGCCGCAGCCTCGCCGGCAGGTTGCGCGCGGCCTGGCCGAGCGCCGGCAGCGACAGCGCGTCGGGAACGCTGACCATGTGCGTTTCGACGCACAGCACCGGCTTGCCCGACAGTTCGGTGATCTTCAACGCCTGCGCATGCTCGCTTTCGATGAACAGGATGGCGTCGGATTTGCGGTAGAAATCAGCCTTGAAACTGCCATGCGCGCCAAGCCGCTGGCGCTCCGCCTTGCTCGGCAGGTCGAGCATGATCAGTTGGTCGTACTGGATACCGTTCCTTGCGAGCCATGCCTCGGTCAGCGCGCGGTATTTCTCCAGCCGGCTGGTGACCAGCCAGCCGATCCTGTGGGTCGGGGCATGAAGAGGGCGCGCTTCGCTGAGGAATTTCTCATAGGCTGGGCCGTCGTCGTTTTCCGCTTCGGTCGGGTCGAGGCACAGCACCCCGTCTATGTCGACACAACATTGCGCCAGGAATTTGTGATGCATGAAATTCCACTGGAACATGCGCGGATGCGGCACGACCTCGAAGACGACGTCGGTTTCGGCATGCCGAGGCTGCAGGCCGAACACGGCGGCAAAGGTGAAGTCGGCTTCGATGCCGGCAGCCTGGATGCGGGCGCGGGCGTCGCGCATGGCATTGCCGCCCGCCACACTGTCGTCGATCACCAGCACCTTGCGCATCTCGGAGACCTTGCGGTCGAGTGCGGCGCGGCGCTTGGTGATGCCTGAGGTGTAAACACGGCCTTCCAGGAAGCTGTCCAGGTCGGTCATCGGAATGTTCGCCGCAAGGCTCACCAGCGTCGCCGCCAGCACGCCGCTTCTGGGAACGCCGACCACGAGGTCGATGTCACGCGGCAGCCGGTGAAGGTTGCTGACGATGGTGTCGTTCATGTCGGATATCGACCGGTAGTGCATGGATCGGACCTGATGCTCGTGTGGATATTGGGTAGCCGGCAAAGGCGCCGAAATTATTGCGCCTCGCGTGGCGTTGCCGCCGGCTGTCTTGCCGGCAGCATTTTCAGGGCCTCGCGCAAGGCCTCGCGGCCGGATGCGAAGGCCAGCGCGACGACGATGGTGATCAGGTAGGCAAGAACGGCGCCACCGGCCAGGGCGACGACAGGCTGTTGCGGCAGCATCGGCTTGATCAGCCAGACCGCCGCCAACGCCAGATGCGCGCCGAGCACGAAGGGCGTCGCCGCGCGCAGCACATGGCTGGCCCGCAGCGGTCCGCTCTTGCCGACATAAAGCCACAGGAAAGGCGTGCGCAGATATTCACTCACCGCATAGGCGACCGCCACGCCGAGCGCGCCGTAGGGCAGGCCGATCGCGAAGGCGAGCACCGACGTCACCGCCGTGATGATGCCCCAGCGCATGAAGTCGCCGGAGCGGCCCTGGCTGACGAAAAGCCAGCCCGCCGGGTTGTTGAGCGGCTGCAGCAGCCCGGCAAAGCCGAGCGCCAGGAAGATCGAAGCGCTTGCGCGCCACTGCTCGCCGAGCACGAAGGGGATTAGCACATCCGACATGGCGGTAGCAAAGGCGACGCCGGGCAGCGCCACCAAAAGGATCAGCGGCATGACGCGCAGATAGGCGCTGCGATAGCGGTCCGGTTCGTCCTTCAGCCTGGACAGCGCCGGCACCATCACCTTCGACAGCGGATTGGTGATCTGGCTGAGCGGGAACAGAAGCAGCTTGTAGGCGCGGTCGTAAAGGCCGAGCTGCTGCTCGCCCCAGTATTTGCCGATCAGCACATTGTCGAGGTTGCGGGCGAAGAAATTGGCGAAGTTGAAGCCGGTGATGCCGGCGCCGAAATTGATCAGCTCGCCGATGCCCGCGACCTTGCGCGGCATGCCTGGCCGCCACCGCGAGCTTGCCCAGTAGCACAGCGTCGGCAGCACCGCGCCGGTCAGCGTGCCGGCGAACAGCGCCCAGTAGGAACGGTCGATGAAGGTCCAGGCGATCGATACCACCAGCCCGGCGACGGCGCTGGCGACATCGATGATCGCCAGCCGCCCGAACTGCATGCGCCGCGTCAAAAGCGCCAGATGCTGGGCGCCAAGCCCATAGGCCATGATCTGCAGCCCGAACGCGGCCACCAGCCCGGTCACGCGCGGCTCGCTGTAGAAGGCGGCGACCAGCGGCGCCGCGCCCGCCAGCACGCAGGCCAGGATCGCACTGACCGCGACATTGATCCAGAAGAGGTAGTTTACCTCCTCGTGCCGGATGCCCGATTTCTGGATCGTCGCCTGGGTCAGGCCGAAATCCTGGAACAGCGCGATGAAGGCCAGCACCGGCGCGCACATCGCCACGACGCCGAAATCCTGCGGTGACAGCAGCCGCGACAGCACGATGACGGATATGATCTGTGTCGCGACCCGCACCGATTGCGACAGGGCGGTCACCACCGCGCCGCGCCCGACCGATTTGCGCAACGAGCCTTCTGGCGGGTCGAATGGATTGGCTTCCAAATTCAGGATTCCTGATCTTTGCGCGGATTCCGGAAATCCGAAATCCACAACCGCCGCCCACCCCAAACTACGGCAATAATTTTGCAGTGCAACAGAAAACGTGGATTTTTGCTACACTGCACCAAAAATGCTGCAATGCAGCATATCTGGATCGGCGCTTGCGCCCGTCCTCGAGGCTAGGCGCGACGGCGCAAGAAGTTACCTCATGGCTAAATGTCGGTCCGCCTGTATCCGTGAACGGTCATGACCAATCTCTCCGACGGAGCCATCGGCTCCCATTTGCCGGCCCAGCGCGGGTCCATGATGGCACCTGCGGCCACCCACAGGTCGAAATACGGCTGCATGGGCTTGTTCGGAAAGGCACCGCCGGTGGTGTCGGCCGGCGTGACGACCGCGGCTTCCTTGCCATCGATGGAAAAGACAACCCGTTTTCCGGCCTCATATTGCAGGCCGAGGCGATATCGTTTGCCTGAAAGGTCGCCAACCAGGATCCATTTTACCCAGACCGCCTTGTGCTGGTTGTCGACGTTCGCCCAGACGGTGAGTTGCAATCCCCTGGTGCCGACGATCTCGAAATCGACCTCCTCATGGGCCTTGTCGTTGAAGATCCAGAGCGGCGCCGCGATCAGCCCTGGCTTCATCGTCGGCAGCGTTACGTCCACCTCCCATTTCGCCGATGCGGATGCGGAATTGCTGCCCGAGATCACCTCGGCGGAGGCTTTCTCGCTGACGGTAAGCTGAAGGGCGCCGTCGACGATTTTGACATTGGCGGCCTTCCAGTCATAGCCTCCAAGCTTGGGCTCGCTCCACTGCGACGGTGCGAAGGGATTGGAGTATTTCCAAAGCTGGAGCTTCACATCGGCCCAGTCGGGAAGCTTGTCGAGGGCGACGTCCCCGCTTCCCGCCACGACGCTCTCGGCCAGTGCCTGGCTGGCGACCGATTGTACCGCCGTGGAGGCGGCCAGAAGCGCCAGGAGTTTTCTGCGTGTGTAAATCATCGGTAGCCTCCATTGGCCGCCTTGCCCTTGTCGGCGGCGACGTACTCGATCCGGCCGTCCGATGCGGCCTTGGCGCCGTGGCGCTGGGCATGCGCCATCTTTGAGGAGTCTTGCACCCCGGTGAGGCGGTTTTTTGCCACGCCACATCAAAATGTTGCGATGCAACAAAAAAATTCCTTTCGGGTGTCGGCTCGATCCGGGCAGTGAGAATAGGCGGAGTGGTCCCTCTCGATCGGTGGGCCAACGCCCGGGGCAAAAGACCTCTGTTGCGATGCTCGCAGCGGTGCTCAGGCCGCGGAGGCTGTCGGAATGCCGTGCCCCATTGCACTCTGCGGGTCAGGGGCAAACGGCAATAACACGGGCTTAAGGGATTCAAGCGGCAGGGATTGGGGAGACGAAACGTCTAGGGCAGGATCGATTTGTGCCGGCTGGCGGGCTTTTTCCACCGCGACACGATCGTAGAGCGCATCAAAGAACGCGCCTGCCGGCTCCGCCGCGAACATGACCTCCGCGGTCCTGCGGGCTTCGCGCCGCAGCGGCGCCATCAAGGCCGGTTGCCCGATATACGGCTTCAGCCGTTCGATGGCCAGGCTGGCGAGCCGTTCGACCTCATCGCGGAAATACTGTGCGTATTTCGCCTCCCCGCGCGCGTCGTATCCCGGGCTGGACCAGTCGCCGGTATCGTCGAGCTCCACAGGCAATGAGATCCCGTTGACGCCATCCTCCAGGAATTCCGGCAAGGCGCAGACTTTCGTTCCAAGAACCGGCGTGTGCTCGGACATCGATTCCAGCGCCGAGTAACCGAAAGTGTCGCCAAAGGTGGCGAGGACGCCGAAATGCGAGTTGCGCAGCAATTGCCGCACCTCCTTGTTTGGCAACACCCCGTGATGCCGGACGTTCGGCAGTTCGAGCAGCTTGATGTAGGGGTCGAAGAAGCCCGGGCTTGTCGGATCCGTCCATATGTGGCCGCCAACCTGGAGACTGGACACGATGTTCACTCGAATTGGCAGATTTTGCTCGGCTGCCTTTTCCGCGATCTTGACCGCCACGCATCCGCCCTTGCGGCCAAAGTGGGCGCCGATGAATGTCAGCACCAACTCCTCGGCAACGTCTTGCGCCATCGCGTCTTGCGTTGCCGGCACCACGATGTTCGGGTGGCGGACCAGCAGCTTTTTCGTCAGCAGGTCCAGTTCCGGATGGTCGGAGTGCTGGGCGAGCAAACTTCTGCGGGCAAAATGCGACAAGGCGATGATGCGGCGGCAGCCGGGGTTGGTGATCCGCGACATCAGGTAGCGCGCCACCAGCCCGCGTTTGCGAAGGGCGAATTGCCGGGGCAGATGGGATTCGAACGACATGATGTATTTGGAGGAATTGACCGGTATCCGGTTGAACGCATGCACCATGTCGACAGACAGGGCAGGTTCGATCAGCGTCACGCCTTCCAGCTTCGACGAGACCAGGTTCAGCGGCAGAAATCGCTGTCGCAAGATCGTATGCCTGGATGTTCGCGGTGTAACAAAACTGGTCGGATACTTGTCGTCATAGACGGCAATACGAAGAGCCTTGCTCATACAGCACCACCCGTATCGACACAGTGGCATCAGGGGGTATTCGCAGGCCATTCCAAAGCTGCAGCAGCGCTGCAATCACATACCGCGCTGCAACACAATGCAGGCGCGGATCCCCTAGCCAATTTCCAAAACCCAACTTCCCTGGCAAGAATTCAACATCATTTTTTGTTGCACTGCAATACAATATTTAGGAATTGATTAACCACCATCTCCGTTGCTGGGGGCTTCGCGGCTCGCCCGGTGAGATCGCCATGGTGCCTTGAGATGGGTGAAACTGCCCGAAATTGCTCGCGAAGCGGGCCATATTGCTTCCGCAAGGCGCTACCGCGTGGTCATTCTCAAGAGTTGTGGATCGCAAGCGATATGTTTGTGCGGCGCGGCAGAGGTGACTAATTTTGCTACACTGCACCAAAAATGTTGCGATGCAGCAAGAGCTGTACTAGGCTCCCCTTGGGTGGGTCAAACAGCGGTCGAGTTTTCATGCTGCATGTCTTGTACCTGGTGCACGATGTCTCCGATCCGGCGGTCCGCCGGCGGATCACAATGCTCAGGACAGGTGGCGCCCAGGTCACCCTGGCGGGCTTCCGCCGCACCGCCACCCCGATTGCCGATATCGAAGGATTGCTGCCGATCGACCTTGGCGCGACACGCGACGGACGATTCGCCCAGCGCCTGGCGGCGGTCGCAAAGGCGACGGTTTCGCTTCGGGCGAAGCTGAGGGGCACGCCGCGGCCCGATCTCATCATAGCGCGCAACCTGGAAATGCTGGCGCTTGCCCGTCGCGCCGGGTCGGCCTTCGGCGCAAAGGTGCCGATCGTCTATGAATGCCTCGACATCCACCGCCTGGTGCTCCGCGACGATGTCCTCGGCAAGGCCTTGCGCGCCACCGAGCGCCATCTGGCGCGTGACGTGAAGCTGCTGGTGACAAGTTCGCCCGCCTTCATCGCCAATTATTTCAAACCTTTCCGCCAGGTCGCCGCCCCCGTCGAACTGGTCGAGAACAAGTATTTCGAGGCGGCGGCGATCCAGCCTGGCACGGGCGAGGCGATGGAGGGGCCTGTCGCCCCGCCATGGCGGATCGGCTGGTTCGGCGCGCTGCGCTGTCGCCGCTCGCTAAGGCTGCTGGCCGATTTCACGCGCCGCATGGATGGACGTTTCGAGGTCGTGCTGCGCGGCCGTCCGGCGCTTTCGGAGTTCCCGGATTTCCATGATTTCGTCGATGCCGAGCCTTATCTGTCGTTTCGTGGACCCTACCGCAACCCGGAGGACATGGCGGCGATCTACCAGGACGTCCATTTCGCCTGGGCGATCGATTTCTTCGAAGAGGGGCAGAATTCGGAATGGCTGCTGCCCAACCGCCTTTATGAAGGCTGTCGCTTCGGGGCGGTGCCGATCTCGATGGGCCATACCGAAACGGGACGGTTCCTCAGCCAACAGGATATCGGCGTTCTTCTGCCCCAGCCGACTTCCCAGGCGCTCGAGACCGCGCTTGGCAAGATGGAAGAGCACCGCTTCGGCAGGCTGAAGGCGCGCGTGCTTGCCCATAATCCGAGGACATGGAGCTACGACCGCAGCGACTGCAGGGCGCTGGTCGAAAAATTGCGCCGCCTGACCACCGTGCGCGAACCCCTCGCGGCCGAAGCCATGGCATAGGATGGACATCGCCTGATGACGCAAGCGCTTCCCTCCAGCCTGATCGTGATCCCCTGCCTGAACGAGGCAACCCATATCGGCACGCTGCTCGATCAATTGCGGCCCGCGGCGCAAAGGCTGGGCGCCAGGATCATCGTCGCCGATGGCGGCAGCACCGATGGCACGCTGGCCATTGTCGAGCAGATCGCCGCGAAGGATCCGCGCGTCATCCTGCTTCACAACAAGCGTCGCATCCAGAGCGCGGCGATCAATCTCGCCATTGGCACTTTCGGTGAGGGCGCGGACTATCTGATCCGCATCGACGCGCATGGCGGCTATCCCGACGATTATTGTGACCGGCTGCTTGAGGAAGCACTGGCCACATCAGCGGATTCGGTCGTGGTTTCGATGCTGACCAGCGGCAGCGGCGCGGTACAGAAATCGGTTGCGGCGGCGCAGAATTCGAAACTCGGCACCGGTGGCTCCAAGCATCGCCACCTCTCCGCCGGAGAGTGGGTCGACCATGGCCATCACGCGCTGATGCGGATTTCGGCCTTCCGCGCTGTCGGCGGCTATGACGAGACGTTCAGCCACAATGAGGATGCCGAGCTCGACTATCGGCTGCGGCAAGCCGGCTACAAGATCTGGATGAGCGGTAAGACGCAGATGGTCTATTACCCGCGCGCCTCGCTCAAAGGTCTCTATTTCCAGTATCTCGGTTATGGCCGTGGCCGCGCCAAGAATGTGCTGAAGCACCGCGTCATTCCGAAGGTCCGGCAGATGGTGCCGCTGGCGGTCTTCCCGGTGGTTCTTCTGGCTGCCTTCTCCTTCGTGCATTGGATCGCGGCTGTGCCCTTGCTGGTCTGGGCGGCGGTATGCCTGGGCTACGGCCTGGTGACGGCCATCCGCCAGCGCAATGCCGACATCGCGCTTGCCGGCGTCTCGGCGATGGTCATGCATTTCGGCTGGTCCGTCGGCTTCTGGCTGCAGCTTCTCGGCCTCGGCGCGCGACGCGGGGTGGCGTGATGGCGGTTCAGGCCAAGAACCGCAGCATCGACATCGGCGTGTGCACGTTCCGGCGGCCGGAGTTGGCCGATACGCTTCGCTCGCTCGCCGCCATGGAAATGCCGGCGGGGTTTGATGTCGGCGTCATCGTCGCCGACAATGACGACACGCCAAGCGCGCAGGCCCTGGTGACGGCGCTGTCGCGGGATTTGAAATTGCCGATCCGATACCGGCATGCTCCGGCGCGCAACATCTCCGTCGCCCGCAACGCTTGCCTTGATGGTAGCCAGGCGGATTTCCTCGCGTTCATCGACGATGACGAGACTGCCTCGCCCCGTTGGCTGGCCGAACTGGTCGCGACGGCTGAGGACAGCGGCGCAACAGCCGTGCTCGGCCCGGTGCGCGCGCTCTACCGCCCGGATGCGCCCGAATGGATGCGGCGTGGCGATTTCCATTCGACCTTGCCCGTCTGGGTGCGCGGCGAGATCCGCACCGGCTACACCTGCAATGTCCTGCTGCGCATGGGATCGGACAGCTTGCGCGGCCGTCGCTTTAGCCTGGCGCGCGGCCAGACCGGCGGCGAGGACACCGAGTTCTTCGATCAGATGGTCAAGGCCGACGGCCGCATCGCCTTCTCGCAGGACGCCTGGGTGGACGAAGTGGTGCCGCGCTCGAGGGCCGCGTTCGACTGGCTTGTCCGGCGGCGTTTTCGCGTCGGTCAGACGCATGGTCACCTCCTGGGCAGCAATGCGCGCGGCATCGGGCTGATCAAGCATGTCGGCCTTGCCTCCGCAAAAGCAGCCTTTTGTTTCGCCGCGGCACTTCCCGTCGTCGCCAGCCCGGTACGCAGGAACCGCAGCGTGTTGCGCGGCATCATGCATGTCGGTGTCGTCAGCGGTCTTGTCGGCGTCCGCGAAATCCGCCTCTATGGCCAACCCTCGCCGGGGGAAGGAGGCAAGCGTGCAGCCTGACGTTTCCCAGACTCCCGCCGTTTCAGCCCCCGACGTTTCCGTTGTGATCGCGGCCTACAATGCGGAGGCGACGCTCGACAGGGCGATCGCCAGCGCCATCGCGCAGAAGGATGTCAGCGTCGAAATCATCGTTGTCGACGATAAGTCGCGCGATGCCACGCTCGATGTGGCGCGGGCCTATCCGCAGGACATCGTGCGTGTCGTTGCGCTCGCCAGGAATCGCGGCCCCGGCGGAGCCAGGAATGCCGGCCTCGACGTCGCCCGCGGCAGGTGGATCGCGGTTCTCGATTCCGATGACGCCATCTTTCCCGGCCGTCTCGCCGCCATGATCAACCGCGCCGAGAAAGCCGATGCCCAGATCGCCGTCGACAATCTCCAGGTCATCCGCGAGGACGGTGTGGTCGAGGATGCGATGTTCCCGCGGCAGTATCTGGAAGGCTTGCGCGAAATTTCGCTGGCCACCTACATCGCAGGCAACATCGTCTTCGAATCGAAGTTCAATCTCGGCTACCTCAAGCCGATCTTCCAGCGCCGGTTCCTGGATGAGAACCGGCTTCGCTATGACGAGAAACTGAGGATCGGCGAGGATTATATCCTTTTTGCCGAGGCGCTCGCCAAGGGCGGCAGATGCGTGGTCGAGCCCGATATCGGCTACGCCTATCACATTCGCAGCGGCTCGATCTCGCGTGTGCTCGAGCTTCATCATGTCGAAGCGATGCGCAAGGCGGACGTCGTATTCGCTCAAACCCATCAGATGGATGAGGCAGCTCAGGCGGCCTTTGCCCGGCGCGGCCGCAGCCTGCGCAAGGCGGCCTCCTTCCTGGCGATGGTCCAGCACATCAAGGCGCGGTCCCCGCTCAAGGCGATCCGGACGGCGCTCAGCGACCCGGCGGCGGTCAGGCATATGGGCATGCCGATCGCCGTGCGGTTGCGACGAGTAGCGGCACAATTTGCCGTGGGGGTGGGGAGGTGAAGATGCAGGCACATGGAGGGATTTTTCGTGGCCTGTGAAGGAACTGCAGTCGATCTCCTCAGAAGGAATTTGCGATGAAGAAAATCAGGAAGGCCGTGATACCGGTGGCGGGGCTTGGAACACGGTTCCTGCCGGCGACCAAGTCGATGCCGAAGGAAATGCTTCCCGTGGTCGACAGGCCTGTCGTGCAATATGCGGTGGACGAGGCCTTCGAAGCCGGCATCGAGCACATCGTGTTCGTGACCGGCCGCAACAAGGCGGTCATCGAGGACTATTTCGACCTGCATCCGGAATTGATCGGCACGCTGGAGCAGACCGGCAAGAAGACCCAGCTGGAGGCGCTCGAAAGCATGTTGCCTGTGGCTGGTGCCACCTCCTTCATCCGCCAGCAGTCGCCGCAAGGCCTCGGCCACGCCGTCTGGTGCGCCCGCGAAGTCATCGGCAACGAGCCTTTCGCCCTGCTTCTGCCCGACATGGTCTCCTTCGGCGGGCGCGGCTGCCTGGCCGAGATCACCGATCTCTACGCCGAGACGGGCGGCAATGTGATCGCCGTCGAACGCTGCGATCCGAGCGAGACCAACAAATACGGCATTGTCGGTCGCGGCGCCGAGATCGGCGGCGGTTTCGAGGTTACGGCCATGGTCGAGAAGCCGGCCCCGGCCAACGCGCCGTCGAATTTCTACATCAATGGCCGCTACATCCTGCAGCCCGAGATATTCGCGCTGCTGGGCAATCAGCAGCGTGGCGCCGGCAACGAGATCCAGCTGACCGACGCCATGGTCCGCCTGTCGAGGGACCAGCCGTTCTTTGCCCAGCCTTTCCTGGGCCGCATGTTCGACTGCGGGTCCAAGGAAGGGTTCATCCAGGCCAACATCGCCTTCGCGCTGGCGCGCAATGACATGAAGGGTCCGGTTTTCGAGATGCTTCAGGAGTTCGTCCGGTCGCATGAACGCCAGGAAGAAGCCGCATAATGCCCATCTTTCGGGAGCATTGTCACATGACTGTTGGCGAGGGGCTGGCAGGTTCCTCGCTGACTGGCATGAGGCTTGCGTTGCCCACGGCAATGCTCCCGGCCATCGAGGCAACTGCAAGCCAAGGCACGATCCCGGAAAGTCAGTCCCGGTTTTCGGAAAAGATTGTGCCCAAACATAGAGATAGAGCCTCAACCCGATGATCGGGACGCAACAGGCTCTGGGATTGGACCGACGATGAACTATGCCAACTTTCCTCTCGACAAGAGGATGCCATTGCCGAATTCGGATGCAGGAGGCGGCGAAGACTTCATCGATATCGAGCGTCTGCTTGGCATGGCTGCGCGGCAGGCCAAGGTGGTTGCCGTGTGCGCCGCCATCGGTCTTTTCCTGGGCATGCTCTATCTGCAGACCACGCCGCCCAAATTTGTGTCGGTCTCGAGCGTGCTGATCGACGAGGGCCTGAACAAGATCGTCGACGACATTTCGGCGGCGTCGACCACCATGCAGACCGATTCCGCCATTTTGAGCCAGATCGAGATACTGACCTCGACGCGGCTTGCCGCGGTGGTCGTCGACAAGCTCAAGCTCGACCAGAACGATGCCTTCATGAACCCGCCGCAGTCGGCGCTTGCCCAGGGCGTCGGCCTGATCCGCGGCCTGATCCAGTATGTCCGCCCCAGCCCGCCCATGCCGGGCCTTGGTGACATCAGCAAACTCGACCCGGCTGCCCGCGATGCGCTGATTGCCGCGTCACGCCGTGACTACGCCATCCTCAAGCTGCAGAACGAAATCCGGGCGGATCGTGTCGGACGAAGCTATGTCATCGCGCTTGGCTATCAGGCGACGGATCCGGGACTGGCGACCGCGATCACCAAGGCCTATGCCGACGCCTATCTTGCCGATCAGCTCGACGCCAGCTTCGACGCCACCGAGCGCGCGGCGGTCTGGCTGCAGGGCCGGCTGACGGAACTGCGCGAGAGCTCGCAGCAGGCATCGCTCGCGGTCGAGAAATTCAGGGCCGAGCACGGCCTGTCCGCCAACAGCGATGGCCAGCTGATGAGCGACAAGCAGCTTGCCGACCTCAACGCCCAGCTGATCGTGGCGCAGGCCGACACGGCTCGCGCCAGCGCCCGCTACCAGCAGTACAAGTCGATTGTCGATAGCGGCTCCGAGAACGCCTTCAAGGACGCGGCCATATCGGCCGACCAGCCGAGCAGTTCGGTCATTTCGGCGCTCAAGACCCGCTACCTCACCGTCGCCAAGCGGCAGCAGGACGTCGAGGCGAATTTCGGTCCCGAACATCCGCAGGCGGTCGCGCTTGCCAAGGAAAAGGCCGACATATCGGCGCAGATCTTCGGCGAACTGAAGCAGCTCACCGAAAGCTATCGCAACGAATATGAAGTGGCGTTGGCGCGCGAGACCGCACTCAGGGCCAATGTCGCCGCCGCACAGGGCAAGAGCTCCATCGACAACCAGTCGCAGGTCCAGTTGCGCGACCTCGACCAGAAGGCGACGGCGCTCACGACCCTCTACCAGACGTTCCTCGGCCGCTACGAGGAAGCCGCGCAGCAGCAATCCTTCCCGGTCGGCAAGATCCGCATCATCTCGGACGCCTCGACACCGCTCTCCGCGTCCAGCCCGCGTACCATGGTCGTGCTCGGGCTCTCGCTCGTGCTCGGTGTGCTGATGGGCGCCGGCTTCGGCGGTCTCAACGAATTCAACGAGCGGTTTTTCCGGACGGGTGAGGAGGTGCGAGACCGTGTCGGTCTCAAATTCCTCGGCTACCTGCCGACCATCGGCAGCAAACCCGCCAAGGACGACAAGCCGGCCGAGGCTCAGCCGGATGCCAAGGCAGCCAGATCGCCGGCCGCCATTGAAAGGCGGGCGCGAATGAGGGTGAGCATCGACGCTCCGGCATCGATGTTTGCCGAAACGCTGCGCAGCGCCAAGATCGCCTTCGATGTGGTGATGGAAGGACAAGGCAGCCGCGTCATCGGCGTCATCTCCGTGCTTCCCGGCGAAGGCAAGTCGACGGTGGCGGCCAATCTCGCCGGGCTGCTTGCCGCCAACGGCGCCAAGACGCTGCTCATCGACGGCGACTTGCGCAATCCCGGTCTCAGCCGCAGCCTCGGCATGGAGGCCGAACAAGGCCTGATGGAAGCGGTGGTGAGCGGTCAGACATGGCAATCCGTCGGCAAGATCGACAGGCAGACCAAGCTTGCAATCATTCCGGCCGTGTTGCGTGGGCACTTCTCGCACACCAGCGAGCTGCTTTCCTCGGTTGGAATGCGGCGCTTCATCGATAATGCCAAGGAGACGTTCGAATACATCGTCGTCGATCTGCCGCCGCTCGGGCCGGTGGTCGACGCCAAGGCCTTCGCGCCGCTCGTCGACGGCTTCGTGCTCGTCACCGAATGGGGCCGCACGCCGCGCGCCATGGTGCGGTCGATGCTGGAATCCGAGCCCTATGTCGCCAACAAGATCGTCGGGGCGGTGCTGAACAAGGTCGATCTGAAGAAGCTCGCCAAATACGGGTCGTTTGGGGCGTCGGAGAAATTCTTCGACAAATATTCGACCTACTATCTCGACAAGTCGGAAGTCCGCAGCAAGGCGCCGGTCTAGGGCAGTTCGCCGTTTCACGGAAACGGCGAACCGCTCTAACTCTTTGTTTTGATGCAATTCCCAGGGGAGGGCGCTACACGCTTTTCCCGGGAGCCTGATCAGGAGAAGATCAGCCGGCCCTGCTTGTCGGCGATCCTGACCGCCGTCAGGCGGCCGCTCTGGAAGGCGGCGGTGTCGATGCCCAGCCTGCGTCCCTCAAGTCTTGGGATGTCCACCGGCGTGTGGCCATGCACCACCCAGCGGTCGAGCAGATGCGCCGCGTCGAAAAAATCCGAACGGATGTGGAGGAGGTCACGGTCGTCCTGCGCCGCGAGGTCGACGCCCGGCCTGATGCCGGCATGGACGAAGACGAATTTCCTCGAGCGGACCATGATCGGCAGCCCACGCAGGAAGCTGACATGCTCGGCCGGGATGACATCCCTTATATGCCGGTCGATCTCCGCGCTTCTTTCGTAAAGACCGGCCAAGCGCTGCGGGTCGAGGCCATAGGAAAACAGGGTTTGCAGGCCACCTGCCGCCAACCAGGGTTCGCGTGACAGATTGCCGTCGAGATAATGCAGCATCGCCACCTCGTGATTGCCCGCGAGGCAGATGCGCTGGAACCCCTTCGGCGGCGGCGCAAGGAGATGGTCGAGCACCCGCGCCGATTGCGGCCCACGGTCGATATAGTCGCCGAGCATGATGATGATCTTGCGGCCCTGGAAGCGCAAGGAATCGAGCAGGATCTTCTGCTCCAGCGAGCGCAGCTCCTTGTAGCAGCCATGCACGTCGCCGATCGCATAGACGGTGGTGTCCTGCAGGTCGATATCGAGGCGTGCACGCGCCGCCATCCGGGGTTTTCGCTGAAACAGGTTCACTGGCGAAGGCTCTCGATATCGAAAAGCGGACAGTCATGCACAAAACATGACTGTCTGTTATCACGCGTGAAGCGGAGCGTGCCAAGAGGCTAATTTACGATCCCGAAGCGGAATCCGGATTTCGGAAAGATCGTGCCGCGCCAGACGGATAGGGCGTGCCGGGTCGGCTGGGTATGTTCACGCCACGGCGCTATTCTAGGAAAGGTGCGGAGGCGGTTTTCCCGGGAAAAGCGCGTAACGCTTTCCCTGGGGAGCTGCGTCAGGATAAAGAGATGGATCGGTTCGCCGTTTCCCCGAAACGAGAACCGATCTGGCGTCTAGGCGGCCTTGAGCCGGTAGCGGAAAACCGTGTGGTCGAGCAGCAGCCGGATACGCGGCTCGGCCTCGGTCGCCACCAGCCAGCTTGCCGCGATCATGGTCGCGCCGACGATTGTCATCGACGGGAGATAAGGCGCACCAGCGCGGACCATCGCCCCAAGCATTGCCGCGCCGACGACATCGTGGATCAGATAGAGCGGATAGGTCATCAGGCCGATCCGGCGCCAGCCGCTCCAGCCGAGGTCGAGCCGCAACGACCATGCCATCAAGGCTATAGCGACGAGGAAGATCAGGATTGGCGGCGCATAGGGCATCACGGCATTGACCTTGATGCTGTGGACGTCGACCGAACTGGCGATCTGCAGCACGCCGCCGCCAAGGAACAACAGGCAGAAGCCGAGGCGGGAAGGCGTCAGCGCCTTGAACCGCATCAGCCAGAGCAGCACGCCGACCGCGAAGAAGCAGCCATGGTGCACCAGGGTAAGCTGCAGCCAGCGCGTCTCGGCGAAGTCGGACCAGTCGAAGAGATAGTAGAGGCACCAGAACAGCGTGCTGACCAGGCCGATGGCGATGGCGACCATTTCCATCAGATGGAAGCGGCCGAGCCGCAGCAGGACCCAGACGATGGCGTAGAAGGCGATCTCGATGCCGAGCGTCCAGTAGACACTGTCCACCCATGGGCCATAAGGCGCGAACAGGCCGGTGCGGACGAGCCTGACCACCGCATCGGTCGGCCAGCTCAGGCCGATGAGCAGCAAGAGCACCGCTGTGATCGGCGCGCAGATCCACACCGCCGGCGCCAGCCTTTTGAATCTTGCCTCGAAAAACCGCAGCGGCGTCGATTTCTCGGCGCTGAAGGCGATGACAAAGCCGCTGATGACGAAGAAGATCTCGACGCCAACCCAGCCGGACCCGACCCAGGCGCCTATCGCTGGCTGCGCCGGCACGCCGCCCGTGGCCTGTGCCGAAATGCCATCGGGATAGGCCCACACCCAGAAGCCATAGTGGTAGATCATGACGAGCACGGCGGCGAGAAACCGCAGGATGTCGACGCCGCCGAACGTAATTTTTTGCTGAGCCATACCGCATCGCTGGATGGCCCCCCACCAGTCACTGTAGGGTGGCTTGCTGCATTGCACAATAAAAGTATTACTTGCCGATCAGGATAGGCCGACCGGCAAGGAAGGGCGGCGCGAAACCGCTCGCCGTGTCGGCCTCAAACCCCGATCCCGCGCGCCTTCAGGGCGGCGGTGATCTCGTCCAGGATGGCAGGGTCGTCGATGGTCGCCGGCATCGCCCACTCCTCCTTGTCGGCGATCTTCTGCATGGTGCCGCGCAGGATCTTTCCCGACCGGGTCTTGGGCAGGCGCGTGATCGTCACCACGGTCTTGAAGGCCGCGACCGGGCCGATGCGCTCGCGCACCAGCGCGACGACCTCCTTTTCGATGGCGCCGCCGTCGCGCGCGACACCGGCGTTCAGCACCACGAAGCCGAGCGGAATCTGGCCCTTCATCGCATCGGCGATGCCGACGACAGCGCATTCGGCGACATCGGGATGGGCGGCCAGCACCTCTTCCATGGCGCCGGTCGACAGCCGGTGGCCGGCGACATTGATGATGTCGTCGGTGCGGGCCATCACGTAGAGGTAACCGTCCTCGTCGATCATGCCGGCATCGGCTGTCTTGTAGAAACCGGGGAACTCATCGAGATAGGCCTGGCGGAAGCGGGCATCCGCGTTCCACAGCGTCGGCAGGCAGCCGGCGGGCAGCGGCAGCTTGACCACGACGTTGCCGAGCGTCCCGCGCGACACCTCGTGGCCGGCATCGTCGAGCACGCGGATGTCGTAGCCGGGCATCGGCACGCCGGGCGAGCCGTATTTCACCGGCAGCAGCCCGAGCCCCGCCGGGTTGATGGTCATCGGCGAGCCGGTCTCGGTCTGCCACCAATGGTCGACCACCGGCACGTTCAGCTTCTGCTCTGCCCATTTGATGGTTTCGGGGTCGGCGCGCTCGCCGGCGAGGAACAGCGTGCGGAATTTCGACAGATCGTATTTGGGAACGAACTCGCCTCTGGGGTCCTGCCCCTTGATGGCGCGGAAGGCCGTCGGCGCGGTGAACAGCGCGACGACGCCATGATCCGAGATGACCCGCCAGTAGGTGCCTGCATCCGGCGTGCCGATCGGCTTGCCTTCGAACAGGATGCTGGTGCAGCCATGCAGCAGCGGTCCGTAGACGATGTAGGAATGGCCGACCACCCAGCCGACATCGGACGCCGCCCAGAACACTTCGCTCGGCTTGACGCCGAACTCGTTCTCCATCGTCCATTTCAGCGCGACCATGTGGCCGCCATTGTCGCGCACGATTCCCTTTGGCTGTCCGGTCGTGCCCGACGTGTAGATGATGTAGAGCGGATCGGTGGCGAGCACCGGCACGCAGTCGACATTGGCGCCTGCGGCCCGCTCGCGCGCGACGGCATCGGCATAGTCGATGTCGAAATGGTCCTTCAGGTCACAGCGCAGCTGGTCGCGCTGCAGGATCAGGCAAGCGTCCGGCTTGTGGCGGGACATCTCGATCGCTTTGTCGAGCAGCGGCTTGTAGGCAACGATGCGGCCTGGTTCCAGGCCGCAGGAGGCCGAGATGATCAGCCTTGGCTTGGCGTCGTCGATGCGGGTGGCAAGCTCATGCGAGGCAAAGCCGCCGAAGACCACCGAATGCACGGCGCCGATCCGGGCGCAGGCGAGCATGGCGATGGCCGCCTCCGCCACCATCGGCATGTAGATGATGACGCGGTCGCCCTTGCCGACGCCCCGGTTCTTCAGCACCGAGGTCAGCGCCACCACTTCACGCTTCAGCTCGGCATAGGTGAATTTTTTGACCGTTCCGGTGATGGCGCTGTCGTAGATCAGCGCGATCTGGTCGGCGCGTCCGCCGGCGACATGCCGGTCGATGGCATTGTAGCAGGTGTTGCAGGTCGCGCCCGTAAACCAGCGGCCGTAGACGCCGGCGGTGGCATCGAACACCTTGTCCCAGGGCGAATACCAGTCGATGGCACCGGCCGCGTCCGCCCAGAATTCTTCCGGCTCGCGTTTCCAGCCGTCATAGACCTCATGATAGCGTGAAGCCATCCGTAACCTCCCCAGGAACCATTTGCCGTCTTTGCAAACAGCCTATGCTGTTTTTTCCGGCGCTGTCTTCCCTGATTTTCGTCTGAGCCGGTCTCGTCTTGACCCTTGGTGCGCTGTGTCGTGAAGTGGAGCCCTCGCGGGGGAGAATCCAAACGATGCGCCATCCATTGCCGATCATGGCAAAACCGGCATTTGCGCTGACGATCGGCGCGCTGCTCGCTATCTCCACCGCGACCGCTCTGGCCGGAGACGCCGCGGCACGGCGCATCATCGGCTTCTCGCCCGACGGGAGCTATTTTGCCTTCGAGCAATATGGGGAGCTTGATGCCGGTGCCTCGGCGTCCGGTTATTCGCAGATCGACATCATCGACACGCGCACCGACGAGTTCGTCGGCGGCAAACCGATCCTGGTCGTTGACGAATCCGAGGAATCGACGCTGAGCCTTGAACAGGCAAGGGCGCAAGCGGCTGCGAGGGCAAATCCCATCCTGGCCAGATACGCCATCGCATCGCGCGGCAAGCAGACCGCCTCCGACAAGTTCACCTTTCCCGGCGAGATGGTCGCCTACGCCGACATCTCCCGCCTCGAGCAAGTGTCGCGGAAATGGCTTTCGCCGCTCTATGGCGAGACAGGCATTTCGACGATCCAGCTCGACCAGATCCTGGCCACCAGCACGGCGGATTGTTCGGCGAGTTTCGACGAAGCCCAATCGGGCGACCAGGCCCTACAGGGTGACAAGGCTCCTCAAGGCGACAAGACGGGCAAGGCGCTCGGTTTCCGGCTGTCGCTGCAGGGCCAGGACGGCAAGCCGTTCAAGACCTTGCATGAGGACAAGGCCGTGCCTGGCTCGAGGAACTGCCCGACTTCCTACAGCCTGTCGGAATCCTATGAATACACACCTTCAGGCAAACCGGCGGTGATTGTCGTGCTGGTGCAGCGCTTCAGCCAGGGCTTCGAAGGGCGCGACCGCCGGTTCATTGCCGTGACGGGGCAGGCCCGCTGAGGAGCCGGCCCGATAGCCGTCTAACGAACGGTATTCATTGGACAAATTTCGATTGTACTAGATCGGCAGGGCCACAAGCATGAGGCCTACGCCGCCGAAGATCAAAATCGCCGCCGCCAGGGCTTTTCGATGACGTTCGAAAGTCGTCGGAGCCCGCTCCCAGTTGTAACGCATACGCTATCTCCCCAAAACCCGTGGAGTCTTTACCTTACTTAAGGGAAGAAAAGCAACGGTCCCATCGGTCAACGCACTTGCCTGTGGCGTCACGGCGACGACTATTTCTGGGACGATTTTCGGTTGGGAACGGGTGATGGCGCTTCTGCGGCCGGCAGGAATCCGTCGCATCGCAAAGCCGCATCGGCGATCTCTCCCGGCCGGCCGATAGACAGCGCCGCACCGCCGCGCTATCTCATTTTCGGGTTCTGGCGCGGCTTGTTGGGGTTGGTGATGGAAATTGTCTCTGGAACGGTTTTGCGGCTGGCGGACGACGCCTCGGTCCAGCATGTCGGCGACGGTGCCGTCGTGCTTCTGGCGCGCAGCGGCCAGCTCTACACCTGCAACGGCACGACGGAAGCCTTTCTCGACAAGGTGGATGGTGCGCGAAGCCTCGATCAGATCGTCGGCCTGCTTTGCGAGGAGTTCGAGGTCGACAAGGATACGCTCGATGAGGACATGGCGGCATTGGCCAACGATCTGGTCTCGGAAGGTATCCTCGCCGCCCCAAATGCTTGATGGCCAAAGGTGCCGCTTGATGGCTAGAGGTATCGCCTGATGGCTGACGGTCCGCTCCTGCGTGCCCTGTTTCGCTGCCATCTATGGACAAGCGCGCGGCTGATGCCGGCGCTCATTGCCGGGCGCAGCTTCGAGGACGTGCTGAGATGGGCCCCGCTCGCCTCCTCGACCCCCTATCGCGGCCTGCCAGCCGCCTACATCGTCGCTCGCGTCAACCGCATTGTCCGCCATCCCTGGCTGATGCGCGACCGCAGATGCCTGCGGGAAGGCCTGCTCGGCCATCGCTTCCTGCGCCTTGCCGGCTTCGATCCGGAGCTGCGTTTCGGCGTCGACCCGAAGTCACTGCAGACGCCGCGCGTTTCGGCGCATTGCTGGGTCTGCCTCGACGGCAAGCCCGTGGTCAGTGACAGCCTTCCCGGCATGGTGGAGATCTATCGCCACCATGCCGATGCCTCAAAGGTGCGCCCCGCTTGACCAAGCCTTCAGCATGCTACGACCTCAACGGTCAGGTCTTCGGCATATCGGCCGAACGCCCCGAGCTTTGGCAGGACTTCGACAGGATGCTGGGCATCCTGCGAATCGCCGGCGATACGGCGCCGGGCTTTCGTCTCGATATCACCGAGGCGGACGTTCTGGACGAGGAGCCCGGCGGATCGCTCGTCTTCGACGGTGAGATACCGGAGGACGGCTACTGCAGGATGGTCGCTGTGGGCGGCACCATCCATCTCATCTTTCCCGGGCGCCAGACCGTTGCCGTCAATGACGAGGAAGGGTGGGCGAAACTTCGGGTTCGCCCTGGGGCGAAAGCAGCCTGGACGCCATCGATGCTGGTGTTGGACGCGGCACTCGACGCCGGCGGCCAGCACATGCTGCACACGGCCGGCCTGACACTGCCGTGCCGCGACACCATCGTGCTGATCCATGCCCCAAGCGGCACCGGCAAGACCACGACCTCGCTGGCGCTGGCAACGCAAGGCTTTGGTCTCTGCTCCGACGACGCCATGATCCTGGATCTGGCTTTGGAGAAGCAGCCCTTGGCCTGGGGTCTGCCGCGCCACGTCAAGATCCATCAGAAGACCGCCGAAATGATCCCGCAGGTTGCGCCTTGCCTTGGTCCGTCGTGGGACCGCAACGGCGAACAGGCCGTCTCGCTGCAGCGGTTGAGCGAGATCGTACGGATCGAAAGCCCGGTCGCCCGGCCGGTGGCGGCCGTGCTGCACCTGGCGCGCTCCGCCGACCGTGAGACCCGGCTCGTGCCCATGGCCCGGACCGACGCGATGGTGGCGCTGGCGATGGACAATGTCCGCACCAGCATGACTGGCCTGCTGCCCTCGCAGAAGCGCCGGCTGGCGACGATCGGCAAGCTGGTTTCCTCGGTGCCGACATTCACCCTGGAAGTGGGCGCGCGCCCAGCCGATGCCGCGGCGCTGATAAGCGCCACGTTGACATCACCGGGTTGACGGCAAGTTCAAGCGGCGTATGGCCTGGCCTTGGCCAGCCGCTGGATCCAGCGGAAAGCATCGCGCCGCAGACGCGAGCCGATTTTTTCCCGGGAATTGACCCTGAGCAGCGTGTTCGTCGTGATCAGCCGCCTGGCCAGCCTTATCGAGAGATCGGGCTTGATCCGCCCGGCGAGCTCAAGCGCGCGACCCTCGCCGAACAACTGGCCGGTGACATTGAGCACGATCGCCAGTTCGAGCTCGATGCCGGTCATCCGGGCCGCGTCGAGCAGGCGGCTTTCCGATTCGGCTGACTGCAGCGCCCGCACCCCTTGCAGCACGTCGACGCAGAGCTGCAGCCGGTGGAATTTGTGGCCGCCGGCGGCGTGCACGATGGCGATCGTCAAAAGCGCGGCCGGCGTGTCCCTCACATCTCCGTCGATGACGTCCAGTTCGCGAAAACCCAGTGACAGGCGCCGCCGCATGCCGGTGTCGTGCACCAGGTCGCCATGCAGCTCGACCAGCAGGCTGGAATTCTCCTTTTCCAGCCATTTGAATTCCTGCAGCTGGTAGGATTCGGCTTCGTCACTGCCGAGCTCGAAGCCGCAGGACGCGATCACCTGGTTTGCCCGCGCAAGGTTGGCGGGTTCGACAAGGATGTCGATGTCGGTGAACGGCCTGTCCGACACGTTGTGATAAAGCTTTCGCGCGAAGACCGGTCCCTTGACGATCCGCGCCGGAATGCCTTGCGCCGCCATCTCCTTCATGATGCGGTCGCCATGATATTGCAGCAGCATCGACTGGCCGGTGGCGATCGTCGCCTTCTGGCGCAAATCGTCGAGCTTGTCCCGCAAGCCGGTGTCGGGCGGCAGGCGTGCATCGCCGCGCTCCCTGAGCTTGCGCAGCATGATCGGCAGGATGCCGTGGAATTCGGCATTGTCGAGCAGCGCGGACAGGGACTTTGCCGACAAATTGTCCTCGACTGCCGCCGCCTCCGGATCGGCTAGGCGCAGCAGCAGTCTTTCTTCGGCGGAGGTCAGGGATGGCAGCATCAGGCCGGACAAATCTTATCGCTAGAGCAATTCCAGGAAAAGTGTAAGCGGTTTTGCGTTCGGAATTGCGTAAAAACAAAGAGTTAGAGCTATTCGCCGTTTCCGTGAAACGGTGAAGCGCTCTAGGGAGATGTCCAGGATGGTTGCAGAAAAGCGCTGTGGAAGCCAGTCTTACATGCCCCAGCGCAGTGCTGCCGTGTGGACAGGCGCGTCCCACCAGCCGGTCATCTCGTCATCGAGCATGGTCAGCGTGATCGAACATCCAGCCATGTCGAGCGAGGTGACATAGGTGCCGACCAGCGAGCGGGTTACCGTCACGCCGCGTTTCTCGAAAATCCGGCGGGCACTGTTATACATCAGATAGAGCTCCATCAGCGGCGTGCCGCCGAAGCCGTTGACGAACAGCAGCGCCGGGCCTTTCGCCCTGTCGCCGAGATCGCCTGATATCGCGGCGCAGATCTCCTCGGCGATCGTGTCGGCGCTTTTCAACCTGTCGCGGCGGCGGCCAGGCTCGCCATGGATGCCGACGCCGAATTCCATCTCGCCGTCGCCAATGTCGAAGGTCGGCTTGCCGGCGGCGGGCACCGTGCCGCTGGTCAGCGCCACACCCATCGAGCGGGTGGCGGCATTGACACGCTCGCCCAGCGTCTTCAGCACCGGCAGTGCCAGGCCATGTTCGGCCGCAGCACCAACGATCTTTTCCACCACCAGCGTGCCGGCGACGCCGCGCCTTCCGGTCGTGTAGGACGAATTCTCGACGGCGACATCGTCATTGGTCACCACCTGCAGAACGCCGTCAGACATTTCGGCGGCCATGTCGAAGTTCATCACATCGCCTTCGTAGTTCTTGACGATGAACAGGCAACCGGCGCCGGTGTCGACGGCCTGCGCCGCCGCCAGCATCTGGTCGGGCGTCGGGGAGGTGAACACCTGGCCGGGGCAGGCGGCATCCAGCATGCCATGGCCGACAAAGCCGCCATGCAGCGGCTCGTGGCCCGAGCCGCCGCCGGAGATCAGCGCCACCTTGCCCGGCCGCAAGGTCCTGCGGCGGACGAATTTGTGCTCCTCGCCAAGCACCAGTATATCGGCATGGGCGGCTACGAAACCATCGAGGCTCTCGGTCAGCACCGTGTCCACCGCGTTCATAAATTTCTTCATGGCGTCCTCCCAAACAGCCCGGCAAGGAATAGTCAGCCGCCACCCTTGCCGGCGATGCTGGTGATCTTCTGGATGAATTCGTTGATGGCCCGATCGAGCGCCGCATTCTGCTTGTCGTCACCGAAATCGGGAACGACAAGCGAAACGTGCCGGGTCTTGCGCATGCCCGCGGCCACCGACATCTTTCCCGGATGCGCCTGGTGGTAAGCGGCGAGGAACTGGTCCCGCTCGGCCGGGCTGAAATGGCAGACGGAAAAGATCGAAGGCAGATGCTTTGAAGGGATAGGGATCGTATAGGCCGGGCTGGAGATCTGCGTGACGAAACTGCGGTGCTTGCCAAGCGCGTCGGCAAGGCGCTGGCGCATGCCGGACGGGCGCTGGTCGATGACCTGCGACAGGATCGTCTTGTAGGCGCGGATCGCCTCTTCGGAACCGGGTTCGGGTTTGATGTCGACCATGCCAGCCGCGCCTAGACCGAAACATCCGCGATGGCCGCCTTGGCCATGGCGAGTTGTGCCGGCGCGACGGACAGATCGCGCAGGCCCGCTTCGAGCAGCGACGGGATCGCGACGGGATCGCCGCCGGCATCGCCGCACAGGCTGACGGGAATGCTGTTGTCCCGTCCAAAGGCTACAACCGAGCCGATCAGCCGCAGCACCGCCGGATGGCGGACCGAATTGAGGTGGGCCACGGCAGCGTTATCCCGCGCGGCCGCCATCACATATTGCGTCAAATCGTTGGAGCCGATGGAGAAGAAGGCGACGCCGGCGAATGCTTCCGGCGCGATGGCGACTGAAGGCACTTCGACCATGATGCCGAGCGGCGGCAGCCTGTGCGCGACACCACGCGCGGCAAGAACTGCCTGTTCCTCGGCGAACAGGGCGGCTGCGCGCTCATACTCATCGGCGATGGCGATCATCGGAAACATGACCCTGAGATTGCCGTGTGGCGCGGCGCGCAGCAATGCCCTGATCTGCACGCGAAAAATGTCGAGCCGCGCCAGCGACAGTCTGATCCCGCGCAGCCCGAGGAACGGATTGCCTTCCTCGACGGTGAAGCCCGGCACCGGCTTGTCTCCGCCGGCATCGACAGTGCGGATCGTCACGGGTTTGTCGCCAGCCCACTCAAGCACCTTGCGGTAGGCGCGATACTGCGTCTCCTCATCCGGCAAAGTCTTGCCGAACAGGAATTCGGTGCGCATCAGGCCGACACCGTCGCAGGTCGCGATGTCGATGCCGTCGACATCGGACGGGTCGGCGATGTTGACCTGCACCCGCACCGCCGTGCCGGCTCTTGTCGCAGCCGGCCGCGCCAGAAAAGTCCTCGCCTTGCCTTGGCGGGCCGCGAAGGAAGAGGACGACTGCCGGAACGATCCGATCTCCGCCGGCGACGGCGCCAGGACGATATTGCCGTGTTCGGCGTCGAGCAGCGCCATGCCGGCAAGACCGGCAAGCGGTTCGCGCAGCCCCACCACCATCGGCACGCCACGCGAGCGCGCCAACATGGCGACATGGCTGGCGGTGCTGCCTGCCTTCAGCGCGATCCCGCCGCCATGGCTCCAGTCGGTTTCGAGAAAACGAGTCGGCGCGATGTCCTCGCCGCAGAGGATGGCACCGGTAGGCGCCGTAGCGCCGCCGTCCTCGGTCAGCGCGCGCAGAACCTGGTCCCTGATATCGCGCAAATCCGTGGCGCGGGCGCGGAAATAATCCTGGTCGGAGGCCTCGTAGCCGGCGATCTCGGCGTCGAGAGCCTGCCGCCATGCCGCGTCGGCGGTCTGTCCGGACGCGATCGAAGCGAAGGCGGGGCCGCTCAGTGCATCGTCCTCCAGCATGGCGATGTGGAATTCGAGTATGCCGGCGGCGTCGCTGTCGGCGGTTTCGACTATTGTCGCAAGCCGGCTTACCGCCTTGCCGATCGCGGCTTCCAGCGACGTCTTCTCTTCCGTCGATGTAGCCTTGCTTGCATAGATGGCCGGCGGCCGGTCGAGGTCGAACAACGGCCCTTCGGCATAGCCGGCCGAGGCCGGAACACCCTCAATCCGCATGGCCCGCATTCCTTGCAGGCCGGCGAAGGCGCGCGCCAGCGTCAGGCCGACCGGACATGACCGGCGTCCTCGTCGAAATCGCGCTGCACCAGTTCGATCAGCGCGCGCACGGCGTCATCGGCGCCGCTGCCGCTGGCCCTGATGTGCAACACCGTGCCCTTCGGCGCCTTGGCCGCCATCACCTTGACGATGCTCTTGGCGTCGAACCATGGGCCGTTGGCGCGAAGCGCGATTTCCACGTCGGCGGCAAAGGTCTTGGCCAGCTTGGTGAACTTCACCGAGGGACGCGCATGCAGGCCCACATCGTGGGTGATCAGGACGGTCGCTTCGGCGGCTGCGGACATTTTCAGAAATCCCGTTCACTCACGACGGCGACAATTCGTGCGCCGTCGCCACCACTTCCTTCAGCGAGGCGCCGCCGGAGGATTCTGTCGCCGCCATCACGGCGCCCTCGACGATCGGCGCGTTGCAGACGGTGATCTTCTGCGCACGCGGCTCACCGATCATCTCCACCGCCATTTCCGAATTGGTCTCGGCTCCGCCGAGATCGACCAGGATGGCGACACCGGCCTCCGACCAGGCCTTGTCGATGGCACCCATGATCGCCTCGACACTGGTGCCAAGCCCGCCATGGCCGTTTCCGCCGCACCATGCAAGCGGCACTTCGTCGCCCACCATCTGGCGTACCATGTCGGCCGTGCCCTCCGCGACAAGCGGCGAATGCGACACGATCACGATCCCGACATTGCTCATGCGCTTTCCCCGATCGCTTGCCCCAATGTGCGCACCAGCAGCGCGGTCGAGCGCGCGCCTGCATCCATATGGCCGATCGAGCGCTCGCCAAGGAACGAGGCGCGGCCGCGCAGCGCCTTCATAGGCACGGTCGCTTCGGCAGCGGCGTCGGCGATGTCGGCGATTTGCGCCACCGTCTTGCCGCCGGCCAAGGCGTCATGCACCGGTTGCAGCACATCGAGCATGGTCTTTTGTCCGACCTGGGACTTGCCACGCGCGGCCACCGCTTCGATCGCCTTGCCGAAGGCCGTCGTCAAATTGGCACGATCGGGCTCCGCCGCGATCTCCTTGCCCAGCGCCATGAACAATGTGCCGAACAGCGGGCCGGAGGCACCGCCCACCGTCATCACCAACTTGGTGCCGATCGCCTTCAGGGCCTCGGGCAAGGGCTTCGCGGCGAACGCATCGGCCTCGGCCCGCACGGCCTCGAAGCCGCGCTTCATGTTCAGCCCATGGTCGCCGTCGCCGATCGCCTGGTCGAGCGCCGTCAATTCCTCGGCATGCGCGGCAATCGTATCCGCGGCGACCGTGATCAGCCTGGCAAGGTTCAACGCCGCCATGTCGTTCAAGGTCCCGGTTTTCACCTTGCCGGCAGTAGCGAAAGAATGGTCATTCGACAACTGGTGCATGCGTCAGGCCGTGACGAGCAGCGCGGCGACGGCTGCGAAAACCTCGGCCACGGCATGGGCGCCGGGGTCGACAACGCCCTGCAATTTGGTGCCGACATAGGCGGACCGTCCTGCTTTTGCCTTCTCCATGGCGGCCGTCGCCTCGGCTCCGCGCCGGGCCGCGATCGCTGCTTCGCCAAGGCCATTGCTGTCGAGCGCCTTGAGCGCCGGCTCGAGCGCATCGACCATGGTGCGGTCGCCCGGCTTGGCGCCGCCATAGAAGGTCATTCGCTCAAGTCCGGCGAGCAGCGCCTTGGGCAGGCTGGCGCCACCGTCCAGCGCCTGCGCCGCCGCCGTGAAGAAGATCGACAGCAGCACCCCGCTGGAGCCGCCCATCGATGCGCTCAGCGTGTCGCCGACGGCGCCAAGGGTCGCCGCGGGGTTGGCCAGCGGCAGCGCGTCAAGCCGATCGAGGATGCTGCGCGCACCGGTCGCCACAGTCGAGCCGGTGTCGCCGTCGCCCGCCTTGGCGTCGAGCCCGTTCAAGGTTGCCTCGAGGGAAATCAGCTTTTCGCAGACGGTGACGATCAGGCGCCTGGCGCCGGCATCCTGGCTGGCCTTGTGCGCGGCACTTTGTCCGGCCGCTTTCGCCATCGGCACGATGGCAGGTGCCGCGACCGGCCTCGCCGGCATCCATGCGTGCGGGCCGACCGGCGCCAGCAAGGCGGCCTCGCGCGCTGGATCGAGCCGGATCAGCGACAGCGAGAAGCCGTTCATGTTGAGCGCCGTCATCAGCGGCCCGGGGCCGACCGTCAGCTTGACCGTCTTGGCGAGTGGGGAAGCGAGCACCGCATTGGCGACCAGCGACATTTCGAGCGGCGGCACCGAACCCAGATTGTTGATCAGCAAGGCGTGGCTGGCCTTCGGATCGAGCAGCACTGCCAGGCGCTCGGCCATGATCGCCACCAGCCGGTCCGCGCTTTGCACCGCGATGCGCTCGACGCCGGGCTCGCCATGGATACCAAGGCCGAGTTCACCATCGTTCTCGCCAAACCGTTCCTCATGCTGCTGGCCGGGAATGGAGCAGGACGATAGCGATATGCCGAGCGAGACGATATCCTTCGCCGCCGCTCGCGCCGCCGCCGCGATATCGCTCAGATCGTGGCCGGCCTCCGACAGATGGCCTGAAATCTTGTGCACGAACAGCGTGCCGGCGACGCCGCGCGGCTGGGCAATGTCGGGAAGCGCGATGTCGTCGCCGACAATCACCATCTCGACGCGAAATCCTTCTGCGCGCGCCTTCTCGGCCGCCAGGCCGAAATTGAGACGGTCGCCAGTGTAATTCTTGACGATCAGCAGGCAGCCGGCAGGGCCGGTGACCGCGCGGATGGCCGCCAGCACCGCTTCGACGCTTGGCGAGGCAAAGATCTCGCCCGAGACCGCCGCCGTCAGCATGCCCTTGCCGACAAAGCCGGCATGCGATGGTTCGTGCCCAGCGCCGCCGCCGGAGACGACGCTGACCTTCGAGTTGTCCCAATCGGCACGCAGCACGACTTTGATCTCGGGATAACCGTCGAGGCGCGCGAGATCGCCCGAACCGATCGTCCGCAACAGGCCGTCCAGCGCCTCGGTGACGATCGTTTCCCGGCGGTTGAAAAAGTGCTTCATCGAATTCGTCCCGTATTCGCAATCGTCAATCAGAGGCGGCGTGACCCTCAGTGGGAGCGCCGAACCCTTTCACATCAACCGTTGTCCGTCGGCGCCGAAATAGAGCGGCGAGCGATAGCGGATCATCACTCTGTCGCCTTGCGCCAGATCGGTGTCCGGATCGGTCAGCGTCACCAGTTTCTTTGGGCCCACCGTCACATGCAGATGGTTCTGGTCGCCGAGATGCTCGACCCAGTCGACAACGCCGTCGGCATGGCCATTTGTTGCCTTCTCGATGGTCAGATGCTCCGTGCGCGCGCCGATCGTCTTGGTGCCCGCCGGCGCGCCGCCATCGGGCAGCAGGCCGGTTGGCAGAAGATTGATCGCCGGCTGGCCGAGCCTTGCCGCGACATGCAGGTTTGCCGGCTCGGAATAGATCGTTCGTGGCGACCCGATCTGCACCAGCACGCCATCGGCAAGGATGCCGATGCGGTCGGCCATCGTCATCGCCTCGATCTGATCGTGGGTGACATAGAGCATGGTGGCGCCGAGTTCGGACTGAATGCGCTTCAGTTCGAGGCGCAGATCCGCCCGCAGCTTGGCGTCGAGCGACGATAGCGGCTCGTCCATGAGGTAGATCGAAGGCTTGCGCACCAGCGCGCGGCCGATGGCGACGCGCTGCATTTCGCCGCCCGACAGCTTGGTCGAGCGGTTGGCGAGCTTGTGATGGATGCGCACCATCTTCGCCACCTCTTCGACGCGGCGGCGGATCTGGTCTTCGGGTATTTTCCGCGCCGGCGAGCGCAGCGGGAAGGCGAGATTGTCGAACACCGACAGATGCGGATAGAGCGAATATTGCTGGAACACGAAAGCCGTGTCGCGCTCGGCCGGCGACAGGGTCGTCGCATTGTGGCCGCCGATTTCGATCGTGCCGGCATCCGGCCGCTCCAGCCCGGCGATCAGCCGCAGCGTCGTCGTCTTGCCGGCTCCGGTCGGTCCGAGCAGCACGACGAATTCGCCATCGGCGATGTGCAGGTCGAGACCGTCGACGGCGACATGTTCGCCGAAGCTCTTGGTCACGTTCTTGATGTGCACGTCAGCCATGCTGCGCTCTCCCCTGGGAGGCGGTGTCGTGGATCGCGGTTCTCACCGCCCGGCCGGAGCCCTTGTCGAACAGCGACAGCCGGGCGCTGTTCAGGGCCAGGCCGACATGATCGCCGGCGTTGAGCCGGATTTCGGCCGGCACGCGCGCCTTGATGATGCCGTCCGCCGTTTCCACCGCGACGATCTGGGTGGTGCCGAGATATTCGGTACCGTAGATGGCGCCGCGCAGTTTCGAGGCATCGTCGAAGCGGATGTGTTCAGGCCGGATGCCAAGCGCCATGTCGGCTGGCGCAATGTCCTCGCGCACTTCCGGCACCGTGACCTTCGCGCCCTGGACGATGATTTCCTTGGAGCCCTTGGCGAGCCCGCCGCCGAAGCCCAGAAAGTTCATCGGCGGCGAGCCGATGAAGTCGGCGACGAACATGGTTGCCGGTCGGTCGTAGATTTCGCGCGGACTGCCGAACTGCTCGATGACACCGTGGTTCATGACGGCGATCTTGTCGGCCATCGACATCGCCTCCATCTGGTCATGCGTGACATAGACCGTGGTGGCGTGGATGCGGTTGTGCAGTTCGCGCAATTCATGGACCATCAGGTCGCGGAATTCAGTGTCGAGCGTGCCCAGCGGCTCGTCCATCAGGAAGCATTTCGGCCGCCGCACGATGGCGCGGCCGAGCGCCACGCGCTGACGGTCGCCGCCGGCGAGGCCGGAGACGGATTTGTTGAGCAGATGGTCGATGCGCAAAAGCTTCGCCGTTTCCTCGACACGGGTACGGATTTCGGCCGACGGCATGCCTTGCGCCAAAAGGGGAAAGCCGATGTTCTTGCGCACATTCATGTGCGGATAGAGCGCGAACAGCTGGAAGACGAAGGCGATGTCGCGCTCGCGAGCCCGCAGCATGGTGACGTCGTCGCCGCCGAGCAGGATCTGGCCGCCGGTCGGCAGTTCCAACCCTGCGATCATGCGCAAGGTCGTCGTCTTGCCGCAGCCCGACGGTCCGAGCATGACGAAGAACTCGCCATCCTCGACGACGAAGTTGGAATCCTGCACGGCGACGAAATCGCCGAAGGCCTTTCTCAGATTCTGGACGCGGATTTCGGCCATGGTTATTCCGGGAACTTCGAGACGATGATGAACATCACGGTGCCGGCAAGCATGGTGATGAAGGAGTAGGTGTAGAGCGACAGCGCGAAGGGCTGGAACAGCATCAGGAAGCCGATGGCGATCAGCGCCGTCGCGATATTTTCCATCACGCCGCGCCGGGCCCAGGCCGGCCAGCGCGATTTGCGTTTGGCTGATTTGGTCATGCTCATTTGCGCACCGCGCCGAAGGTGATGCCGCGCAGCAATTGCTTGCGAAGCAGGATGGTGAAAACCAGGATCGGCACCAGGAAGATGGTCGTGCCGGCCGCCACCGCCGGCCAGTCCTGACCGCCTTCGCCGATGATGGTCGGGATGAAGGGCGGCGCGGTCTGCGCGGTGCCCGATGTCAGCAGTGCGGCGAAGGCATATTCGTTCCAGGCGAAGATCAGGCAGAAGATGGCGGTCGCGGCAATGCCGGTCGTCGCCTGCGGCAGCACGGTGCGCCAGAAGGCCTGCAGCCGCGTATAGCCGTCGATCATCGCCGCTTCCTCATACTCGCGCGGGATCTCGTCGATGAAACCCTTCAGCAGCCACACCGCCAGCGAGACATTGACCGCCGTGTAGAGCAGGATCATGCCGAGGGCCGTGTCAGACAGGCCAAGCTCGCGGTACATCAGGTAGATCGGGATGGCGACCGCGATCGGCGGCATGAAGCGTGTCGACAGGATGAAGAACAAAAGGTCGTCGGCGAGCGGCACCTTGAAGCGCGAGAAACCATAGGCCGACAGCGTGCCGAGAAACACCGCGCAGAAGGTCGAGCCGAAGGCGATGATCAGCGAGTTGACGAAGCGCGGCAGGAAGTTGGACGGGCCGGCGATCACCATGTTGCGCTTGCGCACCGTCTCGTCGCAGAAGCCGGTCGCCGGTCCGAGCGAGTTGATGTATTCCGGCGTCTGCCTTGTCCGGGTGGTGAACAGGTTGCAGTAGCCCTCGATGCTCGGCTGGAAGACGATCTTGGGCGGATAGGCGATCGAATCCGGCGGCGTCTTGAAGCTGGTGGCGAAGATCCACAACAGCGGCACGATCGAGACCAGCGCATAGGCGATGATGATTGCGCCGGCGATGCGCTTCGAGTTTGCTGAGGGGGAAACGACCGAATGGGCTGTGGTCAGGCTCATCTCTGCTTCACCTTGTTGAGCGCCTTGACGTAGATGTTGGCGAGGCCGAACACGGCCACGAACAGGATGATCGCAAAGGCCGAGGAATAGCCGGTACGCCAGCTCTCGAAGGCCTGCCGCTTCAGCGTGATCGAGGCGACCTCGGTGGTCGACCCCGGCCCGCCGCCGGTGAGCAGGTTGACCATGTCGAACATCTTGAAGTTCTCGATGCCGCGAAACAGCACCGCCAGCATGATGAAGGGCAGCGCCATCGGCAGCGTGATCGACCAGAATTGCCGCCAGTTGGAGGCGCGGTCGACCTCGGCCGCCTCGTAGATGTATTCGGGGATCGAGCGCAGGCCGGCGAGGCAGATCAGCATCACGTAGGGCGTCCACATCCATGTGTCGACGATGACGATCGACCACGGCGCCAACTCGACGTTGGAGAGCATCTGGATGCTCGTCGGCGGAATGCCGCTGACGAACGAGATGACATAGGAGAACAGGCCGATCTGCGGCTCGTAGAGGAAGCGCCAGAAATTGCCGACCACCGCCGGCGACAGCATCATCGGCACCAGGATCAGCGTCGTCCAGAAGGCGTGGCCGCGGAATTTGCGGTCAATCAGCCAGGCCAGCGTGAAGCCGATCAGCGTCTGCAAGAGGATGGTCCAGAACACGAAGTGCGCGGTCGTCTGCATGGCGATCCAGATGTCCTTGTCGCCGAGGATGCGCTGGTAGTTGGCAAAGCCGAGATTCTTCACCACCTCGTTCGGGCGATTGGCCCGGTAGTTGGTGAAGGAGAGATAGATCGCCCAGAATAGCGGGAAGATGTTGATGGCAAGCAGCAACAGGATCGTCGGCGAGATGAACAGCCAGGCGAGGCCCTTGTCGCTGATGCCCCGGACCTTGCGGGCCAACGGTTCCGGGGTCGCCCGGGCAACGTTCTCCGCGGTCCGATTGAGCATGGTCAGTCCTGCTTCGGTCACTTGGGTCGTCTCTGTCATGGAATTTATCTGAACTGCGTCCCGTGCCAAGGGCGGCACGGGACCAAGAGCATGATGCCGAAAAGTGTGAAGCGGTTTTCGGACGACATCATGCTCTCTCTCGTTGAGGCCGGAGGCGGATGATCCCTGGTCGATTCGACCTGAAATCATCCGGCTCCGGGTCCTAGCTCGGGAGGAGCCGGTTACATCTTGCCGTCATCCTGGAACACCTGGGTCCAGTCCTTGACCAGGCCGTCGAGCGCATCCTTGGCGGAGCCCTGGCCGGCAACGACATAATCATGGAAGCGCTTCTGCGAGGCCTGCAGCAGCGGCGCGTAGCTCGGCTCGGCCCAGAAGTCCTTCACGATGGCCATCGAGTCGAGGAAGGCCTGTGCGTAGGGCTGGCTGGCCGGGAATTTCGGGTCCTTCACCACCGCGTTCAGGCAGGAGTAGCCGCCAAGCGACCACCACTTGGCCTGCACGTCCTTGTTGGCGAACCACTTGATGTATTTCAGCGCCGATTCCTGCTTGTCGGAATAGGAAACCACCGAAATGCCCTGGCCGCCGAGCTGTGCGAACTGTGCGCCGCCGGGACCCTTCGGATTGACGAAATAGCCGATCTTGTCGCCGCCGACATTCTCGTCCTTCTGCAGGCCGGGCCATGTGAAGGTGAAGTTCATGTGCATCGCCACCTGGCCGGACTTGAAGGCATCGACGCCTTCGCCCATGTAGCTGTTGGAGGCGCCCGGCGGGGTGCAACAGTCATAGAGCGCCTTGTAGAATTCCAGGCCCTTGACCGCGTCGGGCGAATTGACGAAGCCTTCCATCTCGTAGGGCTTCTTCGGGTTCTCATACTGGAAGCCGTAGCTGTAGAGCACATCCATGGCGCCCATGGTGATGCCTTCCGAGCCGCGCTCGGTGTAGATCGAGGCGCCATAGACGGTCTTGCCGTCGATCTGCCGCTTCTGGAAGAATTCGGCGATCTGCTTCAGCTGGTCGAAGGTGGTCGGCGGGCCGAGATCCCAGCCATACTTCTCCTTGAATTCCTTCTGCAGCTCGGGCTTGGAGAACCAGTCCTTGCGGTAGGTCCAGCCGACGACGTCGCCCATGGCCGGCAGCGCCCAGTAGTTCGGCGTGTTCTTCGGCCATTCCGAATAGCCGACGACGGTCGCCGGCACGAAGTCGTCCATGCTGATCTTCTCCTTGTCGAAGAAGTCGTTCAGCTTGACGTAGTGGCCGTTCTCGGCCGCGCCGCCGATCCATTGGCTATCGCCGATGATCAGGTCGCACAATTTGCCGTGCGAGTTGAGCTCGTTGAGGAAGCGGTCGGCATAGTTGGTCCACGGCACGAATTCGAATTTCATGCCGATGCCGGTTTCCTTGGTAAAATCCTTGGACAGTTCGACAAGCGCGTTTGCCGGGTCCCAGGCGGCCCAGCACAGCGTCAGGTCTTCAGCGTGCGCGACGTTCGACACGGCTGTCGACGCTGTAATCGCCGAGGCCAGTCCCAACGCCAGTTTCAAGCTCGATTTCATGTCTTCCTCCCATTTGCGAAACGCGCCCGGATGACGGTTTCAAGAGCCCTCGAACCTCTCTCCTCAGAGGCCCAAACACGGCGGTGTCTCGGCACCGCGGATGTTTAGTAATTTGTTTAGTGATGCAATTTTTACTAAACAAGGCAAGCGAATTCGTTGCTGCGCCGCAACATGACGAAACGGGTGATTGAAATCGTTGGGAAATGACCGCCGGATGGTTTTCCGGCAGCCGCTCAGTTGGCCTCGCCGATGACGTTCGTCTGTGGCGTCACCGGCCGGACCGGCGGCGCGGGCGGCAGCAAGGCGCGTATGTCGGCGAAGGGAAATGTCGGCTCGAAACGAAAGGCCTCGGCCAGTGAACCGGGGAGGCCGTTGCACTGGCCGGCGCGAAATTCATTCTGGATGCGCGCCCGGTCGACATATTGCTCGGGCCGTTGCGAGCGGTGCGCGCGGATCGCCTGCGTCTTGATATCCCGGTAGGCGGAAACATCGACATAGTGCGTCGGCGCAAACCCGGTGCCGCCCATCGTGTCGGCATGCAGCACGGGGACGCCGAACGAGGCCGCGATGCGCACGCCGTCCGACAGCGCGCGATGGTCGGCGTGATAGTCGTTGGGCGCGTGCGTGATGACCAGGTCCGGCCCGGTCTCGCGTACAAGCGCCTTCAGCGCACCGATCAGCGTCGCATCGGCCACCAGTTCGCCATCGGGAAAGTCGAGGAAGCGCGGTGCAGCACCAAGCAGCGCCGCCGCCGCCGTCGCTTCCTCGCGACGGATACGCGCGAGGACCTTGGCATCGCTCTTGCCCCCCTTGGCACCATCCGTGGCCACGGCAAAAGTGAGTTCTGCGCCTTGCGCCGCATAGGCGGCCATCGTACCGAACATGAAGATCTCGATATCGTCCGGATGCGCGCCGAGCGCCAATATTCTCAAGCTACTCTCTCCCGGAAATGGAAAAACGTGCCGAACGGAATCCTGCTCGCCCTGATCGCCTATGCAAGCTATTCGGGCAGCGATGCCGTGATCAAGAGCCTGGGCGGGCAGTTCACCGTCTTCGAGATCGGCTTCTTCTCCACCTTGTTCGCCGGCTGTTTCCTGTTCTTCAGCCGCCCCGCGGGTGAACGCTGGCGCGATTTCTGGCGCATGAAGCGGCCATGGGCCGTGCAGGCGCGAGCCTTGGCCGGCATCGCGTCGGGCGTGCTCAGCGTCTATGCCTTCACTCACATTCCCCTTGCCGAAGTCTACGCGCTGATCTTCCTGGCGCCTTTGCTGGTCACCATCCTGTCCACCGTCATCCTGAAGGAAAAGGTCGGCCCCTGGCGATGGCTGGCCGTTGTCGCCGGCTTTGCCGGGGTGATGCTGGTGGTGCGGCCGGGTTTCCGCGAACTGAACCTTGGCCATCTGGCCGCCTTCGTGAACGCCTTTCTCGCCGCGGCCAGCGTCATCCTGCTGCGGTCGCTCGCCCAGCAGGAGAAGCGCACATCGATGCTCGGCGTGCTTGTCGGCTATGGCCTGCTGTTCAACGGAGCTGGCGCCGCCGCCAGCTCTTTCACCTTGCCGAATGCCATGCAGCTTGTCTGGCTGGCGATGGCCGGCGCCTTCACCGCCGGCGGGCAGCTCATGCAGCTCCTGGCGGCCAAATACGCGCCTGCCAACCGGATCGCGCCGACGCATTATTCGCAGATCGTGTGGGCGGTCATCCTCGGCGCGCTGTTCTTCCAGGAATATCCCGATTGGCTGTCGCTGGTTGGCCTCGCGGTTGTCGGTGCCTCCGGCCTGCTGACGATGGTGCGCGAGGAGGCGAGGCTCGGCACGGTGCGCTGGAACCGGTTTGCGCGCACCCGGCTTTGACCAGGCGTTAGCGCGATAAAGTTGCACGGCGACCAGGACCGCTGATATGCGGGCGCGATGAAGACGAAACCGTTGCCGGAGCTTCCGGTCACAGCTGTGTTGCCGGCGCTCGGCGAAGCGCTTGGCAATGGCAACAGCGCCGTGCTGGTGGCGCCGCCCGGCGCCGGCAAGACGACGCTGGTGCCCTTGGCGCTGCTGGACGCGCCATGGTTGGGAGCCGGCCGGATCGTTCTGCTCGAACCGCGCCGGCTCGCCGCCCGCGCTGCCGCGCGGCGCATGGCCGAATTGCTTGATGAGGAGCCCGGCGGCACGGTCGGCTACGCCATGCGCATGGAGAACCGCACCTCGGCCCGGACCAGGATCCTGGTCGTCACCGAGGGCGTTCTGGCACGCATGATCCTCGACGATCCCGAACTGCGCGGTGTTTCGGCGGTCATTTTCGACGAATTCCACGAGCGTTCGCTCGACGGTGATTTCGGCCTTGCCCTGGCACTTGACGTACAAGGTGCGCTGCGGCCGGATCTGCGCCTGGTTGTTATGTCGGCGACGCTGGACGGCGCCCGCGTCGGCAAGCTCCTGTCGGGCGCGCCGGTGATCGAAAGCGAGGGCCGGGCCTTCCCCGTCGATATCCGCTACGACGAACGGCCGGCCGGTGTCCCGATCGAGGATCCCATGGCCAAGGCGATCCGCTCGGCGCTCACCGACGAAAGCGGCAGCGTGCTTGCCTTCCTGCCCGGCCAGCGCGAGATCGAGCGCACCGCCGAGCGGCTGGCCGGGAGGGTCGGCGCCGACACCGACATCGTGCCGCTCTATGGCCAGCTCGACGGCAAGGCGCAGGACGCCGCGATCAAGCCCGCGCCGCCCGGTCGCCGCAAGGTGGTGCTAGCAACTTCCATCGCCGAAACCTCGATCACCATCGACGGCGTGCGCGTCGTCATCGATTCCGGCCTGTCGAGGCTGCCGCGCTATGAGCCGGCGAGCGGACTGACGCGGCTGGAAACCGTGCGCGTCAGCAAGGCTTCCGCGGATCAGCGCGCCGGCCGCGCCGGGCGCACGCAAGCCGGCGTCGCCATCCGGCTGTGGCGCGCCGAACAGACGGCGGCACTTCCCGCCTTCACGCCGCCGGAAATCCTCGAGGCGGACCTGTCGGGCTTGCTGCTCGACTGCGCCGCCTTCGGTGTCGCCGATCCGACGGCGCTCGCTTTCCTCGATCCGCCGCCCGCGCCGGCGCTCAACGAGACGAGGGTGCTGCTGCGCGCGCTGGACGCTATCGACGAGGCAGGCCGCCTGACGGAAGCGGGCATGGCCATGCGCAAGCTCGCTCTGCCGGTGCGGCTGGCGCATATGGTGGCCGAGGCGGCGAAGAGCGGCCATGCCGGCGAGGCGGCTATGTTGGCCGTACTGCTGACCGAACGTGGCCTTGGTGGCGACGGCGCCGATCTCGAACGGCGGCTGATGCGTTTTCGCGCGGAAAGATCGCCGCGCGCCGTCGCCGCGCGGCAGCTAGCGGAGCGGTTGGCAAGACAGGCGAGCGGCCAGAAGGATAGCGCGGCCGTTGCTGCTGGTCCCTTGCTCATCCATGCCTGGCCGGACCGCGTCGCCAAGGCGCGCGGCGAGCGCGGCCGCTTCGTGCTGGCCAATGGGTCCGGCGCCATGCTCGATGCCGCCGACCCGCTGGCGGGCGAGCCGTTCCTGGTTGTCGCCGACCTGCAGGGCAAGGCGCAGAACGCGCGCATCGCCGCGGCGGCCGCAATCGGCGAGGACGACATCCGCGCCACGCTGGCCGACCGGATCGAAACGCGCCGGCAAACGAGCTTCGATCGCGACCGGCGCGCCGTGCGGGTGCGCGAGACTGTTCGCCTCGGCGCCATCACGCTCGCGGAGCGCATGCTGCCCGCTCCCTCAGGCGCCGAGGCCGACCGCGCCATTCTTGACGCCTTGCGCGAGCACGGGCTGTCGCTGCTGAGCTGGAGCAAGGAGGCCGAGACGCTGCGCCAGCGACTGTCCTGGCTGCACCGTGGCCTTGGGTCGCCCTGGCCCGATATGTCGGATGAAGCGCTGATCGAGCGCCTTGACGACTGGCTGCTGCCCTTCCTGTCAGGTGCCGCATCCTTGGCCGCCGTCGATTCCGGTGTTGTTTCGGCCGGCCTGGCTTCGCTCGTGCCGCACGACCTGCAGCGCAAGGTCGATGCGCTGGCGCCAACGCATTTCGACGCGCCGTCGGGCAGCCACGTGCCGATCCGTTATGACGGCGAATGGCCGGTGCTGGCGGTGCGCGTGCAGGAACTGTTCGGTCTCGACCGCCATCCCTCGATCGCCAACGGCACGGTGCCGCTGACGCTCGAGCTGTTGTCGCCGGCGCACCGGCCGATCCAGACGACACGCGACCTGCCCGGCTTCTGGCGCGGCTCCTGGACCGATGTGCGCGCCGACATGCGCGGGCGCTATCCCAAGCATGTCTGGCCGGAGAATCCGCTGCTCGCCACGGCCACCGCTCGCGCAAAACCGCGCGGGACCTAGCGCTTGTCCTCCTGCGGCTGTAATCCATGGCCATGATCAATGTTTTGCGTGCGCCCGATTTCCAGCAAAGTCAGAGGCTGCGTCTCAACACGCTGATCCGGCTGCGCTGGCTTGCCATTGTCGGCCAGAGCGTGGCGGTGCTCGTCGTCGCCTATGGCCTGAAATTCCCGCTGCCGGTCAGCCTGTGCTTCGCGCTGATCGCCTGTTCGGCCTGGATGAACCTGTTCCTGGCGTTCCGCTTTCCGGCCGCGCACCGGCTCACCCCGTTCGCCGCTTTCGGCATCCTGATCTTCGACAGCCTGCAGCTTGCCGGCCTGCTCTACATGACCGGCGGCCTGACCAATCCGTTCTCGCTGCTGATGACCGTGCCCGTGGTGATCTCGGCGACGTCGCTGCCCTTGCGCCTGACCGCCATTCTCGGCGGGCTGGTGATGATAGCGGCGACCTTGCTGGTTTTCATCCATCTGCCGCTGCCCTGGTATGAAGGCGCGCCGCTGGTGATGCCTTTCATCTATGTCGCCGGCATGTGGATGGCGGTGCTGTCCTCGATCGCCTTCACGGCCATGTATGCCTTCCGGGTGGCCGCCGAAGCCCGGCTTCTGGCCAATGCGCTTGCCGCCACCGAACTGGTGCTGCAGCGCGAGCAGCACCTTTCGGCGCTCGACGGCCTGGCGGCGGCCGCCGCGCATGAGCTTGGCACGCCGCTCGCCACCATCACGCTTGTCGCCAAGGAGATGGAAAAAGCGCTCGGCAGCGACCCGAAATACGGGGAAGACGTGAAGCTGCTGCGCTCGCAGAGCGAGCGCTGCCGCGAAATTCTCAAGCGCCTGACCAGCCTGTCGTCCGAGGGCGAGGCGCATCTTTCCCGCTTGCCGCTGACCTCGCTGGTCGAGGAGGTCACCGCGCCGCATCGCGACTTCGGCATCTCGATCAAGCTTCGCCCCGGCGAGCGCACCGGGCCCGAGCCGGTCGGGCGCCGCAATCCGGGCGTCATCTATGGCCTCGGCAATCTGGTCGAGAACGCCGTCGATTTCGCCCGCAAGAGCGTCACCGTGCGCTGGAGCTGGGACGAGGCGACCGTCACCTTTTCGATCATCGACGACGGGCCCGGTTTTCCCCCCGAGATCATCGATCGCATCGGCGAGCCCTATATGTCGACACGTCAGGGCACCGAGGCCGGCGGCGGGCTTGGGCTCGGCCTGTTCATCGCCAAGACACTGCTCGAGCGCTCGGGTGCCGCGCTGGATTTCCGCAATTCAAGCGGCCTGGGCGAGGGCGCCGTGGTGCAGATTTCGTGGCCGAGAACAGTCTTCCTGAACCCGGAAACGGCCCCTGCCACCATGTTTGACACTGCATAAATTGGACAATAGCGGCGCAAAACTATATCTGCGTAAAATTAAGGCAGCAGGAATTTTCAAGACGATGACAGGCGATGAAAATAGTGGCGCAATGGTTGAAGGCGAAGACACCTCGCTTTTGATCGTCGATGACGACAAGCCGTTCCTCACCCGTCTGGCCCGCGCCATGGAAACCAGGGGCTTCGTGGTCGAGACCGCCGAGAGCGTCGAGGAGGCCGTGGGCAAGGCCCGCGCCAATCCGCCAGCTTACGCCGTGGTCGACATGCGGCTCGGCGACGGCAACGGCCTCGACGTGGTCGCCGCCATCCGCGAGAAGCGCGAGGACTCCCGCACCATCATCCTGACCGGCTACGGCAACATCGCCACCGCGGTGACCGCCGTGAAGCTCGGTGCCGTCGACTATCTGTCGAAGCCCGCCGACGCCGACGACATCTTTGCCGCGCTCACCCGCACCTCGGGCGAGCGCGCCGCGCCCCCGGAAAACCCGATGTCGGCCGACCGCGTTCGCTGGGAGCACATCCAGCGCGTCTACGAAATGTGCGAGCGCAACGTTTCCGAAACCGCGCGCCGGCTCAACATGCATCGCCGCACGCTGCAGCGGATACTGGCCAAGCGCGCACCGCGCTGAGCGGCAGGCCGGGTGACCAGCGGAGGCGACATGCAGGATTTGAAGCAGCGGCCGGTTTCCGTCTTCCGCGAATTTCTCGATAGCGAAGCGGCCGGCGGCATCATCCTGATGGTGGCGGCGGCCCTTGCCCTGATCATCGCCAACTCGCCGCTGTCGGGAACCTATTTCTCCGTGCTCCACGCCTATCTCGGCCCGCTCAGCGTCTCGCACTGGATCAATGACGGGCTGATGGCGGTGTTCTTCCTGCTCGTCGGGCTGGAGATCAAGCGCGAGATGCTGGACGGCCAGCTTTCGACATGGCCGCGCCGCGTCCTGCCTGGCATCGCGGCGGCGGGCGGCATGCTGGTTCCGGCACTGGTCTATGTCGCCATCAACCGCAACAATTCAGCCGCACTGCCCGGTTGGGCGATCCCGACCGCCACCGACATCGCCTTCGCGCTCGGCGTGCTGTCGCTGCTCGGCAGCCGCGTGCCGGCCTCACTGAAGGTTTTTCTCACCGCGCTCGCCATCATCGACGACCTCGGCGCCGTCATCATCATTGCCATCTTCTACACCAGCGGCCTGTCGCTGGCCTATCTCGGCGCCGCCTTCGCCGTCATTGCCGTGCTCGTCGTGCTCAACCGCATGCGGGTGATGACGCTGGTGCCCTATCTCGTGCTCGGCGCCATCCTGTGGGTGCTGGTGCTGAAATCGGGTGTCCACGCCACGCTTGCCGGCGTCGCCTTGGCGCTGACCATCCCGCTCGAACGCTCCGCCGGGATCGGCCACGACCTCGACCATTCGCCGCTTCACCGGCTGGAGCATGGCCTGCACAGGATCGTGCCCTTCGTCATCATCCCCATTTTCGGTTTTGCCAATGCCGGCGTTTCGCTTGCCGTCCTTAGCCTTGGCGCGCTGATCGAGCCGTTGACGCTGGGTGTCGCCGCCGGCCTGGTGGTCGGCAAGCTCGTCGGTGTGCTCGGCTCGTCCGCGCTTGCTATAAGGCTCGGCCTGGCCGACCTGCCGGCCCATGCCGGCTGGTCACACATGCTCGGCATCTCGCTGCTCTGCGGCATTGGTTTCACCATGAGCCTGTTCATCGGCCTGCTTGCCTTCGCCGGCGACGTGGCCCTGCAGGACGCGGTCAAGGTCGGCATTCTAGCCGGCTCCTTCATCGCCGCCATCCTTGGCGCCGCCGTGCTGCTGATGGCGCCTGCTGCTGGAGCGGAGGGCGGTGAAGAGTAGCGGCGGATGCCGCGCAGGCCCGCGAACTACTCGCTTTCCCCTTCCAGAGCCGGCACCGAGACGCCGGCCAGTTCCGCCGCCAGCAGCCGCGAGGCACCGGCGCGCGCAATCCGCAGCATAAGCGCCTTGCGCGTCGCCGCCGCCATGCGGTGCTCCGGCGCATCGCGCATGATTTCAGCGCCGTAGCCGTCGGACAGGATGAAGCCGCACTCGTCCGGAAATATCTCGGCCGGCACGCCGGGATGGGTGGCGAAGAAGAAGCGGTCGGAATGCAGCCGGTAGTCCGGCCATTTGCGGTCGACCCTGAAATCCTCGATCGAGGATTTGATTTCGATGATCCAGATATCGCCCTGGCGGGTCAGTGCCACGAGGTCGGCGCGGCGGCCGGTGGCCAGCGACAGTTCAGGCAGCACATGCGCGCCCATTTCCATGAGCAGCCGCTGCACGCCACGGCGCACCAGCATGGCGCGTTCCGACTGGCGACCGTCGATGAGAGGGTTGATCGCGATGGGGGAGATGATTGGCATGACAAGCACCATGCCAGATTCTGTTCACGGTTTGAACCCGTTTGTGCCGGGCGATTATATATTTGACAGACCCACGCTCTGCGGTTGACGGCTACCTCTCAACAATGGGGCCGTTTGAGCCAGTTGCATTATTGCCGTTGCCACTTCTTCCCTCATCTCTCTTGGTGCGGAAGAATTTACGCTGTGCGCGGGCCATTCTATTATTTAAACTAGCCAGAAGTTATGATGAAGGAAGTACACTGATTATACCGATTAATACGCTCTTCGTAAAAAATAGAGATAATAACGTCAAACTTATACAGCCATTGATAAATATGCCTATTACCGTGGCGACCCCATCTTGCCACATGCGATCTATTGGAAGGAATTTCTCCATCCATGGCATCGCCAGCGGGTTCTTATCCCAAAACTGTTCAATTCGGATGGGGTCCTGGGGCATAGCTCTAGACGATCCGCAGGCCCCGATTGACCCAAGGCCACCATGCGCCCCGATGATAGGATGGACCAATCACAATACCGAGCATGGGAGGTGGCGGCCTAAGCCCGCTACCAGCCGTAGGGGAATGGGCGGTCAAACCTTGTCCCGCATGGCCGCGATGAACTGACAGGCGTTCTCCATGTTGCCGATCATAGGATGAGGTCATCCAAATCCGTGATAGCTGTCCGGCCATTGCGCTCACTCAGGAAGACGCCAGGCGGGTGGACGAGTCGCGAGGCTATCTCGATATTGATCCAGAAAATTGTTGGGAAGAATGGCAGCGAGTTCGGTTGGAACTGGCCGAGGATTAAGGCATTCGCCGAGTTCGCAAGCTTGGTTTGTCAACCGCATATCCCCTTGTGCCGGGCGATTGCATATTTGACAGACCCGTTGGACTGTGAGCGGCCTTCCGCGATCACGCCATAATCCGGTCAAGTGCAGTCTGGTATTGACCTGTTGCGAGATGGCCCTATCTCGCCTCGATCAACTTCCGATCCTAACCATAGGACGGCAGGACTAAAGTCTTGCGCCAGAAAAGCAAAGGTCTGACGTTACCGTTTTGGTTCCGTCAATGTCCATTGGACGTTCCATTACTTTAGTTATTCAGCATATAAGGCCTGACGTCGGGGAAGGGGCTGGCGGAATGGCCGGCGCAGTTTGGCTTTGGGTCTATAGGGGGGCTGCGCCGGCCATTGCGGGTTTGGGCGTTGGGTATGATTATCCCCGCGAGGACTAGCCTACATATATATTAGCAACTACGCAAATAAGACTGAAGTCCCTGGTCGACCGAACCGTGGCGAGCAGATTGCGTATGATGGCGTTCAACGCGGCGGCCGATGGAAAGCGCCTCCCTCGGCCCGCCAGAATCCCCTGCCTGCTATGGTTTCGCGGAAACATTGCTGCCGTCGGGCAAGGCTCTGCCTCTCGCTTCGTCGGCATTGAAACGATAGACGAGCGAGATCGAAAGGGTCTGCACTTGAGGCTTGAATGCGAGGGCATGGCCTGCGGCAGGACGGCGGAGATGTTCCAGTCAGCCGAACGCCTGGTCGGCTCCCGCCGCCGTCCCCGCCATGTCATCCAGGATCGGGCAGTCCGGCCTGTCGTCGCCATGGCAGGCATGGATCAGTTTCTGCAGCGTCGAGCGCATGGATTGCAGTTCGCGCACCTTCTCCTCGATTGCCGTGACATGGGCGGCGGCGATCTCGCGCACGTCGGCGCTGGCGCGGCCGCGATCCCGGTAGAGTGCCATCAACTGACGGCAATCGTCGATGGAAAAGCCGAGGTTGCGCGCGCGGCGCAGGAAGGCCAGCCGGTGGACGTCGTCGCCGGAATAATCACGGTAGCCGTTGGCGGCACGCGCCGGCGCGATCAGGCCGATCTCCTCATAGTAGCGGATGGTCTTGGCCGGCAGTCCTGAACGGTGGGCGGCGTCGCCGACATTCATGGCGGAGATCCTCGATCCTGTGGCCCGCGCGGTTCAGGCCCATTGAATTTACTTCACAATCTGGTGAAGGCTGTTGCCGAAATGCCATACTGATACGCTTACCAGCACGTAAGGCCACGGATATAGGCATCGTGTGCTTGGCAAGCAAAGCAAATGCCAGCATGAATGATGGAGAGAAAGCGGCCGACTCGTGCCGCTGGCGTTTGGGCAGGGCACCGGATCATCACATGCGCATGAAGTCGCTCGCAATAATTGCCGCATTGGCGCTGTCCACTGCTATCGCCGGTTGCAGCACCATCGGCGGGCAGATTTTCTCAAACGACTACGGCGCGGTGACCGACGCTGGCTACCAGCTGCCGCGCATCCCGATCGAAAAAGTGCCGAGGCAGTATCACCGGCAGGAAGTGAACTACGACACCAAGGAAAAGCCGGGTACCATCATCGTCGATACGCAGAACAAGTTCCTCTATTTCGTCGAGGGTGATGGCCGCGCGATCCGCTACGGCATCGGCGTTGGCCGCGAGGGCTTCGAGTGGCATGGCACTGCTCATATCGCGCTGAAGCGCGAATGGCCGACCTGGACGCCGCCCCGTGAAATGATCAAGCGCCAGCCCGAACTGGAGAAGTTCGCCAACGGCATGGAGCCGGGCCTCAAGAACCCGCTCGGCGCGCGCGCGATGTATCTCTTCAACAAGGGCGGCGACATGGGTTACCGCCTGCACGGCAGCCCGGAATGGAATTCGATCGGCAAGGCGATGTCGTCTGGCTGTATCCGGCTGATGAACCAGGACATTATCGATCTCTATGACCGCGCCTCGGTCGGCGCCAAGGTCATCGTGATGTAAGCATCCTGATCTCAGGATCAGGGTCAAATCTTTCGTGCGCGGACCGTCTAGGCAACAACGGACGTCCCAAACAGAAAACCGGGCAATTCGGCCCGGTTTTTTGTTGTTCACGAACAGGATGTTTGAGGTCGCGCCCGCAGGCCGAAGCGGCGGCGCGGAAAGTATCAGGCGACCTGCTCGACCTGCTGCACTTCGGGCACAAAATGGCGAAGCAGATTCTGGATGCCGTGCTTCAGCGTCGCCGTCGATGATGGGCAACCGGCGCAGGCGCCCTTCATGTGCAGGAACACCGTGCCGTTCTCGAAGCCGCGGAATGTAATGTCGCCACCATCCTGGGCCACTGCCGGACGCACCCGTGTGTCGAGCAGTTCCTTGATGGTGATGACGAGTTCCTCGTCGGCCTTGTCATAGAATTCGCCGGTCTGGCTGGTCTCGGCGGCCGGGCCGGTCTTGGCCATGACCGGCGCACCGGACATGAAATGCTCCATGATGGCGCCGAGGATCGCCGGCTTCAGATGCTGCCAGTCGGGGCCATCCTTGGTCACGGTGATGAAGTCATAACCGAAGAAGACGCCGGTGACGCCGGGAATTTCGAACAGCCGGCCGGCCAGTGGCGAGGCCGTGGCCGCGCTATCGGCGTCGCGGAAATCGGCGGTACCCTCCAGGAGCACTTCCTTGCCGGGCAGGAATTTCAGCGTCGCCGGATTGGGCGTCGATTCGGTCTGGATGAACATGGCCGTCTCCGTGCCCATTTCGGGCAACTAGTTTGGAATAGTTCTAAATAGGCTCTATTGGCTGGACATTCAAGCGAAACGCGTCGCCCGAACGGCTGGCTGGCGGAATGTTTTTGCTGGCTGGGGATCGAATCCCTGGCTGGTTTCAAGCGAGGCTGTCGATCTCCTCGTCCGAAAGGTTTTGCGGCACGACCGTGACCGGAATAGGGAAGGCCGCACCCTTGCCGGCAACGGCACCGACCAGCGGTCCCGGCCCTTCCTTGCCGGCGCCTGCCGCCAGCACCAGGATGGCGATATCCTGGTCTTCCTCGATCAGCCTGTGGATCTCTTCCGTCGGCTTGCCTTCGCGCACCACCATTTCCGGCTCGATGCCGAGCTTCTGGCGCACCTTGTTGGCATAGATGTCGAGGGCCGCGCGCGCCGTTGCGGTCGCCTCCTCGCGCATGATCTTCTCGACGCCCAGCCAGTGCTGGAAATCGTCCGGTACGATGACATAGAGCAGCACCAGCGTGCCGCTGGTGCTCAGCGCCCGCTTCGAGGCATAGGCGACGGCACGCTCGCACTCGGGCGTGTCGTCGATGATCGTCAGGAATTTCCTGCGATGACCGGCTTCGCGGCTAAGGCGTTTGGAGACCATGTCTATCTACCTGGTGTCGTGATTTCGAAGTTCGCCTGCTTTCGATATCTCGCCCCGAGCGAACTTCGAAATCAAAAACGACACTAGAAATCAATAGTTTGCTCGTGTCCCTGATTTTGAAATTCGCATTACAACTCTGGCGAATTTCAAAATCAGAGACACGAGTGTGTTTTCGGTCGCAATCTGCCACCCGCTTCGGCCGGCCGCAAGCGGCCGGCCTTGTGCCAGTGTCGATGCGGTGCACCGACGCCGGGATCAGCCCTGCAGCAGGCCTATAATGTCGCGCACCGTCTTCATGGTTGTTTCGGCCAGCACGCCGGCGCGTTCGCCGCCATCCCTGAGCACCGCGTCGACATAGGCGCGGTCGCCCTGGATGCGGCGCATTTCGCCGGCGATCGGCGCCAGCTTCTCCACCGCGAGGTCGGCCAGCGCCGGCTTGAACACCGAAAACTGCTGGCCGCCGAATTCCTTGAGCACGTCGGCTTTCGAAATCTCGGCCAGGCCCGCATAGATGCCGACCAGGTTTTCCGCTTCCGGCCTGCTTTCCAGCCCGTCGACCTCGCTCGGCAAGGCTTCCGGATCGGTCTTGGCCTTCCGGATCTTCTTCGAGATGGTGTCGGCATCGTCCGTCAGGTTGATGCGCGACAGGTCCGACGGATCCGACTTCGACATCTTCTTCGATCCATCGCGCAGGCTCATAATGCGTGCCGCCGGGCCGCCGATGACCGGCTCGGTGATCGGGAAGAAGCCGTTCACCGTCTCCTCGCCAACCTGCATCTCGACGCCGACGCCAAGGCTGGCAATGCGGCTCGAAAAGTCATTGTTGAATTTCTGGGCGATGTCGCGGGTCAGTTCCAGATGCTGCTTCTGGTCCTCTCCCACCGGCACATGCGTGGCGCGGTAGAGCAGGATGTCGGCAGCCATCAGTGAGGGGTAGGCAAGCAGCCCCAGCGAGGCATTCTCGCGGTCCTTGCCGGCCTTGTCCTTGAACTGCGTCATCTTGTTCATCCAGCCGATGCGCGCGACGCAATTGAAGATCCAGGCAAGCTCCGCATGCTGCATCACCCGCGACTGGTTGAAGACAATGTGCTTCTTGGGGTCGATGCCGGAGGCGAGGAAGGCGGCGGTGATCGAGCGCGTCTGGTCGGCGAGGTCGTCATGGACGAGTTGTGCCGTCAGCGAATGCAGGTCGACGACGCAATAGATGCAGTCGGACGTGTCCTGCAGGGCGACGAATTTCTTGATGGCGCCGAGATAGTTGCCGAGATGCAGATTGCCTGTCGGCTGGACGCCGGAGAAGACGAGGGGCTTGAAGGCGGACATGGGGTTCCTCAGGGCTTGTGGAGGGCCGTTTCGCGCGCGGCGAAAGTCTTTTCGACGGCGCGCTTATGAACGAGAGTGTGGGGAGGATCAAGAGGCAGGAGAGCCCGCAGCGCCATTGCTTCAGGCTGAATTGTTTGTTCAATGCGGGCGTCGCGCTTGTTGCGCCTGTCTCTCAGTCTGACAGGTTCGCGCCGCCCCTCATTGTCCTGCCGGACATTTCTCCCCGTAAAGTGACGGGGAGAAAGACGCCGCCACTGCCGCGCCAGGTCTACGACGAATTGTCTCGCGAAGACTGATGTTTGTCGGCGACGCCGCCACCGTCAGGCTTACTGACCTGGAGACTGTTCCTTAGGCGCCGGTGGTCCCTTGCGTTTGACATTGCGCCGGATCATGCCGAAATCGGCGCCACCCGTGGCAAAGGCGGTGACGAAGTAGAGCAGCGCCCCGCCGGCCACCAGCGTCAGCACCGTCGTCGCCTTGACGACCAGCGGCGAACCGGGGCCGAGCCTGACGGCCAGCCAATGCTCGGCGAAATACAGCGCCACCGCCATCACCGCCGCCGACAGAACCAGCCGGGGAATGCGCTTCAGGAGCGCCACGTCGCGGCCCCAGTGGCCGCGCCGGATCAGCACGGCAAGCAGCATCAGCGCGTTGACCCAGCCGGCCACGGCCGAGGCGACAGCAATGCCGGGTGCGCCCATTCTGGGGAACAGCGTCAGCGCGGTGGCGACGTTCACCGCCACCGAGATCGCGGCGAAGATCATCGGCGTGCGCGTGTCCTCGCGGGCGAAATAGCCCGGGGTGAAGGCCTTGATCAGCACGAAGGCCGGCAGGCCCAGGCCGAAGATCGCCAGGATCGCCGCCACCGTCGGCGTCGAATGGTTGGCGGCAAAGGCGCCGCGCTCATAGACCAGCCGCACGATCGGCTCCGACATCACCCAGAGTGCGGCGGCCGCCGGCAAGGTCATGAACAAGGTGAACTCGACGGAGCGGTTCTGCAGGTTGGCGGCCTCGATTAGATTGCCTGACTTCAGCGCCCGCGACAGTTCCGGCAGAAGCACGATTGCCACCGCGACCCCGACGACACCGAGCGGCAGCTGATAGACGCGGTCGGCATAGGCGAGCGAGGACACGGCACTGTCCTGCGCCGAGGCGATCGCGGTGCCGATCAACTGGTTGATCTGGGTGATGCCACCGGTGATCGCCGCCGGCAGCGCTAGGATCAGAAGGCGTTTTACGTTCGGCGTCATTTTCGGCCGGCGGAAGCCGATCGAGATGCCGGCGTTGCGCACCGCCACCCAGACAATGGCGAGTTGCACGATGCCCGCCGCCAGAACGCCCCACGACAGGCTGAACCCGACAGCATGTGCGTCCAGCCCATGATACCAGGCGTAGCCAAGCACGCTGATCAGGATGATGTTGAGGAAAGCGGGCGCGATCGCCGCGGCGAAATAGCGGCGCAGGGAATTCAGCATGCCCGCCATCATGGCCGCGAGCGACATGCAGATCAGGTAGGGGAACATGATCGTCGCGAGCCGGACGGTCGTCTCGAACTTGCCCGGCGTGTCGGCGAAGCCGGGCGCCACCAGATAGCGCACGATCAGTGGCATCGCCAGTTCCATGGCGATGGTCAGCACCAGCAGCGCCGAGAACAGGACGCCGAACACTTCCTCGGAAAAACGCTTGGCGCCGTCTGTGCCATGCGTCTCGATCTCCTTGGCGAACAGCGGCACGAAGGCGGCGTTGAAGGCGCCTTCCGCGAACAGCCTGCGAAAGGTGTTGGGAAACTGGAAAGCGGCGTTGAAGGCGTCGGCGACCGGTCCGGTGCCGAGTGCCGCCGCCATCAGCATCTCGCGGCCAAAACCGAGCGCGCGGCTCATCAGCGTGCCGGAAGCGACGGTAGCGAATTTCTTGACGAGGCTCATGCGTTTGAAGACTGCCTTGGAGCAATTCCAGGAAAACTGTGAGCGGTTTTCCCGGGCAAAGCGCATAGCGCATTGCCCCTGGGAACTGTGTTAGAACAAAGAGTTAGAGCGGTTCGCCGTTTTCGTGAAACGGTGAACAGCTCCAGGGATTGGGACAAGGTGGGGATGGCAGTCACTCGGCGGCCGCCTTGGCCTTGCCGCCGCGTTCGGGCGCGATGCCTTCGAGCGTCGCCATCAGCCGGTTGCGGATGGTGGCGATGCGGGCCGGGCTGTCGATCTTCTGGCCGGTGAGGTCGGTGACATAGAAGGTGTCGATGACCTTCTCGCCGAAGGTTGTGATGTGCGCCGACGCGATATCGAGCGACAGGTCGGACAGCGTGCCGGTGATCTCCGACAGCAGGCCCGGGCGGTCGAGCCCCTCGACCTCGATGACGGAAAAGCGGTTCGACAGCGCGTTGCGGATCTCGGCGCGCGGCGGGATCTTGAATACCTTGGACCCGCGCCTTGGCTTGGTGCGCTTCTCGATCATCTCCGGCAGCCAGCTCTTGCCTGACAGCACGTCCTCGATCAGCCGTCCGACGCGCTCGGCGCGCCGGCGCTCATCCTCGTCGCGGTCGAATTCCCGCGAGATCAGGATCGTGTCCAGGGCGCGGCCGTCCGAGGTGGTGAAGATCTGGGCGTCGACAATGTTGCCGCCGGCACCGGCGCACGCCCCGGCAATGACCGAGAGCAGACGGGGATGGTCCTGCGCCAGCACGGTGATTTCGGTCACCGCCTCGAACTGGTGGGTCTTGACCATGGTGGCGAGCCTGTTGCCGGCAGCGTCCGCCTCGCGGATGAATTCGGCGTGGCGAAGCTGGTCCGGCAGATCCACGGCCAGCAGGTAGTTTTCATAATGCAGCCCGACATAGCGCTTGCGGGCCTTGTCGGGCCAGTCGGCGAGCGCCTCGGCCAGGCGTTCGCGCGCCGCCGCGGTGCGCTGTGCCCGCGACACTTCCGAAAAGCCGCCGGTCAGGAGCAGTTCGGTCTCGTAGTAGAGCGTGCGCAGCAATTGGCCCTTCCAGCCGTTCCACACCCCTGGGCCGACGCCCCTGATGTCGCAGACAGTGAGGATCAAAAGCAGTTTCAGCCGCTCGACCGATTGCACGATCGAGGCAAAATCCTCGATGGTCTTGCGATCGTTGAGATCGCGGGTCTGTGCCGTCATCGACATCACGAGGTGGTTTTCGACCAGCCAGGCGACCGTTTCCGTATCCGCCGCCGACAGCCCCATATGCGGACAGATGCGCCGCGCTATGCGGGCGCCTGCCTCGGAATGATCTTCCGGCCTGCCCTTGGCGATGTCGTGCAGCAGCACGGCGACATAGAGCGCCTCGCGGCTCTTCTTCAGGCCCGGCATCAGCGAATGCGACAGCGGATGGATCTTCTCGCCGTCGCCGCGTTCGATCTCGGCCAGCACGCCGATGCAGCGGATCAGGTGCTCATCCACCGTGTAGTGGTGGTACATCGAGAACTGCATCATGGCGACGATCTTGCCGAAATCCGGGATCAGCCGGCCCAGCAGCCCGGCCTCGTTCATGCGCCGCAGGTTGAGCTCGGCGTTGCGGTCCGAGGTCAATATGTCGAGGAACAGCCGGTTGGCTTCCTCGTCGCGCCGCAGCGACTTGTTGACCAAACCGAGCGACCGGGTGAGCAGCTTCAGCGCATCGGGGTGGAACTCCAGCCCGTGCTTGTCGGCGAACCAGAACAGTCTCAGCAGATTGACCGGATCGCGTTCGAACACCTGATCGTCGGCGATGTTGATGCGGTGGTTGTCGACGATGAAGTCCGACGTGCCGGCGAGTTTGCGCTTGCGGCGCTGGAAGGTCAGGAAGATGCGGTTGAACCCCGGCACATGCTTGGCCTGCTCCTCCTCCAGCGCGGCGCAGAAGATGCGGGTCAGGTCACCGACATCCTTGGCCACCAGGAAGTAGTGCTTCATGAAGCGTTCGACCGCCGACAGGCCGGGATGGGTGGTGTAGCCCAGCCGCTCGGCGATCTCGCGCTGGATGTCGAAATGCAACCGCTCCTCGGCTTTGCCGGTGAGGAAATGCATATGGCAGCGCACCGCCCACAGAAAGTCCTCGGCCTTCTGGAACTCCCGGTATTCGGCCTCGGTGAAAACACCCTTCTCGACCAGTTCCTCGCCGGTGCGCACCCGGTAGAAATACTTGCCGATCCAGAACAGCGTCTGCAGGTCGCGCAGGCCGCCCTTGCCGTCCTTCACATTGGGCTCGACCAGATAGCGGCTTTCGCCGGCCTTGGCGTGGCGCTCGTCGCGTTCGGCGAGCTTGGCCTGCACATATTCCGGGCCGGTCGTTCGCACCACCTCGTGGTCGAAGCGCAGCATCAGCTCGTCATAGAGCTTGCGTTCGCCCCACAGGAAGCGCGCTTCCAGGATCGAGGTGCGGATGGTGACGTCGGTGCGCGACAGCCTGAGGCACTCGTCGATGTTGCGGGTGGCGTGGCCGACCTTCAAGCCCAGATCCCACAGCATGTAGAGCATGTATTCGACGGTCTGTTCGCCCCACGGCGTCTGCTTGTAGGGCAGCAGGAACAGGAGGTCGATGTCGGATCCCGGCGCCAGCGTGCCGCGGCCGTAGCCGCCGACGGCGACGACGGCCATGCGTTCGGCCACGGAGCGGTTCTTCACCCGGTAGACATGCGTCGCCGCGAAATCGTAGAGCGCCCGGATCAGCTCATCCATCAGATGCGACAGCCGCTCGGCGCAGGCGTTGCCGCCGCCATCTTGCCTCAGCATGGCCTCGGCGATCTTTCGGCCTTCGGCGAGGCGGGCCTTGAGAAGCTGGAGCACACCGGCGCGGGCGGCCTGCCCGGAACCGTCGCCGGCCGTGGCGTCCGTCAGCGCGGTCATCTCGCGGCGCAAGGCTTCGCCATCGATCAGTTCATCGAGCTTCAGGGAGATTTTCGCCATAGGTACCGGTCGGCCTTGCCTTTTGGGCGGCGTCTATAGCGCGTTTTCGCGGCGCTGGGTATGGGGCCGGCGCGAGGGCTGAAGCAAGTCCAGGAAAGTGTGAAACGGTTCTCTCGGGAAAGCACTCGGCTTCCGTGAAGCGATGAACCGCTAGTTCGCTGCCTCGACCGGATCGAGGGGTATGACAATGTGTCGCCGGAATCTGCAGAAGTCGGCGATCCACCGTATGGTTCGTCCGGCCTCTCTCGTGATTCTCACCGCTGTCGGCTTCCTGCGCCTTGTCATGAGCCCGCTCGCGGTTCGCGCGGCATCCCGTTCCTGATCAAGCAGGCTTGGCAGCCTGTCGGCAACGAACTGGTCCTGTGCGCACAAGGCGGGAACAAGTTGGTAGACCGTCTTGCCGGCTGACATGATGGGGTCGAAGATGAGATCATCGACAGCTATGTTGATCTGCGCCGTCGCCTCCAGAAAGTCGCGTGCCGTTTGCCGCGAGAGGAGATAACCCCCGGCCCCCGGATGGCCCTTGCGGAGCCGGGCCACGGAAAAACCGTTGCCGGCGGCGATCCTTCTCCTCTGGACCACGGTTCTGGAGAAGAACGTCTCGAGCTTCACGACATCCGCGTCTGCCGGCACCCAACTGATATCGCCCAGCAAGGCCCCCGCCTTGCAGGAGAAGACCATATCGTCTTCGAACACGGCGCCGTACGGAGCATCGTCTTGGGCAATGATCGTCCAGCAGGCACGATGGCTGTGCAGGCAGGCGATCTCGCTGCCGGCAAGCGGCCGGATGGCGTGTATCGCGTGCTGTGGCTGCAGCGCCAGCTCGGGATGCTGCTTTGCATCGATGCCCGCGACCCGCTCGAACCCGATGTTGATGCGGGCAAACTCCCCTGTCATGTGGGCAAGCCGCTCGGGAGACCGATCGAGATTGATGACCAGGCGCTTCATTTTTTCTAAGAACTGTTTCTTACGAAATCTTTGCCTTCACGGAGCCGGCATGAGTCGTAAAGCACCGCAGGAGCAGTCTAGCACAGGTGATGGTATTGTTGTTGATTTTTTTTGAGTGGATTTCATGTCGCAGATGAAAGCCAGGATTTAAAGTCGGCGAATATTCCAAGAATTACATACAGAGGGAAGCAGGAGAAATTTTCTATTCGACCTTGCAGGCAGAAAGGCGGAATTCGAAGTGAGGCTAAAGATTTTCCTCGATGAGGTTAAGCAATTTCCGACAGCGGTGTCTGCTAATACTTTTTTTCATGGATGTCTATATGCGTTTTAACGGCACCTGGCATCAAGCTGCCTGATCCCGGAAACAAGTCTATCGGTCTGCTTCGGGCGGATCGAAGGGGACGACCGTGTATCGCCGCATTCGGCAGTAATCAATGATCCATTCGACGACGCGTCTGGTCTCCGTCCATATTTTCTCGGTGACCGGCCTTCTGCGTTTGATGGTCAGCCCGCTTGCGTCCCATGCCGCTTCGCGTTCCTCGACAAGCAGGCTTGGCAGTCTGTGGCCGACGAACTGATCCTGTGCGCAAAGCGCGGGGACAAGCTGGTAGATCGTCTTTTCGCCCGACGGGGGGAACGCCGGATTGAAGACGAGATCATCGGCCGCCGCGCTGGCCTGTGCGGTAGCGTCGAGGAGGTCGCGCGCCATTTGCCTTGACAGGATGTAGCCGGCGGTTCCGACGTGGTTCCTGCGGAGCCTGACCAAGGAAAAGCCGTGACCGACGGCGGTTCTTTTCCTCTGTGTCATGGTTTTAATGAAGAATGTCTCGAGCTTGACGACATCGGCATCGGCCGGAATCCAGCTCACATCGGCAAGCACGGCGCCGGCTTTCGCGGAAAACACGATGTCGTCCTCGAAGACGGCGCCATAAGGGGCGTCGTCCTGCGCGATGATGGCCCAGCAGGCGCGATGGCTGTGCATGCAGGCGATCTCGCTGTGGGACAGGCGCCGGATGGAATACATCGCATGCTGCGGCTGCAGCATCAGGTCGGGATGGTCACGCGCGTCGATCGCGACGATTCGCTCGAAGGCGATGCCGACGCGGGCAAACTCCGCCGCAATATGGGCAAGGCGGTCAGGAGACCGATCAAGATTGATGACCAGACACTTCATGTCTTAACGGGATCGGCATCGCGTTGGAGGGATCGGCATTATATTAGCAGGCTGCGCTACGGAATGTGGGCTTTTTTCGGGGCGAACAGCCTGGGCTGGATCTGGAAACACGAAAAATCAAAACAGCCCTTGACCTTCCAGTTACTGGAAGCACTACCTCCGCAAACAGGCAGAGGATAGAGGCATTCCTGGAATGACGCATTCAGACCATGACCATCGCGGCGACCACCATTCGCATGGCGCACACGGAAGCTGTTGCGCTTCGGAGGGTGCCGATACGGCCGTTCTGCGCGATCCGGTCTGCGGCATGACCGTGGATCCGGACGCCGGCAAGCCGACATCGGAGCATGGCGGCCGCCTCTATCATTTCTGCAGTGAAGGTTGCCGCACGAAATTCCAGGCCGAGCCGGAAAAATACATGACGGCCACCGACCCTGTCTGCGGCATGAGCGTCGACCGCTCGACGGCTAGGCATTTCGTGCGCCATGAAGGCCAGGGCTTCTATTTCTGCTCCGCCGGCTGCAAGGCGAAATTCGAGGCGGCACCGCAAACCTATCTCAGCGACAGGCCGGCGCCGGTGCCGGCACCCAAAGGCACGCAATACACGTGCCCGATGCATCCCGAGATTATCCGCGACAAGCCCGGCTCCTGCCCGATCTGCGGCATGGCGCTGGAGCCGATGGGCGTACCATCCGGCGATGAAGGGCCAAATCCCGAACTGGTCGACTTCACCAGGCGGTTCTGGGTCAGCGCGGCTTTGTCGATCCCGCTTCTGATCATCGCCATGGCGCCGATGGTCGGCCTGAGCTTTGAAACCCTGGTCAGCGATCGGACAAAAACCTGGCTGGAGCTGGCCCTGGCAAGCCCGGTCGTGCTTTGGGCCGCCTTTCCCTTCTTTCACCGCGGCTGGGAGTCGATCCTCAACCGCAGTCCGAACATGTGGACGCTGATCTCGCTCGGCGTCGGTGCGGCCTATCTCTACAGCGTCGTCGCCACGCTTTTCCCGGACATCTTTCCGCATCAGTTCCGCGGCCATGGCGGCGCGGTGCCGGTCTATTTCGAAGCTGCCGCCGTCATCGTCGCGCTGGTCTTCCTCGGCCAGGTGCTGGAGCTGCGCGCCCGCGAAAAGACCGGATCGGCGATCCGAGCCTTGCTCGATCTGGCGCCAAAGACCGCGCGGCGCATCGCCGAAGACGGTTCCGAGACCGATGTTCCGCTGGACAGCGTCCAGGCTGGAGACCGCCTGCGCATCCGGCCCGGCGATGCCGTGCCGGTCGACGGCACCGTGATTGAAGGGCGCTCCGCCATAGACGAATCGATGATCACGGGCGAGCCGCTGCCGGTCGAAAAGGCCGAAGGCGACGCGCTCACCGGCGGCACGCTCAACAGGAACGGCTCGCTGATCATGCGCGCCGAGCGGATCGGCGCCGAGACCACGCTGGCGCGCATCGTCGAACTCGTCGCCAAGGCACAGCGTTCGCGCGCGCCGATCCAGGGCTTGGCCGACCGCGTTTCCTTCTACTTTGTCCCGGCGGTCGTCCTTGTCGCCATCGTGGCGTTCATGGCCTGGGCGGTCTTCGGCCCCGAGCCAAGTCTGATCTTCGCCGTCGTCTCGGCGGTCTCGGTGCTGATCATCGCCTGTCCCTGTGCGCTCGGCCTCGCCACGCCGATGTCGATCATGACCGCCACCGGGCGCGGGGCGCATGCCGGTGTGCTGATCAAGGAAGCCGCCGCCCTCGAGCGCTTCGCTTCGGTCGACACGCTGATCGTCGACAAGACCGGCACGCTGACCGAAGGCCGGCCGAAACTGACCGATGTTGTTGCTGCCGGGGGCATCGTTGAGAATGAATTGCTGGCGCTTGCCGCCGCCCTGGAAAAAGGCTCGGAGCATCCGCTTGCCGAGGCAATCGTCGAGGGCGCCGGCTCCCGTGACCTGAAGATCGCGGAGGCCAGCGATTTCGAGGCGGTCACCGGCAAGGGTGTTCTCGGCACCGTATCGGGGCAGAAGGTCGCGCTCGGCAATGCGGCGATGATGGCCGATCTCGGTATCGACATCGCCTCCATCGCTACCAGGACGGAGGCGCTGCAGGCTGAAGGCAAGACGGTGATGTTTGTCGCTGCCGGCAAGACGCTGGCCGGCATCGTCGCTGTCGCCGATCCTATCAAGGCAACCACCGCCGAAGCGATCAAGGCCCTGCATGACAGCGGCCTGAGGATCATCATGGCGACGGGCGACAATGAGCGCACGGCCAGGGCTATCGCCGGGAGTCTCGGCATTGACGAGGTTCGTGCCGGGCTGCTGCCGGAACAGAAGGCAGCTCTGGTCGACGAACTGCGCCGCAAGGGCGCCGGTGTCGCCATGGCCGGCGACGGTGTCAACGACGCGCCGGCCCTGGCCGCCGCCGATGTCGGCATCGCCATGGGCACCGGCGCCGATGTCGCGGTCGAAAGCGCCGGCATCACCCTGGTCAAGGGCGACCTCAACGGCATTGTTCGGGCTCGGACGCTGGCCCAGGCGACGATCGGCAACATCCGGCAGAACCTGTTCTTTGCCTTCCTCTACAATGTCCTTGGCGTGCCGGTGGCCGCCGGCGTGCTCTATCCGCTCACCGGCATGCTTTTGTCGCCGATGCTGGCGGCGGCGGCGATGAGCCTGTCCTCGGTCTCCGTCATCGCGAACGCATTGCGGCTGCGGACGTTGAAACTCTGATCCAAGCCCCCAAATACGAAAACCAACCAACAGGAGACCATGAATGACCTTGGCCAAGAAACTCGTGCTTTTGCTGATGGCGGCCGGAATGCTGCTCGCCGTCTTCCTCGAAAGCGTTCCGGCGCAGAGCGAAGAGATGAAACACGACATGGCCGGCATGTCGACGGACGCGACCAGCCCTTCGACCGAAGGCTACAAGGCGGCGATGGACAAGATGCATGCCGACATGATGGCATCGAAATATACCGGTAACGCCGACGTCGATTTCGTTCGCGGCATGATCCCGCATCATCAGGGCGCCATCGACATGGCCAAGGTCGAGCTTGCCAACGGCAAGGACCCGGAGATCCGCAAGCTGGCCGAAGGCGTCATCGCCGCCCAGGAAGCCGAGATCAAGCAGATGCAGGACTGGCTTGCCGCCCATCCGGTGAAATAGAGCTTTCGAGGCATCGCAAGGTAGGCTGCGGCGAGAACGCTCTGGATTTCTCGTCCGGCCTGTGATGCGATCGGGCCTCAACTGGAGCCTGCCATGCCGTCGAGCGTCAGAACCACCGCGTTGCCGTCTGGCGAGGCCATACCCGTTCTCGGCCAGGGCACATGGAAGATGGGCGAGGATTCCCGCCGCCGTGCTGGCGAGGTCGATGCGCTCAAGTTCGGCATCGACCTTGGCATCACGCTGATCGACACCGCCGAAATGTATGCCAGCGGCGGTGCCGAGGAAGTGGTGGCAGAGGCCACTGCCGGGCGCCGCGCCGAGGTCTTCCTGGTTTCAAAAGTTCTACCGTCGAACGCTTCGCGCGCGGGCGTGCAACGCGCCTGCGAGAACAGCCTGAAGCGCCTGCGCACCGACCGCATTGATCTCTATCTCTTGCATTGGCCGGGCAGCGTGCCTTTGGCGGAGACGGTCGAGGCCTTCGAGGCCTTGAAGAAGGCCGGCAAGATCCGCCATTGGGGCGTCAGCAATTTCGACACCGAGGAAATGGAGGAGCTCGCCGGCTTGCCCGACGGCGGCAACGTCCAGACCAACCAGGTGCTTTACAATCTGGTCCGGCGCGGCCTCGAGTTCGATCTGGCGCCCTGGAGCCGGCAGCGCGGCATCCCGCTGATGGCCTATTCGCCGGTCGAGCAGGGCGCGCTGGCGCGCAACGCCAGGCTCGATGCCATCGCCGCCCGCCACAATGCAACCGCGGCCCAGATCGCCTTGGCCTGGGTGATGCATCAGGACGGCGTCGTCGCCATTCCCAAGGCCAGCAGCCAGGAGCACGTCCGCCAGAATTTTGCCGCGCTCGACATCGCGCTTACGGGCGGAGACCTCGCCGATCTCGACCGCGCCTTCCCCCCGCCGACCCGCAAGCGCGGGCTGGAGATGATTTGAGCCCGCGGTGAAGCTGCCAATCTCCCCCCCCCTCGTGGGGGAGATGCCCGGCAGGGCAGAGGGGGGCGCTGTCCCGCCAACATATCGATTTTATAACGACTGCTGCTTCCTTGCGCCATTGTCTGCCGAGCACCATCAGAGGGCAAGTCAAGCAAGGTCAGCACTCTACGACGCCCCCCTCTGTCCTGCCGGACATCTCCCCCACAAGGGGGGAGATTGGCGGTTTCGGCGCTGCCGCCCGGATGGTAAAATTACTTCCCGGCCAATCCCTTCAGCCGGTACAGCGCTTCCAGCGCTTCCCGTGGCGTCATCTCGTCGGGATTGATCTCGCCGAGGGCAGCGCCAAGCGCATCGCTTTTCACCGGCTTCGGCGCTTCCCGCTTCATCGCCACGGAAAACAGCGGCAGGTCGTCGACCAGCCGGTTGGTCTTGCCGGAAACCTCGCCTTCTTCCAGCTGGTGCAGGACTGCCTTGGCCCGATCCACCACCGCTTCCGGCAGGCCGGCCAGCCGTGCCACCTGCACGCCGTAGGAGCGGTCGGCCGCACCCTTGCCGACCTCGTGCAGGAAGACGACGTCGCCTTCCCATTCCTTGACCCGCATGGTGACGTTGTGCAGCCGCGCCAGCTTGCCGGCCAGCGACGTCATCTCGTGGAAATGGGTGGCGAAGATCGCCCGGCAGCGGTTCTTCTCATGCAGATACTCCACCGCCGCCCAGGCGATCGACAGGCCGTCGAAAGTGGCGGTGCCGCGGCCGATCTCATCGAGGATCACCAGCGCCCGCTCGCCGGCCTGGTTGAGGATGGCCGCCGTCTCGACCATCTCGACCATGAAGGTCGAACGGCCGCGTGCCAGGTCGTCCGAAGCGCCGACGCGCGAGAACAGCCGGTCGACGACACCGATATGGGCCGATGCCGCCGGCACGAATGACCCGGTCTGTGCCAGGATCGCGATCAGCGCGTTCTGCCGCAGGAAGGTCGATTTACCGCCCATGTTCGGGCCGGTCAGCAGCCAGATCGCGCCGTTCTTGGCGCTCCCCTCCGGCGAGAGATCGCAATCATTGGCGACGAACGGCCCTTCGCCGGAACGGCGCAAGGCCTGTTCGACGACAGGATGCCGGCCACCGGAAATCTCGAAGGCGAGGCTCGAATCCACCACCGGACGGCACCAGGCTTCGCTTTCCGACAGAAGCGCCAGTGCCGCCGACACGTCGAGTATGGCGAGCGCGTCGGCGCCGGCGCGAATCGCCTCGGCCTCGCCGACCGCTTCCGCCGTCAGCGCATCGAAGGCGGCCAGTTCGATGCTCAGCGCGCGGTCGGCGGCATTGGCGATCTTGGTTTCGAGTTCGGCAAGCTCGGTGGTGGTAAAGCGCATGGCGTTGGCCATGGTCTGGCGGTGAATGAAGCGCGCCTTGGCGCCATCGCTGCCGGTCATGACCGCGTGGTGGTTGGCGGTCACCTCGATATAGTAACCCAGCACGTTGTTGTGCCGGATCTTCAGCGAACGGATGCCAGTTTCCTCGATCAGCGAGCGCTCCAGCCCGGCGATCACTTTTCGCGACTCGTCGCGCAGCGCCCGCATCTCGTCGAGTTCCGGGTGGTAACCCCCGCGAACGAAGCCGCCATCGCGCTTGAGCAGCGGCAGTTCGTCGCCAAGCGCTTGCGTCAGGTGCTGTGCAAGCGGCTTGGGCAATGCATGAATGGCGGCAAGTGCGGCCGCCAATTCCTGGGGCAGGGTGATCGCTGCAAAGATCTCGGCGATGGCGCCCGCCGCCTCGAAGCCGGCGCGCAACGCGCCGAGGTCGCGCGGGCCACCGCGGTTGAGCGCCAGCCTGGACAAAGCGCGCGGCATGTCGGCGACGCTTTTCAGGCTCGCCCGCACCGCCTGGCAAAGCCGCGTTTCGGAGCGGAAGAACGACACCGAGTCCAGCCTTGCGCCGATCGCCGCCGGGTCGGTCAGCGGCGCCATCAGCCGGTCGGCGAGCAGCCTTGCGCCGCCGCCGGTCACCGTGCGGTCGATCGCCTTGAACAGCGAGCCTTCGCGGCTGCCCGACAATGTTCGCAACAGCTCGAGATTGCCGCGTGTCGCTGGATCGATGAACAGGGTAGAGCCCTGCTCTTCGCGTTCAGGGCGCGACAGCGGCGGGCGTTCGGCCTTCTGCGTCTTCTCGACATAGGCGATGGCGCCCGAGATGGCCGACAGTTCGGCCCGCGAAAACGTGCCGAAGCTGTCCGGTGTCGCCACCTCGAAGAAACGGGCGATGCGCCCGGTGGCAGAGGCCGAATCGAACAGCGATGGCGGTTGCGGGTTGGCGACGCGGCCAAGCACGTCGAACACAGGCTTCAACTCCGGATCATGAAACACCGGTTCGGCGACGATCAGCTCGCGCGGATCGACACGGAAGATGTCGGCGAGCAGCCGGTCGGCGGTGGTCTCGGCGACGCGGAAAGCGCCTGTCGAGATGTCGATCCAGGCAATCGCGAAGGAATGGTCCGCGCCGCCCTTTACCCGCCCCAGCGCCATCAGGAAGCTTGATTCCGACGGCGCCAGCAATTTGTCCTCGGTGATGGTGCCCGGCGTCACCAGCCGCACCACGTCGCGGCGCACCACCGATTTGGAGCCGCGCTTCTTGGCCTCGGCCGGATCCTCGATCTGTTCGCAGACGGCGACGCGGAACCCCTGGCCGATCAGCTTCTGCAGATAATCGTCGGCCGCATGCACCGGCACGCCGCACATCGGGATGTCATGGCCCTGGTGCTTGCCGCGCTTGGTCAGGACGATGCCCAGCGCGCGGCTTGCCTTTTCGGCGTCGTCGAAGAACAGCTCGTAGAAGTCGCCCATGCGGTAGAACAGCAGCGAATCCGGGTTTGCGGCCTTGATCTCGATGAACTGCTCCATCATCGGCGTCACTGCGGCCGTGCCGGGCTGTGGCGGCGTCATCACCTCGGGGGCGTCGGGCTCGTTGGGGCTGTGCATGTTCATGGCCCGGCACGCTAGCAGATGTGATGGCCGGGTTTAATGCCGGGGCTTCGAAAAGCAGGGGAAGACCGAGGCGGGAAGTGCCGGCAATTTCCCCCATGATCCGCGATTCAGGCGTGGTGGCGGTTTACACGCGGCGGTGTGTGGTCTTAATTCGGACCGAAACAAAGCACCCGCTTCAAGGAGGTGCTGCACCGGCGAGGAAATCAAAAGCATCATGGCCAGGAAAACCGAGAACAGCGGTCCGTCCGTCAGCGCGCAGGAAGCGCTCGAATTCCACGCCATGGGCCGGCCTGGCAAGCTGGAGATCGTCGCCACCAAGCCGATGACGACGCAGCGCGATCTGAGCCTCGCCTATTCGCCAGGCGTCGCCGTGCCGGTGCGCGCCATCGCCGAGGATCCGAGCCGCGCCTTCGACTACACGACGCGCGGCAACATGGTCGCCGTCATCTCCAACGGCACCGCCATCCTTGGTCTCGGCAATCTCGGCGCGCTGGCCTCCAAGCCGGTGATGGAAGGCAAGGCGGTGCTGTTCAAGCGCTTTGCCGATGTCGATTCCATCGACCTCGAGGTCGACACCGAGGATGCCGACGAGTTCATCAACTGTGTGCGCTTCCTCGGTCCTTCCTTCGGCGGCATCAACCTCGAGGACATCAAGGCGCCGGAATGCTTCATCATCGAGCAGCGGCTGCGCGAGCTGATGGACATCCCCGTCTTCCATGACGACCAGCACGGCACCGCCATCATCTCGGCCGCCGGCCTGATCAACGCGCTGGAAGTCACCGGCCGCGACATGAAGACCACGAAGCTGGTCTGCAACGGCGCGGGTGCCGCCGGCATCGCCTGCATAGAGCTGATGAAGGCGATGGGCTTCGCGCCGGAAAACATCGTCCTGTGCGACACCAAGGGCGTGGTCTTCCAGGGCCGCACCGAAGGCATGAATCAGTGGAAGTCGGCGCATGCGGTCAAGACCGACGCGCGCAGCCTCGCCGAGGCGCTCGACGGCGCCGACGTCTTCCTCGGCCTCTCGGCCAAGGGCGCGTTGACCACCGCCATGGTGCAATCGATGGCCAAGAACCCGATCATCTTCGCCATGGCCAATCCCGATCCCGAAATCACGCCGGAGGAAGTGGCCGAGATCCGCACCGACGCCATCATGGCGACCGGGCGTTCGGACTATCCGAACCAGGTCAACAACGTGCTCGGTTTCCCCTACATCTTCCGCGGCGCGCTGGACGTGCGGGCCACCACCATCAATGACGACATGAAGATCGCCGCGGCCAGGGCGCTCGCCGAACTGGCGCGCCAGGACGTGCCCGACGACGTCGCCGCCGCCTACCAGGGCAACCGGCCGAAATTCGGCCCCAACTACATCATTCCGGTGCCGTTCGATCCGCGCCTGATCTCGGCCATTCCGCTGGCCGTCGCCAAAGCGGCGATGGACTCCGGCGTCGCCCGCAAGCCGATCCTCGACCTCGACCGCTACGCACAGGAACTGTCGGCCCGCCGCGACCCGATCGCTTCGACCCTGCAGCGCATCTACGACCGCGTGCGCCGCCAGCCCAAGCGCATCGTCTTCGCCGAAGGCGAGGAAGAGCAGGTGATGCGCGCCGCCGTCTCCTATGTGAACCAGCGGCTCGGTACCGCCATCCTGCTTGGCCGCGACGATGTCATCAAGGAAAACGCCAAGCACGCCGGCATCGACCTCAACAAGCAAGGCATCGAGATCATCAATGCGCGGCTGTCACGCCGCAACGGCATCTACACCGACTATCTCTATGAGCGCATGCAGCGGAAGGGGTTCCTGTTCCGCGACTGCCAGCGCCTGATCAACAATGACCGCAACCACTTCGCAGCCTGCATGGTGGCGCTGGGCGATGCCGACGGCATCGTCACCGGTGTGACCCGCAACTATTCGACCGCGCTCGACGATATCAGGCGCGTCATCGACGCCAAACCCGGCCACCGCGTCATCGGCGTGTCGATCGTGTTGGCGCGGGGCAAGACCGTGCTGGTCGCGGACACCGCCGTGCACGACATGCCGAACGCCGAGCAGATCGCCGACATCGCCGAGGAGGCGGCAGGCTTTGCCCGCCGCATGGGTTATGAGCCGAGGCTCGCCATGCTCGCCTATTCCACCTTCGGCCATCCGCAGGGCGAGCGCTCCGAGCGCGTCCAGGAAGCGGTGCGCATCCTCGACAAGCGCCGCGTCGATTTCGAGTATGACGGCGAAATGGCCGCCGACGTCGCGCTCAACGCGCGCGCCATGGCGCAGTACCCGTTCATTCGCCTCACCGGTCCGGCCAATGTGCTGGTGATGCCGGCCTTCCACTCGGCCTCGATCTCGACCAAGATGCTGCAGGAACTCGGCGGCTCGACGGTCATCGGCCCGCTGCTGGTCGGCTTGAACAAGCCGGTCCAGATCGTCTCGCTGAACGCCAAGGATAGCGACATCGTCAACATGGCGGTGATCGCGGCGTACACGGCGGGGACTTGAGGAGCGGTCCGGGCAGCGGATGAGAGCTTCAGCCCGGCGCGAACGCCCGCGCCGCCTCGACCACATCCGAGACTTCGTCAGCGCGCAGCAGGTCGATTGGAATGCGCCCGTCGAGCTGTGCCGTGGGGCGTGTCAGCCATAGCCACGCCAGCCTCGGATTGCCGATCTGCTTGAGCACGTCGCTTATGCCTGCGACAGGCCTGCCGTCGACGAACTGCGCCAGCGGGAAGACGTGTTTGCGGCCTCCCTTGCGCAAGGCGATGACGTCGCCGCGCCTTTGCCAGCGATGCAGGGTCGAGCGGGCGATGCCCAGGTTTTCTTCCAGGTAGGTCGAACCGGCGACACGGCCGGCCCAGTCCTCGATCAGCATCGATTCGAGGTCGTCGGACCGTGGCGGTGCAGGAAGCGGCTCATCGGCCAGCGAAGCCGTCAACTGGTTTGTGGCCCCGGCAGTGCCGGCTTCGCTGCGGCGCGCGGCTTCCGCTGCCAGCGCGCGCACGAATTTCGAGGCCAGGCCGGGAAGGTCGGCATGGATGGCGTCGATGGCGCGCTGGTGTTTCGGCGACAGCAAGGTGACGGCGGACGCTATGCTGCCGGCGATCTTGCCGACCGACACCACGGTGGACTGGTTTATGGCCTCGTCATAATGGGCAAGCGCGCGCTCGACGTCCTCCGCGACCATTTCCGCGAAGTCGTCCTGTCCAGGACCAGGTGGCTGAAATCTGCTCATGCATATGTCTTCTGGCCGCGCGCGTTCCTCCCTCAGCCGCGGCCCATTGCTGAATTTTTATTGCGGAAAACGAAGATCGTGGCGGCAACGCATCGCGCTGCCCGACAGCTTGCTGTCTTGCATCTTTCAACACCCCATCTGGCTGCGGGCGTCCCGAAATGTCAGTCACGGGACACTCACGGTTTCGTGTAGGGGCGATATGTGACAGTAACGCGACGGTGAAGTTGCCGATCTCCCCCTCGTGGGGGAGATGCCCGGCAGGGCAGAGGGGGGCGAAGGATCGCTACGTAGCGATGCTTATGCCGTGCCCCCGGCTCTCGGCAGGTGTTGAGCCCTGAAGCTATGAAATAAAAAGTCGGAAATGCCAGCGGGACAGCGCCCCCCTCTGGCCTGCCGGCCATCTCCCCCACAGGGGGGAGATCAGCAGTTGTCCCTACAACAACCCCGCCAGTTCCGCCTCGCGGCGCAGATTCTGCCTTGGCCTTGGGCCGATCTGCTGGATCACCAGTCCGGCCGCCAGGGAGCCGAGGTCGCCGCAGGTCTTGAGGTCGCGGCCTTGCGTGTAGCCATGCAGGAAACCGGCGGCGTAGAGATCGCCTGCGCCCGTCGTGTCGACCAGTTCGCGGATCGCCGTCGCCTGGATGACCACGGTCTCGTCGCCGCGCACGATGACCGAGCCTTTTTCAGAACGGGTCACCGCGGCTATTCTGCAGTCCTTGCGGATCTTGGCCACCGCCTCGTCGAAGGACGATGTCTGGTAGAGCGACTTGATCTCGTGGCTGTTGGCGAAGACGATGTCGACCGTGCCCGAGCGCATCAGCTCGAGGAACTCGTCACGGTAGCGGTCGACGCAGAACGAATCCGAAAGCGTCATCGACACTTCGCGGCCTGCCGCGTGTGCCAGCCTGGCCGTCTGCCGGATCGCCTCCTTGGCGCGCGGCGGGTCCCACAGATAGCCCTCGAAGTAAGTGACCTTGGCGCCCGAGGCCTTTTCGGCCTCGACATCCTCGGGGCCGAGTTCGACACAGGCGCCGAGATAGGTGTTCATCGAGCGTTCGCCGTCGGGGGTGACGAAGATCATCGAGCGCGCCGTCGGCGGCTCGCCCTTGAGCGGCTTGGTGTCGAAGGCGACGCCCTGCGCATGGATGTCGTGCGCGTAGATTTCGCCCAGCGCATCGTTGGAGACCTTGCCGAAGAAGGCGGCGCGTCCGCCGAAGGAGGCGACGCCTGCCGCCGTGTTGCCGGCGCTGCCGCCGGAGGCCTCGATCGCCGGGCCCATGCGGCTGTAGAGCAGTTCGGCGCGCCGCGTATCGATGAGGTTCATCGCGCCCTTGATGATGCCGTTGGTTTCGAGGAATTCCTCCTCGCACTGGGCGATGATGTCGACAATGGCATTGCCGATGCAAAGCACGTCATAATCCGGCATCAATATCTCCGCCAAAACCCGAGCCGGCTTCTTGCCACGCTGGCCGGGCGCGGGTTTAGCGATTAACGGCAGCTTTGCCTAGAGCACGACACTCAACTTTGGCGGGATGGCCCCAGAACAGGGCACCAACAGCCAGGCGCTACGACAATTCGACCGTGGACGAAGCGTTTCATCGCCGCATTGCCTACAAATCTGGCCTGATCGACCGCACCCGAAGACGGCAAGCCCATGTCCGCGAAGAACGACACGACCATCGACCTGGCGTTGCTTGCCGTATTGGCGGTGCTGTGGGGCGCCTCCTACACTTTCATCAAGATCGGCGTCGAGACGATCCCGCCGGTCACCTTCATCGCCGCCCGCACCTTGATCGCCGGCGGCATCCTGTTCGCCATCATCCGCTGGCGCGGGCTGGCCATGCCGGGCGATGCGGCAAGCTGGCGCCGCTTCGCCTTCCAGGCATGCCTCAACAGCGTCATACCATTCACGCTGATCGCCGCCGCCGAGCGCTCGGTCGATGCCGGCCTGGCCACGATCCTCAATGCGACCTCGCCGATCTTCACTTTCGTTTTCACAGCGCTCATCACTCGCCATGAGCCGGTGACTGTGCGCAAGCTGATCGGTGTCGGCGCCGGCATAGCGGGCATCTGCTTCATTGTCGGCACGCAGGCGCTGGGTGGTCTCGGTCACGAACTCTGGGCACAGGTCGCCATCGTCGTGGCAACGATCTGCTATGCCGGTGCGGCGATCTTCGGCCGTGGCTTCAAGGGCCTCGATCCGATGCTGCCGGCCGCCGGTTCGATGCTGTGCGGCGCGGTCATGCTGGTGCCGCTCAGCCTGTTGGTCGACCAGCCATGGACGCTGACACCCTCGATGACATCGATCCTGGCCCTGCTTGGCCTGTCGGTGTTTTCGACCGCGCTGGCCTTCGTCATCTATTTCCGCCTCATCCACACGCTGGGTTCGGTCGGCACGACATCGCAGGCCTATCTGCGCGTACCGATCGGCGTCGGCATCGGTGCTGTCTTCCTCGGCGAAAGCCTGGGGCCAACGGTATGGCTGGGCATGGCCTTTGTCGTGGCCGGCGTCGCCGCCATGACGATCCCGGTCAGAAAGCCGGCGTTTGCCCGATAGCGATACGCGCTTGTGCTGACGAGCCGCGCTGCCTATCTCGTGAACGTCCCGCCTTTACGGCGCTGTCGCTGACTTGGGGTTGAAGCACGGTGATTTTCGACGCTGCCCGCACTGCGGCCCTCGAGCTGCTCTCGCCGCCGTTTCGCGCCGTGTTCGTCAAGACGCTTGGCCTGACCGTGCTGGCCTTGGTCGCCTTGTGGTTCGGCTTGACCAGCCTGGTCGAGTGGCTGGCGCTCCCGTGGCTGCAGGCCTTGTTGCCCGGCATGCCGTCCTGGGCCGGCTGGCTGGGCGGCATCATCGCGGCAATAGCGCTTGCCTTCGGCACGGCGCTGCTCGTCGCCCCGGTGACGGCGGTGATCGCCGGCCTGTTCCTCGACGATGTCGCCGAAGTGGTCGAGCGCACCGACTATCCCGGCGAGCCGATTGGGCGCGCCATGCCGGCGCTGCGCTCGCTGGTGCTGGCGATAAAATTCCTCGGCGTCGTCATCCTCGGCAACATCGTCGCCTTGCTGCTCCTGCTGGTGCCGGGCATCAACATTGCCGCCTTCTTCGTCGTCAACGGCTATTTGCTCGGCCGCGAATTCTTCGAATTTGCCGCCATGCGCTTTCGCGGCGAAGACGAAGCCAGGGCCTTGCGCCGGCAGTATGCCGGCACGGTCTTTCTCGCCGGGCTGGTCATCGCGGCCTTCCTCGCCGTGCCGTTGCTCAATTTGGTGACGCCGCTTTTCGCCGCCGCCATGATGGTGCACCTGCACAAGGCGATTTCGGCACGGGAAGCGGCACGTCGATAGCGCAGCTAGCTCTGCTCAACGCAGCAGGAAACCTCGCCCCAGCTCGTCATCGGGCTCGACAATGAATTCCGCCCGCCCGGAGTAGTAGGCACGGCCGCCGACGCGGGCGATGATCGCCTCATGCGGGCCGGCCCGCGCCGTCCGCGCCACCGCGCCGGAAAAGCGTGAGCCGGCGATGCTCTCGAAGGTCCGCGTCTGCCCGATAGCGATCTCGCCCTTGGCAAGCATGGCGGCGAGACGGGCGGTGACGCCGGAGCCGGTCGGCGAGCGGTCGACCTCGGCCTCGGCGAAGACGCAGATGTTCTTCGTCACCTCGCCGGAAAACGCGTCGCGTCCGTCGGTCAGGATGGTGCCGTAGAGAAAGGCGAGGTCGGCGTGGTCGGGATGCGACAGCGGAAATTCCGCCTTGAGCCTGTTCGTCAGCGTCGTTGCGGCATCGACAAAATCGCGCACGCGGTCACGGCCGAATTCCAGCCCGAACTGATGGCAGTCCGCCAGCGCGTAGAAAGCGCCGCCATAGGCGATGTCGAAGCCGATCTTGCCATACCTTGCCAGTTCGATCTGCTGGTCACCGGCAAACAGGAAGGCCGGCACGCTCTCGAACGACACGGCGCCGGCCTTGCCGTCCAGAACCTCGACCGAAGCGACGACCAGGCCGCACGGCGCCTCGATGTTGACGGTCGTGATCGGCTCCTGTTTCGCGACCAGCCCTTCATCGATGGCGTAGCGGCCGAGCGCGACGATGGCGTGGCCGCACATGGTCGAATAGCCCTCATTGTGCATGAACAGCACCGCGAGATCGGCGCCCGGCAAGTCGGGCTCGACCAGCAGGGCCCCGTACATATCGTAATGGCCACGCGGCTCGAACATCAGGATTTTTCTGAGATGATCGAGATGGTCGCGCACATAGGCGCGCTTTTCCAGGATGGTGCCCTTCGGGATACGGGGATAGCCGCCGGTGACGATCCTCAACGGCTCGCCGCCCGTATGCATGTCGACAACGGTCAGCGTCATGCGCCCAGCCTGTTCATAATGATGGCTTGCTGTATAGCGCCTGCAGCTTGCCGAAAGGCATGGCGGCGCGGGTGAAGCCGAACGTGCCGTCCTGCTGGATCTCGCGTGCCGCCGTCTCCAGCATGCCGTAGGCGAAATTGGTCAGCCATGGCCCGAGTGAAATGCGCTTCACGCCGGCCATGGCAAGATCGGCGATGGTAAAGCCCGGCTTTGCCATGACGTTGACCGGCTTGCCGACCGCCGAGCAGATCGTACGCACCATCTCGATGTCGCCGATCCCCGGCGCATAGAGCACGTCGGCTCCAGCCTTCTCGAAGGCCTGCAGCCGCTTGATCGTGTCGTCGATATCGGTTCTGCCCCAGAGGAAATTTTCGGCGCGCGCGGTGAACACGAAATCGCGCTTCAGCGCCCGCGCCGCCTCCACCGCCGCGGCGACGCGCTCGACCGCATGCGAAAAATCATAGATCGGCTTGTCGGGATCGCCGGTGTGGTCCTCGATCGAGCAGCCGGCAAGGCCGGCCGCTTCCGCCGCGAAGATGGTTTCGGCGGCCCGCTCAGCACTGTCGCCCTTGCCCCTCTCGAGATCTGCCGAGACCGGCAGGTCGGTCGCCGCCGTCACCTCGCGGCAGTGATGGATCATCTGTTCGAAGGTCACCGAGCCGTCCGGCAGGCCGCGCGAAAAGGCGAAGCCGGCGCTGGTTGTCGCCAATGCCTTGAAACCGAAGGAGCCGAGCAGCTTGGTCGTGCCCGGATCCCAGGGATTGGGCATGACGAAGGTCGAGGCATGCAGGTCGCGAAAGATCTTGCCCTTGTCCATGAATGCTCCCCATCACGAGTTTTGAGCGGATGCTACCGCGCTGTCCCAAGTCGGGCAAACGAATGCGTTTGGTTCAGAAGCGCTTCGCGTTCTCTGCTGACAATTTCTCGAACGCGTCGGAATCCTTGACGTAGTGCGATGTCTTCTTGTCCCAATGGTAGGTGACGGAAATGTCGTGCGACGCGGCCTCGGGCGCGGCCTCATCGCAACTTTCACCACTCGGCACCGTGGCGTCGGTCGCCGTCACCTTGATCGCCGCATAGGGCTTTCCGTCGTCCAGCGTCAGGAAGGCCAGATCCTGGGTGCGTTTGTAGGCGCAGACGTTTTCGTCGAACGTGTTGATCGTGTCGACCAATTGAAGGCGATCCTCGCGAGGCAGGATCAGTAGGGTACTCACATAGCCCTGGTTCGAATTGAAATGCGTGCTCATGGAGATGAGCACGTCGTCGCCGGTGCCGATCGAAAGCTTGTTCGGCTCGCGGAAATAGGTGCTGCGGTCGACCGCGACATTGGCCGCATCGAGCAGTTTCGGCTTGGCCGTGACGTCGTAGAGCGCGAGCACCGCATAGCCTTCGGCACTGTCGGGAGAATCGCCGAGATCGAACAGCATCGCCAGCCGATCCTTGCCGCCGGCCTTGATGGGAAGCACCGCCGCATTGGGCAGGCTCGTTGTCTCCGGCGGCGAGCCGCCGTCATCGCCACCGGCAATGTGGCGCATGTCGATCGGCAATCCGCCCTTGTAGAAACCGTCCTTGTCGGCGGCGAGGTCCGGGATGACCATTTTGGCCAGGTCGAGATAGGTGATATCGCTGCGGTCGGGCAGCGGGCTGTTGAGTTCGGGGAAGCTCACGGCCTGCGCGCCGGCCGCCGCCCACAAGAACGGCAGCAGCATCAAGGCGAGCATGAGGCGGAGCAGGTTCGTCGGCATGAATGTCCCCCCCGGAGATCAGGCCAGTTACGCTAGCACGGGTTCCGGCATCGTGCAGCCGTGTCGGAACAGGATCAGTGGATCGGCACCAGGCCGGCCAGTTCGCGCATGTCATCGAACAGGATGCCGCCGGCCTGGATCAGGCCCTCGCGGTCGGAATAGGGATCGCCATGATAGGAAAACACCCGCATGCCGGCGGCAATGCCGGCCTGCGTGCCCGCGACGCTGTCCTCGATGACGATGCAGTCGGCGGGCGCGAAGCTCATGGTCTTGGCCGCATGCAGGAACAGGTCGGGGAACGGTTTGCCGCGCCCGACCATGGTGGCACTGAACATCGCATGTTCGAAGAGCGGCAGCAGCCCGGTCTGGCCAAGCGTGATATGCATCTTCGAAATCCTGGCAGAGGTGGCGACACAATAGGGGATGCCGGCCCCGCGAACCGCCTCGATGAACTCCCGGACATAGGGGATCGCCTCGACGCCATGGGAAAACAGGTCCGGCAGGCCGGCATTCCAGCGATCGACGAAATCGATGCCGAGGCGGACATCGGTCTGCTCTTCGATCTCCTTCTGCACCGAGGCCATGCTGCGGCCGGAGAAATTCTTGCGGCAATATTCGAAGCTCGTCGGATAGCCAGCCGCGCTCAGCCACTCGGCAAGCCGCCGGTTGGCGAGGTTCTCCGTGTCGACCAGGATCCCGTCGCAGTCGAAGATGACAAGTTTCGGGATGGGCATCAGGCGGTGCCGGTCGATCCGAACCCGCCCGAGCCACGCGCCGTGCCACCGGCCAGCGACCGTTCTTCGGCGGCCACCTGCGTCACGGCGGCGAAAACGATCTGGGCGATGCGCATGCCGCGCGTCACGGCAAAATCCTCATCGCCGAGATTGACCAGCAGCACCTTCACCTCGCCGCGATAGTCGCTGTCGACCGTGCCTGGCGAATTGAGGACGGTGAGGCCATGCTTGAAAGCAAGCCCGGAGCGCGGCCGTACCTGGCCTTCCATGCCTTCGGGGATTTCCAGGATCAGCCCGGTCGGCACCAGGGCGCGTTTTCCGGGAAGGATCAGCAGCGGCCGGTCGTCGGGCACCGCGGCGCGCAGATCCATCCCGGCGGCGCCGGCGCTTTCATAGGCGGGGAGGGGTAGTCCTTCAGCATGCGGCAACCTGACGAAGCCGACGGTCGGACCGATGACGGAGGAGTTTTGGAGGGCTGCGCGCATAAAATCGATCCTATCGGCGCGATTGCCGATTCGGTCAATTCGCCCGCAAGGGTATCAACGGCTTTCTTTCGGGCATCACTATGACCTCGGGCATCACTATGACCTTAGCACGCTTCAGCGCACTTCCATCGGAACCACCGTCGTTTCCTTGATCTCCTCCATCACGAAGGAGGCGGAGACATCGGACAGCGCTACCTTGGCGATCAGCCGCTGGTAGAGCCGGTCATAGGCTTTCACGTCGGCGACACGGGCGCGCAGGACATAGTCGAGATCGCCGGACATCCGGTAGACGCCGTTGATCTCGGGAAAGCCGGTCACCGCGGCGCGGAATTTGTGCAGCCAGTCCGGATCATGGTTCGACGTCCGGACCAGGATGAACACAGACAAGCCAAGCCCGAGCTTGTCGGCATCGACCAGCGCCACGCGTCCGGTGATGACGCCTTCTTCCTCCAGCCGCTTGACGCGCCGCCAGCAGGCATTGCGCGACAAGGCTACCCGTTCCGATAGCTGGTCGACCGACAGCGTGCCGTCGCGTTGCAATTCGGCAAGCAGTTTTCGGTCTATTTCATCGATATCCAGCGTCATATTGGGATATTTGTCCCATGGAATGGCAAAATACAAGGACATTTTGAGACCGATGAACCGGCGAAGCGTGTCAGGATACTCATATCGGAACTCACGCTGAAGGGGACCAGCATGTCAGTCGCAAGCATCTTCACCTCTCATCCGGCCAAGGTTGGCGAGACCTATTTCGGCCATATGGCCTTCGCTGCCTGGTTTTCGTCGCGTTTGCTGATGGCGGCGGGTGCCGCGCTCGTTCACGCTTTCTTGCCATTTCTCTTCGAGACTACCGCCAGCCGAATCGTCCGTGAGCTTTACGAGCGGACGCACAACAGAGGCACACACGCGACCAAGGAGCCCGCGGCTCTTCCGGATCGCGCCTAGAGGACGAAAGAAGCGATGTGCCGTTGGGCGGCCTATCTCGGTGAAGCGGTCTTTCTCGAAGATATCCTCACGGCGCCCTGTCACTCGCTGATCGCCCAGAGCCATTGCGCCCAGGAGGCGAAGTCACCGACCAATGGCGACGGCTTCGGCCTTGCCTGGTACGGCGACCGTCCGGAACCCGGCCTCTACCGCGACATCCTGCCGGCCTGGTCCGATCCCAATCTGAAGAGCCTGTGCCGGCAGATCAAATCCGGCCTGTTCCTCGCCCATGTGCGGGCCTCGACTGGCGGCGCGACCAGCCGCATGAACTGCCATCCCTTCATCTCCGGCCGCTGGTCGTTCATGCATAACGGCCAGATAGGCGGTTTCGAGAAAATCCGTCGCGCGCTGGAGAATTCATTGTCCGATGCCGTCTTCGACCAGCGCGAAGGCACCACCGATTCCGAACTCTTTTTTCTCCTTATGATCGACGAGGGATTGGCCGGCGACCCGCAGGGTGCGGTGTCGCGCGCCACCAGCCGGGTTCTCGAAGCCTCGCGCCGAGCCGGCCTCGAACCGGCGCTGAAGCTTACCGCCGCCTTCTCGGACGGGCAGGCGCTGCACGCGGTTCGATATGCCACCGATGCGCATGCGCCGACACTCTACACCTCTACCCTGCGCAAGGGTGGCGGCCGCTGCATCGTCTCCGAGCCTTTCGATCGCGAAGGCGGCGACTGGCAGGCGATCCCGCCGTCGAGCTTCGTCACCATGACTGGGGACGGCATCAGCATTCGGCCATTCGCGCCGACGGCGGCGAGGCTGGCGCTGGCAGGGTAATCTAAGTCGGAAACGCCGCAGGCCAGCGCCCCCCTCAATTGGCCTCGGCACAATTCCGATCAAACGGAGCCAAGCTCCGAATGCTCAACTCCGCTTGAAGTCGTGCCGCTGTCCGCCATTTTCCAGGCAAGCGGCCAAGCCGGAGCATCCACCATGGACGTCGCCTTCTCCTCAACCGTCGACCTCGCCGCCGCCATTGCCCAACGCAAGATCTCCGCTGTCGAAGCGCTCGACGCCCATTTGGCGCGGATCGACCGACACAACGAAGGCATCAACGCCGTCATTTCGCTCGACAGGGAAGGCGCTCGCGAACGCGCCAAAAACGCCGACGCGGCGCTTGCACGCGGCGAGGCGCTCGGGCCATTGCATGGCGTTCCCTTCACGCTAAAGGACACGCACGAGACGGCAGGCATGAAGACCACGGTCGGCTTCCCGGCCTTCGTCGACCATGTCGCCAGCCACGACAGCCCGGTGGTTGCGAGGCTGAAGGCCGCCGGCGGCGTGCTGATGGCCAAGACCAATGTCGCGACCATGCTTTCCGACTGGCAGTCGAACAATCCGTTGTTCGGCCGCACAAACAATCCGTGGAACCTTGAGCGCACCGCCGGCGGCTCCAGCGGCGGCGCCGCGGCAGCAGTCGCCGCCGGAATGACATCGTTCGATGTCGGCACCGATATGCAGGATTCGATCCGACTGCCTGCCGCCTTCTGCGGTGTCTATGGGCTGAAGCCGACGGAACATCGCGTCTCGCTGGCCGGTGCCTTCCCGGACCCGGGCGGCATGGCGCGCAGCGTGCGGCTGATGTCCTGCCTCGGACCGCTGGCGCGCAGCGTGGGCGATTTGTCGTTGATCTATCGGATCATCGCCGGGCCGGACGGGCATGATACCGATCTTGCGCCGTTGCCGGTCGAGGCCATGCCGAAGCTCCACTTCAAGGCACTACGCATCGCTTTCGCGCCGTCCTTTCGCGGCTTCCCGGTGGCGGCGGACATCAGTGCAGCGGTCGAAGATCTCGCCGGGAATCTGCGCTCGGCCGGGGCGACCGTGGAGGAAGCGAAACTGCCCAGGCTCGACCTGCACGACGATCTGGCGCAAGGCGGCGCACTGATCGGCATGATGATGGAAGCTGCCCAACCCCTGCCCTCGGCGCAGCCGACACCGGTTTCGCGCTGGTTCGAGGCGCTCGCCCGCCGCGACAAATCCATTCTCGCCTGGGACCGGTTCTTCGACGACTGGGATGCGCTGCTCTGCCCGGTCGCCATGACCACCGCCTTCCCGCATTGCGAGCCGGGCAAGCCGATCAAGGTCGACGGTCGCGAACAAAGCTACTGGATGCTGTCGGCCTACGGCGCTGTCTTCAACTACAGCGGCCATCCGGCACTTTCGATGCCGTATGGTGAAGATCCCGACGGCCTGCCGATCGGCCTGCAACTGGTCGGCAAACGCTGGTCGGAATCCCAGCTGCTTGGTATTGCGGCGGCGATGGAGCCGCTTATCGGCGGCTTCCGCCGTCTGCCGGGCTACTGAGCGAAGCGCGACAATCCATAGGGCGCCAGCAGCGTGTCGCGCTCGCCGTCGAGGATTTCCCGCGCAGCGAACAGGCCGACGGCCGGCGCCAGCGTGATGCCGGAATGCATGACGGTAACATACAGGCCGTCCATGCTCTCCGCGCGGCCGATGATCGGAAAGCCGTCGATCGGCGTCGGCCGGTAGCCGACCGTGTGGAAATCGAGCTCCAGATCCCCGGCGCCGCGCAACGCTGCCTTCGCTACTGCAAACAATTCGCGCGCCGTGGCAGCGGGGTCATCGCCTGGGTCGCCGCCGGCGAAATCCGAGCCGGCGATGATGCGGCCTTCAGCCGTCTGGCGCATATGCAACTTCTCGTCGTGCACCAGGCCGTTGAGCAGCTTTTTGTGTGGCCGCGAATGGACAATCAGGCCAGGCGGCGTCTCGATCGGCAGGCTGATCCCCGCCGTCGCGGCAATGTCCGGAGCGCCGACGCCGGCGGCGATCACCACTTCGTCGGCGGCAATCAGCCCATGCGATGTGTCCACGCCGGTAATCCGGCCATTGGTCTGGGCCAGCGCCGAAACCGTGCTGGCAATGACCCGCGTGCCATGCCGTTCGGCATCGGCCAGCAGGGCCCTGGCCGCGGCAACCGGTTCGGTCACGCCTTCCTCGGCGACATAAACAGCGAATTCAGGGGGCTCGACGAGGTTGGGCTCGATTTGCGCCGCCCGCTTGGCGTCGACGCGTTCGATGCCGTAGCCCCAGGAAGAATGTTCGGCCGCGTAGGCTTCGAGCCGGTCGGCCGGCAGGTCCCAGCACAGGCCACCGCACCAGGCGAGCGGAAGCCCGGGCAGCTCATTTGCCAGCCGTTTCCACTCGGCCATGGCGCGGATGCGCAGCCGGAAATAGATTTCGGGGTTGCCCCAACTGGCGTTGATCCAGGCAAAGGAATTGGGCGTCGCGACGCCACCTGCGCCGCTTTCGGAAACGACCGTCACCTGTGCACCGGCCTTGGTCAGGTGCCAGGCGATCGAAGCGCCGATGATGCCGGCGCCGATGACGATGACTTGTTTCGCCGCTGCCATGCTCGCTCCTCTGTCTCATGATTCCAACGGATGTCTATCCAAGTGGCATTCCTGTAGCCGCTTGCCAATGTCGAAATGTCCGGCTCTCGGCCAGTGTGGAGCAGGGACGGTCGAATTGCGGATCTGGACAGCGAGACGGCATCCGGCGGCGTCAGCGCCGCCGGACCGGTCGACAGCCCGGCACTGCGCTGCTAGAAGCCCGGCCTGTCACACGGAAATCCCAGAGAATGCCCGAAACAATACCAGAGGAAGTGGCGCGCCGCCGCACCTTCGCGATCATCGCCCACCCCGACGCCGGCAAGACGACGCTCACCGAAAAGCTGCTGCTGTTCGGCGGCGCCATCCAGCTTGCCGGCGAGGTCAAGGCCAAGAAGGACCGCATCCAGACCCGGTCCGACTGGATGAAGATAGAGCGCGAGCGCGGCATTTCGGTCGTCACCTCGGTGATGACGTTCGAATATGAGGACAATGTCTTCAACCTTCTGGACACGCCCGGCCACGAGGATTTCGCCGACGACACCTATCGCACGCTGTCGGCGGTCGACTCGGCCGTCATGGTCATTGATGCCGCCAAGGGCATCGAGCCGCGCACGCTGAAACTGTTCGAGGTCTGCCGGCTGCGCGACATCCCGATCATCACCTTCGTCAACAAGATGGACCGCGAAAGCCGCGATCCGTTCGAAATCCTGGACGAGATCGAACAGAAGCTGGCGCTGGACACTGCCCCCATCACCTGGCCGATCGGCCGCGGCAAGACGTTCTCCGGTACCTATCACCTGGCGCTGAATGCGGTGCGCAAGGGCGACGACGAGAAGGAACGCACGCCGGTCAACGGTCCCGATTCCAACCGCGTCGCCGGCCTGCTGCCGGAAAACGAGCGCGAGGCCTTCATCGAGGAGCTGGAGCTCGCGCGAGAAGCGTGCAGACCCCTTGATATCGATGCCTTCCGCGAGGGCCATCTGACGCCGGTCTATTTCGGCTCGGCGCTGCGCAACTACGGTGTTCGCGACCTGATCGAGGCGCTCGGCGCCTTCGGCCCGCCGCCGCGCGCGCAGGATGCCGACACGCGAACCGTCGAGGCGACCGAGGACAAGATGACCTCCTTCGTCTTCAAGATCCAGGCCAACATGGACCCCAATCACCGCGACCGCATCGCTTTCGTTCGCGTCTGCTCGGGAAAGCTCGAGCGCGGCATGAAGGCCAAGCTGGTGCGTACGGGAAAGCCGATGTCCCTGTCCGCGCCGCAATTCTTCTTTGCCCGCACCCGCGTCACGGCGGACGAAGCCTTTGCCGGCGACGTCGTCGGCATCCCCAACCACGGCACGCTGCGCATCGGCGATACGCTGACCGAAGGAGAGGAAATACTGTTCCGCGGCGTGCCGAATTTCGCGCCGGAGATCCTGCGCCGCGTCCGCCTCGGCGACGCGATGAAGGCGAAGAAACTCAAGGAAGCGCTGCACCAGATGGCCGAAGAAGGCGTCGTGCAGCTGTTCTCGCCCGAGGACGGCTCGCCGGCCATCGTCGGCGTTGTCGGCGCGCTGCAGCTGGACGTGTTGAAGGAGCGGCTGAATTTCGAATACACACTGCCCGTCGAATTCGAGATGTCGCGCTTTTCCGTCTGCCGCTGGATATCGGCCGACGACAAGGCGGAAGTCTTGCGCTTCATCGAGGCGCATCGCGGTGACATTGCCCGCGACCTCGACAACGATCCGGTGTTCCTCGCTCAGCACGCCTTCTCGCTGAACTACGAAGCGGAACGCTGGAAGGCGATCCGCTTCGCCACGATCAAGGACTACCAGGTCCGCGACCAGGCGGCGTAAGGGTTGTTTTTCCTTCCCCCCTTGTGGGGGAAGGTGGCCTCGCGAAGCGAGGTCGGATGAGGGGTGTTCCAGGGAACGCAAACGCCTCACTCCGCTGGAACACCCCTCATCCGTCTTGCCGCTTCGCGGCAATCCACCTTCCCCCACAGGCGGAGAAGGGAAGATCGCGCAGTGCTTAACCTTTGGCCGCCGCTTCGATCTTGGCGATGTCGATCTTGCCCATCTGCATCATCGCCGACATCACCCGGCCGGCCTTGGCCCTGTCCGGATCCAGAAGCAGCCTCGGCAATTGCTCCGGCACGACCTGCCAGGAGACGCCGAACTTGTCTTTCAGCCAGCTGCAGACGCCCGGCTCGCCACCTTCCGTGAGCTTTTCCCAGAAATAATCCACCTCTTCCTGCGTCTTGCAGTCGATCGACTGTGACATCGCCTCGTTGAACTTGAAGTTCGGGCCGCCATTGAGCGCCTGGAACGGCACGCCGTCGAGCTCGAACGTGGTCATCAGCACTTTGCCCTCACTGGCGTGTCCCTTGGGCCAGCGCAGAACGCTCAGCACCTTCGAATTCTTGAAGATGGAGACATAGTGGTTCATCGCCTCTTCGGCCTGGCCGTCGAACCACAGGCAGGTGGTGATCTTTTGCATGTCGCGCTCCTCGCTTGCTCTTGCTGCTAGTGTGAAACGGCTGACCCCGAGAATGGTGCCATTTCCGTGCCGTCTGCCCAAGGACGGTCGCGCGCCGCGCAATCCGACAGCGGCGTGCGATTTTTCCTGGTCTCTCGTTTTTCGGCGGAATCTGGCGCATCGCAAAAATGTGGCCAGACCAAGCTCTGGCGTCTATAACGCCTGCGATCCAAATTCAGCTCCGCCGCGCCATGCCTTGGCCGCGGCCAGCCACCAAGGAAAAAACATGCCTGCCTATCGCTCCCGCACCACCACCCATGGCCGCAACATGGCCGGCGCCCGCGGCCTGTGGCGCGCCACCGGCATGAAGGACTCGGATTTCGGCAAGCCGATCATCGCGGTGGTCAATTCCTTCACCCAGTTCGTGCCGGGCCATGTCCATCTGAAGGACCTCGGCCAGTTGGTCGCGCGCGAGATCGAGAAGGCCGGCGGCGTCGCCAAGGAGTTCAACACCATCGCCGTCGATGACGGCATCGCCATGGGCCATGACGGCATGCTCTATTCGCTGCCGTCGCGCGAATTGATCGCCGATTCCGTCGAATACATGGTCAACGCCCACTGCGCCGACGCCATGGTCTGCATCTCCAATTGCGACAAGATCACTCCCGGCATGCTGATGGCCTCGCTGCGCCTCAACATCCCGACCGTGTTCGTCTCGGGCGGACCGATGGAGGCCGGCAAGGTGGTGCTGGCTGGCAAGACGCAGGCGCTCGACCTGGTCGACGCCATGGTCGCGGCCGCCGACGACAAGATCTCCGACGAGGACGTCAAGGTCATCGAGCGCTCGGCTTGCCCGACCTGCGGTTCCTGTTCGGGCATGTTCACCGCCAATTCGATGAATTGCCTGACCGAAGCGCTCGGCCTGTCGCTGCCGGGCAACGGCTCGACGCTGGCGACGCATGCCGACCGCAAGCGGCTGTTCGTCGAAGCCGGCCATCTCGTCGTCGATCTCGCCCAGCGCTATTACGAACAGGATGACGAGACGGCGCTGCCACGCAGCATCGCCTCGAAGGGCGCCTTCGAGAACGCCATGACGCTCGACATTGCCATGGGCGGTTCGACCAACACGGTGCTGCACATCCTGGCCGCGGCCCATGAGGGCGAGGTCGACTTCACCATGGAGGATATCGACCGGCTGTCGCGGCGGGTTCCTGTGCTCTGCAAGGTGGCCCCGGCAAAGTCCGACGTGCATATGGAAGATGTCCACCGCGCCGGCGGCATCATGGCCATCCTTGGCCAGCTCGACGAAGCAGGGCTGATCAACCGCGACCTGCCGACGGTGCATACGGCCAGCCTCGGCGAGGCGCTCGACCATTGGGATATTTCGCGCACCTCCAGCCAGAATGTCCGCGACTTCTTCCTCGCCGCGCCCGGCGGCGTGCCGACGCAGGTCGCCTTCAGCCAGGACCGGCGCTGGGACGAGCTCGACACCAACCGTGAGACGGGCGTCATCCGTTCCGCAAAGACGCCGTTTTCGAAGGATGGCGGTCTTGCCGTGCTGAAAGGCAATCTGGCGCTGGACGGTTGCATCGTGAAAACGGCGGGCGTCGATGAGTCGATCCTGAAATTCACCGGCCCGGCGCGCGTGTTCGAAAGCCAGGACGCTTCTGTCAAGGCAATCTTGTCCAACGAGATCAAGGCCGGCGATGTCGTCGTCATCCGCTATGAGGGACCGCGTGGCGGTCCCGGCATGCAGGAAATGCTCTATCCGACCAGCTATCTGAAGTCGAAGGGCCTCGGCAAGGCCTGCGCGCTGGTCACCGATGGCCGCTTCTCCGGCGGCACGTCGGGCCTGTCGATCGGCCATGTCTCGCCCGAAGCCGCCGAAGGCGGCACGATCGGGTTGGTCAGGGAAGGGGATACGATCGAGATCGACATTCCCAACCGCACCATCCGCCTGGCCGTAAGTGATGCCGAGCTTGAGGCACGCCGCGCGGCGATGGCGGCCAAGGGCGCCTTGGCCTGGAAGCCGGAAGAAAAGCGCAAGCGCAAGGTGACGACCGCCCTGCGCGCCTACGCCGCCTTCGCCACCAGCGCCGACAAGGGCGCGGTGCGGCACGTGCCGGAGTGACGTAGTTTCTTCCTTCTCCCCTTGTGGGAGAAGGTGTCGCCGCAGGCGACGGATGAGGGGTGTTCCAGGGAACGCCAACGTCTCACTCCGCTGGAACACCGCTCATCCGTCTTGCCGCTTCGCGGCAATCCACCTTCTCCCACAAGGGGAGAAGGAAAGGCGCCGCGCTACGGCATCAGCTGATACTCATAGAGCTTCTGGTAAAGCCCGCCCTGCTTGAGCAGCTCCTTGTGCGGCCCGCTCTCCACCACCTTGCCGGCTTCCAGCACCACGATCGTGTCGGCCTGGTGCACGGTCGACAGGCGGTGCGCGATGACGATCGTTGTGCGCCCTTCGGTCAGTTGCTGCAGTGCGTCGCGGAACAGCGCTTCGGATTCGGCGTCGAGCGCGCTGGTCGCCTCGTCGAGCAGGAGGATCTCGGCATCGCGCAGCATGGCGCGTGCGATCGAGATGCGTTGGCGCTGGCCGCCCGACAACAGGCCGCCATTCTCGCCGACATCGGTCTCATAGCCTTTCGCCTGCGCCATGATGAAGTCATGCGCATTGGCGGCCTTGGCGGCGGCGATCACTTCGTCGTCGGTCGCGCCCTCTCGCCCGAGCCGGATGTTGTGCATGATCGTGCCGGCAAACAGGAACGTGTCCTGGCTGACATAGGCGATCTTTTCCCTGAGCGAGGCGAGCGTCGCATGCGAAATATCCTGGCCGTCAAGCAGCACCTTGCCGCTCTTCGGGTCGTACATGCGCATGATCAGGTTCAGGATCGTCGATTTGCCGCCGCCGGAGGGGCCGACCAGCGCCGTCATCTTGCCCGCTGAAAGGGTCAGGTCGAATCCGTCGAGCACTGGCGGACCGTTCTGATAGGCGAAGTTGACGGCGTCGAACCGGATCTCGCCTGGTCCGGCCCGAAGCGGCCGCGCGTCCGGTTTCTCGGCCAGGGTCAGCGGCTCGTCGGCGAGCTGGAACATCATGCGCACGCCGACAATGCCGCTTTCCAGCGAGATGCGCACGCGCGCAAGTCGCTTTGCCGGCTCATAGGCAAGCAGCAGCGCCGCGATGAAGGCCATGATGTTGCCAGGCATCTGGCCGCCCTGCAGGACCAGGAGACCGCTGACCATGACGGCGCCGGCGATCGCCAGCCCTGCCAGCGTCTCCATCACCGGGCTGGTGACCGCTTCCAGCGCGGCGATGTTGTTGGCCCGATCCTCGACGTCCGCCACCGCCTTGTACATGCGCTTGCGCATCAGGCTTTCGAGGTTGAAGGATTTGACGACGCGCACGCCGATTGCGGTTTCCTGCATCACCTGGATGATCTGGCCGACCGAGCGGAACTCCATGGCGGCGAACTTGCGTACACGCTTCAGGATGCGATTGACGCCGTAGATGGCCAGCGGACCGACGACGAAGCAGATCAGCGACAGCGCCGGTTGCTGCCAGATCATGACGCCAATCAAGGCGAGCAGGGTCACCAGATCGCGGACATAGGAAGTGACGATCAGGTCGAGCACGTTGCGTGCCGCCTGGGCATTGTTGGTCATGCGGGTGATCAGGTCGGATGACGAGGTCGAATGGTAGAATTCGATGCCTTGCGCCAGGATGCGGTCGTAGATCTTGCGCTGCCGGTCGGCAATGATGGCATTGCCGACCCGGCTCATGAAGTAGGCCTGGACGAAATTGGCGAGGCCCTTGAGGATGAAAATCCCGGCGACCGCGCCGGCAATCATGTTGACACGGTCGATCCGCTTGTCGATCACGAACTCATTGGTGATTTCGCGCAGGATCCAGGCGCTGGCAGCCGTCATGCCGGCCACCACGAGCATCGACAGGATGGCCGCCCCGTATCCGAACTTATGCTGCCCGAAGGACTCTTTGACCAACCGCACGATAAGGCGTTGGTTCTCCGCCGAGCGTTCATCGCGTTTCAGGAACGGCAAGTTTAAGTTCACATGAGACTTCCATGGTTTGCGACTGTGGCCTTGAGTCCGAAGCCGATCGCTGCGTGGACGAGAGGCGGCTTATAGAGGGAGTTGTCGCCGGAGGAAACCTTTCGCGGCCGCCGAAAGAAACGGCTGCGGCAAGCTGTCTTTTGCGCCACCATGGCTGGGTGATTCTGGAATAGGATGACGGCAGATGGATTTCGACCTTATAGTTCGTGGCGGCACGCTGCCGGATGGCAGGATTGCCGATATCGGCATCAGCGGCGAGATGATCGCGGCGATCGAGCCGAAACTGCAAGGTTCCGCCCGGACCGAGGTCGACGCCCGCGGCAATCTGGTCTCGCCGCCCTTCATCGATCCGCATTTTCATATGGATGCAACGCTGTCCTACGGCATTCCGCGCATCAATGCCTCGGGCACGCTGCTCGAAGGTATTGCATTGTGGGGTGAACTGAAGCCGTTGCTGACGCATGAGGCGGTGCGCGACCGGGCGCTCGCTTATTGCGACTGGGCGGTTTCGATGGGCCTGCTCGCCATCCGCACCCATGTCGACGTCTGCGATGACCGTTTGCTGGCCGTCGAGGCCCTGCTCGACGTCAAGAAAACGATCGCTCCTTACATCGACCTGCAACTCGTGGCGTTTCCGCAGGACGGCTTCTACCGCTCGCCGAAAGCGCGCGAAAACACCATCCGCGCGCTGGACATGGGCGTCGACATCGTCGGCGGCATACCGCATTTTGAGCGCACCATGGCCGACGGCACGCGCTCGGTGACCGAGCTTTGCGAGATCGCGGCAAAACGCGGCCTGATGGTCGACCTGCATTGCGACGAGACCGACGACCCGCTGTCGCGCCACATCGAGCAGCTGGCCTATGAAACGCAGCGTCTGGGCCTGCAGGGCAGGGTGGCCGGCTCGCATCTCACCTCGATGCATTCGATGGACAACTACTACGTCTCGAAACTTCTGCCGCTGATCGCCGAGGCCGGCGTTTCCGCCATCCCCAACCCGCTGATCAACATCATGCTGCAAGGCCGTCACGACAACTTCCCGAAGCGCCGCGGGATGACCCGGGTCAAGGAAATGCAGGCGCTCGGCATCCGTGTCGGCTGGGGTCAGGATTGCGTGCTCGATCCCTGGTATTCGCTGGGCACCGCCGACATGCTCGATGTCGCCTTCATGGGCCTGCATGTCGCCCAGATGTCGAGCCCGGCCGACATGGCGCGCTGCTTCGACATGGTCACCAATGTCAACGCCGCCATCATGGGCTTGGATCATCTGGGCCTGGCCGTCGGCAAGCGCGCCAGCCTCGTCGTTCTCGACGCCGGCAATCCGATCGAGGCCCTGCGCCTGCGCGCCGAGCGCATTTGCGTCATCGCCAGGGGCAAGGTGGTGGCGGAACGGACAAGGCAGGATACCAGGCTTTCCCTGCCTGGCAGGCCGTCGGCGGTGAACCGCAGGCACATATCCGGCTAGTTCCTCGGCGCAGAAGGTTTGACGAGTCGCTTGCATTGACAGGCAGCAAGCCTTGGCGATTGGCTCAAACGCCGATCATTTCGTCATCCTGGGGCGGAGCAAGGAGCGAAGCGACGCAGCGCAGACCCCAGGATCCATGCCGCGACTTCAAAGCGCTGCGACGGTCCAGAATCCATTCCGCTGCATTCCTCGGCTAATGTCGCGGCATGGATCCTCGGGTCTTCGCGACGCCGCTCCGCGGCTGCTCCGCCCGTGGATGACGAAGTTGGGAAGGCCTAGCCCCAGCCGATTCCCGGCACTGGCCTTGCCGATTTCCGGATTTCTCCTCGTCAAAGCGGCCGCTTCCGTTTACGACGCGGCCTTACGCGAGGGAGGAATCGGGATCGGCATGACGCAGCCCGTGGCGCAGAGTTCCACAATCAGGAACGTTCTTCTGGCCGGCATTCTGCTGATGCTGGCCGGCGATTTCATGTTTGCGCTGAACGATGCGATGGGCAAATGGCTGGTCGCAAGCTTCTCCGTCGGTCAGGTGGTGCTGATCCGCTCTATCGGCGCCTTCATCGTGCTCGGACCGATGATCGCCAACCAGGGCGCCGCAAAGCTTTTCCACTTGGAGCGGCCTATCCTCCAACTCCTGCGCGTGGTCGCGACCACGGCCGATACCGGGCTGTTCTACGCCGCGGTCGTCTATCTGCCGCTCGCCGACGTGATGAGCTTCTACATGGCCGGACCGATCTACGTCGCGGCGCTGTCGCACCTGCTGCTGGGCGAAAAGGTCGGCTGGCGGCGCTGGCTGGCGATCCTGGTCGGCTTCTGTGGCGTGCTCATCATCCTGAAGCCGTCCTCGGAGGCGTTCTCGCTATCTTCGGCCTTCGCCCTTGTCGGCAGCATCGCCTTTGCCTTCGCCATCATCCTCAACCGGCGTTTGCGCGGCACCAGCGATACCAACCTTGTGACATGGCAGACGATCGGCACGTTGCTGGTCGGCGGCGTGCTGACCATCGGCGCGTGGCGGACACCCTCGGCGCTTGATCTCGGCGCCATGCTCCTGCTTGGCATCGTCTCCTGTGCCGCTCATCTGATGATCACCAGGGCATTGAAGCTGGCGCCGGCCTCGACGCTGGCGCCGCTGCACTACACGCTGCTGCTATGGGCCGTGGTGTTCGGACTGGTGTTCTTCGGTGATGTTCCGGGCCCACGCATCCTGATCGGCTCCGGCATCGTCGTCCTGGCCGGCATCTTCATTTTCCACCGCCAAAAGGTGGTCGACACCACGGTGCCGCCCGAAAACGTGCCGAAGGGCGTGAATTGACGCCTGCCGCCCAAAAGTGTGCAGCGTTTTGGAACGAGTGCGGGGCTAGAGCGTTTCACGGAATCGCAGAACCGCTCTAACTATTTGTTTTTACGCAATTCCGGACGGAAAACCGTTACACACTTTTCCTGGAATTGCTCTAACCCTGGCGTATTGCCGCCAGATGCCGCGAAAATTCCGGTGTCTCCATCAACGCCTTGCAGTGTGCGAAGCGGCCGTCGGCATAGGCGCGGAAATCGTCGACCGGATTGTTGTTGGCAAGCTGGATCAGCCCCCACAGCGTCCATAGAAGATCGCACATCGCCTTGTAGATGACGATACGGCCGCGCTCCACCGGCTTTGCTTCCCCGCCAAAATAGGCGCGCATCATCTCCTCATCCTGCGCAGCGTCGAACTTGCCTTCGACACTGAGGTCGCCGAGGTCCCAGAGCGGGTCGTTCATCCCCGAATATTCCCAGTCGACGATCCACATCCGCTCGCCCGTATCGAGGAAGTTTTCGCAGAGCGGATCGCAATGGCAGGCGACGAGCGGCAAGGGATGGCTGGCCAGTGCCGAGCGCACGCTCCCTGCCTCGCGAACCACGTCATGATAACCGGCGGGCAGGTCGACATCCTTGGTCGACAGGACCTTGAGATAGTCGTCGATCATCGCGAACAGTTCGAAGCGGAAGGGAAACACCGCACCGGACGCGTGCAGCTTGCGGAACGCTTCGCCGGCGCGGGCGGGGCTGCCCGGCCGTTCCCTGAATTTCTCCGGTGACATCGTTTCCGCACCGGCGATGAAGCGCGTCACCATCACACCGGTGCCGGCGTCGGCATGAAGCACTTCAGGGCTGACGCCGGCCTTTGCCGCCTCGCGCGCCGCCACCGCTTCGTTGGCGCGGTTGATGTATTCCTCGGTGCCCTTGCCCGGAATGCGCAGGCAGAAGTCGCCGGCCTTGAAGACGAGATTGGTGAGGCCGCCAAGCCGGTCGAGCGGTCCGGCATAGCCGGCCAGCGCCGGAATGGCGGCAAGTTTTGCCCGCGCCTCGTCTGTCACCATGCCTGCGCCCCCACGCGATTATTTCTCATCGCAACGGTTCCACAATTTTCGCCGTTTGGCTATCATCCGATCGTGGTGAGCGAGAGAGCGGCTGGCGGAACGACGATGGTGGACAGCAAACATCATGGCGCGCTCGGCGCTGCCTACGCGGCGAAGCGGCCAGAGGAAGTGGCCGCTCTCTATGACCGTTGGTCTCAGACCTATGACGCCGACATGTCAGCCGCCGGCTATCGCCATCCGACGATCTGCCTTGCCTTGCTCGCCCGCCATCTGCCGCGTGGCTCCGCACCGCTGCTCGATGCCGGCGCGGGCACCGGGCTCATCGGTGAATGGTTGAACATTGCAGGCTATCCCGAAGTCGAGGCGCTGGACATCTCGCAAGGCATGCTGGATCAGGCCGCTCGCAAGGGTGTCTATTCCGCGCTGCATTGCCTCGCGCTCGGCGGCAGGCTGCCCTTTGCCGACGATGCCTATGCCGGAATTGTTTCGGCCGGAGTCTTCACCTCGGGCCATGTCGGCGTCGAAGGTCTGGACGACCTGATCCGCATCTGCCGGCCCGGCGGGGTGATCGTGCTGACGGTCAAGAACACGCTGTGGGATCAGGGTTTTGCAGCGCGCATCGCCGAACTCGAGGCGCAAGGCATCGTCACCCGCGCCGAGGAGACGCGCCCTTACGTCTCCATGCCAGGCGAGGCCGACACCGTGCCCAGCCGAGGCCTCGTCCTCCGGGTAAACTGAAGTAATTCCAGCAAGAAAGAAGTGTATCGCTGTGTCCCTTTGGGGATTGCGGCGCCACAAAGAAGCGGTTCGGCGCTTTCCGTGAAACAATGAACCGTATCTAGGTCTTTACCCTCTCCGCTGTCGGATCGTACATCGGCTCGAGATGGATCTTGGCCGGCGTCCGCTCCATGGCGACCACCAGTTCATAATCGCCCGAGGCGAGGAAATCGTCGCTCACCCCGTCGCCATTGCGCACATAGCCATAGCCGATATTCCTGCCGATCGTGTAGCCATAGCCGCCGCTGGTCAGGTAACCGACCGGCTCGCCATCGCGCAGGATGGTCTCCCGGCCGAGCAGCACGATCTCCGGACTGTCGACCGTGAAGCCGGCAAAGCGTTTCTTCAGAGGCGCCCCGCCGATCGTCTCCAGCGCGCGCCGCCCGACGAAATCCGTGTTCTTGCGCAGCTTGACCGCCCAGCCGAGCCCGGCTTCCTGCGGCGTGTCGTTGGGTGTGATGTCGGAGCCCCAGGCGCGGTAGCCCTTCTCCAGGCGCAGCGATTCCAGCGCCCGGTAGCCGACCGGGCGGATGCGGTGCTTTTCGCCCGCCGCCGTCAATGCGTCGAAGACTTCACCAGTGGCCGCGATCGGCACATGCAATTCCCAGCCGAGTTCGCCGACATAGGTGACGCGCAGCGCCCGCACCGTGTGGCCGGCAATGGCGATCTCGCGCACATGGCCGAACGGGAATGCCGCGTTCGACACATCGGCCTCGGTCACCGCGGAAAGCACATCGCGGGCGCGCGGTCCCATCAGCGACAGCGTGCCGAATTCCTCGGTGACATCGGTCAGTCCGGCATCGAGGCCCTCGCCGATATGGTCGCGGATCCAGGAGGCGTCATGCGTGCGGAAACCGGTGCCGGTGACGATGTAGAATCTGTCTTCGGCCAGCCGCGCCACGGTCAGGTCGGCTTCGATGCCGCCGCGCGTGTTGAGAAGTTGTGTGTAGGTCAGCCGGCCGACCGGCTTGCTGACATCGTTGGCGCAGATCCAGTCCAGCGCCTTGGCCGCGTCGGGTCCGCTGAGCTCGTATTTGGCGAAGGACGACTGGTCGAAGATGCCGACATGCTCGCGGACATGCCGGTGTTCGTCGCCGACCGCCGCGAACCAGTTCTGCCGGCCCATGGAATAGATGTCCCGCGGCTCGACATCCTCTGGGGCGAACCAGTTCGGCCGCTCCCAGCCGAGCTTGGAGCCGAACACAGCGCGCCGTTGCTTGAGCCTGTTGTAGAGCGGCGATATGATGCGCGGCCGGCCGCTGGCATATTCCTCGTGCGGGAAGCCGATCGTATAGTGCTTGCCATAGGCCTCCAGCGTGCGCTCGCACACCCATTGCCGGTCGCGGTGCAGCGCGGAAAAACGCCTGATGTCGACCACCCACAGGTCGAGCGGCGCCTCGCCATCGACCACCCACTGCGCCAGCACCCAGCCGGCACCGCCGCCCGAGGCGATGCCGAAGGCGTTGAAGCCGGCGCCGACGAACATGTTGGCGCATTCGGGTGCTGTGCCGAGAATGAAATTGCCGTCCGGCGTAAAGCTCTCCGGCCCGTTGATCATCTGCTTGACGCCGACGCTTTCCAGCGCCGGCACCCGCGCGATCGCCTGTGTCATGTGCTGTTCGAAATGGTCGTAATCGTCGTCGAACAGACGGAATTCCCAGTCGTTGGGCACATCGCCTGTTGTCCATGCCTGCGGGTTGGGCTCGTAGCCGCCCATCACCAGCCCGCCGACCTCCTCCTTGAAATAGGTGCGCCGGTCGGGGTCGCGCAGCGTCGGCGCGTCGGTCGCCAGTCCATCGATCTTCTCGGTGATGATGTATTGGTGCTTCACCGGCTGCAGCGGCACATTGATGCCGGCCATGGCGCCCACCTGCCGCGCCCATTGGCCGGCGCAGTTCACCACCTTGTCGCAGGCGATGTCGCCTTGATTGGTCTTGACGGCCGTGATGCGGCCGCCCTTCATCTCGAAGCCGGTGACGCGGACCTCCTCGAACAGCTTCGCGCCATGCATGCGCGCGCCCTTGGCCAGCGACTGCGTGATGTCGGAAGGGCTCGCCTGGCCGTCGGTCGGCAGCCAGGAGGCGCCGACGAGATCGTCGGTTTCCATCAGCGGCCACATCGCCTTGACCTCGGCCGGCGACAAAAGATGCATGTCCATGCCGAAGCTCTTCGCCGTCGTCGCCAGCCTTTTGTATTCGGTCCAGCGGTCGGGATTGGTGGCGAGCCGCAGGCAGCCGGTCATCTTCCAGCCGGTGGCAAGACCGGTTTCAGCCTCCAGTCCCTTGTAGAGGTCGACCGAATATTTGAGCACCCGGGTGATCGATGCCGACGAGCGCAATTGCCCGACCAGGCCGGCGGCGTGCCAGGTCGAGCCCGAGGTCAGCTTGCCCTGTTCGAGCAGCACGACGTCGGCCTTGTGGTCGCGCGCGAGATGATAGGCCGTCGAGCAGCCGATGATGCCGCCGCCGATGACGACGATGGCGGCCTGGCTGGGCAATGTCATGATTTCAGGATCCCGTATTTTGTCCGGTAGTTTTCCAGCGCCGCGTCGAGCCGCACCAGGTTTTCCTCGGTGTAGGCGACATAGTCGATGCCTGGCGCGTCGAGATAGAGTTCCGACACCATGCTCCACATCGCCTCGCGCAACAGCGAGGCGCATTGCATGGCGGCGTGCGAGCGGCGGATCGCCTCGTCCGGTTCCTTCATGAAATAGGCGGTCAGGAAGGCGAAGGATTCCTCGTCGCTCATGCCCGCGTTCGAAGCGACGCCGGCAAGGTCGAACATCGCCGTGTTGAAACCGGCATATTCGAAATCGATCAGCCACAGCCTGCTGCCGTCGTCGAGAATGTTAGCCGGCAAAAGATCGTTGTGGCCGAAGACGATTGGCAGCAATTTCTGCGCCCGCTCCAACTCGTCTGCCAGCGTGAGCAGCCGTGGCAAGTCAGCGCGCTTGCGGCTGCCGCCTTCCTCGAGCGTGCGCGCATAGTCGCGAATGACGTGGAAGACCCAGAACATGAAGCCGGCGCCGGAAATATGGTTGGGCATCTCCCGGTGGAAGCCGCGCATCAAGGCCGCGACGCGGCCGAGATTGGTGCGCACGTCCTCGGCAAGATAGGTCCTGGCGCCAAGGAACGCCGTCACCATGATGCCCGGCTCGGCGTAATGGACCGCCGGTGCGAAACCGGCGGCATGGGCCGCCCGTGCCGTCATCACCTCACGTTCGCGGAAGACGTGGTGGAACGGGTAGTCCTGACCGAAGCGCACGACATGCCGTCCGGCACCGTCGCTGACCACATAATTGGCGTTGCTCAGGCCGCCGGGCAGCGGGGCGATCTCGACGGCGCCGGTCCAGCAGGGCAGGGCGCGGATGCGGTCTTCGGCAATCACGGGATCATCCCTGGTTTGCGGGGCTTCGACTAAAGCGCGTCGTGTTGAAACGGATCCATGCGACGCGCCTTAGGCCCTTGTTTTCATGCATGTCGTTCTCCCAAAACCGAGGTCACTTTCGGGCGACATGCATTAGGCGCCATGGACAGCGCAGCGACGGCGGGGAGAAGCGCAAATCTCGTCGGTGCGGGACGCCAGGATCGGTATCCCGCACCGCACCGACGAGCCCCTTGGCCAGGCTTTTGATCCCGGCATCCGCCCCCGCGGATCTGAAAATTCCTTGCGTCAGGCACGTTCAAGACTGCCTGGCCAGTGAGTTGCGGCTCTGCCATCGCCCTCCCGTTGCAGCTCCGAAACCTCTGTCGATGAATGGATTTCACGCCAAGGTTGCCCGGTTGTCAACAAAAAGATGTGACTTTTTTTGGGTATTTTGCCCGAAACCAAGGATCAGTCCCTTTAAAAGCGCTTGAATTACCTTAAAACCGGTCAAAAGCCTGAGCCCGGGAAACCCCAATGGTCCATTCCAAACGCCACGGCGAGATCCTTCGGCTGCTGCAGGAAGAGGGAACCGTCACCATCGCCAGCCTGGCCGACCGGCTGGGTGTTTCGCTCGAAACCGTGCGCCGCGACGTCAAGCCGCTCACCGCTGATGGGTCGGTGCTGAAGATGCATGGTGCGATCGGCTTGCCGTCGATGATCGGCGAAGCGCCGTTCGAGCGACGCATGCGCGAGAATGCTGATGCCAAGCGCGTCATTGCCCGCATGGTCGCCGCCACCATCCGCGATGGCGAGTCCATCATGCTCGATACCGGCACCACGACCTCGTTCTTGGCGCGGGAACTGCTCGGCCACCGGCGGCTGACGGTCGTCACCAATTCGTCTGACATCGCCCGCACGCTGGCCACGATCAACGGCAACAAGGTCTATATGGCCGGCGGCGAGCTGCGCAGCGATTCAGGGGCCGCGTTCGGGATTTCGGCCATCGAGTTCGTCAGCCGCTTCTCCGTCAGCCATGCCATCATCTCCACCGGTGCCGTCGATGCCGTGACGGGTGTCATGGACTACGATCTGGAAGAGGCTGAGTTCGCCCGCATGGTGCTGTCACGCGGCCAGCGCTCGCTCGTCGTCACCGATCACACGAAGTTCGGCCGCCAGGGCCTGGTCCAGGTCTGCGGCTTCGACGGTTTTTCCGAACTCGCCACCGACTGCGCGCCGCCGCACGATGTAGCCGCGGCGCTGGCGCAGGCGGGCGTGCGGCTCAGCATCGCCGGTGGCGAAGTCGCTTTTAGCTGAACACCAGGGATTGGTGGGCGCACACGCCCGCGAAAGTCCCGCCCGATACGGCAAAGGCGATGTTGTGCATCGCGCGCGCCGCGTCGCCGGCAGCATAGACGCCGGGGATCGTCGTCTGCTGCCGGTCATCGACCGTGATCACCGGTCCGAGGAAGCCGTCGGTGAAGCCACAGCCGAGTTGCTCGGCAAGCGGGCTCGCCATCATGTTGCGCGGTGCGGTGAACATCGCCCTGACACCAACCTGTCGGCCGCTGTCGAGCTGGACGATCAGGCCGCCGGAGCCGTCCTCCCTGAGTTCGTTGACTGTCGCGGGTTCGAACCTGACACCCTTGGCCTCCATGGCCAGCATCTGCTCGGTGTCGGGCTCTATCTGGCCGTTGCCGAACAGCGTGACGTCACCCCAGTCGGTAATCAACTGCGCCTGATGCATGGACATCGGGCCGGTTGCGAGCACGCCAAGCGGCCCGCCGGAAACCTCGTAGCCATGGCAATAGGGGCAGTGCAGCACGGTCTTGCCCCATTGCCCGGCAAGCCCGGGAACCTCCGGCAGGATGTCGCGCACGCCGGTGGCCAGAACCAGTCGAGAGGCGCCGAATGTCTCGCCGCCATCGGTGGTGATCTCGAAATCGCTGCTGCTGTTGGCAACGGCATTGTTTGCACGCGCCTGAACAAACCTGGCTGTCGGATAGGCAAGCAGTTGCCGCCTTGCATCATCGAGTATGGCGCTGGGTGTGCGTCCATCCTGGCCGAAAAAGCCATGCGAATGCGCGGCAAAGCGGTTGCGCGGCTGGCCGGCGTCGATCACCAGCACGTTGCGCCGGGCCCGCGCCGCCTGGATCGCGGCGGACAGGCCGGCAAAGCTGCCGCCGACGACGGCAAGATCATATTGCATGGCTGGAGACTCCAATGAGGTCGTAACGGCGGCGGAAATCGGCGGTCAGGTCGGCCAGCGTGATGCGGCTGAGCTTCTCCGCCAGCAGCTTCTCCGCCGCGACACGAAAATCATCGAGTACGGCGATCACCGCTTGCTCGACGAGACAGCCGGGGCTTTCCGGCTCGGTGCTGAACGGCAGCAGCGTCTCGCTAAGTGCTGCGCTGATCTCGGCCAGCGAGATGTCCTCGGGCGCGCGCCCGAGCAGCCAGCCGCCGCCATGCCCACGAGACGAGGTGACGATGCCGGCATCGCGCAAGCCGGCGATGGTGCGGCGCACCACCACCGGATTGGTGTGGATGAAGGTGGCAAGCTGCTCGGAGGTCAGCGCGTGCTCTGGCTTCTCGGCCATGTGGACGAGAATGTGCAGGGTTGAGGACAGTCGGCTGTTGCGTTTCATGTAACTTATTTAGTTACGATTGCGGCGATGTCAATCACGCCAACGCAATTTCTACCGTTCACGGTGGTGCTATGCCGGCAAGGCGCGAAAACTCATCCGGAAGCAGGCGCCGCACGGCTTGCCATCGAAAATCTCGATGTGCCCGCCATGCAGTTGCATGATTTCCTGCACCAGGTTGAGGCCGAGCCCGGCGCCGTGATCTTGAGGGCGCAGCCGGTAGAACGGCTCGAAGATGCGTTCGCGCTCGGCTGGCGGCACACCGCCGCCTTCGTCCCGCACCTCGATGACGGCCGGAGCTGCAACGCTCACGGTGATCTTGCCCGCGCGGCCGCCATGCTCGATGGCGTTCAGGACGATGTTGGTCACCGCGCGTTCGATCGCGGTGCGGTCACCGGTCGCGAAAACCGTATCTCTTGCCGGCTCGAACGACATTTCATACCCGGCAGAGAACGCCATCGGCGCGAGATCGACGATGACGCCGCGCGCGATGGCCACCAGATCGACTTTCTCGAAAGGCGAGGTCTGCCGGTCGAGGCGCTGTAGGTCGAGCAACTGGTCGGTCAGCGTCGAAAGCCGTGCTGCGTCCTGCAGCAGCCGGGCCCGCTCGGGTGTTGCCGGCAGCGAGGCCAGGCGTGTGTTGAGGATGGCGACCGGCGTCCTGAGTTCATGGGCGGCATCGGTCAGGAAGCGCTTGTGGCGCTCATAGCCCTTGTCCAGGCGTGCGAGGGCGGCGTTCACCGCCTTGACCAGCGGCGCGACCTCCTTTGGCACATCCTTCAGCGGCAGTTGCACGCCGCGCTGGTCGATGTCGATGCGCTCGGCCTCGGCCGCTGCATGGCCAAGGCCCGACAGCGCGCCGCGCACCACCCAGGGCGTCGCGAACAGCGTGGCCAGCGCCATCAGGCCGGCCAACGGCAATATCCCTTGCAGGAAGAATTGCGGCGCCTGTCCGAGCAGGCGCAGCAGCGAAAGCCCGCCCTTGGTGCCGGTGAAGATCTGGACGTTGCCGGCGGCCGTTTCGGTCCAGCGGATCTTTGCATCCGGCGGCGCGCTCTCGCCGATGGATTTGTCGACACGCGCATCGCTGATGGTGTCCAGCAGGCCGGCGAAGGGCTGGAAGATGGCCGGCACCGTGCCTTCCTGCAGCCGCTGCCCCTGCTTGTCGCGGATGATGAACCACAGGCCGGGGACATCGGATCGCAGCTTCGTCAGATCCGAAGTCTCGCGCAGCACAAGCTTGCCGCCGGCGTCGCGTGCCACGGCATCCGCCAGCACGTCCATCGTGCCGTCCTCATAGTCGTGGGGGATGAGGCCGGTGGCGAGCAATGCGCCGAGAATACCGACGATGATCAGCGTCAGCATCGCGCATTGCAGCAAGGCGATGCGCAGCACTAGGCTCCATTTGAGCGAACGTGGGCAGTTGAGGCTCATCGATCGAGGCTCACGTCGTTTCGCGCAGGAGATAGCCGACGCCGCGAATGCCGTTGATCGTCACCCCGGCATCGGCGTCGGCGAGCTTGCGGCGCAGGCGCGAAACATGGGTATCGAGCGCATTGGACTGGATCTCGTCGTCGAGGCCGAACACTGCTTCCATCAGCGCCTCGCGCTGCACCATGCGGCCGGTTCGCCGCATCAGCGCCTCCAGAACCAGCAGCTCGCGCCGCGGCAGGCTGAGCGGCTCGCCACGGATCGCAGCCTCGCGATGTCCGACATCGAGCACCAGATGGCCGGCGCGGATGAATTGCGACTGCAACGGCGCCGGCCGCCTGAGCAATGCGCGCAAACGGGCCAGCAATTCCTCGAAGGCGAACGGCTTTGCCAGATAGTCGTCCGCGCCCATGTCCAGCCCGTCGACCTTGTCAGACGTGTCGCCCCTGGCCGTCAGCACCAGCACCGGCGTGGTGTTCGCCGCCGAGCGCAATCTCGGCACCAGCGACAGCCCGTCGCCGTCAGGCAACTGGCGGTCGAGCAGGATGGCGTCGTAGCTGTCGACGGCAACGAAGCCTTCCGCCTCGACCAATGTGCCGGCGTGATCGACCACCATGTCGTGGCGCTTCAGCGCCGCACGCAGCGCCGAGACCATTTCGGGCTCGTCTTCGACCAGCAAGATACGCATCCACACTCCCCGGCAACGAGCACACCGTATCAGGCGCTACCGCGCCAACATTGCGTAGACATGGCAAAGCCGAATGGCCCGAGGCCGGCAAGTCCTTTCTTTGCGTCCGCGCTATTGCGCAATGTCTATGCAATCCAGCCACGGCAAACAGCGCCGGTCGGCACGAACCGCCATGCCGGCGTCAAGGCGTCGGGCCTGACGATGCAACAGGTTCGGGCCCGACGCCGAAACGAAATCGAGCGGCCACGCCAAATTGGTTGGCGTGCTGTTGTCCGGGATTGAGGTTGCCTATGCCTGCACATGATGCCCTGTCTTTTCTCATGGCGTGGACCGTTGCGCCGTTCAGGGTCGGCTCCGTCACGCCGTCCAGTTCCAGCCTGGCGGCCTTGATGACGCGCGACATCGGCCCCGAAACCGGCCCGGTGCTGGAGCTCGGTCCTGGAACCGGCCCGTTCACACGCGCGCTGCTGTCACGCGGGGTTAGGGAAGAGGATCTGACGCTGATCGAATCCGATCCGGATTTCGCGGCACTTCTCATGCGCCGCTTTCCCGCCGCCCGAATTTTCGAGATGGATGCCGTCGGCCTGCGCCATCTGTCGCTATTCCCCGGGCCGGTGGTCGGCGCCGCCATCAGCGGGCTGCCCTTCCGCCTGATTTCACCGCGCAAGACGCTTGCCATTCTCGAAGGCGTTTTCGCGAACCTTCGTCCGGGCGGGGCGCTGTATCAGCTCACGCTCGGCTGGCGCTGCCCGTTCGATCAATCGCTGCTCGATCGGCTCGATCTCGAGGTCACGCGGGTCGGCCATACCTTTCGCAATTTCCCGCCGGCAACGGTCTATCGCATCGCCAGGATCAAGACTGTCACGTCCTCCGACTGGCGCTTCGCATGACCGGCCCGCTGTCGGCCATTCTCGGCTTCGGCCTGTTCGGCGTCTTTTGCCTTGCCTTCACCGAGAAGATCCTGCCGGTTCCGCCCTCGCATGTGCTGCTGCTGTTCCTCGGCATGACGGCTGCACCGGATGGCTTCACACTGGCGATCCTGCTGGTGGTGACGACGCTTGCCTCCTTCCTTGGCTGCCTTGTCTGGTATGGGGTTGGCCGCCGGATCGGATTTGACCGTGCCGACAGGCTGATCGAACGTGTCGGCAGATATGTCTTCCTGCGCCCCGCGACCTACCGCAGGCTCGGCCAGGCCTATCGCCGCAATCATGTCAGGGTGTCCTTGCTGGCGCAGTTCATCCCGACCGTGCGCAACTACCTGCCGATCGCGGCGGGCGCCCTCAGTCTGCCTGGTTTGCCCTTCGCAATCGCGACACTGCTCGGCGCCACCATCTGGAATGCGGGCTTTCTCCTGACCGGCTATCTCCTGCGCGGCAGCGGTCAGGACACCTTTACGGTGGGTTTGCGCATCATCGTCATCGTCGTGGCGCTGGAGACGGCCTTCATGTTGGCATTGCGTTATGGTCCTGCATGCCGGCGGCGCATCATGTTGGTGTTCGGCTGAGCGCACGGCAACAGCCTCCAGCCATGGGATAAGCCCGCCGTTGGCTTTCCTTCGCTTCGCCGCCGGTGTTTAGTCCGGCCATGGCGTTCACCATCCGACAGTTGCAGTTCTTCATCGCCGTCGCCGAGCAAGGCACGGTGTCGGGCGCGGCGCAGAACCTCTCCATCTCGCAGTCCTCGGTCACCGAAGCGATCAAGGAACTCGAAAGCGATCTCGGCGTCGAATTGTTCGAGCGCCATCCGCGTGGCCTCAACATCACCCACAAGGGCCATCAGTTCCTGCGTCATGCGACCAAGATCCTCGCCGACGTGTCCGATGCGCGCCGCTCTTTCTCCGGCGAGCAGGCTGTGGCGGGCGGGCGGCTGCAGCTCGGCGTCACCTCGCTGGTCGCCGGCTATGTGCTGTCGGATCTGCTCGCCCGCTATCGCCGCGCCTATCCGGGTGTCGAGGTCTCGGCCATCGAGGACAATGGCGACTACCTCGAACATCTGCTGATCGGCGGCAAGCTCGACATCGCCGTCATGGTCACTTCCAATTTGCGCGATCGCACGGCGCTGCAGTCCGAGATCCTTGAGGTCTCGGCCTACCGCCTGTGGCTGCCGCTCGGCCATCCGCTCGCCGGCGCCGACATCATCGGCATTGGTGACATCGCCGGCGAACCGTTGATCATGCTCACCGTCGACGAGATCGAGGAGAACACCGGCAAGCTGCTGACGGCGATCGGCGCCAAGCCGCATGTCGCCTTCCGCACCCGCTCGGTCGAGGCAGTGCGCAGTCTGGTTGCCACCGGGGCCGGCGTGGCGCTGCTGCCCGATCTTGTCTACCGGCCATGGTCGCTGGAAGGCGACCGCATCGAATCGCGCGATATTTCGGGCTCCTTGCCGGTGGTGCAGGTCGGCATGGTCTGGCGGCGCGGCTCCGGCCTGCCGCAGGCGGCACGGGACTTCGTCGGCCTTGCCCAGTCGCAGCGCACGGTCCGCCAACGCCCCTGATTGAAGCGTGTCAATCTATCGGAAAAACCGATATCGCCTTTCTGATAAATGAATTTGCGAAACCGGAATTTTCCAAGCACCTTCCGTACCACGGACCAAAGCCGCCACCAGAGCGACATCAAGTCCATAGGACGAACCGACAGTTTTTCAGTCCGCGCTTGATCTGGCGAAAACCGGAGCGGTTTCGGGATCAGGCGCCAAAATGGGAGATCGATGATGAATTCATTCCTGAAGTCATGCACTGCGCTGACGGTCGCGCTGACCTTCTCTGGTCAGGCCATCGCCCAGGTCAAGGAACTCGGCAAGGGCGAAGGCCAGGTCAACATCGTTGCCTGGCCGGGCTATATCGAGCGCGGCGAGACCGACAAGGGCTATGATTGGGTCACCGCTTTCGAGAAGGAGAGTGGCTGCAAGGTCAACGTCAAGACCGCCAACACGTCCGACGAGATGGTCTCGCTGATGAACGAAGGCGGCTTCGACCTCGTCACGGCTTCAGGCGATGCCTCGCTACGCCTGGTCGCCGGCAAGCGCGTGCAACCGATCAACACCGATCTCATCCCGAGCTGGAAGGCGGTCGACGATCGCCTCAAGGACGCGCCCTGGTTCACCGTCGACAAGGTGCATTACGGCGTTCCCTATCAGTGGGGCCCCAACATCCTGATGTACAACACCGAGGTGTTCAAGGAAGCGCCCAAGAGCTGGAACGTCGTCTTCGAAGAGATGAAGCTGCCGGACGGCAAGTCCAACAAGGGGCGCGTCCAGGCCTATGACGGACCGATCCACATCGCGGACGCCGCCAACTATCTGATGTTCCACAAGCCGGAACTCGGCATCAAGGACCCCTACGAGCTCAACGAAGACCAGTACAAGGCCGCCCTCGATCTGCTGCGCGTCCAGCGCACGCTGGTCGGCCGCTACTGGCATGATGCCGCCATCCAGGTCGACGATTTCCAGAATGAAGGCGTCGTGGCATCCGGTTCGTGGCCGTATCAGGTCAACACGCTGGTCGCCGCCAAGAAGCCGGTCGCCTCGACCGTGCCGGAAGAAGGCGTCACCGGCTGGGCCGACACCACCATGATGGAAGCCGACGCGGCTCATCCGAACTGCGCTTATAAGTGGCTTGAGCATTCGCTGTCGCCGAAGGTGCAGGGCGATGTTTCGGCCTGGTTCGGTTCGCTGCCGGTGGTGCCTGCCGCCTGCAAGGGTAATGAATTGCTCGGCGAGGAAGGCTGCAAGACCAACGGCTACGACAATTTCGACAAGATCAAGTTCTGGAAGACGCCGGTCTCGAAATGCGTCACCCAGAACGACCAGTGCGTGCCTTACTACCGCTGGGTGTCCGACTATATCGGCGTCATCGGCGGACGGTGATTTCGCTTACCCTCCCCCTTGTGGGGAGGGTCGATGCGCAGCGTCGGGGTGGGGCCTGTTCGATAGGTCCGCGCCATCACCCCCACCCGCGGCTTCGCCGCGACCTCCCCCATCGAGGGGGAGGTGAAGCGGCGTGCGAATTTCGCGATCCTGGCCAGATTTGTAGCGGAGGATGATTTTGATAAACCGGCAACAGACTGACAGCCCATGACCTCTGCCGTCTCCTTCCAGAAAGTTTCGCGCCATTTCGGCAGCGTTCGCGCTGTCGACGCGGTCGATCTCGACATAACGCCGGGCGAGTTCTTCGCCATGCTTGGCCCGTCGGGTTCGGGCAAGACGACATGCCTGCGCCTGATCGCCGGTTTCGAACAGCCGAGTGCCGGCTCGATCTCGATCTTCGGCGAGCGTGCAGAGGGTGTTCCGCCCTACCGCCGCAACGTCAACACCGTCTTCCAGGACTATGCGCTGTTCCCGCACCTCAATGTGCTGGACAACGTCGCCTATGGGCTGATGGTCAAGGGCGTCGGCAAGGCCGAGCGCCACAAGGCGGCCGAGGAAGCGCTGTCGCTGGTGCGGCTTCCGGGCTACGGCGCCCGCCGGCCCGGCCAGCTTTCCGGCGGCCAGCGCCAGCGCGTCGCGCTGGCCCGCGCGCTGGTCAACCAGCCCAAGGTACTGCTGCTTGATGAGCCGCTAGGCGCGCTCGACCTCAAGCTGCGCGAGAACATGCAGGAAGAGCTGAAATCGCTGCAGAAGGCGCTTGGCATCACCTTCGTCTTCGTCACCCACGACCAAGGCGAGGCACTGTCGATGGCGGACCGCGTAGCCGTCTTCAACGATGGCAGGATCATGCAGATCGGCACGCCGGAGGATATCTATCAGCGGCCGAGAACCCGTTTCGTCGCCGATTTCGTCGGCTCCTCCAACGTGCTGCCGCCGGACTTCGTCCAGCGCTATTCCGGCCAGCATCGCTGGGGCAGCCTGCGGCCCGAATCCATTCGCGTCGGCCGTGCCGCAAGCGGCGAAGGGGTTGCCGCCCGCCTCGTCTCGACCAACTATCTCGGCGCCACCACCAGGCTGGCGCTCGATGCCGACGGATTGAAGTTGCATGCCGTCGTGCCGGCCGGCACTGCCCTGCCGGCGGAAGGCGAGGCGGTGGTGCTCACCTTCAACCGCGAGCACCTGCATCTGATGGACGAACCGGCATGAGCGTCGAGGCCACCATGCCGCGCGCCACGGCCCCCGCGATCCTGCCGGGCAGCGGCGGCATGCGCGGTGCGCTGTCGGACCTGTTCTGGCGCCGGCCGCAACTGCTTCTGCTCCTCATGCTGCTGCCACCGGTGCTGTGGCTCGGCATCGTCTATATAGGCTCGCTCTTCGCGCTCTTGGCACAGAGCTTTTTCTCCATCGACGAGTACTCCGGCCTCATCAACCGCCAGTTCACGCTGAAGACCTATGGCGACCTGTTCCAGGCCGCCAATCTCGACATCATCCTGCGCACGGTGACCATGGCGGCACTCGTCACGCTGGCCTCGGCCGTCGTCGCCTTTCCGATCGCCTACTATGCGGCGCGCTATGCACGCGGCCGCTGGAAGGCGCTGTTCTATCTCGGCGTCATGCTGCCGCTGTGGTCGAGCTACCTGGTCAAGATCTACGCGTGGAAGCTGATCCTGGCCAAGGAAGGCATCCTCACCTGGCTGCTCGCCAAGCTGCATTTGCTGTGGGTACTCGATGCCTGGCTGTCGCTGCCGGTTGTCGGCGGCAACTCGCTGTCGGTGTCGTTCACCGGCACCTTCATCGTCTTCGTCTATGTCTGGCTGCCCTTCATGATCCTGCCGGTTCAGGCGGCACTCGAGCGCGTGCCCGGCAATCTGGTCGAGGCCTCGTCCGATCTCGGCGCTTCGCCGGGGCAGACCTTCCGCAATGTTTTGTTCCCGCTGGCGCTGCCCGGCATCGTCGCCGGCTCGATCTTCACTTTCTCGCTGACGCTGGGCGATTACATCATCCCGCAGATCATCGGCACCTCGCGCCTGTTCATCGGCCAGGCCGTGTATTCGCAGCAAGGCACGGCCGGCAACATCCCGCTCGCCGCCGCCTTCACCGTGGTGCCCATCGTCATCATGGGCTTCTACCTCTGGGGCGCCAAGCGCATGGGGGCTTTCGATGCGCTCTGATCGTGGTCAATCCGCTCCGCTCGGCCTGAAGATCGCTGCAGCCTGCGGCCTGCTCTTCCTGCATTTGCCGATCCTGCTGATCTTCGTCTACGCCTTCACCACCGAGGAGAAGAGCTTCGTCTGGCCGCCGCCTGGGCTGACCACGCAGTGGTTCGCCGTCACCTGGAACCGGCCTGACGTCTGGGAGGCGCTGTCGCTGTCGGTACGCGTCGCCGCCATCTCGACAGCGATCGCACTTGTGCTCGGCACGCTGTGTGCCGCCGCGGTGTCGCGCACGAGATTCTTCGGCCGCGAAACCATTTCGCTTTTGGTCATCCTGCCGATCGCGCTGCCCGGCATCATCACCGGCATCGCGCTGCGCTCGGCCTTTGCGCTGGCCGACATTCCCTTCTCGTTCTGGACGATCGTGCTCGGCCACGCCACCTTCTGCGTCGTCGTGGTCTACAACAACGCTGTCGCCCGCTTCCGCCGCACCTCCGGCTCGATGATCGAGGCCTCGATGGATCTCGGCGCCGATGGTTTCCAGACCTTCCGCCATGTCGTGCTGCCCAACATCGCCACCGCGCTGCTTGCCGGCGGCATGCTGGCCTTCGCGCTGTCCTTCGATGAGGTCATCGTCACCACCTTCACCGCCGGCCAGCAGCAAACCGTGCCGATCTGGATGCTGGAGGAACTGATCCGTCCGCGCCAGCGTCCGGTCACCAATGTCGTGGCCATGGTCGTCGTGCTGGTGACGCTGTTGCCCATCCTGTTTGCCTACTACCTGACCCGCGACGGTGATCAGATCGCCGGTTCGGGCAAATGAGAACAGTGAGTAGTGAGTAGGGAAATCCACAGCCGGAGCCTGCTCATCACTGACTACCAACTACTCACTATTCACTACTCACTTCTGTTCAAGGAGAAACCCAATGGACACCCAGATGCTGATCGGCTCGAAGTTCGAGAAGGGCGCCGAGACCGAGGAGCCGATCCTCAATCCGAAGACAGGGGCGACCATTCTCAACCTGCCCGAGGCCAGCCAGGCGCAGATCGAGGTGGCGGTCAGTGCCGCCGAACAAGCGTTCGTCTTGTGGTCGCGCACCACGCCGGCGCAGCGCTCCGGCTATCTGCTGAGGATCGCAGACCGCATCGAGGCCGAGGCCAAGGAGTTCGCCACGCTCGAGGCGCTGAACTGCGGCAAACCGATCAATGCCGTGCTCAATGACGAGATCCCGGCGATCGTCGACTGCTACCGCTTCTTTGCCGGCGCGGTGCGTTCGATGCCGGGCGTTGTCGCAGGCGAATATCTGCCTGGCCACACCTCGATGGTCCGGCGCGACCCGATCGGCATCGTCGCCTCCATCGCGCCCTGGAATTACCCGCTGATGATGATGGCCTGGAAACTGGCGCCGGCGATCGCTGGCGGCAACACGGTCGTCTTCAAGCCATCGGAGCAGACGCCGCTGACCGCCCTGAAGCTGGCGAAGATCCTGGCCGAGATCCTGCCCGAAGGTGTCGTCAATGTCGTGCTCGGCCGTGGCGACAGCGTCGGCAACACGCTGATCAACCACCCCAAGGTCAACATGATCTCGATCACCGGTGACGTCGCCACCGGCAAGAAGGTGCTGCAGGCCGCCGCCAAGTCGGTCAAGCGCACCCATCTCGAGCTTGGCGGCAAGGCGCCGGTCATCGTCTTCGACGACGCCGATCTTGGCGCCGTGGTCAATGGCTTGCGCGCCTTCGGCTATTACAATGCCGGCCAGGATTGCACCGCCGCCTGCCGCATCTATGCCGGGAAGAAGATCTACGACAAGCTTGTCGCCGATCTGTCCTCGGCGGTGTCGACCATCAAGTACAATTTGCCCGACGATACCCAGAACGAGATCGGGCCGCTGATCTCGCGCCGTCAGCGCGATCGCGTGTCGAGCTTCGTCGAGCGCGCCTCGGAGCTGAAGCACATCGAGATCACCACCGGCGGCAAGCCGGGCGAGGGCAGCGGTTTCTACTATCAGCCGACCGTCGTCGCCGGCGCGCTGCAGGAAGACGAGATCGTGCGCCGCGAAGTCTTCGGCCCGGTCGTCTCGGTCACCCGGTTCTCGGAAGTCGACGAGGCGGTGAACTGGGCCAATGACAGCGACTACGGCCTGGCCTCGTCGGTGTGGACGAAGGATGTCTCGCGCGCCATGGCGACGGCCGCCCGCCTGCAATATGGCTGCACCTGGATCAACACCCACTTCATGCTGACCAACGAGATGCCGCATGGCGGCCTCAAGCAGTCCGGCTACGGCAAGGACATGTCGCTCTATGCGCTGGAAGACTACACCGCCGTGCGCCATGTGATGGTGGCACACGGGTGAGAAGCGGTCCGCGTAGCGGACGAAAAGCCAATTGCTTGGCTTTTCGAGCTTCGAACGCCCTGAGCCTGCGAAGGGCCGGGAGGCGGCCATTTTCCCTTCTCCCCTTGTGGGAGAAGGTGGATCGGCGCGCAGCGCCGAGCCGGATGAGGGGTGTTCCAGCTTGGCGCCAGCTTACCCCTCACCCGGATTGCCAACCGATTTGTGAAGGACAAATCGGGGCAATCCGACCTCTCCCACAAGGGGAGAGGTAAGACCGCTGCGCAGCCGCTACTCGACAATACGATAGATGTTCCACAGGCTGGTGCCTGACACGACATAGGGCTCCATCTCCTTACCCCATTTGGCGTGTGCGTCGATCTTGCCGATCTTGGCGAAGAACGCCTCCAGTTGGGCCAGGCTCTCGACTTGGTGATGGGATTCGACCGTCGCCTCCCGCGCACCGATCGAGCCGGTCATGATCTGGAACTGGAGGTCGGCGAGACCGACCTGTGAGCCAATCTCGCGTTCCCATTTCTTCAGCAATTCGAGCACGGTCTGCTTGTGGCCGAATTTGGCGTCGATCTGCCATCTGGCGCTGAACATGGCGGCCTCACTCGTCCCAGGCCTGCACGACCGTCTGCCGTGCGATCTGCCCGTTCTTCAGTTCCAGCATCGCCGCGGCGAACACTTTTGTGCCGTCCGGATAGGCGCAGGCCTGGGTGAAGGCGAGGCTGTTGCCGTCGGCGATCGTTGTATCGACCTTGTGGGTCATTGCCCGGCTGCAGATATCGTCCCAGAAGGTGGTGATCGCCGCGCGCCCACGGATTTCGCGCGGTTTGCTCGGCGGGTTGTTGCGGTCGATCACCCGCACCAGCGCGTCATCGGCATAGAAGCTCGACAGCATCTTGCCGTCACGGGTTTCGATCGCCTTCTTGATGGCCGCGCCATCCACGGCTTGGGTCTTGGTCAGCATTTTATCCTCCATGGCCCGTCTTCACGATCGGGCGGTTGACGTTCGCAAGTCTGCCCGGCGCTTATCGGCGGGCAGCGTCTTTCACTGCGACTTCGCCTTGACGGCCGCGAAGACGTCGTCGGTCTGCTTCTTGAAAGTGGCGAGATCGACCTGGCTGCCATTGAGCATCGTCGACCAATGGCGAACGATCGCCGCCATGGCGATCGCTTCCTTGATCTCCTCGTCGCTCGCGCCGTTGAGCTTGGCCGCCTCGGTGTGGAAATAGATGCAGTACTGGCAGGGGATCTGCGAGGCCACCGCAAGGCCCATCAGCTCCTTGGTCTTGCCGTCGAGCGCGGTCTTGGGGTTGAGCTGCACCCCCTTGATCTCGGCCCAGGCGCCGGCGACCGCGACGTCAGGCAGTGTCTTGAACATGTCCGGCACCGAGCCGAGCGTCGCCTGGATGTCCTTGTAGGCGGCTGTCGCCGATGCATCCTCGGCCTTTGCTGGAGCGATCGCGGACAGCGCGCCAATGCCTGCCGCGATCACAAATGATCTGACATTCAGTTTTGACTTGAGCATTTCATCCTCCGTTCGCAGCGCCTTCCCGGCGGCATCCGCCCGGCCTGCATGGGGGAAATTGATACGCCTGCATCGGCATGCCCGCTTCGCCCGAAAGCGCCATGGCCCTCATGGCCCGTCCGGGCCAGTGTGCCTGACGGAAAATGCCGCCGCCGCGGCTCGCGATGGCAGGTCGAGTTTCAGCAATATGTTGGCGACGTGGCGCTTGACCGTGTGCTCGCTCAGCCTGAGTTCGGCCGCGATCGCGGCATTGCTCTTGCCGTCGGCAATCAAATTCACCACCTCGCTCTCGCGCGCCGTCAGGCAGGCCGGCTCGGTCGCCTTGGCCTTTGGGCGGCAAGCCGGTTCCAGATGCTGTTCGGACATCGCCAGGACAAGCGCCAGCGGCTCGTCCAGTTCGTCGATGCCGATGCGGCCGGCGTCGGTGAAATGGAGCCCTGACCCGGCGGCCAGGTCGGCGACAAGCCGCGACGCCAATATGTCGCCGCGCCCGGCATGCGTGGCGAGGTGCATCGTCACGCGGCCCGTCAATCCGGTCGGTGGCCCGCGCAACTCGATCTCGCCGACATGCGCCCCTTGGGCGCTCGCCACGCCGATCTGCTGCGCCGCCTCGCGCAACGACGCCGCGCAACGCAAGGCGCGCCCTGGCCCATCGAAGCGCGAAATCATCGTTTCGCCATGCATGTCCACGCAGCGCCCGCCATGGCGCCCGACAAGCGTCCGCCAGGTTTCCTGGAAACGCTCACAGCGTTCGCTCCACATTCGGTCGCCAAGCCGCGCCGTGTCGTAGATGCGTGTCACAAGAAGCGCGGCCAGAACGCGTTCGGCTTCCGCCACGGCGCACGCGCCGGTCAGGAACTCCTCGATCAGGTCGGCCACCCGGTCGACATCGCCGGTCCAGATCGGATGGTCGCGTCCCGGGATTTCGGTCAGCCGCGCATTCGGGATCTTCCTGGCCAGGAAGCGGCTGGCGTCGGGATCGACCCGGGCATCGTTGCGGCGATGGATCAGCAGCGTTGGCGCGCTGATTGCCGCCAGCACGCCGCGCACGTCGATCTCCGCGTTCATCCGCGCCAGTGCCGCAGCTGCTGTCGGGCTCGCCGACAAGCGCTCGAAGCGCGCCCACCAGGTTGAAAAACGGGTGTCATCCACCCGTCCCGGCGCGAAACTGGGCAAGGTGGCGCCGGTGCCCCAGGCCGTTTCGGCCGTTGCGATGAAGGCATCGAGGCGTTCGGGTGGCATCACCCATTTGTGGAAATGTGCATAGCCGCCATAGAGCGCCAGCGCCCGCGTCCGTTCCGGATAGGTGGCGGCGAACAGCATTGCCATCGGCGCGCCTTCGGAAGCGCCAAGCAGTGCCGCCCGGCCGCTGCCGGCCGCGTCCATCACCGCGCGCACATCATCCATGCGTATCTCAAGGCTGGGCAAGTGATGGACATCGACACGATCGGAAAGACCCGTGCCGCGCTTGTCGAACAGGATCAGCCGCGAGAATGCCGACAGCCGCCTCAAGAGCCTGGTATAGCCCTCGTCTTCCCAATGCAGGTCGAGATTGGAAATGAAGCCCGGCACGAAAACGAGATCAAGTGATCCCTGGCCGACCACCTGATAGGCGATCCGCACCTCGCCACTGAGGGCATATCGGGTCTCGATCGGCCTCACGAGTTCTTCCGCCCGGCCTGACGATTTCTGATCGTCAAACATAGCAGAGCCGCATCGATAGCGGCAGCTCAAACTTTAGCGAAAGGAAATATAAGTCCGTGCGGTCCGGAGGCTACTTTTGCGAGGCAGCAACGTCGGCTGGGGAGGGTTTCAGTCCGAGCTTGAGATCGGCATCGGCCGGCGAGATCGGGCGCTTGATCCTGGCGGATGCGGCCACGACGAGTTCGTCGAAGCCTTCGCCGCTGTCCAGCAACTCGAAGAACTGCCGCCGCATCCTGGGCTCCCAGAACTTGTTGATATGCTCGGCGACGCCCGCAACGCCTTCCTCGCGCGGCCGCGAATGAAAAAAGGTCGCGATCTGGTTGGCCATGCGCACCAGCTTTTCGCTCGTGCTCGTGATGTGGTCTTCGTCATGCGACATGCTGGGCGGCTCCATAGATCACCCGGTCGGGGTGGGTGAAAACATCGAAATCGTCGCCGCGCACCAGCGCCACCAACGTCATGCCCGCCTCCTGCGCGGTGCGGATGGCAAGCGCGGTCGGAGCCGAGACGGCAATGATGAAGCCCGAGCCGATCGCCGCCGTCTTCTGCACCATCTCGACCGAGACGCGCGACGTCACCACCACGGCGCCCGACGTGCCGTCGATGCCGGCTTTGGCCAACGCACCGGCCAGCTTGTCCAGCGCATTGTGGCGGCCGACATCCTCGCGTGCCATCACGACGCCCTTGCCCGGGATGTAGAAGCCGGCGGCATGCACGGCTCCGGTTTCCGTGTGCAGCGGCTGCACCTTCGACAACAGCTTGACGGAGCGCACGATGTCGTCGGCATCAAGAGTAAGTTTTGACGCACCAACGGCATCAACCGATCGCATTGCTTCCTCGATGGATTCAATGCCGCACAAACCGCAGCCGACCGGCCCGGCAAGCCTGCGGCGCCGCGCCTCGAAGCGCGTATTGGCGAGGTCTTTCAGCCGGATCTGGATGTCGATGCCGGCGCCATGATCCTCGACCTCGATCGCTTCGATCTCTTCAGGGGAGGCAATGATGCCTTCGGTCAGCGAGAAGCCGAGCGCGAAATCCTCGAAGTCCGCCGGGCTTGCCATCATCACCGCATGCGTGGTGCCGGCGAAGGAGAATGCCACCGGCGTCTCCTCCGGCACCATGCGGTTGGCCGCAACCGTGCCGCTGGCGCGGTGCGCCAGCCGCGATATCTCAGTCGTTGCTTTGCGGCGCGCGGCCAAGGTTACTCTGCCGCTTGCAGCGAGGCGATGCGGCGGCTGTTTTTTGCCTGTTCATCGTACTCGCGTTGCCATTCCGACGGCCCGTTGGAGGCGCCGACCTGCACCGCCGTCACCTTGTATTCCGGACAGTTGGTCGCCCAGTCGGAGAAGTCGGTGGTAATGACGTTGGCCTGCGTGTCGGGATGGTGGAACGTCGTGTAGACCACGCCCGGCGACACCCGGTCGGTGATCAGCGCACGCAGCGTCGTTTCGCCGGAGCGGCTGGTCAGCCGCACCCAGTCGCCATCGCGCAGGCCGCGGTTCTCGGCATCGTGCGGATGGATCTCCAGCCGGTCTTCCGAGTGCCACATGACGTTGTCGGTGCGCCGCGTCTGCGCGCCGACATTGTACTGGCTGAGGATGCGGCCGGTGGTCAAAAGCAGCGGGAAGCGCGGGCCGGTTCTCTCGTCCGTCGCCACATATTCGGTGCGGATGAACTTGCCCTTGCCGCGCACGAAGCTGTCGACATGCATGATCGGCGTGCCGAGCGGAGCCTTCTCGTTGCAGGGCCATTGCACCGACCCGACACGGTCGAGCAACTCGAAGGAGACGCCGGCGAAGCTCGGCGTCGTCTTGGCGATTTCGTCCATGATCTCGGAGGGATGCTGGTAGTTCCAGTCGAGCCCGATCGCGCGGGCGAGCTCCTGCGTTGCTTCCCAGTCGGCGTAGCGTGCCTTCGGCTCCAGCACCTTGCGCACCATGTTGATGCGGCGCTCGGCATTGGTGAAGGTTCCGTCCTTCTCAAGGAAGGTCGAGCCCGGCAGGAAGACATGCGCGTAGTTCGCCGTCTCGTTCAGGAACAGGTCGTGCACGACCACGCATTCCATCGCTGCAAGGCCGGCGGCGACATGCTTGGTGTCGGGATCGGACTGCAGGATGTCCTCGCCCTGGATGTAGATGCCCTTGAACGAGCCGTCGACGGCGGCATCCAGCATGTTGGGGATGCGCAGGCCAGGTTCGTCGTCGAGCTTCACGCCCCACAGGCTTTCATAGATGTCGCGCACGGCTTCGCCGGAGATATGGCGATAGCCCGGCAGTTCGTGCGGGAAGGAGCCCATGTCGCACGAGCCCTGCACGTTGTTCTGGCCACGCAGCGGGTTCACCCCCACGCCTGGGCGGCCAATATTGCCTGTCGCCATCGCAAGGTTGGCGATCGCCATGACGGTGGTCGAGCCCTGGCTGTGCTCGGTGACGCCGAGGCCGTAATAGATCGCGCCATTGCCGCCCTTGGCGTAGAGCCGGGCAGCGCCACGGATCAACTCGGGATCGACGCCGGAAAGCTTGCCGACGGTTTCCGGGCTGTTTTCCGGCAAGGCGACGAACGACGCCCAGTCCTGGAACTCCGTCCAGTCGCAGCGTTCGCGGATGAAGGCTTCGTTGAACAGACCTTCGGTGACGATGACATGGGCCAGCGCCGTCAGCACCGCGACATTGGTGCCGGGCTTCAGCGGCAGATGATAATCCGCTTCGATATGTGCCGATTTCACCATTTCGGTGCGACGCGGATCGAGCACGATCAGCTTGGCGCCCTGGCGCAGGCGCTTCTTCAGCCGCGAGGCGAAGACCGGATGGGCGGAAGCCGGATTGGCGCCGATGATGACGGCGACGTCGGTGAACTCGACGGAATCGAAATCCTGCGTGCCGGCCGAGGTGCCATAGGTCTGGCCGAGCCCATAGCCGGTCGGCGAATGGCAGACACGCGCGCAGGTGTCGACATTGTTGTTGCGGAAGCCCTGCCGGACCATCTTCTGCACGAGATAGGTCTCTTCGTTCGTGCAGCGCGACGAGGTGATACCGCCGATCGCGGTGCGTCCATATTGGTACTGGATCCGGCGGAATTCCTTGGCCGTATGGGCGATCGCCTCTTCCCAACTCACTTCACGCCAGGGATCGCTGACCTTTTCCCGGATCATCGGCGACAGGATGCGGTCCTTGTGGGTGGCGTAGCCATAGGCAAAACGGCCCTTCACGCAGGAATGGCCATGGTTCGCCTTGCCATCCTTGTAGGGCATCATGCGGATGACTTCGTCGCCCTTCACCTCGGCCTTGAACGAGCAGCCGACGCCGCAATAGGCGCAGGTGGTGACGGCGGAGCGCTCGGGCATGCCTTTCTCGAGCACTGTCTTCTCGCGCAACGCATCGGTCGGGCAGGCCTGCACGCAGGCGCCGCAGGACACGCATTCGGAGGCGATGAAGTCCTCGTGCATGCCGGCAACCATGCGCGACTCGAAACCGCGGCCCTCGATCGTCAGCGCGAAGGTGCCTTGCACCTCCTCGCAGGCGCGCACGCAGCGCGAGCAGACGATGCACTGCGCCGGATCATAGGTAAAATAGGGGTTGGATTCGTCGCGGGCGATGTAATCGACCGCCAGCGAACCATGGCCGGGCGCCACGCCGTCTTCCTGCTTGACGTGGTTGCGGCCCTCGATGCCGTAGCGGTTCTCGGTCAGGCCGACCGACTTCGCCACCGCGTCGAACTCGCTGGCGCCGGTTCCGGCCTTCTCGTTCCAGCCGGTCGGATGGTCGGAGACATAGAGTTCCATGACGCCGCGGCGGATCGCGTCGAGCCGGTCGGACTGCGTGCGCACCACCATGCCTTCGCCGACCGGTGTCGTGCAGGACGCCGGAGTGCCGCCGCGCCCTTCAATCTCGACCAGGCAGACACGGCAGGAGCCGAACGAGTCCAGCATGTCGGTGGCGCAGAGCTTCGGGATCTCAACCCCGCCTTCCATCGCCGCCCGCATGATCGACGTGCCTTCCGGCACGCTGATGCTGCGGCCGTCCACGATCAGCGTGACCTGCTTTTGCGCCTTCGATTCCGGGGTCCCGTAGTCGAGTTCTTCGATGAGTGTCGGGAAGTCGGCCTTGATGTTCATCTGCCAGCTCCTATTCAGCAGCCACGCGCGCAGGCGCGGGCTTGAAATCCTCGGGGAAATGGGTGATCGAGCTCATCACCGGGTAGGGCGTGAAACCACCCAGCGCGCAGAGCGATCCGAACTTCATCGTGTTGCAGAGATCGGTGACCAGAGCTAGGTTCTTTTCCGGCTCGATGCCGGCGGCGAGCCTGTCGATGGTCTCCACCCCACGCGTCGAGCCGATGCGGCAGGGCGTGCACTTGCCGCAGCTTTCGATAGCGCAGAACTCCATGGCGAAGCGCGCCTGCTTCAGCATGTCGGCCGTATCGTCGAACACGGTGATACCGGCATGTCCGATCAGCCCGTCCTTGGCGGCAAAGGCTTCATAGTCGAAGGCGGTGTCGAACAGCGAGCGCGGGAAATAGGCGCCGAGCGGGCCACCGACCTGCACCGCCTTCACCGGCCGGCCAGTGGCGGTGCCGCCGCCGATATCGTCGACGATCTCGCCCAGCGTCAGGCCGAAGGCCGTCTCGAACAGGCCGCCATGCTTGACGTTGCCGGCGATCTGGATCGGGATCGTGCCGCGCGAGCGGCCCATGCCGAAATCCTTGTAGAAGGCCGCGCCCTTGTCCATGATGATAGGGACGGAAGCCAGCGAGATGACATTGTTGATCACCGTCGGCTTGCCGAACAGGCCCTGGATCGCCGGCAGCGGCGGCTTGGCGCGCACGACGCCGCGCTTGCCTTCGAGGCTGTTGAGCAGCGAGGTTTCCTCGCCGCAGACATAGGCGCCGGCGCCGACGCGGATTTCCATGTCGAAGGCGTTGGGCGAACCCAGCACGTTGACGCCGAGCACGCCTGCCTTGCGGGCGATCTTGACGGCCTTGTTCATCGTCGCCACCGCATGCGGATATTCCGAGCGGATATAGACGAAACCCTTGGTCGCGCCGGTCGCGACACCGGCGATCGTTATGCCCTCGATCAGCACGAAGGGATCGCCCTCCATGATCATGCGGTCGGCGAAGGTGGCGCTGTCGCCTTCATCGGCGTTGCAGACGATGTATTTTTGGTCACCCGCCGTATCCAGCACCGTCTTCCATTTGATGCCGGTGGGGAAACCCGCGCCGCCACGGCCGCGCAGGCCTGATTCGGTAACCTGCTTGACGACATCGGCGGGCGCCATGGCCACCGCGTTCTGCAGGCCTTTCAGCCCGCCGAGCGACTTGTAGGCGTCGAGCGACAGCGGATCGTTGATGCCGCAGCGCGCAAAGGTCAGCCTGGTCTGTTTGGCCAGGAAGGGAATCTTGTCCGGCGCGCCCAGCCAGCGCTTGTGATGGCCGCCGGTGAGGAAGCCGCTATCGAACAGGCTCTTGACGTCCGACGGCTTGACTGGCCCGTAGGCGACACGGCCGCTGGCGGTCGCCACCTCGACCATGGGCTCGAGGAAATAGGCGCCGCGCGACCCGTTGCGCACGATCTTGGCCTCGATGCCACGCTCGGCGAGTTCAGCGCGAATGGCGTTGGCGACCTTTTCAGCGCCGAGCGCCAGCGCGCCGGAATCGCCGGGAATGTAGATGCGGGGGATCATGAGCGCACCTCGGCAACGATCTCGTCGATCTTGTCGTCATCGAGCCGCCCGATCACCTCGCCGTCCAGCATCGCCGACGGCGAACAGGCGCAAAGCCCGAGGCAATAGACCGGCTCGAGCGTGACCGATCCATCGCGGGTGGTCTCATGGAAATCGATGCCGAGCAGCTGCTTGACCCTGGCGGCCACGGCATCCGAACCCATCGACTGGCAGGCTTCCGCCTGGCACAGCTTGAGCACGTGGCGGCCTGCCGGCCGCGCACGGAAGTCATGATAGAAGGTCACGACGCCGTGCACCTCGGCCCTGGACAGGTTCAGTTCATCGGCGATGACGGGTACGGCGTCCTGCGGCACATGCCCGAACTCTTCCTGGATGCCGTGGAGGATCGGCAGCAGCGGGCCTTCGAGGCCTTTCAGCTCGTGGATGATCGCGGCCGTGCGCGATACGATCTCGGTACTTGCAGGCTGCATCGTCATGCAGCGCCCTCCCTGGTCGGTAGCGTTCTAGCGCTAAGTCGTTACAAAAACAGAGGAAACTCGCGAAATCAATAAAGCTGATCCGTTGCTTGATAGAAATCTTCTATCGAACACGTTCAGCCCCTTGTCTCTAAACTAGCGATGGGCGCGGAAATCGTCTGCCAGCGCCATTGCCTCGTCCAGCAGCGCCTGCACCAGCGGTGTGTGCGGTTCACGCGGCGCGGCCACCAGGCCGACCGTGTGGCTGGCATCCGGGTCGACGATCGGAATGGCCCGGATCGGTTCCGAAAAGCCGAATGTTTCCGCGAGGTTGAGCGGCATGATCGACGACCATTTGCCGGTGCGGATATGCGAGAACAGCACGATCATCGAATTGGATTCGAGCGTCGGCCGCACCTGAACGCCGGCCTCGGCCAGATGCTGGTCGATGAGGCGGCGGTTCTGCATGTCGGGCGTCAGGAGGCACAGCGGCAACTGGCTGATCTCGGCCCATGACACTTTGTCGCGATCCGAATAAGGGTTGCCTATGGCTGTGATCAATTGATAGCGCTCGTCGTAGAGCGGCACGCTGGTCACCCGTCCAAGCGGTTCGTTGTCGAGATAGGTGATGCCGGCGTCGATGTCGAAATTGCCGAGCAACGACAGCACCTCGATCGAAGTGCGCGACAACACCGAGAAGGTGACGCCCGGGTGCTTTTCGCGAAACGGCGTCGTCAGCCGCGCCACCATGGCGAGCGCGGTCGGAATGGCGGCAATGCGGATGCGGCCGGAAAGGCCGTGGCGAGCCGCCCGCATCTCCTCGCGCATGGTCCTCGAATCGCCGACGATGCGGCGCGCCCAGACCAGCACCTGCTTGCCCTCCGGCGTCAGCCCCTGGAAACGCGACCCGCGATTGACCAGCATGACACCGAGCTGCCCCTCCAGCTGTTTGATGCCGGCCGACAGGGTCGGCTGGGTCACGCCACATGCTTCCGCCGCCCGGCCGAAATGCTCTTCCTTGGCCAGCGCGATGAAGAATTCGAGTTTGTCGATCATGCCATCCTTTCGGTCGTCACGCACAGGCTCGGGGAAATTGTCCTTTGCCGCAAGCGATATGCGCAATCGTTCCGCATCCACATCTTTCAGCCGGCTTACTGTTTCCCGCGGCATCGCGCGGCGCTATGTCAATGAAACGGTCGTGGACCGGGCGCGAGGGGAGACTGACATGCTGGGCTGGTTCCGCAAGCTGCTGCCACGCGAAGATCGTTTCTTCGACCTGTTCGAGCGGCATTCCCGCACGGTGGTCGGCGGCGCGGAGGCGCTGCAACAGCTTCTCCAGGGCAAGGACATCGATCGCTGGTGCCAGAAGATCGTCGATCTCGAGGACGAGGCCGATCACGTCACCGCGGAAGTCCTGCTGGCCGTGCGACGCTCCTTCATCACCCCTTTCGATCGCGGCGACATCAAGGATCTGATCCAGTCGATGGATGATGCCATCGACATGATGCACAAGACCGTCAAGACGGTAAGACTGTTCGAGAAGCGGGAGTTCGATCCGCTGATGCAGGAAATGGGCGCCGTCATCGTCGACGCCGCGCGGCTGGTCGCGGAGGCGATCCCGCTGCTCGCCAAGGTCGGCGCCAACAGCGCACGCCTCAACGCCCTCGCCGAGGAAGTCATGCGCGCCGAGGGCCGGGCCGACGATTTGCATGAGCAGGGCCTGAAGGATCTGTTCAGGCGCCACGGCCGCGGTGACGCGATGGCCTACCTGATCGGCTCGGAAATCTATGGTCAGCTGGAGAAGGTGGTCGATCGCTTCGAGGACGTCGCCAACGAGATCAGCGGCATCGTCATCGAGAACGTCTAGGCGATGGACGTCGCGATCGCCTTCCCCCTGCTGGCCGGCCTTGTCGCCGTCGCGCTGTTCTTTGATTTTCTCAATGGCCTGCACGATGCGGCCAATTCCATCGCCACCATCGTCTCCACACGCGTGCTCAGGCCGCAATATGCGGTGCTGTGGGCAGCCTTCTTCAATTTCATCGCCTTCATGTTCTTCGGCCTGCATGTCGCCGAGACCGTGGGGAAAGGCATCGTCGACGTCAGCATCGTCACGCCGGCGGTGATCTTCTCGGCCCTCGTCGGCGCCATTGTCTGGAACATCGTCACCTGGATTGCCGGCATCCCTTCGAGCAGCTCGCACGCGCTGATCGGCGGGCTGGTCGGCGCCGGCGTCGCGAAGGCGGGCATCGGTGCCATCGTCTGGTCGGGACTTGGCAAGACGGTCGCCGCGATCGTGCTGTCGCCGGCGACCGGTTTCATCCTGGCGCTTGTCCTGATCCTGGTGGTTTCGTGGCTGTTCGTGCGCCAGACGCCGTTCGCCGTCGACAGCACCTTTCGCGTCCTGCAGTTCTTTTCCGCCTCGCTCTATTCGCTCGGGCATGGCGGCAACGATGCGCAGAAGACCATGGGCATCATCGCCGTGCTGCTCTATTCGCAAGGCATGCTCGGCGAGAAATTCTACGTGCCGCTCTGGGTTGTCCTCACCTGCCAGTCGGCGCTGGCGCTCGGCACGCTGTTCGGCGGCTGGCGGATCGTCCACACGATGGGTTCGAAGATCACCCGGCTCAATCCGATGCAGGGCTTCTGCGCCGAAACCGGCGGCGCCATCACGCTGTTCGCCGCCACCTGGCTCGGCGTTCCCGTGTCGACCACGCATACGATCACCGGTGCCATCATCGGCGTCGGTGCCGCCCGCCGCGTATCAGCGGTGCGCTGGGGCATCGCCGGCAACATCGTCATCGCCTGGATCATCACCTTGCCGGCGACGGCGGCGATTTCGGCTCTCACCTATCTTGCCGTCAACCTGGCGGGTTGACCGGGGGCATCGTGGCGCTTGGAGTCGGCTTCAATCTGCACTATCTGAGCGGCAGCCCAACGCCAGGATAAAATCATGTCCGTCACCAAGGAAATCGTCACCGAGCGTCTGAAGACGGTCAATGGGCCGGATTTCACCGGCAATATCGTCGACCTCGGCATGGTTTCCGAGATTTTCATCGCCGATTCGAAAGTGTTCTTCTCGATCACTGTTCCAGCCGCCAGGGCGCAGGAGATGGAGCCGCTGCGCGCCGCCGCCGAACGTGTCGTCAAGGCAATTCCAGGTGTTGCCGGCGCCGTTGTCGCATTGACCGCGGAAAAGAAGGGCGGCGGCATGGAGGCACCGGTTCCGGCGCGCGCCGCGCCCAGGCCGGCACCGTCTGCTCCGCCCGCCGCTGCCGCATCGCGTGCTGCTCCGCATGCCCCTGCTTCGCACAGCCAGGGCAAGCGTGGCGTGCCAGGCATCGAGGCGATCATCGCGGTTGCTTCGGGCAAGGGCGGCGTCGGCAAGTCGACCACCGCCGTCAATCTGGCGCTTGGCCTTGCCGCCAATGGCTTGCGGGTCGGCGTGCTCGATGCGGACATCTACGGCCCGTCCATGCCCAAGTTGCTCGATATCCATGGCCGGCCGCAGACGGTTGACGGCAAGATCCTGAAGCCGATGGAGAATTACGGCCTCAAGGTGATGTCGATGGGCTTCCTTGTCGATGAGGAAACGCCGATGATCTGGCGCGGGCCTATGGTGATGTCGGCACTGACACAGATGCTGCGCGAGGTCGAATGGGGCAGGCTCGACGTGCTCGTGGTCGACATGCCGCCCGGCACCGGTGATGCGCAATTGACCATGGCGCAGCAGGTGCCGCTGGCCGGCGCCGTCATCGTCTCGACGCCGCAGGACCTGGCCCTCATCGACGCCCGCAAGGGGCTGAACATGTTCAAGAAGGTCGACGTGCCGCTGCTCGGCATCGTCGAGAACATGAGCTATTTCATCGCGCCGGACACCGGCAAGCGCTACGACATTTTCGGCCATGGCGGCGCGCGCCGCGAGGCCGAGCGCCTCGGCGTCACCTTCCTCGGCGAAGTGCCGCTGGAAATGGGCATCCGCGAAAGCTCGGATGCCGGTGCGCCTGTGGTCGTCTCGGATCCTGACGGCGCCGCGGCGAAAACCTATCGCGACATCGCCGCCAAGGTCTGGGACAGGGTCAATGAAGAACGCGGCGCGGCCGAAGCGGCGGTGCCGAGCATCGTCTTCGAGTGACCTCCCGGGAGGAGGGTCAGCCGCCGACCTTCTCACCAAATGTCGAAAAGAACTGCCCGGCCAGCTTTTTCGAAGTCGACTCGATCAACCGGCTGCCAAGTTGGGCGATCTTGCCGCCGACTTCGGCCTTGGCGGCATATTTGAGCACCGTGGCATTCGGTCCATCCGCAGTCAGCGTCACGTCGGCGCCGCCCTTGGCGAAGCCGGCGATGCCGCCCTTGCCTTCGCCCTGGATCGTGTAGGAATGCGGTGGCTTGAGGTTCTTCAGCGTCACCTCGCCATTGAAGGTCGCCTTGATCGGTCCGATCTTCAGCACGACCGTCGCCGCCATCTCGGTGTCCGACGTCTTCTCCAGGCTCTGGCAACCGGGAATGCTCTCCTTCAGCACCGCCGGGTCGTTCAGAGCTTCCCATACTTTCTGGACGGGCGCCGTGATGCGTTCCTCGCCTTCGATCACCAAAGCCATCAAGACCTCCCGTGCAACTGATGTCGATTGGTCCTAGCGCGCGGCCCGATACATGTCTATCGCACCAAAGTCCGGATTCAGATCGCGCGTGCCCCTTGCCTGCATCCGCGCGTTGTCATATCGATTTGTCATACAAATACGGAGACCATGATGGCTGGCGCCCCCACAGGAAAGAAGAAATTTCGCTCGCAGGAGTGGTTCGACAACCCCGACAATCCGGGAATGACGGCGCTCTATCTGGAGCGTTACCTGAATTACGGGCTGACCCGGGCCGAACTGATGTCGGGCAAGCCGTTGATCGGCATTGCCCAGACCGGCTCGGATCTGTCGCCTTGCAACCGGCACCATATAGAGCTCGCCAAGCGCGTGCGCGAAGGCATCGTCTCGATGGGCGGCATCCCTTTCGAGTTCCCCTGCCATCCGATCCAGGAGACCGGCAAGCGCCCGACCGCGGCCCTTGATCGCAACCTTGCCTATCTCAGCCTGGTCGAGGTGCTCTACGGCTATCCGCTCGATGGCGTCGTGCTCACCATCGGCTGCGACAAGACCACGCCGGCGCTGCTCATGGCGGCGGCCACCGTCAACATCCCGGCCATCGCGCTGTCGGTCGGCCCGATGCTCAACGGCTGGCACAAGGGCAAGCGTACCGGGTCCGGCACGATCGTCTGGGAATCGCGCCAGCGCCTGTCGGCAGGCGAGATCGATTATGACGAGTTCATGGACATCGTCGCCTCCTCGGCGCCCTCCACCGGCTATTGCAACACGATGGGCACCGCCACCACGATGAATTCGCTGGCCGAGGCGCTCGGCATGCAGCTGCCGGGCTCGGCCGCCATCCCCGCCCCATACCGTGAGCGCGGCCAGATCGCCTACGAAACGGGAAAGCGCATCGTCGACATGGTGCATGAGGATTTGAAGCCCTCCGACATCATGACGCGCAAGGCCTTCGAGAACGCCATCGTCGTCAATTCGGCGATCGGCGGTTCCACCAACGCACCGATCCATCTCAATGCCATCGCCCGCCATCTCGGCGTGCCGCTCGACAATGACGACTGGCAGAAGATCGGCCTCAAAGTGCCGCTCATCGTCAATCTGCAGCCGTCCGGCGAATATCTGGGCGAGGACTATCATCATGCCGGCGGCGTGCCGGCCGTGGTTGCCGAACTGATGAAGGCCGGGCTGCTGCCCTATCCTGAAGCCGTGACCGTCAACGGCAAATCGATCGGCGACAATTGCAAGGGTGTCGCAAACGAAAACGCCGACGTCATCCACAGTGTCGACAAACCGCTCAAGACCAATGCCGGCTTCATCAACTTCAAGGGCAATCTGTTTGATTCCGCGATCATGAAGATGAGCGGCATCTCGCCGGAATTCCGCGAGCGCTATCTGTCCAACCCGAGCGACCCGGAAGCCTTCGAGGGCAACGCCATGGTCTTCGACGGTCCGGAGGATTACCACGCCCGCATCGACGATCCGGCGCAAGGCATCGATGAGCACACCATCCTGTTCATGCGCGGCGCCGGCCCGGTCGGCTATCCCGGCGGCGCCGAGGTCGTCAACATGCAGCCGCCGGCCTATCTCATCAAGAAGGGCATCCACTCGCTGGCCTGCATCGGTGACGGCCGCCAGTCGGGCACGTCGGGCTCGCCATCGATCCTCAACGCCTCGCCGGAAGCCGCGATCGGCGGCGGGCTGGCGCTGCTCAAGACCGGCGACCGTGTGCGCATCGACTTGCGCAAGGCCACCGCCAACATGCTGATCAGCGATGAAGAGCTTGCCAGGCGGCGCGCCGAGCTGGAGAGCGATGGCGGCTACCACTACCCCAAGCACCAGACGCCGTGGCAGGAGATCCAGCGCGGCATGGTCGACCAGTTCTCCGAAGGGATGGTGCTGAAGCCGGCCGTGAAATACCTGGACGTCGCCCATACCAGCGGCGTTCCCAGGGACAATCATTGATTGGGGACACCCACTGACATCGGATCGACGGCTGGCGGCTTGATCAATCAGGCCGCCAGCCGTTCTTCCATCTGGCATTGTGCGTCCTGACACGGTTCGAGACCGGTCACGATCCTTGACAAGCGTGCCCAACAAATCCACGATCATGACAAGGGGTGCATCGCGACGACCCCGTGAGGCGTCAGCCCAACGTTCGCGTCCAGGCTTCTCTATCAGGAGGTGGACGCCATGCCGTCAACAACCGCTATCACCGTATCGCAACTATCCCGTCTGGTCGGCCTGCCGGGTGCGCCTGCAATCATCGATGTCCGCATTGATGAGGATTTCGACGCCGATCCGCGCCTGCTGCCGGCCTTGGTCCGCCGCGATTTCAAAACCGTTTCGACCTGGGCCTCCGACTTCGCCGGCAAGCCCGTCGTGGTGGTCTGCCAGAAAGGCCGGAAACTCTCGCAAGGTGTAGCCGCATGGCTGCGCCACGGGGGGATCCCCGCCGAAACCCTCGAAGGTGGCTTCGAAGCCTGGCGCGATGCGGACGGACTTCTGGTCCGCACCGACAAATTGCCGCCGCGCGATGAAAAGGGCCGCACGGTCTGGGTGACGCGCGCGCGCCCCAAGGTCGACCGCATCGCCTGCCCCTGGCTGATCCGGCGTTTCATCGATCCTCGCGCGGTCTTCCTGTTCGTCGAGGCGGCCGAAGTGCCTGCCGTGGCCGACCGCTTTCAGGCCGAGCCGTTCGACATCGACAACGTGTTCTGGAGCCATCGTGGCGAACGCTGCACCTTCGATACGATGATCGAGGAATTCGGGCTGGGGTCCGCCGCACTCGATCGCCTTGCCGTGATTGTGCGCGCGGCCGACACTGCAAGTCTCGATCTGGTGCCCCAGGCCGCCGGCTTTCTGGCTGCCTCGCTTGGCCTGTCGCGGATGTTTCGCGACGATCTGGAGCAACTGGAAGCAGGCATGCTGCTCTACGATGCGTTCTTCCGCTGGTGCCGCGATGCCACCGAGGAAACGCACAACTGGCCCAGCGCAGGTAAACCGTCATGAGCGCCGTTGTGCCTGCACACAGGTCGGGGAACGTCGAAGCGCCGGCGGCACCGACCTTTGCCGAAGCCCTGAAGGTCTGGGCGAAGATCGGACTGCTCAGCTTTGGCGGGCCCGCCGGGCAGATCGCGCTGATGCACAAGGAACTGGTCGAGGAACGACGCTGGATCGGCGAACAGCGTTTCCTGCATGCACTGAATTACTGCATGCTGCTGCCCGGCCCGGAAGCCCAGCAACTCGCCATCTATATAGGCTGGCTGCTGCACAGGACGATCGGCGGCCTTGTCGCCGGCATTTTGTTCGTCCTACCGGGCGCGCTCGTCATGCTCGTCTTGAGCAGTCTCTACGTGCTCTATGGCGACATGCCGCTCGTCGAGGCGCTCTTCCTCGGTGTGAAGGCGGCGGTGCTTGCCATCGTCATCGAGGCGGTGATCCGCATCGGACGGCGTGCGCTGAAAAACCCGGCCATGGTGTCGATCGCGGTTGCGGCCTTCATCGCCATCTACGCTTTGAACGTGCCGTTTCCGCTCATCGTCCTGCTCGCGGGCCTGACAGGATGGCTGGGAGACCGCATTGTTCCCGGCCTGTTTTCCGGCTCGGCGCATGGCAAGGACGACATTGCCGATATCAAGGGAGCGGTCGACCTGATGTTCGAGCGCGGAGAGTTGACCCATGTCGAACCGACCAGATGGCATGCGCCGCGCACTGTCGCAATCTGGCTGCCGATCTGGCTCGGACCGGTTCTTGTTATCTGGTGGTTCACCGGCTCTGCCAGCGTATGGACAGAGATAGGCCGGTTCTTCAGCCTGATGGCGGTCGTCACCTTCGGTGGCGCCTATGCGGTGCTTGCCTATGTCGCGCAGGCGGCTGTCCAGTCTTTCGGCTGGCTCGCGCCCGGTGAGATGGTCGATGGTCTTGGGCTTGCCGAGACCACGCCTGGTCCACTCATCCTGGTGTTGCAGTTTGTCGGCTTCATCGCCGCGTTCCGTCACGCCGGGTCGTTGAACCCGCTGCTTGGCGGATCGCTTGGCGCGCTGCTGACCTTGTGGGTGACGTTTACGCCGTGCTTCTTCTGGATATTCCTTGGCGCGCCCTACATCGAGACCTTGCGCGGCAACAGGGCATTGTCGGCCGCGTTGGGGGCGATCACCGCCGCTGTTGTCGGCGTCATCATGAACCTTGCTTTGTGGTTTGCCTTGCACGTCGTTTTCCGTGAGGTGCACGCGATGGGTCTCGGTATTAATGTCCCGGTGCTTTCGTCGATCGACTGGCGTGCGGCACTGCTTTCCTGTGCCGCGATGATCGCCATCCTGAGGCTGAAGATCGGCATGCTGCCGACGCTCGCCGGATCGGCCCTTGCCGGTGTCTTGCTGCTGGCGGCGAGCGGCTAGAGCGGTTCAGCGTTTCATGGAATCGCAGAACCGCTCTAACTATTTGTTTTTACGCAATTCCGGACGGAAAACCGTTACACACTTTTCCTGGGATTGCTCTAATGCATGTCGCCCAAAAGTGACCTTGGTTTTGGGAGAACGACATGCATGAGAACAAAGACCTGAAGCGCGTCGCATGAATCCGTTTCAACGCACCGCGCTTAGATCTTCTCCTGCCTTTGTATTCCGCTCGCCGACCACTTAAGTGGTTGGAAACGGATTGGAACATCATGGCGCAGCGACGCTCTTCCCTGGGCTTTCTCGGAATGTTCGGACGATCGGGCGATCTGAGGCAGCTTGATGCGGCATTGCGTGGCGCCGACCTTCATCCCGCCCTTGTGCCGGAGGGCGTGAAACTCACCCTCGTCAATCTGATGAAGGATCGCTGGTCCGACGAGCCGCCGCCGCAGGCCTACCCGGACGTGGCGCGGCTGTTCAGCTATTGCGTTGCCGGACCGGAGGCGTTCGAGCGCTCCCAAGGCCTGCAGCAGCGGCAGGACGTGGAGCGCCGTATCGAGGACGCGGTCGAGGCCGGCGACAGTTTCGACGCCCAGATCGTGTTGATGACGCTGCACGCCAAACTGATCAACGCCGAAGTCGTCGAACGCTACGGCCTGGGAGCCGACTGACTGCTTTGACGCGGCTCAGCCGCCCATATTGGCGCGCGGCAGCTTGATCATGTCGCCGAAGCGCGCGCGCAGCCTGTCGTCGAGCAGCTTCGGCACATGGCGCGGGAAGCGTTCGACAAGGACGCGCTTCTTCTCGATGATCGCGCGCTGCAATATGTCGGGCCGGCCCTTTTCGTTCCATTCCTTCGGCGAAAACCGGTCGCCGACGGCCGGATAGAAATACTCGGTCTGCATCAGCCGCAGCGTCTGCTCGTTGCCGAGATAATGGCCCGGTCCCTTCAGGCAGACTTCGGCGATGGTGTCGATCGACAGTGCTTCATCGGTCACCTCGATGCCGCGGACGCAGCGCAGGCAATGTCCGAGCATGTCATTGTCGATGATCAGGCTTTCCAGGCAGAAGCCGAGCAGCGAGGCATGCATGCCGGCCGATTCGTAGACCAGGTTGAGCCCGGCAAGACCGGCCATCACGTCGGTGATGCCTTTTTCATAGCCGGACTGGATGTCGGGCAGTTTCGAATCCGTCATGCCGGCGGCCGAGCCGCCGGGCAAATCGTAAAACTGCGCCATCTGCGCGCAGGCAGCCGTCAGCACCGCCTGCTCGGCCGAACCGCCCGACATGGCTCCGGTCCTGAGATCCGAGACGAACGGCCAGGTGCCGAAGATCGCCGGATGTCCCGGCTTGATGGCGTTGACATAGACGAGGCCGGCCAGCACTTCGGCCACCGCCTGCACCACGGCACCGGCAATCGCCGCCGGAGCCGTCGCGCCGGCCTGGCCGGCCGACAAAAGCAGGATCGGGATGCCGCCCTCGACACAGGCCTCGAGCACGCCGCAGGCGTCCTCGGCGAATTTCATCGGCGGCACGACGAAGCAGTTGGAGTTCGACACGAAAGGCCGGGCGCGGAAATTCTCCTCGCCGCCGGCAATGGCGTAGAGCATTTCCAGCGCCGGTTGCACGTTCTCGCGCACCGTGAACGAGGTGCCGACATGCTTGGACGTGCCCATCACGCAGGCGTAGAGCGTGTTGAAGTCCATTTCGAGCGGATCGGGAATGTCGCGCGGCACCATCGGCCGCTGGAAGAAATGGATGTTGTCGAGCCCCTCGACGAGGCGGGCCGCGTCATAGATGTCCTGCAGCAGCGATTCGCGATATTCGCGCTTCTCCACATCGACCAGATGCACGGCGGCACCCGCCGTGCCGTAGTGCACGCGCTTGCCCTGGATCACCATGTCATGTTTCGGGTCCTGGCCGTGCAAGGTGAAGTTGCGCGCCGCCTTCTTGATGGTGTCGAGCACCAGCGCGCGCGGGAAACGGATGCGGCCATCATCGCCATGGGTGGCGCCGACCCTGGTCAGTGCCTCGATGCAGGAAGGGATGGCATTGGCGAAGCCGACCGTCTCCAGCAGCGTCAGCACCGCCTCGTGGATGCGTTCCTGGTCGTTCCCGCGCAACGGCCCGTAGCTGCCGCCTTCGAGGCCGGCGCGCACCGGCCTGATGTCGTCGGCGAGCGGCGCTGCCCGCATGGCGCGGCGCGCTTCGCGTCCACCGGAGCGGCGCGAGCGCTGATCCGCCGTCGCTTCCTGCTTTTCAAGAACCACTGACATGGAGACACTCCAGCTTTCTCGGAAGCAGGGCGGCGGTTGGTCCACCATCGGCTGCTTCTTCCCCTTTGTGCCACGACTATGCCGCCGGCTTTGGCACAGCCTATGGGCCAGCCTGTCCGGTTGCATGTGCCAGAGCTAAAGGAACCGGAGCCGCCTTTGGGGGCTCAGGTCAAAGGATCGGGTGAGTGGATCAGGCAGCGGCCGGCCTGCGTCCGGCCGCGGTGGCGAGTTCGCGGATGCCGGGCTCGATGTGCTGCAGCGCGATCGAGGAAATGCCCAACCGCATGAAACGCGAAGGCTTTTCGGTGCGGTCGAAGAAGCGGTCTCCCGGCTCGATGATGACGCTGCGCGAGGCGGCGGCCTCGGCCAAACCACGGGAATCGGTGCCCCGCGGCCCTTCGAGCCATAGCGACGTGCCGCCGGCCGAATCGGTCGAACGCCATTCCGGCAGGAAAGCGGAAATCGCATGGACCAGACGCTTGCGCCGCTCGTCAAAGGCGCTCGACAGACGCCGCACCAGGGCCTCGTGATGGCCGAGCGACAGGAACAGCGCCACGGCGCGCTGATTGTTGGCCGGCGGATGGCGCAGCATGAAACGGCGCAGCGCCCTGAGTTCCGCGATTAGTCCAGCCGAGGCGACGATGTAGCCAAGCCGCAGGCCCGGAGCCAGCGTCTTCGACATCGAGCCGACATAGACGACGCGGCCGGAGCGATCGAGGCTCTTCAACGCCTGCTGCGGCGCCTCGTCGAGAAGCTGGCTGTCATAGCCGTCCTCGATGATGATCTGGTTGTGACGGTTGGCACGTGCCAGCAGATCCTGCCGCCGTTCGGCCGACAACGGCACCATGGTCGGGCAATGATGGCTGGGCGTGACGAACACGAAGCCGGAATCATTGGGGATGGAGGAGGTTACGATGCCGGACTGGTCGACAGGCACAGGCTGGATCTCGGCGCCCGCAAGGCGGAAGATCGAGCGCGCGTCGGGGTAGCCGGGATCCTCCATCGCGACCTTCGAGCCCTTGGTCATCAGCAGCGAAGCCAGCATGTAGAGCGCGTTCTGGGCGCCAAGCGTGACGATGATCTCGTCGGGATTGGCGAAGATGCCGCGCCGGGGCAGGAGCCGCGCCTGGATCTGCTCAATCAAGAGCGGATCGTCGCGATCGACCATGTCGGACGCCCAGTTGCGGATCTCGAGCACGGCCAGCGCCATGCGGTTGCACTCGCGCCACTCGGCGGTCGGGAACAGCGCCGGGTCGAACTGGCCATAGACGAAGGGGTAGGACGACTTGATCCAGTTCTCGTGCTTGGCCGGCGGCGGCATGTCGCTGGCGGCGATCTGCCGGCGCGCCTTCCAGTCGATCTCGTTGGCCTGGTCGGGCGCCTTCTGGTGCGGCTTGGCCGGTGTCGCCAGCACGTCCGGATTGACGAAATGGCCGCGCCGCTCGCGCGCCACCAGGAAACCCTGGTCGACAAGCTGCTGGAAGGCGAGAACCACGGTTCCGCGCGCCACGCCGAGTTTTTCGGCCAGGATCCGGCAGGAAGGAAGCGGCATCGAAGCGGCGATCTGACGGTCTAGAATGGCGGCCACGATGGCTTGGCGGATCTGCGCCTGCAGGGTCTGGCCGGATTCAGCCGAAATCCGGAACAGGCCGGACCATATCGCCGTGTCGTTTCTCTGTGGCATGGAAGATGTTCCTCGATGGCCAGCTTTTTTCGCTTGGCTGGACCAGTCGAATGTAACGGTGGCACAAGGGGTTGCGCCAATCAATTTTTCTGATCTTTGGGATTTATGCCAGTGATCCTTCAGCCGAAATCGGGCGCTGTATCGTTCCTGTCACAAACCATGTCATCACTTCGTGACGCGCTGCGTCATCGCCGCGTATTGACCGGACGGAATTCGGCTCAATAGTTTTGTCGCGACGACACGCGCCGGAAACATCCGGTCTGATAGAGTGCGTCGAAAAACGCCAGGAGTCCCCGCCAGTGGATAAATCAGCCTTCCAGAAACAGCTTGCCGCCTTGCGCGATCATCGCGCCGGCGCGCCGGCCGACATGCGCCAGGCCTTCGCCGCCGATCCACAGCGGTTCAAGACATTCTCCGCCACCGACGGTGACCTTTTGCTCGACTGGTCGAAATGCGCCGTCGACGCCACCACCATGGATTTGCTGGAGAAGCTGGCCGCTGCCGCCGATCTCGAGGGTCGCCGCGCCGCCATGTTTGCCGGCAAGAAGATCAACATCACCGAAGACCGCGCCGTGCTGCACACGGCGCTGCGCAACCTCAGCGGCAAGGGCGTCACCGTCGACGGCCAGGACGTCAAGGCGGATGTCATTTCCGTGCTCGACGCGATGGGTGCCTTTGCCGATGCGGTCCGCTCCGGCAAGGCAGCTGGCGCCACCGGCAAGAAGATCACCGATATCGTCAACATCGGCATTGGCGGCTCTGACCTCGGCCCGGCCATGGCGACGCTGGCGCTCGCCCCCTATCATGACGGACCGCGCGCGCACTATGTCTCCAACATCGACGGCGCCCATATCCACGACACGCTGAAGGACCTGTCCGCCGAGACCACGCTGTTCATCATCGCCTCCAAGACCTTCACCACGGTCGAGACGATGACCAACGCGCAGACGGCGCGCGACTGGGTGCAGAAGGCGCTCGGCAAGGAAGCGGTCGGCAAGCATTTCGCCGCCGTCTCGACGGCGCTCGACCTGGTGGCCAAGTTCGGCATCGAGCAGGATCGCGTCTTCGGCTTCTGGGACTGGGTCGGCGGCCGCTATTCGGTCTGGGGCGCGATCGGCCTGCCTGTCATGATCGCCGTCGGCCCAAGAAATTTTCGCGCCTTCCTCGACGGCGCGCATGAGATGGACGAGCACTTCCGCACCACTCCGCTGGCCAGGAACCTGCCGGCGCTTCTGGGGCTGGTCGGCTGGTGGCATCGGGTCATCTGCGGCTATCCGGCGCGCGCGGTCATCCCCTATGACCAGCGCCTGTCCAGGCTGCCGGCCTATCTGCAGCAACTCGATATGGAATCGAACGGCAAGGGTGTCACCCTCGACGGCACGCCCGTGACGACGCCGACCGGACCGCTGGTCTGGGGCGAACCCGGCACCAATGGCCAGCACGCCTTCTTCCAGTTGCTGCACCAGGGCACTGACCTCATTCCGGTCGAATTCCTCGCCGCGGCCGTTGGCCACGAGCCGAACCTGCGGCATCAACACGATCTGCTGCTCTCCAACTGCCTGGCGCAGTCGGAAGCCCTGATGAAGGGTCGCACGCTGGACGAAGCCCGCGCGCAGATGCTGGCCAAGGGCATGAAGCCGGACGATGTCGACAGGATAGCGCCGCATCGCGTCTTCTCCGGCAACCGGCCGTCGGTGACCATCCTCTATCGCAAGCTCGACCCGCGCACCTTCGGCCGGCTGATCGCGCTCTACGAGCACCGCGTCTTCGTCGAGGGTACGTTGTTCAACATCAATTCCTTCGACCAGTGGGGTGTCGAACTCGGCAAGGAGCTGGCGACCGGCCTGCTGCCTGTCGTGGAAGGTAAGGAAAGCGCCGCAAACCGTGACGCCTCTACAAGGGGCCTTGTGGAACGCATCCACCAATTGCGTGGTTCGGAGTGAACGACTTGGCAGACATCAAGGGGATATTGTTCGACAAGGACGGGACACTTGTCGACTTCAACGCGACGTGGCTCGGCGTTGCCGACTTCATGGCCATGGACGCATCCGATGGCGACCGCTGGAAGGCCGACAGGCTGCTCGCGGCCGCCGGCTTCGATTTCGCCAACCGGCGCTTCAAGCCCGACTCCATCTTTGCTTCCGGCACCAATCTCGACGTCGTCGAACTTTGGTTTCCGCGCCTGTCGAACGAAGACCAGATGCTGGCCGTCGCCCGCTTCAACGAGATCACCTCGGTGCAAGGCTCGGCGATGGCGGTGGCCCTGCCGGGCGTCGTCGACACCTTGGCGGTGCTGCATAAAAAATCCTACCGGCTTGGCGTCGCCACCAACGATTCCACCAGCGGCGCGGAAAAGACCTTGGTCACGCTCGGCGTCGCGCAGCTTTTCGACGCGGCCTATGGCTACGACGCGGTGGCCAACCCCAAACCCGCGCCCGACACCATCCAGGCCTTCTGCGACCTCACCGGGCTGAAGCCGGCGGAGATCGCCATGGTCGGCGACAACCGCCACGACCTCGAAATGGCGCGTGCCGGCGGTTGTGGCCTGGCGGTCGGCGTGCTTTCCGGCACCGGTACGCGCGAATCGCTGGCCGAGATCGCCGACGTCATCCTGGATTCGGTTGCCGACCTGCCGGATTTCCTTTCAACGCGGGTCAAGGAGACGGTTTGATCGCCTCCGCTGATGCATGTCGCCCAAAGTGACTTCGGTTTTGGGACAACGACATGCATGAAAGCAAGGACCCAAGGTGCGCCGCATGGATCCGTTTCACCGCGGCGCGCTTTTCCGTGAAACGGTGAAATGCTCTAGGCAGGGGCGGTCTCGGCCTCGAAGCGAAAGACGCCGCTCGGTTTCAATGTGGCGTCTCTCGCCTCGCCGAAGTCCGGCACCTTGTATTCCGCAAGCAGGCGCAACCGCGACCGCGGCAGATAGGCCCGCCCCGGATCGCCGACCAGCACCTCGACGCCGGCGACGAGGCAGCGATCGAGAAAAGGCATGACGCGCGCCGCGACGTCCTGTCCGTAGAACACATCACCGGCAAGCACGAGATCGACCAAGGGGGGCGAACCCCCGGTGATATCGCCATCCATCACCGTGATGACGACGCCGTTGGCGGCTGCATTGAGGCCGATCGCGGCGATGCCGTTGCGATCGATTTCGGCGGCAACCACCTCGCACGCGCCGGCCTTCGCGGCGGCGATGCCGACCAGGCCGGACCCTGCGCCCAGGTCGAGCACGCGGCGGCCCGCCACGCTCATCGGATGGTCGAGGACATAGCGCGCCAGAACGGCGCCGCCGGCCCATGCATAGGCCCAGTAGGGCGGCTGCGGCTCCGGCGCGCCCGCGCCCGCATCGTCTTCAGGCTCGACCAGCCGCCTCAATCCGCTGCCCGGATGGGCGGTGTAGAGCCGGATTTCGGGAAGTGCGGGCACCGGGACAAGGCGCATGTTGGCCTTGATGAATTCCGCCGCATCGAGGCGAGGGCGCCGGTCCGGTGCATCATTGTCGGCAAGGATCACTAGCCGCGCAGCGCCCGCCGCAGGATCTTGCCGACCGGCGTCTTCGGCAATTCGGTCCTGAACTCGATGTATTTGGGCCGCTTGTAGCCGGTAAGGTTCTCGCGGCAAAAAGCGGTGATGGCTTCCGCGGTCAGGGCTGGATCCTTCTTGACGATGAACAGCTTCGGCACTTCACCAGAATGCTCGTCCGGCACGCCGATCGCCGCGACTTCAAGCACGCCCGGATGCATGGCCACGACCTCCTCGAGTTCGGTCGGATAGACGTTGAAGCCGGAGACCAGGATCATGTCCTTCTTGCGGTCGACGATCTTGGTGTAGCCGCGCTCGTCCATGAAGCCCATGTCGCCCGATTTGAAGAAGCCGTCCTTGGTCATCACCTTGGCGGTCTCGTCGGGCCGGTTCCAGTAACCGGCCATCACCTGTGGTCCCCTTATGCAGATCTCGCCGACCTCGCCCAGCGGCAAATTGTTGCCGTCATCGTCGCGGATGGCGATTTCGGTCGAAGGCAGCGGCAGGCCGATGGTGCCCGTGAAGTCACCCGATGTGAACTTGTTGGCGGTCGCCACCGGCGAGGTTTCCGACAGGCCGTAGCCTTCCGAGACTGGGCAGCCGGTCAGCGCCTTCCAGCGCTCGGCAACGCCCTTCTGCACCGCCATGCCGCCGCCCAGCGTCAGGATCAGCGGCTTGAAGTCGAGCTTGCGGAAATCCTCATTGTTGAGCAGCGCATTGAACAGCGTGTTGAGACCGGGAAAGATGTGGACCGGATATTTCCCGAGTTCCTTGACGAAGCCTGGAATGTCGCGCGGGTTGGGGATGAGGATGTTCTGGGCGCCTTGCTGCATGCCCATCAGAGCGTTCACCGTCAACGCGAAGATGTGGTAGAGCGGCAGTGCGCAGACGAAGTTGAGATGCGCGGGCTTCGGCTTGATCGTGTAGGCGTCTTCGATCCAGAGCGAATTCTGCGCGACGTTGGCCAGCACATTGCTGTGCAACAGGGTAGCACCCTTCGAGATCCCCGTTGTGCCGCCGGTATATTGCAGGAAGGCCACATCATTGGCGGCCACCGTGGCCGGCTTGAAGTTCATGCCGCTGCCAGCCTTCAGCGCCGCGTTGAACTTGACATGGCCGGGCAATGACCAGGCCGGCACCATTTTCTTGACGCGGCGCACGACCAGATTGACGATCGTGCCTTTCAGCCCGCCGAGCATGTCGCCCATGGAAGCGACCACGACATGCTTGACCGAGGTCCTGGAGACCACGGCCTGCAGTGTGCCTGCGAAGTTTTCGAGGATGACGATGGCCTGCGCCCCGGAATCCTTGAGTTGGTGTTCCAGTTCGCGCGGCGTGTAGAGCGGATTGACGTTCACCACCGTATAGCCGGCGCGGGCCACCGCCATCATCGCCACCGGATACTGCAGTACGTTCGGCATCATCAGCGCGACGCGTGCGCCCTTCTGCAGTCCCGTCGATTGCAGATAGGCGCCGAATGCCGCCGAGAGCCGCTCAAGCTCCGCATAGGTGATCGACTTGCCCATGCAGGTGAAGGCCGGCTGGCCGGAAAACTGCTTGCACGCGGCGACAAGGAAGTCGCCGATGGAGCTGTGGGGAAGGGGGCCGATCTCGGCCGGCATGTTCTTCGGATAGCTTTTCAGCCATGGTTTTTCCGGCAGGCCGGCGACGAGCTCGGTGAGTGCCTTCGGCAGTCGCCGGCCTGGTGCGGGCGGCGGTGTCGGTGCCGCCTTCGCTGACGATGCGGCCTTCGTTGCGCCGGCCTTGTTCGCCGCTGCCTTTATGGGAGAAGACTTCGTCGGCGAGGTCTTTGCCGGAGCGGCTTTCACGGCCGGCTTGGCGGGGCTCTTGGCCGTGGTCGCCGCCTTTGCCGCTGGTGCCGTCTTGGCGGGCTTCGCGCCTGCCTTGGCGGTCGCGGCTTTGGCGGCAGCTTTGCCTTGCCCGTCGGCGGCGGCTGGTTTCGAAACCGCCTTGGCCGACACTTTCACCGGCGCCTTCGATGCTTTTGCCACCCGTTCCTCCCTAGCAATTCTTGTTCGCGCGTCTCTTGGTCGTCTGTGCCGCGCCCGCCTCCAGATGATAGAGACGTCCTCCGCTGCCGCCAGCCTGACCATCTATGTATTGCCTCTATCGGCGGCGGTGCAAGTCTTGCCCTTGCGGCAAGGCGCGGAAAGATTTGCCGCCGAAAATCTTCCCCGCCGGCTACACTTGGAACGGTATCTTTCCGCTTCCGAGGCCGGCTGAAGACGCGACGCGGCAACGATGTCGCCAAATGCCGGATCAATAAAAAAATGCGGTCGTTAATAATATCGTGAATGGAAAAAACTGCTAATTTTTTCTGCCATTTAGCAAAATTACGGATTTTTTTCCTGCTTCCCGCGGGGTAAGCAAACGGGGTGTTCCAAAGCCGGAAAAACGGTGCTTATATGCGCGCTTCGCGAGCCTGATAGAGGGGCTTGGAAGAACATTCAGGGAGTGCTCAATGAAGAAGAAATTGACTTTTGCAGCCGCGTTGCTGGCTGCAAGCGTCCTGGGAGGCGTGGCCAACGCGAAAACCCTGGTCTATTGCGCGGAGGCATCGCCGGAGGGTTTTGATCCGGCGCCGTACACCGCGGGCCAGACGTTCGACGCGTCCTCGCGTACCGTTTTCAACCGCCTCGTCGAATTCGATCACGGCAAGACCTCGATCTCGCCCGGCCTGGCTGAAAGCTGGACCATTTCCGACGACGGCAAGGAATATACGTTCAAGCTGCGCAAGGGCGTCAAGTTCGCGCCCACCGACTATTTCACCCCGACGCGCGATCTGAACGCCGACGACGTGGTGTTCTCGTTCGAGCGCCAGGTCGACAAGAACGGCCCCTGGTTCCAGTACATACCGGGCATTGCCTATCAGTATTACAATGACCAGTTCGGCGACAACATCACCAAGGTCGAGAAGGTTGACGACCAGACGGTGAAGTTCACCCTCAAGGAACCGGCGATCACCTTCATCCCGACGTTGGGCATGGATTTCGCCTCCATCGTCTCCAAGGAATATGCCGACAAGCTGCAGGCCGACAAGACGCCTGAACTGTTCAACCAGAAGCCGGTCGGCACCGGTCCGTTCATCTTCGTCGACTATCAGACCGACGCCGCCATCCGCTACAAAGCCAACCCCGACTATTGGGGCGGCAAGCAGAAGATCGACGATCTGGTCTTCGCCATCACCACCGATCCGGCGGTGCGCGCGCAGAAGCTCAAGGCCGGCGAATGCAACATCATGTCGTACCCGGCGCCGGCCGATATTGCCGGTCTGCAGGCTGATCCGAACCTGACGGTCGCGGAGCAGGAAGGCCTCAACGTCGGCGCGCTGATGTACAACACACAGCAGAAGCCGTTCGACGACGTGCGTGTCCGCAAGGCGCTCAACATGGCCATCAACAAGAAGGCCATCATCGACGCCGTCTTCCAGGGTGCCGGCCAGGTGGCGATCAACCCGATCCCGCCGACCATGTGGTCCTACAACAAGGACGTGAAGGACGATCCGTACGATCCGGACGCGGCCAAGAAGCTGCTTGAGGAAGCCGGCGTCAAGGATCTCAAGATGAACGTCTGGGCGATGCCGGTCTCGCGCCCGTACATGCCGAACGCGCGCCGCACCGCCGAACTGATCCAGGCGGACTTCGCCAAAGTCGGCGTCACCGTCAACATCGTCAGCTACGATTGGGGTGAATATCTCAAGCGCGCTTCGGCGGTCGATCACGACGGCGCCGTCATCGTCGGCTGGACCGGCGACAATGGCGATCCGGACAACTTCCTCGGCGTGCTCCTGAGCTGCGCTTCCGTCGGTTCGAACAACCGCGCGGAATGGTGCAACAAGGACTTCGATGCGCTCATCAACAAGGCCAAGACGGTTTCCGACCAGGCCGAGCGTACCAAGCTCTACGAACAGGCACAGGTCATCTTCAAGGAACAGGCACCGTGGGCAACGCTCGCGCATTCCAAGGTGTTCATGCCGATGCAGAAGACCGTCTCCGGCTTTGCGATGGATCCGCTCGGCATCCACCGCTTTGACGGCGTCGATATCGCCGAATAAGGTTCGCGAAACGGGGCGGCGCCACAAGGTGCCGCCCCACCTCGCCCGCCATGCTGCGTTATATCCTAGGCAAGCTCGCCCTCATCATCCCGACCTTCATCGGGATAACCATCCTCGCTTTTGGCTTCGTGCGCATCCTGCCCGGTGATCCGGTGCTGGTGCTTGCGGGAGAACGTGGCCTGTCGCCCGAACGTCACACGGCGCTGATGCACCAGTTCGGTTTCGACCTGCCGATCTGGCAACAATATCTGACCTACCTGACCAATATCCTCAGCGGCGATTTCGGCACCTCGTTTTCCACCAAGACGCCGGTGCTCAAGGACTTCCTGGTGCGGTTCCCGGCAACGGTCGAGCTCGCCATCTTCGCCATGATCTTCGCCGTCGTCTTCGGTGTCGCCTTCGGCATCTTCGCCGCGATCCGCCGCGGCTCCTGGTTCGACCAGCTCACCATGGGCACCGCGCTGGCCGGCTATTCCATGCCGATCTTCTGGTGGGGTCTGCTGCTGATCATCGTCTTTTCCGGCACGCTGCACTGGACGCCGGTCTCCGGCCGCATCGACCTCCTCTATTTCTTCAAGCCGGTGACCGGCTTCATGACCATCGATTCCTTGATTTCCGGGCAGAAGGGCGCGTTCCGCTCGGCGGTGTCGCACCTCATCCTGCCGACCATCGTGCTCGGCACCATCCCGCTGGCGGTCATCGCCAGGCAGACGCGCTCGGCCATGCTCGAAGTGCTGGGCGAGGATTATGTGCGCACCGCGCGCGCCAAGGGCCTGGCGCCGCGCCGCGTCATCGGCCTGCATGCCTTCCGCAACGCGCTGATCCCGGTCGTCACCACCATCGGCCTGCAGGTCGGCACGCTGCTCACCGGCGCCATCCTGACCGAGAGCATCTTCTCCTGGCCCGGCATCGGCAAGTGGATGATCGACGCCATTTCCAAGCGCGACTATTTCACCGTCCAGGGCGGGTTGCTTCTGATCGCGCTGATCGTCATGTCGGTGAACCTCATCGTCGACGTGCTCTACGCCGTCATCAACCCGCGCATACGGGCCAATTGACATGACCAACGAAGGCCCAGCCACCGTCGAAGCCGCCACCGTCGTCAAGCCGCAGGACGCGCGGCTGCAGATGTTCGCGGAATTCTGGCACTACTTCTCCATCAACAAGGGCGCGGTGATCGGCCTCTTCGTCTTCGCGCTGCTGATCCTGGTCGCTCTCTTCGCGCCGTTGCTCGCCCCGCACTCGCCTGACGATCAGTTCCGTGACTTCTTCCTGACGCCGCCGGCCTGGCAGGCGGGCGGCAATGCGCAGTTCCTGCTCGGCACCGACGCCGTCGGCCGCGATATGCTGTCGCGCCTGATCTATGGCTCACGCTTCTCGCTCGCCATCGGCTTCGTCGTCGTCACCACGGCGCTGATCTCCGGTGTCATCCTCGGCCTGCTGGCCGGCTATTGCCGCGGCTGGGTCGATACGCTGATCATGCGCATCATGGATATCATCCTGGCCTTCCCGTCGCTGCTTCTGGCGCTGGTGCTGGTCGCGGTCCTTGGCCCTGGCCTCGTCAATGCCATGATCGCCATCGCCTTCGTGCTGCAGCCGCATTTCGCGCGGCTCACCCGCGCCGCCGTAATGGCGGAAAAGAACCGCGAATATGTCATCTCGGCCAAGGTTGCCGGCGCCAGCCATCTCAGGCTGATGCTGGTCACCATCCTGCCCAACTGCATCGCGCCGCTGATCGTGCAGGCGACGTTGTCCTTCTCCAACGCCATTCTCGAGGCGGCCGCGCTCGGTTTCCTCGGCATGGGCGCACAGCCGCCGACGCCGGAATGGGGCACCATGCTTGCCGAAGCACGGGAGTTCATCCTGCGCGCCTGGTGGGTGGTGACGTTCCCCGGCCTCGCTATCCTGATCACCGTCTTCGCCATCAACCTGATCGGCGACGGTCTGCGCGATGCGCTCGACCCCAAGCTGAAGAGGTCGTGAGCATGCCTCTGCTTGAGATCAAGAACCTCACCGTTTCCTTCGACACCGCTGCCGGACCGTTCATGGCCGTGCAAGGCATCGACCTTTCGATCGAACCGCGCGAGGTGCTGGCGATCGTCGGCGAGTCCGGCTCCGGCAAGTCGGTGTCGATGCTGGCGGTGATGGGGCTGTTGCCCAACACGGCGACGGTCAGGGCCGACCGCATGGCCTTCGATGGCGTCGATCTGTTGAAGCTCAGCCCGTCCGAACGGCGCAAGATCGTCGGCAAGGACATATCGATGATCTTCCAGGAACCGATCGCCAGCCTCAATCCGTGCTTCACCGTCGGCTTCCAGATCGAGGAGGTGCTGCGCTTCCACATGGGCATGGATCGCGCCCAGCGCCGGGCACGGGCCATCGAACTGATGAAGCTGGTCGGCATTGCCGATCCGGAGGAACGGCTGAGTTCGTTTCCGCACCAGATGTCGGGCGGCCAGTGCCAGCGCGTCATGATCGCCATCGCCATTGCCTGCAATCCCAAGCTGTTGATCGCCGACGAGCCGACGACCGCACTCGACGTCACCATCCAGAAGCAGATCCTCGATCTCCTGGTCTCGCTGCAGGCCAAATACGGCATGGGGCTGATCATGATCACCCACAATATGGGCGTGGTGGCCGAGACCGCCGACCGCGTCATCGTCCAATACAAGGGCCGCAAGATGGAAGAGGCCGACGTGCTGTCGCTGTTTGAATCGCCAAAGAGCAACTACACGCGCGCACTGCTGTCGGCGCTGCCGGAAAACGCCGTCGGCGACCGGCTGCCGACCGTGTCCGACATGCTGTTCGAGCCCGCTCCCTCCGCCGCTGGAGCCTCCGCATGAGCACCACGGTCCTCGAAGGCAAGAACATCGTCCGCGACTATCACATCGGCGGCGGCCTGTTCACCGGACCGCGCACCGTGCATGCGGTCAAGGGCGTCTCCTTCACCGTGGACAAGGGCAAGACGCTCGCCATCGTCGGCGAAAGCGGCTGCGGCAAGTCAACGCTCGCCCGCATCATCACCTTGATCGATCCGGCGACCGCGGGCGAGCTGTTCATCGACGGCAACAAGGTCGACATCGCCAGGGGCGGATTGACCAAGGAAATGCGCCGCAAGGTGCAGATCGTCTTCCAGAACCCTTACGGCTCGCTCAATCCGCGCCAGAAGATCGGCGACGTTCTGGGTGAGCCGCTGCTGATCAACACCGACAAACCGGCCGCCGAGCGGCGTGACCTCGCCATGAAGATGCTGAAGAAGGTTGGCCTCGGTCACGAGCACTACAACCGCTATCCGCACATGTTCTCGGGCGGCCAGCGCCAGCGCATCGCCATCGCCCGCGCGCTGATGCTGAACCCGAGCCTCTTGGTGCTCGACGAGCCGGTTTCAGCGCTCGATCTTTCGGTGCAGGCGCAGGTGCTCAACCTGCTCGCCGACCTGCAGGACGAATTCCAGCTGACCTATGTCTTCATCAGCCACGATCTGTCCGTGGTGCGCTACATCGCCGACGATGTGATGGTGATGTATTTCGGCGAGGCGGTCGAATACGGCTCGCGCGACGAGGTCTTTTCCGACCCCAAACACAGTTACACCAGGACGCTTTTCGCGGCGACGCCGCGCGCCGACGTCGCTTCGATCAAGGCAAGGTTGGCGAAGAAGAAGGCGGCGGCCTGACTCCGGGCGTCGCTGCCTTCCGGCGAGGGGAAGCTAGACTGGTGCCTCAGGCATCAGCGTCTTTGCGAGCAGGACATTGGCGTGGCCGCGCGGGAAGTCCTCGAGTTGCACCAGCCGGTGAAATCCATGCTTTTCATAGAAGTCCGGCGCCTGGAAGGTGAAGGACGCGAGATGGATGACATGGCACCCGCGCAGCCGAGCCTCCTGTTCTGCGGCTGCAAGGAGGCGCGAGCCGAGGCTCTTGCCGCGCTCGCTCTCGGCGATCCATAGCGTCTTGATTTCGCACACGCCCGCCCAACTGTGCCCGTGGAGACCTGCGTAGATCGTCCCGTCATTCCTCTTCAGGAAGATCGACAAATAGCGGCCGTCATCGACGCCGGTCGCAGCGACGTTGAAGCCGTAAAGGCCATCTTCTAGGGCGACAATGTCCTCTGGCGTGGGTTCGCTGAGGACAACAAGATATGTCGCCCCATTCGCGCTCTCATCATCGTTCTCGCCAAGACCAGTCATGTCACGATAACTTGGCGATGATCGCCTGCAGCGCCTCGCCGAAGCGGTGGATTTCCTCGACCGTGTTGTAATGCACCAGCGAGGCGCGGATGGCGCCGCTGTCCATCGACAGATTGAGGCGCTTCATCAGGCGTGGCGCGTACATGTGTCCGTCGCGGATGCCGATCTGCATCTCGGCCATCTCCTCGACGATCCTTTGCGGCGACAGCTTGCCGATGTTGAAGCAGAAGGTCGGCACGCGCTCGTTGATGCGGGCCTCGTCCGCGACGCCGTAGATAGTCGCGCCGCAGCCCTTGAGCACACCAAGCATCTCGCGCGCCAGAACCAGCTCGTAGTCACGGATGGCGGTCATGCCGGCAACGATGTTTTCGCGCCGCGAGCGATTGTTGGAGGGCGCGAGATTGCGGCCGATCAGTTCCAGATACTGCACGGCCGCGTCCATGCCCGACACATTCTCATAGATAAACGTACCGGCCTCGACCTTGTAGGGTGGTTCGTCCGGAATGAAATCCTCGCGGAAGGTCGGCAGCCGCTTCAGTGTGTCGAAGCGGCCCCAGAGGAAGCCCATATGCGGCGAGAAGTTCTTGTAGCCGGAGCAGACGAGGTAGTCGCAATCCCAGGCCTGCACGTCGATCAGCCCATGTGGTCCGTAATGCACGCAGTCGAGGAATACTTCGGCACCGGCCGCATGCGCGATCCTGGCAACGGAAGCGACATCGACGATCGAGCCGATCGAATGCGCCGTCACCGTGCAGGCGACGAGGCGGGTGCGGTCGGAAACCAGCGGGCGCAGATCGTCGACATGCAGGTTGCCGTCCTCGCGCATGCGCCACCACTTGAATTTCGCCCCGACCGATTCCAGCGCCAGCCAGGTGGCGATGTTGGCGTCATGGTCCATGTCGGTGATGACGATCTCGTCGCGTTCTCCAAGCATTTGGCCAATGCCGAGGCTGACCAGGCGGATGAACGAGGTGGCGTTCATGCCGAAGCAGATTTCCGCCGGGCTGTAGGCGTTGATCAGCAGCGCCACGCTTGTGCGGGCATCGGCGACCGACTGGTCGACGGTGACGCTGCGGCCATAGCGGCCGCCGCGCTGCACATTGTGCGAGACAAGGTGGTTGGTCACCGCGTCGAGCACGCTCTGCGGAATCTGCGCGCCGGCGGCGTTGTCCAGGAAGATGAAATCGCCCGCTCGCTGCAGGGCGGGAAACATGGCCCGGATGGTGGCGACGGGGAAGCCGTCGGTAGCGGTGGCCTGGGGATTGCTCAAGGGATGTCTCCTGCGAAGTGCCATGGCGAACGGTCTGATGGTCAGCGCGTCTTTTCGGTCTTGAAGCGGGCTTCAAGCAGGCTGACGAGGCGCACCATCGGCCAGAGGAAGATGAGATAGACGAGTGCCGCGCCGATCAGCGGCGAGGGGTTGGCGTAGAGCGACTGCGCGTTGGTCGCCTCCTTCAAGAGTTCCGGCAGCGCCACGGTCGAGGCGAGCGAGGTGTCCTTGAACATCGAGACGCAGTTGCTGGTCATCGGCGGGATGACCACGCGCACCGCCTGCGGCAGCACCACCTTGCGCAAGGTCAGAAGGAACGGCAGGCCGAGCGCCTGCGAAGCCTCGAACTGGCCGCGCGGAATGCTCTCTATGCCGGATCGGAAGACTTCCGCCGAATAGGCCGACATGATGATGGCGAACGCCGTCACCGCGGACGCCCAGGACGACAGGCGTATGCCGAGGAAGGGCAGCGCGTAGTAGATCAGGATCAGCACCACCAGCACCGGCAAGGCGCGGAAAATGTCGGTATAGCCGACCGCCAGCCACCGCAGCGGCTTCGGCGCATAGAGCCGCAGCAGGCTGATCACAAGGCCGATCGGGATGCCGATGCCGATGCTGAGCAGGCCGAGCAGCAGCGTGTTCAGGAATCCGCGCAGCAGCGCAGGCAGGCTCGACGCGATGACGTCGGCGTTGAAGAAGGTGTCGATCAGCGACATGGGAGCGTTCCCGAACCGTTTTGCGTCCCGCGACGCTGGAGCAGGGCCCGGAAACACCGAAAGCGGTTTTGCCGCGCGGACCTGTGGCTCCGGGGAAGGATCATCAATGAAAACGAGGCGTGCCGGCCTTTTGAGCCGTCACGCCCCTGTTCTCGGTCGCCGCTCAGGCCTTCGGCATCGGCATTTCCTTGACGGTCGACGAGTCGGCCGGCGCGTCGCTGCCGAACCACTTCTTGTGGATCGCGGCCAGCGTGCCGTCCTTCTTCATCGCCGTCAGCGCGTCGTTGAGCTTGCCGAGCAGCGGGTGGTCCTTGGTCATCATCAGTCCGTATTGTTCGCCGGTCTTGATGCGCTGCTTCACCTTCAGGTCCTTCATCTTGGTGAAGGAGTATTCCATGCCCGGAATGTCGCTGACGGCGGCGTCGACGCGGCCGGCGCTGAGGTCGAGCAAAAGGTTCTGCTGCGTGTCATAGCCCTTCACGTCGCTGAAGCCATCGGCTTCCTGATGCGCCTTGACCCAGGTCTCGCCGGTCGAGCCGGACAGCACGCCGACGATCTTGCCCTTGAGGTCGGCCTCGGTGTTGACAGCGCTGTCGGTCTTGGTGGCGATGCCCATGTCGGAATCATAGTAGGGCTGGGTGAAGGACTGCGACTTCAGCCGCTCCGGGGTAATGGTGATCGAGGAGATGGCGACATCGATACGCTTCGAGGTGGTGGCCGCGAACAGCGCCTGGAAGCCGAGATCGGCGATATCGGTGGTCATGCCGATGCGCTTGGCCGCTTCGTTGACGATATCGACTTCAAAGCCCTCGAAAGTGCCGCTCTCGTTCTTGTATTCGAAGGGCGGATTGGTCGGGTAGGCGCCGACATTGAGCACATCGGCGGCATAGGCGGTGGCGGGACCGGCGGCGATGCCGATGGCGGCAGCGAGCAGGATGAGATTGCGACGGGTGAGCTTCATTGGTCGTCCCTCTGGGGTGTTCCCTCTGGTTGTTGATCGGGCGGGGCTGGCCCCGCACGGTTTCTTGCCGTCCCGCCTCCCAGCGGGGCGTCAATTCATGGCGGCGACCATGCGGTCGAGCGCGGTCGCTATCTGGTCGCGGTCACGGCAGACGCACATGCGCAGGAAGGCCGTTGCCGAGCTTCCGAAGAGATGGCCGGGCGCCAGCCCGACGCGCGCCGTCTCCAGGATCTTGGCGCAGGCGCGACTGGCATCGCTTTCGCCTTCCATGGCAAAGAAGGCATACATGCCGCCACGCGGTTTCGTCGGCAAAATGACGCCCGGAATCTGTGCCAGCCTCATATAGGCGAGGTCGAGGCCGGTCCTGATCCGCTGCCTGATCTCTTCGACCAATGGCTCGCCCTGGCGAATTGCGGCAACCGCGCCAGCCTGGATCGGAGCGGCGGTGCCGCTGTTGACGTATTGGGTCATGGCACCGAGCTGGTCGGCCACTCCCGATGGATGCGTCAGCCAGCCGATGCGCCAGCCGGTCATGGCCCAGGCCTTGGAGAAGCTGTTGACCGACAGCACCCGGTCGCCGTCCTCGGCGATCTGCAGGATCGAGGGCGCGACGTCGCCGTCGAGATAGAGCCGGCCATAGACCTCGTCGGAAATGATCCAGATGCCGGTGCGCCGGCTGAAATCGAGCAGGGCCTTCATCTCCTCGGCCGAGGCGGTCCAGCCGGTCGGGTTGGACGGCGTCGACAGGAAGATGGCGCGGGTGCGGGCGTCGCAGCTGGCGAACAGCCTGTCGAGGTCGAGACGCCAGTCACCCTCGAAGTCGAGCGAAAACGGCCGTGGTTCGCCGCCGATCAGGTGGATGGCGTTGTGGATGTTGGGCCATTGCGGCGCCACATAGACGACGTTGGTGCCGGTATCGACGAGCAGTTCCAATGCAAGGTATAGCGCCTGCATGCCGCCCGGCGTGACGGTGGTCCGTGCGATCGGGATCGGCCGGCGGTGGATGCGCGTCTGGTACTCCGACAGCGCTTCATTCAGAGCCCCAAGCCCGCGCATGTTGGGCACGTAGAAAGTCTGACCTTCGTCGAAGGCCGCTTTGGCCGCGTCGCGGATGAAGGCGGGCGTCACCATGTCGCCTTCGCCGTACCAGAGCGCGATGACGTCGCCCAATTCACGCGCGCGCACGGCAAGGTTGGCAATGTTTTCGGTATGGAGATCACGGATCTGCGCGCGTACGCCATCGAAAGCATAGCGCGCGCTGGACGATGACTGGGGCAGCATGAACGACAAGGACTGAACCCCTCCCACCCGAAGCACTGCGATGAACTGGCCGGCAACCCCTCCGGCATCGCGGTCACCATCGATCCTTGGATGCTATCCAAAGTGCGGCACTTTTCAAGGCGAAAGTTTTAAGCTTAAAAAGTTTGAGTGGCCTGTTGCCTTGCCGATACGCCTTTTTTTGCCCTGATGCGCTCGTTTCATGCCAATTCGTCGCGCGCCGCGGCGAAGTTGGCCGCCGCGCCGGCGCCCAGAAACATCGTGTCGCTGGCCAGCACGAAGAAACTCGCACCGATGGCTGCCCAACGGCCGATCGTCTGTGGGCTGGCGCAAAATATGCCTGATGCCTTTCCGTGTGCGATCGTTGCAGCAATGATCGTCCGGATCGCCGCATTGAGCTTGTCGGCGCCTTGCGGTCCGATCGCATCGATCGACACCGAAAGGTCGCCGGGGCCGACGAAGATCACGTCGACGCCGTCGACCGCCGCGATCGCGTCGATGTTGGCGAGCCCCTCCGCTGTCTCGACCTGGACCGCGACGACGGTTCTGTCGTTGGCGCCGGCAAGATATTCGGGGATGCGATAGCCATAGCCCGCGGCGCGGCCGGGTCCGACGCCGCGCTCGCCCTGTGGTGGATAGCGCGAGGCTTTCACTGTTGCTTCGGCCTGGACGGCGGTCGAGACGCGCGGCACCAGCACGCCCTGCGCGCCGCTGTCCAGCGCCGCCTGGATGGCCTCCGGCGCATGGCCGGGAACGCGCACCATCGCCGGCACGCGATGCACGTCGGCGGCTCGCACCATGGCCTCGATCATGTCGCGCGAAATCTGGGCGTGTTCCCAGTCGATGCAGAGGAAGTCGAGGCCGGATAGCGCCATCACTTCGACCGCAACGGGATGGGGAATGGCGGCGAAGGAACCGACAAGGCTCGTCTTGCCGATGCATTTCTGGCGGAACTCGCTCATGTCCATCCTCTTTTTCGACCTGTTCAAATCCATATCCGCAAACGACCGCGAGGCGAAGCTATTTCAGGCTTGAAATATTCTGGTGCTGGCCTAGCGTGTGGCCTCCCGCCGCGAGTTTTCAAGATGATCAAAGCGCATCCCCTGCACGGCCCGAACAAACTGAAGCTCGGCGTCTTCTCGACCAATGCCGATGGCGGGCTTGCCATCACAGATGTGCAGGAACGTTGGACGGCGAGCTGGCAGGACAATCTGACGGCGGCGCAAATCGCCGACCGCGCCGGGCTGGAGTTTCTGCTGCCGATCGCGCGCTGGCGCGGCTTTGGCGGCCGCAACAAGGTGCGCGAATGGTCGTTCGAGACCTTCACCTGGGCGGCGGCCCTCAGCATGGCGACCGAACAGATCGGCCTGTTCATGACCGTGCATGTGCCGCTGGTGCATCCACTCTATGCCGCCAAGGCGCTGGCGACCGTCGACCACGTCAGCCAGGGCCGCGCCGGCCTCAACATCGTCTGCGGCTGGAACCCGAAGGAATTCGGCATGTTCGGCACGCCGCTCGTCGAAAAGGGCTACGACCAGGCGGCCGAATGGATCGAAATCCTCGAAAAGCTATATGCTTCTACCGAGCCTCTCGACTATGAAGGCACCTACTATCGTCTCAAGGAAGCGGTCAGCCGGCCGGCCAGTTTGCAGACCCCGCGTCCGGTGACCATGAACGCCGCATTCGGCGGTCCGGGCCGCGATTTCGCCGCCGCCCGGTGCGACTATCTGTTCACGACCTTTTCCGAAATGAGCGACGCCGGCAAACACGTCGCCGACATCCGCGAACGGGCCGACAAGGTCGGTCGTGATGTCGGTGTCTATACGGTGGCGCATGTCGTCTGCCGCCCGACGATGGAAGAGGCGCAGGCCTATTATAACAGATATGCGGTCGATCTGGCCGACCATGACGCGGTCGATGCCCACATGGCCGGCAAGAAGGAATTCTCGCAGTCGCACGACCCGCACGCCTATGACCGTTACCGCCAGCGCTTCGCCGGCGGCGCCGGCACCTATCCCCTGATCGGAACCCCGGAAACGATCGCTGCCGACATGGCCGCAATTGCCGGGCACGGCTATCAGGGCATCGCCCTTTCCTTCGTCAACTACACGCAGGAGCTGCCCTATTTATGCGATCACGTGCTGCCGCTGCTGAGGCAGGCAGGCCTTCGCGGGTAATGACGACAGATTAATCCGGTATGACCGCTGTCGCCTGGATCTCCACCTTGGCGCGGTCCTCGACCAGTGCCACCACCTGCATGGCGGCCATTGCCGGAAAATGCCGGCCGATCACCTCGCGATAGGCTTCGCCGATGCCCCTGAGATTGGCCAGATATTCGGCCTTGTCGGTGAAATACCAGGTCATCGAGGTGATGTGCTGAGGCGTGGCGCCTGCCTCCGCCAGCACCGCCACGATGTTCTCCAGTGTCTGTTTCACCTGGCCGACAAAGTCGTCGGTCTCGAACTGGCATTGGCCGTTCCAGCCGACCTGTCCGCCGACGAAGATGAGACGCCCACGCGCCGCGACGCCATTGGCGTAGCCGACCGGTTTGGTCCAGCCTTCAGGCTGCAGAACCTCGTGCATTTCAAGCCTCCCCGTATTCCAAAAACCAAGTGTCAAAATCGAATGCCGTCAATGTCTCGCGGTCAGCCCGCGCTCATCACTTGCCTGGCGATCACCACCTTCTGCACGTCGGAAGCGCCCTCATAGATGCGCAGGGCGCGGATCTCGCGATACAGGCTCTCGACGATATGGCCTTTGCGGACGCCGTCGCCGCCATGCAACTGCACCGCTTTGTCGATCACCTCTTGCGCCTTGTCCGTCGCGAACAGCTTGGCCATCGCCGCCTCGCGCGTGACACGCGCCGCGCCCATGTCCTTGGTCCAGGCGGCGCGGTAGACCAGAAGTGCTGCCGCGTCGACGTCGAGCGCCATGTCGGCGACATGCCCCTGCACCATCTGCAATTCGGCCATAGGCGCGCCGAACAGTTTGCGCTCGGCCACCCTTTTGATGCTTTCATCGAGTGCCCGGCGGGCAAAGCCGAGCGCCGCCGCGCCAACCGTCGAGCGGAACACGTCGAGCACCGACATGGCGATGCGGAAGCCGTCGCCGGGCTTGCCGATCAGTGCGGCGGCGGGCAGCCGGACCTTGTCGAAGGACAGCCGCGCCAGCGGATGCGGCGCGATCACTTCGAGGCGTTCGGCGATGCCGAGGCCCTTGGCGTCACCTGGCACCAGGAAGGCCGACAGCCCCTTGGCGCCCGGCGCCTCGCCGGTGCGGGCAAAGACGACATAGAGATCAGCGATGCCACCATTGGAGATCCAGGTCTTCTCACCTGTCAGAATGTAGCTGTCGCCATCGCGGGTCGCCGTCATCTCGGTGTTGGCGACATCCGATCCTGAACGCGGCTCCGACAGGGCAAAGGCCGAGATCGCCTTGCCCGCGCGCGTCCTTGCCAGCCATTGCTGCTGGTTCGGTGTGCCGAACAGGCTGAGCGCGCCGGTGCCCAGCCCCTGCATGGCGAAGGCGAAATCGGCGAGCCCGTCATGGCGCGCCAGCGTCTCGCGCGTGATGCACAAGGTGCGAACGTCGAGCGGCCCCGGATTGTCGGTATCAACCGCCGTCGGCTTCAGCCAGCTGTCGCGGCCAAGCTTCGCCACCAGCTCGCGGCAGGCGGCGTCGACGTCATGGTGATCGACGGGGAGGTTCTTGGCGCACCAGGCCTCCAGGCGCTCGGCCAACTCGCGATGACGCTCTTCGAAGAACGGCCAGTTGAGGAAACTCTTGTCAGCCATCAATTGCCCTCGAACACCGGCTTTTCCTTGGCGACGAATGCCTTGTAGGCGCGTTCGAAATCGCGCGTCTGCATGCAGATCGCTTGCGCCTGGGCTTCCGCCTCGATGGCCTGGTCGAGGCCCATCGACCATTCCTGGTTGAGTTGCGTCTTGGTGATGCCGTGCGCGAAGGTCGGGCCGGAGACGATGCGCGCCGCCATGTCGAGCGCGTCGGCTTCGAGCGCTGCCGCATCGACCAGCCGGTTGTAGAATCCCCAGCGCTCGCCCTCCGCTGCCGTCATGGTGCGGCCGGTGTAGAGCAGTTCGGCGGCGCGGCCCTGGCCGATGATGCGCGGCAGGATCGCGCAGGCGCCCATGTCGCAGCCGGCGAGGCCGACGCGGGTGAACAGGAACGCTGTCTTGGCTTCCGGCGTGGCGATGCGGATGTCGGAACTCATGGCGATGATGGCGCCGGCGCCGACCGCGACACCGTCGACCGCGGCGATGATCGGCTTGCCGCAATTCAGCATCGCCTTGACGAAATCGCCGGTCATGCGGGTGAAGGCCAGAAGCTGCTTCATGTCCATCCTGACCAGCGGGCCGATAATGTCGTGGACATCGCCGCCGGAGCAGAAATTGCCGCCATTGGAGAGGAACACCACGGCGTCGACATCGTCGGCATAGACAAGGTCGCGGAACGTGTCGCGCAGTTCCGCATAGCTGTCGAAGGTCAGCGGGTTCTTGCGCTCTGGCCGGTCGAGCCGGACCTTGGCGATCCTGCCCTCGACCTCCCAGAGGAAATGCTTCGGCTTCAGCCCGGCCATCCCGGTCATTCGCGTCCCTCCCAGTTGCTGCGGAACGAGGTCAGCATGCCGGTCAGCCGGCGCGCATCTTCCTCGCTGACCTTGCCCAGCAATTCGCCGATCCAGCCCTCATGCGCCGCGGCGATGGTGGCGAAGGATTTGGTGCCTTCCTCCGTCAGCCGCACCATGGAGGTGCGGCGGTCGCCATTGCGGCGGGCGCGGGCGACCAGCCCTTCCGAAACCAGCCGGTCGACAATGCCTGTGACATTGCCGTTGGAGACCAGCAGGAAGCGCGACAGGTCGCTCATCAGCATGCCTTCGGGGGCGCGGTAGAGTGCTGCCATCACATCGAAGCGCGGCAGGGTCGTATCGAATTCTTTCTTCAGGCGCTCCCGCAGTTCGGCCTCGATCGTGCGCGAGGCACGCAGCAGCCTGATCCACAGGCGCAGCCTGTCCTTGCCGGGTCCCGACGGTGCGGGCAGAGGGCCGGCTACCATGTCTCGCCTCCTGAGATCGAAATTGCCTGTCCGGTGATCGACGCCGCCGCGTCGCCGCACAGCCACAGCACGGCGGCGGCGATTTCTTGCGGCTGGATGAAGCGGCCTTGCGGGTTGGTCGAGGCTAAGCTTGCCCGCGCCTCACCGTCCGAGCGGCCGGTCTTTTCGATGATGCGCTGGATGGACTCCTCCAGCATGTCGGTCTCGACGAAGCCCGGGCACACGGCGTTGATGGTGACGCCGGATTTCGCCGTCTCGGCCGCAAGCGCCCGCATCAGGCCGACGACGCCATGCTTGGCCGCGACGTAAGGCGCGACATAGGCGTAGCCCTTCAAGCCCGCCGTCGAAGCGATGAACACGATGCGGCCTGCCTTGCGCGCGGCCATCCCGGCCAGCGCAGGCTTCACCGTCAGGAAGGCGCCGGTCAAATTGACGTCGAGCGTCTTCTGCCAGTCGGCGAGCGTGGTCTTGTGCGCCGGCATGCTCCCGGCCATGCCGGCATTGGCGACGACGATGTCGAAGGCCCCGCGTGCGGCTTGCGCCGTCTCGTAGAGCGAGGCCATGGATGCCTCGCTGGTGACATCGGCGGCGATGCCGAAAATGCCTTCGCTTTCGCCGGCAACTTTTGCGAGTTCCACTTCACGGCGGCCGCAGATGGTCACATTGATGCCAGCGCCAGCCAGTGCCAGCGCGATGGCCCTGCCGACGCCGGAGCCGCCGCCGGTGACCAGCGCGTGCTTGCCGGAGATCGCTGTTGCGGCCGTCATACTTTCAGCCCCGCGGCCGCATCGCGCTCCGCCAGCCGGTAGAGTTGGTCGCGCCCGCGCAGGTAGGGATCGGGCCATTTGACGCCGCGGTCACCAAGCGTCACCGCCGCATGCAGCGTCCAGTAGGGGTCGGCAAGATGCGGCCGTGCCAGTGCTACCAGGTCGGCGCGGCCAGCCATCAGGATCGAATTGACATGGTCCGGCTCGTAGATGTTGCCGACCGCCATCGTCGCCATGCCGACCTCGTTGCGGATGCGGTCGGAAAAAGGCGTCTGGAACATGCGGCCATAGACCGGCTTTGCCAGTGCCGACGTCTGGCCGGCCGAGACGTCGCATATGTCGACGCCCGCTTCATGCAGCAGCCGCGCGATCTCGACCGCGTCGGCCGGTGTCACGCCTTCGATGCCGACCCAGTCATTGGCCGAGATGCGCATCGAGATCGGCTTCTGTGCCGGCCAGGCGGCGCGCACCGCGCGGAAGATTTCGAGGGGATAGCGCATGCGGTTCTCAAGCGAACCGCCATAGGCGTCCGTGCGCCGGTTGGTGACCGGCGTGATGAAGGACGACAGGAGATAGCCGTGCGCGGCGTGGATCTCCAGCATGTCGAAGCCGCAGCGATCAGCCATCTCGGCCGAAGCCACGAACTGGTCGCGCACCAGATCCATGTCGGCGCGGTCCATCGCCTTCGGCACCTGGTTTTCGGGCGACCATGCGACGGCCGATGCGGCCATGATCGGCCAGTTGCCCGAGGCCAGCGGCACGTCGGTGCCTTCCCAACCCAGCCGGGTCGAACCCTTGGCGCCGGAATGGCCGATTTGCGCGCAGATCTTGGCCTCGGTCTCGGTATGGACGAAGTCGACAAGCCGCTTCCACGCCACCTCGTGCTCAGGCGCGTAGAAGCCGGGGCAGCCAGGTGTGATGCGCCCTTGCGGGCTGACGCAGGTCATCTCGATATAGACGAGGCCGGCGCCGCCCTTGGCGCGCTCGGCATAGTGGGTGAAATGCCAGTCGGTCGGGCAGCCGTCGACGGCCTTGTACTGCGCCATCGGCGAGACGACGACGCGGTTTTTGAGCTTGAGGTCGCGCAGCTTGAACGGCGCGAACATCGGCGCTCGGCGCAGTCTGTTGCCGCCCGCACCCGCCTGGCGCTGGAACCACTCTTCCGCACCACCCAGCCATTCGGCATCGCGCAGCCGCAGATTCTCGTGGCTGATGCGCTGCGAGCGTGTCAGCAGCGAGTAATTGAACTGCACCGGGTCGAGGCCGAGATAGCGCTCGACCTCCTCGAACCATTCAAGCGAGTTGCGCGCCGCCGATTGCAGCTTCAGCACCTCGGTGCGGCGGGCATCCTCATATTTGCGGAACGCTGCATCGAGATCCGGCTCGGTCTCGACATAGTCGGCCAGCGCCACTGCACTTTCCAAAGCGAGCTTGGTGCCGGAGCCGATCGAGAAATGCGCCGATGCCGCCGCATCGCCCATCAGTGCCAGGTTCTTATACGACCAGCGCTCGCACAGCACGCGCGGGAAATTGATCCAGGCCGAACCCCTGATATGGTTGGCATTGGTCATAAGCGCATGGCCGCCGAGATGCTTGGCGAAGATGCGTTCGCACACCGCGATCGATTCCTGCTGCGTCATCGCGCCGAAGCCGAAGGCAGCCCAGGTCTGTTCGCTGCACTCGACGATGAAGGTCGCGGTGTCGCTGTCGAACTGATAGGCGTGTGCCCACACCCAGCCATGCTCGGTCTTCTCGAAGATGAAGGTGAAGGCGTCGTCGAATTTCTGGTTGGTGCCGAGCCAGACGAACTTGCATTTGCGGGTGTCGATATCGGGCTTGAAGATGTCGACAAAGGTGTTGCGCGCCCTGGAGTTCAGCCCGTCGGCGGCGACGACCAGGTCATGCGTCTCCATATAAAGACGGGGATCGGCGATATCTGTCTCGAACATCAGCTTGACGCCGAGCTCGCGGGCGCGGCGCTGCAGCAGGATCAACAGCCGCTTGCGGCCGATGCCGCAGAAGCCGTGGCCTGACGAGACCGTGCGCACGCCGTCATGGATGACGGCGATGTCGTCCCAATAGGCAAAATGCTTCTTGATCCAGACGGCGCTGACCGGATCGTTCTTCGCGAGATTCTCGAGTGTCTCGGCTGACAGCACCACGCCCCAGCCGAACGTGTCGTCGGCGCGGTTGCGCTCGAACACCGTCACATCGTGGGCGGCGTCCCGGAGCTTCATCGAAATGGCAAAGTAGAGGCCGGCTGGTCCGCCGCCGAGAACCGCAACCTTCATGTCTGCGATCTCCTCTTCGCTTTGCTGTCTTGTCGACTATCGCGCCGGCGGCGAGATATTTCAAGCTTAAAGTTTTATGTCGAAATCATTGTGCTGATATTGGGCAGCGCGCTCGCGTGTCGAACCGCAAGCGCGCGCCGGGTGGTCACTTGTCCGGGCTCTTCGGGCTCCACAGCACTGTCTCGGCACCCTTCTCATAGGCCATGCCGTCGGGATAGCTGATCGCTTCCAGTTGCAGCCCCCAGGGCGCCTGGAAATAGAGAATGGTCTGGCCGGCGGCGGGTCCTTCCTTGACCGGCAAGGGGCCCATGCGCGTCTTGACGCCCTTGCCGTCGAGATAGGCTTTCGCCGCGGCGACATCATCGACATAGAAGGCGATGTGAAAACCGCCAATGTCGCTGTTCTTCGGCGTCAGGTTCTTCTGGTCGGGCGCGGTGTATTTGAACAGCTCGATGTTCGATCCATAGCCGCAACGAACCATGGTGACCTGTTCGATGACAGCCTTGGGATCGACGCCCAGAAGATCCTGCATGAAGGTGCCCTTGTCGTCGGCGAACGGGCCGAAGGACATCGCCTTCTTGCAGCCGACCACTTCGGTGAAGAAGTCGACCGCCTGCTTCATATCGGGAACGGTGATGCCGGTGTGATCGTGGCCGCGCATGCCGGGGATCGAATCCGCCGAGGCCATGCCGGCGCTGCCAAGGATAGCGGCGACGAGCGTCGCGTTTCGAAGTATCGTCTTCATGTCAGTCCTCTCCATTGGCGGGACCTGGTTGTTTGCCGTTCGCACGTCCGAGGCCCGCTTTTCGGCGTGCGTATGCAATCATGGCGGCGCCTTGCCGGCAGAAGGGATGTCCAGCCAGCCGGCATCGATTTCGGGCAGCGGAATGGCTGCGATGAGGTCGCGCGTGTAGGCCTGCCGCGGATTGTCGAACAAAGCGTCGGTGGCGCTGGCTTCGACGATCACGCCTTCGCGCATGACGATCACTTGCCGGCACAGCCGCCGGATGACGGACAAATCGTGGCTGATGAAGGCGACGGTCAGACCCATCTCCGCCGCCAGCTTTTCCAGAAGGGTGAGGATCTGCGCCTGTGTCGACACGTCGAGGCCGGAGACGATCTCGTCGGCCAGCACGAATTTCGGCGACAGCGCCAGCGCGCGCGCAATGCCGACACGCTGGCGCTGGCCACCCGACAGTTCGTGGCGATAGCGGCCGGCGAAGCCGTGCGGCAGCCCGACGCGCTGCAGCGCCTCGGCGACGCGTTCCTTGAGCCTGTCGCCAAGCCCGTTCTGCTTGAGCGGCGCGGCGATGATGCTGGCGATGGTGCGGCGCGGATTGAGCGACGACATCGGATCCTGGAAAATCATCTGCAGGTCGCGGCGCAACGGCCGCAACTCCGCTTCCGGCAGATGCGTGATATCGCGGCCGTCGAAGCTGATCGAGCCGGCGCTGGGTTCCAAGAGCCGCACCAAAGCGCGGCCGAGCGTCGACTTGCCGGACCCGGATTCGCCGACAATGCCGGTCACCGAACCCTTGGGCAGGTCGAAATCCAGGCCTTTCAAGATCTCGGCCAAGGGCGCGCGGCCGATCAGCGGCTTGCGTGTCATGTCTGGCAGCGCGACCTTCAGCCCGCGCACGGAAAACAGCGGCTCAGCCATGGCTGGGCCTCCACGCCTGGTCCGCCGCCGCGATCTCCGCAGCAAGCCCGGCCAGCACCGCTTCGTCCACCGGTTTCAGCGAGGCGAACGGATCGGTGTAGCGCGGCGTCGCCGCCATCAGGGCGCGCGTATAGGGATGCTGCGGCGCCGCGAAGAGAGCGGCCGTGTCAGCCTCCTCCACCACCTTGCCGGCATAGAGAACCGAGACCTTCTGGCTGATCTTGGCGACGACGCCGAGATCGTGGGTGACGAACAGGATCGCCGTGCCGTGCTCGCGCTGCAACGCAGCGATCAGCCGCAGGATCTGCTTCTGCACGGTGACGTCGAGCGCCGTGGTCGGTTCGTCGGCGACGATCAGCCGGGGCTCGGCGGCGAAGGCGGCGGCGATCAGCACGCGCTGGCGCATGCCGCCGGAGAGCTCGTGCGGATAGCTTTTCAGCACGCGGTCGGGGTCGCGGATCTGCACCTCGTCAAGCAAGTGCCGGATGCGGATGTCGGCCTTCTCGCCGCTCCAGCCGAGGATGCGCACCAGCCGGTCGGTCATCTGCGGGCCGATGCGGCGTGACGGGTTGAGAGCGGTCAGCGGATCCTGCGGGATCAGTGCCGTACGGGCACCGATCAGCGTGCGCCGTGCCTTGGGTTGCAGCTTGCCGAGGTCTTCGCCCTCGAGCCTCATGTCGCCTTCCACGATGCGCACGCTCGACGGCAGCACGCCGAGCACCGCCTTGCCGATCATCGTCTTGCCGGCGCCGCTCTCGCCGACCAGGGCGCGGACCTCGCCGGGCTGCACCGAGAGGGACACCGAGCGCAGCACGCGGGCGCCGTTGGGCAGCACGGCGCTGAGATTGGCGATGTCGAGACAGGCGTTCATCGAAGCACCGGGTCGAAACGCGCCTTCAGCGCTTCGCCGAACTGGCTGAACGACAGCACGGTGAGGATCAGCGTGATCAGCGGAAACACCAGCACCCACCAGGCCTGGTGGATCGACAGCCGGCCCTCGGCGATGAGGCCGCCCCAGGTTGGGTCGTCGGTCGAGATCGACAGATTGACGAAGGACAGGATCGCCTCGACGATGACGGCGATGCCCATCTCCAGCGACAGGAGTGCGACGATCGACGGCACCACGTTGGGCAGCACTTCGCGCAGCATGATGCCGATGCGGCCATAGCCGGCGATGCGGGCATTCTCGACATAATCCATGCGCGACTGGCCCATCGCCTCGGCGCGGATCACCCGGCAGAAGCGCGTCCAGTCGATGATCGCGATGGCGAGGATGACGGAGCTCAAGCCGGTGCCCAGCACGGCCACCAAAAGGATGGCGAACAGCACCGGCGGGAACGCCATCCAGACATCGACGATGCGCGAGATGATGCGGTCGGCCCAGCCGCCGAAATAGCCCGCGATCAGCCCGAGCGTCGAGCCGACCAGGCAGGCGGCGATGGCCGCGGCAAAGGCGACGATGAAGGCGATGCGGCCACCGAAGATCAGCCTGGACAAGAGATCGCGGCCGAGGCTGTCGGTGCCCAGCCAATAGCCCGGCTCGGCGCCATCGAGCCAGAAGGGCGGCAGCCGCTCCAGCATCAGATCCTGCGCCAGCGGATCCTGCGGCGCCACCAGCGGCGCGAAGATCGCGGCCAGAAGCGCCAGCAGCAGCCAGCCGCCGGCGAGCCACAGCCTGGGGCTCAGTCCGCGTCTTGTGGCTCTATCCATGGCGCAGCCTCGGATTGAGCAGCGCATACATCATGTCGACGGCAAGGTTGATCAGCACGAACAGCAGCGCGAAGACCAGCACGATGCCCTGGATCAGCGGCAGGTCGCGGTTGATGACGGCATCGATCGCCATGTTGCCGAGGCCTTCATAGGAAAACAGCCGCTCGACGATGACCGTGCCGCCGATGAGGAACGTGAATTGCACGCCGACCAGGGTCAGCGTCGGCAGAGCGGCGTTCTTCAGTGCCTCGCGCAGGATTACCTGCGTCTCGGAAAAACCCTTGACCCGGGCCAGCACGACATAGTCGAGGTCGAGCACTTCCTTGAGCGACTGTTTCAACAACTGCGCGATGATCGCCGCCAGCGGCAGCGCCAATGCCACCGCCGGCATCAGCATGTGCTTCAACAGGTCCCAGGTCAGGTCGAAGCGCAGCCGAAGCAGGCTCTCGAAGAAATAGAACTGGGTGACGAAGGGCAGGTCGAGCTGTGGCGAGACCCGGCCGGAAATGTCGAAGATCGGCACCAGCACGCCGAACAAAAGGATCAACACCAGGCCCCAGAGGAAATCGGGAATGGAAAGCGCGGCGCCGCTGGCGATGTCGATGCCGGCTTCCACCGCCGTGCCGCGCTCGCGCGCGCCGAGGACGGCCGTCGTGCCGCCGAGCGCCACCGCCATGATCAGCGCGACAATGGCGAGTTCCAGCGTCGCCGGCAGCCGGTTGAACACGAGGCCGAGCACGTCTTGCCGCAGCGAGATCGAGGTGCCGAAATCGCCGCGCACCACGCCGGACAGCCAGATGAAGAATTGTTGGACGATGGTCTTGTCGAGGCCGTAGAGCGCGCGCAGCCGGGCGATGTCGGCATCGGTCGCGCCGGGCGGCAGCATCATCGCGATCGGATCGCCAGGCGCGACGCGGATCACGACGAAGACAACGATCGCCACGCCGAACAGCGTGATCAGCATCGTCAGCACACGGATCAGGAATCGTTGCAGGAGCATGTAAATCTTTGCAGGAGCCCGCAGGCTCGTATGCCCGATAGAAAAATGCGCGCCGTCGCTATCGACGGCGCGCGGCAATTCCAGGCCGATATCAGGCCGGGGTCATCAGCGCCGGCAGCAGCGCGCCGGAGATATGCTGCACGACGTTGACGCCCTTGGCGTGCACGATCGGCTGGGCGAACTGCAGCAGCGGCAGCACATAGGCCTGCTCGGCGATGTATTTGTCGACCGCCTTCCAGCCGGCGATGCGCTTGGCCTCGTCCTTCTCGCCCCAGAGCGGACCGATCTTGGCGTCGAGGTCGTCGGTCTTCCAGGACGAGTGCGGCGACGGCCCGAACATGGCGAAACCGGTCGAGGTGGTCGGATCGCCGATGGCGTTGCCCCAGTTGTAGAAGGCCGCCGGCGCCAGCTTGTGCGCGGCGCGCAGTTCATAGTGCTTGGCAATCTCGTAGACCTCGATCGTCGCCTCGATGCCGACCTTGCGCCACATGCCGACGATCGCCTGCACGATCTCGTAGTCCTTGGGTTTGAAGCCCTTGGTCGTCTGGATGGTGACCTTGGCCGGCTTCTCCGGCGAGTAGCCGGAGGCCGCCAGCAACTCCTTGGCCTTTTCGGGATTGTGCTCGACCTTGATCGATGGATCGAAGGCCGCGTATTCCGGCGTCTCCAGTGTCGCGATCGGCTGGCCGTAGCCACGCAGCAGCCGCTTGACCAGAAGCTCCTTGTCCACCGCCATCACGGCCGCTAGGCGGACATTCTTGTCCAGCATGGCGTCCTTGTTGTTGAAGAAGATCATGCCGATGTCGGAGACGTTCTTGCACGAGCCGGCCAGCCCGTCCTTGGCGATCAGCCGGTCATATTCCTCATACGGGATTTCAAGCGTCACCTGCGAGGAGCCGGACTCGATCTCGGCAACGCGGCTCGCCGCGTCGGTGACGAATTTGATCGTCACATTCTCGAAGGCCGGCTTGCCGCCCCAATAGTTCGGATTGGCCTTGAGCCGCAGGAAGGCGTTGCGTTCGAATTTTTCGACCATGTACGGGCCGGTGCCGATCGGCGCCTTCTCGAAACCTTCGGCGCCGACCTTCTCGTAATAGGCCTTCGGCAGGATGTAGCCGGTCAGGAACGACATCCACTTGAAATAGACCGGGTCGAACTGCACCACGTCGCCGGTGATCTTGTTGCCGTCGATCTTGAAGTTGTTGACGTTCTTCCAGACGAACTGGATCGGATTGCCGGTCTTTTCGTCGCCTGCCCGCTGCAGCGACCAGACCACGTCCTCGGGCGTGAACGGCGAGCCGTCATGCCAGGTCACGCCTTCGCGCACCGTCATCGTCACCTTGGTGCGGTCGTCGTTCCAGCCCCATTCGGTGAGCAGGCCCGGCGCGAAGGACAGGTCCGGCTTCTGCGGAATGAACTGGTCGAAGACTGATTGATAGAGGCCCTGGATCGTCGGGTTGACGGCCGAGGGTCCGGTGGTCGGATCCCAGGAGGGCAGGTTGACATTGTAGGCGATGGTCAGTTCGCCGGCGGCCGCCTTGGCGATCCGCGGCAGGCCAACGGCGGCCACACCAAGTGCGGCGGCACTGTATCCAAGCAATTCGCGTCTGGTGATTGTCATGGTCGTTCCCCTTGTTGGTTATTGTCTTTGCGCGGCAGTGTCAGGTCATTGGTTCAGGCTTCGTGGACAGCAGCGCCTTGCCTCTCGTCGCCCCGATAAAATCGTCGGCCTACCTCCCGCCAAGCTGTTGCGCGAGCATGAAGCCCGAGGCCGCACCGGTGCCGGCGCCCGGCCATGTCGCGGCGCCCGTTAGATGCAGATTTTTGACCGGCGTGTTCCAGCCGGTATAGCCGCGCGCCGGGCGGAACAGAAAGTTCTGCGCCAGATGGTGGCTGCCGCAGACCTGGTCGCCGCCGACGAGGTTCGGGTTCTCGCGTTCGAGGTCGATGGGCGAGAACACCGCCCGCCCGAGAATTTTGCCCCGCAGGCCGGGCGCATAGGTCTCGATGATGTCGAGCACGCGCTCGGCATAGGCCTCCTTGACCTGATCCCAATGCGCGGGCGCGATCCTGGCCGATGCATCACCCAGGATGTCGGCTGGCAGCATGCGCACCTGCACCCACAGCACATGCTTGCCCTGAGGCGCGCGCGACGGGTCGATCGCCGAGGGCTGGCCGACGACCAGCACCGGCTCGTCCGGCAGCATGCCCGCCATCGCCTGCTGATAGGTGCGCGACATCGCATCGAGCGACGGTGATAGATGCACATAGGCAAACTGCCGAAGCGCGGCCCCCGCGCTCCAGTCCGGCAGATCGTCGAGCGCCAGGTGGATCATCATCGTGCCTGGTGCGTGGCGGAATTTCTTCATCGCCGTGTCGAAGCCGGCGTCGCCGGACCCGTTGGGCAGCAGCTTGCCAGTCAGTGCCCGGGGCGCGACGCCTGCGATCACCGCCCTGGTGGCGGTATGCGTCTCACCGGAAGCGAGCCGCACCCCCGTCGCCTTGCCGCCGGATACCGTGATCTCGGCCACATCGGCGCCAGTGACGATCTGGCCGCCGGCGGAGGTCACCATGCCGGCCAGAGCCCGGATGATGGTATCGGCGCCGCCCTTGCCCAGCACCATGCCGAAACTCTGGTTGGCCATCGATTCCAGGTAGGGAAACACCGCACCGCCGGCAATATCGGGCGCGAAATCGAGATGCATGCCCCAGGTGGCGAGCGTTGCCCGCACATGGGGGGACTCGAAAGTCTCCTCCAGCCAGGCGCGTGGCGACGACAACAGCAGCCGACCGGTGTCGAGTGCGCCGGTGACACCCTTCTTGCGCCAAAGGTTCCACGCCGTGCCGGCAAGCGCGCGGGCACCCATCGGCGAGCCGAGCAGCCGGAACAGATGCTCGGCCTCCGCCGGGAACGCGGCAACCAGCCTGCGCCATGTCGTGGCGTCCGCAGTGGAGAAAGCCGCCATGCGCGCCGCGGTCTTTTCCAGATCGTTGCTGACGCCGAACCAGCGTCCATCCGGAAAGGCGCTGGCAAAACAGTCGGCGACGGGCGCGAACTCCAGCCCCTGCGCTTTCAATTCATTTGCATATTTCCGATGGAAGGCGGAGCCGGCAAACAGGCTCAGATTCATCGCGCCGAAATCGTGGCGGAAGCCGGGAAGGGTGAATTCGCGGGTCTGGACAGCGCCGCCGATTGTTGCGCTGCGCTCAAAAATCCCGGTTTTCCAGCCTTTGAGCGCAAGATGCGCGGCGCATGCCAGACTATTATGGCCCGCCCCGACAAAGATGGCGTCGAACTCGCTCACGCCCCGTTCCCATTTCCTTTATGCTTAAAGATAATTGCAGATGCATATGTTTTCGTCTAGTAGGATATTAAGGGCCGAGACGAGCCTTGATCATCATCGAAAAGAGGGAACAGAGACCATGGACACCCAAAAACTCCTCGGCGAGGTCGCCGGCCAGCTTCTTTCCGGCGCCATCAAGGTGGTCGACCTGTCGGCACCGCTCGGTCCCGATACACCGCTGATCAAGCTGCCGCCGGAACTCGCGGTCGACACGCCGAAAGTCGAGATCCACAACATCTCCCGCTACGACAAGAACGGTCCCTGGTGGGCATGGAACTGGCTGAAGCTTGGCGAGCATTCGGGCACGCATTTCGATGCGCCCCAGCATTGGATCAGCGGCAAGGATTACCCGGACGGCGCCACCGACACCATTCCGGCGCAGAACTTTGTCGGCCCGGTCAATGTCATCGACTGCTCGAAGGAAGCCGCCGCCGATCCCGATTTCCTGCTCACCGTCGACCACATCAAGGCATGGGAAGCCAAGCATGGCGCCATCAACGCCGGCGAGTGGGTGGTGATGCGCACCGACTGGTACAAGCGCAATGGCTCGGAAGCCGAGTTCCTCAATGCCAACGAGACCGGCCCGCATACGCCCGGCCCGACGGCTGAAGCCATCCAGTTCCTGATCAGCAAGAACATCAAGGGCTGGGGCTCGGAGACGATAGGCACCGACGCCGGCAAGGCCGGCGGCATGGAGCCGCCATTCCCGGCGCACACGCTGATGCACAAGGCCAACCGCTACGGCCTCGCCAGCCTCTGCAATCTCGATCAGTTGCCGCCGAAGGGCGCGATCCTGATCGCGGCGCCGCTCAAGATCGAGCACGGCACCGGCAGCCCGATCCGCGCATTGGCGCTGGTATCGGGCAAATAGAGCGAGGTGGGTCTTCGGGAGAAGATCATGCGCGCAGCTCCGACGGTCGAGAGAAACTGTCAATGAAGGCGCCCGACCACATCATCGTCGGCAGCGGCATCAACGCGCTGGTTTGCGCGGCGATGCTTGGCGGCAAGGGCGCTGATGTGCTCGTTCTCGAGCGCAACGACCGCATCGGCGGCTGCATGCGCACCGAGGAGATCACCGCGCCCGGCTTCGTCCACGATGTGATGGCGACGACCTTCGTGCTGTTCATCACCTCGCCGGCCTTCGCCGCACTCGGCAAGGACCTTGCCCGCCATGGGCTGGAGTTCTGCCACACGGCAACGCCGACCGGCGTGCTTCGGCCGGACGGCAGCCATGCGGTGCTCGGCACCGACCGTGCCGCCAACGTCGCCGCGCTCAACGCGATCGCGGCGGGCGATGGCGACCGGCACGCGGACGATGTCGGCGGCATCGAGCGCAATGCCGGCCTGCTGTTCGGTCTGCTCGGTGGGGCGCTCTGGTCCTATCCTACGGCGAAGCTGCTGGCGGGCGACGCCTGGCGGCGTGGCTCACGCGGCCTTGCCGCCTTTCTCGGCGACGCCCTGGTGCCGGCGCGCGGCTGGCTGGAAAGTACCTACCAGTCCGAAACCATCCGGGCGCTCTGGGCGCCCTGGGTGCTGCATGCCGGGCTGGGCCCCGAGGATGCGTTCTCCGGTCAGATCGCCAAGGTGATCGCCTTCGCGCTCGAGGCGGCCGGCGCGCCGATCGTCAAGGGTGGGGCGAAGAACTTGCTATCGGCTTTCGAGGCATTGATCACCGAGCGCGGCGGCGTCATCTCCACGGGAGCGGACGTTGCTTCCATCATCCTGGATGGGGGCCGCGCCACCGGTGTGCGGCTGGCCTCGGGCGAAACGGTTCATGCGAAGAAGAGCGTGATCTGCTCGGTCACGCCGACGCAGCTTTACGGTCGGCTGCTCGGCAAGGATGCCGCCCAAGCCGATGTCGATGCGACGCGGAAATATCGCTACGGCAAAGGCAACTTCCAGATCCATTACGCCCTCGACAAGCCGCCGGCATGGCGCGGTGAGGGGCTGGACAAGGTGGCGTTGCTGCACCTGACGCCGGGACTGGACGGCGTCTCCAAGGCCTGCAACGAGGCGGTGCGCGGCATGCTGCCGGAGGTGCCCACCATCTGTGTCGGCCAGCCGCATGCGCTCGATCCCTCGCGCTGTCCGGCGGGCAAGGCGATCCTGTGGCTGCAACTGCCCGAGGCGCCCCGGTACATCAAGGGCGACGCCGCCGGCAAGCTGCAGGCCCCGGCTGACGGGCAATGGACCGAAGCGTTGCGCGAGGCCTATGCCGACCGCGCCGAGGCGATCCTCGCCGGCCACATTGACGGCTTCAAGGACAGCGTGATTGCCCGCCGCGCCTATTCGCCGGCCGATCTCGAGGCGATGAACATCAACCTGGTCGGCGGCGACCCCTATGGCGGTTCCTCGACCATCGACCAGTCCTTCCTGTGGCGGCCGTTCAAGACCAGCCGCAACCACCAGACCGGTATCAGGAACCTCTACCATATCGGCGCCTCGACCCATCCGGGTGCCGGCCTCGGCGGCGGTTCCGGCTTCCTCCTGGCGGGGAGGCTCTGATGGAGCAGAAGGTGGCGGAAAAGCGCCAGCGCATCTCGACCCTCGGGCAGATCGGCCTGCAGCAATTCGCGCCCTATCTGATGAACCGCATCATGGGCCGCTACAACGCCACCTTGCGCGATGATTTCCGCAAGCAGGGCCTGACCATCTCGCAGGTGCGCACGCTGGCCGTTCTGTCGGTCACGGACGGCGTCACCGTCAACGACCTCTCGGTCTATACGGTCATCGAGCAGTCGACCTTGAGCCGCACGCTCGACACGCTGGAGGGGCAAGGCTTCGTGCGACGCGAGCAGGGCGTTACCGACAGCCGCATCCGCCATGTGTTCCTGACCGACGAGGGCCGCGCCGAGTTCACGCGCGCCTGGCCGGCCATGCACGATGCGTTCGAGGCGATGTTCGACGATGTCGACGACGCCGAATACGCAGCCCTCATCACGACGCTGCAGAAGATGCTGAAGAACATTCGCAAGCACGACATCTAGACCTACGCGCCGCCAGTGCCAGCCGATACGGGCTGGGCGGTAACGGAAGGATTGAAGAAATGGCCGAACGGTCTTTTGCCAAGGAAGTCGAGAAACTCCGGCTCGGCGCGGGCGATGAATTCGCCGGCGAAGGCATCCTCGCCATCACCAAGGCGCTGCTGCAATGCGGCGTCGGTTATGTCGGCGGCTATCAGGGCGCGCCGATCAGCCATCTGATGGACGTGCTGGCCGATGCGCAGGACATTCTGGGCGAGCTCGGGGTCCATTTCGAGGCCAGCGCCTCGGAAGCGACCGCCACCGCCATGCTGGCCGCCTCGGTGCATTATCCGATCCGCGGCGCGGCGACCTTCAAGTCGACCGTCGGCACCAATGTCGCCTCCGACGCGCTCGCCAACCTCGCGTCCGGCGGCGTTACCGGTGGCGCGCTGATCATCGTCGGCGAGGACTATGGCGAGGGCTCCTCGATCATGCAGGAGCGCAGCCATGCCTTCGCCATGAAGAGCCAGGTCTGGCTGCTCGACCCGCGTCCGAACCTGCCGTCGATCGTCAAGGCGGTGGAAGACGGCTTCGAACTGTCCGAGGTCTCCAACACGCCGGTCATGCTGCAGGTGCGCATCCGCTGCTGCCACGTCCACGGCCATTTCATCGCCAAGGACAATAAGCGCCCGCCGATGACCGTGGCCGACGCGCTGGAAGCGCCGCGCCGCGACACTGGCCGCATCGTGCTGCCGCCCGCCTCCTTCCTGCATGAGAAGGAGAAAGTGGCGAAGCGCTGGCCAGCGGCGGTGGATTTCATCGCCAGGAACAAGATCAACGAATTCTTCGGGTCGGACCACGGCTCGGTCGGCATCGTCATGCAGGGCGGCATGTACAATTCGGTCATCCGTGCCTTGCAGCGTCTCGGTCTTGCCGACACCTATGGCGACACCGATGTGCCGCTCTATGTGCTCAACGCCGTCTATCCCTTGATCGATGACGAATTCCTGTCCTTCTGCGAAGGCAAGCAGCCGGTGCTGGTCGTCGAGGAAGGCCAGCCCAATTACATCGAACAGGCTTTTGCCGCGATGCTGCACAAGGCCGGGCGTGGCACGAGGCTGGTCGGCAAGGAATATCTGCCGATGGCTGGCGAATACACCGGCCAGGTCATGCTCGACGGCATTGGCGCCTTCCTGCGCGCCGAGGCGCCGCATCTCTTGCCGGGCGAAGTGCGTGCGCCCAACAAGGTCGGCGACGGCGTCGATACCGCTGACCTGATCAACGTCGTGCCGGGCCGCCCGCCGGGCTTCTGCATCGGCTGCCCGGAGCGGCCGATCTTCGCCGCGACCAAACTGGTCGAGCAGGAACTCGGCAAGCACCACATCGCCTCCGACATAGGCTGCCATCTGTTCTCGATCATGCCGCCTTTCGAACTCGGTGCCACCACGATGGGCTATGGTCTCGGCCCGGCTTCGGCCTCGGCGTTCAATTCGCCCGACGCCAAGCGCCGCTCGATCTCCTTCGTCGGCGATGGCGGCTTCTGGCACAACGGCTTGACCTCCTCGATCGGCAACGCCGTGTTCAACAAGAATGACGGCGTCATTGTCATCGTCGACAATTTCTATTCGGCCGCCACCGGTGGGCAGGACATCCTGTCGTCGCGGGCGGGCAACAAGACCAAGTCGACAAAACATCCGATCACCGAAGCGGTGAAGGGCATGGGCGTCAAATGGCTGCGCCATGTCGACCGCACCTACGATGTCGGCAAGATGCAAGCCACGCTGCGCGAGGCGCTGACGACGGAGGAGAAGGGGCCGAAGGTCATCGTCGCCTCGTCCGAATGCATGCTAAACCGCCAGCGTCGCGAAAAGCCATTGGTCGACAAGGCGATCAAGGGCGGGACAAGGATCGTCAAACCGAAATTCGGCGTCGATGAGGACATCTGCACCGGCGACCATGCCTGCATGCGGCTGTCCGGCTGCCCGTCGCTGTCGGTCAAGTCGCTCGACGATCCGCTACGCGACGATCCGGTGGCGTCCATCGACCAGAACTGTGTCGGTTGCGGCAATTGCGGCGAGGTCGCCGATGCGGCGGTGCTCTGCCCGTCCTTCTATCGTGCCGACGTCGTGCACAATCCGAGCCGTTGGGACCGCTTCCTGGAAAGCGCGCGCCGCGCCGTGATCAGCCTGTTGCAACGCCGCCGCGAAAGCCGGCGCCTGACCTTCGCCGATGCTTGACGCTGTCCCGCCATTCCGCGCCAAGGCCGGCGCCCAGGACGATGAGCGCGTCATCAAGCTCGCCGTGCTGGCTGTCGGTGGCCAGGGCGGCGGCGTGCTGGCTGATTGGATCACCGACGTTGCCGAGCGCAATGGTTATGTCGCGCAATCGACCTCGGTCGCCGGCGTCGCCCAGCGCACCGGCGCCACCATCTACTATGTCGAGATGGCCCGCGACACCGGCAGGCTGCCGGTCTTCGCGCTGTCGCCCTCGCAAGGCGATGTCGACATCCTGATCGCCGCTGAATTGATGGAGGCCGGCCGCGCCATCATCCGCGGCTTCGTCACGCCCGAGCGCACGACGCTGATCGCTTCGTCGCATCGCATCGCCGCCGTGTCGGAAAAAATCGAGCCGGGCGATGGCCGGGCCTCGTCCTCCAAGGTGCATGCGACGGCGGAGGCCGCATCGAAGCGCTTTATCGCCTTCGACATGGAAAAGATCGCCGCCGACAATGGTTCGATGATCTCGGCCAGCCTGCTCGGCGCGCTGGCGGGGTCGGACGCGTTGCCGTTCACGCGCGAAAGCTATGAGCAGGCGATTGGCGCCGGGGGCCGTGGCGTCAAGGCGAGCCTTGCCGCCTTTGGCGCCGCGTTTGACCGCGCGCGCGGCACGGCCGCGCCGGCGTCAAAGCCAGGTGAACCGGCTGTCGCGGAATCCGTCCTGGGTGCCGGACAGGTGAGTGGTCCGCAAAGCCTGCTGCAGGGCTGGCAGGTGCTCGCCGCTCGCATCGACCTGATGCCCGTCGCCGTGCGCGACATGGCGCTACGGGGCCTGAGGAAGGTCGTCGACTATCAGGATATCGCCTATGGTGGCGAGTATCTCGACCGGCTGGACAAGGCCGTCGCGCTGGACAACGCCGGACATGCCCACGCGCTGTCCATCGCCGCCGCCAAGCATCTCGCCAACGCGCTCTGCTACGACGACATGATCCGCGTTGCCGATCTGAAGACGCGTTCGACCCGTGATCGGCGTGTGCGCAAGGAGGTAGGGGTCAAGGAAGGCTCGGTCCTGCAGGTGACCGAATATTTCCACCCGCGCATCGAGGAATTCTGCGGCACACTGCCGGCGGGGCTCGGCAGCTACATCGAGAACCGGCCGAAACTCGCCGCCTTCCTCGACCGGCGCATCAACCATGGCCGCCGCATCCGCACCGACAGTTTCGCCGGCTTTGCGGCCCTCTGGTTCATCGGCGGCCTGCGCCGCTGGCGCCGGAGCCTGCTGCGCCACAAGGTCGAGATGAGCCATCTCGATCGTTGGTACGCGCTGGCGCTCGCCCATGCGTCCCGGGACTATGCGCTCGCTGTCGAAATCCTCAATTGCCGCCGGCTGATCAAGGGCTACAGCGATACCCATGTGCGCGCCCAGTCGAAATTCGACCGCGTGCTGTCGGCGCTTCCCATGCTCAAGGGCCGAACCGATGCCGCCGACTGGATCCGCCGACTGCGCGAGGCAGCGCTGAAGGACGAGAAGGGCGACATGCTCGATGGCGCGCTGAAGACAGTGGCGACGCTCGGACCAGGTCCGGCAACCGGGGCGCCCTGACCCCTTACAAACGCCGCTGGCCGCCGTCCCTGTTTCTATCTGCAATGAACATTGTTCATTTTTCGCTTGAACGCTGTTCAAAAAATGGTAAGCTTCGATTGTGAACGATGTTCATTTCCAGCAGCCGAAAGCCGTGGATGGGCATCAAGCGCAGTAAGGAAGTTTAATCAGCTCACTGATATCACTGAGATTGAAATAGCGCCTGCAACCCCGCAGGGCCCCCGGCACGCGTCGTAGGGTTCCGCCAAATGGAAATCGCCATGAACACGCATCTGATGTTGTCCCGGCGCTTTGCGCCCCTGTTCTGGACGCAGTTCCTGTCCGCCTTCAATGACAATTTCCTCAAGAACACGCTGGTGTTCCTGATTCTTTTCACGCTGGCCGCCGATCAGGCGGCTTCGCTGGTCACTTTGGCGGGGGCCGTCTTCATGGCGCCCTTCCTGTTGTTGTCCGCGCTTGGCGGCGAGATCGCCGACCGCTTCGACAAGGCCCTTATCGCCCGGCGGCTGAAATTCGCCGAGATTGCCGCGGCGGGTGTCTCTGTCGCCGGCATCGCGCTGTCGTCGATCCCCGTGCTGATGACGGCGTTGCTGATGTTCGGCATCATCTCGGCGCTGTTCGGGCCGATCAAATACGGCATCCTGCCTGATCACCTCGAGCGCAAGGAACTGCCCAAGGCCAACGCCTGGATCGAGTCGGCCACTTTTGCCGCCATCCTCGGCGGCACCATTGCCGGGGGCGTCGTCTCGGCCGATGGCATCGGCGTCACGGTGTTCGGGCCGATCATGATGGCCTTGGCGGTCGGCTGCTGGTTCGTCAGCCGCTACATTCCGTCCACGGGTTCCGCGGCGCCCGACCTTGTCATCGACAAAAATATCTTTCGCTCGACCTGGCGCCAGGTCAGCGAGTTGCGCACCGACAAGCGCATCTGGCGCGCCGGCCTGATGACTTCATGGTTCTGGCTGATCGGCGCCATCGTGCTGTCGATCCTGCCGACCTTGATCAAGGATTCGCTCGGCGGCGACGAAATCGCCGTCACCGTCTATCTCGCGGTCTTCGCCGTATCGATCGCTATCGGCTCGGCCATTGCCGCCTGGATGTCGCAGGGCCGCATCGTGCTTCTGCCCGCGCCCGTCGGCACGGCGCTGCTGGCGCTGTTCGGCCTGCATCTGGCCTGGACCATCTGGAGCATGCAGCCTTCGCCGAGGGCCGAAACGCTTGCCCTGTTCTTCGCCGGGCCAAACACGATCCGTGTCGCGATCGACCTCGCCGGCATGGCCATCGCCAGTGCCTTCCTCGTCGTGCCGACTTTCGCTGCCGTGCAGGCCTGGTCGCCTGAAGCGCGCCGCGCCCGCGTCGTCGCCGCCGTCAGCATCGTCAATGCCGGCTTCATGACGGTCGGCGGCATTGTTGTCGCCGTGATCCAGACGAAAGTCTCCACCGGCGGCATCCTGTTCGGCTTGGCCGTGGCCAATGCCATTGCAGCTTGGCTGATGCTGAAATTCCTGCCGACCAACGCGTTCCGCGACTTCGTCTCCATCCTGTTCCGCGCCTTCCTGCGCCTGGAGGTCGAGGGCATGGAGAACCTCAAGGCGGCCGGCAAGGCGCCGATCCTGGCGCTCAACCATGTCAGCTTCCTCGACGGTCCGCTCGCCTTGACGCTAACCGATGAGGAGCCGGTCTTCGCCATCGACTACACCATCGCCCAGGCCTGGTGGATGAAGCCTTTCATGAAGCTCGCCCGCGCTCTGCCGCTCAACCCGGCCAAGCCGATGTCGACCCGCACGCTGATCAAGATCGTGCAGGGCGGCGATCCGCTGGTCATCTTCCCCGAAGGCCGCATCACCGTCACCGGCGGGCTGATGAAGGTCTATGACGGCGCCGCCATGGTGGCCGACAAGACCGGCTCGATGGTCGTGCCGATCCGCATCGACGGGCTGGAGAAAAGCCCATTCTCCCGGCTGACGTCGCAGCATGTGCGCCGCCGTCTGTTCCCGAAGGTCAAGGTGACCATTCTGGAGCCGGTCAAGCTGGAAGTGCCGCCCGCGCTGAAAGGCCGCCAGCGCCGCGCCGCGGCGGGTGCTGCCCTCTATCAGGTCATGTCGGATCTCGTCTTCCGCACCCAGGACATCAACAGGACGGTTCTGGAGAAGATCATCCTGACCGCGAACGAACGCGGCATGAAACGGCTCGCCGTGCAGGATCCGGTCACCGGCTCGCTAAGCTATGGCAAGCTGCTGACGGCGGCCGCCGTGCTTGGCGAGAAATTTAAGAACCTTTATGCCGATCAGCAGACGCTCGGCGTCATGCTGCCCAACGCCAACGGCTCATGCGCGACGCTGCTTGGCGTGATGTCGGCTGGCAAGGTGCCGGCGATGATCAACTTCACCGCGGGTGCCGCCAACATCCTGTCCGCCTGCAAGGCCGCCGAGGTGCGCACGGTGCTCACGTCCCGCGCGTTTGTCGAGCAGGCAAAGCTCGGCGCGGTGGTCGAGGAAATCGGCCGCTCGGTCGACATCGTCTGGCTCGACGATTTGCGCAAGACGATCGGTCTCAAGGACAAGCTGCTCGGCCTGTTGCGCAAGTCGACGCCGCGCGCGCCGCGCAAGCCCAACGACCCGGCGGTAATCCTGTTCACTTCGGGTTCGGAAGGCACGCCGAAGGGCGTTGTGCTGACCCACCGCAACATCCTGGCCAATGCCGCGCAGGCGGCTTCGCGCATCGACTTCCACTCGGGCGACAAGGTGTTCAACGTGCTGCCGATCTTCCATTCCTTCGGCATGACGGCCGGTACGGTGCTGCCGCTGATTTCGGGCGTGCCGGTCTATTTCTACCCGTCGCCGCTGCACTACCGCATCGTGCCGGAACTGATCTACGCATCCAACGCGACGATCATCTTCGGCACCGACACGTTCCTCAGCGGTTATGCGCGGACCGCGCACCCGTACGACTTCCGCTCGATACGCTATTGCTTTGCCGGCGCGGAACCGGTCAAGGCGTCCACGCGCATGACCTATATGGAGAAGTTCGGCGTGCGCATCCTGGAAGGCTATGGCGTCACCGAGACCGCACCGGTGATCTCCATCAACACGCCGATGTACAACCGCTCCGGCAGCGTCGGCAAGATCATGCCCGGCATGGAGTATCGTCTCGATCCGGTGCCAGGTGTCGACGATGGCGGCCGGCTGCATGTCCGTGGGCCGAACGTGATGGCGGGTTATCTGCGCGCCGAGAGACCTGGCGTGCTCGAACCGCTGCCGGATGGCTGGCATGACACTGGTGACGTCGTCTCGGTCGACGACGGAGGGTTCATCACCATTCGCGGCCGCGCCAAGCGTTTCGCCAAGATCGGTGGCGAGATGATTTCGCTCGCCGCCGTCGAAGCGCTGGCGGGTGAATTGTGGAAGGGCTCGTTGTCGGCCGTCGCGGCTGTGGCGGATGCGCGCAAGGGCGAGAAGCTCATTCTCATCACCGAAGCCCCCGGCGCCACACGTGCCGAGTTCCTGGCGTTCGCCAAGGCGAACGGTGCCATGGACCTGATGGTGCCCGCCGAAGTGCGCGTCGTCCAGAAAGTGCCGGTGCTCGGCTCCGGCAAGCTCGACTTTGCCGGCGTGACCAAACTTGTGCGTGGGGAGGATGTGCCGGTCGCCAAGGTCGAGGCCGCGTGATCAAAGGCCGACAGCGACGCCCAGTCGAAAGTCGACCGCGTGCTGTCGACGTGCGATTCCGTCCAAGGTCGCGACGCCGCCTGCGCCAGGCGGCGCCGGGGGACATGCATCGAACGGTGGACAAGACCTATTCGCTTGCTTCCCGCCCAGAAACCTTTTCGACAAGGATCCGGAAAAAGACATGCGGCAAGCTGTCTGACACGAGAGGCGTAACAGGCTTGAGCGCGCCAGGTTCCCACCAGTCGACGTGCTTGCTCAACACCGACCATGCATGGTCTCGTTGAACCTTGTGGCCGATCCGGTCCGGCAGTTCCTCATAGCGGCCGTCGACAATCACGCTTCTCCATCCGCGCCCCTTTGTATGTTCTTCCACCTGGGCGCACACCAGGGGATTGGCCCGCATCCAGTCGATCTTCTTGCCCAGCAGGGAGAATGCATAGAGGTGACTGTCGGCGTAGGCGTAGTTGAAGGGCACGACGTAGGGCTGTCCATCCTTCGCGCATGCCAGATGGCCCGTGCGGTTGGCCGCCAGCAATTTCGTGCATTCCAAAGTAGAGAGCGTGCGGATCATCATAGGTGTGATCTCCTGGTCTTACCTGGCCTTCAACCTGAGCATATCTGTCAATTGGCTTCCATCAACCCTAGCGCGGGCCCTGTCATCGCTTATTGATCTGGATCAATCTGCCATGCGGCAAAGGTTGGGGCCCGCCCTGTCAACGACGAAGCCGCGCCGCCGCTGATCGAAACTTTCGGCGGGCGCAGCCGGTATGAATCGCGAGGCACGGTTTGCCGAACCCGGAACCCTTTGCTGACCTAACGAAGATGTGATCCGTCCCGCTGCGACGGGTTTGGGCCGTGCGCCGCGTTTCACGGTGGTTAGGGACGAAACCACGGAGACAACGCATGTTCACAAAATACTTGCTGCCCCTTGCACTGGCGGCCGGCACTTTGATGCTGTCCGGCGCCGGCTCGCAGGCCATGCCGATGGCCGCGCCAAGTGCCGCGCCGCCGCCGATCGAAACCGTCGGCTGGCGCTGCGGTCCCGGCTGGCACATGAACCGTTGGGGCAATTGCGTGCCCAACCGCCGCATGATGATCCGGCCGGCGCGCCATTGGCATCCCGGCTTCTGGGCGCACCACCGTTGGCACCCCGGCTATTGGGGCTGGTGATCCTTCAAACGATCAGACGGGCGATCGGAACACCCGCTCCGGAAACGGCGCGGGTGTTTTTCGTTCAAGCTATCAGGCGACGATGTCGCGCATCGGCTTCACCGCCGCCGACTCCGGAAACACCTTGTCGCCGAGCACGGCCGCGGAAAGGCCGAACTGGTCGGCGAGCAATCCCTTCAGCACCGCCCTGACATCGCTGGTCGGAGCCAGATCGCGCTGCTGGTAAAGTTGAGCCGGCTTCAAGCCCGGCCAGTCGGCGATGACGCGGCCGCCCTTGATTGCGCCGCCGGCGAGCAGCACCACCGTGCCGGTGCCGTGATCGGTGCCGACCGTGCCGTTGATCTGCGCCGTGCGCCCGAACTCGGTGATGGCGACGATCGCCGTGTCCTTCCAGCGTTCGCCCAGGCCTTTCTCGAACTCCTCGAAGGCGCCGTCGAGGCCGCCGAGCAGCGTGGCGAGCCGGCCTGTCGCGCCACCTTCGTTGACATGCGTGTCCCAGCCGTCAAAGGCCAGTGCCGCAACACGCGGACCGTCATCGGCCGCGATCAGCTTGGCGGCGCCTTGCGCGGCCTGCCGCATGCCGGCGGCGCTGTCGAGGCCGCCCTTCGGCTTCATTGCCTTGGCGCCCATCTGGTCGTCCAGCGCCATACGGTCGGCATCGAGGCCTTTTTGCAGCGCCACCGACAGCACCGGATCGCGATGCTGGTAGAGATCGAGAACCCGCGCCGCGAGGTCGCCGGCCGGCTCCGGCAGGGATTGCGGCGCCCAGCCGAGCACGGGGGCAGCACCACGGATCACCAGCGGCGTCGACGGGCCGACGGCGAGACCACCAAGCGCGGCCACGCGATCGCCCGCCGGCAGGCTTTCCAGCGCCCGGTTGAGCCATCCGGTGGCGACATGGCCGGGTCCGGCAAAACCGCTTTCCAGCACATCCTGCCCGTCGAAATGCGAGCGTTCGCGATAGCCCGTCGCGGCCGCATGCACCACCGCCGCCTGGCTTGCCTTGAACAGCCGCGCGAACACGGGCATCGCCGGATTGACCGCGAAGAAACCATCGAGCGGCAGCGCCGCGTGCGGGCCGGTGAGCGACAAAGCTATGTCGCCATGCAGGCCCGCATAGTCGGGATCGCCGACCGGGCCGACCGCCGACAGGCCGTCGAGCGCGCCGCGCAGGACGATGACGATCAGGCGTGGGTCGCGATTGTCGGCGGCGCGGGCGAAGCGGGGCAGATAGGCCCAGGCAAACAGCGCGCCGCCGGCCATCAGCACGGCGCGGCGGGAGGGATGAGGGGTTTCACACAGCAGGCTCATGACTTGGTCTCCATGGGAGTTGTCGGCGCCGGACCTATCGCTCGACCTATCGTCTCTGGAATTCGGGCGCCATCAGCAGCAGCGCCAGGCCTTGCTGCTTGGACTCGGCGCGGGCGATCGCCTGCCGCGTCTCCGGCGAGGCGGAAGGCCCAATGACGGCGTCGAGCATGTCGCTGGGATTGCCTATGTCCTTGACCTGGCGGGCCGCCTGCCAGGCGATGTCGAGGCGGACCTTCACGCCTTCCGCCGACGCCCAGCTGTCCGCCTGGTCGGAGAAGCCGTTCGGTCCCGGTGGCTGCCAGAGCGGCTCGCCCAGCGCGTTAAGCCAGCCGAGCGATTGGCCGGGATCGTTCGCCGGACCCGGGCCGACCGCCCGCCGGATGGCGGCGATGTAGTCGAACGGCGAGCGCATCTTGGCCAATGGCGTCGACCAGGCCTCCGGCATATCGATGAGGGTCGAGGCCAGTGCCCTGAGATTGCCGTCGCTCTTGGCGAAAACCTTGGCCAGCCGCGCGACCGCGGCCGGCGGCGGATCGTCGGATATGAAATGGCGGGCAAGCTCGGTGGCGATGTGCTGCGCCGTCGCCGGGTGGCTGGCGATGTCGTTGAGTGCCGCCTCGGCCTGAGCCATGCCCCCGGCCGGATAGGTCTTGCCGAGCAGAACCGCGTCACCCGGCTCATGCGCATTGGCGTTGAAGACGGAACTGCCGGGTTCACCCAGCCGACCCTCACGCCCGGCCATCGTCCAGCCGGTCAGGATGCGCGCAAAGCTGGTGACATCGGCTTGGGTGTAGCCGCTGCCGACGCCGAGCGTATGCAGTTCCATGATCTCGCGGGCGAGGTTCTCGTTGAGGCCGCGCTGGCGGTTCTTGCCGGCGCGGGAATCCGGGCCGATCGACTGCTGGTTGTCGAGATAGAACAGCATCGCCGGATGCCGCTCCACGGCCATCAGCATGTCGGCGAAGCGGCCGAGCACGAAAGGGCGGATCGCTTCCCGTTCGAAGGCGCCGGCGCTCGCCCGCACGATGTTGTCCTTGGCCACGGAAACGCAGAAATGGTTCGACCAGAAATAGACCAGACGTTCGACAAAGCCGGCATCGGCCCGCAGAGCCTTGTCGAAGCGCGCCTGGGCTTCGGCGCGGAACAGCGTGGCCTCGACCGGCGGGACGGTTGGTTTTGGCGGAACGGCTGGCTTTGGCGGAGCGGCGGGCGACGGCATGGGTTGGACGGGCGCCACCCGGACCGGTGTGCTCTGAACCGGCTTGGGCTGGACCGGCGCGGCTTGGGCAGGCATGTTCTGGATGCTCGCCGTTGCCATCGCCGGCTGCGCCGCGGCCATCCGCTCGCGGTCGAGCTTGCGCTGGACATTTGCCGCCATGCTGGCCTGGATAGCCGGCGTGCTGCCCAGCAGGCCGGCATAGGCCGGATCGTCAAGCGGGATCAGGGCGACGTCGGGTTGCCGCAGTTCCGCCTTCAGATAGCCGCGCGGGTCGCCGACAATCCTGTCGCGATCGCCGGACCTTGCCCCGAGCCCGAAGCGGTTGAAAGCGACAAGGGTCGGATCTGGGGTCGGATCTGGCGGGGAATTGGAGGCCGGGATAGCCAAGTCAGCTCTCCATTGCTGGGGCTTCCGGCGAGCAGCGCCTGAAGCCCATTCGAGCCGGTTCGTGCCTGCTTAGCTGGGATCATGGGGCCGCGCGGTGGGCGGCCCCATGGCCCTTACCAGCGATGCCCCTTACCAGCGATGCCAGCGGTGCCAGTGGCGGTGCGGATGCCAGGCGTAATAAGCCGGGCCGTGCCAGTAGTAATAGCGGGGATAGACCACCACGCGATTGGGCACGCAGCGCCCCCAGGGATTGGGGTGCCAGCCGGGGCCGCAACCCCAGGCGACTTGCTCCACCACCGCCGGGGCGGCAAGCGGCGACAGCGGCATTGCCGAGGACGCCGCGACCGTCGCAGCCGTTCCGGTCACCGCGAGAGCGGCGGTGATCGCGTATTTTGCCAGATAGTTCATGACCAAACTCCGAAGTTGTCCGAGGTTGAAACCTGTCGGCGCCAGGTGGTCCGGCAGATCCTGCCCTTCATCTTGTTAAACGGTCGCCATCGGCATTTTCCGTCGGTCGTCACGGCGATTTTTTTGGCGTGGCGGATGGCTGCGTCCCGCTGCGTCTCGCGAGGCCCTCCGCCAGCATGTTGCGATCCTCGGTGGACGCTGCTGCCGCGAACTCGACGATGCGCTGCTCCAGCCGCGTGCGCACGGTGACGTCGGCATTGCGGGCACGCTCGAGCGCGGCCGACAGGGCCGCCGTGTCGAGGACAGGCTGCCGCAGCAAGTCGGCCGCCTCGCGCCTCGCCTGCTGGCCATCGCGAATGATTTCGCGCGACTCTTGGCGGACCTCGCGCAGGGCCTTGCGGAACAGCGTGCGCTGCTGGTCGGGCAGGCGGCCGCCGGCCGCTTCCAGCGAATAGCCCTGGGCCGGCTTGCCGCTTCTTATCCAGACGGCTCCGCCGGCAAGCGCACCGGCTAGGAAGACATTCACCACCACCGACGCGATGAGGAGGTTGCGGCCGGTGCTCATAGGTCTTCCTCGATCGTGTCGGGTCCGGCGTCGCCGAAGGCCGTCGCGTTGGCGTCGAGCACATAGCGATCGGGCTGAACCTCCGGCGTAACGACGGTCACCAGGGCCAGTCCGGCGATGGCGCCGGCGAGCCCGATGCCGGCCAACCCCAGCCCGAGCCACCAGAACCGCTGACGCCGGCGCCGGACGATGTGCCGGCCGGCGGTCCGCAGGATGGTGTCGTGCAGTGTCTTGCCGGGGTGCGCGGCGCCATAGCTGTCAAGCAGGGCGTCAAGCGAGCCGGCATGCCGCGAAATGGCCTGGCCCGCCTCGGTTGAAGCGAAAATGGTGGCTGCCTCACGCTCCGCTTCCGGCCAGCGGCGCGGATCGCCGCCATAGGCTTCGGCGAGCGCCGCGAAGCGCTTGGCATCCATTGCCGGGCCGTCCTCGATGTCTTCAGCCATGTGTTTTCCCCTTGCCCCTTGGTGCCGCGTGCCCACGCGGGTTGGAACCGAGGCGGACCGGTCCCCACCTGGCGCCCGCAAGGCGCGATGAATGTCCGGCATCCATGATCGCGCCTTTCTCAGTCATGGACGCCGTCCCTGGCCAGAATCATCTGCAAGGACCGACGGCCGCGCGAAAGCAGGCTTTCCAGCGCATCGACGCTGATCTCCAAGGTCGCGGCCGCCTCTATGTTGGACATCTCCTGGTAGTAGACCAGGATGATGGCCTCGCGCTGGCGCGGCGCGATCGCCTGCAGGGCTTGCTCGACCCGATGTGGCTCTTCGCGGGCGTCGGGAAGCGGGGCAGGGTCGGCCATTTCCGGCAGATTGTCGGTCACCACCTCGCGGCGCCGGCGCAACCGGTCGTAGCAAAGGTTGAGCGTCACCCGGTGGATCCAGCTGTCGAAGCGTGCATTGCCGCGCCGCCAGCTGGAGGCATGACGCCAGATGCGCACGAAGGTTTCCTGCGCGACGTCCTCGGCCTCCGCCGCGTCGCCCAGCATACGCACGGCAAGGGAAAGGATGCGCGGCAATTTGCGCGCGACGAGTGTCTGCACCGCCGCGGGATCGCCAGCACCGACCCGACGAACCAGCTCCTCGTCCGGATCGGCGCTCATCGGCTCGCGCACTCCCGATATCCATCACGCGTCATAGCCTCTTGGTCATTGCTCCGGCTTGGGAGCGGATTTGTGGCCTGGCATCTCGTCGGCCGTCAGAACGCCGTCGCCATTCTTGTCCAGCCTGGCAAAACGCTTGGCGAAGAACGCATCGAGCTCGGCGCGATCGATGAAGCCGTCATGATTGGAATCGATACGCGCGAAGGATTTGGCGGCGTCTCCCTTGACGTTGCGCTTGGCTTGAAAGGCTTCCCATTCCAGGAGGCTGATCTTGCCGTCACCGTCCGTGTCGGCGGCCATGACCGCCTTCTCCCGCCGCTTCTGGAACTTGGCCAGCGTGAGTTCAGACTTGGCATTTGACGCCGCGGGAGCGGCGGCTGGCGGCGTGGCAGCCGGGGGCTGTGTCGCTGTCTGGGCGAGAGCCGCGACGGTCAGCAGGCTCAAGGCAGCGGCAAGGATCGAACGGCGTATCATGCTTCGGCGTCTCCGGTTGGCGCGTCGGCCACGGCCCATGCCATGGTCACGCTTCAACCGTTAAACGCCGAGACCGGGAAAATCCGTCGGTCGCCTGTACCGATCTCTTCGATTGCGATGCCGATTCTGCATCGCTCCCGAGAGCGACCACCTTGACGCACTATCCCGCGCCGCCTGAATTCACGCCGGGCCGGCCACCACTCCTGGCGGACGGGCAGGGATTACGCCGGTTGATCGGCGGCGACCAACTGGTCGGGTTTGAAGCCCGCATGCTGCGGCGTCCAAACGTCACCTTCCTTGTTGAACCAGTGACAGAGATACATGCCGGAAGCGGCCCCATCGCTGACCGTCATCCTCGGCCCTCCCGACTTCAGCTTGACGACGTCTCCGGTCTTGAAAGTGTTGGGCATTTTGGACCTCCCATGCTGAGGCCCGCGAGTTTCCCACCAAAGCTGAGTCGCGACAATGGCGGATATGGGTCGCCGGCGACTCGCTCCACCACGCAGACCGTGGTGCATGTGCCAATTGCGGCACCGCCTTATTGACGCGCTCGGGATAGAAGATGGCAGGCCGCCGGGGTCTGCATGATTTGAATAGCCGCCTTCATGCGCAAGTACGCGGGCAAGCGCTTCTTTTTCACGGGAAATAGCCGTGATTGTTCCTTTCGGATGATGATCGGCGGATGGGAAGCTGGGGCCTGGGTACCGACCAATTGCCGGGGCGGCGCACTTTGCCAGCGGCAGGGACGTCGGTTCAGATCCAACATTGACGCTGAAGCGGCGTCAATATAACTGGCGATGGTGAGCCGGGCTAGATCGCCGCAAATAGAGGAGTTAGCAGTGGTCGATTTTGCTAAGTGGTACGAAGGGAAAGAATTTTCCTCCGATTGGACGTCAAATAATTTCCATGTCTGGAGTGCTTGCCTTGCAAGTATGCGGGATCGACCTCTCAACATCTTGGAAATCGGATCTTGGGAAGGACGTTCCGCGATATTTTTTCTTGAGTACTGCCATCTGTCGCGGATTACGTGCATCGATCCGTTCGCTGGAGAGCAGAACGAATACGTAACTTTGGCTGGTGGATTTGCCCAAGTAGAGCAGCGCTTCGATACCAACACGGCCTCGTATGCCGGGCGCGTCACAAAGCTGAAGTCGATTTCCAGCAAGGCATTGATCGACCTGCAGGGCCAAAAAAGATCTTACGACCTGATCTATATCGATGGTGCCCACGACCGGGACGCGGTTCACGTCGATTCCCTTCTGGCGTGGCCTCTACTCAAGAATGGCGGGACCATTATCTGGGACGATTACGCTTGGGAACGGCAACAACCGATCGAAACGAGGCCGGAAGAAGCCATCAATATTTTCGTGGCTTCCAGACGCAAGGAAATTAAAGTTCTCCATGCCGGGCACCAAATCGTAGCGCAGAAAGTCGATGGCGGAAGGTTCGATGTCCGCTCTGCCATCAACTCTTTCATTTTGCGGACGCTGCGGCAACGCAAGCGATCCGTCAAAGCGGCTAGATAGTGGTCTACGTCGACCGGCCGCGCTGGCGCCTTGGCCGGATGGTGATGTGCCATATGGCGGCCGATTCACTCGCCGAGCTTCACACCATGGCCGAAGCCCTCGGGGTCCGCCGATGGTTTCAGGACAAGCCAGGCCGTCCCCACTACGACCTTTCAAAGGCCACTCGGGCGCGGGCCATCGCTCTAGGCGCCCGCGAGGTGTCCAGCCGAGTCCTTGTCGAGGCGCTACAAAGGGCGAACAAATGACCCCGAAAAATGTTGGCAGGGTGTTGGCAAGGCGTTTTTCGCTCTAGCCTCGGGAACCCGCAAACCCTTGGGGAATATTGGTGCCGCTTAGGTGACTCGAACACCTGACCCCATCATTACGAATGATGTGCTCTACCAACTGAGCTAAAGCGGCCCGGGAGGCCGAGGCCTCCAAGATGGGCTGGGTGATAGACTCAACCGGCCACGAATTCAAGATGCGACTTGGCAATTCTGCACGAGCGCCCAACACGGTCGAAATCAGGGTTGGGGTGTCGCTGCCTGCGAAGAATCGCCAGGATAGTCCGATTTTATTTGCCGGAACATCGCCAAGATGGACTTTCGACGGCCCGTCGAGGCAGAATGCAGCCGCACGCCCGTTGATTGATTGGTCGCCTACGGCTAACCATCAGGGAAGATTGGTGCAATTTGCAGAGGGTCTCGCTTGGACGCCATCGAAAAAGCGATCCGGAACGCCTTGGAAAAGGGCAATGCCGAGGACCGCGCGTTTCGCGAGAGGGTCTATCGGTCGGCCTTTGCCGCGCTCGATCGTGCGCTCCAGGCCAATCCCGGCGTGACCGTGGAAGTCGCCATCAAGCGCCGCAAGGCGATCCAGGCGAAGATCGCCGAAATCGAATCCGAGTTCCTGCCGGCGGTGCCGGATGCTGGTCCGCAGGTCGATGCCCCGGCGGTCGAGCCCGCGGCCACCGCGGCGCCCGCGATCGAGATCGGCGACAGGACGCCGCCGCCCGCGGTCGGCGTCGACGGGCCCGCGCAGCCCGCATCCGACGCGCCGCGCTCGCGCGTGCTGCCGGTCGTTCCCGACATCATGCCGGACGCCACGCTCCCCGGCGCGCCGGCCATCGACATGTCCGTTCCTGCCGCTTCGGGAGCCGCGGCGGAAGTGGCGCCCGATCGCGACGAGCGCCGTATTCGCGGACGTCGCCTGCCGCTGACCGCCATCTTCTTCACCGTGACCTTGCTTGCGGCGATTGGCATCGGCCTGTTTTTCGCCATGCAGACCGGCGTATTCAAGACTGCCGCCCAACTCGATACGGCACCGCCGGAGGCGCCGCCAACCGTGGAGGACGACGATTTCACGCCGGCCGACGGCGCCAACGCGCCGGCAAAGCCCGGTGCCGCGGACCAGTCGCGCGACTGGATCAATGTGTTCTCGCCGGCCGATCCGACGCATGTGGCCGCCCCGTCGGACGCCAAGGCCGAGGTGATGAAGGACGACACCGGTCCGTTCCTGCGCATCCGGTCCGGCGCCTCCGGTTCGGCGATCGCCTTCGATGTCGGGCAAGGCGTGCTGGAGAAGCTCGCCGGCAAGCATGCCGTGTTCGATATCATCGCCCGCGCCGAGGACGGCAAGGACACGCAGATATCCGTCGACTGCAATTTCGGCGAACTTGGCGACTGTGGCCGCAAGCGCTACGCGGTCGGCCAGCAGCGCAACGAATATCTGTTCGACGTGCAGTTCCCCAACAAGCGTCCGGGCTCAGCCGGAACCATCGCCGTCAATTCCGATTTCGACAAGCAGGGCAAGGCGGTCAACATCTACGAGATACGCGTCTCGATCGAGCCTTAGTCGGCTGGAACTCAGCGATCGAGCAGCGCCTGCAGCGTCTCGATGCGGTCGGCCTCGTTGGCCGGCTTGTCCCAGCGCAGCCGTGAAATACGGGGAAAGCGCATGGCAACGCCGGATTTATGCCGGGTCGAGCGGTTGATCCCTTCGAAGGCGACTTCCAGCACCAGGCCATTGTCGCGGTCCGCCCGCACCGAGCGTACCGGGCCGAAGCGCTCGACCGTATTGTCCCGGACATATTTGTCGATCTGCTTCAGCTCCTCGTCGGTGAAGCCGAAATAGGCCTTGCCGACCGGCACCAGTTCCTCCTCGCCCTCGGGTCCGGACCAGACGCCGAACGTGTAGTCGGAGTAGAAGCTTGAGCGCTTGCCATGGCCGCGCTGGGCATACATCAGGACGGCATCCACCGTGTGCGGATCGCGCTTCCATTTGAACCACGGGCCTTTCGGCCGCCCGGCGACATAGGGCGAATCCCAGCGTTTCAGCATCACGCCTTCGATGATCGGGTGCGGCGGCGCGCGGCGCATCTCCTCCAGCGCCTGCCAATCGGCGAAGTCGACGAAGGGCGACAGGTCGAAGCGGCTCGGGTCGAGCGTCCTGACGAAGGCTTCGAGGCGGCCGCGCCGCTCGCGGAAGGATAGCCCGCGCAAATCCTCGGCGCCGATCTGCAGCAGATCGTAGCAGCGCATGAAGGCCGGATATTGCTGCTGCATCTTTGGCGTCACCGTCTTGCGGTTCAGCCTCTGCTGCAAATCCGAGAACGTTCCCGTCGCCTGTCGGGGATCGCCAACCAGCAACTCGCCATCCAGCGTCGCGGAAAAATCCATCGCGTCGGCAAGATCGGGAAAGGCGCCGGAGACATCGTCGCCGGTGCGCGAGTAGAGCCGGCGGATGCCGCCTTCCGCCACTGCCTGGACGCGGATGCCATCCCATTTCCATTCGGCCGCATAGTCCGCCGGATCGAGCTTTTCCAGGTCGCCGTCGCCGACCGGGTTCGACAGCATCACCGGCCTGAACAGCGCCATCGCCGTGTTGCGGGGTTTTTCAGCCTTGCCCTCCAGCCACGCGAACAGCGCCGTATAGGGCGGCGACAGCCCGTGCCAGAGTTCCTCGATTTCGGCGACGTCGACCTTGCCGAAATCCGCCAGCGCCTGCTTTGCGAGCCGCGCCGACACACCGATGCGCAGGCCGCCGGTGACCAGCTTGATGATGGCGAAGCGTGCCGAAATGCCGGCGCTGTCGAGCAGCCCGGCCAGCACCTTCGGTCCGTCGGAGCGGCTTGCCGCCTGCAACCTCGCCACGACCTCGCCGAGCGTCCGTTCACGGTTCGGGATATGTCCCGGCGTTTGCGGCCAGACCAGCGACACCGTCTCGGCCAGATCGCCGACATAGTCGTAGGAATAGCCGAACAGAACCGGGTCCATGCGCTCGGTGACAAGGGTGCGCAGCATCGCCGGCTTGACCGCGGCGATGTTGAGGTCGCCGGTGATGGCGGCGAGCGCCAGGCCGCGATCCGGGTCCTCGACACTGCGGAAGTAGTCGACCAGCAGAGTCAGCTTGCCGTTGCGCGACGGCGTCAGCACCAGGCGGTCGAGGAGTTCGGCGAAGCGGTTCATGCCCTCAATCGCCCTCGTCCTCGTAGCCCACAAGATGCAGTGGCCGGGCGGCAATGCCTTCGAGTTCGCACCAGCGCACCAGTGCTTCCTCACGGCCGTGCGTGACCCAGATTTCCTCGGCGCCGGTCTCCTTTATGGTCGCTGTGAGCTCGTCCCAGTCGGCATGGTCCGAGATGATCAGCGGCAGTTCGACACCGCCTTGCTTGGCGCGCTGGCGGATGCGCATCCAGCCGGACGCGAAGCATGAGATCGGATCGGGGAACCGCCGCGCCCAGCGGTCGGCGAAGGCCGATGGCGGGCCGACCACGATGGCGCCGGCGAAATCCCCTTTGCCGCCTTCCACCGTCGCCGGTTCGAGTATGCCGAGGTCGATGCCCTGGCTTTGATAGTACTCGCTGAGCCTGGCCAGTGCGCCATGGATATAGAGCGGCCTGTCGTGGCCGGCGTCGCGCAACAGCCGCATCACCCGCTGCGCCTTTCCCAGCGCATAGGCGCCGACCAGATGCGAGCGTTCGGGAAACTGCGCCGCCGATTTCAGCAGGCGGGCGATCTCTTCCGTGTCGGGCGGGTGGCGAAACACCGGCAGGCCGAAGGTCGCCTCGGTGATGAACACGTCGCAGCCGATTGGCTCGAACGGCACGCAGGTCGCATCCTTTCGCCGTTTGTAGTCGCCGGAGGCGACGATACGCATGCCCTGATGTTCGACCGATATCTGCGCCGAGCCCAGCACATGGCCGGCCGGATGGAAGCTGACGCTGACGCCATTGAGGACGATCGTCTCGCCGAGCCGTGCCGGTTGCGTCGTGCCGGCGAAGCCCTCGCCATAGCGCAGCCCCATGATGTCGAGCGTCTGCTGCGTCGCCAGCACCGAGCGGTGGCCGGAACGCGCATGGTCGGAATGACCGTGGGTGATCAGCGCCCGGTCCACCGGCCGCACCGGATCGATGAAGAAATCGCCCGGCGGGCAGTAAAGGCCTTCTGGCCGGGGATGAAGCAGGTCGCTGGCGCGCATGGTCTGCAAGATAGGATATAATTCCGCTGCGGGAAGCCTGTCGTCGGAGACTGCTGACTCTCCTGGCAAAGAACGCTCAATTCGGTTCAGCTTCCGCACCCTTTGCATTACAGAGATGGCGGCCCGGCTGCCTCCGCCGGCGGAACCGCTGTCATGAAGCCGTTGCAGACCTCATCGGGCGATTTGAACGCTGATCGCCGTGCCGACTATGCCGAGATGCTCTTTGCCTCCGGTGACCACGTGGCGGCGGCCGAGCTCCTGCTCGGCGCATTGGAATTGGCGCCGCAATGGGCAATGGGCTGGTTTCGCCTTGGCGAGATGCAGGAGGCATCAGGCAGGCTCGACCTGGCGGCGCAGGCCTGGGTGATGGTGCTGAACCTGGATCCAGCCGATCGCCAGGGCGCGGCCCTCAAATTGCAGCTGATCGGCAAAGCCCCGGTTTCCAGCGCGCCGCCCAGCGCCTTTGTCGAAACGCTGTTCGACCACTACGCCGAGACATTCGAAGAGATGCTGGTCGGCAAGCTCGACTACCGGTTGCCCGAAGTCCTCGAACGGATGATTCGCAAGGCAAGATCGGGCCGCTTCCGTCTGGCGCTCGACCTGGGCTGCGGCACCGGGCTGATGGGCGAGAGGCTGAGGCCGATCGTCGACCGGCTGGAGGGGATCGACATCTCGGCCAGGATGCTGAAGAAGGCGCGGACGAAAGGCATCTATGACACGCTGACAAAGGCTGATCTGCAGGGCTTCTCCCACTCAGGCGGAAACCCCGATCTGGTGACATCGGCCGACGTCTTGATCTATGTCGGCGCACTCGAAGGCCTGATCGGGAGGGTCGCCGGTGTGCTCGCCGGCGGCGGCCTGTTTGCTTTCTCTGTCGAGAGCCTCGCAAGCGGCGACTTCGCGCTGCAGCCCTCGCGGCGCTACGCCCATTCCGACAGCTATGTCAGGCGGACACTCGAGGCCAACGGGCTTTCAATCCTGGCGCTGGAGCCGACGACCATCCGGCAGGATCGCCGCGAGCCAGTCAAAGGCCTGGTCGTCTTGGCCCTGAAGGCTCACGCCACTTGAAGTGTGCATGATCATTGCGCGGTGAATCCCGTCACCGCTCCGCGCTGCTGCGAAAAAGTCCGATTTGCGTGCGCGACTGATATTTGCGATCTGGTCGCGTCAGGGGCGGGATATCAGGAGGAGCATATCAGATGCGCTGGAACATGATGATCTTGGCCTCTTGCCTAGCAATGGCCGGCTGCGTCGGCAATTCGATGTCCGAGCGGCAGGACGCGAACATAGAATCCTCCCTGCAATACGACACCGTGCCGTGCGATCAGTTGCTGGCGCAGCGCAATGGGTTGGCACAGCAATACAATCTTGCGACGACCGTGAAGCCGACCTTCTCCAATCCCGCGATGGGTTTCGGTCCGTTCACGCCCGACATGCGCTCCAAGGCCCAGCGCGACAGCGACAAGGCGACTGGCGAGATCGACGCCATGAACCGGTCCATCGACCGCCGCGACTGCGGCAAGCCGGACAATCAGAAGAAGAAGTTCGCTCTGCCGGGCTGACGATCCCGACACACCGTATCGGAGAGCCGCCACCCGTGCGGTCCCTTACGTGTTTCTCCGCAAGCGGGGCTCGATGCACTTCGTTCCTTTGCACGACAGTGACGGTTCGCCGCCGTTTGATGCGATCTGATGGAGCTGCTGATTGTTGATGACCGGGCAGCCTCTATCCTGAGCTTCGGAAAGATGTGCGCCGCTCAAGAAGCGCACAATTTCACGCTTCTGCGCTGGACCGGATGGAGCCAGCCTGGCGAACCGCACAATGGGAGGAACAAGGCATGCGCGTTAAAGTCTCGATGCAAAGTCTGCTTGCAGGATCGATCCTGTCTCTGGTCCTTGTCGGTCAGCCATGGGCCGCCGACCTGCCGGGGAAGAACCTGAAGATCGCCGTGGTGCTGAAGACACTCGCCAATCCCTATTGGCTGGCCACGCAACAAGGCATCGAGGCGAAGGCAAAGGAGATCGGCGCAACTGTCACGGTTCAGGCCGGCACGGATGAGTCGGCCATCGACGAACAGACCAACATGGTCCAGACAATGGTCGGACAGGATTTCAATTGCTTCATCGTCGCGCCGATCAGCAACAGCAATCTCATTCAGCCACTGGTGACGGCGGCCAAGAAGAACATCCCGATCGTTGCGGGGGACGCATTCGACAACGACGCGCTCGCCGCCGCCGGCGTCAAGCTGACAACCTATGTCACCGTGCGCCATACCGATGCGGGCAAGGCCGTGGCGGAGGAAATGGTAAAACGCCTCGGCGGGGCGGGAAAGGTTGCCCTGATCGGCGGCCTTGCGGGCCATCCGGCCAGCATCCAGAGACTCGAAGGATTTCGCTCCGGCGCCGGCGGCCTCGAAATCGTTCAGGAACAGGCGGCCGATTGGGATCGCGAGAAGGCTCTGAACGCCGCCGATGCGATCCTGCGCGCTCACCCCGACCTGAAAGGTTTCTACGCCGCCAACGACGGCATGGCGCTGGGCGTCCAGCAGGCGGTCAACAACGCTGGCCTGGCCGGCAAGGTCCTGGTGTTCGGCACGGATGCCATCGACGACGCGCTCAATTCCATCGAGGCCGGACAGATGACCGGCACCGCCGCGCAGTTCCCCTACCTGATGGGCCAGATCGAGGTCGAAGCCTGCCTTGCGGCGTCGCAGGGTGCCACAGTCGACGCGACCACGGTCGCGCCACAGGCCCTGATCACCTCCGAGAATATCGCCGCGGCCAAGACGTCGTCGCCGCAGCCCTGGTTCGAATATCACAGCCCGATTGCCAAGCTGATCAAATAGCAGGGCGTGGCGCGTGAGCTTGCAAGCAGAGACAGGAACGGCCGTCCGGGCGTCGGCCGGCCGCATCGCACGGACGGTCAGGTCGAGCGGTGTGCTGGACTGGGCGATCGTCTTGGCGCTCCTGATACTTATGGCGGTCGGAGCGCTGGCTTCGCCACTGTTCCTGACGGCCGGAAACATCACTTCGATTCTTGTCGCCTGTTCGATCCTCGTTGTGGTGGCGATCGGTCAGACTTTCGTCATCATCACGGCGGGCATCGACCTTTCGGTCGGGTCGCTGGTGCAGATATCCAGCGTGATGATCGGCATCTCCGTCACCCAGAAATGGGGTGTGCCGATCGGCATCGTGATGGCCGTTGTTACAGGCATGATGTTTGGCATCATCAGCGGCATCGTCATTTCGAAGGGCAAGATCAGCGATTTCATAGCGACATTGGGAATGCTCAGCATTGCATCGGGTTGTGCGCTGGTGCTGTCGAACGGCCGACCGGTCGGCGTCATTTCACCCTTGCTTACGCAACTGGCCAGCGGCAGCTTCGGGCCAATCCCCAACATAACGCTGCTCGCGGCCGTGGTTGCCGTCATTGCCCACCTGCTCCTGTTCCATACACAACTGGGCACGCACCTGTTCGCCATCGGCGGCAACCATGAAGGCAGCCGCAACCTCGGCCTCAAGGTCGCGAGGATCAAGATAGCGGCCTTTGCCATCAGCGGCTTGCTCGCCGGCATCGCCGGCGTCATGCTCACCGCGCGCATCGGATCCGCCGAACCCGCCACCGGCAGTTCCTACTTGCTGAACTCGATAGCCGCATCGGTGCTAGGCGGAACGAGTCTCTTTGGCGGCCGTGGCACGATCATTGGCCCGGTAGTGGGCGCCCTGGTCCTGACCGCCCTTCTGAACCTGATGACGCTGCTTGGCGTCGGCGTTTTCTACCAGCCGATCGTCACCGGCATGGTCGTCATCCTTTTCGCCATCGCTTACCGGTTTCAAAAATGACGATCGCTCTTGCTTCGAATGATGGCGCGGTCGGCACCCCCGTCGGGCGCAAGATGTTGGAGGTGCGCAATGTCCACAAGCATTTCGGCTCGGTCGTCGCCCTCGATGGCGTCAGCATCTCCGTCGAGGAAGGCAAGGTCGCAGCCATCGTCGGCGACAATGGCGCGGGCAAATCCACCCTGGTCAAGATACTGACCGGCGTGCATCAACCAACGTCCGGCGAGATATTTTTCGATGGCCGACCGGCGACGCTGCGCAGCCCTGACGACGCAAGGCGCATCGGTGTCGAGACACTGTTCCAGGATCTCGCGCTCGTCGATGACCTGACGATCTGGCAGAACCTTTTCCTCGGCCGCGAGCTTACCTGGGGTGGTCCGTTGAGCATCACCCGCAAGAGGGCCATGGCCGCCCAGGCGCGCACCATGCTGGCCGGCCTGCAGATCAACATACCGTCGATCAATGCGCGCGTGCGTCAGCTGTCCGGCGGCCAGAGGCAAGCGGTGGCCATCAGCCGCGCGGTGGGTTGGAACGCCAAGCTCACCATCATGGATGAGCCGACGGCGGCCCTTGGCGTGCGGGAACGTCTTGAAGTCGAAGGCCTGATCGACCGCTTGCGGCAACAAGGCAGGACCTTCCTTCTGATCAGTCACAATTTCGATCAGGTGATGCGGCTCTCGAACGAAATATGGATCATGCGCAATGGTCACGTCGTCGGTCATCGCCGCACGAGCGAGACCTCGGGCGAGGAACTGGTCGCCTTGATCACCGGGGCAAAGTCGTGAGCAGCCGGCAGGCGAAGGCAATGAACGCGTGATGCCGCGGGAGCACCGCGTCAACAGCTTCAATTCCAAGGGAGGATGTCGATATGAACAAACCCGTTGCGGTCCTTGACCCACAATGGCGACAGCTTGACGAACTGTTCACGCAGGCTGACCTGAGGCGACTTGGCGAGCTTTGCGATCTGGTTTGGGCGAAGAACGAGCCCATGCCCGATCATGTACTGGATGAAAATCTGGCCGGCATGACCTTCTATCTCTCGGCCCTGCCGACGCTCGATGCCGCCCAGATCAAGCGCGCGGCCAAACTCAAGGCGGTGATCGAGCTCTACGGCGCCTTTCCCGACACTATCGACTACGCTGCCTGCTTCGACCGCGGCATCGAGGTGCTGGCAACCGGTCCAGGCATGCGCGGCTCGGTCGCCGAAATGGCGGTGGCCATGGCGTTGTCGGGCGCGCGTGGCCTGGTGGAAGAACATGAACTGTTCCGTACCGGCGGTGAACATTGGCTCAACGACAATCCGGCGACCGATTTCACCTTGTTCGAACAGACGATAGGATTTGTTGGCTTCGGCGCCATTGCCAAGGAGTGCAGCCGGCTCCTGGCGCCGTTCTCGCCGAGGATATCCGCCTACGACCCCTGGCTTGATCCGTCGGTGGCCAGGCAGCATGGCGTCAGGCTCGCTTCCCTGGAGGAAGTCGCGAGCAGCTGCCGCGTGCTCTTTGTCACGGCGGCGCCGACCAGGACCAACAAGGGTCTTGTGGATGCGGCCACCATTTCCAGGCTGCAGCCGAACGCGTTGCTCGTCCTTGTCAGCCGTGCACATCTCATCGATTTCGATGCCTTGGTCGAGGCGGTGCGGACAAAGCGCATCCGCGCTGCAATCGATGTGTTCCCGTCGGAGCCGCTGGCCAGGGATCATGCCCTGCGCGGTATGCCCAACGTCATTCTGTCGCCCCACCGTGCCGCGGCGGTAAGCGGCGGTCGGCAACTGATGGGCCACCTGATTGTGGAAGACATTGCCCGGATGATCGAAGGCAAGTCACCATTGGACCTTCAGCGTGCCCGCAAGGAGCATGTGATGGACCTGGCAGGGGTGCAGCATTCGAAGAAGCTGGAAAGCATGGCGCAAGAGCGCTGACGCGATCAGTAACCCACCTTGCGATCGACCAGGTTCTGCAACGGCTCGCCGCGCTCGAAGGCATCCATCTGGCGCAGCATGATCGGCGCCAGGTGCATCGGATCGGAGGTCGCCGCGGCGTGCGGCGTCACGAACACCTTCGGATGGCTCCATAGCGGGCTGGTCTTCGGCAGCGGCTCGACCTCGAACACATCGAGGCTCGCCTCCTTCAACGTGCCGTCGTCCAGCGCCCGCACGATGTCGGCGTCCTTTTGCAGGCGGCCGCGTCCGGCGTTGATCAGCACCGAGCCGCCAAGGCCGTTGCGCTTGCGCAGTTCCTTCAGCACGCCATAATTGATGATGCCCTGCGTGTCCGGTGTCAGCGGCAGGAGCACGACGAGTATGTCGGTTGCCTTGAGGAACGGGATCAAGCCGGCCTCGCCGGAATAGGTCGCAACCCCTTGCATCGGCCGGTCGTTGCGCGACCAGCCATTGACGGCGAAGCCGAGCGAAAGAAGCACCGACGCCGCGGCGCGGCCGAGATTGCCGAGCCCCATAATGCCAACGGAAATGTCGCCGGCCGGCCTCTGCTGTGGCTCGCGCCAGATCTTCTTCGGCTGCTGCGACCGGTAGAGCAGGCCATGGCGATGGTGATCGAGCACCCGCCAGACGACATATTCCGTCATGTACTGCGTGAGGTTGTCGGCGACGACCTTGACGATCGGCACGTCGGGCAGGCCGGGATCGGCGAAAATATGGTCGACGCCGGCGCCGATCGAGAAGATGGCGCGCAGATTGGGCAGCGACGACAACAGGTTCGGCTTCTGCTTCCACACCACCGCATAGGTGATCGACGGATCCTTGGCGCCGTCCGGCTCCAGGACCACCTCGCGCTCGGCCGACAACAGCTCGCGCCAGCGCTGCGGGTGAAAGCCGGTGACGGCAAGCAGGATGCGGCCTTTTTCCATTGTTGTTCGTTTAGTCCCTCTAATCACTGGCTGACGATGCCGACCGGCGCCGTCTCTATCTTGAAGGCCGCCGAAATCAGCGCCCGAGTATAGTCGGTTTGCGGATTTTCAAAAATCTGCTGGGAAGGGCCGGCTTCGACGATCTGACCATTGCGCATGACAATGACATCGTTGGCAAGCGCCCGGATGACCTTGAGGTCGTGGCTGATGAAGAGATAGGCGAGATCGTGCTTGGCCTGCAGATTGCGCAAGAGGTCGACGACCTGCGCCTGTACGCTCATGTCGAGCGCCGATGTCGGCTCGTCCAGCATGACGAAGCGCGGGTTGAGCACCATGGCGCGCGCGATGGCGACACGCTGGCGCTGGCCACCGGAAAATTCGTGCGGATAGCGGTTGCGGGTCGCCGGATCGAGGCCGACCTCCTTCAGCACGTCCGCAACCTTGTCGTCGCGTTCATCGGGCGACAGCTTCGGCTCGTGGATCTTCAGCCCTTCCTCGATGATCTCGGCGATCGACATGCGCGGGCTGAGCGAACCGAACGGATCCTGGAACACTATCTGCAATTCGCGCCTGAGCGGCCGCATGGCATTGAAGGTGAGCTGATTGATGTCGCGCCCGTTGAACTGGATGGTCCCGGTCGACGAGATCATCCGCGCCAGCGCCAGGCCCAGTGTGGTCTTGCCCGAACCGGATTCGCCGACCACGCCCAGCGTCTGGCCGGCGCGCACGGTGACATCGATACCGTCGACAGCCTTCACATGGTCGACGGTGCTGCGGAAGAAGCCTTGCTTGATCGGGAACCAGACCTTGATGTCCTTGCCGGTCATCACCGGCTTGGCGTCGGCATTGGCCGCCGGTGGCTTGCCTTTCGGCTCGGCCGCCAGAAGGTGGCGCGTATAGGGGTGCTGCGGGTTGGCGAAGATCTCCTTGGTCGGACCGGTCTCGACGATCTTGCCCTTGGTCATCACGCAGACCCGGTCGGCGATCTTGCGCACGATGCCGAGGTCGTGGGTGATGAACAGCATCGACATGCCCTTGCGGCTTTTAAGGCCGGCCAGCAGTTCGAGGATCTGCGCCTGCACGGTGACGTCGAGCGCCGTCGTCGGCTCGTCGGCGATCAGGAGTTCTGGCTCGTTGGCCAGCGCCATGGCGATCATCACGCGCTGGCGCTGGCCGCCGGACAACTGGTGCGGATAGGCGTCGAGGCGCTTTTGCGGGTCGCGGATGCCGACCTCGTTGAGCAAAGCCAGCGTGCGCGCCTTGGCGGGGCGATCGGCCATGCCCTGATGCAGCTTCAGAATCTCGACGATCTGCTGCTCGATCGTGTGCAGCGGATTGAGCGAGGTCATCGGCTCCTGGAAGATCATGGTGATCTTGTTGCCGCGCACCTGGCGCAGCTGCTTCTCGCCCATCGCCAGCAGGTCGGCGCCCTGGAACAGGATCTTTCCCGAGGGGTGGCTGGCGCTGGGATAGGGCAGGAGCTTCAGCACGGACAGCGCCGACACCGACTTGCCGGAGCCGGATTCTCCCACCAGCGCCACTGTCTCGCCCTTCGCGATGTCGAAGGAGATGTGGTCGACGGCGACAGACTGGCCGCCGCCCTGGCTGAAGGCGACGCTGAGGTCCTGTACGCTGAGCAGGGGCGCTTCGCTCATTTGAACGTCTTGCGCGGATCGAAGGCGTCGCGGGTTGCCTCGCCGACAAAGACGAGCAGCGACAGCATCAGCGAGATGACGACGAAGCCGGAAATGCCGAGCCACGGCGCATTGAGGTTGCGCTGCGCCTGCTTGAGCAGCTCGCCGAGCGAGGCGGACCCCGGCGGCAGGCCGAAGCCGAGATAGTCGAGCGAGGTCAGCGTCGAGATCGAGCCCGAGAGCAGGAAGGGCAGGAACGTCAATGTCGCCACCATGGCGTTGGGCAACAAATGCCGGAACATGATGGTGCGGTTGGGCACGCCGAGGGCGCGGGCGGCGTTGACATATTCGAAGTTGCGGGCGCGCAGGAACTCGGCCCGCACCACGCCGACCAGCGCCACCCAGGAGAACAACAGCATCAGCCCGAGCAGGATGAAGAAGCCCGGCGGCAGGATGGCGGCGACGATCAGCAACAGATAGAGCACCGGGATCGCTGACCAGATTTCGATGAAGCGCTGGAACAGCAGGTCCGTCCAGCCGCCGAAATAGCCCTGCAACGCGCCGGCGCCGACGCCGATCAGCGCCGATCCGATGGTCAGGATCAGGCCGAACAGCACCGAGATGCGGAAACCGTAGATGACCCGCGCCAGGACGTCGCGCGCCTGGTCGTCCGTGCCGAGCCAGTTCCAGTTGCCGACGATGCAGGCCGGGTCGGCAGCCCCTTGCGGATACTGGTTGCAGCGCTTGGCGGCATCATACTGCCAGGACGGCCTGGCGGGTGCGGCCTCCGGGATGGCGTTGTTGACGGTCTGGTAGGAATAGCGGATCGGCGGCCAGATCATCCAGCCATTGGCGTTGATCTCGTCCTGGATCACCGGGTCGCGATAATCGGTGACGGCATAGAAGCCGCCGAACTTTTCCTCGGGGTAGGCGACCAGCACGGGAAACAGGATCTCGCCCTTGTAGGAAGCGATGATCGGCTTGTCGTTGGCGATCAACTCGGCAAACAGCGACAGCACGAACAGGACGAGGAAAATCCACAACGACCAGTAGCCGCGCCGGTTGGCCTTGAAATTCTGCAGGCGGCGCTTGTTGAGCGGCGACAGGAATGGCCGTGGCATCCGCTCCGGCATCACTCCGGCGGTCACGCTTGCCTCCGACATCAGATGTCTCTCCGCTCGAAATCGATGCGCGGATCGACCCAGGTGTACATGAGGTCGGACAACAATCCGACGAACAGGCCGAGAAGCGAGAAGATGTAGAGATTGGCGAACACCACGGGATAGTCGCGCTCGACCACCGACCGGAAGCCGAGCAGGCCGAGGCCATCGAGCGAGAAGATGTTCTCGATCAGCAGCGAACCGGTGAAGAAGGCCGAGATGAAGGCGCCGGGGAAGCCGGCGATGACGATCAGCATGGCGTTGCGGAAGACGTGGCCGTAGAGCACCTGTCGTTCTGACAGGCCCTTGGCGCGTGCCGTCACCACATACTGCTTGCGGATCTCCTCCAGGAACGAGTTCTTCGTCAGCAGCGTGGTGGTGGCGAAGGCCGACAGCACCAGCGCCGTCAGCGGCAAGGTCATGTGCCAGATGTAGTCGGCGATCTTGGCCGGCCAGGACAACTGGTCCCAATTGTCCGAGACGATGCCGCGCAACGGGAACCAGTCCCAGAACGAGCCGCCGGCGAACAGCACCATGAGCATGATGCCGAACAGGAAGCCGGGAATGGCATAGCCGACGATGACGACACCGCTGGTCCAGACGTCGAAAGGCGAGCCATCCTTCACCGCCTTGCGGATGCCGAGCGGGATGGAAATCAGATAGGACAGGAGCGTGATCCAGAGCCCGATCGAGATCGATACCGGCATCTTTTCCAGGATCAGGTCGAGCACCGAGATGTCGCGGAAATAGCTGTTGCCGAAATCGAAGCGGGCATAGTTCCACAGCATCATGCCGAAGCGCTCGAGCGGCGGCTTGTCGAAGCCGAACTGTTTCTCCAGTTTCTTGATGAATTCCGGATCGAGCCCCTGCGCGCCGCGATATTTCGAGCTGACGTCGCCGGCGGCGTCGAAGTTGGAGCCGCCCGCATCGCCGCCGCCACCACCGAGGCGGTCGCTGCCGCCCTGATTGGTCAGCTTGGCGATGACCTGCTCGACCGGGCCGCCCGGCGCGAACTGGATGACGGCGAAGGAGATCGCCATGATGCCGAACAGGGTCGGGATCATCAAAAGGATGCGGCGCAGTATATAGGCGCCCATCAGGCTTCCTGCCCTCTGCGGACCGATATCTCAGCCTTTGCCAATTTTTGCCGCCTTGCCCTTATCGAACCACCACAGCGCCTCGACCGGAAAGCCGAAATCGGGCTTTTGCTCGGGAAAGCCGAACATATCCCAATAGGCGCTTCGGTGATTCGCCAGGAACCAACTAGGAATCCAATCGCACCGCGCGCGCAAGACCCGGTCGAGCGCTCGCATCGCGACCGTCAGGCTTTCACGGTCTTTTGCCGCGCCCACCATGCCGATCAGCGCATCGATCGCCGGGTCTGACGTGCCCGGCAGATTGCGCGAACCGGAGAGGTTGGCCGTCCTGGAATGGAAGAAGCCTTCGAGATCGTCGCGCGTCGGTGTCGCGCTGAACGAGAAAGCGGCTGACAGCAGATCGAAATCGAAGGTCGCCTGCCTGGCCTGGTATTGGGCAGAATCCACCAGCCGGATCGTGGCATCGATGCCGATCGCCTTCATGTTGGCGACCCAGGGCGAATAGACCTGCACGAAAGTGTCGTCGTCGACCATGAATTCGGCCGAAAGCCGGCCGCCCTTGCCGTTGACGACGAAATCGCCCGACCGTTTCCAGCCGGCTGCGGCCAGAAGCTTTGCCGCCTGGCCAAGCAGCTTGCGGTCGCGACCGGAACCGTCGGATGCCGGCTGGGCCACGGCCTGGCCGAAGACCTCAGCCGGCACCTGGCTTCGCAGCGGCTCCAGCAGCGCCAGCTCTTGTGTTGATGGCACACCTTCAGCGCGAAAATCCGACTTCTCGAAGCAGGATTGCGAGCGCTCGTAGGAGCCGTAGAAGAAGTTGCGCCGCGTCCATTCGAAATCGAAGCAGAGCGCGATCGCCTGGCGCACGCGAGCGTCGCGAAACTGTTCGCGCCGCTGGTTGACCGCCGTTCCCTGCATGGTCGGCCGCTTCTCGGCCGGGAATTCGTGCTTGACCACCTTGCCGGCGGTCAGCGCGGGGAAGTCGTAGGCGGTCGCCCAGACGCGCGAGGTGAATTCCTCGCGGTAGGTGATTTCGCCCTTCTTGAAGGCTTCAAAGCCGGCGGTGCGGTTCTGGTAGAATTCGATGCGGATACGGTCGAAATTGTTCTGGCCGCGATTGACCGGCAGATCACGGCCCCAATAGTCCGCAACGCGATCATATTCGATCCATGCGCCGGCCGAGAACCGGCCGACCTTGTAGGCACCGGAGCCGAGCGGCGGGTTCAACTGCGAAGAGTCGAACGGGTTGGCCGTATAGAAGGCCTTCGACAGGATGGGGAATTCCACAACGTTGAGCACGGTGCGGGCCGATTGCTTGCCGGAGAAGGTGAGCCGCAGCGTGCGGTCGTCGACAGCAACGGCATCGACCATATGCGTCAGCGACAACGACAGGTCGGGATGGCCCTTGTCCTTGTAAAGCTTGAAGGTGAAGGCGGCATCCTGAGCGGTCAGCGGCGTGCCGTCGTGGAAGCGCGCCTCGGGGCGAAGCGAGAAGGTGAAGGAGTTGCGGTCTTCCGACAGCGTCACGCCGTCGGCGATCTGGCCGTAGACGGCGTCGGGCTCGTCGAGTGCGCGTACCATCAGCCCGTCGAAGCACATCTCCATGCGCGGCGGCGCATCGCCCTTGTCGGCGAAGGAATTCATCGTGTTAAAGGTCTGTGTGTCCTGGTTGTAGCCCCAGTTCGGCGGCGAGAAATTGAAAATTCCGCCGGGTGGTGCATCGACATTCACATAGTCGAAATGGGTGAAATCCGGTCCGTATTTGAGGTCGCCAAAGGCGGACAGTCCATGCAGCTTGGTGCCGGTCGCAATGTCGGCGAAGGCTTTTGCGGGCAACAGGGCGGCGGCGGCCGCCGCCGCGCCAAGCGCGAGAAAATCACGGCGGGGCAGGGCGGTCATCGATTGCCGCCCCATCAATTGCCGCCTTTGTACTTGGCGGCCAGCGCCTTTTCCTTGTCGACGTCGATCCACCAGGAATCGATATCGACACCGACATAGGCAGGCTGCTTGTCGGGGAATTTGAACTTGTCCCAATAGGCCAGCCAGACCGCCGACCGGTGATATTGCGGCACGACGTAGAAGTTCCACAGCAGCACGCGGTCGAGCGCATGGGTGGCGGCAACGAGATCATCGCGATCCGTGGCAAAGATGATGCGGTCGACCAGCGCATCGACGGTCGGATCCTTGATGCCCATCAGATTGCGCGAACCAGGTGCGTCGGCGGCCTTAGAACTCCAGAAATCGCGCTGCTCGTTGCCGGGCGAATCCGACTGGCCGAACAGGCCCGTGACGACGTCGAAATCGAAGTTGTTGACGCGGTTGATGTACTGCGTCTGGTCGATGATGCGCAACGAGGCGTCGACGCCGATCTTGCGCAGATTGGCAATGTAGGGGCTGGCGATTACCTGGTCGGTGTCGTTCCAGCCGAGGATCTCGAATTTGAACGGCGCGCCTGTCTTGGCGTTGACCATCTTGCCGCCCTTTATGACCCATCCGGCCTTGGCGAAGAGATCGACAGCCTGCTTCAGGTACTTTCGCTCCGCTTGCGGCGAATCGTAGACGGGCAGCTTGAATTCCTGGGTGAAGAGTTCGGGCGGCAGCTTGTCACGGTATTTTTCCAGGATTTCCAGTTCCTTGCCCTGCGGCAACCCGCTGGATGCCAGCTCGGTGCCCTGGAAATAGCTCGACGTGCGGGTGTTGAAGCCGAAGAACAAGGTGCGGTTCATGCTCTCGAAATCGAACGGTATGGTCAGTGCCTCGCGGACCAGCCGGTCCTGGAACAGCGGCCTGCGCTGGTTGAGGACAAAGCCCTGCATCGGTTGTGGCGACTGGGTCTGGAAGTCCTTCTTGATGACGTCGCCGGCCTGGAGGGCCGGGAAATTATAGGCCGTCGCCCATTTGCGGGAGCTGTATTCGCGGTTGATGTCTTCCAGTCCGCCCTTGGTGAAGGCCAGCCAGGCGGCATTGTCGTCGAGGATGTAGGTGTATCGGCGCGTGTCGAAATTCTCGCGGCCGATCTTCACCGGCAGCTTGGCCGCCCAATAGTCCGGCACGCGCTGCCAGACGATTTCGGAGCCCGGCTTGAAGCTGGCGATCTTGTATGCGGCCGAGCCCAGCGGTGGTTCCAGCGTTCCCTTGGTGATGTCGCGCTTCTTGCCATTGGCGTCGGTACCTTCCCACCAATGCTTCGGCAGAACCACGAGGTCGCCGATGATCTTCGGCAGTTCACGATTGCCCTTCTGGTTGAAATGGAACTCGACCTCGCGATCGGAGATCGCCACCGCGTCGGTGACATTCTCGAAATACCGGTTGTATTGCGGGCTGTTGGCCTTCAGCACTTGGAACGACCAGATCACGTCGTCGACCGTGATCGGCTGGCCGTCATGCCACTTCGCGCGCGGGTCAAGCCGGTACGTGGCCGAGGAATAGTCGTCGGGATATTTATAGGCATCGGCGATCAGCGGGTGGCTGGTGCTGCCCTCGTCCGTCGCCTGCTCCATCAGCGTGTCGTAGAGCAGGCCGCCGCCGAAGCCGGCCAAACCCGCCGCCGGCGATCCCTGGACGATATAGGGGTTGAAGCTGTCATAGGTGCCGAGGAGCACCGAATTCAGCGTTCCGCCTTTCGGCGCGTTCGGGTTGACGTAGTCGTAATGCTGGAAATTGTCGCCGTATTTGGATTGGCCGATCAGCGATGAGGTGGTCCGCCACTCGTCGGCCAGGGTCGTCTGCAACCCCGCCGCCAGCAGGGCCGCCGCCAGCAGCGACTTGAGAAGCGTTCGGCCAGCCGTCATGCACTATCCTCTTCGCGATGCGTGCCAGATCATCCGGGACGCGATCCTAGATGATTTGGCGCTGGTGAAAACCGCAATGCGCCGGCTTTGTCGCCGCACCCCGGATTTTCCCAATAAAAAAGCCGGGCTGAACCCGGCTTTTTCAAGATCGTGGAGATTACAAATTGTTCACTGGGCGGGTGCTGGCGCTGGAGCTGGAGCTGGAGCGGCAGGCTTGGCCGGTGCGGCGCCTTCAGCCGGCTTCGCCGGGGCGGCTGCATCGGCCGGCTTGGCAGGCGCGCTGGCGTCCGCGGCCGCACCAGGTGCCGGCAGCGGCTTGGGATTGTCCGACAGCGTGCGCAGATACGCGATGACGTTGGCGCGGTCCTCGTCCTTGGGCAGGCCGGCGAAGCCCATGGCGGTGCCCTTCACGAATTTCTTCGGCGAGGTGATGAAGTGGTTGATGTTGTCGTAGGTCCACTTCTCGGTGCCGCCCTTGGAGAATTCCTTCATGCCGGCCGAATAGGCGAAGCCTTCATGTTCGGCGACGGGGCGGTCGATAAGATCCCACAGATCGGGGCCGACCTTGTTGGGGCCGCCCTTTTCGCCGGAATGGCAGGCCTGGCACTTCTTGAAGACGGCAGCGCCCGCCTCGGCATTGGCGGTCTGCAGCAGGTCGGCGATCGGCTTGGCCGCGGCAGCCGGCGCGGCCGGGCCGCCTTCGGCGGGCTCAGCCGCCTCGATGGCGAAGCCGGGCTTTTCCGGGGCCGGCGAGGCAAACAGTGCGTCCGACACCAGCCCGACCGAGAAAACGACGAAAACGGTTCCGAGCAATCCGGCGAGCAGTTTATTGACTTCGTTGGAATCCATACGCCCCTTGCTCCCTTTTCCGGCGGACCGAACCGTCCACTCCGTCCGTCGGTATCGAGACCTGCCCTCCAGAGCCGGTCAAATCGGGCGGAAACTAGGTCTTTTGCTCCGGCGTTGCAACACCTATAAGGGCGCTGCCAGTGAGACCTTTTGCCACTTTTCCCCTCCTCTTTTCGAACGCCTTGCCACAGCGATGTCCACCTTGATCCTGATACCGGCCCGCATGGCCTCCACCCGCCTGCCGGGCAAACCTCTGGCCGACATCGCCGGCGTGCCGATGATCGTCCATGTCGCCCGCCGTGCGGCCGAAGCCGGCCTCGGCCGGGTGGTGGTGGCGACCGACACGCAAAGCGTGGCCGAAGCGGTGCGCGCGCATGGGTTCGAGGCGGTGATGACGCGCATCGACCACGAATCCGGCTCCGACCGCATCCATGAGGCGCTGGTCGCGCTCGATCCTGGACATGAGGTCCAAACGATCGTCAATGTGCAGGGCGACCTGCCGACCATCGATCCCGGCATCATCGCAGCCTCGCTCAGGCCATTCGAGGACGCGGCGGTGGATATCGCCACACTCGGTGTCGAGATCGTCCGCGAGGAGGAAAAGACCAATTCCAATGTCGTCAAGATCGTGGGCTCGCCGCTGTCCGCCACCAGGCTGAGGGCGCTCTATTTCACCCGCGCCACGGCACCTTGGGGCGAGGGGCCGCTCTATCACCATGTCGGCCTCTACGCCTATCGCCGCGCGGCACTCGAGCGCTTCGTCGCGCTGAAGCCGTCGCCGCTGGAACGCCGCGAGCGGCTGGAGCAGCTGCGGGCGCTGGAAGCCGGCATGCGCATCGATGCCGAGATCGTCCGGTCGCTGCCGCTAGGCGTCGACACGCCGGAAGACCTTGAGCGCGCCCGAACCATCCTTTCAAACTGAGAAATTCCTTCGCCATGCCTGAAAAAACCAACAGAATATCCTTCCAGGGCGAGCCGGGTGCCAATTCCGATACCGCCTGCCGCAACGTCTATCCCTCGATGGAGCCGTTGCCGTGCCCGACCTTCGAGGATGCGTTCAACGCGGTCGAGACCGGCAAGGCCGATCTCGCCATGATCCCGATCGAGAACACCATCGCCGGACGCGTCGCCGACATCCACCATCTCTTGCCGGAATCGAGGATGCACATCGTCGGCGAGTATTTCCTGCCGATCCATTTCCAGCTGATGGTGCTGCCCGGCGTCAAGCGGGAAGAAATCAAGACGGTTCACAGCCACATCCATGCGCTTGGCCAGTGCCGCAAATACATCCGCAAGAACGGCTGGAAGGCGGTCGTCGCGGGCGATACGGCGGGCGCCGCCAAGATGATCTCCGAGGTCAAGGACGGCACAATGGCCGCCCTGTCGCCGGCGCTGGCGGCGACGCTCTATGGGCTCGACATCATCGAGGAGAACGTCGAGGACACCGATTCCAACGTCACGCGCTTCGTCGTCCTGACCAAGAGCAAGCAATGGGCCGAACGGCCGACGGCCGACACCAAGATGATGACGACCTTCATCTTCCGCGTCCGTAACGTGCCGGCCGCGCTCTACAAGGCGATGGGCGGCTTTGCCACCAACGGCATCAACATGACCAAGCTGGAGAGCTACCAGCTCGGCGCTTTCACGGCGACGCTATTCTACGCCGACATCGAGGGCCATCCCGACGATCCGCTGGTCAAGCTGGCGCTGGACGAGCTTCGCTTCTTCTCCCGTGAGGTGCGCATCCTGGGTGTCTATCCGGCCAGCCAGTCGCGCGAGCAATGGAAGGTGGCGGATTAGCCAGCCATTGCGCCGTCAACTGACCGGCATTTCAACGCGCGACAGCACGTTCGAGATTGGCGGAGGCGTTCATGACGACGTCATGAAGGGCCGCGCCAATCTCAGACGTTGGTGCCCGATCATCTCAGCCAAAGCCCAGCGGCACATAGTCGATCTCGAGAAATTTCTCGACCTCCAGCACCCAGCGGTCGCGCACGAAGGCGACATGGTCGGGATGGTCGTTGTATCTGCTGTAGGCGGCCTGGTCGGCGAACTCCATCGAGAAGCCGAACTGATAGTCGTTCTTGGGGCTGATCTGCCGCAATTGCTCGAAATGCGTGACGCCCCGGATCGCGGTGAGGATTTTCTTGGCATCGACGAGGAAGCGCTTTTCCTCCAGCGAATGCGGCGCGTGCTTCAGCGTGAAGACGACGGTGTGGCGGATCATTTGTCTCTCCTGCAATGAATTTCAATATCGCCTATTCGCTGTCGACCCAGGCGCGGATAAGGTGATGCGCGATCGCCCCTTTCGGCGGCGTGACCAGATTATCGGCATGCTCCCTGGTCAGCATCAGGCGCACTTCGTCGCGGCCAAACCAGCGGCAGTCCTCCAGCTCGTTTAGGTCGGCCTGGATGTCGTCATTGAGCGGCTCGCCGAAGCAGCCGATCATCAGTGAATAAGGGAACGGCCAGGGCTGGCTGGCATGGTAGACGACGCGGCCGAGCCGGATGCCGGCTTCCTCCAGCGTCTCGCGGCGTACCGCTGCCTCGATAGTCTCGCCCGGCTCGATGAAGCCGGCGAGCGCCGAATACATGCCCGGCGCGAAGTGCCGGCCGCGCCCAAGCAGGCATTTCTCGCGCGTTGCCGTCAGCATGATCGCCACTGGGTCGGTGCGCGGAAAATGCTCGGTGCCGCAATTCGGGCAATGGCGCTTGTAGCCACCGGCCCGCATTTCCGACTGCGTGCCGCATTTGCTGCAGAAACGGTGGCTGGCGTGCCAGGCGAGCAAAGCGGCCCCTTGCGCCATCGCGCCGGCGGCCGCTTCGTCGATCAGCCCTTGCATGTAGACCGACCTGTAGTCGATCGCCTTGACGGTCTCGGGCAGCTGTTCGGGGTCAACGCCCGCCACCACCGCAAGCACCGGTCCTTGGTCGGAAAAGCCGAGCAGGACGCTTTGGTCGAAGGAAGGTTTGAAAGACTGGCTCTCCGAGACGCCGAACCAGGGATCGAGGCCGCTGCCATTCCCCAATTTCAGATAGAGCCGGCCGCCATTCATCAACAGCAGCCGCGTCGTTGGATCGGCCAGCGCCTTGTCGACCGAATCGTCGGCGCGGTTCTCGGATTGCCGGTCGATGGTGTTGCCGGCAAAGCCGACAAACTGGCTCGGCTCGCGCAGCGGCGCGTCAAACAGGCTGAAGCTCATGCGGACTCTGGTTCTTTGGGATGGACATGTTTTGGAATGAACACAGGGGAGCTTATAGCGCCGCCCTTATCGTTTCGGCAAACCGGCGCAGGTCGGAGCGCTCATAGGGCTCGCGCAGGCCGTGCCCCCACACCGGGCCCGGCCAGCCGGGATCGCCTTCGGACCGGGCGATGATATGGATATGCAATTGGCGCACGATATTGCCGAGCGCGCCGGTGTTGATCTTGGTGCAACCGCTCACCTTCTTCAGCGCCTGCGCCACCATGTTGGTCTCGAAGGTCAGCATGGCCTGGTCGAGCGGCGTCATGTCGTGGATTTCCTCCGCGCCCGGCCGCTGCGGTACCAAGAGCAGCCATGGCCAGCGGCGATCGTTCATTACCCGCAATTCGCACAGCCCAAGCCACATCAACTGCTCGCTGTCCGCCTCCAGCCGGGCATCCAGCGTGAATCCGGCCTTCAGGCCAGGCAGCATCGGCGTTTCCCTTGCTTTTCTTGGTTTCCTCGAACCCATGACGCTAGAGCGGCGGCAAGAGGGCTGCAAGCGAATCATTGTTTCTCTGACGGTTTGGTGCGCCAAATCGCGTGTGCACTTGCATTTCATCGCGCAATTGCCGATATGGACAGCGGGAGGTTGGTGGTGGACGATCCACTCGCCAACCGGGTCAGGTCCGGAAGGAAGCAGCCCTAACGAGCCCGGAACGGGTCATTGTTCCAGCCTCCCACCTCATCGGCCCTCCTCGCGACATTGACGACGCATTGCAGCGCGGGCGAGACTATGCGCAGGAATCGGCGCCTTTGGGCGCGGCCTTTTGGAGCTTAACGGGCGAATGAGCGAAGCCGGAAATTCGGGGCCAAAAAGCCTGGAGCCAAAAGGCCCGGAGAATGGAAAGGCCGCTGCCTATCGCGTGCTGGCGCGCAAATACCGTCCGTCGAACTTTTCCGAACTGGTCGGCCAGGAGCCGATGGTGCGTACCCTCACCAACGCCTTTGCCACCGGCCGCATTGCCCAGGCCTGGATGCTGACCGGCGTGCGCGGCGTCGGCAAGACCACCACGGCGCGCATCCTGGCACGGGCGCTGAACTACAAGACATCAACCGTGGACCAGCCTTCGGTCGACCTTGCCGTCCTCGGCGAGCATTGCCAGGCGATCATGGAAGGCCGCCATGTCGACGTCATCGAGATGGACGCCGCCTCGCACACCGGCATCGACGACATCAGGGACATTATCGAGCGTGTGCGCTATGCGCCCGTCTCGGCCCGCTACAAGGTCTATATCATCGACGAAGTGCACATGCTGTCGACGCAGGCCTTCAACGGCCTGCTGAAAACGCTGGAAGAGCCGCCGCCGCACGTTAAATTCATCTTCGCCACCACCGAAATCCGCAAGGTTCCGATCACCGTCCTGTCGCGCTGCCAGCGTTTTGACCTGAGACGCATCGATGCCGGATCGCTGGTCGCGCATCTCTCTTCGATCGCCGCCAAGGAAGGCATTTCGGTCGACGACGACGCGCTGGCGATGATCGCGCGCGCCGCGGAAGGCTCGGCCCGCGATTCGCTCTCCATCCTCGACCAGGCGATCGCCCATGGCGCTGGCTCCGTCAGCGCCGAGGCCGTGCGGGGCATGCTGGGCCTGGCCGACCGCGCCCGCATCGTCGACCTGTTCGAACATGTGATGAAGGGTGATGTGGCGGCGGCGCTCGCCGAATTCCGCGCTCAATACGACACCGGCGCCGATCCGGCCGCCGTACTGACCGATCTTGCCGAGTTCAACCACCTTGTCACCCGGCTGCGTTTCGTACCGACCGCCATGGATGATGCTTCGCTGTCGCAGGACGAGCGCCAGCGCGGGGCCGATTTTGCCAGGACGCTGTCCGTCAAGGTGCTGTCGCGAACCTGGCAGATGCTGCTCAAGGGCATTCCCGAGGTGCAATCCTCGAACCGGCCGGTGAGCGCCGCCGAAATGGTGTTGATCCGGCTGGCGCATGCCGCCGACCTGCCGACGCTCGACGAGGCGCTGAGATCGCTCGATGGCGCGGGACCGGTTCAAAATGGCGCATCGCGTCCAAACGGGGCGCCCGCTGGCCCTGGCAATGGCGGTGGTGCCAGCGCGGTTGCGCAAACGCGCATGCCATCCGGACAGGGTGGCGCGCAGACCATGCGGCTGGTCGAGGCCACACCCGCGCCGGTGGCTTTCGTTGCCCCTCCCCAGCCGGCGCCGGAGACGCCGCCGGTACCTCTGAAATCGCTGGCCGACATCGTTGCCCTCGCCGACGCACAACGCGACATCGCCTTCAAGGTGCTGGTCAAGCGCTGCATTCGTCCCGTGCGCATCGAACCCGGCCGCATCGACGTCAGCCTGACCGAAGATGCGCCCAAGCTCCTGCTCAACGATCTGACAACGAAACTGCGCGCCTGGACCGGCCGCAACTGGCTTGTCTCGCTATCCAAGGAAGAGGGCGGCCAGACTCTGGCTGAAATGGAATCGACGAAGCGCGAAAACGCCTTCCTCGATGCCAAGAGCGATCCGGCCGTGGCCGCCATACTGGCGCGTTTCCCCGGCGCCAAGATCATCGACGTGCGCATTCCCGATGCGCCGGAGGCAGACGAGACCGAGGCGGAAGTGCCGGTCGAGCCGCCGGCGGATGACGACGAGACCTGATAAACCAAGACAAGGATCGGACCATGAAAGATCTTCTCGGCCTGATGGGCAAGGCGAAGGAAATGCAGGCCAAGTTTCAGGCCATGCAGGACGAGATCGCCACGGTCGAATCCGTCGGCCAGGCCGGCGGCGGCCTGGTCAGCGTCACGCTGAGCGGAAAGTTCGACATGAAGTCGCTGAAGATCGACCCGTCTCTGTTCAAGGAGGACGATGTCGAGATCCTCGAGGACCTGATTCTTGCCGCCCACAATGACGCCAAGGCCAAGGTCGAGCAGATCATGCAGGAAAAGACCAAGGCGCTGACCGCTGGCCTGCCGATCCCGCCGGGAATGAAACTGCCATTCTGATGCATGATGCCCAAAACCGTGCAGCGGTTTTGGGGCAACGGCATGCACGAAAGTTGAGCCCAGCGGCGATGCGCCCATGACCGAAGAGCCGTCCGAAAGACTGATCGAGCAGCGTATCCGCAACAGGATCTATGAGATCCTGGAAATCCTCGCGGATTGCGATGACGGCGTCGATATCGTCGGCATCAAGGGCTATTTCCACTTGTTCGAGGATTTCGTGCATCGCCCGTCGATCGAGGCCGGCACCTCGGCGCTTTCGAAGGAGGAGCGCGCGGTCGTGCTGGAAATCGCCGAATTCCTCGAAGCCGCTTCCGAAACGAATCCCGATTTCACCAAGGCCGAATTCATCGATAGCGACTGGCCGGGAAAGATCGCGCCGACGGCCAGGGACGCGCGGGCGTTGTTCCTCAGGCGCGGCCTGTTTTCGGAGAAAGTCGAGGAGCTTGAGCCTGGTCGGCCGACCGCGATTGCGGCGGGGCGGTAGCGATTCCCCGGAAAAGCGTGCCGCGGTTTTCCCTCGACAATTGCGGCGAAACGAAGGGATAGCGGTCATCGCTTTTGTGAAATGATGGCTCGATCTATCTGGAAAGCCTCGAAATTGTGCCTTTTCGGCAACAGTACGTTGTTAATAACGTTTTGGCCATCATTTTGCCCGAAAGTGTCTCATTCTTGCCGCAGCCTGGGGGCGGGCATCGAAGTGAGAGGGTAACCTGTTGATCGTCACGCGATGGAAGACGCCGCTGTTGCTCGGCGTCATTACGTCTCCCCTGTTTTTGGCTGCGTGCAGCCAGACAACCTCGCACGGCATGTCCGTCGCCGGCCTCACCGATGCCATCACGCCGAGTTTCCTGACCTCGCGCGCCTCCAGCCACTCGCCAAAGGACAGGGAGTGCCTGGAAAGGGCGATGTTCTTCGAATCCAACCGCTCGAGCCGCGACGGCATGATCGCCGTCGGCACCGTGGTGATGAACCGCTTGCGTTCCGGCAACCACGGCAGCACCATCTGTGACGTGGTGGGTGAACCTGGGCAGTTCGCGCCGGGCGTCATGACGAGGCCGATGAATTCGCGCGCCATGCCCGATGTCGAGGAAGCGGCCAACGCCGTGCTCAAGGGCGAGCGCAAGGCCAAGCTCAAGAACACCATGTATTTCCACACGGCGGGCCTGCGCTTCCCCTACAAGAACATGCATTACACCATGGTCGCCGGCGGCAATGCCTTCTATGAGAAGCGCGGCCGCAACTGGCAGCCGCTGCCCGATGAGCCGACCGTGGCGGTTGCCTCGGCTGGGTCCGAAATCGTGAAGCCGTCCGCGCCGGTGACGATGGTTGCCTCGGCCGAGCCGGCGCGCCCGGCCAAAGCGTCCCGCGTCGCTCCGGCGCAGCAGGTCTATATGACCGCCGCCGCGGAACCGGCCCGGCAGCCCAAAACCAGGACCGCCCCTGCTCAAGAGACCTATGTGACCGCGGCCGCGGTGGCCACGGCGAAGTCGGTGCGCGTGACCACGAAGCAGACGATGGTCGCCATGCAGGAGCCGATGGAAGAACCGGATGCCGCCCGTTTCGGCGGAACCTTGAACACGAGGGTCATCTCCTCGGTTCAGGGTGAGCCGCAAGAGGCGGCGATGGGATTCCAATCGACGCCGGAGAACACCGACGCCATCGGTGCGATGATCGCCAGCCAGAGTCGACCGCTCGAGGTCAACTGATTCGCATCGCCCCGGCTTCGCGTGGCAGCATGGCAGACCATGCGCTGACACGGGATGTTCCAAAGCGCTCTGAAAAATCCTAGATCAGAGCGATGTCCAAGCGAATCGCCGGTCCCGAGATCGAACGTCTGATCCAGCTCCTGGCCAAGGTGCCGGGGCTTGGTCCCCGTTCGGCCAGGCGTGCGGCACTGCATCTGATCAAGAAGAAGGAGCAGCTTTTGTCGCCGCTCGCCGCCGCCATGGGCGAGGCTGCCGACAAGGTTCGCATCTGCTCCACCTGCGGCAATGTCGATACGTCGGATCCTTGCATGATCTGCACCGATCCGCGCCGCGATGCCGCCACCCTCATCGTCGTAGAGGACGTCTCGGATCTCTGGGCGCTCGAACGCGCGGCGGCAATGAACGTACGCTACCATGTGCTCGGCGGCACGCTGTCGCCGCTCGACGGCGTCGGCCCTGATCAGCTCAACATCCGCTCGCTGATCGACCGCGTTGCCGGCGGCGAGGTCAAGGAAATCATCCTCGCCGTCAACGCAACGGTCGAGGGCCAGACCACCGCGCATTACCTCACCGACCAATTGTCCGGCTTCGACCTCAAGGTGACAAGGCTGGCGCATGGCGTGCCGGTGGGCGGTGAACTCGACTATCTCGACGAGGGCACGCTCGCCGCTGCGCTGCGCTCGCGGACGGCGTTTTGACGCAATTGGCGGGGATGTTTGCTGAAATGACTGCATTCCTTCGTACGATCACCTTCGCCCTTGTCGCTATGCTCCTCGGTGTCTTCCTCGTCACCCCGGTCTCGGCCGCCAAGATCGACGACCAGTTCCGCGCGTGGCTGCAGAACGATCTCTGGCCCGAAGCCAAGGCCAAAGGCATTTCCAAGAAGACCTTCGATGCCGCCTTCGATGGCATAAACCCCAATCTGAAGCTGCCTGACCTTGTTATGCCCGGCGAGAAGCCGAAGACGCCGCAGAAGCAGCATCAGGCCGAGTTCGGCTCGCCCGGCGCCTATTTCGCCGAAAAGACGGTTCGCGCCGTGACATCAGGCGGACGCACGCGAGAGGCGGCCAACGCCAAGACCCTTGCCGCGATCGAAAAACGCTACGGCGTGCCCGGCGAGATCGTTCTGGCGATCTGGGGCCGCGAGACCGGTTTCGGCGCCGCGAAGATGCCCTACGACGCCTTCGAGGTGCTGGGCACCAAGGCATTCATGTCGACCAAGAAGGATTTCTTCCGCACCGAATTGCTAGCCGCACTGGAAATCGTCGAGCGTGGGCTGGCCCCGGTCGGCTCGATGAAATCGTCCTGGGCCGGTGCGCTCGGCCAGCCGCAATTCATGCCGACCTCCTTTCTCAAGCATGCCGTGGATTTCGATGGCGACGGCCGCGTCGACATCTGGAACTCAACGCCCGACGTGCTCGCCTCGATCGCCAACTATCTTGTCCATTATGGCTGGGTGAGGGGACGTGGCTGGGGGTTCGAGGTGACCGTGCCCGAGAGCGTCTCCTGCTCGCTGGAAGGTCCCGATCAGGGCAAGAAGATATCTGAGTGGGCTGGTATGGGCATCAAGCGCGTCGGCGGCAAGCCGTTTCCGGCGAGCGAGCTTAAGGCGGAGGGCTTCCTGCTGATGCCGGCTGGCCGCAGCGGGCCGGCTTTCATCGCCACGCCCAATTTCTACGTGCTGAAGGAATACAACACCAGCGACCTCTACGCGCTGTTCATCGGCCATGGTGCCGACCGCATCGCGCATGGCGATCAGAATTTTTCCGGCAGCTGGGGTCCCGTTGGCGATCTCCACCGTTCCGATATTGCCGCCCTGCAGCGGTCGCTGGAGGCCAAGGGCTATGATGTCGGCAGCGCCGATGGCCTGCCCGGCTTCAAGACCCGCCGCTCGATCGGCAAGTGGCAGGCCAAGAACGGCCAGGCCGCAACCTGCTTTCCCGACGCGGGGCTGGTCGCCGCACTGAAATAGCGCCGAAATTAGCAGATTATTCTCGATCGGCGGCCTCGATTGGCCGGCCTATGCGTCGACGCGCGACCGGCCATCCTGCTTCAATGAGCCGTCGTATAAATGCTCGTTGCCGGCCACGGAGCCGCCGGATATGGTGTTGACCAAATGGACAAAAACCACGACGGTAAGTGGACAAGGGGCCATCATAGGCCTTGAAAAGAAGACCTCAATCCTGAGCCGGGAACTCAGGTTAACAACAAAAAAGGGAACAATCACCATGATGATGGAAAAGCTTGCTCTACGATCCCGCATCTTGCTCGCGGGCGCGGCCATGTCGGCACTGCTTCTGGCCGGAGCGCCGGCTGGCGCGGTCACGCCCGCCGACACGCTGGTCGAAGGTTTTGCGATCGACGACATCATCTCCATGGATCCGGGCGAGGCGTTCGAACTGTCGACCGCCGAAGTCACCGGCAACACCTACGACCTGCTGGTCCGCCTCGACCTCAGCGACACGTCCAAGGTCAAGCCCGATCTCGCTGAAAGCTGGACGGTCTCCGACGATGGCCTGACCTACACGTTCAAGCTCAAACCGGGCCTCAAATTCGCCTCGGGCAATCCGATCACCGCGGCTGACGTCGCCTATTCGTTCGAGCGCGCCGTCAAGCTGGACAAGAGCCCGGCCTTCATCATCGACCAGTTCGGCATCAGCGGCGACAACGTCACCGAAAAGGCCAAGGCAATCGACGACACCACCTTCCAGTTCACCGTCGACAAGGCCTATGCGCCGAGCTTCGTGCTGAACTGTCTCTCGGCCACCGTCGCTTCGGTGGTCGACGCCAAGCTGGTCAAGGAGCATGTCGCGGCGGTGACGCCGAGCGCCGACTACAAATGGGACAATGATTTCGGCAATGCCTGGCTGAAGACCGGATATGCCGGCTCCGGCGCCTACAAGCTGCGTGAATGGCGCGCCAACGAAGCCGTCGTCATGGAGCGCAACGACAATTATCACGGCGAGAAAGCCAAGCTTGCCCGCGTCATCTATCGCAACATGAAGGAAAGCTCGGCCCAGCGCCTGGCGCTGGAAGCCGGCGATATCGACGTCGCCCGCAACCTCGAGCCGAACGATCTCGACGCCATCGCCAAGAACGCCGACCTCACCTCGACCAGCGCGCCGAAGGGCACGGTTTATTACATCAGCCTGAACCAGAAGAATCCGAACCTGGCCAAGCCCGAGGTGCGCCAGGCCTTCAAATATCTGGTCGATTATGATGCGCTGAGCTCGACCATCCTCAAGGGGATAGGCGAGATCCACCAGACCTTCCTGCCCAAGGGCGTGCTTGGCGAACTGGACGAGAACCCGTTCAAGCTTGACGTTGCCAAGGCCAAGGAGTTGCTGGCCAAGGCAGGCCTGCCCGACGGCTTCAGCGTAACCATGGACGTGCGCACTGGTCAGCCGACGACCGGCATGGCGGAATCGATCCAGCAGACGCTCGGACAAGCCGGCATCAAGCTGGAGATCATCCCGGGCGACGGCAAGCAGACGCTGACCAAGTATCGCGCCCGCAATCACGACATCTATATCGGCCAATGGGGCCAGGACTATTTCGATCCGAACTCCAACGCCCAGACCTTTGCCTCGAATCCGGACAATTCGGATGCAGGCAAATCCAAGACGCTCGCATGGCGCAATGCCTGGGACATTCCGGACCTGACCAAGCAGACGGAAGCAGCGCTGCTGGAAAAGGATTCGGGCAAGCGCGCCGACATGTACAAGGACCTCGAGAAGAAGATCCTCGACACCAGCCCGTTCGTCGTCATCCATCAACAGCTGGAAGTCGCCGGTGTGCGCAAGAACCTCAAGGGCTTCGCGCTTGGCCCGAGCTTCGACACCAATTTCGTCGGGCCGGTCTCGAAAGAATAGCGCCCGCGGACGCGCCGCATGAGCGCGGTTGAAAACGGAGGCGGGCGCGGTGGTGCCCGCGCCGTCGCCCTTGCATCATCGCTCGGCCGTTTCCTGGTCATCGCGGTGACGACCTATCTTGGTCTTCTCGCGGTCACCTTCTTCATTGGCCGTGTCATCCCGATCGACCCAGTGCTGGCAGTGCTCGGGGACCGGGCGCCGGCCAATGTCGTCGAGCGCACGCGTCGCGAGATGGGCCTCGACCTGCCGCTGATCGAGCAGTTCTACATCTATGTGAAAAATGCCCTGAGTGGTGATTTCGGCACTTCGGTGCTGACCACCAATCCGGTCATGACCGACATCCGCCGCGCGCTTCCGGCAACGACGGAACTGGCGACGCTGGGGACACTGATCGGCGCGCTGTTCGGCGTACCGTTGGGCGTGCTGGCCGCGGTGAAGCGCGGCAGCATCATCGACCAGGTCGTGCGTGTGATTGGCCTGATCGGCTATTCCGTGCCGATCTTCTGGCTCGGCCTGCTCGGCCTGGTGCTGTTCTACGCCAAGCTGCAATGGGTGGCTTTTCCGGCCCGGCTCGACGTCGTCTACGAATACACCTTCACGCCGATCACCGGTTTCTACCTCCTCGATTCGGCGATGCAGGGTCAGTGGGATGTCTTCCGAGACGCCTTCCGCCACATCATCCTGCCGGCCTCGCTGCTCGGCTATTTCTCGCTCGCCTATATCAGCCGCATGACGCGCTCGTTCATGCTCAACGAGCTCGCACAGGAATACATCGTCGCGGCGCGCGCCAAGGGCCTGTCGGAAACCCGCATCATCTGGGGCCACGCGCTGCGCAACGCCGCCGTGCCGATGGTGACGGTGATCGCGCTTTCCTATGCCGGTCTGCTCGAAGGTTCGGTGCTGACGGAGACCGTCTTTTCCTGGCCAGGCATCGGCCTCTACATCACCAACTCGCTGCAGAACGCCGACATGAACGCCGTGCTCGGCGGCACCATCGTCATCGGCTCGGTGTTCATCGGCATCAATCTTCTGTCCGATCTTCTCTACCGTGTGCTCGATCCGAGGACGAAGGTAAGATGAGCACAGACACCATTCAGAGCCGACGCGACTGGTTGCTCAGCGAGCGGCCGGCATCGCGCATGCAGGCAAGGCTCGGCCGCGCCTATGTCGCGTGGCGGCGCTTTTCCGCCAATCGGCTGGCCTTTGTCGGCTTGCTGATCATCATCGCGCTGCTGGTCATTGCCGCCCTTGCCGGTGTGCTGGCGCCCTATTCGCCGACCTTCGGCGACCTGAAGAACGCGCGGCTGCTGGCGCCGAGTGCGCAGCACTGGTTCGGCACCGACGACCTCGGCCGCGACATCTATTCGCGCATCCTCTACGGCTCGCGCTGGACGCTCTATGTCGTCATCCTGGTCGCCATCATCGCCGCCCCCATCGGTCTGCTGGTCGGCACCGTTGCCGGTTACGCCGGTGGCTGGACCGATGCCATCCTGATGCGCATCACCGATATCTTCCTCGCCTTTCCGAAGCTGGTTCTGGCGCTGGCCTTCGTTGCCGCACTTGGCCCCGGCATTGAAAACGCGGTGCTGGCGATAGCCATCACCTCCTGGCCGCCTTACGCTCGAATTGCCCGCGCGGAAACGCTGACGGTGCGCAATTCCGATTACATCAAGGCGGTGCAATTGATGGGCGCTTCGCCCTTCCGCATCGTGCTGCGCCACATCATGCCACTCTGCATCTCCTCGCTGATCGTCCGCGTGACGCTCGACATGGCCGGCATCATCCTGACCGCCGCCGGCCTCGGCTTCCTCGGTCTCGGCGCGCAGCCGCCGCTGCCCGAATGGGGCACCATGATCGCGTCCGGCCGCCGCTTCATCCTCGACCAATGGTGGGTGGCCGGTGCGCCCGGCTTCGCCATCCTCATCGTCAGCCTCGGCTTCAACCTGCTTGGCGACGGCCTGCGCGATGCGCTCGATCCCCGCAGTGGTGACCAATGAGCGCGCTTCTCGAGGTCGAGGACCTGCGCGTTACCTTCCCAACCCGCACTGGGTTGATCGAAGCGGTGCGCGGCGTCTCCTTCGCGCTTGGCCGCGAGCGGCTGGGCATCGTCGGTGAAAGCGGTTCGGGAAAATCGCAGACCGGCCGCGCCATCATGGGCCTGACGCCGCCGCAGGCCCGGATATCGGCCAGGAAACTGGCTTTCGACGGCATCGACCTGCTCGGTATCTCGGCGCGCCAACGCCGGGCGTTGCGGGGCAACCGCATCGCCATGATCCTGCAGGACCCGAAATATTCGCTCGACCCGGTGATGAGCATCGGCCGCCAGATCGTCGAGACCTTGCGCACGCACGAAAAGGTCTCCAAGGCCGAAGCGCGCGAGCGGGCGCTGGCCATGCTGGAGGCGGTGCAGATCCGCGATCCCAAACGCGTTTTCGACCTGCATCCGCACGAAGTGTCCGGCGGCATGGGTCAGCGCGCCATGATCGCCATGATGCTGATCGCCGGACCGGAAATGATGATCGCCGACGAACCGACCTCGGCGCTCGACGTCACTGTGCAGCTCGACGTGCTCGGCATCCTCGATAAATTGGTCAGCGATCGCGGCATGGGGCTGATCTTCATTTCGCATGATCTGCGCCTGGTCTCGTCCTTCTGCGACCGCGTCATCGTCATGTATGCCGGCAAGGTGGTCGAGCAGCTCAAGGCCTCCGAACTGGGCCAGGCCCAGCATCCCTACACGCGCGGCCTGCTCAACTGCATGCCCAGGATAGGCTTCGAGCGCCATCCGCTGCCGGTGCTCGACCGCAAGCCGGAGTGGGCGGCATGACTTCTGCGATCACCATCGACGGGCTGGAAGTGATCTTCGACCGGTTTCGCGCGCTGAAAGGCGTGAGCCTTGAAGTCAGGTCGGGCGAATCCTTCGGCCTGGTCGGCGAGAGCGGTTCCGGCAAATCAACGCTGCTCAGGGCGATCGCCGGCCTTGCGCCGGTGGTCGCCTCGGGCAGCATCACCGTCAATGGCAAGACGCTCGGCGCGCGCCGCGACAAGGCCTTTTACCGCGAAGTGCAGATGGTCTTCCAGGATCCGTATGGCTCGCTGCATCCGCGCCAGACCGTCGACCGCCTGTTGCAGGAACCGCTTGCCATCCACGGCTTTGCCGATGGTGAAAAGCGCATCGAGCGTGCGCTTGATGAGGTCGGTCTCGGCAACGGCTTCCGCTTCCGCTACGCGCACCAATTGTCCGGCGGCCAGCGCCAGCGTGTGGCCATTGCCCGCGCACTGATCCTCGAACCATCGATCCTTCTGCTCGACGAGCCGACCTCGGCGCTCGATGCCTCGGTGCAGGCCGAAGTGCTGAACCTGCTGGAAGAAGTCCGCCGGCGGCGCAAGCTGACCTTCCTGATGGTCAGCCACGACCTCGCCATCATCACCCATATGTGCGAGCGGCTGATGGTGATGCAGAGCGGTGAGGCGGTCGAGAATCTGACGGCGGGCGACCTTGTCGAGCGCCGTGTCACCAAGGATTATACGCGCAATCTTTTGCGGGCGAGCGACGGGTTTGTGAGAACCGCCTGAATTCGTTCTTCCCGTGCACAGACCAACCGTCTTGGGGGAATTCCATGGAGGAATGGAAGTTTGCAGATCCACCAAATGTCGCGGTGCTATCGGACAAGAGTATATTCAAGTCTGACGACTGGATCGCATACGTCGTGCATGAAGCTGACGACGACGATGCCTGTAATGATGAAGGTGGCAGTTGGCAATTCCACAGCAGCGACACGCGAGATTGGGACCAACGCGAGATAATGCTCGTCGGTCTGCAGGAGGTGGTTCGGCGGGATGAAAGCATCTTGGCATTGGCCGATTTGCCAAAGGGTTGGCGTGCTTGGCGCAGTTCCAAATCGTCGCCCTGGCAGCGCGCCAAATCACTCCCTGTGCCGTCCAACGATAACGAGTGATCAAGCAGGGTCTTAAGTCGAACCTTGCGCCAGTTCGCCGTTCTCCGGAACGGATGGTCCGTCCCCTTGCTTCGGCTCCTTGATCCGGAACCACGCCACATAAAGCGCCGGCAGGAACAGCAGCGTGATCGCCGTACCCGCGATGATGCCGCCCATCATCGCGTAGGCCATCGGGCCCCAGAACACTTCGCGCGCGATCGGGATCAGCGCCAGGCTGGCGGCGGCTGCCGTCAGCGCGATCGGCCGCATGCGGTGTTCGGTCGCCTCGATGACGGCCGTCCATCGGTCCTTACCCTCTCGGACGAGGTCCTCGATCTGCACGATCAGGATGACCGAGTTGCGGATCAGGATGCCGATCAGCGCCAGCACGCCGAGGATGGCGACGAAGCCGAGCGGCGCCCCGCTCGGCACCAGGGCGGCCACCACGCCGATCAGCCCGAGCGGCGCCACCGCCACCACCAGGAACAGGCGCTGGAAGCTCTGCAACTGCACCATCAGGATGGTCGCCATGATGAACAGCATCAGCGGCACCACGGCCGCGATCGGCCCCTGGCTTTTGGCGCTTTCCTCGACCGAGCCGGCGGTTTCCACCGAATAGCCCGGCGGCAGCTTGGCGATGAAGGCATCCACCGACGGCTTCAGCTCGTTGACCACGGTGGCCGGCAGCGTGTCGCCCACCATGCCGGCGCGCACGGTGATCGTCGGAATGCGGTCACGCCGCCACACTGTCGGCTGCTCGAGGTCGTAACTGAAATTGGCCACCGCCGCGAGCGGGATGGCTTCGCCGGTGCTGGTCGGCAGCTGCATGTTCTGCAGTGTCCCGATCGAGCCGCGTTCGGCATCGCGTGAGCGCGCCACGACATTGATCAGATAGGTGGCGTCGCGCACCTGGGTGATGGTGGCGCCGCCGACCGTGCTGTTGAGCGCACTGGCGATGTCGGACGAGGTGATGCCGAGCTGGCGTGCCTTGTCCTGCAGCACATCGACCCTCAGCACGCGTTGCGGCTCGTTCCAGTCGAAGGTGGGTGCTGCGAGCTTCGGATTGGCCGAGATGAGGCCGGCGAATTGCTGCGCCAACTCGCGCACCGTCTGGATGTCGGGACCGCCGACGCGATACTGCACCGGACGGCCGACAGGCGGTCCGAGTTCGAGCAGTTTGACGAATGCGTCGGTGCCGACAAACTCCTCGCGCAGCAGCTTCTCCAGCGCCGGCTTGACCCGGTTGCGCGCCTCGAGGCTCTTGGTGACGATCACGGTCTGGCCGAAATAGGGGTTGGCCGGCTGCACGTCATAGGCCAGCACGAAGCGCACCGCGCCCTGGCCGATATAGGACGAGAAATGGTCGATGTCGGGATTGCCGACCAGCGCCCGCTGCTCGAACCGCTCCATCTGGTCGCGCGTCTCGGCGATCGACGAGTTCTGTGGCAGGTTCCAGTCGACGATCAGCTCCGGCCGGTCGGACGGCGGGAAGAACTGTTGCTGGACGAGGCCGAAGCCGGCGATCGAGGCCGCGAACAACAGCACCGTGACGATGATGGTCAGCCAGTGCCGGCGCACTGAAAACACCAGCACCCGCCGGAACAGCGAGGTGAATCGGCCAGGCTGGTCGTGATGCTTGGTCTTCATCGTCGCCGGCAGGATTGTTACGCCCAGCAGCGGCGCGAACAGCACCGCCACGATCCATGACACCAGCAACGACACGGCGATGACGACGAACAGGGTGAAGGTGTATTCGCCGGCGGCACTTGAGTTGAGGCCGATCGGGATGAAGCCGGCGACCGTCACCAGCGTGCCGGTCAGCATTGGGAAAGCGGTCGACGTGTAGACATAGGTCGCCGCCTTGCGCAGGTTGTCGCCAACCTCCAGCCGCGCCACCATCATCTCGACCGCGATCATGGCGTCGTCGACCAGAAGCCCGAGCGCGATGATCAGCGCGCCCAGCGAAATGCGCTGCAACGAAATGCCGAGATACTCCATGACCGTGAAGGTGATGGCCAACACCAGCGGAATCGACAGCGCCACGACGAAGCCGGCGCGCATGCCAAGGCTGATGAACGAGACAGCAAGCACGATGGCCACCGCCTCGAACAGCGCGCGGGTGAAGCCCGAGACCGCCTCCTCGACGATCACCGGCTGGTCGGCGACCAGATGCACGCCGACGCCGACCGGCAGGTCGGCCAGCACCTTGTCCATCTCCCTGTGCAGCGCCGCGCCGAATTCGAGCAGATTGGCGTTGGGCTTCATGCCGATAGCGAGCGCGATGGCGTCCTGGCCGTTGAAACGGAACAGCGCCGTCGGCGGATCGACATAGCCGCGTGTGATCGTCGCCACGTCGCTCAGCCGGAAGAAGCGGTCGTTGACGCGCAGATTGATGGCACGCAGGCTCTCTTCGGAAGTGAACTGGCCGCCGACGCGCACGCTGATGCGCTCCGGGCCGGACTGGATGACGCCGGACGGCGTTATCGCGTTCTGCGCCTGCAGGCTGGCGACGATCGCCTGCTGGTTGAGGCCAAGGGCCGCGATCTGGCGCGTCGAGAATTCCAGATATATGGCTTCGTCCTGCGCGCCCACGAGATCGACCTTGCCGGCATTGGGCACGGTCAGGATTCTTGTGCGGACGTCCTCGACATAGTCGCGCAACTGGCGCGGCGTCAGCCCGTCCGATGTGAAGGCGTAGATGTTGCCGTAGACATCGCCGAAGCGGTCGTTGAAGAACGGCCCCTGCACGCCTTGCGGAAACTGCGCCTTGATATCGTTGACCATGTTGCGCACCTGAAGCCAGTTCGGCACGACATCGCGCGCCCTGGTGGTGTCCTTCAGGTTGACGAAGATGACGGTCTGGCCGGCGGTGGTGACGGATCTGGTGAAGTCGAGGCTGTCGAGCTCCTCGAGCTTCTTCTCGATGCGGTCGGTCACCTGCTGCACCGTCTCCTTGACCGACGCGCCCGGCCAGTTGGCCTGGATGATCATCGTCTTGATGGTGAAGTTGGGGTCTTCCTCACGGCCGAGATTGAGGTAGGAGAATATGCCGGCCACCACGAAGACCAGCATGAAATACCAGACCATGGAGCGGTGGCTGAGCGCCCAGTCGGAGAGATTGAAGCCCTTCATCAGACGCCGCCCTCCGGCACTCTAACCTTCTGGCCTTGGCTAAGGCTATGGACACCGGCGGTGACCACGCGCATGCCGGCCTCAAGTCCCTCGGCCACAGTGAAGGTGCCGCCATTCCTGGAAGCGATCTTGATGTCGCGCGTACTCACGCTCGACGTCTGCGGATCGACGATCCACACTTTGTCGGAACCGTTCTTTTCGAGCAGCGCCGACATGGGCAGTTCGATCGTCGGCGCCACCTTGGTCACGCGGGTTGCCGTTACCGTCGAGCCGAGCCTGAAGGCCTGCGGCGGATCGGTGAGCGTCAGCCGCACGCGCCGGGTGCGCGTCGAGCCCTCCGCTTGTGGCGCGATCTCGCGCAGCTTGGCCTCGGTCTGGATCGTCGGCAGCGATTGCAGGATGACCTGGAACGGCGTGCCGGCGGTGAGATCGCCGATCAGCTGGTCGGGAATGTCGACCACCGCTTCGCGCAGGTCGGAGCGCGCCACGGTGACGACTGTCTGGCCCGCCGAGACCGTTTGCCCGACCTCGGCGCCGACCGCGGTGACGACGCCGTCGAAGTCGGAAAACAGCCTGGCATAGCCTAGCTGTTCCTGCGATTTGGCCAGCGAGGCCCTGGCCCGCTCGACGCTGGCTTCCGCGGCCTTGCGCGCCTGCTGCGCGGCATCGAAGACGGCCTGCGAAGCGTTGGCCGAGGCAAGCAGCTGGCGCTGGCGCTCCTCGCTCGCCGCGGCGTTGGCGAACTGTGCCTCGGCATTGGAGAGCTCTGCCTTGGCCGCCTGCACCGCCAGTTCCAGCGCGGTCGGGTCGAGCGCGGCGATCGTGGTGCCCTTGGTGACGATGTCGCCGACCTTGACGTCGCGCGAGACGACCCGGCCAAGCAGGCGGAAGGCAAGGTCGGCGCTGACCTGCGGCTCGACCGAGCCGGCGAAGCCGAAGGTCTCGGTCGTGCGCGGCTCGACCACCACCGAAAGCACGGGCCGGATGATTTCCGTCGGCTTTTCTTCGGATTTCGAGCAGGCGCCAAGCGCGCCAAGCGCGAACAGGCCAAGCACGATTCGTGGCAGCCGGTTCATTGGCCCGCCTCCGATATCTCCACCGTCTGGCCGGGACTGAGTAACTGCCCGCCCGCGGTAACGACACTCTGGCCTTCGTTCAGACCGCTGGCGACGACGACCGTGCCCGAATCGAAGGCCAGCACCTCGATCGGCGTCGTCGACACTGCCTTGGTCGCTGGGTCGACAATCCAGACGGCCGGCCTGCCGGCGCTGGACGTCAGGGCCTGCCAGGGCAACAGGATCGCCTTCGTCGGTTTGGCGCCGACCGAGCCGATCACGGCCGCCCCCAGCGGCATGCCGGCGGGCGTGTCGGCAATGCCGACCCTGACCCGGATCGAACCGGAGGCCTGGTCCACCACCGGCGAGATTTCGCACACCTTGCCAGTTGCCCGGACCTGCGGATCGGCCAGCAGCGTGATCGTCACCGCCGGCGAGGCCGGCGTCCTGGCGACCAGCGTCTCCTGCACGTTGAACACGGCGTCACGGTCACCGTCCTCGGCGACGGTAAAGACGGTTTGCGCCGCTTGCACCACCTGGCCGGTTTCGACCTGGCGGGCGGTGATGACGCCGGGGGCGCCCGCCTTGAGCTCGGTGAAGGACAGGTTTTGCTGGGCATTGGCGAATGCGCTCTGCGCGGCATCGACGCTGCCTTGCGCCACCTTCATCGCCTGGTCGGCGGCGTCATAGTCGCGCCTGGTGGTGAAGCCCTGGGCAAGCAGCGTCTTCTGCCGCTGGAAGGCGGCGGCGGACTGGGTCAGCTGCGCCTGCGCCGCATCGAGATCGGCTTGTGCGGAGCGCAGATCGGATTCCTGTTCCTGTGGATCGATGCGGGCAAGCACCGCGCCCTGGTCGACATGCTGGCCGACATCGACAAACCGCTCGGCGACGCGGCCGCCGACCCGAAACGACAGATTGTTCAGCGTGCGCGCCGCGATCACCCCGGTCAGCGAGGTCCTCGGTGCGTAGTCGGCCATCGCCACCGTTTCCGCGCGCACCATGACCGGCAGTTTCCTGGCCGCCGCTTCCTGCTTCTGGCAACCGGCCAGCAGCAGGGCGGCTGCGCAGACGCACACTGCCGAGGAAAAGGACAAAAGGCTGGAGGTTTTGACGGATGGCGGCGAGACGGACGATGTCGCGTTCCTGCTCATGGGCTCCCCCAGCCGCGGGCCGCTCGCTGACAGCGATGCCTCGCCGATATGCGGAGGATAATCGATCCCCCGAAAAAGGAAACCGTTCTCGTACCTGTATCGCCCGACTGGTTAAGGGCGGAGATCTGCTCGTGGCAGGCCCAATCGCCATCCGCTGGTGCCGACTTGAGGAAAACATGAAATAAGGTCAGAAGACATCTGATCAACGAGGACGGGCGCCGGCCCGATGAGGGATATCATGAAGAATTCAGCCATTTCCGAACGCAAGAACCAGTCGATCTCGCGCGGCGTCGGCATGACCACGCAAATCTACGCCGACCGGGCTGAAAACTCGGAGATCTGGGATGTCGAGGGCCGCCGCTACATCGACTTCTCGTCCGGCATCGCCGTCGTCAACACCGGCCACCGCCACCCCAGGGTGATCGAGGCGGTCAAGGCGCAGCTCGACCGTTTCACCCACACCTGCCACCAGGTCGTGCCGTATGAGAGCTATGTCAGGCTGGCCGAGCGGCTGAACGCCATGCTGCCCGGCAAGTTCGAGAAGAAGACCATTTTCGTCACCACCGGCGCCGAGGCGGTCGAAAATGCCATCAAGATCGCCCGCAACGCCACCGGCCGCCAGGCCGTCATCGCCTTTGGCGGCGGCTTCCACGGCCGCACCTTCATGGGCATGGCGCTGACCGGCAAGGTTGTTCCCTACAAGGTCGGCTTCGGCGCCATGCCGGGCGACGTCTACCACGTGCCGTTCCCCGTGGCGCTGCATGGTGTCTCGGTCGCCGATTCGCTTGCCGCGCTCGACAAGCTGTTCAAGGCCGATGTCGATCCGGCCCGCGTCGCCGCGATCATCATCGAGCCTGTCCAGGGTGAGGGCGGCTTCTACGACGCGCCGCGCGAACTCCTGACCGCGCTGCGCAAGCTCTGCGACCAGCACGGCATGCTGCTGATCGCCGACGAGGTGCAGACGGGCTTCGCCCGCACCGGCAAGATGTTTGCGATGGATCATCATGAGGTCGCGGCCGACATCACCACCATGGCCAAGAGTCTTGCCGGCGGCTTCCCGCTGTCGGCGGTGACCGGCCGCGCCGAGATCATGGACGCGCCTGGCCCGGGCGGCCTCGGCGGCACCTATGGCGGCAGCCCGATCGGCGTCGCCGCGGCACACGCCGTGCTTGACGTGATCGAGGACGAAAAGCTGTGCGACCGCGCCAACACGCTTGGCGCGCGGCTGAAGCAGCGCCTGCAGTCGATCCGCGACGACGTGCCCGAGATCGTCGATATCAGGGGCCTCGGCTTCATGAACGCGGTCGAGTTCAACGACGTCAAGAAGGGCCTGCCCTCGGCAGAGATCGCCAACGCCATCCGGCTGAAGGCACTGGACAAGGGCCTGATCCTGCTGACCTGCGGCGTCTACGGCAACGTCATCCGTTTCCTGGCACCGATCACCATCCAGGACGAGGTCATGAACGAGGCGCTCGACATCCTGGAAAGCTCGATCCGCGAAGTCTGCGCTGCCTGAAACGCAGCGCCACTTCTCTTCAAGCCTTATTGTCAGGAGCTTGGATTCTGTAGCCAGGCGGGAATGTCCCGCTTGGCATGCAGCACCCGCCACACATCGATATGGTCGGGCTGCTCAAGATAGAAGATCAGATACGGATAGCGCTTGAGTTGCACACTTCGCAGACCAGGCAGTCCAATTTCGTAGGCAAACCTAAGAGAGCCAGATGCCGGATAGCTCGCTATCAACTTGTAGGCGTTTTGAAGCTCCCCGACGTAGCCCAATGCCATATGCGAACCAACTTCGCGCGCATAGTAATCAACAGCGTCCTCGATATCCCGCAGAGCAAGGTTTCGAGGAATAACTGCCTTTGTGGCCACGTAAATTACTGGCCCTGCGCCCGTTTTCGCAGCGCGGCAAAATAGTCATCATCAACGGGAGCTCCCGGCGCCGATGATGCGCCCTCAAGGAGCAAACCACGCAGAAGTTGACGATCCTGATCGTGGCGGATCAATTCACGCACATACTCGCTGCTCGTGCCATAGCCGCGATCCGTCACCTGCTGATCGACAAAATGCTTCAAGCTGTCGGGCAGTGAGATGTTCATGGTGCTCATGCAAGCATTTTATGGGGTATGGCAAAAATTGGCAACCCTACGCTCTCGCCTTGGCTGGTTCTATATTTTGAAACTCGGCCAGCGCCGCCTTCAGCCCATCCGGCCCCGCCGCCGCCGTCTGCGGTGTCGGCGAGAAGCCGGCACCGAGCATCTTGCGGCCAAGCATGTGGTCGCCGGGGCGGTTGACGGATTCGATGCCGAGCAGCCGGTCGCCCGCATAGTGATAGATGGAAAACTTGTTGTCGGGCAGGTCGCCCAGCACGACATGGCTGTCGCCGCCGGCGGTCAGCCCGACCATCTGCAGCTTCATGTCGCCAATATCGGACCAGAACCATGGCACCGCCGAATAGGCGTCCGCGTGACCGGTGATCGTGCGCGCCGCGAGCCGCGCCTGGTCGGTGGCGTTCTGCACCGATTCCAGCCGCACGTCGCCGCCGGTGAACCAGTGCCGGTAGGAGGCGGCGTCGCCGATGGCCAGGATTTCCGGCGCCGAACTGCGCATCTGGTGGTCGACGCGGATGCCGTTGGCGATGGCAAGGCCGGCTTCCTGTGCCAGTTCGACATTGGGCACGGCGCCGATGCCGACGATGACCATGCGTGCTGGCAGCCTTTCGCCCGACGAGGTGATCGCGGCCACGACATGGCCGTTTTCGCCTTCGAGCCTTGAAATCGAGGTGCCGGTCAGGATGCGCACGCCGCTCGCCTCCAGCCGCTGGCGGACATGGCTGGCCACCACTGGCGCCACCGCGCGGCCAAGCAGCCGGTCGACCGCTTCCACCACAGTCACCGTGCGGCCGGCCGCGCGCAGCGTCGCGGCGATCTCCAGTCCGATAAAACCGCCGCCGAGGATGACGACATCCTCGCTGCTCGCGCTCAGCTCCCGGATCAGCCGTGCGTCGGCCAGAGAGCGCAACGACAAAACACCGGACAGGTCCGAGCCCGGCAGCGGCAGGACGCGTGGGCGCGACCCGGTCGCCAGGACCAGATGGTCGAAGGCAAGTTCGCCGCCGCCTGATATCTCCAGGCTGTGGCGGCTGGCATCGATACGCTCGATCCGGATGCCCGGCCGGTAGTCGATCGCGTTGCCGGTGTAAAAGGCCTCGCCACGCAAGGGTTGCGGTTTGGCCTCGGCATCCTTGATGAAGGTCTTCGACAGCGGCGGCTTGTGGTAAGGCAACTCGTTCTCGTCGCCGACGAGGATCACCGGCCCGTCATAGCCGTCCTCGCGCAGACTGGCGGCCGCCTGCACGCCCGCGTGACCCGCACCGACAATGACCACACCGTTCTTCATCGCATTCCGATCCCGATTCGATCCTAGGGCGTCTCGCCAAGTGGCAATTGTCTGGCGCCGCCGCAAGAGAGCGTTTGCGGGTCGCACCCGGGATGACGGCTGTCAATCGTACAGTTCGGCGGCAAAGCCGGTACAGTCGAGACATAAAGTTGACCTTCGTAGTTTAGAATAATTCTAAACTATTGTTTCAATTGGCTTTTCCAGACGATTTTCATTGACTTCCATGGGCGTCGAAGCTTTATGGAAGCCTGCGCGTTAGCGCATCCCTTTGATGTCTGGGCCTTGAACCCGTTCGATTGGAGGCATTTTGGTGTCTTTCTTCCCTGAACCGCGCGATCGCGTGGCAAGTCTTGCGCCCCATGGCGTCAACATGGCATGGCGCCGGCCGCCGCACGCGCCGTTTATACAATTTCCAAAAAACTGGAGAGCGATAATGACAGCACGATATGGCGGCAGGCTTGCGGCGATTGGCGCCACGGCACTGCTGACGGCGGCGGTGTTTGTGCTGCCGGCCAAGGCCGAAACCGATGCGAAAGCGGTCATCAAGACCTATTCCGACATCGCGCTTGCCAAATATGAGGATTCGCTGACCACGGCCCAGGCCCTCGACAAGGCGGTCGACGCGCTGCTTGCCAATCCGTCCGCGGACACGCTCAAGGCCGCTCGCGACGCCTGGAAGGCATCGCGCGTGCCTTACCAGCAGACCGAGGTCTACCGCTTCGGCAACAAGATCGTCGACGATTGGGAAGGCAAGGTGAATTCCTGGCCGCTGGACGAAGGCCTGATCGACTATGTCGCCAAGAGCTACGGCACCGAATCGGATGCGAATTCGCTCTATACCGCCAATGTCATCGCCAACAAGGAAATCGAGATCAACGGCAAGAAGGTCGATGCCTCCAAGCTTTCGCCGGAATTCCTGTCCGGCACGCTGCAGGAGGCCGGCGGCATCGAGGCCAATGTCGCCACCGGCTATCACGCCATTGAATTCCTGCTCTGGGGCCAGGATCTGCACGGCACCGGCCCGGGCGCCGGCGAGCGCCCCTACACCGACTACGACCTCAAGAACTGCACCGGCGGCAATTGCGACCGCCGTGCAGAATATCTGAAGTCGGCCAGCGCGCTTCTGGTTTCGGACCTGCAGGAGATGGTCGGCAACTGGAAGGAAGACGGCGCGGCGCGCAAGAACCTGGTCGATGGCGAGCCGAACACCGCGATCTCGGTCATCTTCACCGGCATGGGCTCGCTGTCCTATGGTGAACTGGCCGGCGAGCGCATGAAACTCGGCCTGCTGCTGCATGACCCGGAGGAGGAGCACGACTGCTTCTCCGACAACACCTACAACTCGCATCTCTATGACGCGGTCGGCATCCGTGCCGCCTACCTCGCCAGCTATACCAGGCTCGACGGCACCGTCGTTTCGGGGCCTTCGGTGCATGACATGGTCAAGGCAGCCGATCCGGCGATCGACAAGGAACTGGCCGACAAGCTCGATGTCACAGTCGCCAAGATGGAGGCGATCAAGGCGCGGGCCGAGGCCGGCGAGGCCTATGACCAGCAGATCGCGGAAGGAAACAAGGAAGGCAACGCCACCGTGCAGGCGGCGATCGACGCGTTGGTCGACCAGACCAAGTCGATCGAACGTGCCGTTGGCTCGCTGAAACTCAACGCCATCGCCTTCGAAGGCTCCGACAGCCTCGACGCGCCCGACAAGGTGTTCAAGTAAGACCGAACCTGGTGCGCGGTTCCGGAGCCTGACAATTGGCTCCGGAATGGGCTCCAGGACCAATCAAGCCACACGGCGCGGAAGGCGCCGTCAGCCATCCGAGCACTATAAATGCTGATCTGCCATTGCAACATCATCACGGAGAGAGAGATCGAGCAGACGATCATCGGGCTGCTGGACCAGGACCCTTGGCAACTTATCGTGCCGGCAAAGATCTATCACTCGATGCAAAAGCGCGGTCGCTGTTGCGGCTGCTTCCCAAATGTGGTGGAAACGATCATTCGGGTCACCGAAAATTACCATGCCCGCTCGGAGGCGAGCGGCGTGGATGTCGTTTCACATCTGGATCGCGTCAGAGGCCTGCGCATCCAATACGGGAGCAGAACCCATGAAGGGCGAAAGTCAGATCATCGAGCGGCTTAACGAGGCTCTTTTTCTGGAGCTTGGAGCCGTCAACCAATATTGGCTGCATTTCCGTCTGCTGGAGGATTGGGGATACACCAAGCTGGCAAAGAAGGAGCGGGCCGAATCGATCGAGGAGATGCACCACGCCGACAAGCTCATCGCGCGCATCATCTTCCTTGAAGGCCATCCGAACCTGCAGTCCGTGGCGCCGTTGCGCATCGGGCAGAACGTCAAGGAAGTGCTCGAATCCGACCTTGCCGGTGAATATGACGCGCGCACTGCCTACAAGCGTTCGCGCGAGATCTGCCACGAGGTGGGCGATTACGTGACGATGAAACTGTTCGAGGATCTGCTGGCCGACGAGGAAGGTCACATAGACTTTCTCGAGACGCAGCTCGACCTGCTCGCCTCGATCGGCGAGGAGAAGTACGGCCAGCTCAACGCCGACTCGGCCAACGAGGCGGAGTAAAGGCATGCGGGAATGCGGCGCCCCCTAGAATTCCTGCGCCGCTCGCGGCGGGCCATCGGCTCGCCGCTCCTCCTGAAAAGACCAGCCGGACCGGCTGGTCGGCGCTGCATCATTCTTGTCCTGGCGCTGACATCGTCCGCGATCGCGGGTGACCTTCAGCCAGCCAGCCTTGCCACCACGCGCGGCGACCTCAACGCCCGGGATCAGGCGCGTGTCACCGCCGTCACCAGGCCGACCACGGATTTCTCCAAACCCGAGCCGTTCGAGCTGATGCAAGGCGGCGCCGGCACGTCCGAGAAGGACGTCAGCCGCGACGCCTTCTCGCAATCCTCGGCCAACATCACCTTCGAGGAAGAGGGCACTTTCAAGCTCGGCAACGCCTTGTTCCGCAAGAACTGGGTCTCGTCGCCATCCTCGACGCAGGCGTCGGACGGGCTTGGTCCGCTGTTCAACGAGCGGGCCTGCCAGAACTGCCATCTGAAGGACGGCCGCGGCCGTCCGCCGCAAGGCGATACCGGCACCACCTCGATGTTCCTGCGCCTGGCGCGGGACGCCGGCAGCGCCGAGGAAAAAGCGGCGATCGCCAACCGCCAACTGCTCAATTTTCCCGACCCGGTCTACGGCACGCAGTTGCAGGAGCTGGCGGTGCCTGGCCTGCGCGGCGAAGGCCGGATGCGCGTCGACTATCAGGAACGTAAGGTGGAGCTGACGGATGGCACCGTGGTTTCCCTGCGCAAGCCCAGCTATTCCGTCACTGATCTCGCCTATGGGCCGCTCGATCCGCATACCACGCTGTCGCCGCGCCTGACGCCGCCGATGATCGGCCTTGGCTTGATCGAGCAGATCGCGCCGGCGGACATTCTGGCCCACGCCGATCCGGACGACCGCGACAATGACGGCATTTCCGGCAGGCCCAACATCGTGCTCGACGGTCTGAGCGGCGAGTTGACGCTTGGCCGTTTCGGCTGGAAGGCGCAGACCGCATCGATCCGGCAGCAGGCCGCGGATGCCTTTGCCGGCGATATCGGCATCTCGACGCCGGAAGAACCAAGACATTGGGGCGATTGCACCGCCGCGCAGTCGGAATGCCTCGCAATGCCGAATGGCGTGCAGGCGCGCCTCGGTCCGGTCGAGGCGCCGACGCCGGTGATGGATCTCGTCACCTTCTATTCGCAGAACCTGGCCGTGCCGGCACGCCGCGATCTCGCTGCGCCTGATGTGCTCGCCGGCAAGAAGGTTTTCTACGAGATGGGCTGCGTTTCCTGCCACACGCCGAAATTCGTCACCCGTCGCGATGCGCCCAACAAGGCGCAGGCCTTCCAGCTGATCTGGCCCTATTCCGACTTCCTGCTGCACGACATGGGTCCCGGCTTGGCTGACGGCCAGCCGGTAGGTGACGCGACGGGCAGTGAATGGCGCACCCCGCCGCTGTGGGGTATCGGCCTCACCGAGACCGTCAACGGCAATTCCTTCTTTCTGCACGATGGACGCGCGCGCAGCCTGACCGAGGCGATCCTGTGGCATGGTGGCGAGGCGCAGAAGGCGCGCGACCGCTTTGCCGCCGCCAATGCGGCCGAGCGCGATGCACTGGTCAAATTCCTGGAGTCACTCTGATGCTGAAGCGTTCCGCCCTGGTTCTCGCTCTTCCGCTGGCCCTGCTGGGTGCCTTCCCCGCATCGGCGGCGGTGAAAGCCTCGGACATCATCCAGCGGGCGATCGACGGCTTCGTCCGGCCGGCCTATGCCGATTTGCACCAGCATGCCGAAACCTTGACGAAAGCGATGCACAAGCTCTGCGAGGCGCCTTCGCAGGGCGAACTCGACGCGGCGCGCACCGAGTTTTCCGCCACGGTCCATGCCTGGTCATCGGCCGAGATCATCGGTTTTGGACCGATCAAGGAGAACAACCGTCTGGAGCGCATGCTGTTCTGGCCGGACCGCAAGAGCATCGGCCTCAAACAGGTGCAGGCGGCCTTGTCGGACAAGGATCCGGCAGCCGCCGATCCGGCACAGCTTGCCGGCAAGAGCGTCGCCATGCAGGGGCTCGGCGCGCTGGAATTCGTGCTTTTCGGCGACGGCGCCGATGCGCTGACGGGTAAGGATGATCCCTATCGCTGCGCCTATGGCGCGGCGGTTGCCGGCAATATCGAAACCATGGCCGGCGAGGTCAGCGCAGCCTGGAACAAGCCGGACGGTTTTGCCGCACTCTGGGCCAATCCCGGGCCGCAGAATGCGCTTTACCGCGACGGCAACGAAGCGGTGACCGAACTGGTCGGCGTTTTCATCAACGAGTTGGAGATGGTCCGGGATGTCCGTCTGAAGGGCTTTCTGGGCGGCAAGCCCGAGGCGGACAAGCCCAAGCAGGCGATCTACTGGCGTTCGCAAAACACCACCAATTCGCTGGCGGGAAATCTCGCCGGCATCGATGCGCTGTTCCAGGCCTCCAAACTTGGCGATGCGCTCCCGCCCGATGCGCGCTGGATGGCGGAGTCGATCCATATCCAGCTGGTCAACGGTGTCGCCACCGCGAAGTCCGTCCCGGGTCCGATCGACAAGGCGCTCGCGGACCCGGCACTGCGCGAAAAACTCGAGCATTTCGCCCTGATCACCTCCAGCCTGTCGACCCTGATCGGCACCCGGCTGACCGCCGAATTCGGCCTGACCGCAGGCTTTTCGTCGCTGGATGGAGACTGAGCATGACCTTGAGATTGGCCGAAACGCCCATAGCTTCGTCATCCTTGGGTCTCCGCGACGGAGCTACGCTCCTGCTCCGCCCCAGGATGACGAAGTTCCGGAGGCTTCGGCCAACTTCCAACGTCTGGGATGAATCATTCGAAGAATCGGCAGGTGCCAAGCGTCAGCTCCGATCCCTAAAAATTAGCATGTCTTGGAGCCGGCCAGTGCAGGGGAGGGCCATGTCTTGAAAACCACCCTCATCGATCGTCGGGATTTCCTGAGAGCCGCGGGCATCGGCTTTGCCGCTGCGATGGCGCCGTCCGCCTGGGCAAAGACACTTGCTGCCGACGCCGTCTTCGCCACCGCCTTCGTCAAGCGCGACGGCAGTTTTGGCGCCGCCGTCCTGTCCGAGGCAGGCAAGGTGCTGCATGCGATCGATCTGCCCGATCGCGGCCATGACGTCACCTTCGATCCCGTATCGAAGCGTTCAGTGGTCTTTGCCCGCCAGCCCGGCACCTTCGCCGTGGTGTTCGATCATACCGGCCGCGACGCCCCGTTGACCATCGCCAGCATCACCGGCCGGCATTTCTTCGGCCATGGGGTGTTCTCGCCCGACGGCGCCCTGCTCTATGCCACCGAGAACGACTTCGACAACGCTGCCGGCGTCGTCGGCATCTACGATGCGCGGGCGAAGTTCAGCCGCATCGGTGAATTCCCGACTTACGGCATGGGTCCGCACGAGCTTCTGCTGCTGGGCGATGGCCGGACGATCGCGGTCGCCAATGGCGGCATCGAGACCCATCCCGACTATGGCCGCGCGGAACTCAACATCGCCACCATGAAGCCGTCCTACGTGCTGATCGACCGCGTCACGGGCGACCTGATCGAGAAGCATGAATTGGCGGCTTCCCTGCACCAACTGTCGATCCGCCACATGGACACCGACCAGGCCGGCACCGTCTGGTTCGGCTGTCAGTATAGGGGGCCGGGCACCGACCGTCCGCTGCTGGTCGGCCGCGCCGCGCGCGGCAAGGATTTGCAACTGCTCGACATGTCGCCGGACGTGCTGTCCGGCTTCCGCAACTATATAGGCTCGGTCGCCGCCAATCCCTTTGCGGGCACCGTCGCCGTCTCGTCGCCGGAAGGCAATTCGCTTGCCGTGGTCGACGTGGTGAGCGGCAGGGTGGTCTCGACCAGTGCGCTGGTCGAGGTTTGTGGCCTGGCGCCGGACGGGGCTGGCTTCATGGCAACCACCGGCGCCGGCGAGATCATCGAGGGCAGCGGCGCGACACGGTCGGAACCGGACTATGTCTGGGACAACCACATGCTGCGCATCGAGCAGGTTTGACGTCGAGGCGGCGAAGCGAAGCCGCTTAACAAATTATGCTTGCGGTGGCGCCCCTTGGCGGGCACAGGGAAGTTGTTTTTCGGAACCGGTTGTTTCGTTTCATGAAAGTGCTTGCCATCGACTGTGCCGCCAGCCTCTGCGCCGCCTGCGTCTACGACGCGGCGGCCGGGCGGGAGCTTGGCCGCGCGGTGCTCGATCTCGGCAAGGGCCATGCCGAGCACCTGATGGCCGTCATCGCCGAGGCGCTGAAGGCGGGCGCGACCGACTATCCCGGCCTTGGCGCCATTGCCGTTTCTGTCGGCCCAGGGTCCTTCACCGGCCTGCGCGTCGGCGTATCGACCGCGCGCGGCCTGGCGCTGGCGTTGAAAATACCGGCGATCGGGGTGACGACGCTCGAGGCACTGGCTGCCGAGGCGGCAGCGGCATTTCCCGGCCGCGCCGTGCTGGCGGCGCTCGATGCCGGCCGCGAGGAAATCCATGCCGTGCTCTACGATAAAATGTCAGTTTTGACTTACGGTCCAGCGGTGACCACATTGCCGGAAGCCACAGCCCTGGCGATGGAGAATCTTGCGGTGCTTGCCGGCACCGCGGCGGTGCAGATCGCCGCATCGGCGGGTCGGGTTTCCGACATCGGGCCTCGGACGGCCACCGCCGACATTGTCACATACGCCCGCCTCGCCGCCGCCAGAGGCGAGGGTGAGAGGCCGAAACCACTTTACCTGCGCGGCGCCGATGCAAAGCCGCAAGCCGGATTTATTCTTTCAAGGCAACAGAATTAATGCGCATACCTTTCTTACAGCCGCGGCGCCGGGACTATGCGCTCGAGCCGCTCAGGATCACCGACAGCCCCGCGGTCTCGTTGCTGCATCGCGAGGATTTCGTCCGTCCGTGGACCGATGGCGAGTTCGCCGCTTTGCTCGAGCAGGACACCGTGTTCGGCTACGCCGCGCGCGAAACCGGGCAGGGCGCCAAGCCGCCTGTCGGTTTCGTGCTGGCCCGGCTGGCCGCCGGCGAGGGCGAGATCCTGACTGTCGCGGTGGCGCGATCCCATCGCCGCCAGGGACTGGGCTGGCAGTTGATGGACGCTGTGCTGCGCGAACTGCATGTGCAACGCGCCGAAGCGCTGTTCCTGGAGGTCGACGAGACCAACGTCGCCGCGATCGCCCTGTACCGTCGGCTGGGCTTCCGCGAAGTCGGCAAGCGCCCGGACTATTACAGGTCGCCCGATCGCGGTCCGACCGGTGCGCTTGTCATGCGCCGCGATCTTCGCTAGCCAGACGCCGCATGACCCCGAAAATCGGTTCCGATTTTCGGAAAGGATCATGCGCCGAGATCAAAGCATTACGGCGTCCTTTGCGCATCCGAGAGAACGCGCGGCGCTGTAATGGCAGGACCAGGACAGCATGATCGGAAAAATCAGGATTTTCCTGGCCCTGGGCCTTGTCGTCGCCGGTTCGCTGGTCCTGGTGCCGCTGCAGATCCTGTCGATGAAGACCGGCTGGTGGCCGGAAACCTTCATCCTCAAGATCTGGCACAGGCTTGTGCTCAGGGCGCTCGGCATGCGCGTCCATGTCAAAGGGGCGCTGTCGGCCAAGCGCCCGTTGCTGGTTGCCTCGAACCACATCTCCTGGACCGACATCATGGTGCTGGGCTCTTTTGCCGATGTGAAGTTCATCGCCAGGGCCGATATGGAAGGCTGGCCGCTGATCGGCATGCTGTCCAAGCTGCAGCGCACCGTCTTCATCGAGCGCGAGCGCAAGCGTTCCTCCGGCGACCAGGCAAGCGAGATCGCCAGCCGCATGGCCAAGGGCGACGCGATGGTGCTGTTCGCCGAGGGGTCGACCGGTGACGGCAACGTCGTCCTGCCGTTCAAGAGCACGCTGTTCGGCGCCGCCTCGATGGCGATTTCGGAGGGAGCGGCCGAGCAGGTGTTTATTCAGCCGGTGGCGATCGCCTATACGCGCCTGCATGGCGTGCCGCTCGGCCGCCGGCACCGGCCGATCGCGGCCTGGATCGGCGACGAGGATCTGATGCCGCATCTCAAGGTGCTGATGGCGGAAGGCGCGCTCGACGTCGAAGTGCATTTCGGCGAACCGATCGCCTTTGCGAAGGGTTCGAACCGCAAGGAAACGTCGAAGCTGATGGAAAGCCAGGTGCGCGAGATGATGCAGGCGGCACTCGCCGATCCGCGCCCGAGCCGCTAGCCCCGACATGCGCCTTGGCGGCGCACACCGAGAATCGTCTGTTTTTTGTCACGGAAAGGCGTTAGAAGCCGCCGGATGGACTTGAACACGATTGAAAGCGACGACATCGGCACCGTGGCCGGACAGCAGGCAGTGCGCGCCACGGCAGCGAAGAAGGTCTTCGTCAAGACCTATGGCTGCCAGATGAACGTCTATGACTCCCAGCGCATGACCGACGCGCTGGCCGCCGACGGCTATACCGCGACCGATGCCATCGGCGAGGCCGATCTGGTGCTGCTCAACACCTGCCATATCAGGGAGAAGGCGGCCGAAAAGGTTTATTCCGAACTAGGCCGCATCCGCGACATGAAGGCGGAGCGCGCCATTGCCGGCCGCGAACTGCTGATCGGCGTCGCCGGCTGCGTGGCGCAGGCCGAGGGTGCGGAGATCATCAGGCGTTCGCCGGCCGTCGACCTGGTCATCGGGCCGCAGACCTATCACCGCCTGCCCGACGTGCTGGCGAGAGTGCGCGGCGGCGAGAAGATCGTCGAGACCGACTACGCCATCGAGGACAAGTTCGAGCACCTGCCGCAGCCCAAGCGCGCCGAGGTGATCAAGCGCGGCGTCACCGCCTTCCTCACGGTGCAGGAAGGTTGCGACAAGTTCTGCACCTTCTGCGTCGTGCCCTATACCAGGGGCTCGGAAGTCTCGCGGCCGGTGGCGCAGATCGTTGCTGAAGCCGAGCGCCTGGCCGAAGCCGGCGTGCGCGAGGTGACGCTGCTTGGCCAGAACGTCAATGCCTGGCACGGCCAGGGCGGGAACGGCGAGGAGTGGGGCCTTGGCCGGCTGCTGTTCCGGCTGGCTGAGATCCCCGGCCTGGCCCGGCTGCGCTACACCACCAGCCATCCGCGCGACATGGACGACGAACTGATCGCCGCCCACCGCGACCTGCCGTCGCTGATGCCTTATCTGCATCTGCCGGTGCAATCGGGCTCCGACCGCATCCTGAAATCGATGAATCGCAGGCACACGGCCAGGGATTATCTGGCGTTGCTCGACCGCATCCGCGCCGCGCGCCCCGATATCGCGTTGTCCGGTGACTTCATCGTCGGCTTCCCCGGCGAGACGGAAGCCGATTTCGAGGCGACCATGGAACTGGTGCGTCAGGTGAACTACGCTTCGGCCTTCTCGTTCAAATATTCGCCGCGTCCGGGCACGCCGGGCGCCGACATGACTGATCACGTGCCCGAAACCATCAAGGACGAGCGCTTGCAGCGCCTGCAGGCACTGCTCCTGAAACAACAGCAGGATTTCGGCTTGAGCCTTGTCGGCAGCACCATCGACACGCTGATCGAGAAGCCTGGCCGCCAGGCCGGTCAGAAGGTCGGCCGCTCACCTTGGCTGCAGCCCGTTATTGTTGATGAAAAGGCCGGCGAAATCGGTGACATTATCCAGGTGCGAATCACGAAGACGGGCTACAACAGCCTGTTCGCCGAATTGGCCTGATGGTCTCGGCAGATGAGGAGAGACGGTTGAGCGCAGCAGAGCTGAAGAACCTGCCCCCGGTACCGGCATCTGGGGCTTCTGACATGGCGCACATCGTTCTGACTTTCGACAACAACAAGCTTGCCAGCGCCCTTTACGGTCAGTTCGACGAGAACCTCGCCCGGCTCGAGCAGAAGCTCGGCGTGGATATCCGCTCGCGCGGCAACCAGCTGACCATCAAGGGGTCCGCTTCTGCCGCCGAGCAGGCGCGCCGTGCCTTGGACAATCTCTACGGGATTCTGCAGAAAGGCGTCGATATCGGCCAGTCCGATGTCGACGGTGCCGTGCGCATGGCGGTCGCCGCCGACGATCAGCTCACGCTGCCGACGCTGGAGCGCAAGGGCAAGGTCTCCGCCGCCCAGATCGCCACCCGCAAGAAGACCATCTATGCGCGCTCGCTGAACCAGGACGCCTATATGCGGGCGCTCGAGCGGTCTGAACTGGTATTCGGCATCGGCCCTGCCGGCACCGGCAAGACCTATCTGGCGGTGGCGCATGCGGCGATGCTGCTCGAGCGCGGCATGGTCGAGCGCATCATTCTGTCGCGGCCGGCCGTCGAGGCCGGCGAGCGGCTGGGCTTCCTGCCCGGCGACATGAAGGAGAAGGTCGATCCTTATCTGCGGCCGCTCTACGATGCGCTCTACGACATGATGCCGGCCGACAAGGTCGAGCGCGCCATTGCCGCTGAAGTCATCGAAATCGCGCCGCTCGCCTTCATGCGCGGCCGCACGTTGGCGCATGCCGCTGTTATTCTCGACGAGGCACAGAACACCACGCCGATGCAGATGAAGATGTTCCTGACGCGTCTTGGCGAGAACTCGCGCATGATTGTCACCGGCGATCCGACCCAGATCGACCTTCCTCCGAGCACCAAATCGGGGCTGGTCGAGGCCTTGCGTGTCCTCGACGGTGTGGCCGGCGCGGTAACCGTGCGCTTCAACGATGTCGACGTCGTTCGCCATCCGCTGGTGGCGGAGATCGTCAGGGCCTATGACCGGGATGCCAAGCTGGCGCGCGGCCTCGGCGCGGAGAATTGATTTCAGCGATGCGGCTTCATGCCTGAGGACAATTTATCCGGCGACGGGAGCCTTTCGGTGCCCGTCGACATCGATATATCGGTCGAAGCGGGCGACTGGCCCGATGAGGCAAGCCTGACGCGGCTGGTCGATCGAGCGGTTGACGCTGCTTTCGCCGAGACCGGCGTGGCCGGTCGGTCCGAGCTCAGCGTCGTTTTTTCCGACGACGCCCATATACGTACGCTCAATGCCGGTTGGCGCGGCAAGGACAAACCCACCAACGTCCTGTCTTTCCCGGCTTTTCCGCCCGTGCCCGGTGGCCCGCTGCCGCCCATGCTGGGCGATATTGTGCTTGCCGCCGAGACTGTGGCGCGCGAGGCGGCACTGGAAGACAAGCCCCTGGAGAACCATATCACCCATCTCGTCATCCATGGCCTGCTGCATTTGCTGGGCTATGATCACGAGACCGACGCCGAGGCCGAGGAGATGGAAGCCATCGAACGCGTGGCGCTTGCAAGGCTTGCCATTCCCGATCCCTACGCGTAACTACATCTGACAATTGACCGGACGACGATGAACGACAAACCAGAGACTGCCGCCCGCCCCGACGCCGGCAGTGCGCCCAAGGCTTCCGATACGTCGGAAGAGGGATCAAGTCCGAGTACCGTAACCGACAGCGCTGCCAGCGAGCCTTCGCCTGCCGGACCTTCCCTGTTCGACCGTGTTTTGGGCCTGTTTCGGCAACGCAACGGCACCAGCCTGCGTGAGGAAATCGCCGGCGCGCTGGCCGAGACGGCGAGCGACGCCGAATCCTTCTCGCCTGGCGAGCGCGCCATGCTCAACAACATTCTGCGCCTGCGCGAGGTGCGCGTCGAGGACGTCATGGTGCCGCGCGCCGACATCGAGGCGGTCGAGATAGCCACGACGCTCGGCGATCTGCTGGGCACCTTCGAACAATCCGGCCATTCCCGCATGCCGGTCTATTCCGAGACGCTCGACGACCCGCGCGGCATGGTCCATATCCGCGACGTGCTGGCTCACATCACCAAGCTCGCGCGCGTCAAGAAGGGCCGCACGACCAGGAAGACGCCTGCCACCACGCAGCTCGATCTTGCCCAGGTCGATCTCGCGCGCACCATCGGCGAACTCAACCTGATCCGCCAGGTTCTGTTCGTGCCGCCATCGATGCTTGCTTCCGACCTGATGGGCCGCATGCAGACGACGCGCACACAGATGGCGCTGGTCATCGATGAATATGGCGGCACCGACGGACTTGTGTCGCTCGAGGACATTGTCGAGATGGTCGTCGGCGACATCGAGGACGAGCATGACGATGACGAGCCGATGATCACCCAGGCCGGTGACGGCGTGTTCATCGTCGACGGCAAGGCCGAGATCGACGACGTCGCCAAGATGATCGGCGAGGACTTCGCCGCCGGCGAGCATGGCGAGTATGTCGACACCATTGGCGGCATGATCTTCAACACGCTCGGCCGCGTGCCGACGCGTGGCGAGGTGGTACAGGCCATTCCGGGCTTCGAGTTCCATGTGCTCGATGCGGATCCGCGCCGTGTCAAGCGCGTGCGCATCGTGCAGAGCCAGAAGGGCGAGCGCCGCCGGCGGGCCACGGCGCGCACCGAACAGGCCTGAGCGGTTCGGCTCTTCGATGACCATCGACGACCCGTTCAGGCACGCAAGTCTGGGTTCCGGCGTCTTCTACAGGGATCCCCGCGCAGCGCTGGCATGGCTAGAAGCGGCTTTCGGCTTCGAGCCCAGCATGGTGGTGACCGATGCCGCGGGAAAGCTCGTCCACTCCGAGATGCGCTTCGGCGATTGCTACATTATCGTCGATTCCGAATGGAGCGATTATGTCGCCAGCCCTGCTTCGGTGTCGGGCAAGAACACGCAGTCGGTCTACGTCAGGCTCGTGGGCGGGCTGGATGCGCATTGCGAGCAGGCGCGCGCGGCCGGCGCCGAAATAATCCAGGAGCCGACCGATCAGTTCTACGGCGAACGCCAGTATCGGGCCCGCGATCCCGAGGGGCATGTCTGGACCTTCACCCAGCCCATCCGTTCCGTTTCCCGCGAAGAAGCCGAGCGGCTGAGTGGCCTGCGCATCGACGGCTGGCACCGTTAATGGGCGTCGCCAGAAGTGGCCCCGGTTTTGGGGGAACGACATGCATAAGAACAAAAGACCTGAAGCGCGTCGCATGGATCTGTTTCAACGCGACGCGCTTTGGAGCGGCGGTCGAGGCATCCCGGCTGATCGGCCGTTTGGAGCACAGGCCGCGGCCTGATAAATCTTGCGTCCTGATTCGCGCGACTCGGAAGTATGCATGGAGCGCCTTGCCGGCCGGATAATTCTGCTTTGGGGTTGGCGGCGCGCGCTCGTGGCCTTTCTTGCCGGAGCGCTGACGGTGCTTGGGCAGGCGCCCTATGATTTCTTCGCAGCCTGCTTCATCTCGTTTCCGGTGCTGGTCTGGCTGCTTGATGGCGCGACCGGCGAAGCCTCCGGCAGCCTGTTCCGGCGCCTGCGGCCGGCTTTCGCCGTAGGCTGGTGGTTTGGTTTCGGCTATTTCCTCGCCGGTCTCTGGTGGATAGGCTCGGCGTTGCTGGTCGAGGCCGATGATTTTGCCTGGGCGCTTCCCTTCGCCGTGGTCGGTATTCCCTTCGCGCTCGCCTTTTTCTATGGCTTCGCAACGATGGTTGCCCGGCTGCTGTGGAGCAGCGATATCGGCCGCATTGCCGCCCTGGCCTTCGGCTTCGGGCTGACGGAGTGGCTGCGCGGCTTCCTTTTCACCGGTTTTCCCTGGAATGCGATCGGTTACGCGGCAATGCCCGTGCCTCTGCTGATGCAGAGCGTCTCGGTCACCGGCATGATCGGTATGAATGCGCTTGCGGTGTTCCTTTTTTCGCTACCCGCGCTGCTGGCGGCGCGCCGGCATCTTCGCCTGGGCGCGGCGCTGTTCGTCCTGCTTGCGGTGGCCCATGTCGGGTTCGGCTATGTCAGGCTTGCAGCTCCTGAAAAGCCGGCGCAGCGCAGCCTTGATGTCCGCATCGTCCAGCCTGCCGTCGACCTGTCGGAAAAATGGGACGCCTCGGTGCGCGACCGCATCTTCGCCACCTTGCTGGGCCTGTCCGCCAAGGCGCCGGACCCCGGTCACGGTAAGCCACAACTGATTCTTTGGCCGGAAACCTCGGTGCCATTCCTCTTCACCGAGCGTCCGGATGCGCTGACGGCGCTGGGCGACATGCTGGCCGATGGCCAGATGCTGATCGCCGGCGTCGTCCGCGAGGAAGGCGGCTCCGCGGCTGCCGACAGCCGTTATTACAATTCCGTGGTGGCGATCGACGACAAGGGCGAAATCACTGATGCCGTCGATAAGGTCCATCTGGTGCCGTTCGGCGAATACCTGCCTTTCGCCGATCTGCTCAACCGTTTCGGCATCGCCCAGCTTGTTGCCGGGCCGGTGACGTTCGCAGCCGGTAACGAGCGGCACGCCATCACGCTGCCTGGCGGCATCCGAGCCCTGCCATTTATTTGTTATGAGGTGATCTTTCCGGATCTTGTGGCAGTTGACGCTACGTCAGCGCAGCTTATTGTGAACGTCACCAACGATGCCTGGTTTGGGGACACGCCGGGACCGTATCAGCACTTCAGACAAGCCCAGATTCGCGCGGTGGAGAACGGATTGCCCTTGCTGCGTGCTGCCAACAACGGCATTTCGGCCGTCGTCGATCCACACGGACGCATCGTCGATGCGCTGGCGATCGACGCGCGCGGCGCCATCGATGTGAAGGTGCCGATTTCCGGACAGACGGTCGTTTCCCCGGGCCAGCGGCGCATTAACGGAATGCTGATCATGTTGCTGTTTGCGGTGGTGGGGGCGCTGTTGAACGTAAGGCAAAGGCTACGGGTGAATTGACAGTCGACACATTAGAAACTCATACTGTACTGCCTGAAAATTTCTCAAAGCCGGTGGATCGTTCTGTTGGGGCAGTCGCCCCCGGCTTTGTTTGGGTGGGAAAAAATCACAAAGCCGAAAAAATTCGGCGAGGAAAAAATGACAGAAGAAAACAAGAAAAAACCGAATCCCATCGACATCCACGTTGGAAGTCGCGTCCGGCTCAGGCGCAACATGCTCGGAATGAGCCAGGAAAAGCTGGGCGAGAATCTCGGCATCACATTTCAACAGATCCAGAAATATGAAAAGGGCACCAACCGCGTCGGCGCCAGCCGCCTGCAGGCGATTGCCTCCATACTCGGCGTGCCCGTCGCCTTCTTTTTCGAGGATGCGCCGGGTCAGGAGTCCGCGGCCAATCGTGGCTTTGCCGAGGATGCGTCGATGGCTTTCGCCGTGGAATTCTGCGGCAGTCCCGAAGGCCTTCAGCTCAACCGGGCCTTCGTCAAGATCGCCGACGTCAAGGTACGGCGCAGGATCATCGATCTGGTGAAGTCGCTCGCCGCGGACGACCTCGACTGACGCTCAATGCGCCTGCCACCGGCGGCATCCGCCGCCGGTGGCACAAGATATTGACATCGACAGTCGTGCCAGAATGGCGGCAACGCTTGACGAGCGGCGCTTTGCCCCGCTAACACGTGGCGCGCCAAAATCGGCAGCCTGCCGATCGTTTTTCAAGAGGGGACACCCGTGACGCGGCAGAATTACTTCTTTACCTCGGAGTCCGTTGCCGAGGGTCATCCCGACAAGGTCTGTGACCGGATCTCCGACGAAATTGTCGATCTGGTTTACCGTGAAGCCAAGAAGACCGGCATGGACCCATGGAAAGTGCGTGTCGCCTGCGAGACGCTGGCGACCACCAACCGTGTCGTCATCGCCGGCGAAGTGCGCGTCCCCGAGACGCTGCTGAAGAAGGACAAGGCCGGCAATATCCTCAAGGACGCGGCGGGTCACCCGGTCGTGAATCCGGCGAAGTTCAAATCCGTCGCCCGCAAGGCGATCCGCGAGATCGGCTACGAGCAGGCCGGCTTCCACTGGAAGACAGCCAAGATCGAGGTTCTCCTGCACGGCCAGTCGCCGGACATCGGCCAGGGCGTCGACAACGCCGCCGACCGCCAGGGCGAGGAAGGTGCCGGCGACCAGGGCATCATGTTCGGCTATGCCTGCCGCGAGACGCCGGACCTGATGCCGGCGCCGATCTACTACAGCCACAAGATCCTCGAACTGCTGGCCGCCGCCCGCCACGAAAACAACGGCGAGGCCGGCAAGCTCGGACCGGACGCCAAGAGCCAGGTTACCGTCCGCTACATTGACGGCAAGGCCGCCGAGGCAACGCAGATCGTGCTGTCGACACAGCATCTCGACGCGACCTGGGATTCCAAGAAAGTCCGCAAGGTCGTCGAACCCTATATCCGCGAGGCGCTTGGTGATCTCAAGATTGCCGACGATTGCATGTGGTACATCAACCCGACCGGCAAGTTCGTCATCGGCGGCCCGGACGGTGATGCCGGCCTCACCGGCCGCAAGATCATCGTCGACACCTATGGCGGTGCGGCACCGCATGGCGGCGGCGCCTTCTCTGGCAAGGATACCACCAAGGTCGACCGTTCGGCCGCCTATGCGGCGCGCTACCTGGCCAAGAATGTCGTGGCGGCGAAGCTTGCCGACCGCTGCACCATCCAGCTCTCCTACGCCATCGGCGTCGCCCAGCCGCTGTCGGTCTATGTCGACCTGCACGGCACCGGCAAGGTCGACGAGGCAAAGCTCGAGGAAGCGCTGCGCAGCGTGATGGACCTGTCGCCATCCGGCATCCGCCGGCATCTCGACCTCAACAAGCCGATCTACGCCAAGACGTCGTCTTACGGTCATTTCGGCCGCAAGGCCGGCCGCGACGGGTCTTTCTCCTGGGAGAAGACCGATCTCGCCAAGGCGCTCAAGGATGCTGTCGCGGCTTGAGCCGCGACAGACCCCGCGCCAACCAGATGAGCCCTGAAAACAGGCCGAGCCGCGCGACCGAAGCCTTCTTCGGTCGTCGACGCGGCAAGCCCGTTCGCCCGCAGCAGGCGGCGGCCCTGGAAAGCGGGCTTGGCGCCTACCGGCTCGATCTGACGGCCGAAGCGCCGTCGGATCTGCGCACTCTGTTTGCGGCTGACATTTCGGGGGTCCGGCTCGAAATCGGCTTTGGCGGCGGCGAGCATCTTCTGCATCGCGCAATCGAGACGCCGACGGTCGGCTTCATCGGTGTGGAGCCCTTCGTCAACGGCATGGCCAAGATGATGATGGCGGTGCGGGCGAGGCCGCTGGCCAATCTCAGGGTTTACGACGACGACGCCACCCGGCTGCTCGACTGGTTACCCCCAGCCTCGCTCGATGGCATAGACCTTCTCTATCCCGATCCCTGGCCGAAGAAGAAGCATTGGAAGCGGCGTTTCGTCAGCCCGGTCAACCTTGACCGTTTCGCCCGCGTCCTGAAACCGGGTTCAAAATTCCGCTTCGCGTCAGACATCGATACCTATGTCAACTGGACCTTGCTTCATTGCCGGACGCATGGCGCCTTCGCATGGCAGGCAGCGGAAGCGGCGGATTGGCATCGCCCTTACGATGGTTGGCCAGGCACGCGTTACGAGGCGAAGGCCATTCGCGAGGGCCGGCCGCCGGCCTATCTGACTTTTATCAGGAAATAAGTATCACGGCGCATCCCGCCGGATTTTCAAAAACGACCGATCCGGTTGAAGACAGCCGGATCCATGCCAAGCTTGCGCGGGTCGTCAGCGCGCGGCTTGCGGCCGGCTTCCACGGCGCGCGATGCGGCCACCGCGCTGCCGAACGTCGTGAACAGATCGCCTATGGCGGAAAAAATCTTACGGTTGCTCATGTCGTGCCCTTTCGCGTCTGCGAAATCTCTTTAATTTTTTGTGATGCACTACAAATGGGGATGCGGCGTCAAAGCTCACAGAGGTGAGGCTGCATGGAGGCCATGCGTCTGACGCAACGCTGGCGCGGCGGCGTGATACCTCGTCGGTTTGCCACGCCGGGCTTGAAATACGGGCCGTGTTCGTTTATATCAGCCTCAAATTCTTGGTCGGTATGACGAAGAGTGGGTCCACCCGGTCCCGCTCTTTTTTATTACCTGCCGATAGGTTCGAAACGAACGACAGGTAATTGATGACTGCAACGGCAAGCGAAGGTGACGACCGCATCATCCGCGAAAGCGGTATCGATGCGCGCATTGCGCTGATCGTCCAACCGGTGCTGCGCGGCATCGGCTTTCGCCTCGTGCGCGTGCATCTGTCCGGCCAGAACGGGCTGACGCTGCAGATCATGGCCGAGCGCGAGGACGGCACCATGACCGTCGAGGATTGCGAAGAGGTCAGCCGCGCGGTGTCGCCGGCGCTCGATGTCGATGATCCGATCGAAAAGGCGTATCATCTCGAAGTCTCTTCGCCCGGTATCGACCGGCCGTTGGTGCGCAAATCGGATTTCGTCACCTGGACCGGTCATCTGGTGAAGATGGAAACGTCGGTCATCGTCGCGGATCGCAAGCGCTTCAAGGGCAAGATCGCCGAGGCCGGCGAGAACGATGTGCTGATCGAGCGCGACAAGGCAGCCTATGGCGAGGAGCCGACGGTGCGCGTTCCCTATGACGCGATCGCCGATGTGCGGCTGATCCTTACCGACGACCTCATCCGTGAGGCGTTGTCGAAGGACAACCGGGAACGCAAGGAAGCCAAGAAACGCCGCGGTGAGCCTGATGACGCACCCGAGGGTGTTGAAGGCGGCGCGGAAGACGAAATCTAACAGGAACTATGATTGAGCCGCCGGGCGTAAAAGCTCGGCAACAAGCTCGGGAGAAATAAGATGGTTGTAAGCGCCAACAGACTTGAACTGCTGCAGATTGCCGACGCGGTCGCGCGTGAAAAGTCGATCGACAAGTCGATCGTCATCGCCGCCATGGCCGATGCGATCCAGAAGGCGGCGCGCTCGCGTTACGGCCAGGAGACCAACATCCGCGCCGACATCAACCCGAACACCGGCGAGATGAAGCTGCAGCGGCTGATGGAAGTGGTCGAAAAGGTCGACGACTATGCCACGCAGATCGCGATTTCCTCGGCCCGCGAGCGCAATCCCGACGCCCAGCTCGGCGACTTCATCGCCGAACAGCTGCCGCCGATGGATTTCGGCCGTATCGCCGCCCAGTCGGCCAAGCAGGTCATCGTGCAGAAGGTGCGCGAGGCCGAGCGTGACCGCCAGTACGACGAATACAAGGACCGCATCGGCGAGATCGTCAACGGCACCGTCAAGCGCGTCGAGTATGGCAATGTCATCGTCGATCTCGGCCGTGGCGAAGCCATCATCCGCCGTGACGAACTGATCCCGCGCGAAAACTACAAGTATGGCGACCGCGTTCGCGCCTATGTCTACGATGTGCGCCGCGAGCAGCGCGGCCCGCAGATCTTCCTGTCGCGCACGCATCCGCAGTTCATGGCCAAGCTCTTCACCATGGAAGTGCCGGAAATCTATGACGGCATCATCGAGATCAAGTCGGTCGCTCGCGACCCGGGCTCTCGCGCCAAGATCGCCGTCATCTCGCGTGACAGCTCGATCGATCCGGTCGGCGCCTGCGTCGGTATGCGCGGCAGCCGTGTCCAGGCCGTCGTCGGCGAACTGCAGGGCGAGAAGATCGACATCATTCCGTGGTCGCCCTCGGCCGCCTCCTTCATCGTCAATGCGCTGCAGCCGGCGGAAGTCGCCAAGGTCGTGCTCGACGAGGACGCCGAGCGCATCGAAGTGGTGGTTCCCGACGATCAGCTGTCGCTGGCCATCGGCCGCCGCGGCCAGAACGTGCGTCTCGCCTCGCAGCTCACAGGCTGGGACATCGACATCCTGACCGAGGCCGAGGAATCCGAGCGCCGCCAGAAGGAATTCGTCGAGCGCTCGGCCCTGTTCATGGAAGCCCTCGATGTCGACGAGATGGTCGGCCAGGTGCTGGCCTCCGAAGGCTTCACCAGCGTCGAGGAAGTCGCCTATGTCGACTCTGGCGAGATCGCCTCGATCGACGGCTTCGACGAAGATACCGCTTCGGAAATCCAGACCCGTGCCCGCGAATATCTCGAAAAGATCGAGGCCGAGCATGACGAGAAGCGCAAGGCGCTGGGTGTCTCGGACGAACTGCGCGAAATCCCCGGCATCACCACCGCCATGATGGTGACGCTCGGCGAGGACGGCGTGAAGACGATCGAGGATTTCGCCGGCTATGCCGCCGATGACCTGACCGGCTGGAAGGAACGCAAGGACGGCGAGACAAAAGTCTATCCGGGCGTGCTGGCCAATCACGGTGTTTCGCGCGCCGATGCCGAGCAGATGGTGCTCAATGCCCGCCTCAAGGCCGGCTGGATCACCGAAGACGAGCTTGCAGCCGAAGAAGCATCGGCTGACGAAGCCGTTGGTGCGTGAGGTGAAACCGCATCGCACAGAACCCGCCCCAGGACGAGATGAACGATCGCACCTGCATCGTCACCCGCAAGCAGGCCGAACCGGATGATCTGATCCGGTTCGTCGTCGGCCCGGATTCGGCCGTCGTTCCCGATCTCAAGAGAAATCTGCCCGGCCGCGGTTGCTGGGTAAGCGCCGACCGCCTACATATCGACAAGGCGGCGGCCAAGAACCTTTTTGCCCGCGCCTTCAAGGCACAGGTGGTTGTGCCGCCGGATCTTGGCGGCATGGTCGACGGACTGCTCTCCAGATCCGCGCTGGGTATGCTGGGTCTCGCCCGCAAGGCAGGCGCGATCGCTCTCGGTGCTACCAAGGTCGAGAGTGCCGTGCGCGGCGGGCTGGCGCTTTTCGTGCTCCACGCGACCGAAGCATCGGACGATGGCGTGCGCAAGATCAGCCAGGCGCGACGGGCGACTGTCCATCTCGGCGGCCCTTCCACCCTTGCCTACAAACTTTTCTCCGAGGCCGAGTTGAGCTTGGCATTGGGGGGTACAAATGTGATACATGCTGCCGTCCTCGCGGGAGACGCGGGTAAGGCGGTCCAGAAGCGCATGGTTGCGCTCGACCGATATCGGGGCGGTACCCCGGACGATCTGGCAATGCTTGCGGCCGTTGCTGACGAAGATGAGCCCGCAGAGGATATGGAATGAGCGATACGAAATCGGGCGACGACAAGACGTTGAGTGTTACACCGAAGAAGACCTTGACGCTGAAGCGCCCCGGCATGGAACAGGGCACCGTGCGCCAGAACTTCTCGCATGGCCGTACCAAGTCGGTCGTGGTCGAGACCAAGAAGCGCAAGTTCTCCCTGCCCGGCGACAAGCCGGAGCCGGTTGCTGCCGCGCCTGTGCCTGTCTTCACGCCGAAGCCGCCGGTCGCCGTCGCGGCACCTGTCGTGCAGGAAGCGCCCAAGGCGCCGCCGCCTCCGCCCCCCCCGCGGCCTCCGGTCGAACGCAGCGGCATGGTGCTGAACGAACTGTCGCGCAGTGAAATGGAAGCGCGCCGCAGGGCGCTCGAAGGCTCGAAGGTGCGCGAGGTCGAGGACCGTCAGCGCGCCGCCGAGGATGCCAAGCGCCGCGCCGAGGATGAAGAGCGCCGCAAGCGCGAACGCGAGGAATCCGCGCGCCGCCAGGCCGAGGAAGAGGCACGGTTGCAGACCGAGGCCGAATCGCGCCGTCGCGCCGAGGAAGAAGCACGCCGCCGTGCGCCGCAGGCCGCGGAACTGGCAACCGTCGACGAAGAGGAAGAGGTCAAGCCGAAGCGGACTGGCGCCGGTGCGCCGGTACGTCGCCTGGTCACGCCCGAAGTGGCGCGTCCGGCCAAGCCGACCAAGGGCGAGGAAGATCGTCGCCGTGGCAAGCTGACACTGAATTCCGCGCTTTCCGACGAGGATGCGCGGGCTCGTTCGCTGTCGTCGATGCGTCGCCGCCAGGAGAAGTTCAAGCGCGCGATGCACAATGAGCCGCGCGAGAAAGTCATGCGCGAAGTGATCCTGCCCGAAACCATCACCATCCAGGAACTGGCGCAGCGCATGTCCGAACGTGCGGTCGATGTGGTCAAGTTCTTCATGAAGCAGGGCCAGATCCTGAAGCCGGGCGACGTCATCGACGCCGACACGGCCGAGCTGGTCGCCACCGAATTCGGCCACACGGTCCGCCGCGTCGCCGAATCCGACATCGAGGAAGGCCTGTTCAACATCGCCGACAATGCCGAGGACCTGGTCTCGCGTCCGCCGGTCGTGACCATCATGGGCCACGTCGACCACGGCAAGACCTCGCTGCTCGACGCGATCCGCAATGCCAATGTCGTTTCCGGCGAGGCCGGCGGCATCACCCAGCATATCGGTGCCTATCAGGTCGAGAAGAATGGTCAGAAGATCACCTTCATCGATACGCCCGGCCACGCCGCCTTCACGGCGATGCGTGCCCGCGGTGCCCAGGCGACCGACATTGCCATCCTGGTGGTGGCGGCCGACGATAGCGTGATGCCGCAGACGATCGAATCGATCAGCCATGCCAAGGCGGCTGGCGTTCCGATCATCGTGGCGATCAACAAGATCGACAAGCATGACGCCGATCCGCAGAAGGTGCGCTCGGAACTGCTGCGCCATGAGGTCTTCGTCGAATCCATGGGCGGTGAAGTGCTGGACGTCGAAGTATCGGCGACCAAGGGCACCAATCTCGACAAGCTGCTCGAGGCGATCCTGCTGCAGGCCGAAATCCTCGACCTGAAGGCCAATCCGGACCGTACCGCCGAGGGCGTCGTCATCGAGGCACAGCTTGACAAGGGCCGTGGTCCCGTCGCCACCGTGCTGGTGCAGACCGGAACCTTGATGCCGGGCGACATCCTCGTCGCCGGCAACGAATGGGGCCGGGTGCGCGCTCTGGTCAACGACCGCGGCGAGCAGATCAAGGAAGCGCCGCCGGCAATGCCGGTCGAGGTGCTCGGCCTTCAGGGCACGCCACAGGCTGGCGATCGCTTCGCGGTCGTCAACAACGAGGCCCGCGCCCGCGAGATCACCGAGTATCGCCAGCGTCTGGCGCGCGAGAAGGCGGTAGCCAGGCATGCCGGCCAGCGTGGCTCGCTCGAACAGATGATGTCGCAGTTGCAGACGAGCGGGCTGAAGGAATTCCCGCTGGTCATCAAGGGCGACGTTCAGGGTTCGATCGAGGCGATCAACGCAGCACTGGACAAGCTCGGCACCGACGAGGTGCGTGCGCGCATCGTCCATGCCGGCGCCGGCGCCATCACCGAAAGCGATGTCTCGCTGGCGGAGACTTCCGGTGCCGCGATCATCGGCTTCAACGTTCGCGCCAACGTGCAGGCGCGCGCCGCGGCCGCGGCCGCGGGCATCGAGATCCGCTATTACTCGATCATCTACAACCTCGTGGATGATGTGAAGGCGGCTCTGTCGGGCCTGCTGTCGCCGGAGCGTCGCGAGACCTTCATCGGCAATGCCGAGATCCTCGAGATCTTCGACATCACCAAGGTCGGCAAGATCGCCGGCTGCCGTGTCACCGAAGGCAAGGTCGAGCGTGGCGCGGGCGTACGCCTGATCCGCGACAACGTCGTCATCCACGAAGGCACGCTGAAGACGCTGAAGCGCTTCAAGGACGAGGTTTCGGAAGTCCCCGGCGGCCAGGAGTGTGGCATGGCCTTCCAGAACTACGAGGACATGCGCGTCGGCGACATCATCGAGTGCTTCCGCGTCGAGATGGTGACCCGGACACTCTGAGTTCGCGTGACTTGTCGGTAACGGGCGGTGGTCGAAAGACCGCCGCCCCAAGCCTTTTGAGAATGACCCGTTTGAGACATGCGGCACGGTCCTATCCCGCGCCTCACGCTTTCAGGATTGAGAAAAATGCCCCGTTCCACCACATCCGGCCCGTCCCAGCGCATGCTTCGCGTCGGCGAACAGGTTCGCCACGCCCTGTCCGAAACCCTGCAGCGCGGCGAGATCCTCGACCCGTTGATTGAAAACTCGGTCGTCTCGGTCTCGGAAGTGCGTATGTCGCCCGATCTGAAGATCGCCACCGCCTTTGTTTCTCCGCTCGGCGCCAAGGATGCCGGCGCCGTCATTGAGGCGCTCAACAAGCATGCGAAATTCGTCCGCGGCCGTGTCTCCGGCGCGCTCAGGCAGATGAAATACATGCCGGAGTTCCGCTTCCGGCTGGACACCTCCTTCGACAATTTCGCCAGGATCAACGACCTGTTGAAGTCGCCCGAAGTGGCGCGCGATCTCGATGCGGACGGCCAAGACAAAGACGAAGACAAGGACAGCGAATAATGGCGCGCCGCGGCAAGAAGAAGGGCCGGCCGGTCTCCGGCTGGGTGGTGCTCGACAAGCCGGTCGGCATGGGCTCGACCGAGGCTGTCTCCAAGATCAAGTGGCTGTTCCAGGCGGAAAAGGCTGGCCATGCCGGTACGCTCGACCCGCTGGCTTCCGGCATGCTGCCGATCGCGCTCGGCGAAGCCACCAAGACCGTGCCTTATGTGCAGGACGGCGCCAAGATCTATCGCTTCACCGTTGCCTGGGGCGATGAGCGCTCCACCGACGATCTCGAAGGGCCGGTGACGAAGAGTTCCGAGCTGCGTCCGGCGGAAGCCGAGGTCCAGGCGCTGCTGGCGAAATACACCGGCGTCATCATGCAGACGCCGCCGCAATTCTCGGCCATCAAGATATCAGGCGAACGCGCCTATGACCTTGCCCGCGAAGGCGAGACGGTCGACATCCCCCCGCGCGAGATCGAGATCGGTCGTTTGGACATCATCGAGCACCACACTGATCACACGGTTTTCGAGGTCGAATGCGGCAAGGGCACCTATGTGCGCTCGCTGGCTCGTGACATGGGCCGCGACCTCGGCTGCTTCGGCCATATTTCCGATCTGCGCCGGGTCGAGGTCGAGCCGTTCACGCAAGAGGATTTCGTCACCATCGCCGAGCTCGAGGCGGCCCGCTTCGGAGCACAAGGTGAGGACAAACCGGAGCCGGCCGACGGCGCTGAGCCGATAGAGATCCCCGTAAACTTCGATGCCATTGATGCGCTTCTTGTCGACACATCGGCGGCTCTCGACTGCTTGCCGCAGATCGCCATCAGCGATGATGCGGCAACCAAGATCCGTCTCGGCAATCCCGTCATCATTCGCGGCCGCGATGCGCCGGTGGAGGCCGAAGAGGCCTGCGCCACGGCGCGCGGCAAGCTGGTCGCCATTGGTGCGATCGAACAGGGCATGTTCAAGCCCAAGCGGGTCTTTGCCGGCTGACGGCTGACGCAATTCCAGGAAAAGTGTGAAACGGTTTTCTGTTCGAAATTGCGAGAACAAGGTTCTAACTTCACGTCGACTCTACGCTCGAGGGGCACATGGCAAAAGCCGAGGCGGTGAAAAAGCGGGCGCCGGTGAAGATAAGGCGGCCGCCGGTCGGCGCCTCGCCGGGTACGCTGATCGCCGATCCTGCGGCGCGGCACTCCGAATTGCGACTGACCTTGATCTCGCCGCAGAAGTTCAAGACCATCGACAATGCCAGCATCGCCGACGTCAAGGCCAATTGCCAGAAATGGCCGGTGATCTGGCTCGACTGCACCGGCCTCGCCAACATCGGGCTGATCGAGGAGATCGGTCGCATCTTCAGCCTGCATCCGCTGGCGCTGGAGGATGTCGTCAACACCGGCCAGCGGCCGAAGGTCGACTTCTTCGAGGATCATGCCTTCGTCGTCGTGCGCATGATCGACGATGTCACCTCGCATCGCTACGAACAGATCGCTCTCTTCGTCGGCGAGAACTTCGTCGTCACCTTCCAGGAGCGCGAGGGCGATCCGTTCGACCCGGTGCGCAAGCGCATCGAGAGTTCGGCGCCCAACCGGTTGCGGACCCGCGGCGCCGACTATCTGGCCTACGCGCTTATCGACGCTATCGTCGACAGCTATTTTCCGCCGATCGAGGGAGCCGGCGACCTGGTCGACAGCATCGAGGATGAGATGCTGCATTCGCCGCACAAGCATCAGATGCGGCAGCTGCACGAATTGCGGCGCGACGCCAATGTGCTGAAGGGCGTGCTGTGGCCGATGCGCGATGCGTTGGCGACGCTGATCCGCAACGAAGTGCCCTATGTCAGAGCCGAGACCAAGGTCTTCCTCAATGACACGCTCGACCATTCGCTCAGGCTGATCGAACTCGTCGAGACCCAGCGCGACATGCTGACCGGCCTGATCGAGATGCATCTGTCGCTGAGCCAGGCGCGCACCAACGACGTCATCAGCTATCTCACCATCGTTTCGGTCATCTTCATGCCTCTCACCTTCCTGGTCGGTGTCTGGGGCATGAATTTCGATCCCGAGAGCTCGCCCTGGAACATGCCGGAGTTGAAGGCCTATTACGGTTATCCGGAGGCGCTCCTGTTCATGGCTGTTATCGCGGTCAGCCTGATTGCGTTCTTCAAATGGAAGAAATGGCTTTGACTGCGGCAAAACTTGCCATTTGGGGCTGAAAAGCCGGCTTGGTGAATTGGGCTGGTGTTTTGCCGGGAATTGCACTATATGCGCCGCAGCATAGCGCCACGACGCTTTGCTTGCACCGGCCCCTGCTGGACGACATCCCGGCTGAGGGCGACCCGTTTCCTCAAACAGATAAGGAAAAACACGATGTCGATTACTGCCGAGCGCAAGAAGGAATTGATGGGCGAATTCGCTACCGCCAAGGGCGATACCGGGTCTCCGGAAGTCCAGGTGGCCATCCTTTCCGAGCGCATCAAGAACCTGACCGACCATTTCAAGGACCACAAGAAGGATAACCATTCCCGCCGTGGTCTGCTCGCTCTCGTGTCCCAGCGCCGCAGCCTGCTTGATTATCTCAAGCGCAAGGACGACGCGCGCTACCAGACACTGATCGAGAAGCTCGGTCTGCGCCGTTGACGAATTGACCGGCGGGCTCCTTCAAGGAGTCCGCCGGTCGCGCATTCGAGCCCCGGGCCAACCTGATCTCGAATGCAGGACTGGAGCGCCGCGCACCCTTCCGGATGCCGGACGGACGCTCCAAAAGTTGAATTTGCGCATGACGCGTTCCGTAAGCCGTGGGCTTCGGGGTTGTGCGCAGGCCAGTCGATCGATTGGCCATATCCGGCTTCGAGCGCGCAGAGGGCCACTCGAAGCCACCCATGGACGGTCATGGGGCAGGATTGCAGGACGCTCGTAAGGCCACCGCGCCGATGAAACCCGAGCCTCCCGTTGTCTTGCCCGTGGCTGCCCGAGAAAGGAAGCCAGAGGAAAGGGCACCCGCGCACGCTGAAACGGCGCGGCCTTTCCTCATACAAAGGACAAGACATGTTCAATCAACACAAAGTGGAAATCGAATGGGGCGGTCGCCCGCTCATCCTCGAAACCGGCAAGATCGCGCGCCAGGCTGACGGCGCCGTGCTCGCCACCTACGGCGAGACCAAGGTTCTGGCCACCGTCGTTTCGATGAAGGAGCCCAAGCCCGGCCTGGATTTCTTTCCGCTGACCGTCAACTACCAGGAAAAGACCTACGCCGCCGGCAAGATCCCGGGCGGCTATTTCAAGCGTGAAGGCCGTCCGAGCGAAAAGGAAACGCTGGTTTCGCGCCTCATCGACCGCCCGATCCGTCCGCTCTTCGCCGACGGCTACAAGAACGACACCCAGATCGTCGTCACGGTCGTCCAGCATGACCTCGAGAATGATCCGGACATCCTGTCGATCGTTGCCACCTCGGCCGCTCTGACCCTGTCGGGCGTTCCCTTCATGGGTCCGGTCGGCGGCGCGCGCGTCGGCTACATCAACGGCGAATACGTTCTCAACCCGCACATCGACGAGATGCAGGAATCCAAGCTCGACCTCGTCGTCGCCGGCACCGCCGACGCCGTGCTGATGGTTGAGTCGGAAGCCAAGGAACTTGGCGAAGAGCTGATGCTCGGCGCTGTCATGTTCGGCCACAAGGGCTTCCAGCCGGTTATCGACGCCATCATCAAGTTGGCCGAAGTTGCCGCCAAGGAGCCACGCGACTTCACCGCGCCCGACTATTCCGCGCTCGAAGGCGAAATGCTGAACATCGTCGGCGACGAGCTTCGTGAAGCCTACAAGATCACCGACAAGCAGAAGCGCTATGCCGCCGTCGACGCCGTCAAGGCCAAGGTCAAGGCCGCGTTCGCTCCGGCCGAAGGCGAAGACCCCAAATACACCTCCGAGCAGATCGGTTCCGTGTTCAAGGAACTCCAGGCCAAGGTCGTGCGCTGGAACATCCTCGACACCGGCTCGCGCATCGATGGCCGCGACCTGAAGACGGTCCGCAAGATCGTTTCCGAAGTCGGCGTGCTGCCGCGCACCCATGGTTCGGCGCTGTTCACCCGCGGCGAGACCCAGGCGCTGGTCGTTGCCACGCTCGGCACCGGCGAAGACGAGCAGTATGTCGATTCGCTGACCGGCATGTACAAGGAGAAGTTCCTCCTTCACTACAACTTCCCTCCCTATTCCGTCGGCGAGACCGGCCGCATGGGTTCGCCGGGCCGCCGCGAAATCGGCCACGGCAAGCTGGCCTGGCGCGCCATCCGGCCGATGCTGCCGAGCGCTGACCAGTTCCCCTACACGCTGCGCGTCGTCTCGGAGATCACCGAGTCCAACGGCTCATCGTCGATGGCCACCGTCTGCGGCACCTCGCTGGCGCTGATGGATGCCGGCGTGCCGCTGGCCAAGCCCGTTGCCGGTATCGCCATGGGCCTGATCAAGGAAGGCGAGCGCTTCGCGGTTCTGTCCGACATTCTGGGTGACGAAGATCACCTCGGCGACATGGACTTCAAGGTCGCCGGCACCGCCAATGGCATCACCTCGCTGCAGATGGACATCAAGATCGAGGGCATCACCGAGGAGATCATGAAGATCGCGCTGGACCAGGCCAAGGATGGCCGCCAGCATATCCTCGGCGAAATGGCGCATGCCCTGACCGGCGCCCGCGCCGAACTCGGCGAGTTCGCGCCGCGCATCGAGGTCATGCACATTCCGACCGACAAGATCCGCGACGTCATCGGTTCGGGCGGCAAGGTCATCCGCGAGATCGTCGAGAAGACCGGCGCCAAGATCAACATCGAGGACGACGGCACGGTCAAGATCGCTTCCTCGAACGCCAAGGAGATCGAGGCGGCGAAGAAGTGGATCCACACCATCGTCGCCGAGCCGGAAGTCGGCGAGATCTACGAAGGCACGGTCGTCAAGACCGCCGACTTCGGCGCTTTCGTCAACTTCTTTGGTCCCCGCGATGGTCTCGTCCACATCTCGCAGCTCGCCAATGAGCGCGTTGCCAAGACCTCGGATGTCGTCAAGGAAGGCGACAAGGTCTGGGTCAAGCTGATGGGCTTCGACGAGCGCGGCAAGGTCCGCCTGTCGATGAAGGTCGTAGACCAGGCCACCGGCAAGGAAATCGTGCGCGAGAAGAAGGCCGAAGGCGAAGAAGACGCCGCCTGATTGGTCTGACACGGAAATCGAAACGGGCGCGGCTGATGTCGCGCCCGTTTTCGTTTGGAAGGTAGAGGGAATGTCCGCTGAAGCGCTGAAGACGCTTTTCCATCCGTTCGAGGCCGAGGCTCTTGCCATGCCGGGAAAGGGCGAGCGCATCCTCTTCCTCGGCGCCGAGCCCGGCCTGCGCTCACCACCGGGCTTCGAGGCCTCGCTGCATCTCGTACAGGGCTTCCGGCCGCATTTCCGCGCGTTGCAGGCGGCGGGTTTCACGGTCACGCCGAAAGCCGAGGGCGACGGTTTTGATGCCGCCCTGGTGCTCGCCGGCCGCCATCGCGGCCAGAATGAACTGCGTATCGCCGAGGCTCTCGAGCGCGTGGCGCCGGGCGGACTGGTCGTCATTGCCGGCGGCAAGGATGACGGCATTGCCAGCCTGCGCAAGCGCGTCGACGAGCTTTTGCCGCTCGACGGGCATATGCCGAAATATCACGGCATTGCTTTCTGGCTGCGCCGTCCGGCGGATATGCGGGCTGCCGCGGCATTTCGTGCCGCCAACCCCGCCTTGCTGGTCGAAGACCGGTTCCGCACCGCACCCGGCATGTTTTCCTTCGATCGCGTCGATGCGGGTTCGAAACTGCTGGTCGACAATTTGCCCGGCGATCTGCGTGGCAATGCGGCTGATTTCTGCGCCGGCTGGGGCTATGTGGCGGCCGAGATGGCTGCCCGTTCGCCGGGCTTGTCGGGGCTCGATCTCTACGAGGCGGATTTCGATGCCTTGGAGGCTGCCAAGGGAAACCTCGGCGGCACCGTGGCGCAAGGCTTCTTCTGGACGGATCTGCTCGCCGAGCCTGTCGAGCGCCGCTATGACGTCATCGCCATGAACCCGCCCTTTCATCGCAGCCGTGCGGCGGAGCCGGAGATCGGTGCCGGCATGATCCGCGCGGCAGCCAAGGCGTTGAAGCCAGGCGGCAGGCTGATCATGGTCGCCAACCGCCAGCTTCCCTACGAGCCCGTGCTGTCGGCTGCCTTCGCCAGCCATGCGGAGCTTGCCCGCGACGGCATGTTCAAGGTGTTTGTCGCGCGTCGCTGAAACGATGCGTATCGCTGTCAGTGCAGATTGGCGACGCGTCGGACTTCTTCCGTGGCTTGCCCGCCACCAAGGCTGATCTTGAGCGGCGCCGGCCGGCCGAACAGATAACCTTGCACCACCTCGCAGCCGGCTGCCCGCAGCAGCGTGGCCTGGCTCTCGGTCTCGACGCCTTCAGCAATGATGCTGACGCCAAGCGCGCGCGAAAGTCCGACAATGGTCGAGACGACGGCGCCGGAGCTGGAATCGGTATCGATGCGGCTGACGAAGGAGCGGTCGATCTTCAGCTTGCCGAACGAGAAATCGATGAGATAGCTGAGGTTCGAATAGCCGGTGCCGAAATCATCGACGGCAACGGAGATGCCCATTTCGGCAAGCTCTTTCAGGATTGCGGCAGCGCGATCGCGATCCTGCATCATCGCCGTCTCTGTGACTTCCAGCTCCAGCCGCGACGGCTTTATGCCGGTGGCCCGCATCGTGTCGCGCACGATGCCGACGAAATCCTTGGTCATGAACTGGACCGGCGAAATGTTGACGGCGACGAAACAGTCGTCTGGCAAATGCCGGGCGTCGTTGCAGGCTTTGCGCAGGACCCATTCGCCGATCGGGTTGATCATTCCGGTTTCCTCGGCGATCTGGATGAACTCCATGGGCGGGATCATGCCTCGCTCAGGATGGTTCCAGCGGATCAACGCTTCATAGCCGACGATGCGGCCGCTCGGCAGGTCGAGCTGCGGCTGATAATGGAGGTCGAAATCGCCACGTTCGAAAGCCGTGTGCAGCTCGGATTCCACCCATTGGCGATAATCGGCGACTCGTCCCATCTCGCTGTCGAACACCGACCAGTTGCCAACGCCGCTGGCGCGCGCATGCTGCAGCGCCAGGTTGGACCGGCGCAGGATAAGGACCGGATCGACGCCATCCTTGGGCATCGCCACGATGCCCACGGACAGGCTCACCGATTGCTGATGGCTGCTGAGTTCATAGGGCTCCATCATCTCGTCGATGAGCCGCTCGATCATGCCCTCCATCGTCCCTGGGATCTGGTGATCCGGCAGCAATACCGCGAACTCCCCGGCACCGATGCGCCCGATCAGGGCGCGTGCGGGCACGCTGTCTTGCAGCCGCTTGGTGAAGGCGCGGATCAGCTCGTCGCCCTGGCTATAGCCAATCGCGTCGTTGATCTGCTTGAACCGGTCGATGTCGATGTCGATCAGGAACACCGGTTCACCGGTCCGGCTTGTCACGCATGCCGCCTCGGCGATCTTGCCGACCATCGCCGGTCGCGCCAGAAGTCCCGTCAGCTTGTCGAAATGGGTTTCGTTGAAAACGAAATCCGCCGATTCATCGACGCCGGCGAAGAAGGACATTGCCGCAACCGATGCCGCGAGTGCGCAAAGCGCAGCCATGATCGCGACCATCATGTCCACCGATATGCCGGCAAACTCGGCGCCGAGACCGTGCTTCAGACCCCAGATGCCGAGGACGAAACTGCCAATCCCCGAACTTGCTATCGTGAGCAGTCGGAACACCGGTGTTCGCTTCGGGTTGCTGACGGCAGGCATTCAAAGGTCCCCAGATTGCGGGCCTCTATAGCGGAAATCCTCTTAAAATGAGTTTCCGCGAATGCATCCAATTTTACTGGAGAGGATTATTTCTTTACTGGAAAAAGGACCATTTGCGCGAAACGGCTCCATCCATATTGCCCGAAACGTGTCGCCTTGACCCGTTTCAGGGCTCGTTAGCCATCCGTCTGCTTCAACTCATCGAGCGTCGGCATCGAGACGATGTGATAGCCGGAATCGACATAGTGGATTTCGCCGGTGACGCCGGAAGCCAGGTCGGACAGCAAATAAAGCGCCGAGCCGCCGACCTCGTCGATGGTGACGGTACGGCGCAGCGGCGAGTTGCGTTGCTGGTAGGAGAACATGTGGCGGGCGTCCGAAATGCCGGCGCCGGCCAGCGTGCGCACCGGTCCCGCCGAGATGCCGTTCACCCGGATGCCGCGCGGGCCATAGTCATTGGCGAGGTAACGCACGCTGGCCTCGAGGCCGGCCTTGGCGACGCCCATGACATTGTAGTTCGGCATGACGCGGACCGAACCGGCATAGGTCAGCGTGATCATCGAGCCGCCCTGCGTCATCAGGGGCGCGGCATTGCGGGCGACTTCGGTGAAGGAGTAGCAGGAGATCACCATGGTGCGGACGAAGTTGTCGCGGCTGGTGTCGGCGTAAAGGCCCTTCAACTCGTTCTTGTCGGAAAAGCCGATGGCATGGACGACGAAATCCAGCCCACCCCAGGCATTGCCAAGCGTCTCGAACGTGGCGGTGACCGAAGCGCTGTCCTCGACATCGCAGGGAACGACCAGCGACGCGCCCAGCCTGTCGGCGAGCGGCTTGACCCGGCGGCCGAAGGCCTCGCCCTGGTAGGTGAAGGCGAGCTCCGCCCCATGCTCGGACAATTTCTGGGCGATGCCCCAGGCGATCGAATGGTCGTTGGCGACACCCATGACAAGCCCGCGCTTGCCCTTCATCAGTCCGTCCATGTCAGGCAATCCTTTTAGAAAAACGCTGGCCTTATGCGGAATAGCGCTGGAAAACGAGCGTCGCGTTGGTGCCGCCGAAACCGAAGGAATTTGACAGGACGGTGTCGATCTTGGCGTTGTCGATGCGCTTTCGCACAATCGGCATGCCCTCGAATTCAGGGTCGAGCGTTTCGATATGGGCGCTCTCGCCGATAAAGCCGCCTTGCATCATCAGGATCGAATAGATGGATTCCTGCACGCCGGCCGCGCCCAGCGAATGGCCGGTCAGCGATTTCGTCGAGGTGATGAACGGCATCTTCTCGCCGAACACCTCGCGGATGGCGCCCATTTCCTTGGAATCACCCACCGGCGTCGAGGTGCCGTGGGTGTTGATGTAATCGATCGGCGTGGAAACCGTCGCCAGCGCCTGGCGCATGCAGCGGACCGCGCCTTCGCCGGAAGGCGCGACCATGTCGTGGCCGTCCGAGGTCGCGCCGTAGCCGACGATCTCGGCATAGATCTTGGCGCCGCGCGCCTTGGCATGTTCCAGCTCTTCCAGCACCAGCACGCCGGCGCCGCCGGCGATGACGAAGCCGTCGCGATTGACGTCATACGCGCGGGAAGCGGCCGATGCCCTGTCGTTGAACTTCGACGACATGGCGCCCATGGCGTCGAACAGGTCCGACATCGTCCAGTCGAGATCCTCGTGGCCGCCGGCAAAGACGATATCCTGCTTGCCCCACTGGATCAGTTCGTAGCCATTGCCGATGCAATGCGCCGAGGTCGAGCAGGCCGATGAGATCGAATAGTTGACGCCGTGGATCTTGAACCATGTGGCCAGCGTCGCCGATGCGGTCGACGACATCGCCTTTGGCACCGCGAACGGACCGATGCGCTTGGGGCTGCCGTTCTTGAGCGTGGTTTCGGCCGCCTCGACAATGGTGCGGGTGGAGGGGCCGCCCGAGCCCATGACGATGCCGGTGCGCTCGTTGGTGACGTCGCTTTCGCTCAAGGCGGCATCCGCGATCGCCTGATCCATGGCGACGTGGTTCCAGGCCGCGCCCTGTGACAGGAAGCGCATCGCGCGACGATCGATCATGGCGGACGGGTCGAGTGTAGGTGCGCCCCAGACCTGGCAGCGAAAGCCATGTTCGGCGAAGGAATCGGAAAAGCTGATGCCGGATCTGGCGTCATGCAGCGAGGTCTGCACCTCGTTGGCATTATTGCCGATCGACGACACGATGCCGAGGCCTGTGACTACGACACGTCTCATTCGCAACTCCTTCCAGGGATGCTGGCCAGTTGGTCGGCCAGGACTGCGGTCAAGCGACCGCCGACTGCTTGGACAGACCGACCTTCAGGTCGGTAGCCGCATATATGGGCTCGCCATCCGCCTTCATCCAGCCATCGGCGATGCCGAGCACCAGTCGGCCACGCATCACGCGCTTGAAATCCACGCCATACTCGACCTTTTTGACCGATGGGGTGACCATGCCCTTGAACTTGACCTCTCCGGTCGACAGCGCCATTCCCTTGCCCGGTTCGCCGAGCCAGCCGAGATAGAAGCCGGTCAACTGCCACAAGGCGTCGAGGCCGAGGCATCCTGGCATGATCGGATTGCCGATGAAATGGCAGGCAAAGAACCACAGGTCCGGCTTGATGTCGAACTCGGCGCGGATGAAGCCCTTGTCGAAGGCGCCGCCCGTCTCGCTGATTTCGGTGATGCGGTTGAACATCAGCATGGGCGGGTAGGGCAGCTGGGCATTGCCCTCTCCGAACAGTTCGCCGCGGGCGCAGGCCAGCAATTCTTCGTAGTCGTAGCTGGATTTACCCGCCATCAATCTCGTCCCCATATCGTCCGGGCGGTAGCGCGCCCTTGTCGTTGGTGTCCTAACACAATCTGTTTCAGGCCGGAAACCGGCGTTTGCGCTTAACCCGCCAGTCTGCCCGGGTCAATGCGCGCTATTGATCGCATTCGGACGACAGAATATATGTCAACAGGGGTCCGGTTTCGGCAGACGTTCATTTTTTTGCCATTCTGGGCGTGTCTTGAAGCGGGACTGCAAGCTTGGAAGACCAGATGGACCGGGGCTGCCGGAAGGAAAATGTCGCTGTGGACAAGCGGGTGCGTGAAGCCGGCCTGAGGCCGACGCGCCAGCGTATTGCGCTGGCCGACCTGCTTTTTGCCAAGGGCGACCGCCATTTGTCGGCCGAGGAATTGCACGAGGAGGCGCTGGCCGCCGGTGTGCCGGTGTCGCTGGCCACGGTCTACAACGCGCTCCACCAATTCACCCAGGCGGGACTGCTGCGCATCCTGGCCGTCGAGGGCGCCAAGACCTATTTCGACACCAACACCTCGGACCACCACCATTTCTACGTCGAAGGCGAGAACCGGATTTTCGACATCGCCAGCGGCCCGGTGACGGTCACCAACCTGCCGGACCCGCCCGAGGGCATGGAAATCGCCAATGTCGATATCGTGGTGAGATTGCGCCCCAAGCGCCAGGAATGACCGGCAAGACCGGAACAATCTGACAATCCGGCCGAATCGGCTGTCGTGGCGGCCGTCTGGATCGCCCACTTCGCCGTCGACCGCGCATCGGGCCATGGCCTGAAACTGTCAACCGGTTTTCAGGATACCCATCTCGGCCGTATCGGCAACGGAACGACCTCAGTCCTTGACCCGCTCGCCGGGATAGGCGCCCCAGACCGCCGCCTGGGCGAGCCAGCCAGTATGGCCGTCGAGCGTCATTTCGCACCATTGGCCGTCGCAGGACTTGATCGTGCCCATGACGCCCGGCTCGACGATCGCCACCACGCTGGCATCCTTGTCGGGGCTGCGCAGAAGATTGATCTGGGCGCCCTTGCCGCGCTGCCAGGGCGCGATGATCGCGGTACGCCGGCCTGACAGCAGCGACTGGTTGATCCAGCCTTCCGAACCGTCGGCATCGCGCACGCGGCGCCACGTATCGAACTCCTGGATGATCTCCATCGGCAGCCCTGCCTTCATATACATCCAGTCGACCGAATAATTGGCGCCGGGGCCGACGCGCGAGTTGACGCGTCCGGATTTCAGGCTGACGAATCGCGGCAATGGCAGGCCGCTAGGCCCGAGCGTGACGGCGCTCTGGGCGGGTGCGGCCGCGCTCTGCGCCGCGGCGAGCGGGGAATAGAGGAGAGCGCCGAGAAATGCTGCGCTGAGGGTCAGGCGAAGCGACGCGAAACCAGACACTTTCGTTCCTTTCGGCGCTGGCCCGGTGACCTCGGCGCCCCTTTTTCTTTGTCTTCGGCGGCACCGCTTGTTACATGGGTAAATCGGCTACCGCGACCGGCTTTCAGTTTCGCCGGTCTTGGTTAAAGAGGTCTCAACGAGGGAAACAATGCCAGGCAAAAAGAAGCCTCTCGTGGTCATCACGCGAAAGCTCCCCGACCCGGTCGAGACCCGCATGCGCGAGCTGTTCGACGCGAGGCTGAATGTCGAGGACAGGCCGATGACGCAGCCGGAACTGGTTGCCGCCGTCAAGGAGGCCGACGTGCTGGTGCCGACGGTGACCGACCAGATTGACGCGGCGCTGATCGCCCAGGCCGGCGACAACCTCAAGCTCATCGCCAATTTCGGCAACGGCGTCGACAAGATCGACGTGGCGGCGGCGGCCAAGAAGGGCATCACCGTCACCAACACGCCGAATGTGCTCACCGAAGACACCGCCGACATGACCATGGCGCTGATGCTGGCGGTGCCGCGACGGCTCGCGGAAGGCGCCAATGTGCTCACCGGCGACAAGAAATGGGCGGGCTGGTCGCCGACCTGGATGCTTGGCCGGCGTATCTGGGGCAAGCGCCTCGGTATTGTCGGCATGGGGCGTATCGGCACGGCCGTCGCTCGGCGCGCCAAGGCCTTCGGCCTCTCCATCCACTACCACAACCGCCATCGTGTCCTGCCGGCTGTCGAGGACGGGCTTGAGGCGACCTATTGGGAAAGCCTCGACCAGATGCTGGCCCGCATGGACATCATCTCGGTCAATTGTCCGTCGACGCCGGCGACTTTCCATCTTCTGTCGGCACGGCGCCTGGCTCTGCTGCAGCCCACGGCCTATGTCGTGAACACCGCGCGCGGCGACATCATCGACGAGGAAGCGCTGGTCAAGCTGATCCAGGACGGCAAGATCGCCGGCGCCGGCCTCGACGTCTACGAGCACGAGCCGGCGCTCAATGCCAAGCTGCTCAAGCTCGCCGCCAGGAACAAGGTCGTGCTTCTCCCGCATATGGGCTCGGCGACGCTCGAAGGCCGCATCGACATGGGCGAGAAGGTCATCATCAATATCCGGGCATTCGTCGATGGCCACCGCCCGCCGGACCGCGTGCTGCCGCTCAGGACCTGACCGGCTCGCCGTATTCAAGCGAAAGCCAAAACTTACGAAAGATCCTTGCGCATGGTGATCGAGGTCGGCCTGGTGTAGCCGTCATGCGCCGTCCGTTCGGTCTCGTGGAAGCCGAGGCGGGCAAAGGCGGCATGGTTGGCAGTGAGTTCTATCCGTGTCTGCAACTCCAGTGCCACCTTGCCGTGGTCGAGCGCGAGCAGTTCGACCGCCCGCATCAGCCGCCGGCCAATGCCTTGCCCCTGGCAGTCCGGGTCGACGGCGAGCTTGCCGACGTAGAAATCATCTGCCCTTTCAAGAGCAAAGACGCAGCCGACGATCCTGGCGCCGTCGAAGGCCACCAAACCGGTCTCCCGCCCGGCCTTGTCGCGCAGTGTGTCTACGGTGAGCAGATGAGCGGAGGACGGCGGGTCGATAACGCCGTCCATGAAGGCGAAGGCACGCATGATCAGGGCAAGCACCTCGTCCCAGCGGTTGAAGCCGATCGAAATGCGGTCGATGGAAAGCGGCATCGTTTGCGTCAAGGTCAGCGCCTGGCGTAGCGGATCGTTTCGAAGCGTGCCGCGAGCGCATCGTAGAGCAACAGCCTGCCGACCAGCGGCTCGCCGATACCGGTTATCAGCTTGATCGCCTCCATCGCCTGCAGCGTTCCGACGACGCCGGTCAGCGCGCCAAGCACCCCGGCCTCGGCGCAGGACGGCACGAGGCCCGGCGGTGGAGCTTCCGGAAAGAGATCGCGATAGCCCGGGTTCGGCTTGCCATCCTTGCCGTTCTCGAAGGGCTTCAGCACCGTCACCGAGCCGTCGAAGCGACCGACAGCGGCATGCACCAGCGGTTTGCGCGCGCCCGCGCAAGCATCGGCCACCGTATAACGGGTCTCGAAATTGTCGGAACCGTCGACGACGATGTCATAGCGGGCGACAAGTGCAGGGGCGTTCTCCGTACTCAGCCGCACCGTGTGGGTCTCGACCGCGGTGTTGGGATTGATGCGGGCGATCGCCGCCTTTGCGCTCTCGGTTTTCAGCATGCCGACCGTATCGGTGCCATGGATGACCTGGCGTTGCAGATTGGACAGCGACACGGTGTCGTCGTCGATGATGCCGAGCGTGCCGACGCCGGCGGCCGCAAGATATTCGAGCACCGGCGCGCCCAGCCCGCCGGCGCCGATCACCAGGACCCGTGCTTGCTTGAGCCTCTGCTGGCCCGGGCCGCCGACCTCGGGCAGCACGATGTGGCGGGCATAGCGTTCGATTTCGTCGGAGGTGAGCGCGGTGGTCATGTCAGGACCATATAGCGGCTGAAAAACCTTGTCAGGAGCCTTCGGTTGGCCCAACCGTGCCGTGGTCGACGGTCAGGAATTGCGCGCGACCTTGCAGGCTGGAAAACAGCGCGGCATCGGTTCCCGTCATGAAGGCCTGGCAGTTCAACTCCTCGAGGATGGAAAACAGCGCCGCCCGCCGCCCACCGTCGAGATGAGCGGCGATCTCGTCGAGCAGCAGGATCGGCGTCAGGCCCGACATCTCGCCGGTCAGCCGGGCATGTGACAAGACGATGCCGACCAACAGTGCCTTCTGCTCGCCGGTGGAACAGAGTTCGGCCGGCATCGCCTTGGGCCTGTGTCTGACCAGGAGATCGGAACGGTGCGGCCCTTCGAGCGTTCGTCCGGCGGCGCGGTCACGATCGCGGCCGTCGGCGAGCGCCCGTCGGAACCGCTCCTCGACATCGACTGCCGGCGCGGCGGAAACTTCGGCTTCCAGATCGCCGGAGAGGCTGATGTCGGCCTGCGGGAACGGTCCGGTGTCGGGCAGCCTGTCGATCATGGCGGCGAGCAGGCGCACCAGTTCGGCGCGCGCCGCCGCAATGGCGACGCCGGTTTCGGCCATCTGTATCTCGATCGCTTCGAACCAGCGATCGTCCCGGGACCCATCCGTCAGCAATCGGTTACGGCCGCGCATCGCCTTTTCGTAGTCGAGCGCCCGCTGCCCATGGCCGGGATCGATTGCCAGCACCAGCCGGTCAAGAAAGCGTCGGCGATCCGCGGCCGGTCCGGTGAACAGCGCGTCCATGGCCGGCGTCAGCCACACCACCCGCAGCCATTCCAGCATGTCTTCGGCCGATCTCGCGGTCGCGCCGTTGATGCGAACCCGCCTGCCGCCTTCGCCCTCACCGCCGGAAATGCCCGTGCCGATCTCGACCTGACCGTCAGGCCCGTCGAGACGGGCGTGCAGCGCAAAGCCGCCATCGCCGCCCTCGCGTGCGACATCGGCATAGGGCGCACGGCGCAGGCCGCGTCCGGGCGTTAAAAAGGAAATCGCTTCGAGGAGGTTGGTCTTGCCGGCGCCGTTGTCGCCGGAAAAGACCACGGGCCCAGGGGCGAGATCGATCGCCAGCGCCGCATAGTTGCGAAAATTGGTAAGTGTAAGCTTACTTATATGGGTTTGTGCCGGCAACCGCTATCCGCCTGTAGAAGTCGCCATTGTTGTCGCTGCGGGTCCCGCCGCAGAACCGGATCGATGATGAAGCGCCGGCTATACCCGCATCGGCATCAGCACGTAAAGCGCGGTCTCGTCGGCCATGTCGTGGATCAGTGTCGGCGAACCGGCATCGGCCAGCATGAATTTGGCTTCCGTGCCGGTCAGCTGCGCGGCGACATCGAGCAGATATTTGGCGTTGAAGCCGATCTCGATCGGGTCGGACGAATAGTCGGCGGCCAGTTCCTCGGTGGCACTGCCTGAATCCGGGTTGTTGACCGCAAGCGTCACCTGGCCTTCGCTGATCGAAAGCTTCACCGCGCGGCCGCGTTCGGAGGAGATGGTCGAGACGCGGTCGACCGCGGCGGCAAAACTCTGGCGGTCGAGGATCAGCTTCTTGTCATTGCCGGTCGGAATGACCCGCTGATAATCGGGGAAGGTGCCGTCGATCAGCTTCGAGGTCAGGACCACGCTGCCGATGGTGAAGCGGATCTTGGTGTCGGACAGTTCGGTCGTCACGGCGACATCCGGGTCGTCGACCAGCTTCTGCAGCTCGCTCACCGTCTTGCGCGGAATGATGATGCCCGGCATGCCCTCGGAGCCCGCCGGCGCATCGATTTCGGCGCGCGCCAGACGGTGGCCGTCGGTCGCCACCGAGCGCAGCTTCAGCTTGCCGCCGACCTCATGCGTGTGCAGGTAGATGCCGTTGAGATAATAGCGCGTTTCCTCGGTGGAAATGGCGAATTGCGTCTTCTCGATCAGCCCCTTCAGGGCAACCGAGTCGAGCCGGAAGATATGCGAGAAGGATCCGGCGGAGAGCTCGGGGAAATCGGATTGCGGCAGGCATTGCAGGCGGAAGCTCGATCGGCCCGACGTCACCGTCATGGCGTTGCCGTCTTCATCCGTCTTCAGCATCACCTCGGCGCCGTCCGAGAGTTTGCGCACGATGTCGTAGAGCAGGTGCGCCGGAACCGTCGTCGCGCCGCCGCGCTCGACCTTGGCGGGCGTCGCTTCCGTCACCTCCAGATCGAGGTCGGTCGCCTTCATTTCGAGGCTGGCGCCCTCGGCGCTGAGCAGCACATTGGACAGGATCGGTATCGTGTTGCGCCGTTCGACCACGCGATGGACGTGGTTGAGCGACTTCAGGAGATTTGACCGTTCCAGGATAACACGCATGACGAAACAGGCTCGCTTGAAAGGATGAGCGGGTCTCCGGCTGGCGGCGCCCCGCGAAAGGTCTGAACAGGCTCAGAATCTGCGTAAACTGACAGGAAAAAGCCAGCAAACGCAAGCCCGCGCCGCCGGTTCCCGCCGGCTGCGCGGGCTTTCTGGGGATAAAGGCCGCGGAGACCGCCGGGCAGGGTGCTGAATCCGGAATCCGGATCGCCGCCAGCCAGCGCCGCGAGCCAATTTCATCGCGACCACGGAGCAGGCAAGCCATTGAATTCCGGCGCGATTCTGGCTTGCCTGTCCCGGTCCGTTCAGGCCTGGTCGTTGATCAGCCGCCGCAGCAGCTCGAGTTCCTGCGCTAGCGTGTTGTCGTTGCCGGACAGGTCCTCGATCTTGCGCACGGCGTGCAGCACCGTGGTGTGGTCACGGCCGCCAAAGCGCCGTCCGATTTCGGGCAGCGAGCGCGGCGTCATCACCTTCGACAGGTACATGGCGACCTGCCGCGGCTTGACGATGGTGCGCGTGCGCCGGTTGGATAGCAACTCCGTCTTCGAGACATTGTAGTGGCGCGCCACGATGCGCTGGATGTCCTCGATGCGAACCCGCTTCGGCTCGCCGGTGCGATAGATATGGCCGAGGATCTCGTCGATGCGGTCGATGGTGATCTGCGGCTCGAACGACTGGCGGAACAGCAGTTGATTGAACGCGCCTTCCAGTTCGCGTCCGCTGCCGGTCACGGTGCGGGCGACGTGATTGAGGATTTCGTCTGAAATGTCGAGCGACGCGTCGTCAACCCGGGCCGTGGCCAGGCGCAGCTTGAGCATGCCGAGGCGCATGGCGAAGTCAGGCGCCGACATTTCGAGCGCGACGCCGCCATTGAGGCGCGAGCGGACTCGCGGCTCGAGCGATTCCAGCTCCGACGGCGGCCGGTCGGCGGCGACAACGACTTGCTTGGCGCTGTCGAGCAGCATGTTGATCAAATGGCAGAATTCATGCTGGATCGACTTGCCCTGCAGGAACTGCATGTCGTCGATGATCAACAGGTCGATGTCGCGCAGCTGTTCCTTGAGCGTCAGCGCATTGTTGTCGCGGATCGCCGTGGCGAAGCGCCACATGAAATATTCGGCGGTGAGATAGACGACGCGCGACTTGGGATTCTGCTTCAGCGATTCCGCCGCGATGGCCTGCAGCAGATGGGTCTTGCCGAGCCCGACAGTCGCGTGCAGGAAAAGCGGATTGAAGCGCACTGCGCTCGACTGCGATTCCGCCACGGCCTTGGCGGCGGCGAAAGCCACCCGGTTCGACGGGCCTTCGATGAAGGAACCGAACGTGTAGCGCGGGTCAAGCGGGGATCCCAGCACATTGTGGCGGAACTCGCTCTCTGTCGCGGCGCCCGGACGCGGCACCGGGGGGCGTTCCACCCTGCCGGGGCTCACGGTGCCGGCGGCCAATGCCGTTTGCGTCTGCCGTGTCATCTTGCGTGCCGGGGCCAATTCCGGTTCCGCATGGCTGCGTCCCTGGCGGGTGGCCGTGCGCACCACGATCTCGATCTTGAGGAGATCGGCATCCTCCTGCTTCCACAGCTCGGAGATGAGGTCGAGATAGTGGCCGTTGATCCACGAGCGCAGGAACGCGGTGGGCACCGAGATGCGGACAATGCCCTTGGATGCCTCCGCGACCTTCATCCGGCCGAACCAGCTCGAATAGACTTCAGCCCCCAGGCGCGCCTTCAACTGGGTCTTGACCCGGTCGAACTTCTGTTCCGCATCGCTGGAGACCGCCATCTCGTTTGCTCCGATCAAAGTTCCAGGAAATGGGAGGTCGCCCGTAAGCTCCCTTTCGATGCCGCTCTGCATGATCGAGTTCCTTGTTTTTGTACCTGTT